>NZ_JAQQWT010000001.1 GCF_028610705.1 Halalkalibacter alkalisediminis
CCACCTGACTTATCCATTATAAAGGACTTTTTTTATGCAAAAAATAAAATAATTGAACATTTTGAGTATTCTTAAGAGTTGGATTAGATTAATGCAACTCTAGTGATAAAAGATAATTAAATAAAATCTAATGAGAGCGTGTTTTGATTAATCTAATTTCAAAACACGCTCTTTTAATCGTTTATCAAAGGTATTAAAAGTAAAAATAACGTTGTGGTGACTTCCATCAAGGAGAGGCACTAATGAAGAAAAGAAGTATCTTATTTGGCTTGATAACACGGTTAAATACACTTCTTATTATAATAAATTTATTTGGATACTGTGTTGTTAGTACCGCAACCAAACTCTTAAATAAAGGAAAGTGTGGAACAAGCAGCCTAGTAAAAGTATTACAATTATACTATTTTATTCAAATCTAATTGACAATGATTATCATTTTTAATAAGATGCACAAGAGGGTTAAGTGATAATGATTTTCATTATCTGTAGTAATTCGAATATTAACTAAAGTTAAGTATGGATAACAAAGGTTTAGATACAGTACCAACTTTGTATTTTAAGTCTTAAAAATTTCCCTCGTAATTGATAGTGGTTATAAAAGTTTTAACCCAGGGCACTCAGAAAAATAAATGAAGAAAGTGGGGATATTATGAAATTCTATTCAACTAATGATGAATATCTTGAGACTCAAGCCAAGCGTGAATCCAATGCTCGTTCTTATCCACGTCGTCTTCCCATTGCGATTGCTGAAGCAAATGGAATTTATGTGAAGGATGTAGAAGGAAACGTGTTTATCGACTGCTTAGCTGGGGCTGGAACTTTGGCGCTAGGACATAACCATCCGGTAGTAACAGAAGCTATTAGAAAAGTGTTGGATGATAACCTACCATTACATACATTAGATTTAACAACACCAGTCAAAGAAGAGTTCGTTCAAGAAGTGTTTCATAGTCTTCCAGAAGAGTTTGCTAGAAAAGCTCGTATTCAATTTTGTGGTCCGTCTGGGTCAGATGCTGTAGAAGCTGCCTTGAAGCTAGTAAAAACGGCAACGGGCAACCGAAGCATGTTATCTTTTCACGGTGGTTATCACGGTATGACCCATGGTTCGCTTAGTTTGATGGGCAATCTAGGGCCGAAGAAACAAATACCTGGCTTAATGCCTGATGTTCATTTTCTTCCATTCCCCTATGAGTATCGCTGCCCGTTTGGGGTTGGTAATCATGAAGGATATGAAATCGGCCAGACGTATATTGAACAGCTTTTAAGTGATCCTGAAAGTGGAATTGTTCCTCCTGCAGGAATGATCATGGAAATTGTTCAGGGAGAAGGTGGAGCGATTCCGGCCCCAGATAGGTGGGTGCGGGAGATGAGGAGAATCACAAAGGAAAAAGGGATCCCGCTGATCGTTGATGAAATTCAGACAGGTTTAGGTCGTACAGGAAAACTTTTTGCATTCGAACATGCAGGAATTACACCAGATGTAGTCGTTCTCTCAAAAGCGATTGGAGGATCTCTTCCTTTAGCTGTTGTTGTCTATCATGAAGATTTAGATAAATGGAATCCAGGAGCACATGCAGGAACTTTCCGTGGTAATCAAATAGCCTTTGCAGCTGGAACAGCAACAATTAAATTTGTAAAAGAAAATGCGTTGGCGGAACATGCAGAAGAAGTGGGTTCTCGTTTGATGAAACAATTACAAGAAATTCAAGCTCAAACGAATTGCATTGGTGACGTAAGAGGGCGTGGTTTGATGATCGGAGTTGAAATTGTTAATAAAGAATATCAAGCAAATAAAGTTGGCAATCAGCCGGCTTATCCAGAATTAGCGAGCCAGATTCAGCAAGAGTGCTTCAAACGCGGATTGATCCTTGAGCTTGGTGGTCGTCACAGCAGCGTCGTTCGTTTCTTACCACCTTTGATTATAACAGCTGCGGAAATAGATACCGTTAGTACAATCTTTTTAGATGCGGTTAAGCATGCTGAAGCATTGATTAAAGGGCATCTAATACAAGAGCAGGAGGTGTAAGAATGACATTGAGTCAAGTAGGTCTTCTAGAACAAGCGATGCAACCAGTTAAACATAAAAATAGGTTTGATCGATACTTTTTACATGGGGAAGCGGAAAGCATCGATTACTATGATAAGGCAATGAAATGGGCACAAGAGGCTTTCGTTGATCAGTATTCTAGGAATGAAAAGCCATACAGCGGATTGCCGCATGAAGAATTCGTGAAATTGCTTGATGAAACGTTTAAGGAAACGCTACCTGAGGATGGATCATCAATTAAAACATTATTCCAAAATATTGGCGAAACGATCTTAAAGCATTCAATTGTTGTCTCGAACCCTACATGCCTTGCCCATCTTCATTGTCCGCCTTTAAGTTCGGCTCTTGCAGCGGAAGTGTTGATAAGTGGAACGAATCAATCAATGGATTCATGGGACCAAAGTGCCTCTGCTACTGTCCTTGAAGAAAAAATGGTCCGTTGGTTAAGCGATCTATTTTTCAGAAGGAAACGAGCAGACGGGGTGTTTACAAGTGGTGGGACACAATCTAATTTCATGGGATTATTACTGGCTCGAGATCGCTATTTTAAAAAACAGCTTCATTGGGATGCTCAGAAAAACGGGCTGCCAGTAGAGGCTAGTAAACTACGAATTTTATGTTCCAAGGATGCGCATTTTACCGTTCGTCAATCTGCATTTTTACTTGGATTAGGAGAGCAGGCGGTCATACCGATCGAAACAGATAGTAAGCATGGTATGTGCACGGACAGCCTAGATCGTTGCTTAAAGGAGGTAAGTGAACAGGGGTTACTCCCATTTGCCTTAGTAGCAACAGCAGGAACAACAGACTTTGGCAGTATTGATCCACTAGTTGAGCTAGCAGCACGTGCCAAACAGATTGACATGTGGTTCCACGTTGATGCCGCTTACGGGGGAGCACTTATGCTAAGTGAGCGTCACCAACATAAGTTACACGGAATGGATCTTGCGGACTCAATCACCGTTGATTTTCACAAGTTATTTTACCAGCCGATTAGTTGTGGAGCTTTTCTTGTAAAGGAACGAACCAACTTTGATTTTATTAAACTAAATGCAGATTATTTAAACCCTGAGGACGATGAAGAGACGGGCATTCCTAACTTAGTAACAAAGTCGATTCAAACGACTAGACGGTTCGATGCATTAAAACTTTTTGTTTCTTTCCATGCTCTTGGTAGAAAAACATTTGCTGACATGATTGATTATACGATCGATTTAGCTCAAGAAACGGCAACAATCCTCGGAGAAGATCCTGATTTTGAGCTAATGAATCAGCCTGAAATCAATGCGGTTGTCTTTCGGTATTGTCCTCAAAGAAAAGATAATTTAAACGATTCAGAATGGTTAAATAGAGTGAATGGTTTAATTCGTACCAAACTATTGGAACAAGGGCACGCCGTATTGGCAAGAACCCGAGTAAACAAATTGGTTTACTTGAAATTGACATTGCTAAACCCGCGAACAACGGTGGAGGATATTAAAGTGATCGTAAGTCAAATGAAAGAATTGATCCAAAAAGAAGAACGTAAATAGGAGAGGACCGATAAAATGAATTCGAAAGACATTGCAGAGCAAGCAACGATTCAAAGTTTTTTAAATTGTTATTTGAGAGAAACGGAAGAATATAAGCTAATTGAAAAAAACATGGCAGCTGATTACTTGGCATATAGACTAGCCGATCGTCCAGAAGTAAAGCAACTCATTGATTGTGAATTGAAAAATCAAGGCATTCACTTATATATACCACTTTCGTATTGGTCGATAACTGGACGCCATATTTTTTCGTATCCGCTCTTCTATTCTCTTTCAGCTGAGAATAACGACCTGCTTGAACTTGATTACATAACGCTTACAAGTCTGATCATTAAAGAGCTAAATGTGAAAGCAGGGTTTGCTTCAAGTGGAACAGGCAATCAAGACGAGCTGATGATGCGAGTCATTTTAAGCTGCCAAAGCATCGAACAATTTATTCAAGCACGCATGAAAGAGAGCGATCGCCTCTATCAGCCTGATATGAGTTTCATTGAAGCAGAGCAAGCATTGATTTTTGGGCATTTATTACATCCAACACCAAAAAGTCGTCAGGGAATTGCTGAATGGGATGTTCCTCTTTATTCACCAGAGCTAAAGGGGCATTTTCAATTACATTATTTCCGCGTTCATACATCGATTGTTTATCATCGCTCAGCCCTTGAAGATACAGCTGTTAATCTTGTAAAGAAACAATTGCTAGAGGATCCTGAAGTGACAAGTGACTTTAAATCTAAGTATTGTCAAGCAGACGAGTATGCTCTACTTCCGATACACCCGTGGCAGGCTGAATTTTTAACGCGGAAACCGAAAATACAAATACTGATGAAGCAAGGATTAATTGAAAGTGTTGGAAACCATGGTCGGTCTTTTTATCCAACATCCTCCGTGCGGACCGTGTATCATCCAGAAGAAAGGTATATGTTTAAGTTTTCTTTAAATGTAAAAATCACAAATTCGGTCCGTGCTAATAAAAACATGGAGCTTGAACGAGGAGTAGAGGTTAAGAAACTACTAGATGGAAAGATTGGTGACGATCTACGAAACAATCATCCGGACTTTCAAGTAATATGTGATCCAGCCTTTATGACGGTTACACTTGATGGGGAAAAAGAATCTGGCTTTGAAGTGATTTTAAGAGAGAATCCATTTTATTTAGAGGATGCTGATAATGCCACTCCTATTGCTTCATTATGTCACGATTCAATTAACGGACAAACATCGAGACTAGCAGAAATGATTAAACAATTAGCAAAGAAGGAAGGGCGCTCGACTGAAGAGGTGAGCTTGGATTGGTTCGGGCGCTATCTTGATCGATCCCTCCAGCCGATTATCTGGCTTTTCTTAACCTATGGAGTTGCACTTGAGGCACATCAGCAAAATAGTGTCATTCAGTTAAAAGATGGGTATCCTGATCGTTTCTTTTACCGAGATAATCAAGGCTACTATTTTTGTGAGTCTTATCATGAGCAACTTAATCAGCTATTGCCAGGAATTAGCGAAAAAAGCAATACTGTTTGTTCGGATGTGATTGCGGATGAGCGTTTACGCTATTATTTTTACTTCAATCATTTACTCGGCCTAGTGAATGCGTTTGGAGTCGGGGGGCTGATCGATGAAAGGAAACTATTACAGAAAATTAAGGAAGCCCTTGCTCGGATTGAGATCCCAAAGAAAAACTCATCACAATTTATTCAAAGCTTGCTAACGTACGAGAAACTTCCGTGCAAAGCAAACTTACTCACTCGTTTTCATGACATGGATGAGTTGACAGGCTCTCTTGAAACGCAATCGGTGTATGTTGAAATCGATAATCCATTGGTCCAGAAGGAGTTGGTGAAGAGTGAAACTTTTTGATGAGCAGACTGGTTATGAAATTACATTTCGCCAAGTCCAATTAGAGGAGGATTTGGAGCGTTTGCATCATTGGCATCATCAAGCCCATGTCATTCCATTTTGGAAGCAAAACTTTCCTCTGCCTGTATATAAGGCGCATTTACAAAAGCTATTAGCTGATCGTCATCAGACTTTATACATAGGTCATGTTAATGGTGAGCCGATGAGCTACTGGGAATGCTATTGGGCTAAGGATGATATCATTGCAAATTACTATGAGGCTGACAACGGAGACCAAGGGATTCACCTGTTGTTTGGCCCTGAGAAATTTTTAGGAAAAGGGTTATCCTTACCATTACTTCGAGCAATGACTGCCTTTGGATTTCGGCATGAGGAGACTAGTAAAATTGTCGCTGAGCCCGATATTCGTAATGAAAAAATGATTCATATTTTTGAGAAATGCGGCTTTGAAGCACAAAAGGAAGTAGACCTTCCTGATAAACGGGGCTTGCTCATGTTTTGTGAGCGTACAACCTTTTTAAGGAGGTGGAAGGATGTCAACTTCATACAACAACAAAATGTTTGATGTCATTGGTGTCGGGATTGGTCCTTTTAATTTAGGTTTAGCAGCTTTAATGGAAGAGAGCACGGAAGTAAAGGCACTATTTTTTGAGCAAAAGCCTCATTTTGAGTGGCACGGAGGGCTTCTGATCGAGGAAACGACACTCCAAGTCCCATTTTTAGCAGACGTTGTTACGATGGCTAACCCGAAAAGTCGGTTTAGTTTTCTCAATTACTTGCACGAACATGAACGGTTGTATAAATTTTACTTTCTTGAACGATTTCATATTCCAAGAAGAGAGTACAATCATTATTGCAAATGGGTATCTGAACAAGTCAGAAACTGCAGCTTTGGTAAGAGAGTGACAACAATTGAGTGGGAGACTGATTTTGCTGAAGTGAGCTGGTATGAAGGAGAGCTAAACTGCCAAAATGGTTACTTCAAAATAGAAACAGAGGACATCGAAACAGGGGATGTAACCTACTATTATTCCAAGCATCTTGTCCTTGGGATTGGGAGTACACCTTTTATCCCAGATAGTATGTTAGGTCATTCAAAAGATACTCTTTTTCATTCTGCCCAATTTTTACAAAAGCGAGAGCGATTACGTAAGGCCGATTCTATTACTGTTGTAGGATCAGGACAAAGTGCGGCCGAGGTCTTTTTAGAACTATTGAAGGAACAGCCTATGTATAACTATCAATTAGATTGGTTTACACGATCAAAAGGCTTCTTCCCAATGGAGTACTCAAAGCTTGGCTTGGAGCATTTTTCACCAGACTATACGAATTACTTTTACAGATTGTCTCAGGAAAAAAAGGACGTGCAGCTTCCGAAAATGGACTTGTTATATAAGGGAATAAGTGCGAAGACGATAGCTGATATTTACGATGTTCTCTATGAGTATTCAGTCGGAGGGCAGGAGCCACCTGCTCGTTTGCTTGCTAAAACCGAAGTAGCAGCTGTAAAGGAGATTGAACCGGGTGCAAACAGAAAGCATCAATTACGATGCAGACAATGGGAACAGGAGCAAGATTTTATCCATGAAAGTGAGGTTGTCATAGCAGCAACTGGTTATCAGCATCCTATTCCAAAATTTATTTCGAATTTGAAATCGCTGATCGAGTGGGATGAAAAAGGGAGGTATTGTGTTGAGGAAAACTACCAGCTTAAGCTATCGGACGATATAGCCAATAAGATCTTTGTTCAAAATGGGGAGATGCATACCCATGGAGTGGGGGCTCCGGATTTAGGATTAGGAGCTTACCGGAATGCAATGATCATCAATCAACTTGTTAATCGGGAAGTCTATCCTGTTCGCAAGCGAAATGCATTTCAGCAATTTGGGGTTAACTAAATGTCTTCATTTAAGACAACTCAGACAGTGTTATTTTTCTTGATTTTCTATTTCGTGTATGCGGATGTTGCACTGTCTCCCTTTTATCCTCAGTTTTTTAATAAGGTGTTTGGAATTGAAGATTTGGAATATACAGCTTTTTATATTTTTATTGCACGATTAACGGTTGTCGTAGCAGTTCCAATTTGGGGGCTGCTTTCCAAATACTTTGAAGTGAAACACTTGTTGTATGTTGGACAATGGGTTTCCGCTGTGATGCTGGTAGGAATGGCAGGATCGCAGGATACACAGCAATTTTTATTGTTTACGATTTTACTATTAATCGGAAAGAGCAGCTTCTTTCTTGTTTATCCTTTGCTGATTGAATTAAATGGGGAGGGGAAACGTTCTGCTGTTGTTGGAGCGTACCATATGATCTTTCACGGAGCGATCATCCTAGGGACGTTATCTGGGGCATGGATCATCCGACTTGATGACCCTTTGCTCTTATTTTACGGACTGGCTGGAGTGGAGGTTATTCTATGGCTTATTTGCTTCCTCACATTACGAAAGCTTTCATCAAGGAAAAAAATCGTGTTAGATAGAGAGTCAGTTCACTCGACTAGTAAGCAGGTCTATTTTGTTTTTTGGATTGGTTTAATCATTTTTGCTTTTCATACAGCGAATAATATGATTCGCCCGTATTTTACAACGTATACAATTAATGATTTTCAGCTTTCTATCGTTGAAAGTAGTATTTTATTTATGGTTCCAAGTGCGATGGCAATGATTGCTTATCCAGTCATTCGGAAAGTTTATTCACAGGAAAAAGTCCCATTTGTTTTTGCGATAGCACTAGGCGTCTTATCTATTAGTCTCATTTTACAAGGAGTTACTAATAGCTTTATAGTGTTATCGATCGGAAGGGTTTTTTACGGTTTCTTTCTTGCAATTTCCCAATCAGCACTCGAACTTTACTTATTTAATAAAAGTAGCAATCATATGCAGGTTTATACAATGGCCTCATCGTTTCAAAATGCAGGGTTACTCTTCGCTCCGTTGCTTGCTTCAATGTCAGTTATGTCATATAACTTAGCGGCACCATTAATTTTTGCTGGAGCGATTTGTTTACTGACCCTGATTGTCGCACGTTTAACTCTTTTTAAAGATACAAAGCCACAGGATCAGAAAACAGATGTAAAAGAAGTCGGTTAAATGAATACATAAGGAGAGTGGAATCATGGAAAATGGAAACTATGTACAAGAAATATTGACAGCTGAAATTTGGAATGAAGTCGGTTTGAACTTACTAACAAAAATGATCTCAGAATTTATGTATGAGGAGATCATACACCCAGAAGTTATTGAAGAAGCAGGTGGATTAACCATCTATCAACTTCTCCTTCAGGAAGACAGTGGACAAGAAATTAGCTATCTATTTGAAGCAAAAAAACGTTTAATGGATAGTTATCGAATTTACCCCGATTCAATTCGTTGCAGGAGAAATGGAAAGTGGGAAAAAGCTAACAATCCCCTTCAATTTATTCTCGATATTCAGCAAACAGTTGGAATGAAACCTCTGACAACCGGGCACCTCATCAAAGAATACAACAACACATTGCTAGCCGATGCCCATATTTTACAGGAAAAGAAAACGAAACGTGTAGATGAGTTAATCGATATGGACTATGGAGAGCTAGAAGGAGAAATGGAAGGACATCCGTGGATTACATATAATAAAGGACGAATTGGCTTTGATTATCAAGATTACCTCACTTATTCACCAGAACAAAAAAAACAAGTGAAATTATTATGGGTAGCTGTTCATAAGGATTATGCAACGTTTCATGCTGTTTCTGATTTAAATTATGAAACGTTGCTTCGAGCAGAGTTAGGGAATCTACAATTTGAGCTGTTCGTAGAGCATTTAAAGAGCGAAGGACTAGAGGCATCAGCGTATTTCTTTTTACCGATACATGAATGGCAATGGAACAACATGATTATTCAATATTTTCCTGGAGATATTGCTCAAAAAAGGATCGTGCCTCTTGGAGCGGGTGAGGATGAATACCTTCCGCAGCAGTCAATCCGTACCTTTGTTAATACAAGTGCTAAAGAGAAACACCACGTGAAATTACCAATGAGTATTTTAAATACGTTAGTATATCGTGGACTACCTGGGGAACGAACCGTTGTTGCACCGATTATTACAGAATATATTCATAGCATCCGTGACCAGGATTCTTTCCTACGAGATGAGTGTCGAATTATCTTACCGGGAGAAATAGCGAGTATGAATTATGAGCACCCCTATTATTCAAAGCTAGATGGTGCCCCTTATCAATATCTTGAAATGTTAGGCAGCATTTGGCGTGAAAGCATTTATTCACTTTTAGAGGAAGAAGAGCATGCGATTACGTTGGCTTCCCTTCTTTATGTAGACAATGCTGGAAAACCTTTTGTAGCTTCATTAATTGAACGATCTGGTTTAACGGTTGATGAATGGATCGATAAGCTATTTAACGTGACAATGCCACCACTATTACATTATCTCTATAAATATGGAACGGTCTTTTCACCGCACGGGCAAAACACAGTAGTAGTGTTAAAGGATTATGTCCCACATCGTCTAGCTATGAAAGATTTTGTAGATGATGTAAATGTTAGTGAAGAGCCGCTGCCTGAACTACTAAGTTTACCCGAGGAATTAAAGCCTGTGCTTCGTAGTGAAGAAGCAGAAGGGTTATGTCAATTTATTTTCACCGGTCTATTTGTCTGCCATTTCCGTTACTTAACTGATATTCTAGACACATATTATCATTATGAAGAGGAACGTTTTTGGCTCTTGCTTAGAAAAACGATTATCGATTATCAAAAACGTTTCCCACAATTAGAGGATAGGTTTCGTCTGTTTGACTTACTAAAACCAGCTTATACAAAGCTATGTTTAAATCGTAACCGTATGATTGATTATGGGTATGAAGATGATGACGATCGTCCGCATGCATCTGAATTTGGTAAAGTTCAAAATCCGTTGTATCTCGTATCGGTTAAAGAAAAAGTAAAAAGCTGACTATTGAGCAGGTAAACATAGTGAAATGTTGCAATTTCATTCAAATTGTAGCAATCATCCATAAACACATTTTAAAAGTAACTAGCGCTAGGATAGTGGTGTTAGTCCTAGTGGCGTATAATATACTCAATACGAATTTGCCAAAAACCTTGATTTAAATAAACATAGTTCTTTTAATTTTGACAGGTAGAGGTCACTGGTTCGAACCGAGTACGGATCTCAAAGAAAAAAGTCATAAGCCGCTTCTGCTTAGATTCTGAGTAAGGTGTTTTATGTTAGATAAATAGAGAAGTGATACGTTCAAATGTTGAAACAGAAAGGTGACTCAGATTGATCAGAGTCACTTTTTTTGTTTTTATATTTGATTATCTTGGTTAGGTCATTTAAAATATTAAATAAATCGTAATGATTCTTATTTGTGTAATCATAAATGATAGATAGAAAGGAGGGAAATAATGTAATGCTAGATGACCTATACCGAAAAGTTGTAATGGATCATGCTAAATACAAAAAAAATTACGGGCAACTTGATGGAAATGAAATACGTAAAGTTCATTATAAAAACCCAACCTGTGGAGATGTAATGACTCTATATATACAGCTCGAAGGAGATCTAATAGAAAATGTTTCTTTTGAAGGAGAGGGCTGTAGTATTAGTATGGCTTCCTCATCGATGATGACAGAGTTAATTAAGAAAAAGGATTTGGCTGCCGTTGCAACGATTAGAAGTGAGTTTGAAAAGTTAATAAGAGAAGGTGAGCAATCAAATGATCTTATTGATTTAGGAGATGCCTTATCCTTACAGGGAGTACACAAACTAAGAGCACGCCATAATTGCGCTTTGATGTGTTGGCAAGCTCTTGATAAGGTCATGAAAGATACAGAGACTTATCATGTAAATAAAGATTACTAGTAAAAGGAGAGTCTATTAATGAGTGTAATGGAACATAAAAAAGAAGCACCGAAACAAGTCAATTGTAAAATTATAACCGTAAGCGATACTCGTACGGCAGAGACGGATAAAAGTGGCATGTTAATTCGGGAATTTTTAGAAAAACAGGGGCATGTAATCCTAGATTATGAGATTGTAAGAGATGAAAAACAAGCAATTAGTGAGGCGATTCAAAAGGGCATTCTAGCCCCTGAGATTCATGCAATCTTGTTAAATGGTGGAACGGGAATAGCGGACAGGGACGTTACAATTGAAACAGTGAAAGAATTGCTCGATAAAGAGATTGTTGGTTTTGGAGAATTATTTAGAATGCTTAGCTACACAGAAGATATTGGAGCCGCAGCTATGCTAAGTCGTGCTATTGCAGGCGTCAGTAAACACACAGCTATTTTTGCTATGCCAGGTTCAAGCGGTGCAGTGAAATTGGCCATGAGTAAATTGATTAGTTCTGAATTAGCACATGTAATAAGAGAAATTAGAAAGGATTTAAAATAGGAAACAGCTAATGGAAAATAAACCGGTAGAAATTTTTATTTTAAGTGGCTTCTTGGGAAGTGGGAAAAGTACGTTATTAAAGGAATTAATCCAATTGGAAAAAAAAGTTGGTAGACGCATTGGAGTATTAATGAATGAGTTAGGTGATATTAGTATAGATTCTTCAATTATTCCTGCTGATATCCCGCTGAAAGAAATGCTGAATGGATGTATTTGTTGTACGATTCAAGGAGAGTTGAGCTTACAATTGAACTCAATTTTAGAAGAATATGATTTAGATGCTATTTATATAGAAGCAACTGGGGTAGCTCATCCGTTAGAAATTATGGATGCGTGTACACATCCGAAACTAGCTAATAAAGTAGTGATGAAAGCTATTTTAACGGTTGTGAATGCGAAACAGTGGCATGAAAACAGATTAAGCATTAAGTTGAAAAAGCTGTTAGCGGAACAGGTTAAGTATGCGGATATGATCCTCATAAATAAAATAGATCAAGTGAGTCAGACTGAGCTTGAGTTAATAAGGGAGAGCATTGGGCAGGTTAATGCTAAGGCAATTATTTCAAGCGTTCAATTTGGCAAAATACATCCTTCATTATTATATGGAGAAGGTCAACAACAAATGGAAACCGCTACTAAACTTTTGGAAAACGATCATCACGAATCTCATGTTCACCATCATTTACATGTAAGAACATTCTCAGTTCCTGTCAATCAACCAATTGATAGAATTCAATTTACGCATTGGTTAGAAAGAATTCAAGGGCAACTTTACCGGGCAAAAGGCTTTATATATTTGACAGAGACTCCTGGACTCTTTTTGTTTAATTATGCCTATGGGGACCTTATTCTTGAACGATATCCAACTGAAAAACCACTTCAACCTGTGCTCGTATGTATTGGAGAAAATTTAGAGCGGGAGTCGATTGAACAGGGAATAAGTCATTTGCAGCAAAGCCAAACGAAGATGACTCTTTAAGAGTTGTCTTTTTTTTGGTGATTATGTTCCCTTTTTATTACTGCTTTTGCTTCGTTAATTAAGTGAAATCCTTCGCAATCTCAATGGTTTTGCATAAATAATCATTTAAAATATATAGCAATTCACATACGATGCAGATTAAGAGAGGTGGAAATATTTATTTCTACCTCTCTGACTTTACTGCTTAATTGAGTTAAATCTTGATATGAAAGAAATTGTATGAGGGTTTTCTTTGTTAAAACCATGCAATTGATCATGTGAGTCACTTGTTTGCACCTCTGAAACTCCTTAGACCGATAGCATCGTTTTTATGCAATCAAGTGCGACTGATATTGACACAAATCAACAGACACAAGCAACCTCAGATCAATAGTAAGGATAGTACGGATAATATGGATACGCAGGTGGTGGAGCAATGTATGGTAATAGGGCTAGTGCAGCTATTGTAGCTAGTGGAAAATCAAAGCGTCGAAAGCGTCGAAACCTTCTCCTAGGAACACCATAACCTCCAAAACCGCCATAATACCGAGTGTCGGATTCTGTCTCCTCTTCTCGGTCCATGACATCCTCCCCAACTAACACGGAAACATGATCCATCGTAACGTTATCAATAATTCCATCCATTGTTCGCCCATCCGTCATCGTTAACGTAACATGATAAGACTGATAGTTTTTGCATTGGTCATGTACATTTCTTAAATCACTTTGATACATATTCATTTTGCTTCATCTCCTTTCGAATACCATGATATTCATCTAGAAGATGGGTGTTACACTTTCTTTAGATAAGTTTAGAAATCCTATTCGCTTTTTCTTGATGAAAGCCCATGTATAAGATTTTTTTAAAGATAGGAAAGGTTGAAATTTGAGCGAGTACAGGATGAGTTTCAATGAAATATGAAACCTTACTCGAAGAAGAGCAATGGCTCCACATGCTAGGCGTTCAACAACAAGAACCCCACTGTCGATCGTCTTAAAAGAAGTACTTAACAGCCATTTTAAAATACGTTGAAATGAATAAAGTTTTGACAACTGAACATTCAAAGGATAGAATATATGATAATCGTAATCATTACGAATTATGAGGGAGCTATTGAAAGAGGAGTGGTAAGAACAGTGGAAAAAGAATACGATGTTGTCATCGTTGGGGCAGGTCCAGCAGGAATTGGTATTGCCGTCATTTTGAAACAAATGGGTCTACATAATTATTGTATTTTAGAAAGAAATTCAGTTGGAAGTACTTTTAAAAGATGGCCTAAAGAAATGAGGTTATTAACACCATCATTTCCTGGTCATGGATTTGGTCTCCTTGATTTAAATGCTATTGTGCCAGAGACTTCTCCTGGATTTACGTTTCAATCAGAGCATTTAAGTGGTGAGGAATATGCCAAGTATCTTCAAGCGGTTGCTAGTCATTTTGAACTACCAATTGAATTAGGCATTGATGTGAAAAATATAGATAAAACATCAGGGGGATTTCGTCTAGATACAAACAAAGCAGAAATAAATGGTCAATATGTGATATGGGCAGGTGGAGAATTCCAGTATCCTAATTTACAACCATTCGAAGGTGGAGAACTATGTCTTCATAATAGTAAAGTTCACTCTTGGGAGGACTTAGTAGGAGATGAGTTTTTCATTATTGGGGGTTATGAAAGCGGAATGGATTCCGCTATTCATCTTAGCCATCTAGAGAAGGATGTAACAGTATTGGCTAGAGAGGATACTTGGACTCGTTATAACCCTGACCCAAGTATTTCATTGTCTCCTTTTACGTGTGATCGTCTTGCTGAATTTCAGGATTCCGATCAACTAGTTTTAAGAGGAAATGCAGAAGTGATAAAGGTAGAAAAAGAAGAGGAAGACTATCAAATCCATCTTTCCAATGGAGAAAAACTGGAAAGTTCTACTCAGCCGATTTTGGCAACAGGTTTTAAAAATAGTCTTTCACTTATTTTAGAGCATTTCTATTGGGATGAAGAAAATGAAATTGAGTTGAATGAGGTTGATGAATCAACGGTTTCAGAAGGGTTGTTTTTAATAGGACCTCAAGTCCGTCATGAAAAAGTGATTTTTTGTTTTATTTATAAGTTTAGACAGCGATTTGCTGTTGTCGCAAAAGAGATCTGCGATCGGCTAGGAATAAAGGTTAGTGCCGAGTTGATTGAGTTTTACCGACAGTCAAATATGTACCTAGATGATTTGTCATGCTGTGGAAATGAGTGTATTTGTTAAAGCGATGATGGAACTAGAGAAGCAAGAAATAAATACAAATACATCCATTAAAGGTGGTTTGTGGTTGATAGGTAGCTTACTTATTATTCTCGTAGTGTATGGCTTACCTGTGTATGGAGCGTTCCTAATTGCAACCTTTTTTGAACCTATTGTTGAGACCTATTTTATTCTTCAGGTAGAAGAATGGTTTCTGCAGGCTCCAATGATAATAGCGGAAATCGTAGTTGGTCCATTTGGATTGTTAACGTTAGGAATGTATTCATTTGTCTGGGCTTTCCCTGTTGTGGTCTTTATTAGTATCTCCATTGGAATTACGACTAATATGGGTTTAAAAGACAAACTTACTGTTGCGGTGGATCCTTTGCTTAGGAAAATCGGTCTTACGGGACGAGATATGATTCCGATCGTAACTGGATACGGATGCAATGTTGTAGCTGTTTATCAAAGTAAAGGATGTTCTTCATGTACAAGGAAGCAATGCCTTTCAATGATTTCATTTAGTTCAGCTTGTAGTTATCAAGTTGGGGCAACCTTGTCTTTATTCAGTGTGGCAGGGAAGCCTTGGTTGTTTTTTCCGTATATTATCATTCTAGCAGTTATGGGGATCATTCATACAAAATTATGGTATCCGCAACAACAACATGAGAGTTATTTTCCAATGAAGGATCAATCCCTTAGATGGGGGAATCCCGTTGTCATTCTGGCCAATGTCCGCGATGCGATTAAACAATTTTTTTATCAGGCTATGCCTATCTTTTTAGTCATTTGTATGACTGCTGCAACGCTTCATCATTTTAAAATACTTAACGTGCTCTCAAATAAGGTCGGGCCTGTTTTAGCCTTTTTCTCTTTACCAGCAGAAGCAAGTCTAGGTATTCTTTTTTCCATTCTTAGAAAAGATGGAATTTTACTCTTTAACGAAAGAAATGGACAACTGCTTTTAGATCTAACTTCAATGGAATTGTTTATTCTTATTTATTTAGCATCAACGTTGTCGGCTTGTCTTGTAACGCTTTTTGCTATTGCTAAAGATGTAAGTAAGTCTATCGCTTTTCAAATTGCCTCAAAACAAGCGGTAACATCTGTCGTTTCTTCTTTACTTTTAGTCATAGTTTGGCGAATTTTTGTTGGAAATTATTGAATAGGAGAAACGCCTAAATTCTTTAAGATACATAATATTAATTAAACTGTGGTTTGTAAAAATGAAAATTTATTAAGGAATGATGTTAGTAAATGCCCAAGGGGAAAACGGAGTAGTTATTGGTCAACATATTGGAGTTGCAATTATTTTATGGGAAGATCATCGAACAGAGGAATGGTTTGTTTGATGAAGACTGGTGAGCTTTTTGACAAAACTTCAAAACAGTAAGGGTATTTATATCGTTACACTACTAAATGAAAAGAAGGTGTCTAACATTATGAGTAAAAGGAAAAAAGTTCCTGTAACGGTCTTAACAGGATTTCTTGGTGCGGGAAAAACAACATTATTAAATTATATTTTAACAGGAAACCATGGGAAGAAGGTTGCCGTGATTGTCAATGAATTCGGTGAAGTTGGTATCGACAATAAATTAGTTGTGGGTGCAGATGAAGAAATTTTTGAAATGAATAATGGTTGTATTTGTTGTACCGTTCGTGGTGACTTGCTTCGAATTCTTCACGATTTAAAAGACAAACGAATGAATCGTAAAGGTCAAAAGCAGTTTAATTTTGACCGAGTCATTATTGAAACAACCGGTTTAGCAGATCCCGGTCCTGTTGCCCAAACCTTTTTTGTTGATCCTGCTCTTTCTGAATACTACCATTTAGATTCGATTGTGACAGTGGTGGATTGTTACCATGCCCATGAGCAGCTTGACCGCTCTCAGGAAGCACAAGAACAAGTAGCTTTTGCAGATGTACTTCTTTTGAATAAAGTAGATTTAGTTAGTGAAGAAGAGCTGGACAGCTTGAAAAACAGATTAAGAAGGATGAATCCATCTGCTCAATTTCAGCAGGGTGAATATGGGCATATTGATATTGAGAAGATTCTTAACATCTATTCATTCGATATTGATAAAAAACTGGAAATAGCACCTAACTTTCTAAATGAGGACCATCACCACCACCATGATGACGGCGTTAAAGCCATTGTGATGAGGTCAGAAAAACCACTTAACTTAGCAAAAGTTGAAAAGTGGATGGACACCGTTATTCAAAATCTTGGCCCGAATATGTACCGTTATAAAGGGATCTTTCATATTGAAAATCTAGAAAAGAGAGTTGTGTTTCAAGGTGTTCATATGATGTTTGCTGGCAATGCAGATCGTATGTGGAAGTCTAATGAAAAACGAGTAAGTGAAATGGTCGTTATCGGTAAGGAATTGGATGAAAAATGGTTTCAAGAGAAGTTCAATCAATGTATTTCGGAATAATATAAATGAGAGGAAGTTAAAAATATAGTGTCTTACAAAATATTGAACTTGTGGAAATATCATAATTTCCAAATCGTAATTATTACGCTTTGAGACTTATCCTAATCTTTTTTTCTAAATAACGTGTTTAAAAATATTTAACTTTATAAGGGAGGTGTTTTGCAGATGGGAAGCTTAGCAAAAGCCGATATAATTGAACAGCCCTCTAAAGTAAAAGGAACAGAGAAAAATAAGGAGACAATTTATCGAATTCTATTCGTGAATCTTGTTGTTGTCTTACTTTTCTCAATGACTACCTCTATTATGCTTGGACCTGTTTCTATTTCTCCAATGACAGTTTGGAAAATTGCTTTTTCAAAAATTCCTGTTTTTGAAAATTTAATTCTATCTGATTGGTCAAGAGCTCAGGAACAAATTATTTGGGAAATTCGTTTTCCTAGAGTCATATTAGGGGCGATTGTTGGTGCGGGTTTAGCCGTGGTGGGTGTCGCTATTCAAGCATTGGTTCGAAATTCCCTAGCCGATCCGTTTATTTTAGGGGTATCATCAGGGGCTTCTGTTGGTGCTACGCTAGTAATCATTTTTGGAGCGTTTAAAGTATTTGGCCAATATGCTCTTTCCATTGCTGCTTTTCTAGGCGCTCTTTTGTCCGTTTTCCTCGTTTTTATTTTAGCCCAAGTGAATGGGAGAATTTCAACGGTTAGGCTTTTATTATCAGGTATTGCCATATCGATGATGCTTTCTGCTATTACAAGTTATATCGTTATTTCAGCACCTCGTGAGGAAGGGATGCGCGACGCGTTATTTTGGATGATGGGAAGCTTGGCAGGGGCTAAGTGGGAGCAATTATCTATTCCATTTTTATGTTTATTTATTGGGATTGGTTTACTTCTTTTTTTAGCAAGGCCACTCAACCTGCTCTTAATGGGTGATCAAACAGCTTCTAATCTCGGGTTAAATATCGATGTCTTTAAAAAAATGCTTATCCTCTTAACGGCATTACTAACAGGAGTATTAGTGGCAGTAAGTGGAGCAATTGGTTTTATTGGGTTAATGGTACCTCATATTGTTCGTTTGCTTATTGGCTCGGAACATCGCAGAGTCTTACCAATAAGTGCTCTTGTAGGTGCTATTTTTCTCATTTGGGCGGATGTTCTATCACGTATAGTCGTTGCACCACAAGAGTTACCAATTGGAATTGTTACTGCATTGTGTGGAGGGCCTTTTTTCATTTGGCTTCTTAGGCGCAGTTCCTATTCTTTTGGGGGAGGTGAAGGAAAATGAATTTAACAGTTGAACAACTAACGACGACGATTGAACAAAAAAAAATTATTGAAGATATTAGTATCCATGTCTACTCTGGACAATTCGTTGGCGTGATAGGCCCTAATGGGAGTGGGAAGTCGACATTATTAAAAACAATCTATCGAATTTTCCGTCCACATGGGGGACTTCTTTCTTTAGATGAACGTGATATTTTTAAGCTCTCTTATAAAGAATTTTCTAAAAGTATGGCAGTTGTTAGTCAAGAAGGGTCTGTTCCTTTTGATTTTACAGTAAGTGAAATCGTATTAATGGGGAGGAGCCCTTATAAGCGATTGTTAGAGCGTGATACAGCTGAAGATGTAGCTCTCGTTAGATCTTCTTTAGTGAAGGTTGGATTGGAGCAATTTACAGATAGAGGTTTTTCTACGCTATCTGGAGGAGAAAAGCAGCGGGTTTTTATTGCTAGAGCCCTTGTTCAAGAGGCACCATTTCTTATATTAGATGAACCAACGAACCACCTTGATATTCATCATCAGCTTCACATGCTTGATATCGTTCGAAATTTAAATGTGAGTGTTCTAGCTGCACTCCATGATTTGAATTTAGCTGCAGCCTATTGTGATGCTTTATATGTTGTCAAAGATGGAAAAGTAGTAAGGTATGGTTCACCAGAAGAAGTAATTACTAAGTCAATGCTGAAAGAAGTTTTTCAAGTAGATTGCACAGTTACGCACCACCCTAAAACTGGAAAACCACAAATTCTTTTTATATCTGACGGAATGTTTTGAACGAATCAACATTCTCACCATTGTAGCACACTTGTAAGTAAGAGAAAGGAGAATAAATGGCAAATTATAAATGTACATATTGTGGCTTCCAATATAATGAATGGCATGGGGATTGTAAAAATGGTATTCCAGCAGAAACTCCTTACTCAGCTTTAGCTGGTTCTTTATGCCAAAGGTGTGGGCTTCAAGGAGAACGGCACGTAAGAGCAGCTAACTCTAAATATACGGGGCTTGAAGCAGAATACTATGATTTATTTGTTGGAAAAGGTGGACAGGATCTTTACAGAAATTGGATATTGCGATCAGAAGAGCCCCCCTATGTTTTAGAGCTAGGTGTAGGTACTGGAAGGATTGCTTTAGAGTTGGCCAAATACAATATTCCTGTTACCGGAGTTGATTGGAGTTCTGAGATGTTGGATGTTGCAAGAAAAAAAGCAAACCGTCTGAAAAGAGAAGTGACTTTTTTAGAAGAGGATGTAACTACACTTGATTTAAATAAAAGTTATAGTCATATTCTATTATCTGACGGATTCTTTCAGCATTTTACAACAGTAGCAGAACAAAAAGATCTCTTAGCTGTGATTCGTAAGCATCTGAAAAAGGATGGACTTGTCGCTATTGATTTGGTTCTTCCACCAAATGAACCTGCCTGGAAAGTAAGACAACGAAAGCAACTGACTGATCATAAAATGATTTATTTTACGGTAGAAGGCGTGACATCTATACAGCGTCAACTTTTTCACTACACAGCTACCTATGAGAGCTATCGTAAAGGTACACTTCAATCTCAATACCGGGTCGAACGAGAACTTAGTATTATTACACCTCGAGAGCTTGTATATTTGTTGATGCTAGATGGGTTTTATATTACTGAAATTATTGAAAACTACCAATTTACTACTAACTTATGGGAATCCATGAAGGTATCTGAATTAAATGATACTCTAACGTACTTATATAAAGAAGAAATGCTGGAAGAAAAAGAAGCCGAAATAAATGCCGGACTTCTGTATCCCTATCAAGAGGATAGGTGGAATGAGGGCGGATATCCATTTGGTGTAAAAAGCTTTAATCATAATAGTCAATCAGCTAAATGGACAATATTAGCAACAATAAAATAAAAAAGAGGTATGAAAATGATAAAGAAATTTCAATTAGGACTTATTTTTTGCTTGATTCTAGTATTATTATCAGCTTGTGGTTCTACTAAAGAAACCAATTTAAATAATCAGCAAGAAGAAAAGAATACCGTAGAAAAAGGAGAAAAGGAACAAGAAGCCTATGGGCTTGTAGAAATTGAAAATAATGACAATGTACTCGTTTTTACAGATATCCCCCAACGTGCTGTCACATTAAATCAACATGTGACAGAAGTCATGCTGGCTCTTGGTTTAGAAGAATATATGGTAGGTACAGCCTATCTTGATGACGAGATTTTACCAGAATTTAAGGAAGCTTACGAACAGATCTTAGTTTTATCTGACCAATCCCCATCCCAGGAAGTATTTTTAGAAGAAGAACCTGACTTTGCTTATGCTGGTTGGAGTAGTGCTTTCCGCGAAGATAATATAGGGACAGTTGAGCAGCTACAGCAATTCGGTATTAACGCCTATTTGCATGAATCATCAACTGTCATTGGACCAACTATTAACCATATTTATCAAGATATCCGTAACATCGCTAAAATTTTTAATGTTGTCGAACGAGGTGAAAAACTTATCAACAAGATGGAAACAGAAATAGAGAATATTCAAACAACGATTCCTGAGGGGATAGAGCCTGTACGTGTATTTGTATTTGATAGTGGAGATACGGCACCATTTACTGTAGGGCAAAACTTTTTGAATACCATCATTACAATGGCTGGCGGTAATAATATTTTTAATGATATTGATAGCAACTGGGGAGAAGTAAGCTGGGAAGAAGTGGTGGACCGAGATCCAGAAGTAATTGTAATTGTTAATTATGGTGAAACAACAGCAGAAGATAAAAAAGAGCAATTGTTGAATCATCCTGGATTATCAGATGTCACAGCAATAAAGGAAGAGCACTTCATTATTATGCCACTGTCTGCAGCAGCTGAAGGGATCCGAGTTCCATCTGCTCTTGATATTTTAGTAAGTGGTTTATACAAATAAGAACAGATAGAACCTATTATTAAACCGTAAACGTGTCGAAATGAGAAAGGAAGAGAATAATTGTGGGGCTTTGGTATGAAGATCACTTCCAAGAAGATTATTTAATGATCTATAAACATCGAAATGAAGAAAACGCACATTTAGAGCTAAGTAATATAATGAATTTTATTCCATACAAGAAAGATCAGAAAGTGCTAGACCTTTGTTGTGGTGCTGGGAGACATAGCCGCTGGTTTGCAAAAAGAGGATTGAACGTGACTGGAATCGATTTATCAAATACTCTGTTAGAAGAGGCGAAGACTCAGTCTCAAACCTTAGGTATAAAATATATTAGGTCTGATATGAGAAATATAACATTTAATAATGAATTTGATATCGTTGTTAATCTTTTTACAAGTTTTGGTTACTTTGAAGATGATCAAGATAATGAGCGTGTTTTTACACGGGTATATTCTTCTTTAAAGGAAGGTGGATATTTTTTATTTGATTATTTAAATCCATCATTTACTAGGGAAAATTTAGTTCCTTTTTCACAGCAAACAATTGACCATACAGCCATCAATCATTATAGAAACATTGATAATGACGCTGTTGTTAAACGAATAGTCGTTAAAGATAACGATTCAACTCGTCATTACGAAGAACGAGTGAAACTATATTCAGAGAACAGAATTAGTGAAATGTTAGAGAATAATAATCTAAAAATCATGCATTTGTTTGGTAACTATGATGGCAGTAAATATGATCAAAATTCGCCTAGATTGCTGTATATTTGCAAGAAATAAATCGTAATAATAACTATTATCGTCTATGTCACTTATTTATAAAAGCAGAAAGGAGTTGAAGAAATGGCTACATGGAATTTAACTGATACAGAGCATCACATTCTTATTTGTAATGGAAGTAGCTGTAATAAAGCAGGGGCAGAAGAATTAACTCAAGGTATTAGGGGGGAGATAGCAGCTAAAGGTTTAGACCCTGTGATACATACATCAAGAACGCTTTGTAATGGACGCTGTCAAGATAAATGCGTCCTGATTACCTATCCTGACGGTCACTGGTATAAAGAAATGTCTAGTGAGGATGCTCCTCGTTTTGTTGAAGCGCTAATGAGAGGAAATTCATTGGAGGATAAGGTTAGTCATTCATATAATGGAAGATACTTTGAACCAACTGAAGGAACGGTGCTAGGAGTTGAAAAAGATAGAGAAATAGTAAAGAGAGTTTCAAAAAAATGATAATATCATCATTAGAGGTTGTTCAAAAAAAAGAGTCTTTTTTTTGAACAACCTAATATGTTTTTAAGAATAATTTTATTCATATGTAAGATTTCTCGTTTGAATCACTTACGCACTATATCAAAAGCGTAATAGCTAACAATAAAAGAATCGGAGAAGCCTTTAAATAAAGGTTGAAGTTCATACTTCAACTTGAATGAAAGAATATAGAAAAAAGGGCAGTTAGGAAGGAATCTCTTAACTGCCCTTTGCTATAGTAGTAAACTATTATATTTATGCTTCAACATATTCCGGAAGGGGATCAGCAAATGTTGTCCAATCGGCTTCCATTTCTTTATCTGTTAATAAGCATTCATTAAGCGATTCTCTTATTTCTTCATGATCCATATCAATCCCAATTAAGACTAGCTCTGTCATTCGATCACCGAATTCGGGATCCCATTTTTCTAAAAGCTCTGGTTCTTCGAGTAATGTTTGTTGTTTTTCTTCTTCCGAGTAGGCTGCAACCCATTCTCCAGCTCCTTGAATGGTTACAGTCGAGCCAGATTGCGAAATTAAACCTGCCACCTGATTTCGTGAGGCGAGCCAAATGAAACCTTTTGCTCGAACAACATCAACAGGCCAATTTTCCATCCAATTCATAAGTCGTTCTGGATGAAATGGCTTCCTACTGCGGTAGACGAACGAAGAGATACCGTATTCTTCCGTTTCTGGTGTGTGTTCTTCATTTAATTCCTTGATCCAACCAGCCGATTGACTGACTTTTTCGAAGTCGAATTTCCCCGTATTTAAAATAGCAGATAATTCAACCGTAGAGAATGAAGTAGGAATGATGTCGGCATCCGCATTTAATTTTTTCATGAAACCAATTAATTCGTTCTTATCAATTTCTTCTAACATTTCAACTTTATTAAGAACAATCACATCGGCAAATTCAATCTGATCAACAAGAAGATCTGAAATTTCACGCGTATCGGATTCATCTGTACCTTCTTTACGGTCAAGCAGCGATTCACCTGATGCATAGTCCTCCCAAAAGCGGTTCGCATCAACAACGGTCACCATTGTATCGAGCTTACATTTTTGAGTTAAATCGATCCCAACTTCTTCATCAATATACGTAAATGTTTGGGCAACAGGGACAGGCTCGCTTATTCCAGAAGATTCAATGACAATATAATCGATATTACCGGCATCAACAATTCGTTCAACCTCCTGCATTAGATCTTCACGCAGAGTACAGCAAATACAGCCGTTTTGAAGCTCAACTAATTTTTCCTCCGTTCTAGAAAAACCATTATTTTTTACAAGCGTTGCATCAATATTAACTTCGCTCATATCATTTACGATTACAGCCACTTTTAATCCTTCACGGTTGGTTAAGATGTGGTTTAATAAAGTGGTTTTGCCAGAACCTAGATATCCACTTAAAACAGTAACAGGTACTTTTTTCATTAATAAATCCTCCTCATCATCTATAAAACCATTTAAACACTCTTATAGAGTCTGTTCAAAAAGGGGTGATTTTTCCCTTTTTGAACAGAGTCAGAAAGTTGAATGTATTCGTTCATTCACTATCGGTTTATAAATAGTAATTATTACGATTTAAATTCTAGCGTTCTTTATGCTATTTGTAAATAGCAGGTCCTATTTTTCCAATCTATTCTTAATAAATTTAGAAGTGTTAGGAGTTAAAGAGTAGCATTACTGCAGCTAATGGATATAAGTTTTGGAGGGAAAGATAAGAAATTAAAATTAGCAATGTACACGAATGAAGAAATGAAGACAGGTAGAACCCCTTCCATGGAAGGGGTTCTACTATCTATTGAACACTTACCAATTCTACAGGGCCATGGTCGTCACAATGATCGCCATGAACGTGATGCAATCGTCCATTTACCAAATAGTCCATATGATCGCCATGAGGAACTAGTTCATGACCACAATCTTCCTCGTGAGTACAACCGCAATTCATTGGAGCACACTCATTTGGGTTGGTTTCGGTTACCGGGATTTTGCATTCATCCCAGTGTCCATTGTGTTCGTGATGAAGATGACCATTGTGTACATAATCGATGTGATCATCATGTTTAATTTTTGTATGACCACAAGCTACACTATGTTTATGTGGGTGTTGTTCGTGAGTATGATGTTCGTGTCGCATATTTTTACCTCCTTTATTTAGGGTACATTCTATTTACATATATTGTCCTTAAAATTGTGGATTAAAACATCGTGAAAACATTTTGACAAATGTTAACAGGACGGTTAAAATATGAAAATAGTAATCATTACGATTTACGAAATGTAGGAGGTACTTTATGAATAAAACCATTCCCGTAACCGTTTTAAGTGGCTACCTTGGTTCAGGTAAAACGACATTACTCAATCAAATTTTGAAAAACCGTGAAGGACTTAAAGTGGCAGTTATTGTCAATGACATGAGTGAGGTAAATATTGATGCGGAACTAGTTAAACAAGGCGGGGAATTATCTAGAACGGAAGAAAAATTAGTCGAAATGTCTAACGGATGTATTTGTTGCACGCTTAGAGAAGATTTGTTAATTGAAGTCGAGAAGTTAGCTCTAGCAGGGAATATTGATTATATTGTGATTGAATCAACTGGTATTAGTGAACCTACTCCGGTTGCCCAAACCTTTTCATATATAGATGAGGAGTTAAATATAGATTTAACAAAATTCTGCCGTTTGGATACGATGGTGACGGTCGTGGATGCGAATCGTTTTTGGCACGACTTCCGCTCAGGAGAGAGCTTGTTAGATCGAAAAGAATCATTAGGTGAAGATGATCAAAGAGAAATTGCTGACTTGCTAATTGATCAAATTGAATTTTGTGATGTACTTATTTTGAACAAATGTGATCTAGTATCGGAAGAAGAATTACAAAAATTAGAACAAGTGCTAAGGACATTGCAACCAAAAGCAAAACTGATTCGATCCATACATGCAAAGGTTGATCCAAAAGAAATTTTGAATACACATTTATTCAACTTTGAAGAAGCGAGCAACTCAGCAGGATGGATTCGTGAGTTAACCCAGGGGCATGAACAACATACACCTGAGACAGAAGAGTATGGGATTTCCTCTTTTGTGTACATGAGAAGAGAACCATTTCACTCGGTTCGTTTTCAAAATTGGGTCCATTCAATGCCTAGTAATATTGTCAGGGCAAAAGGAATTGCATGGTGTTCAACAAGAAATAACCTAGCACTATTAATGTCACAAGCAGGGCCTTCGGTTACAATTGAACCTATTTCTTATTGGGTAGCAAGTCTTCCGTCTGCTGAGCAAAAGAAAATACTAAGGGATAATCCTCATTTGCTTGAAGATTGGGATGTAGAATTTGGTGACAGGCATACCAAACTAGTTTTCATAGGAACTGATCTAGACAAAGATGAAATAACGAAGGAATTGGATGGTTGTCTCTTAACGGATACTGAATTCACAACAGATTGGAAATCGTTGGAGGATCCGTTTGAGTGGAATTTGCAAAAGGCATAAGAGGAAGTAGGGATTAAAATTGATTTTGTCTGGAAGAAGTATTTTATCAAAAATAAATAATAAAGAGCTTGAAATCTCTCCTCTTACGAATGAACAGATTCAACCAGCTTCTGTTGACTTACGATTAGGGAGTCATTTTGTAACGATTGATGATTACAATGAAAGTTTGATCACTCTTAATGAGCCTGTTGCTTATCAAAGAATTACACCGAGCAATGAGAAAATGATTCTGCCACCTCAAACTTTTATCTTAGCAACGACAGTCGAAACGATTAGCTTACCTAATAATGTTACTGCTTTTGTGGAAGGAAGAAGTTCAATAGGAAGGCTTGGATTATTTATTCAAAACGCAGGGTGGGTTGATCCAGGGTTTAAAGGGGAAATCACCCTAGAGCTCTTTAATGCGAATCGTCTACCAATAGAATTAACAGTGGGGCGTAGGATCTGTCAGCTTGTTTTTGCTGAGGTCAACGAAGAAGCTGAACCTTACAAAGGCAAATATCTTAATCAAAGAGGAGCAACATCAAGCGAAATATTTAAAGATATAATGTGACGTTTGGAAAATGGAACTCGATGCAACGAGTTCTATTTTTTTACAAAAACAATACGCAAATAAGAATAATAACGATTTGAGGCCAATAAGATTAGAGGAGTAAATGATAGGGGGAATAAAATTGTCTAAAATACCTGTGTTTGTTTTAAGTGGATTTTTAGGGAGTGGTAAGACGACTCTGTTAGAGCGTCTACTAAAGGAGTCTGTAGACAGAAATCTTAAAACAGCTGTTTTAATGAATGAAATTGGAAAGACGGATACAGATGGCAGAATTCTGTTGGGCAAAAGTCAAATGATCGAAAAGTTATTAGATGGATGCATTTGCTGCAATAAAAAAAGTGAAGTCGTTCAATCTATGGAAAAATTGCTTCGTTTAAAACCTGATGTAATCTTCATTGAGTTGACTGGTGTTGCCAATCCAGAAGAGGTAGCCGATTCTTTAACGGAGCCGGAGCTTATCAATCAAGTATATTTAGAAAAAGTGATTACATTAATTGATGCAGAACATATTCTTTCCTATAATAGTGTGTTTGAATCAGATCGTGAGCTTGTAAGAACGACGAGAAGGCAAATAGAAGTTGCTGATTTACTAATCGTTAATAAAACGGATCTAGTTTCTGAATCAAAAAAGCAAAAGATAAATAAGCTTCTAATTAAACAAAATCCAACGTCTAACATTTCGTTTTCAACATTTAGTAACATTGAATTAGCTTCTTTATTTACCCACTTAAAATCTTCTTCGGTAAGAGTGAAAGTAAGAATAAAAAGTCCTAAACAAGAAGGTCATCATCACGAGCATACCCATAACTCCTATTCCAAAATTAAAAGCATTACATTGCCACTTTCTTCTACTACAAATTCGTTAGAAATTGAAAAGTTCTTAAAAAAGTGGAAAAATAACCTTCTGCGAGCCAAAGGCTATTTAAATCTTGAAGACGGTACATATCTTATGCAACATGTTATGAAACGAGTAAGTTGGGAACGTTCGACTTATAACGGTGACCATTACATAGTGTTGATCGGTATGGATCTAAATGAAGATGAAATCAACAAGGAATGGGGAAGCCTTGTTCAGAAAGCAAGTACATTTTAATGACTACCGAACAAAGCAACTTCTGATACAGTTGCTTTGTTTTTATTTTCGTAAGTAAATCGTAATAATTATTATTTGTGTTCATGAAGACCTCTTGTCCGCATATGAATAGGTAAACAAAAAAGTTGGAGGACTGTTTAACTTTATGCGGATACAAAAAAATTTTACAGAGATCGTAGGTTTTATTCTACTTGGAATGGCAGTTTTAGTCATATCATTTAATGACCGGTTTACAATAAGCAATCTATTGCTCCCAGAATCATTATTAACGTTTAATATGATCTTTTTAAGTATTTTAATTGAAGCCATTCCATTTGTATTAATAGGTGTTTTTATCGCTGGTATCATTCAAGTATTTGTAACAGAAGAACATCTGAAGAAGCTAATTCCTAAGAATAAATTATTTGCAGTTCTGGCAAGTTGCTTCATAGGAGCTTTATTCCCAGCTTGTGAATGTGGAATCGTCCCAATCGTTCGTCGTTTAATCGCAAAAGGAGTTCCTCTTTTCGCTGGTGTTGGTTTTCTTCTTACAGGTCCATTAATTAATCCGATTGTTGTTTTCTCTACCTATATGGCTTTTGGTGAAGATCTGAGAATGGCTATGTTAAGAATGGGTTTAGGACTAGCGATAGCGATCATCATTTCAGGTTTCATCTGTGTTCTTTTTAAGAACAATCAGTTAAAAAGAAGTAAGGATATAAAAAATGATCATTTAGCAATCCCTAAGCAACCTTTTAGTATACGAATAAAAAAAATGTTTGAACACGCAATCGATGAATTTTTTGATATGGGCAAGTTTTTAATCATGGGTGCGATTTTAGCAGCATTTGTTCAAACGTACATTTCGACTAAGTCGATTCTTGGTTTAGGAGAGGGGATCGTAGCTTCGACACTTGTTATGATGGGGCTTGCATATTTATTGTCGTTGTGTTCAGAGGCAGATGCATTTATTGCAGCTTCATTCCGTCATCTTTTTCCACAAACATCACTACTTGGATTCTTAATTTATGGTCCAATGCTAGATTTGAAAAATACGATTATGATGATGGCTGTGTTTAACATACGCTTTGTCATGATTCTGATGATCATCATTACTGGTACTGTGCTTGGAATCTTACTTTTCGTTCATCCATGGATATAAGAGGAGGGAGTCGCGATCATACATATTCAAGTGAGACAAATGGTTAAGGCAATCATTTTATTACTGTTTGCTGTATTTATTTTCATTTTGCATGAGACGGGGGAGATTAATCGATTTATAAACCCCAATTATCTCTACTTCAGTCAAATAGCGTCCGTTATCTTTCTATTTTTATTTTTTATACAAGTGCCTCGTATTTTTACATCTTCTAAGTTCGATCATAGTGAGTGTGGACCTTGGGGATGTAGCCATGAAGATGATGAGGGAGGAATAACGGTAAAAACGCTATTGACTTACGGCTTAATCATCATGCCATTACTAACAGGATTTCTTCTTCCGTATAAAGATTTCGGTGCAGCAGAAGCGCTTAAGCGAGGGATTAGCTACTCAACTCATGATCATGGTCACTTAGAAGGACATGATGAACTATTTCTTCATCAAATGGATAAAAGAGTACAAGAAATGTTAAAGAAACCTGTACTCGAATTTGATAATGAGAATTTTGCAAGCTACATAAGTACAGTTACTAGCTATCCCGAAAATTTTGTAGGAAAACCAATTATAGTAGAGGGCTTTATACTAGAGGATGACTCTCTTTCTAATAAACTAACTGTTATTACTAGATTTCTTGTAACCCATTGTGTTGCAGACGCTCATGCAGCTGGACTAGTTATTGAAAAAGGAGTCTCTTTCGGGATTCAAGAGAATACATGGATCCGTGTAAAAGGAGTATTAAATGTCAAAAAGAGTAATAGCAAGCTCATTCCGATTATTACCGTTAGCAGTTGGGAAGAAATTGAATCTCCTATGGATCCCTATGTGTATCCATAACGTAATCGTGCGTGTTGAAAGAAGTTGTTCAAAAAGGTAAAAAAAGAAGGCCACTGATAAAAGGTGAAAACCGTACCTTTTTCAGCGACCTCGAAAAAAAACTACCTTTTTGAACAACCTCTAGTAAGCTATCCTGTTATCATATTGAATTTGTAAACAGTCATTTAGCATTGTTTCAATTTCTTCTTGATTTAATTCAGAACCAATGAATAGCAACTCAGTCAACGTATTCGTCAAATTTTCAGAGTATATATTCGTTGTGTCAACTTGTATGGACGAGCCGACTTGGGAAATGGAATAGAGTTCTTGCGTAAAGGGATTATAACATCTTCCTTTCATGCGGAAGACTTCACTGGGAAGCTTAGTAAAAAATTGTTCTAAACGGCTAAAGTCCACTGGCGAAAAGCTCTGATATACAAAAGTTTCAATGCCATATTGTCCTATGACTTTCATGTTACTCCTCGAAGTGAAAAGATTGATTTGATCAACATAGAGGTGGCAGGCTGCTTTCATGTCAAAAGCAGTCTTTTTATCCTCGTTTCTCCAGTTCATATCGTTCAACTTACTTACTAAAGCTTTCGGTTGTAAGTTTTGTATGAACACCATTAATTCACCCAGTCGTTCATGTGAAAGCTGTTCTGTATTAGACAAATAAATCATTTCAGCCAGCTCTAACTGATTAATGAGTGTTTCACCAAATGTATACTCTAGTGTAAGGTTAGAATCAATTTCACTGATAGTGATCCCATGTTCAGAGTAATAAGAAAACCAAAAATCTCTTGCATCAATAACATGAATATGGGACTTAATGAACCAATTGTAGTTTCCATTTTGAGAAGTTAAGCTTTCAAAGAGAGAATGTTGATCTGAGATTGGATGAATATCTAAAATAATCTCGTCTAAATGATGGTTACAAGATTCCTCTTCTAGTGCAGTGATCAGATTGGGTATTGTATTTATCTCTACATGATGAACAGCTTCACTAATAAAGTGTGTAAGAGGAAAGGGATCTTCTGAATGGATGACTAACTTAACATCTGTAGGACGAAAGAGGATCACCTTAATGTTTTTTTTCTTATTTCCTTGAATTCTTCTAATTACATCACATTTGTCTTTTAAAGAGAAGCCTGTTACGACTGTTAGAGGTTTTTGTTTTTCCAATCTTCACACATCCCTTTTACCAACTTGATTTTTTTACACCCGGAACCTGCCCCTTATGAGCCAGCTCCCTAAAAGCAATCCTTGAGAGTTTAAATTTACGCAGAACACCACGTGGTCTGCCTGTTAGCTCGCATCTTCTTGTTAATCGGCTAGGCGCAGAATCCCTTGGAAGCTTACTGAGTGCTACGTAGTCCCCCTTTTCTTTTAGTTCTCTTCTTCTTTCAGCATAACGTGCAACAAGCTCTTGTCTTTTCTTTTCCTTTGCAACCTTTGATTTTTTTGCCATTTATGACAACCACCTTTCTAATCACATGATAATCAAAATCATTACGATTTATATGATAGAGGAAATCATCTATGAAGTAAAGTTTTCACCTGAAAATAATTCGTAAATATTACGATTTGTTATTGACGATTGCTAATAGTTTTAAGTATAGTTTATAAGTGCAAATAATAACTATTTCGATTTGTGATGACTTTTCGGGAAAAGGAGTAAAATAAATCATGATAAAAAAGAATGCCATTATTCAAATGCTTTTTGTCTTTGTTCTCATTTTAATGACAGGTTGTAATAATCAAAGTGAAGGTTCTACACCTGCTATGCAGGAAGAGGGTACAACTGAGTCTTCAGAAATAGAAGATAAGTCTTTAACAATGTTATTCAGTTTTGCCTCTAAAACGATCGATCCTCATCAGGACTGGATGGGTGTTCGTGCAGGTATTGCAGAAACATTAGTGAAAATTGATGAAGATTTGCAAATCCAGCCATGGTTAGCAGAATCATGGGAACAAAACGATGAGAAAACATGGACATTTAACATTCAAGAGGGTGTTACATTCCACGACGGAACTCCCGTTGATGGGGAAGCTGTAAAAGCTTCGTTTGAGCGTGTAATGAATGTAAATGATGCGATTGTAACGAACTTAAAAATTGAATCTATGGAAGCAAACGGACAACAAATTACCTTTATAACTACAGAAGAGTATCCAGCATTTCTTTCTGAGCTAGTACATACAAATACTTCTATTATAAAGGCGGATGTAGAAAATATTAGTGAACAACCAATCGCAACAGGTCCTTTCCAAGTGGTTGACTTTACAGCGGAAGCAGAGATTAAGCTGGAAAGATACGAAGATTACTGGGACGGAGTGGCGAATATTGATGAGGTGACAATAAAGTTTAACTCTGATGGGAATGTCAGGGCCCTTGCTCTTCAATCAGGTGAAGCAGACATTGCTTATCATTTGCCTCCTGAGGCGTTAGATCCAATCGAAAATAGTGAAAACCTTCGTGTTGAATCAATTTCAAGCTTACGTGTTCATTTCCTTCTTTATAATCAGGCAAAGCCAGCACTACAAGATGTAAGAGTTCGAAAGGCACTAGATTTTCTTGTTAATCGTCCTGTAACAGTAAGTGAGATTATGAATGGACATGCAACGGCTGCCAATGGGCCGTTCCATCCTGATTTTGCATTCGCAAGTGAAGAAGAGCCAGAAAGTTATGATCCAGAACAAGCTGAGGTTTTACTGAAGGAAGCAGGATACGAGATGAATGACGATGGGAAGTTAGAAAAAGAGGGAGAGGTCCTTGAGTTAACATTGGCAACTTTTCAGGGACGACCAGAACTTCCATTAATGGCACAATACTTGCAAGCAGAAGCTGCAAGTCTAGGAATTGAGATTAATATTGTAACGGTTGAGAACATTGATAGTTATTTATGGGATCAACAGGAAGAATGGGATCTAGTGACGTACTCTAATTTAACGGCACCTCGAGGAGATGGCGGCTATTTCTTAAATGTTGCCTATTTACCAGAGGGTTCATTAAATCCAGGACAAATCGATATTCCAGAACTAAATGAAATAACGAAACAACTAAATGTGACAGCTGATCTAAAAGAGCGTGTTGATCTGCAAAAGCAAGCTGTGGCTATCATTCAAGATGAGGTTCCACAATCGTTTATTTTATATCCTCATATTATTGTAGGAGTCAACGAACGAGTAAAGAACTGGAGTCCAGGGTCTGAAGAATACTACTTAATTACAAATAAAATGGATGTAGAATAGTAGAAAGGTGAAAGTGTCTTAAGATACTTTCACTTTTCTTGTTATCTTTTTATCAATCGATGTTTGGGAGGTGAGTAATATGCGGAAAGTTTTGTCTATAATTGGTTCCAGAATGGTCCAATTAGTCATAATGGTTTTAATCCTTTCTTTTGTGACTTTTTTATTAATGAAATTGACTCCGGGTGATCCTATTAGAACTATTTTAAAGGTAGATGATGTGATAGCAACGACAGCTGAAGAGGAAAGGTTAATGAAAGAATATGGATTTGATCAACCAGTCTTAGTGCAATATAGTCGATGGATTTGGAGTGTTGCACAATTTGATCTAGGAGAATCCATCATCGCTAAAAGGCCTGTGCTCGATATGATTTTAAGCAGATTGCCTGCGACAATTGCTTTATCGATAGGAGGCTTGATTGTACTCTTTCTCATTTCAGTTCCACTTGGGACGTTAGGAGCTGTATATGAAGATCGTTGGCCTGATTATTTAAGTAGATGGATTGCAATGGTGGGAGCTTCTATTCCAAGCTTTTGGCTTGGGTTGTTATTAATCTACTTTTTTTCCTTACAGCTTAACCTTCTACCGGTAATGGGTAAAGGTACGTTAGCTCATTTTGTTTTGCCTTCTATAACTCTTGGTGTCGCCATGGCTCCTATGTATATTCGACTTTTGCGAGAAAGACTCATCTCTACGTTGCAAAGCTCGTACATTGAAGCTGCAAAAGCAAGAGGGCTGCTAAAGAGTCGTATTCTTCTTTTTCATGCCCTTAGAGGAAGCTTGATCCCACTAGTTACTATGTTTGGATTAAGTATAGGTAGTCTTCTCGGAGGAATAACGGTTATTGAAATTCTCTTTTCCTGGCCAGGGATGGGGGAACTGATTGTGAATGCGGTTATGCAACGTGATTATCCGGTCATTCAAGGTTATATCCTTATTGTCGGTTTCTTAGTAGTGATCACAAATCTTATTGTAGATTTACTGTATTTGGTGATTAATCCTCAAATCAAGCAAGGAAAGGAGTTAGTGTAATGGAAGTAGCATTGATGAAAACATCTCGAATTCTCCGTAATCCTAATCTAGTTATTGGCATGTTCCTTGCCATGCTTCTTGCATGTATGACGTTTCTTGGAGGTACATTCGTTTCTCATGATCCTTTTCAAATTGATATGGGAAACAGATTGCAAGGGGCATCGTCTGTTCACTTTCTTGGAACGGATCAATTAGGTCGAGATGTTTTTTCAAGAATTGCATATGGGGCTAAACTAACGATTGGACTCGGACTGTTTGCCATAGTAATGGCTATATGTATTGGCGTTCCAATCGGGCTCATTTCTGGTTTCATTGGTGGGAGAATCGATGCTATTTTTATGAGAATCATAGATGGAATTTTAGCTTTTCCTGATTTTATTTTAGCGATTGCAATCGCTGGAATGCTAGGCCCTAGCTTAACGAATATCATCATTGCCATTGTTTTAGTGAGGTGGATTGTCTATGCGCGGGTTGTCCGAGGTTTGGTCCTTGTAGAAAAAGAAAAAGAGTATGTACTAGTTTCAAAGGTGTCTCATTCTAATTCTTTTAAAACGATCCGTATGCATTTGTTACCACAGGTGATGCCAGACATTATTGTAATGGCAGCAATTGATGTAGGGAAAGTGATTTTACTTATATCAGCAATGTCCTATATCGGTCTTGGAGCGCAACCACCTATCCCAGAATGGGGAGCGATGCTTAACGATGGTCGAGGATATTTTCAAGTGATCCCTTCATTGATGATTTTCCCGGGGCTTGCAATCATGTTAACTGTTCTATGTTGTAACTTACTAGGAGATGGATTGAAAAGTTATTTTGATATTAGAAAAGGGAGGGATTATTTGTGAGCAAGCCCCTTATTTCTATCCAGAACTTGTATATTGAAAATAAAGGTGGAGAAAAGCCGCTTTTGAGAAACGTAAATGTAGAGATACAAAAGGGTGAGATTGTTGGTTTAATTGGAGAAAGTGGAAGCGGGAAAAGCTTAACAGTTAAAGCCATTATGGGTCTTCTTCCGTCAGAAATGAATGTAAGAGGTCAGATTTTTTATAAGAACGATGATCTGATAAAGCTCTCATCAAAAGAACACCGTAAACTTCTTGGGAAAGAAATCGGCATGATTTTTCAAGATTACAGGGGGAGCTTTACCCCATTTATTAGGATTGGAAAGCAAATGGTTGAGACGATTCGTACCCATCATGTGGTTGGAAAAAAAGAAGCAAAGAACATGGCAACTAATGCTCTTGAGGAGATGGGTCTAGATGCTGAGCGAGTTTACCAAAGTTATCCGTTTCATTTAAGTGGTGGACAGGTTCAGCGTGCTGCTATTGCAATGGCTTTAGTACTAAGGCCTTCTTTGCTTATATGTGATGAGATCACAACAGCGTTAGACGTGATGAATGGAGAGAAAGTATTAAATTATATCAATCAAATTCGGCAGGAAACGGGTTGTGCTGTCCTGATGATTACTCATGATTTAGCCCAAGCTTATAAGCGAACGGATCGCATGTATGTGATGCATCAAGGTGAAATCGTTGAAGAAGGTTTACCCGAACAGATTCGCTGTCATCATAAGCACCCATATACAAAAAAACTATGTTCTTGTTTGCTTTCCCTACCTGAAGAACAATCCGTACGAAATGAAAGAGTGGTTTCGATATGAGTGTAATTGTAGAGTGTCTATCAAAACAGTATTCTAAGGGCATTTCTGCTTTGGATAACATATCTTTTCGTGTAAAAGCGGGAGAATGCCTAGGGATAGTAGGCGAAAGTGGTAGTGGGAAAAGTACTTTAGCAAGAGTGCTTTTAGGATTAGAACCCTATAATGAAGGCAATCTTACTTTTAATGGGAAACCGATAGCCCCGAAAAAAAGAGCCCTGTTACGTCAATACCGAAAGAGTGTTCAAATGATCTTCCAAGATTCGACTAGTACGCTGAACCCAAAGCTGCCGATATGGAAAAGTATACTTGAACCTCTAGATAACTTTAAGGAAGTTACCCCTTCTTTTCTAACGGCAGAAGGACTTTCAAGAAAAGAAATGGCAGAAGAGCTTTTAGCATTAGTGGGTTTAGACAAACAAATGGTCGATCGCTATCCAGGAGAATTAAGTGGAGGGCAAAAGCAGCGAGTGAGTATCGCTAGAGCTTTAAGCATTGAACCATCCCTTCTTGTTTGTGACGAACCTACAGCAAGCTTAGATGTTACGGTTCAAGTTCAAATTTTGCGTCTCCTGAAGGATCTTCAAAAAAAAACGAACATGACGATTATTTTTATCTCTCATGATATAAGGGCTGTTACATTTTTATGTGAAAAAGTGATTGTTCTTAGGAACGGTTCCATTGTCGATCAGTTTCAGCTGGCAGAACTTTATCATAAGGATCGTCATTCCTATACAAAAGCCTTGATTAGAGCAGCTTCAATCGAGTAACATTACAGTCAGTGAGTGTGAAGATGACCTACCAAAAGAAATTTTAAGAAATATCCCTTTCCTTTAAATGTTGGGCTGATAAGCGTAATGGTTTCTATTAATCTTGTGTTAAACTCTTATAATGTAGTTGAACCGCCAATTGTAATTGATACAGTAATATAAATCATATTTGCAGAAAAATGAAGGAGAACTTATGATTAACATTCGAGAAGTAAAAACAGAAGACATCAATGCAGTCTCAACCTTTATACTTGCAACGATGCAGGAGGTCTATCCTTTTCCGTTAAGTAAGGCATCTAGAAATGATCTTGATGACATGGAGAAGTTGTTTATTAATCGACGTGATGCAACAATTATGGCAGCATTCTTGAATGATAAAGTAGTAGGAACCATTGCTGTTAGACCTTATGATGGGCGCATTGTTTCCTTGAAAGATCGTTATCAGTTAGCGACAACTTGTGAAATTATAAAGTGTTATGTAGATCAGCATGTAAGACAACAAGGTATAGGTTCCTTACTTTTTGAGAGAACGGTTGACTATTGTAAACAAAAAAATTATAAGACCATGTATCTCCATACTCATCGTTTTTTACCTGGTGGTTTAACTTTTTGGAGGAAGAAAGGTTTTCAAATAATACTTGATGAGCGGGGAAGTCTTCAGACTGTACACATGGAGCAAGAGGTTAATCAGCTTTTGTAAAGAGAGCAAATTAGAAAAATGCGAGGATAGCTACTTGAATGTGAACGAGCAGCGAGTGAAAGAATGTTCTACTAGCAATACGAACAGTAGTCTAGAATCGAACGTAAGAATCGTAAAAGGAGATAAGGATGAAGGCAGCAACCGCTTCTATAGAAATGAAAGGTGCTTTGACCTTAAGTCATAGGCAATACTTAGCACTAGCCATACCACTTGTTATTTCCGGTATCTCGACTCCGATATTGGGAGCAGTTGATACAGCAGTTGTGGGGCGAATTCCTGACCCAGCTTCGATTGGTGGAGTGGCGATTGGGGCTGTTATTTTTAATACAATGTACTGGCTGCTTGGTTTTCTCAGGGTTAGTACAAGTGGCTTTACTGCACAAGCAGAAGGAGCAAATAATCAAAAAGAAATGCAATTATCCTTTCTACGACCGATGATTTTGGCCGTGTTATTTGGCTTGTTGTTCATCATGATCCAGCAACCTATTTTACAAATTGCATTATCTTTAATCGGAGGAACTGAAGCGGTATCGACATTTGCTGCAACCTATTTCTCTATTCGAATTTGGGGGGCACCATTTATTCTACTAAGCTATGTGATGATTGGTTGGCTTATGGGATTGGGAAAGGTTCGATTAGCCTTAGTAACTCAAATTTTGATGAATGTCTTAAATATTATTTTAGATATTGTTTTTGTTCTAGGCTTGGGAATGGGAGTTGCAGGGGTTGCTTATGCAACACTCATATCTGAAATCAGTGCTGTACTATTCGGGGCATGGATCATTTTTCGGACAAATAGAGTTAAAATATCACACATGAAACTACAAATGTTAATAGAAACTGAACCTCTTATAAAGATGTTGAAGGTCAATCGAGATTTATTTCTACGGACAATATGTCTACTTACAATGACCGTGATCTTTACGGCAAAGGGTGCTAGTATGGGGGAAGTTACATTAGCAGCCAATGCTATTTTACTACAAATCCATTATATCATGGCTTATTTGTTTGGAGGATTTGCAAATGCATCGAGTATCGTTGTCGGAAGGGCGATAGGAGGTAGAAATCTATCTCTTTATCAACGTGCATTTTCCCTATCAGCACAATGGGGCTTCATTGCCGCAATCGTATTATTTTTATTTATCCTTTTATTTGGTGACAATATTGTTGGATTATTTACAACCATCATGGCAGTAAAAGAAGAGGCAATAGAACTATTAATCTGGATGATGGTTTTTCCTATTGTTGGATTTTGGGGCTTGCAATTAGACGGAATTTTTTCAGGTGCTACAGAAGCCAGATCTATTAGAGACTCTATGATCCTCGCATTAATCGTCTTTTTGCTTGCTATTTGGTTATTTGTACCTAATTATCAAAATCATGGGGTTTGGTTTTCTTTTGTCGTATTCAGTTTTGCGCGTTCCTTCTTTTTATCGTTATTTGTACCGAGGTTAACCCGTACAAAATTCAATAATAAACAATAAACTCAATATACAGACGCATATCTAAAACAGGAGCGTCTGTTTTTGTTGTTTAAGTTGTAAACTTATTGAAGCTATGCATAAATAAATGGATAAAAACAAGGAGAAAATGAATGATAAATCGCTAAACTTCAAAAAGATTTCACATGATCATGCTAAGATCGTTTTGTACAATTAAAGTTCTGTTGGTGAAAAAAGGAGAAACGAATGAAACGTTGCAGCTTTGTTATTTTAGTATGCTTTACTTTTATGATAAGTGGGTGCAACAATACCCAATCTTTTAATGTACCTAAAACCGATCAGCCAATGGCTATCGTAGCTCATGTAAAAAAGCAAGAGATAACCTTTTTAGATGTCGTCCAAAATCAGGTGCTAGGTTCAGAAGATAGTCATTTTCTGATTACAGAGATGGTAAGCATTGAGAACGGCACTATTGTGGCTACAAGTCAAAGTGAGGACTCCCTTCTTCTCTATAATATAGAAAAGAGGAGTGTTTCACCTTTTCTAAAATTAAATCAAGGACTTACTGCGATACAATATGATCAAACATCAAGAAATCTATTTGTTACAGATATTGTGAATGACCAAGTACATCAAATAGATATGAAAAGAGAAGAGTTGGTTCAGAGTATAGAGGTTGACTCCTATCCAACTGATTTGGAGTTTGGGTTTGATGAATTGTTTGTTCTTAGCGGTGAGCGTAATCATGTTACGGTTACTGACCTAAAGTTGCAAACAACATTACAAACGTTTCCGGTCCTAGAGCGTCCATCTGGCATGTACTATGACGGTGAAAACCTTTGGATTGGCGGTCATGGTTCATTCGGAGAGTTAAATAAACGTATTTTGGCCTACGATCCTAACACAGGAAGGGAAGTTAATGAGATTGAGGTTGGGTTAATGCCGATTGACTTCTTTGGGGATCGTAACTCGCCTTATTTCTATGTATTATGCCACGGTGATCATGGGTTATATAAGGTCAACAAAGAGACAAACGAAGTGGAAGATGTTATTGAAGTTGGACAAAATCCGAATTTTGTAACTGGAAATGAGGACAGGTTATTTGTGACCAATCTCGATGGCAACTCTCTTTCTATTATCGATAGACACTCCTTTGAATTAATAGAGGAAGTACCGGTTGCAACTGGTCCGTATGCAATCATATTGTTGGAGGATTAGAGGATGAACAATACTCGTCATATATTAGTCGTTGATGATGAAACGGAATTACTCGAACTTGTAACTTCGTTTTTAGAAAAAGAATCTTATAATGTCTTAACAGCTCAAAGCGGCCTTGAAGCCCTACAGCTCATGGAAACATATTTGATTGACTTAGTCGTATTAGATGTCATGATGGATGAGATGGACGGGTTCATTGCCTGTGAAAAAATAAGAGAAGTTTCACAAGTACCCATTATCATGCTAACGGCAAGAAGCGGGGAAGAAGATAAAATTAAAGGATTAAAAATGGGTGCGGATGATTATATTGTCAAACCATTTAGTCCTAGGGAGCTTATAGCTCGAGTAGAGGCAACGCTTAGAAGGTCTCAAGGATTACAAGCCCCAACAAATAGGCTAAGAATATTCGAATTAGAGCTAGACAAGATTGGGCGGATGATCTATATAAACCGAGAGCCCATTAATGTGACGAGAAAAGAGTATGATTTATTACTCTTTTTAATGGAGCATCATGGCCGAGTTTTTTCTAGAGAGCATCTCCACGAACGAATATGGGGAATGGATTCACAAATGGGAACGTTACGAACTGTAGATACTCATATTAAAACATTGCGATTAAAACTGAAGTCTGCTGAACGGTTTATTAAGACGGTTTGGGGAGTAGGGTATAAATTTGAGGCAAACTCATGAAAAATTGGTCCATCAAGAAAAAAGTTTGGATCGCAATCTTTTGTATGTTATTGACCATTATCGTAGGGGCCATCTTTCTCACTTTATTTTTATACGATGAACTTTACGTAGAAAAACAAATTGAATTATTAGTGACAGAAGGAGAGCATCTGGCTGAATTTCATCGTAGGGGCGAAGAAGCTTTTTTTGAACGTTTGGATTGGTCTAAGCAAACGATTGCTTCAAATGTTCTCTTTTCCGACGATCCAATGCAATTAGGAAGCGGGATACCGTTTGAACCATATTCCAATGAAAATATGATTACGTTTGAAGAAAGACAACTGTTGCTGGAGGGAGAAACCGTCGTGATGGTTCGCCCGCATCCTCATTTTGGGCAAGATATACTTGGGGTAGCCGTTCCATTATTTCAAAATGATCATTTGTCGGGGGCGGTATTACTTTCAATGCCTTTATCGGAAGTCTATGAACCGTTTCTACAAATACGAGTGGTTTTAATCTTTTCGTTAATTGTTGTGATTTTAGTAATTATCTTAATTAGTAAGAAAGTCATTAACGATGTTGTTCAACCATTAAGTGATATGAAACAAATATCAACGTTAATGGCAGAAGGAGACTTTTCAAAGAGAATACATGCTAACAGAAGCGATGAATTGGGTCAGTTGGCACACTCATTTAATAGTCTTTCAACATCATTAGAAAAAGTTGAGGATAAGAGACGGGAGTTCCTTGCGAATGTGTCTCACGAGCTTAGAACTCCTTTAAGTTATATGAAGGGCTACGCAGAAGCCATGGAAGAAGGGGTAATCGAGCAGAAAAAGGGACTTGCGATTATTCAAAAAGAATCAAATCGGTTAGAACGTCTTGTGAATGACTTGCTTGACTTGGCACAACTTGAGGGAGATTCTTATCCAATACAAAGGGAACCAATCGCATTTGCGCAACTCATAAGTGAAGTGATTGAGTCGTTTGAATTAATTGTCACACAGAAAGACATTCGATTGGTCCAGAATATGGACGAAGAAAGTATCATCTATGGCGATCGTGACCGCCTTGAACAGGTCATTCGTAATCTGTTAGACAATGCGATAAGATACACTCCAGCGAATAAGCAAATCAGTATTGCATTGACAACAGATCATGGTTGGAGCGAACTCATTATTGCAGACGAAGGCATCGGTATTCCTGAAAAAGATCTCAAAGCAGTGAAAGAGCGTTTTTATCGTGTGAATAAAGCAAGGACACGCAACAGCGGAGGAACTGGACTTGGACTAGCTATTGTATCACAGATCATTAACAAGCATGATGGAGTGTTTGAACTATATTCCAAGGTTGGACAAGGTACGAGTGCGAAGATCAGAATTAAAACAATCTAATCTATATTTATAAGAAAGGGTGATTTAAAGGCAATATAACTAATAAATCACCTTTTTTCGTATGAAAAATAGAGGGATTTTTGATTTTTCACTAGCCTTTCACAATTACTGTTTAAGCTAGAAAAGAAGAAAGTAGATAAGAAGTAAAGGAGAGATATATATAGTAAGAAAAATAGAGGGAAAAGGTGAAAGTTGCTTTCACAATAAGTATATTAAAGGGCAGTAAACTGGATAGGGAATCGAACTTAAAGGAGAAAATAGGATGAAGCAAACAGTATTACTAACAATGGCAATGGTCCTTTTTGTGTTAACGGCTTGCATGGGCAATACGCAAAGCACTGATAAAATGGATGGAGTATCAGAAATTATCACAGTTGACATTTTCACTCCAGAGAGGATCTTGCCTCAAGAAGAAGTCGTGCTAGAGGTAAAAGTAACTCAAGGAAAAGAGAATATTGAAGATGCACAGGAAGTGGAATTTGAAATATGGAAACACGCAGGACGAGATGAAGGTGAGATGATAGAGGCTGCTCTCCAAGGAGAAGGAATTTATCAGGTTACACATACGTTTATAGAAGACGGAGTCTATTATGTTCAAACGCATGTAACAGCTCGTGACATGCATATCATGCCAACGAAACAAATGATTGTTGGTGATGTGTCTGAAGCAGAACTAGAGGCGTTGGAGGATGAGGACGATGTTGAAGAAATGGAATCGGGTGGCCACTCTGGGCATTAATTAATAAATTCAAAGCAATGATGAACGAAATAAATAGTGGAAGGAATTTGGTCTGAACTTATACTTAGGCACAGACTTAATTTTTTTACAGGCAAAATTTTTGCATCAAAAAAATTTATTCTTAGATTCCTGTTTAATTTAAGAATTATATTAGCAGTTCGCTAACAGCCTTAGACTTATCTTGTTTAAATGTTATCTAAAGATCTTAAAAAGGATCGGAACTTTTTTTGTATTCAAAGATTTTTTAAATTCGGACTTGACTTATAGGAATACTTTAAATGAAATACAATTAATAAAATATTCAAAAAACCGATTGGTTAACCAAAGGATATAGAAGTCGAGGGAGTTTCCCTTTGTCTTTTCTATATCCTTTTTGTTTGCTAAAAATGGAAGGAGCCATTATGCCATTAAGCTAACAGATTATCTAAACGAAGGAAGTTATTTAAAATTCTTGAAATAAGGAAGCTGTAATGTAACTTTATAAAGCACAGGCATTTATTTGTTAAAAATAGGGGGAGTTATATGTCAAAGGTAATCATAGTTTCTGGGAGCCCATCTAAATCTTCAAGATTAAATGGAATCCTTCATTATGCTGAAGAGTTTTTAAGGGAGAATGGTAATGATGTAGAAATATTGAATGTTATTGATATTCCAGCTGAGGATTTAATCTTTGCGCGCTTTACTAGCGAAGCTATACTAACTGCAATTAAGCAGATTGAAGAAGCAGATGCAGTTATTGTTGCAAGTCAAGTCTATAAGGCTTCCTTTACAGGAGTTTTAAAAACTTTTCTAGATTTACTTCCTCAAAAAGGGCTTGAAGATAAAGTTGTCCTCCCACTTGTATTAGGCGGTACATTGGCTCATTTTCTGACGATAGATTATAGCTTTAAACCAGTTTTAGCTACATTAGGTTCAAAAAGAGTATTGAATGGTGTGTATTCTTTAGATTCAAATGTTCAATATAACATAAATGGAATCATAGAGTTTGAGGATCAAACACAAGAAAGGATTAATCAGGCTCTGGTTGAGTTAATCAAGGAGATACAGATTAATTTTTGATTAAAGTTATTTTATCTAAAAGAAAACAAAAAATACTTGACCGACTAGTTCACTAGAGGCCCTATCTATTCCAGATAAGGCCTCTTTATGATCAATTTAGTTGCCGTTTGGACGACCAAAGGCCCCTTGTTTAGAAGGGGTCTTATACTTTGTTAAGGGGGTGAAGAATTACCTTGAAAGTTTAAATAAAGAAGGTAATTATACAAAAAATCAAAATCAAAAAGAATTAGGAGTGGTATGTGATGGGAGACAATAAGCGTGAAATGAAACTTGGTGCATTTTTTATGATTCCTGGACATCATGTTGCTTCTTGGAGACATCCGGAAAGTGCTGCCGAACAAGTACAACAATTTGACCTATATAAACGATTAGCAGAAACGGCTGAAAAAGGGAAATTTGATATGATCTTTTTTGCAGATGGGTATGCCGTCAATGATCATCACGAGTCCACGATTGAGCAAACAGTTACGGTTCGTCCTGATCCACTTACCTTATTATCTGCCATCTCGGCTGTTACGAACAAAGTCGGGCTAACAGCAACTGTGTCCACTACTTATAACGAACCATTTCATGTTGCACGAAAATTTGCTTCTTTAGATCATCTAAGTGGAGGTCGTGCAGCTTGGAATGTCGTTACATCTTCAAGGGATGCTGAAGCTCAAAATTTTAACAAAAGTAAGCACCCGGAGCATGAATCAAGATACGAAAGGGCGGAAGAGTTTGTAGATGTAGTTAGAAAACTTTGGGATAGTTGGGAGGATGATGCACTTCAAATTAATCGAACCACAGGAAGGTTTGCTGATCCAAGTAAAGTACATGAAGTGAATCACAAAGGGAAATTTTTTTCGGTTAGAGGCCCTTTAAACGTATCAAGGCCTATTCAGGGGCATCCTGTAATAATCCAAGCAGGTTCATCAGAAGCTGGGAGAGAATTAGCAGCAAAAACAGCAGAAGTTATTTTTACAGCTTGGCAAACATTAGAGGAAGCTCAAGCATTTTATCAAGATATAAAAACAAGATTAGTAAAATATGGTCGTTCTAAAGATGAATTAAAAATAATGCCAGGTGTGTTTCCTATTATTGGACGGACAGAAGAGGAAGCTAGCAACAAGCAACAATTGCTCCGCGAGTTAATCCCAGAAAAATCAGGTGTTGCTTTGCTTTCGGCTTTAATCAGTTTTGATCTTTCTGCATTCCCTGTAGATGGGCCACTACCTGATTTACCAAATATAAAAAATATAAATGGAGGAAAAAGTAGATTTAAATTATTAAAAGATTTAGCAGAGCGAGAACAGTTAACCATTCGTCAATTATACCAGCAAATTGCTGGAGCAAGAGGACACCGAGAAATAAAAGGTACACCAGTTCAAATTGCAGATCAGTTACAGGAATGGTTTGAAAATGGTGCAGCAGATGGCTTCAATATTATGCCTCCTTATTTACCAGGTGGATTAGAAGACTTTGTTGAGCTTGTTATACCCGAACTGCAAAAACGAGGGTTATTTCGGAAAGAATATACGGGGAATACTCTTAGGGAACATCTTGGCTTAAACCGTCCTACATCTACTTTACTAGTTAATACGAAAGTAGGAAAATTGAGTTAATAAATTTATTAATCCGACTAAATAAGTTTATTTAGTCGGATTAATTAAAATGACAAATTGGAGGCTATAGCATGCGAAACATTCGTAACTCTTCACTAATTGTTTATTCAATCATGTTCCTTTTTCTACTAATAGGGTGCAACTCAGCAAATCAAACCGAAACGAAAGAGGTAGATTCTAGCAAAACGCAAGATCATGTAAGCGGTGATGCGTTTGAAACAAAAGTACTCCGCTATTCCGGTACAGCAGGTCAAGTTTCTTTTTGGGAACTAGCGGAAGATTTAGGTTATTTAGAACCACTTAAATTAGAATGGACAGGGAATTCAACAAGTGGTCCTGAAAACATTCAAGCTACTGTTACTGGAAATATTGATTTTGGAGGTGCATTTAATGGAGCGATTGTAAAGCTAGTGGAAGCAGGTGCACCAATTACGGCTCTTATTGGATATTATGGTTCAGATGATCAAACGTGGAATGGATACTACGTCCTTGACGATAGCCCTATTAAAGGAGCGAAAGACTTAATTGGAAAGCAAATCGGAGTGAATACGTTAGGAGCTCATCATGAATTTGCAATTGTAGAATATTTACGAAGGGAAGGGTTAACAAAAGAAGAAGTAAATGAGGTTTCTTTAGTAGTAATACCGCCAGCAAACGGAGAACAATCCTTACGTTCAGGTCAATTAGATGCTACGACTCTTGGAGGAGTGATTAAGGAAAAGGCTTTAGAACGAGGGGGCATTCATCCGTTATTTAAAGATACAGATTTATTTGGCTCTTTTACCGCAGGTAGCCTAGTATTTCGAGATGATTTTATTAAGAATAATCCCAATACCGTTGCGAAATTTGTTGAAGGTATGGCAAAAGCCATTGAATGGGCAAGAGAAACTCCAGTTGAAGATGTTAGAGAACGTATGAAAAGCATAATAGAGAAGCGGAGCCGAAATGAGGATACAGAATTAGTTCAATATTGGAAAAGTGTCGGAATAGAAGGACAAGGTGGACTAATTCTAGAATCAGAATTTCAAGTTTGGATTGAGTGGCTTGAGGAAGATGGATTCTTAGACCCTGGGAAACTTTCAGTTGAAGATATTTATACAAATGAGTTTAATCCATATAATAACTAATTTGTTAGTGGGAGGTTGAAGGGATGACTACAAAAATAAGTATACAGGATGTAACAAAAACGTTCCCGGGTAAAAAAGGAAAGAGCGCAACTATCAAGCAATTTACTGCTGTTGACAACATTAATCTTGATATTAAAGCAGGAGAGTTTTTTGTGATAGTGGGACCTAGCGGTTGCGGAAAATCTACTTTATTAGATTTGTTAGCTGGACTTACAACTGCAAATAGTGGAGTAATAAAACTAGATGGTAACCCTCTTTCTGGACCGGAATTAGATCGAGGAATTGTTTTCCAACAGTACGCTTTATTTCCTTGGTTGACAGCCTTAGGGAACGTTACGTTCGGTTTAGAATTAAAAGGCTACTCCAAAAAAGAACGAATCCAAATTGCAAGAGAGTATATATCACTAGTTGGGTTAGATGGATTTGAAGATCGCTTTCCTCATGAACTTTCGGGAGGAATGAAACAGCGAATCGCGATTGCAAGAAGTTTAGCGTATAATCCCGAAGTGTTAATGATGGATGAACCGTTTGCTGCACTAGATGCGCAAACACGAGAGACATTACAAAGTGAACTATTGGGCATTTGGAAAAAAACAGGGAAGACTATTGTTTTTATCACACATGGCATCGACGAAGCTGTTTATCTTGGACAACGAGTGGCTGTTATGACGTCAAGTCCAGGACGAATTAAAGAAGTTATAGAAATTCCTTTAAATGCTTTAGATTATAAACAAGACATCCGTTCTTTACCAGAATTTGGTGTTTATCGTCATAAAATATGGTCACTACTTCGTGAAGAAGTTGATAAAGCGCAAAATAATGAAAAGCAAATTATTTAATAAGGGGGGAATGAATGATGGCACGAACAGAAGGGACGATTCAAATGATAAGAAAACGTGAGCGTATATCCGCAGAGGTTTTCTTCATAAAAAGCACTAAATGGATTTCGACATTACTAACTAAAACAATCTCAATTATATTGCTCTTACTCGCATGGGAATTAATACCTAGATTCGGGTTAGTGGAGGTTGCCTTCTTTCCTCCTTTCTCCCAAGTAGCTACCGGGTGGTATGAGTTAATATTATCTGGTCAACTTGCTCAACATATAACGGCAAGCTTAGCTCGTTCAATCATAGGCTTTACAATAGCGGTGCTTTCCGCAATACCATTAGGAATTATGATAGGTTGGTTCAAACTATTTTCAGATCTTGCTAATCCTTTACTGGAAGCTTTTCGCAATACAGCAGCATTGGCCATTTTACCTGTATTTATTTTATTATTAGGTATAGGTGAAGCCTCTAAAATAGCAGTAGTCATATACGCTTGCACTTTTCCGATTTTAATAAGTACCATTAGTGCGGTTCGAAATGTGGACCCTTTATTGATTAAATCAGCAAAATCAATGGCAATTACTCCGATAAAACTTTTTATAAAGGTCATATTGCCCGCGGCTTCGTCCATTTTGGTTCTAATAGCTGCTGAGATGATTGGTGCTAAAGCAGGGTTGGGTTTTTTGATTATTAACTCTCAACATAGCTTTCAGATTCCATATATGTACGCAGGGATATTAACAATTTCTGCAATCGGAATGCTTGTGAATTACTTACTTCTAAGGTTAGAGAGACGATTGTCTCGATGGAAAGTGGGTCAGTAGTGATTGGAAATTAGGAATTGGATTTGGGGTTCATTATAGTTCAGCTTATGCCAAGAGGTTATTCACATCTCTTGGTTTCTTTTCTGGTCCTAAAGACAAGTTCTCATGTATAACCTTGCTATATATTTGGAATTCTTCAATGAAGTTGATTTAATTATCAGAAAAAGTATTGACATCTTTTTAATTAGCCTTTATTATTCATATAAATAAATACTTTTATTATTTAAGATCGAAAATATCGTGCCAACAAAGGAAAAATATATTTTTGTGTGTAATACCTAGTATTTCTATTGGTTTAATTAAATAATCATAATTGTCGACTAGATAACTAGAGACTTTCATTCAACTTTTTATATGAATTGGATGAAAGTTTTTTTTGAAATTAAATAAAAACCTATCTAAATATTGGGGTATTTGGTTGAAAGGAGATATCATTATATGAAAAAACGCTAAGAAAATATTGATGTAACTTTTTTTGTATATATCATAGTATATTGATATGAATTATAGGTTATAGAAGTTAGTTAGAAAAATACACATTGCTGATCGGATAACCGAAGGCACTTTTCCTTGTATGTGGAGAAGTGTCTTTTTTAGATTAAAACATTAAACTGGAGGTTTTTATAATGAATCTATTTAGAAAAATAATATTCCTTGTTTTCATTTCAAATGTTGCATTAATAACAGGGTGTGCCGCACAAAAAGAGACAGGGAGTTCAGGGTCTAATATCGAAGCACGAGCAGACCATTCAAATATAGAAACGGTCCATATAGGATATCAAAAATTTGGCACACTAAACATTCTAAAAGCTGAAGGGAATTTAGATGAAAGGTTAAAAGATCAAGGAATTGCAATAGAATGGATTGAATTTCCAGCGGGACCACAACTACTAGAAGCATTAAATGTTGGAAGTATTGATTTTGGACATACAGGAGAAGCTCCTCCTATTTTTGCTCAAGCTGCAGGAGCACCGATTGTTTATATCGCAAATGGTCCGGCCTCTCCTAAAGGAGAAGCAATTCTCGTTCAAAAAAATTCACCGATTAAGTCAATAGAAGATTTGAAAGGAAAGAAAGTGGTTTTGAATAGGGGTTCGAATGTACATTATCTTTTAGTGAAAGCAATTCAAGATGCTGGATTGCAACTAGACGACATTGAAGTTACTTACCTTCCACCTGGTGATGCTAGAATAGCTTTTGATCGTGGAGATGTAGATGCGTGGGTAATTTGGGATCCGTTTTTTGCATCAGCAGAGGTTGAGTTAGAAGCAAGAATCCTTCGTGATGGCGAAGGCTTAGTTGCAAATAGAGAATTTTTATTAGCCGAAAGAACGTTTGCTGAAGTAAATGATGAAATTATTTCCATTATATTGGAGGAGCTTGACTCGGTTGACCAATGGGTTTCTGAAAATATTGGTGAAGCTGCAGCATTTTTATCTCCAGAAGTAAGCATAGAAGCACCAATCCTGGAAAAAGTTCTAGAAAGAAGAGAATTTGGAATAAGCCGTGTGACAGAAGAAGTATTACTTGATCAACAATCAATTGGTGATACATTTTACAACTTGGATTTAATTCCAAGTGAAATAAATATTTATGATGCAGTGATTGAAAACAAATAAGAGAAGAGGGATGTAAATGAAAATTTTATGGTTTATTCCAACTCATGGAGATGGGCGATATTTAGGTTCGACAAAAGGAGGCAGACCAGTTACTTTTTCCTATCTAAAACAAATTGCACAAGCTGTTGATCATTTAGGATATTACGGTGCTCTTTTACCAACAGGAGTCAGTTGTGAAGATTCATGGGTGACAGCTTCATCTCTTATTTCTGTTACTGAACGAATGAAATTCTTAGTTGCAGTTCGACCTGGTCTCATCTCCCCATCTGTAGCAGCAAGGATGGCCGCTACATTAGACCGTCTATCGAACGGCCGACTCTTAATTAATGTTGTTACCGGTGGAGATCCGGTTGAATTAGCTGGAGATGGACTTCATTTACCGCATGATCAACGCTATAAACTAACAGATGAGTTTCTACATGTTTGGAGAGAGATTATGAGTGGCAAGATAAGTGACTTTAAAGGAGAACATTTTCAGTTTGTAGGAAGTGAAATTGCTTTTCCACCCATTCAAAAACCGTACCCTCCACTTTATATAGGAGGTTCATCAGATGCGGCAATCAATGTAACAGCACAGCATATTGATGTGTTTTTAACATGGGGAGAACCGCCTGCACAAGTTGCTGAGAAAATTGAAAAAGTAAAACAGGTTGCAAAGAAAACCGGAAGAACGGTTCGATTTGGAATAAGATTGCATGTTATTGTCAGGGAAACTGAGGAAGAAGCTTGGCTGGCAGCTGATAGACTAATTAGTGAGTTGACAGAGGGAGATATAGAGGCTGCTCAGAAAGTATTCTCTAGATTTGACTCTGTCGGCCAAAAGCGAATGACTGCTCTGAATAAGGGGAATAGGAATGGATTGGAAATTAGTCCTAATTTATGGGCTGGAGTAGGTCTTGTTCGCGGGGGAGCTGGAACGGCATTAGTTGGCAGTGCTGATGTCGTGGCAAAACGGATGAGAGAATATGAAAAGTTAGGAATTGATACTTTCATTTTATCTGGTTATCCACATTTAGAAGAAGCGTATCAGGTAGCTGAATTATTATTTCCGAAGCTTGACATTAAACAAGAAAATCAACAAAACGATAAGCAGTGGTTAAGTCCATTTGGGGGAATTGCTGCAAGGTAGAAAGGTTGAAGATTTGAATGAACACTATTTTTTCTAAGCTGGCTCCTTGGGCCCTTCCTATTTCATTGTTAGTGTGTTGGCAAATTTTTTCTGTGATTGGGGTGATCTCAAATAGATTCTTACCGGCACCGTCAGATATCGGCTTAGCGACTATTAAACTGTTATCTAATGGTGAGCTTTTTGAACATATATTTGTTAGTTCCCAGAGGGCATTACTAGGGCTATTAATTGGAGGTGCAATCGGGTTTGTTTTTGGAGTAGTAAATGGTATTTCAAAAATATCAGAGACCCTTTTTGACTCAACGATTCAAATGATACGAAACATTCCACATTTATCTCTCATTCCTTTAGTCATTTTATGGTTTGGGATTGGAGAAGAAGGGAAAATCTTTCTAATCGCCTTAGGTGTGTTATTTCCTATTTATTTAAACACATTTCACGGGATTCGATCAGTTGATCCAGAATTAATTGAAATGGGAAAGAGTTATGGGCTTAAAAATGGGCAATTGTTTTTGCAAATAATTTTGCCTGGTGCATTGTCTTCTATTTTAGTTGGATTGAGGTTTGGTCTCGGAATTATGTGGGTAACACTGATCGTGGCAGAAACCATTTCTGCTAGTGCTGGTATTGGTTATTTAGCAATGGATGCTAGAGAATTTATGCAACTTGACATTGTCGTTTTAAGTATCATTTTATATGCCGCGCTTGGAAAGCTATCAGATTGGATGGCAAAAGTATTAGAATATAGATTTTTAAAGTGGAATCCTAATTATCAAAAATAAATAGGGGAGATGAATGAAGAATGAAGCAGCCCTATGTACAAATGCAACATGTTAGTAAATCTTTTGGTGAAAAACATGTACTGAAGAATATACAATTAGATATTCAAAAAGGTGAATTTATTTCAATTGTCGGTAAAAGTGGTTGTGGAAAAAGTACAATTTTGCGCTTAGTTGCTGGGTTAGAGAAACCTAAAGAAGGCAACATTATGATTAATAAAATGAAAGTAAAAGGCATTCCTGAAGATGTTAGGATTATGTTTCAAAATGGTCGTCTTCTTCCGTGGAAAACCGTACTACAAAATGTAGGGTTAGGTTTAGGAGGGGATTGGCAGGAACTTGCCTTAAAAGCTCTTCAAAATGTTTATCTTGAAGATCGAAAGGATGAATGGCCTTCCGTCTTATCAGGAGGTCAACAGCAACGCGTTTCATTAGCTAGAGCCCTAGTCCATTCTCCATCCTTGTTATTATTAGATGAACCTTTAGGAGCTTTAGATGCACTGACTAGATTAGAAATGCAAAGGCTAATTGAACAATTATGGCTGCGAAAATCATTTACTGCTATCCTTGTGACTCATGATATCGAAGAGGCTGTTGCATTATCAGATCGTATCATCCTCATAGAAGACGGGAAAATTCATCTAGATTATAAAGTGAATTTACCAAGGCCTCGTAGCCGAACAAATACTGCTTTCACAAAAATACTAGATACCATTTTAAATAGAGTGTTAGAACATAACCAGCTAGATAATCAAGTAGGTAATAAGCAAGTAACTAGTTAAACGTTAATTTAATATTTGAGTGACGCATTGTTATGTCATTTCTTTGTCGACTAGTTCCCTAGAGACTCTGGCTTTAGTAATGTGTACCCTTTGTAAAGGACACTTTAAAAAAAGACTATGCTACATTGAGAAGATGATTCCTATACTGAATAGGTGTCATCTTCTTTAAATTCCATTGGTATCTAAAATTATTGTAATAAGTCATAATACTCTTAACTTCACGTTTTAGTTCAGCCAATGTTTCACAAGGTTTAATATATGCTTCATCTTTAAAGTGCCCGAAAAATGATTCCTGTGGTGCGTTATCCCAACAGTTTCCTCGTCTGGACATGGATTGACCTAAACCATATTTCTTAACCATCCTTTGAAAGAGTGGGTTTGTATAATGGAATCCTTGATCGGAGTGTATGAAGGCCCCCTCTGGAAACTTCACTTTTTTATTATTTTTTAGCTTTAATAAAGTGTCTGTTGCGATATCTAAAGTAATGCGATCAGAAACGTTATACGCTAATATTTCATTTGTTGAACCATCTTTTATCGTTGATAAATATGCTTTCTTACCATTACCATAGAATAAGTAAGTAATATCTGTGAGTAATACTTTTCCAGGTGCATTTTGTTTGAATTGGCGGTTGAGTAAGTTAGGTAAAACAGTATGTTTCTTTGTTGCTTTTGCCATCCTTCGGTATGGATTAGCTTTTCTAATTGCGCAAAAAACATTGTATTTCTTCATGAGTCGTCGTATACGTTTTAAGTTGTAGTTAAGGTTGAACTGACCCATTAAAGTCATTTTAATTTGACGAGCACCCTTTTTACGATTTTTAAAGTTAAATGCCTTTAATATATTCTTTTTAAGGAGTTTATCTTGTTTCTCCCATGCCTTTCTCCGTTCTTTTGATTTTATCGAGTAATAATTATAATAACCAGAACGTGAAACTCCACAAATATCACATAGAAAACTGACCATTTTTCGAAGCTTGTACTTTTCAATAATAGAACGAATTAAAATAAACTTCATTTCGACAGCACCTACTACTCGTTTCAGCCCAGCCCCCTTTCGATCATTTCTAACTTTTTTAATAACTCATTCTCAGCTTTTAACAATTGAACTTGAGCTTCTAATCTGCGATTTTTGTCTTGTAGCGTAAGTTCTCTCTGAAGCGGCCTTCCAGTTGTGTTTGAGCGTGAGTCACTAAGTCCCAATACTCCAGACTTTTTATAGGCAGTTCGCCATCTATTAGCCGTTTTTTTAATTCTGTCTGAACCTATAGCTTCAATATTAAAACCGTTCTCCTCAAAAATTAGACGTGGAAGTTTTCCTTTTTCACTCTCTGATATAAATAATCTCCTAAACTCATCTGTATAGGTAATTGCTTTATCACTTACAGTCTTTACATTAGGATTTACAAATAGGTCGTGCATTTCTTTTTCTGTAAAATAATTTTTAGTCATTAAAATTCCCCAATTCCGTTTTTCTCTCTAGATGAATTAAGTATATAAAAAAGAACCCTATAAAGTAGTCCTTTTTTCAAAGTGTCTACTCTATAGGGTACACATTATAACGCCGGAGTCTTTTTTATCGAGAAGGTATTCTAAAATTTAGCTTTAAAAAGTAAGGGATGGTGGTATGTATGAAACATGCTAGTAAATTATTTTGGCTGTCTTTAATTCTATTGTTAATACTAATTAGTTCCCTTATAGAGGCTATTTGAAAAAGATAATGAAGAGGAGGAGTTCATTTGAAAAGAAGAATAGCCATAATTCATTTCCCTTTGAAACATTCTAGGTGTACTATAGCAGCAAGCCATGTGCAAAGAGTTTTTCATACCAATGGCTTTATGGTTCAACACATAAACCTTCATCAACAGCTAAACATTGATAGAATAGTTGATATACTTCAAAAAACTGAAGTTATTATTCTAGTAATACCACCATTAAAAATTTCTTATACAAAGATTAAGTACCTGCTAGAACAATTTCCTTCTAATTTTTTTGAGCAGAAAACAGTTGTTCAAATGGTGGTTGGAGGCACTCAAGCACATTTAAGTGTGATGGAGTGTTGCTTAACGCCAATTGTTGCCAGATTAGGTTCTACGAGTAAAAAAATAAATGTACTAGAACAAAAAAGAAACAAATATTAAAAGATAGTTGGATAGAGAGTGAAATAGAAAAGCAGTTATTAAAGCTAATACCGGTGTTAAAGTAATTTACTCAACGATTCAATAGGTGCCTTTGGTGACCCCGTTGAAAATCACTCTAGCAATTGATACTTATTACTAATAAAAAGTAAACATGGAAACAAGGGGATAGTCACAGACTATTCCCCTTGTTCTTAAAGATGTTATTGACGTTTAAATTTCCCTTGATTTGTTACAATATTTTTCTTTTGGGTACCGAAACGTTTTTTCTCCGTAATATCAATTTGAGTAATCTGAGAATCGTGTACCGTTATAACGATTGTTCCGTATTCTAAATCTTTTAAAGCATGAACAATTTCAGTTACTTTAGCTTCAAAATTTTGATCCACTTCAAATTCCTCCTTTTAAGTATTTATAATCTTCATCGTCAGTATTTAATTTTCTTATTATAAAGGCCTATATAGCAAAGTCTTCCGGTAGAAACACTTTTACATTAGTAGGAGTTGCATAAGCTAGATCTCCAACTTTTAAATTTAATTGCCCGAATGTTTCCTTACTAATTTCAGCTTCAATAAAATCATTATCATTTTGCTTTTTTAGTTCGAGATTGACGATAGGACCTACCATGTGAATGTGGTTAACAATGACAGGAATAGCATCTGTACTTGTACGCTCGTGTTCAATATTGATATTGTGCGGACGATAATATCCTACGGCTTCAGAAAGATTCCTGTCTTTAAATTCAGGTGTCTCAATTTCTATATTGCCTAATTTTGCTATACCGTCTTGGATTCTACCTTTAAACAAATTAACATTCCCTAAGAAGTTATAAACAAAAGGTGTCTCTGGGTTTTCGTAAACCTCTTCAGGTGTCCCGATTTGTTCTATTTTCCCATCATTCATTATGACAACCCGATCAGCAACATCTAGTGCTTCCTCCTGATCATGTGTAACAAAGACACTTGTTATATGAAATTCATCATGTAATCTTCTAAGCCAACGCCTTAAATCTTTTCTTACTTTTGCATCTAATGCACCAAATGGTTCATCTAATAGAAGTACTTTAGGTTCGACAGCAAGTGCTCGGGCTAGTGCAATACGTTGTCTTTGTCCACCAGATAACTGTGCAGGATAACGATTTGCAAGACCTTCCATTTTGACAAGATTTAGTAATTCATTAACTTTCTCTTTGATTTGCTCTTTAGATGGACGGGTTTTTCTTGGACGTACTTTTAAACCAAAGGCGATATTCTCAAAAACCGTGAGATGTTTAAAAAGGGCGTAATGTTGAAAAACAAATCCTACTTGTCGTTCTTTCGGATCAGAATTCGTGATATCCTCTTTACCAAAAAGAATCGATCCCTGATTAGCCACCTCTAGTCCAGCAATAATACGCAGAAGAGAAGTTTTGCCAGATCCAGATGGTCCGAGAAGTGCGACTAGCTCACCAGTTGGAATATCCAAATTAATATTGTTTAACGCTGTAAAGGAACCGAAAGATTTAGTGACTTTTTGAATTTGAATACTCATAAGGAAGCTCCTCCGTTTATATTTGAACCATTTGCTTCTTTGGCTGATTTCCATTCAATGATATTTTTTAAGACTAAGGTGATGAGTGCTAATATCGACATAAGGGAAGCAACCGCAAATGAAGCTGCAAATTGATATTCGTTATATAAAATTTCAACATGTAAAGGCATCGTGTTTGTTAGACCACGTATGTGTCCCGATACAACAGAAACTGCTCCAAATTCCCCAATTGTACGGGCGTTACAAAGAATAAGGCCATAAAATAGTCCCCATTTTATATTAGGAAGGGTGATTCTAAAGAAAGTCTTCCAACCACTTGCACCTAGAGTGAGTGCAGCTTCTTCTTCAGCTGTGCCTTGTGCTTGCATAAGTGGAATCAGTTCACGAGCAACAAAGGGTAGGGTAACAAAAATAGATGCAAGAACAATTCCTGGAACAGCAAAAATAATTTTAATATTATGTTCAAGTAGCCATGGACCAAACAAGCCATGAGCACTGAAAAGTAGAACGAAAATTAATCCTGCAATAACAGGAGATACGGCAAATGGTAGATCAATTAAGGTTAGTAAAATGTTTTTTCCTTTAAATTCAAATTTGGCAATGGCCCAAGAAGCAGCAATACCAAATAGTAAGTTAAGAGGGACAACAATAGCGACGACCAGTAACGTTAATCTTATAGCCGACAACGCATCTGGTTCTGTAACAGAAGCTACATAAACGGCTACACCTTGTTCAAACGCTTTGACAAAAATGGTTACCAAAGGTAAGACAAGAACAAATAATAAAAACAATAAAGCGGTCGTTATTAAAGACCAGCGAACAAGTCTAGATTCTGTAGTTGCTTGTCTTGAGGTCGATACATTTACGCCTTTTTCAGTCTGGAGAGGGACATTTCCAGCCATAACATTACCTCCTAATCTCTGATATGGCGTTTATTTGCCCACCATTGTAATAAATTAATAACTAATAAAAGTAGAAAAGAAACGATGAGCATGACTGCCGCAATGGCAGTAGCCCCGGCGTAATCATATTGTTCAAGTTTTGTCATGATTAACAGTGGGGTGATCTCCGTACTCATCGGCATGTTTCCTGATATAAAGACAACCGAACCATATTCTCCAAGTGCGCGTGCAAAGGCCAGTGCAAATCCGGTCATTAAAGCAGGGATGATTTCCGGTAATATCACTTTCATAAAGGTCTGCAAACGATTAGCTCCAAGACTAGCGGCAGCTTCTTCCACTTCTTTTTCGAGATTCTGTAAGACAGGTTGAACCATTCTTACAACAAAGGGTAGACCTATAAACGTTAAAGCAACTACAATCCCTAAAGGTGTAAAAGCAACTTTTATTCCAAGAATAGTAAGGTATTGACCTACCCAGCCGTTCGTTGCATATAGGCTCGTTAAAGCAATCCCTGCAACTGCGGTTGGTAAGGCAAAAGGTAAATCGACTAGTCCATCAATAAATCGTTTGCCGGGAAATTCATAGCGCACAAGTACCCATGCAATGAGTAACCCAAAAACGGCATTAATTAATCCGGCTGCTAACGCTGCGCCAAAGCTCAGTTTATAGGACGCCATCACACGTGGCTCTGTAACGGTGTGCCAGAAATCGCCCCAGTCCATTGCCATTGTATTAATAAAAATCATTGATAAAGGCAGCAAAATAATAAACCCGAGATACATCATCGTAAATCCTAAAGAGATGCCGAAACCAGGTAGGATGCTATGCTGCTTCCATTTAATAGTTAAAGTTTTCTCCATCGTGTTTCCTCCTGAAATGGTGGGAAATAAGGGGGGACTCAACTTACCTGAGTTCCCCACTAGAAATTAAGGTTGATAGATTTGATCGAAGATTCCGCCATCTTTAAAATGTTTTTCTTGTGCAGTTTTCCAACCACCAAATACATCATCAATCGTAAATAGATTAATGTCAGGAAAGAAATCAGCATAATCACTAAGAACTTCTATACTCCGAGGTCTGTAATAGTGTTCTGCAGCCAGTTTTTGACCTGTTTCTGTGTATAAAAATTCAAGGTAGGCTTCAGCCACATCTCTAGTTCCTTTTCTATCAACAATTTCGTCTACTACTGTTACTGGTGGTTCAGCTAAAATACTGATTGATGGGACAACAATTTCGAACTCATCCTCTCCTAACTCGTGAAGGGCTAAGAAAGCCTCGTTTTCCCATGAAAGAAATACATCACCAATTCCTCGTTCCACAAATGTTGTAGTTGATCCGCGCGCTCCAGAATCTAAAACTGGTACATTTTTATATAATTTTGTTACGAACTCTGTCGCTTTTTCCTCGTCTTGACCATATTCTTCAAGAGCGTATCCCCATGCAGCTAGGTAATTCCATCTTGCTCCACCAGATGTTTTTGGGTTAGGGGTTATGACAGAAACACCTTCTTTTACTAAGTCATCCCAATCCTGTATATTATGTGGATTACCTTTTCTAACTAGAAATACAATGGTGGAAGTGTATGGTGCAGAGTTATGATCCAATCTTTCTTGCCAATTCTCAGGAATAAGAGTTCTAGTTTCATTTAACATATCGACATCGTAAGCTAACGCGAGAGTAACCACATCTGCTTCTAATCCGTCAATGACGGATCTTGCTTGTTTCCCAGATCCTCCATGTGATTGTTGGATGGTTACGGTTTGACCACTTTCTTGTTTCCAATAGTCTGCAAATTCTTTGTTAAATTCCTGATAAAATTCGCGTGTTGGATCATATGACACATTTAATAATTCAACACTGTCAGGAGTGGCTTTTTGAGCTGTCTCAGTAGAATCTGTTGGGTCTGTTGATGTGTTTTCTCCGCCGCAAGCAGTAAGCATAAGTGTAGCTAAAACTAGTGTACCAATCCATTTCTTTTGTTTACCGTTTGTCTTGATTTTTCTCATTATTGGTCATCTCCCTATTTTTAAATAATTGATTAATAGTTTTAGAAAAGGAAGTTTTTTATTTGAAAAAGCCCTTTTCTTAAATCAGAAAAATGGACCTCCGGTTGACCGGTCGGTAAGTATACAATCACAAATAATAGTGACCACCTCCGTTAAAATTGACAATTATTACTGGTTTTCATTATATTATGCATATTAATCCTATATGTCAACTAGGTTTTATGTGTTAAGTGTGATTTTGGTTGCATTTAACTATTTTTATGCAAGGAGTGATGAAGGGATAATAGTAACTTAAATAAAAAACCAACTTGACTTATTGGAATTATGGGATTAATATGTGTTTAATTAGATGAATTCTAATAATGCCCACTAGTTCACTAGAGGCTCACATCCAAAGGTTTATCCTTTGTGTGTGAGTCTTTTTTGTTTCATTTTCTACTAAGAGGAGTGAGATGTAGTGTTAGATATTAATCCATGTATAGCCTTATCTATTAAACATTCAAAGAAAGATTTAGCAAAGAACAAATACTTAAACCTTCCTGATCTTATGTTTATGGAATTATGTAAAACTAATTATGGAGTAAACAGAGGAGTCTATAATACGATTGATCATTGGTTTTATGAAGAGGGGATTAATGTTGTAACGATTCGCAGACTATTTATTCTCTCGTTTCTTGATACTGTTATAGTAAAAGTAGAAGGAACTAAGTCATCAATTAAATTTGGTCATGGTGGATTAAGCAAAAAATTAAATGAATTTATGAAAAATCATATTTAAATGGAGGGTGAGAAATAGAAAACATTGTTATTGTTGAGGGTGACCAGTTAATGAAGGTTTTAATGAAATTACTCATATCAATGGGAGAAAGACAAACATGGTAAAAGCAAACATTCCCCAAAAACAAACGTGATTCTGATTTTAACAGATTATATCAATCACAATGTGTCAAATCAGATTAAAAGAAAAGCTCCTAAGAATCTCATACCAATTGTTTATGCAAAACGTACTTGGAGTTCGATCTTAAAAGTGCTCGGTTCTAAATAACTTTTTTCGCTGGAGATGATTGCATGGGTGAATTAAAAAAACATGTTGAAGATAGGAAAAATAAATTAATTGAAAAGCTTATTTGTTCTGGCATATATAAAGAGAATGAAAAGCATTTATTTGAGTTGACTTTGACTGATGTTGAGAAGATATATTCTTCTGTAAAGAATCGACCAAAGAAATAACGGAATTTCTCGATCTTTTATACTAACTGAGACGTAATAAATATTTCTTATCTTAACGATCAGAAATTCAAATAATTCTAGACATTTTACTGGGTTCTCAAATATAATAAAACAAATAAGATTACTCGGTATTATGTTTAGGGGTGTAAAGAACAATGACTTTTGAAATTGGATTCGTACTATTAGTTGTAATTGGGATGCTCGTTTGCTTAATAAAAGAGATCGCAAGACCTGACTTTATTGTCTTTTGTGCATTGGCAGTTTTATTGTTGACCGGGGTATTATCACCATCTGATGCATTAAGAGGTTTTTCTAATGAAGGAATGTTGACAGTAGCTCTTCTGTTTATTGTTGCTGGTGCGGTAAAACAAAGCGGATTTTTAACTCCGATTGTAACCAAATCTTTAGGGTCTGGAAAAAATCAAAGAAGATCACTTCTTCAAATGATGGTTCCGTTGTCGACGTTATCTGCTTTTTTAAATAACACACCGATTGTTGTCATGTTTACCCCTGTAGTTCGGAAATGGTGTAAAGAAAGGGAAATATCGCCTTCAAAATTTTTAATACCTTTATCTTACGCGACCATTTTTGGTGGCACACTAACTCTAATAGGTACTTCCACGAATTTAGTGATACATGGGTTTATGCTGGAGAATGGGATGGATGGGTTCTCAATGTTTCAGCTTGCTATCGTTAGTCTTCCGGCAGGCCTTCTAGGGATTTTATATATGGTGACAATTGGGTATAAGCTTCTACCGACTAGGAAAACGTCAGAAGAATCTTTTGATGAAAGCTCACGTGAGTATTTATCAGAAGCCTATGTGGAATCAAATTCTCCATTAATAGGAAAAACAATTGAAGAAGCTGGATTAAGAAGTTTACAAGGGCTTTATTTAATAGAGCTAATAAGAAGCGGTGATAGGACGGCTCCAGTGGCCTCATTTTTAAAATTAAAAGAAAATGACCGTCTAATTTTTACAGGGGTATTATCTACGATCGTAGAGCTGCAAAACATAAAAGGATTACGCGTTGAAACGGGGACAAAGTTAAAACTAGAGAGTCTACAAAACGGAAGTGCATCATTAGTCGAAGCAGTCGTTTCTCATCAATCCTCATTAATTCAACAAACGGTAAAAGAAAGTCGCTTTAGAAGTAAATACGATGCTGGAATTGTTGCGGTACATCGTAATGATGAAAGAATAAATAGTAAAGTTGGGGATATCAAGTTAAAAGCTGGAGATACGTTACTTCTTTTAGCGAATAAAGACTTTGCAAACAGATGGTCTAATTCAAGAGATTTCTATTTGATGTCTCAAATTGAAGATCCTGAAATTGTGAATCCGAAAAAATCAATTATTGCGATTATAACATTGATCATTATGATTCTTCTTGCAACGTTTAATATTTTACCAATGTTTAAGGCCGCAGTACTAGCAGTCATTACCCTTTTTGTGACAAAGACCATTTCATTTGAAGGGGCTAGAAAGCATATCCAATTTGATGTATTGCTATTAATTGCTTGTGCGATCGGGATAGGTATAGCATTGGAACAAACTGGTGCCGCTGCGTTAGTGGCTAATTATTTTGTTCTGATGACAAAAGGTGCAGGCGTGGTTGGAGCGATTATTGTTGTTTATTTCTTAACTACATTATTTACGGAAATCATAACGAATAACGCTGCAGCTGTTCTAATGTTTCCGATTTCCCTTGCGATTGCTAACCAATTGTCAGTAGATCCGATGGCTTTCTTCGTGACCATTGCCATTGCCGCTTCTGCTAGTTTTGCTACACCAATTGGCTACCAAGCAAATTTAATCGTATATGGTCCTGGAGGTTACAGATTCTCTGACTATCTGAAAATAGGAATACCGCTTAATATACTCTATCTAGTTGTAACTGTAGTAATTGTTTATTTTGTATGGATTTTTTAGACGCTCATAAAAAACAAAAATGCCAACGTAAAATTTAATGATCTTTTAGTCGCCGATTTCCCAATCATATTTCCTATTCAGAGGCGTTAATGACTTCTAAATTTGAAGCTTAGTTATTCTTGATCAATGGGGGATAAAATATGGTCTTTGTAAGTATCTATATTAATATTTCCATTCACAGCAAGCACAGCATAATAAATCTCATTGATCCTGAAATTTCTTTTTTGTAATTCATTTTGTAGCCAAGAAAGTTGAAGATCGTTTTCTTCTGAATTTTCCTTAACGATGTCGCCATCCATTATAAGTTCAATTGGAAGGCGGTGTTCCGTGGGGACGGTAAATGTAAATCTTGTTTCGTCACTTGTCGAGAATGGTCCCTAAGGTAGATAAGCCCATACACAGACGGTATGGGCTTATTTTTATTTTGCTATATCTTTTATTAGACAATTCTTATCATTCTTTTGATCAAGCATTTGCTTTAGTTCCTTTTTACTTTGTTTCGATACAAGGATATAGAGGATGTCACCAGATTGAATTCTCGTTTCTCCATAAGGTGTAATTAAATTTCCATCTTTAATAATGGCGTTAACAAGAACATCTTTTGGAAACGTGATTTCAGCAAGGGATAGATTGATTAGCACGTTCTCCTCATTGATTTCGACCTCAATGACTTCTGCATTGGCTTTTCCAATGGAAACTAGCTCTAATGTATGGATCGGAGTTTCTTTTTTAGAACCGGTTAATTTTAGCTTTTCTGCAATATAAGTGATCGTTGAACCTTGTATGAGCGCAGATGTTAACACAACGAAGAAAACGACGTTAAAGAATAATTGGCTGTTAGTAAGCCCCGAGATCATCGGAAATGTTGCTAACACAATTGGTACTGCGCCTCTTAAACCAGCCCATGAAAGAAAGATTTTTTCTTTTAGGTCAAACTTCAAGCCAATCGTAGATAGGAACACAGCAATCGGTCTGGCAATTAAGATTAAGATAAAGGAAAGAATGAGGCCTTTTACCATTATATCTAGTTGAAACAACTGACCAGGAAATACAAGCAATCCAAGAATAACAAACATCAAGATTTGCATCATCCAGGCAACCCCTTCGTTAAACCGAAAGATTGAATGACGATAAGTTAAATCGGCATTTCCTAATACAAGTGCTGCTACGTATACAGCTAAAAGTCCGCTAGCGCCGATTAACGCAGTCACACTATAAGTTAATAATGCAAAAGCCAAAGCAAAAACAGGGTATAATCCACTTGAATCTAGGTTAATTCGATTAATAGCAAAAGTAGCTACTTTTCCAAGTGCAAACCCGATCAATAGTCCCATTCCCATTTGCTAAAAAAACGATCCAAAAAGGAGAAGATAATTAGGCTGATCTGTCATTAATAATTGAATAAACGTAATCGTTAAGAAGACGGCCATTGGATCATTGGTGCCGGATTCTGCCTCTAAAGTGGAACCTAGCCGTTCACGAAGGTTAACTCCTTTTAAGACAGCAAAGACAGCGGCAGCATCTGTTGAACCAACAATAGCCCCAAATAAAAAGGCCTCCAACCAAGTGACATCTAAGATGAATTTAGCCGCAGCTGCGACAACAGAAGAGGTAATCAATACACCAATTGTAGCAAGGGATAACGATGGTCCCATAACAGGTTTTACGGTGGACCACTTTGTTTGCAATCCTCCCTCAAATAAAATAATTACTAGAGCTACAATCCCAATTAATTGAGCGTATTTAGCATTATCAAAGTAAATAAAACCTATCCCATCACTACCAGCTAACATTCCTACGAGGATAAATAAAACAAGAGCAGGAACGCCAAGGCGTGTGGGAAATTTCGCTGTTACCACGCCTGCAATGAGGAGGAGGGCAGCCAATAAGATAAAGTAATCCGTATTTAATATTCCGTTTAGCATATGGCAATCCTCTCCTTATAAATTTACGTCGATATGAGGAGGCTCAATTTTCTCATCATTTATTCCAATATAGCGTAGAGTAGCCCCACGTGTTTCATGATTAAAGCGACGTTGCAAAAGGGAAATAGCTACACCTTGTTTGTAGCCATGATAGCCAAAGGTCTTTCGTAATGTATGAGTGCCGATTTTATCAGAAATACCTGCTTCTATTGCGGCCTGATTAATAATTCGATAAGCTTGTTGCCTGGTGATCGGGGCTTTTTTATTTGAAGATTGAAACAAGTAGTCGTCTTGTTTAAACTTACCCTGTCTTATATAACTTAGAATAGCTTGTTTCACTTTATGATTTAGATGTATGTTTTCCTTTTGGGATTTGTTGATAATGATTAGGTAATCACGGGGAACATTCTCGTTTATAACATCACTATATTGCAGTTCTAACATTTGACTAATCCGTAAACCAGTATTAATCCCAAGCACAAATAACAGAAAATCGCGTTTTGAACGCTTTCGTAAGTAGCGTTTCATCAAACGTATTTTCTCAACTTGGCGAATAGGCTCTACAAATTCCATTGATCACTCCTCCTATCGAGGTTACATAAGGTAATTATATCATAGAATTATGTAACTTAACGGATTTTGTGTAAGATTCAATTAATTAAAATCATTACAGTTAACGATAAATGAAGCTGGGTGTTTTTTCTATGAGGAAAATTCATATGTTTAAGGGTATAGACAAAAAATGGAATAGTATTATTTAAGTTTTATTTATCCTGTGTTATAATTACCTGGGTAAAAAACTATTAATTTAGATCATTATCATTATGAGAGGTGATTCATATAGTTGAGGATCTTAAATTATTTCACACACTGCACCAGCTTTCACGTCTATTAACAAAATATGCAAATAAAGCACTACAGCCATTAGATTTGTATAGTGCACAGTGGGCTGTGATATATGCATTAAAAAACAAAGGCACGTTAACTCAAACGGAATTGTGTGAGTATTTAGCGGTTGAAGCACCTCCATTAACGAGAAACATTCAAAGGCTCGTAAAAAAAGGCTATGTTAGACAAGTTACAGGCCATGATAAAAGAATGAAAATAGTTGAATTGACAGCAAAGGCTCATCAGGAGTATCCAAAATGGGAACATGCCATTTTAGAAACGAAAAAAATGGTTGTTAGTCATTTTCCTAAAAGTTCAGAAGAACAACTTGATAAACTTTTGAGTGAATGGTTAGGTACTATTACTTCAACAAAACACGTTGAATCTGATTAAATGAAAAGCGTACGTCAAGGCACTTATACCTATACCTATACATATATGAATAGCAGATTCAAGACTTCCCTTACTTTTTTTTGGAGAAGTCTTTTTTTTATAAACATCAGGCGTATCTTATGAATTGAAGATTAATGATATTTTGGTCCATCAAAAACTATGTAAGTAAAACTAACAAGAAAGAGGTATTTGATATATTTCTTTGTAATAATGAACTCAACAAATACATATGAGGTGGTTGAGGTAATGAAATTATCTGAATTGAAAAAAAGTGGGCATGCACCGTCGTTGTTTTCATCATTTTTATATTTTGACATTAGTTTTATGATTTGGGTATTACTTGGCGCATTAGGTGTCTATTTAACCGCAGACTTTGGATTATCACCTTCTCAAGTTGGTTTAATCGTGGCGATTCCAATATTAGCCGGTTCGGTATTTAGAATCGTAATGGGGATATTAACGGATCGATTTGGCCCAAAGAAGACAGCGATTGGCGGAATGCTTGTGACGATGATTCCGCTATTATGGGGTTGGTTATTCGGATTTACTATAGCTGAATTATATTTGATCGGTATTTTACTAGGGGTAGCTGGAGCAAGTTTCTCAGCGGCGCTTCCGATGGCAAGTCGTTGGTACCCTCCACATTTGCAAGGATTAGCAATGGGAATTGCGGGTGCGGGAAATAGTGGAACTTTACTTGCCACTTTATTTGGTCCAAGGATTGCTGAGTATATTGGTTGGAACGGTGTTTTTGGGGTAGCGTTAATTCCATTAGCTTTTGTGCTGTTTTCTTATATCTTTTTAGCAAAAGAACCTCCAAATCAACCCGCACCGAAACCAATCAAAGAATATTTCTCTGTTTTTAAAGAACGAGATACATGGTACTTCTGTATTCTTTACAGTGTTACTTTTGGTGGATTTGTAGGGTTGGCAAGCTTTTTAAGTTACTTCTTTTCTTCGCAGTATGGAGTTTCAGGAGTAAGAGCCGGAGACTTTGTTACGTTAGTTGTGGCGGCAGGAAGTTTCTTGCGACCAGTAGGGGGATTGATTGCTGATAAGATTGGAGGAGTCAGGCTTTTACAATTTTTATTTATCGGAGTATCGATTTGTATGTTTGCGGTAAGTTTACTTCCACCATTAGCCATGGTTACTGTCGCTTTATTTGTGGGAATGGGTTGTCTTGGTATGGGAAATGGAGCAATCTTTCAATTGGTCCCACAACGTTTCCAAAAAGAAATCGGAATGGTAACAGGTGTAGTTGGAGCAGCTGGTGGTATTGGTGGATTTTTCTTGCCGAATGTTTTAGGAACATTAAAGGATATGACTGGAACTTACGCAACAGGATTCATCACTTTTTCATTAGTCGCTCTAGTCGCTCTTGGTACTCTAATTTTTGCACAAGTGGGATGGAGGAAACAGTGGAAGCTATCAGGTAAGTCAGTGCGAATTTAAGATGCATATATAAAATCTCTCTGCTAGCATGAGAGGTTTTTTGTTTTTATTAAGAACAGCTAGGGCTCAGGATTTCTTTTAACCTTCCATGTACTGTGATAATAAATAACATAAATAAAAAATACCGATAATGACTAAAAAACCAATAGTACCGATCCAAGTAAAATTAGGAATGTCATTATTTTTTGATTGTTTATCCATAAGATTCCTTCTTTCCTTAGTACTATTAGCTAAGTGTTATTCATTAAGTTGTGGAAATCCCAATAACAATGTTGTCATTGGGATTTCTTGTTGAAGATGGTAGGGCGCTCCTACCTCTTCAATTAAAGGTTACCCAGAAACAGCCTTTTTTATAAAGCTAGTTAGAGAAATTTATTTTTCTAAAAGGGATTCTAAAAATAACATCGGAATCGCTATTTTATCCTGACTAATCTTTAGTTGTTGAACGTCATCTTCTAACGTCTGCTCGTTTTTAATGTTGCTTACTTCTTTGTGAATCTTTTCCATTTTCCGATCAAGAGCAGCGGCAGATTCAGCAGCTTCTTTTAATTCTAACAATAATCGTTGAGGGATCTCTTTGTTGTATTTGTAGAAAATCTTGTGTTCTAAGCTAGCCCAAAAGTCCATGGCAATGGTACGGATTTGGACTTCTACATAGACATGATCTTCTCGGTCAGACATAAAAATTGGAATCTTAACTATGAGATGAAGACTTTGATAACCATTAGGCTTTGGGTTTTTAATGTAATCTTTTTCTTCAATAACTTCAATATCCTTTTGTCGTTGGATCATTGAACTCAAATTATAGATATCTGATATAAAAGGACATGTTATTCGTATTCCCGCAATGTCTTTTATATTTTCTTTAATCGTATCAAGAGCAAGAGAATAATTCTTTCTATGAACTTTGTTCAAAATACTCTCAGGAGTCTTAAGGCGAGAGGACACATGCTCAATTGGACTATAGTCATGAACATATTCGAATTCTTGTTTTAGAATATCAATCTTTGTATTGACTTCATCCAATGCAAACTTATAAGCCATCATAAATCGTGTTACTTCGTCTTTAAACTGTTTTAATTTTTTTAAATCCACTTTAGCATTGTTCATTTATTCCGCTCCAATTCAAGATTTAAGTGCAACAGTATCAATAAAGGGATAACCAATCTTTTAGATAACATATACCAAACTAGCTATGAAAAGCAATCGATAAATTGACAAAAAATACGGTTGATCGTGTAAAAGTTGAATCTGAGTACTATTTCGTAGTACATTGATTGAAACTGGTATGTTCTTCACATGATTCTTTAAAAATTAATTTTCAAAAAAAACAAACTTTTAATGTAAATTTAAAAGTTTTATTATATAATACATTAATGCTTAAACGCTTTTATGCGTTAAAGTTAAAGAAGATTCTTTTAGGGGGAAATAAGATGAGAAAAGGAAAACTCCTAGCAGTCCTTACCACACTAGTTTTCTTATTCATGCTAAGCGCTTGTGGGGGAGAAGAAAAAATAACATCGGAGATTAGTGCGGAAACGGAAGAAAATGCAGTAGGTAAAATGAGTGAGGAAGTCATTACTATTAAAGTTGGTCATATCGCACCAGATGGAGAAGCTTATGCATTAGGATTTGATGAATATGCTGCCGCGGTCGAAGAAGCGACTAATGGACAAGTTCAATTTGAGATTTTTGGTAATGGATCATTAGGTGGAGAACGAGAATTATTAGAAGGTGTTCAATTAGGAACATTAGATATGAGCCTCATTACCACTGGAGTTGTTAGCAACTTTGTGACTGATGTGACAGCTATTGAATTTCCATTCTTGTTTAGAGATTTAGATCACGCTTATAAAACACTAGATGGAGAAGTAGGACAAGAAATATTGGATAAGATGTCAGATGTGGGCTTTAAGGGTATTGCATTTTGGGAAAATGGACAACGTCATTTTGCTAATAGCAAACATCCTATTTATTCTCCAGAAGATTTAAAAGGTCTTAAGATGAGAACGATTGAGAGTGAGGTTTTGTTAGATACATACAGTGCTTTAGGGACAAACGGGACACCGATGGCTTTCCCAGAAGTGTATGGAGCTTTGCAACAAAATGTCATAGATGGCTCTGATTTTTCTTATGGAGTGATTTGGAGTACAAATGTCTATGAGCAAACGAAGTACTTTACTGAGGCAGGACTGTATTATTCTTCAGCTACTCTAGTTATTAATGAGGATCTCTTTGAGTCACTACCTGAAGATGTGAAAGAGGTAGTTGTAGACTTAGGAAGAGAATATGCACAAGTTCAACGTGAGATATCTCAAGGTTTAGAAGCAGAACAAAAACAAAATCTACTTGATAATGGTGTAGAGATTATTTCTATGGATGAAGTTGATTTAGAAGCTTTCCGTGAAAAAGTGAAACCAGTTTATGACAAACATAATGAACGTTTTGGTCATTATATTGAAAGAATTCAAAATATTAATTAACGGTAGAAAAAAGTCTCATTCGTGAGGCTTTTTTTCTACCGTTAAAATCGAAAGATTATTTTCTGAAATGTAGTTTTTTAAAAAATGAAAAAGTCACTCAGTATGTGATTTTGATCACAGAATAAATTGTAATTAATGAGTACTCTATATATAAGAACAGTGAGTATTTAATAACTGTTCGGATAAGTTTGATAAATGATTCAGGAGGAGATCTCTATGAGATTCAACATTCGCGGTGAAAATTTACAAGTTACAGAAGCAATTAGAGAATACATTATCAAAAAGGTTGAAAAACTAGACAAGTATTTTGAACAATCTATTACTACAGAAGTACAAGTGAAGTTAAAGGTATATGAGAGAAATACGAAAGTGGAAATTACTATTCCGTTAAAAACGTTGCTTCTTCGTGCAGAAGAACAGCACGAAAATATGTATGCAGCAATCGACTTGATTGTTGATAAATTAGAGCGCCAGGTTCGAAAGTATAAAACTAAAGTTAATCGTAAGCCTCGTCAAGAAAAAGCAGTAAGAAAGGACGTCACAAACGCTGTTCTTTTAATGGAGCCTGAAGTAGAGATGTCTACAGCGGAAAATATGGAGCATATCGTAAGAACGAAACGATTTAACTTGAAACCGATGGATGCTGAAGAAGCTATTTTACAAATGAATATGTTAGGTCATCAGTTTTTTGTTTATACCGATGCAGATACTTCTTTAACTAACATTGTTTATCAAAGAAATGACGGGAAATATGCTGTTATTGAAACTGAATAACGATTATCTTCTGAAGAGAAAAAGTCAGCCCCCATGGGGGGAGCTGGCTTTTTTAGGCTTGTTTTTTCGATTAAGGTCGACAAAATATTTCCTGAGCAATAGTCATTATTTACTGATAAACATCTGTGTCCAGTAATGACCATTCTGTTGGTATCCGACGCCAATATGTGTATATTCGCCATTTAGAATATTAGCGCGATGCCCTTCACTATTCATCCAGGCTTGAACAACCTCTTGTGCTGAGCGTTGCCCTTGTGCAATGTTTTCTCCAGCCGAATTATAAGATATACCAGAGTCACGGATCATATCAAACGGAGATCCATAAGTTGGGCTTGTATGTGAAAAGTAATTGTTTTGTTGCATATCATTTGATTTTTTACGGGCAACATTACTTAAAGCAGAATCTGCTTGTAAATCAGATAAGCCATTATTTCTTCTTTCAACATTTGTTAACTCAATTACTTGTGCCTCAATGTCACTTATTCCGGCTGCTTGTTCAGCTTCCGCAGGTTTTTCTTCTTCACGCGGTTGTTGTTGTTCTGGTTGTTGTTGTTCAGGAGCAGCTTGTTGCGGCGGCTGTGTTACTTCAGGTTGTTGTTGGCTAGGTGTTTCCTTTGGCGTTCCTGGTTGTTGTTGCCCTGGAGTTCCAGCTCTAAGCCTTTGTGAAATTTCTTCTGGTGTTAATTGAGTTACTCCTTCTGGTAGTAATCTAGAAATTTCTTCTGGTGAAAATTGATTCATTCCTGTAGGGAGATGATTAACGATCTCCGGTGGTAATAATCGTTCTATTTCATTTCGTGATAATTGAGCAGATTGTACAACCTCGAAATCAAATTTAGCATGTTGAACCGTAATTGGTTTGGTGTGAGGAAATTCTTCACTAGAAGTGGAAGTGTAATCACTGGATATTTGTCCTTCACCAACGTTTAATCCTTCCACGGCATTTTCATCATTGTTACAACCAACGACTAATAGTAATAATAAAGTTAAGATCGTAAACGTGAAATATTTTTTTGACATGGTTAATTCTCCTTTTTAATAACATTTTTTCTTATTATTTTTCTTTTCTCTTTAAATCATTCAAAGAATCAATTGTTATAAATAGGGAAATTAGAATTTCTCGGTTGGGCCAGGCACTCGTTTCCCTTTTATTGAATACTGTTGTAAGGATAAAAAGTCAGTATAAGGAGGACGAAATTTTGCAAATTCACGTTGTTACACAAGGGGAATCACTGTGGCGAATCGCTCAAACTTACGGAGTACCTTATCAAGGCATTATTGATGCGAACCAGCTGCCTAATCCCGACCAACTAGTAATCGGGCAAGCAATTTTGATTCCGATAGCAGGTCGATTACACTGGGTTTCTCAAGGGGAAAATGTACATCAGGTGAGTCAGAAGTATCAAGTACCGGTTCAAGACATCCTAAAATCAAATCAAATTCGATCTGTCGAAAATCTCCCAGAAGGATCAAAATTATATATCCCTAATCACCTTTACCGGCAAAAAACAACGATAGATGTTGGTGCCTATGTAGACATAGGGATTACGGGGGAAGAATCACCACAATATGTGAATCAGGTAGGAGAGTTTTTAACCTATTTACAAATATTCAGTTATGAATTAAATGAAGATGGAACGTTAAATCCAATTAATGATCAGGCCATAATTAATGCAGCCTATGCAGACCGCGTTGTTCCACTCATGGTTATAACCAATCTGGTTGAAGGGGCTTTTGATACGGAGCTCGTAACAACTGTTTTACAAAATGAGGAGTTACAAAATCGATTACTTGATGAAGCTTTAGCTATTATGGAAGAAAAAGGGTATCTTGGATTGGATTTTGATCTTGAATATTTAGGTGCAGAAAACCGAGAAGCTTACAATGAATTGATGAGAAAAGCACGAGCGAGAGTTGATGAACGAGGGTATTTTCTCTCAAGTGCTTTAGCGCCACAAGTGGAACCTGGGATGGTCGGTGTATTATATGAAGGACACGATTATGCGACTCATGGAGAAATCGCTGATTTTGTTTTTTTAATGACATACGAATGGGGTTGGACAGGTGGACCTCCAATGGCCGTAGCACCTATTAGTCAGGTAAGGCGAGTCATTGAATACGCAGCCTCAGTTATGCCCAATGACAAGATTATGATGGGAATTCCCTTATATGGTTATGATTGGACGTTGCCGTTCGTAGAAGGAGAAACAAGAGCTAGAGCGATTGACCATCAAGAAGCCATTCGTTTAGCAGTAACATATAATGCTGTAATCGAATATGATGAAAGTGCTCAATCACCCTATTTTAATTATGTAGACGATGCTGGCCTTCAGCATGAAGTATGGTTTGAGGATGCAAGAAGCATTCAAGCCAAATTCGATCTTGTTAAGGAATTTGGGTTACGTGGCTTTTATTATTGGGTATTAGGCTGGGATTTTCCTCAAAATTGGCTACTTGTTGATTCAAACTTCAATGTAAATAAACGTGTTTAATGAATGTCTTTAAGAGAGGTGGATCCTTTGGAACTCCTCTTTTTTGTTATTTAGTAACAATTAATTTGAAGTTTTTATGTAAACCTCATTGACAGTTGTGGTTTACAATTTTACTATGAATAATGTAAACCGATATTTATTTAGGGTTAACGAGTGAGTAGGTATCAATTATGGGGGGATAAAACATGAATCAATGGATGGATCTATCTGAAAAAGTTTTAAAGGGAGAAGTTTTAACGGAAATGGAGGCGCTCTCTATTTTAAATTGCCCTGACGAAGAAATTCTGTTAGTCATGCATGCGGCTTTTCAAATTCGAAAGCACTATTATGGAAAGAAAGTAAAACTAAATATGATCATGAATGCCAAGTCTGGATTGTGTCCTGAGAATTGTGGATATTGCTCTCAATCTGCTATTTCAGAGGCCCCAATCGAGTCTTATCGTTTTGTAAATAAAGAAACAATATTGGAAGGGGCAAAGCGGGCTAACGATTTAAATGTCGGAACCTATTGTATTGTCGCAAGTGGGAGAGGGCCCTCTAATAAAGAGATTGATCATGTAGTTGAAGCGGTCGAAGAAATAAAAGATACATATGGATTAAAAATTTGCGCATGTCTTGGTTTATTAAAGCCTGAACAAGCTAAACGTTTGAAAGAAGCTGGTGTTGATCGCTATAACCATAATATCAACACATCAGAGAGTAATCACACAAATATAACAACGTCTCATACATACAATGACCGAGTTAATACAGTAGAGTTAGCAAAACTTTCGGGTTTATCCCCATGTTCAGGCGTCATTATTGGAATGAAAGAAACAATGGAAGAGGTTGTGACTATGGCATTTAGTTTAAAAGTGTTAGATGCAGATTCTATTCCTGTGAACTTTTTACATGCAATTAAAGGTACTCCATTAGAAGGTGTTAATGAGTTAAATCCCCTTTACTGTTTGAAGGTTCTGGCTTTGTTCCGCTTCATTAATCCTACAAAGGAGATTAGGATTTCTGGAGGCAGAGAAGTGAATCTTCGCTCATTACAACCTTTAGGTTTATATGCAGCCAACTCCATTTTTGTCGGTGATTATTTGACGACAGCAGGCCAAGAAGAAACAGACGACCATAAGATGTTAATTGATCTTGGATTTGAAGTAGAAACTGTAGAAGAAATGAAACAAAGTTTGTCGTAGAAACAATAACGTAGAAAAAGAATGGGACATTGTTCTTTTTGTTACTGTTCGTTTTAAAGAAAAAAACTAATCCTTAATTCCCTCATTTATTCATCTTTTCTGTTAGGAACTAGGAACTAAGTAAGGGATAACGAGTTAGTTCAAAAGGATATACAGTATAATCGAACGAATATTCGCAAAATTAATGATACAAGTATAGAAGACATGGTACAATCATATTGACATATATTCCAATTTTATCCTTATGGTTACATGGTTTTGAAAAATTGCAGAGATAAATGGAGAACGAATAAGTTCATTAGTTTTCTCGTTCTTTAAGCAATCATCTATGAGAAATAGTCTTACCAGTATTTTACTGTGTAAGGCTTTTTTTAAAATAGGAGGTGATATTGGTGTTGGAGTGGCTAGAGTGGTTCCTACAACTATTAGTACTTGTTGCCACAATCTTCTCTACCATCACACTAGGCTTAAAAAATATAAAAGAACTTAGAAAAAAAAAAAAAAAGAAAAGACGATTCCCTTAAAGAACCGTCAAAAAATTGCCTACGAATAAAGTATAATACGTTTTCGCTAAATGATGCGAAAAAAAAGAAAGTTTCTGACAAATATTTTTAACCATAACCTAAAAAAGGGTGGAATATATGTCGACCATCTTATTTAGGAGGGATCACATGAGTAAAGTAAGCCTTATACCTTACACCATTCAATCTGTCGTAAAAGAGACAAAGGTCGTTCCACCTGGTATTGAGTTAATTGAAGCCCCAAGGATTTGGGAGCAAGGGTACTATGGAGATGGGGTGGTTATTGCGGTACTTGATACAGGATGTGATTCCGACCACTTTGAATTAAAAGATCGTATTTTGGACGGTTATAACTTTACCACAGATGATAACGGAGATCCTGCTATTTTTGAGGATTACAATGGGCATGGAACGCATGTGTGCGGTACGATAGCTGCTACTCAAAATGATGCTGGAGTCATTGGAGTTGCTCCAAAAGCTAACTTGCTAATCTTGAAAGTTTTAGGTGGACAAGGATTTGGAGATACAAAATGGGTAACTGAAGGGGTTCGCTTTGCAATGAATTGGAGAGGCCCCAATGGTGAAAGAGTGAGAGTGATTTCCATGTCACTTGGAGGGAAAGTAAAAGATCAATCTCTCCATCAAGCGATACAGAAAGCGATCAAAGAGGAGATCATTGTTATTTGTGCTGCTGGTAATGAAGGAGATGGAAGGGATGAAACAGATGAGTTTGCTTATCCTGGAGCTTTCCCAGAAGTGGTTCAAGTAGGGTCAGTCAATCTCCAAGGGGAAATTTCAAAGTTCAGCAACACAAATTGTCATATAGATCTCGTGGCGCCAGGTGAAGAGATTCTCTCAACCTACTTGAATAATGAATTCGCAGTGTTATCTGGGACATCGATGGCTGCTCCCCATGTTTCAGGGGCTGTCGCACTCATTATTGAGCAAAGTGAGAAGGAGTTTGAACGTCGGCTAACCGAAGCCGAAATTTGGGCTCAACTGATAAAAAGAACGATTTCTCTTAACTTCAGTCGCCGTTTTCAAGGAAATGGAATAGTGAAATTGTCGACAGGTTTGACGGAACCTTCAGAAAATAAAAAAGTATCAACAACTATTTAAGTATTGAAGAAAGGGTTGGGGCTAAACTCCAATCCTTTTTTAGATTTTAACAATTGCAAAGAAAAAGTTTGTGGAATTTAGCGCAAACGATTGCGCATTTTAAAAAACTATGATATTTTATTTTTAGAGTAAGAGGGAGATGAGAGATGGAGATATACAATGGATCAAGTCAAAATTTAGAGTTTGGGGACATCTTGATAGTCCAATCTTTAGTTCACCTAACAATGATAACGGTTACGGATATCAGGGATTAAAGATTATGAAAAATAAGCTGATATTTAGTTTAATAGCGGGAAGACATAAAAGGGATTGAATACAATCTTATTTAGTTATTATCTATCTATTTTGATTGAAACTTTAAAACTTTAACTTTAGCGTTACTGTGAAGTTGATTTAGTCTTCAGGGTGTTGTCTTAAAGCTTTACATAACTTGAGCTTTAAAATGGTACTAATTGTTTTTTTACAACGTGCAAACGTTTGCTTTGATTAATGAATACACTTACATTTAGGAGGAATAAAACATGAAAATTACCTCTTTTGATTTTTGGCAAAAGTTTGGTAAAGCATTAATAGTTGTTGTGGCTGTTATGCCAGCGGCAGGGATTATGATTTCACTCGGTAAAATGATTGGAATGTTTGAAATCGATATGGCCCTAGTCCAAACAGGAGCTGTAATTTTAGAAGAGCTCGGATGGGCTATTATTGGAAATATGCATATTTTATTTGCAGTGGCAATTGGAGGTTCATGGGCAAAAGAACGAGCTGGCGGTGCTTTTGCTGCTTTAATTGCTTTTATTTTAATTAACCGTGTTACAGGTGCAATTTTTGGAGTCAATAATGGTATGTTAAACGATTCTGAAGCATCGACCACTTCATTGTTTGGCAGTGAATTGAACGTTCAAGACTATTTTACAGGAGTTCTTGGGGCTCCGGCTTTAAATATGGGTGTATTTATTGGTATTATTTCAGGCTTCTTAGGAGCTACCCTTTTTAATAAATACTATAATTACAGTAAATTGCCTCAAGCTTTAGCCTTCTTTAATGGAAAGCGCTTTGTTCCTTTTGTCGTTATTTTATGGTCAGTCGTTACTGCGATCGTATTATCTTTAATTTGGCCTATTATACAAGGAAACTTAAATGAATTTGGACGTTGGGTTGCAACGTCTAGAGAAACAGCTCCGTTTCTTGCACCATTTATCTTTGGTGCAGTAGAACGACTATTGCTTCCTTTTGGTTTGCACCATATGTTAACCATTCCAATGAACTTTACGCCTCTAGGTGGTACATATACTATTCTTACTGGAACAAATGCCGGACAAATTGTTGCTGGTCAAGATCCATTATGGTTTGCTTGGATCTCTGATTTAAATAACTTAAGAGTAGCAGGTGATATGGCTGGGTACAGTCAAGTACTAGGTGAGGTGACTCCTGCGCGTTTTAAAGTTGGTCAAATGATTCTTTCTTCTGCAGCTTTAATTGGGATTGCATTGGCTATGTATCGTAATGTGGATAAAGACAAACGTACAAAATATAAGTCAATGTTTTTCTCTGCTGGATTAGCCGTATTTCTAACAGGAGTAACAGAGCCAATAGAATTTATGTTTATGTTTGTAGCCCCTGTTCTTTATGTGGCTTATGCAGTTATGACTGGATTTGCTTTTGCGATTGTTGATCTAGTTGATATTCGAGTTCACTCAATGGGGATTCTTGAGCTTATAACTAGAACACCAATGATTATTAGAGCAGGTTTATGGTTGGATATTGTTTATTTTATAATAGCTTGCTTAATATTCTTCGTCTTAAACTTTACGGTTGCTAATTTTATGATTAAGAAATTTAAATTTGCTACACCTGGTCGTTTAGGGAACTATATTGAAGAAGAAACAAGTTCTCAGGCTGACAGCAAATCAGCTAAGAACTCAAATGACGATTCATTAGCAACGACTATTATTGGGTTATTAGGTGGTCAAGAAAATATTGAAGATGTTGATGCGTGTATGACTCGTCTTCGTGTAACAATTAAGGACATAGACGCTGTTGCATCAGAGCAAGAATGGAAGAGAAATGGTGCACTTGGTTTGATATTAAAAGATAAGGGTGTTCAAGCGATCTATGGGCCAAAGGCAGATGTATTAAAATCAGATATTCAAGATCGTTTAGGAGCGTAATCGATGAAACTACTAACTTTAAATTGTCACGCTTGGCAGGAAACGAACCAATTAGACAAAATCAAAAGTTTAGCGGAAACTATAAAAGATAATGACTATGATGTGATTGCTCTTCAAGAAGTAAGTCAGTCCATTATGGAAAAAACGGTTATTGGCAATATGAAAAAAGATAATTACCTCGTTATATTGTTGAAGGAATTGAAAGAACTTGGTGTGGAAGATTATAACTATTTCTGGGATTTTGCTCATATTGGATTTGATGTTTATGAAGAAGGGCTTGCTATTTTAACGAAATGTAAAATTGAAAAAAAACATGCATTCTCCATTACTCAATCGACGGATCCGGAAAGTTGGAAAACGAGAAAAATTGTTGGGATAACGATTGAATATAAAAATAAACCGATCTCTTTCTATTCATGTCATCTCGGTTGGTGGGGAGATGAAGACGAACCATATGACAAGCAGGTAGACACGTTATACTCGTATGTTCAAGAAAATGAGAAGTTTTTCTTAATGGGTGATTTTAATAATGATGCCTCTGTCAAAGAAGAAGGTTATGATTATTTACTGAGCAAAGGATTTTACGATACGTATCATTTAGCCGTTGAAAAAGACATAGGAACTACGGTTGAAGGAAAGATCACCGGTTGGGACGAGAACAAAGAAGATCTTCGGATTGATTATATCTTCACTAATTCAACGATACTAGTGAAGAAATCAAACGTCATATTTAATGGAGAAAATCAACCCGTTATCTCTGATCATTTTGGCTTGGAAGTAGATCTCGCTTTGTAATATGGTGATCAAAAGACATGTGGGGAACTAAATCGGAACAAAAATTCAGAGGAAACTGCCATGCTCATAGCTAAGAGGATGATTAAAAAGGGAAAAACACCTTCTAGTCATCCTCTTTAAGCTAAATTAAAGACCAAAACTTCTAGGGAGGAAAGTATATGATCACTCATCAAACTGAGCTTGAAAAAGCCAATATTGAAATCAATAAATTAAAAGAACGTGTAAGTCAGCACCAGTGGAATCTTCATTATCATGTAATGCCACAGGCTAATTGGATGAATGATCCGAATGGATTTTCTTTTTATAAAGGTGAGTATCACTTGTTTTACCAACATCATCCTTTTAATTCGAAATGGGGTCCGATGTACTGGGGCCATGTAAAAAGTAAAGATCTTGTTCATTGGGAACACTTACCTATTGCTTTGGCACCTAGTGAAGACTACGACAAAGATGGCTGTTTTTCCGGTAGCGCGATTGAAAAAGATGGAAAATTGTATTTAATGTACACAGGGAATGTTTGGATTGACGGTAAATTAGATGAAGACTTAAAACAAGTTCAAGCTTTAGCTGTGAGTGATGATGGAATTCACTTTGAGAAATTAAAAGAAAATCCAGTGATTTCAGTACCTCCAAAAGGAGACGTCAATACGTTTCATTTCCGTGACCCAAAAATTTGGAAGCATAACGACCATTACTATTGTGTGTTAGGTTCGAAAACAAAAGCGAACAAAGGGCAAGTATTATTGTACCGTTCAGAAAATCTAATTAATTGGGATTTCATCTCTGTTATGGCAAAAGGGGAAGGGAATTTTGGATTTATGTGGGAGTGTCCTGACCTCTTCGAACTTGATGGCAATGAAGTATTAGTTATGTCACCTCAAGGGATGAATCCAGAAGCGAATAACTATCATAATCTTCATCAGGCTGGTTATGTGGTTGGACAGTTAGATTATCAAACAGGAGAATTAAAGCATGAATCATTCCACCTGCTTGATAATGGCTTTGATTTTTACGCGCCCCAAACCATGCTGGATGATAAAGGAAGACGTATTTTAATAGCATGGATGGATATGTGGGAAAATGATATGCCTACACAAGAGTTTAATTACGCTGGTGCAATGACCATTCCAAGAGTTGTTACATTGCAGGATGGTCAGTTATTTACAAACCCGGCTCCGGAGTTAATGAAGCTTCGCGGGGAAGAGGTTCAGTACAAAGGTGAAATCGTTGAAACTGATAAGAGATTAGATGGCATTCAAGGTGATTGCATTGAACTAAAGATTGTAATCGAATTTCAAGATGCAATTGAATTCGGCTTGAAGCTGAGAGTAGATGAGGCTACTGGTCAAGAAACGGTATTACGTTTTGATCGACAAGGGGGAACTGTTTCTCTTGATAGAAACCAGTCAGGGAACGGTCCTAGTGGTGTACGAACAACTGAAGTGGATATGACCAAGGGAAAAGTTCATCTGCACGTGTTTATCGATAAGTCATCGGTCGAAGTGTTCATTAACGAAGGTGAAAAAGTAATGACGGCACGAATTTATCCGTCTGAACAGGCAAAAGAAATCTTGTTTTTTACCGATATATCAATGAAAATAGAGAGTTTAAGTAAGTGGGATTTGAAACGAGCGATAAAGTAGATAAAATGTAGTTGAATAGCATTATTTTACATGAAAATGAAGGAAAGAGGACTACATCATGATGATATAGTCCTCTTTTTGTTAATATTAATGCATGGAGGCGCTTACCTAAAGAGAGGAAACAGAGGTTCGGATTTGGTACTAAATTTAATCACGATGAAGTTATATTAGCGAAAAAAGTTCAGGCATGCTGTTTCTTCTCTTTTTCTTTTACAAAGGACATACTTTGCCATTTACGACTCCGCCAACGCCATAGCATTATAAGACCACGGAGCCACTCGTCAAGAATAAAGGCAATCCAAATCCCTACTAAACCTAAGCCGAAATAGATACCAAGAGTGTATGAGACTGTAACCGCAACACCCCACATCGAGAGTATACCCAAATAAACGGGGAATCGTACATCCCCTGCTGCTCGTAAACAATTAATTACAACAAGGTTAAAGGCTCGCCCTGGTTCTAATACAATGGTAAGCAATAATAATAGACTTCCTGTAGCGATAATCTCTTGATTAGATGTAAAAATCGAAAATAATAAATTGCTAAACAGGTAGAAGATTATACCCATTGCCAAAGAGACTGTTATCGCTATTTTTAAACTTCTAATACAGCGACTGTAAGCTTCTTCTAACTTTTTCGCCCCAACTTGGTGTCCAACTAATATTTGTGTGCCTTGTCCGATTGCTACGGAAAATAGGAGTACGAGCATCATAATATTTTGAGCATACACTTTTGTCGTTAAAGCCTCGGTCCCAATAGAGGCAATAAAGTAAGTCATTACCAGTTGGGACGTGGTATAAGAAAGGTGTTCACCTGCTGTTGGAATTCCAATTTTCAGTAGAGACTTCACTTCATATTTAGGAAATGTTCGTAAAAAAGAGAAATGTAAATTTCCATCTAATCGCTTATAAAGAAGATAAAGAAGGACAATAACGCCTATCGAGCGACTTATAATTGTTGCGATTGCAACACCGGTTACTCCTAAAGTAGGAAACCCAAATGCTCCAAAAATAAATAAGTAATTACCAACAATATTAAAAATATTCATGCCGATCGTGACATACATCGCATCTTTTGTGAATCCGTGGCTACGGATCACGGCACCGATTGTCATAATTAGCGCTTGAATAAAGGAAAATCCACCGACAACTTGTAAATAAATAACCGCATCAGCCATGAGTTCAGGAGGCAAATTCATCATTCGCAAAAGCGGTTCACTGAAAATAAGAAGGATGATACTTAATAAAAGTCCAATTGCAATGTTGGCAAAAATAGACACAATAGCAAATCGGATGGCTTTCTCTTCATCTTCTGCACCTAAATATTGGGCAACAAGAATACTCGTACCTGTAGCGATAAAACCAAACATAACAATAATGACCATTAATAGTTGGTTAGAAACGCCAACAGCTGCTACGGCATCATCGGAATATTGACTTAACATCAGTGTATCTGCATTTCCCATAATCATATGAAGCATGATCTCAATAAAAATGGGCCAAGTAATGGCAAAAAGCGTTAATTTTTGCTTTGATTGTTTCTCTGTATTATGTATAACGCTCATCCCCTTATGACTACTAAAACTCCTCTAGTTAGGAGTCTTTTACATTAATTTAAAAGCTTAACGATACAAAAACCATAAGCTTTCATGCGGATTGTATGAGCTAACGACTTTTTTTCATCATTCCATAAATTGACGACTTGTTTCTGTTGATAAGCTATAGGAACGTTTACATCTTTATTGATGTCATTGTTATTTATAAAAATCAGTATTTCATTATCATCATCCTTTTTACGATAAATGATGGTGTTTTCTTCATTTGATGCTTCTAAAAAGGCGAAATTTTTATCGGAGCGCAGTAATTTCTGTTGATTACGCAATGATATAAGCTTCTGGGTGAAAGAGAACATCTCTAAGTCTTGTTCTTCTTTGTTCCAAATCATACACTTTCTACAACCGGGATCTTGGTCTCCAGTCATCGAAATTTCATCTCCGTAATATATACAGGGTGTTCCGGCCATTGTAAATTGAACAAGCATTTGCAATTGTACTTTTTCTTTATTATTCTGACTTATTGTTAAGATACGTGGGGTATCATGACTTCCTAGTAAGTTAAACTGAACGTTGTTAACCGTCTCAGGATAAAGATTCCTTATTGATGTTAGCGTATTGGCAAACTGAGAAGTACTTAAGGTTGCTTTAGCAAAGTATTCCGTGATTGCTGTTGTTAATGGGTAATTCATCACGGCATCAAATTGATCCCCTTGTAACCATGGCATAGAGTCGTGCCAGATCTCCCCTAGAATATAAGCATCGGATTTCACTTTTTTAACGGCTCTGCGAAACTCTCTCCAAAACGCGTGGTCAACTTCATTTGCAACGTCTAAACGCCAGCCATCAATATCAAACTCCTCAATCCAATAACGCGCTACATTTAATAGGTATTTTTTCACTTCTTCATTTTCAGTATTTAATTTAGGCATGGAAGGTACATATGCAAAAGTATCATAATTACCTGGCTCTTCGGGTTTTATCGGAAATTGATGTAAGTGGAACCAGTCTTTATAGCGAGACTTTTCTCCTTTCTCTAACACATCCTGAAACGGTCGCCAGTAAAATCCGCTATGATTAAATACTGCATCTAACATAACGCGAATGCCTTTTTTATGACATTCTTTTACGAGCTTCTTAAATGTTGTTTTATCGCCAAATTGCGGGTCAATTTCCATATAGTCAATCGTATCGTATTTATGGTTTGAATGCGCTTTAAAAATGGGAGTGAAATATAAACCGTTTATGCCGAGTTGCTCTAGGTAATCTAAGTGATCGATTACGCCCTGAAAATCTCCACCAAAATAGTTTGTCGGTGTTGGGGCAGTACTTCCCCAAGGGAGTGTTCCATTTGGGTTAATGGTCGAATCTCCATTAGCGAAACGCTCAGGGAAAATTTGATACCAGGTTGTATGATTGACCCATACTGGAGGAGTAAAAACGTCTATTCTATTTAAAAATGGAAAGCAGAAATAGAATCCGGATTCTTTTGGCTGTTCTTGATAAAACCCCTTTTCGGTAAAATAGAGAGTCTCTTTTTCATCTCTAAGCAAAAATCCGTACCGTAGCCGCCTGTGACTAGGTGTAATAGAAACGAGCCAATAATCGTGTAATCCATCGCTTCCGTTAAAAATCATATCTTTTTGTGTGGAAATCCAGCACTTTTCTTCCTGATTATAATCATAAGGATCTCCAAAAATGATGGTTACTTTATCAACGTCATTCATTTTCGTTTTAAGTCTTAGGTGAATGGTCCTTTCATCTATAGCGTAAGCAAATTCATTTTTCGGTCGATGATATATGGCTTCTTTTATCATTATAAGGGGCTCCTTTTTGGGTAATAGTATGGGCGAAATTTAACCAGCAGTGTTGTATCTAGTTTATCGATGTCGTAAACCAAGATACTAACTTTTCAAAATATTGTCAAGCGTTTGCGCAGTAGTGCGTATTTATTTGTATTTAGGTACATAAAAATAGAAGTTCATGATAAAGATAAAAATTATTTTTCAAAAAGGTATTGTCAATAAAGAGCAGGAATCGTATAATAAAGCCATGAGTTGCAACCGTTTTCACTTTCTGTATAAAATGGGTGTTTTTTTTTAGAAATATTTATGCAAGCGATTGCGCTATTTGCACAAAAAGTTTCAGTGCTTTGCACTCGTAGCTTTTTAATATTAAGCGAATAGGGAAATTTAAGTCGCTAATATTAAGAGGAGGTGGGCAGACGACCTTATAAAGAATTTTTAATCATATTAAGTTAGCTATTTAAAATAAGAATTTGGGGGTTTTGTAGAATGTTTAAAAAATCATTTTTGTTAACATTGGTCTTACTGCTATCAATTTCATTGTTATTAGTAGCTTGTGGCAAAACAGCTGAAGATACTCCAGAAGAAACAGCGCCAGCGGAAGATGGTGTTGGTGAAGAAGCAGTAGATTATGAAGTTGTTCCTGAAGAAGGTGCCGAACTATTACTTTGGAGTGACGGTGATCAGCAACTAGAATGGGCTCAGCTTATGGCTGAGAAATTTGAAGCTGAATATGGAATTCCGGTTCAAGTAGAAGAAGTAAACCAAGAGGATGCACCAGAGCGTTTGGCGACGGATGGACCTCAAGGATTAGCAGGTGACGTCTTTGCTTCTACACATGATCGTATTGGACGTGCTATTTCTGCTGGGTTAGTACTTGAGAACTTCTGGCCAGAACAATACAAAGAAGAGTTTATGGAAGCTGCAATTACTGCAACCTCATTTGACGATGAGCTTTACGGGTATCCAAGTGGTATTGAAACGTATGCACTATACTACAACACTGATTTAGTTGAAGAAGCACCTGAAACAATGGATCAATTGTTTGAGATTGCGAACGATCTAACTGAAGGTAAACAATATGGAATTATGATGGAACCTCAAAACCTGTATTTCTTGTATGGTTTCCTTGGTGGTTATGGCGGTTATGTATTTGGTGACGAAGGTACAAATCCAGAAGATATCGGACTAAATAATGAAGGTGCTGTTCAAGGTACACAAGATGTATTAGTAAGAATGCGTGATGAGATTTTACCAGGAATGGCTAATGAAGACATCACTTATGATGTTAGAACTGCTTTATTTGAAGAAGGTAATTTAGCATTTGATATTAACGGTCCTTGGGCTGTTCGCGGTTATGAGCAAGCAGGGGTAAACTTTAATGTTGCACCACTTCCGGTGCTAGCAAATGGTGAAAATCCAACAAGTTTCTCTGGTACTCGTGGATTTTATGTAAATGCATATACAGAATACCCGGAAGCAGCATCATTACTTGCTCAATTTATTACGAATGAAGAAAACCTATTGTTATCTTATGAAATTACAGGAGCTTTACCTCCGCGCTTTGCCTTAACGGAGCATGAAGATATTCAAAGCAACCCCATTTCAGTTGGTTTCTTAGAGCAAGCTACACATGCTGTTCCAATGCCAAATATTCCTGAAATGCCTCTTGTTTGGGAACCGATGGAAGCAGCATTTGCTGAGATTTGGAATCGCAATGCCGATGTTCAAGAATCTTTAGATCGTGCTGTTAATACAATTGAGACAGCTATAGCAGAACAACAACAATAATATTAAATTTGCTTTAGCGTTGTTAATTAATAATAATGGGTCAGTGAGTGTGGTTTATCGGAAACATCCCCCTAAGCCACCTCACTGATTAACCATTGTACATGACATTTATGTACAGGTAGAAGGGGGAAGGAATTATGTCAAATAATATAGAAACGCAAGCGTCCCATAAAGACAAAAGCCATAGCAAAATAGCAGCGTTGCTGTCTGTTTTCTTTATGGGACTTGGTCAGATTTACAACAAGCAATATTGGAAAGGTTTAGTTTGGGCGTTGTTTGAACTCATTGTACTGATCTTCTTTGTCAAGCCAATAGTAAGTGGGTTGCACGGATTAATCACATTAGGCGAGACACCTCAAGTTAGACAAAGAGGACGTATCGTTGATCCTGGTGACCATTCTATTTTGTTAATGGCTGAAGGGCTTATGATGGTGATCGTTCTCATTGGTGTATTAGCCATTTATTACTTTAGTGTTCGTGATGCGTATCTTGTTGGAAAGCTGCGTGAACAAAGACAACCGATTATGGGCTTTAAACAGTCTGTTCGTAATGTCTGGGAAAATGGATATGCTTATATCTTAATTATTCCAACTGCAATATGTATGCTATTGTTAACTGTTTTTCCACTTGTTTTTACAGCTTTGATAGCTTTTACCAATTTTTCATCGCCTAATTATTTGCCTCCAAGGGCTTTAGTTGATTGGGTTGGGCTTGAGCAGTTCATTCGCTTATTCACAATGGAATCATGGAGAGGAACATTTCTTGGCGTTTTCTCTTGGACGTTTATTTGGGCTATATTATCTACACTACTTGTTGTTTTTGCGGGTCTTTTTGTTGCCGTTGTATTATCGCAGAAGGTAGTGAAATACACAAAGTTTTGGAGAAACATTTACATTATTCCTTGGGCAATTCCAGGGTTTGTAAGTATCCTTATTTTTAGAAATATGTATAATGGCCAGTTTGGGGTTATTAATGAAATGTTACGAACGGTTGGATTAAATCCAATTCCTTGGTTGTCAGATCCAATGTGGGCAAAGGTAGCCGTATTATTGACAAACCTTTGGTTAGGTTTCCCTTTCTGGATGGCGTTATTTACAGCTGTTTTAACAACTATTAGTAAAGAGCTTTATGAAGCAGCTGAAGTGGATGGAGCGAGCATTGTTCAACAGTTCCGTAAGATTACATTTCCGATCGTAATGGTAGCTGCTGTCCCTTTGATGGTTTTCACCTTCGCTTTTAATTTTAATCAGCTGACTTTTATCTATTTAATGACTGAGGGTGGACCAGCAAACGCGAACTATAACTATGCTGGTCATACAGATATCTTGTTATCCTGGATCTTTAAAATGACATTAGATAATGGACAATATGCGATTGCCTCGGCTGTTGCTTTAGTGGTCTTCCTGATCATTGCTGGGTTTGCGTATTTCAATTTACGAAATACAAAAGCCTTGAAAGGAGACGTGTGATAGAACATGTTTAGTATAAAAATGAAAAGAGCCATTAATTATGTTATTGTTTATGGTATTCTAATTGCCCTAGCGATCATTTGTTTATTTCCAGTTTATTTCATTTTCATTGGATCGGTTAACCCTGGGTCGTCATTGCATTCATCTCAAATTTTTCCCAGTCCTGCTGATTGGAATTGGGGGCATTACAGAGCATTATTCGAAAAACATGATTATGTAACCTGGTATAAAAACACAATGTTTATCGCTGTTTCTAATATGGTTATTTCGACTGTATTTGGAGTGTTATCTGGTTACGCGTTTTCAAAATTTAGGTTTAAAGGAAAGAAACAAGGCTTAATGGCGATCATTATTTTACAAATGTTCCCAACTATTATGGGGATGATTGCCATCTATACTTTATTAGGATCTTTTGGTCTTCTAGATACTCATCTTGGTTATATTCTAGTATTAGCTGCAGGAAGTGTTGCGTTTAATACTTGGATTGTAAAAGGCTTCTTTGATGGGATACCAAATAGCTTAATGGAAGCAGCTCGAATTGATGGAGCATCAAATACAGAGATCTTTATTAAAATTATGCTTCCGTTAGCGATGCCAATTATTACTTTTATCGCATTTAATAGTTTTATTGCAGCAAGTATGGACTTTATTATGGCTGAAGTTATTCTTAGATCTAGTAGCAACTGGACGTTGGCTCAAGGCTTGTTTACATTAGTTTCTGGGCAAGCGAATAACAACTTTACTGTCTTTGCTGCTGGAGCAGTACTAATTTCTATTCCACTCATGGTTTTATTCTTTGTCTTCCAACGTTACATTGTTGAAGGAATGACAGCGGGTGCTGAAAAAGGCTAATGGAGATCTAAAGTAGGTGGTAGTGTTGTTTAAAAGGTATAAAGTAATGTCAATTATTTTAATGGTGCTTGCTTTTGGCTTGTTTATCTACTCTGCATTGTTACTTTGGATGGTAACAACGACATAGATTAACTTGAAGCAATGGGCTCAGCGCTGCCTCGCAATAGCCAATATATAAGGCTAGAGTCAAATTAGCAGTGAGCAAAGCCCATTTCTTCTTTTTCTATTTTCAAATGCGTTCGTGTTGAATCGATTAAACTGGACGTATATTCGTAAAAAATTTGATTGTCTATAAAGTTTGTAAACGCTAAAATAGGAGAATAGAAAATACAGGCAGGAGGTGATACCGATGGCGGTCACTATTAAAGATGTCGCTAAACGGGCAAATGTTGCACCGTCGACGGTATCTCGAGTTATTGCAAATAGCTCACGCATTAGTGAAAAAACAAAAGAACGAGTAAGAGAGGCAATGAAGGAATTAGGCTATCACCCTAATTTTAATGCGAGAAGTTTAGCGAATAAGAGCACGAAAACGTTAGGAATTGTCATGCCGAACTCTGCTAAAATTGCTTTTCAAAACCCGTTTTTTCCAGAGGTTATTCGCGGGATTAGTATGAAGGCTTATCAAGAGGGATATGGTCTTTACTTATCTACTGGACAAACTGAAGAAGAAATCTTAGAAGAAGTAGAACAGATGGTGTACGGTGGAAGAGTAGATGGGATCTTACTTCTATACTCAAGAGTGAATGATAAAGTTATGCCTTTTTTAATTGAACAGAACTTTCCTTTTGTATTGATTGGTCGACCTTATAATATAGATGAAGACCAAGTTACCTATGTAAATAACGATAATTTCAAAGCGGCTAAGACCGTTACAGAATATCTTATGTTACTAGGGCATGAGAGAATTGGATTTATAGGTGGGAATTTAAATTTTGTTGTTACAATTGATCATATGAAAGGCTACGAGCAAGCGTTAAGCAATGCTAATATCCCTTTACGAAAAGACTATATTGTACATCATGAAGAGTTGCAGGAAGGTGGACAAGACGCAGTCATAGAATTGATGTCAATTGAGCAGCGACCAACTGCTCTTATTGTTGCGGATGATATTATGACATTCGGTGTTTTAAAAATGCTTGCCGATATGAATGTAAAAGTGCCTGGTGATATGTCCATTGTCAGTTTTAATAATGTAATGATATCTGAGTTGTCATCTCCAACGATGACAACTGTCGATATCCACATTTATGAATTGGGCTTTGAAGCTACTAAATGCTTAATCGGTAAAATTAATGAGCCTAATTTCAGTGTGAAAAAGGTGATTGTTCCTCATAAACTAGTTAAAAGAGAATCTTGTAAATAATGAAGAGGAGCTTAAAGTTGCTCCTCTTTTCTCTTTGAATGAAACGTGTGCACAAGAAGTTATAAGGGAGTTAGTGGTTGATTGTGCTTTATCATTCAAATCATGAAAGTCTTCGATTCTGATCATGTAGATATAAACAATAAACAGCTTTATTACGGCAACTACAACGATGTATAAAATCATGCCGATATTAAAATAGTCACTTTCCGGCCACATGAGGCACGGATATACCGAATCTGAACTTAGGATGTTTACATCGGATAAAGGTCTGAAATAGCTTTGTTCTAACAGCTTAACATGTAGCGTACATTTAGAAAATTAGTGGATAAAATTAAGTGATACAAATACTGCGCAAACGATTGCGCTAATGATGTAAATATGATATTTTAAGGTTAGACGAGGAGGAAGAAGATATGGAATATAAATGGTGGAAAGAAGCAGTAGCTTATCAAATTTATCCACGTAGCTTTATGGATTCGAATGGAGATGGAATTGGTGATATTCAAGGAATTATTGCGAAGCTAGATTACTTAAAGGATTTAGGAATTGATGTAATTTGGATTTGCCCAATTTTCTCTTCACCTAATGATGATAACGGTTACGATATTAGTGATTATAAAGGAATTATGGAAGATTTCGGGACGATGACTGATTTTGATCAGCTTTTAAAAGAAGTACACAATCGTGGCATGAAACTTATCCTAGATCTAGTGATAAATCATACATCGGATGAACACCCGTGGTTCATAGAGTCACGTTCGTCTAAGGATAATCCTTATAGAGATTATTATATCTGGCATGATGGAAAGAATGGCCAAGAACCGAACAATTGGGAGTCGATCTTTGGAGGTTCGGCTTGGGAATATGATGAGAAAACGAAACAATACTTCATGCATGTATTCTCACGTAAGCAACCTGATTTAAACTGGGAAAATTCTGATGTGAGAAAAGACCTTTACGACATGGTAAACTGGTGGCTAGATAAGGGAATCGATGGCTTTCGTGTAGATGCAATCTCTCATATTAAAAAGGTAAAAGGATTCCCGGATTTACCGAATCCAAAGAAGAAGAAATATGTTTCCTCTTTAGATGGACATATGAATCAAGAAGGAATTCAAGTGTTCTTAGATGAATTAAAGCGAGAGACCTTTGATAAATACGATATTATGACTGTTGGGGAAGCTAATGGCGTTAAGGTGGAACAGGCAGAGGAATGGGTTGGTGAGAGGAACGGTTGCTTCAATATGATTTTCCAATTTGAACATTTAGGTCTTTGGGGAAAAAGTATTGATGGTGGATTAGACCTGGAAGCACTAAAAGAAACATTAACGAGATGGCAAGAGGGACTTGATGGCATTGGATGGAATGCTTTATTCCTAGAAAATCATGATCAACCTCGTTCTGTTTCCACCTGGGGAAATGATCAAGAGTACCGAAATCAATCAGCTAAAGCACTTGCGACTATGTATTTCCTCATGCAAGGCACTCCTTTTATCTATCAAGGGCAAGAGATTGGCATGACAAATGTACAATTTTCTTCGATTGAGGATTACAATGATGTTGCTATAAAGAATTTATACCGAAATGAGATTGAAGAGGGTACACCACATGAGGAGATCATGGAAATCATTTGGAAAAACGGACGTGATAATTCACGAACTCCAATGCAATGGAGTGACCTGGAGAACGCTGGATTTACAAGTGGGACACCATGGTTAAAAATGAATCCTAATTTCACTGAAATTAATGTTCAACAATCGATTCAAGACCCAGATTCTATCTACCATTATTATAAAAACTTGATTCAGCTAAGAAAAGAGCAACCAGCACTAATTTATGGTAGCTATGAACTTATATTGACAGATCATACTGAAATTTATGCTTATACTAGGACGCTTAATAACGAGAAAATATTAATTATCACCAATCTATTTTCGCAAGAAACAGAATGTGTCTTGCCAACCGATATGATAGACTCTTCCTTGACTCTACTTTTGAGTAATTCAGATGTTACGTCAAAGGAAGATAACAAGTATCTTGTTTTAAAACCATATGAAGCTAGAGTTTACAAAATAAATTAATCGAAACATTTGTTGGTTAAAACAGTTGGCCTTTCAGGCTAACTGTTTTTACTTAATATGTAATTTTTTCTTAAAGAAGCATGTAGCAGTGTTAGATGGGGGTGTCCAATATTCCAGTAGAAAAAAGATGTTTTAGTGGACTAATTACAATAATCGTTAGGTGCTAGAGAAGCTAACTTTGAATTTCACTCATAGCAAGGAGTAGTAAACTCTAATACAGCAAACCCTTCCTCATACAAAAGATGAAAGTGTTGCACCTTCTCTACATATTCCTGACTATGATTGTATGCGAATAAAGCGGCTTCAAGGTCATTATCAGATGCGCCATGATCAGCTAAGTACTTTGCAGCTGAAAATGCAGCATCGATCATATTGTAAGGATCTGCTATTCCGTTTCCAGAAGCGTCCATTCCGTAGCCACCAAACTCTTGAATTAAGTTAACATCTGTAATATCTATGTCGTCTTCAATTTCACCTAATGAAGTCCCTGGATATTGCCAGCCTATCCATGTTCTTGGCATAAATTGAAAATGTCCAATAGCCCCTGCATGGCTCACTAATGGTTCCATAGTTGAAAAGATGGTTTCAACTCGGTGGACAGCAGCTAATAACTTCCAAGGTATTGAATATTCATCTGCAGCTTTTTTGTAGATGGGAATATAGCAACTTGGAATCGAATGATCCTCTATAGTCATGTTTCCTCTATTATTTATATTTGATTCTAGGTTAATTTGAGATTCAAGTATTAATAAGAATATAAAAATAATCGTGCCAATGAAGAACTTTTTTTTCATGTATTTCTGTCACCTTTCAAAAACCTAACGGACTGTCATTAAATGCCCTTGTCAAAGGAAGATTACCTGAGCTCTGGATTAATCCTAAAGTCTCTATGAGTAAATGTCAATTAGCTCTTATAAATTGTAAAATAGATTAACAGAGTACAAATGTTTTTCTCAAAATATGATTAGTGAATTGAATTCTTGAAGATGTTCGTGTATCGTTTAAGTAAGGTCAAAATCGTTGAGAATAACGAATTTCAGGAGGGACTATGTCAACATTACGAACAATAACAGGTTTATGGAAAAATCATGAAGAAACTAGTGAACAACCGAAATTACCTGGTCTTAAAACCCGCTATTATAAAAAAAGTAGAGAAGCAATGATTGAGAATGTGACAAAACTAGTGAACAGCAACAAATTTCCTAATTGGGAGGTTTCTCAAATAGATGCAGAACGTGGAGAAGTCTCGTTAAAGAAACAAGGTGTAGGCTCTTCCATTATGGTTGTAACCGTTTTTAAAATTAATCCAATCAAATCAGCAATTGATGTGTACTGTGCGAAACAAGGTTCATTTGGAGACTTTGGTAGTAGCTACAGATTCATACTAGCCTTTTTGAATGCTCTTGATTCGGAAGTAACACCTGAAGATTAGGTAACAGGATGGCATGAGTGGATACTCGTGCTTTTTTTTTGTGGTCAAAATAGTGCACCTTTTTAGTCAATCTAGTTAGTATTCAATAGGTAACCGCTTACTTTATAATGAAAATATGAAAGCGATTACATAAAGGGCGGTGAGATAAAAGTGAAAACGGACGTAGATACAAGACCAGTAAAAGTAGATACAGAAGTAAGAAGAGTGACTAAAAATAAAGCTAAGATGAAGAAGATTTTATCATATGCTGCATTTGTTGGACCAGCACTTATATTTTTCATCGTAATTCAAATTATTCCTTTTATAATGGGTGTCTATTACTCTTTTACATCTTGGAATGGAATTAGTTCTGCTACGGAATGGGTAGGGTTTGAAAATTATAAACGAATTTTTACAAATGATGAGAGATTCTTTGATTCCTTTCTTTTTACGACAAAATTCATGTTTGCTGCAGTAGCTATTAGTAATATTATTGGTTTTTCCTTTGCTTTACTTTTAAACTCAGCATTAAAAACAAGGAACCTTCTAAGAACAGCCTTCTTTATTCCAAATGTAATTGGTGGCTTATTACTAGGGTTTATCTGGCAATTTATTTTTGTAAGAGGTTTCGCAGCAATCGGAGAACTTACAAATCTATCATTTTTTCAACAAGCTTGGTTAGGAGATGCAAAAACAGCTTTTTGGGGAATTGTCATTGTATTTGCCTGGCAAATCAGTGGATATATGATGGTCATTTATATTGCTGCCCTACAAGGTGTAGACACCTCGTTACTAGAAGCAGCAAAAATCGATGGGGCTAACGCATTTACCTCATTAACTAAAATTATTATTCCGTTAATATTGCCAGCTTTTACAATTTGTTTCTTCTTAACCATTTCAATGGCGTTTAAGATTTTTGATTTGAATCTATCATTGACTGGTGGGGGACCTTTTAACTCAACTCAATCGGTTGCAATTAACATTTATCAAGAAGCGTTTACAAACAACAATTATGGCTTAGGGTCAGCAAAATCGATTCTATTCTTCGTCATTGTTGCTATCTTTACAACGTTGCAAGTCATGATTACTAAGAAGAGGGAGGTTGAGGCGTGATGAATAAGAAATATACAAAAGGAACCTTTGTCCTAGAGATCTTTGCGATACTGATAGCCCTCATCTTCTTAGTGCCGTTCTACTTTGTAATCGCAAATTCTTTAAAAGGTTTTTCTGAAATATTAATAGATGCTGCTGCGTTACCAACTGAGTGGTTATTTTCAAATTATGTGAAGGTATGGCAGATTCTTGACTTTCCAAGAGCGTTTTGGAATTCATTGGTTATTACAGTTGCAAGTAATATCGGTCTTGTCATTATTAGTTCTATGGCTGCCTGGAAAATGGTTCGAACACCAGGGAGATTCAGTAAAATTTTGTTTGTATTCTTTGTTGCAGCGATGGTTATTCCATTCCAAACGGTCATGATTCCTCTAGTGAAATTAGGAGGAATGTTAGGAATCATGAACAGTATTCCTGGAATCATCATCATGTACTTTGGTTTTGGAGTTCCATTATCTTTATTTCTTTATCACGGCTTTGTTAAAACGGTACCGGTTGAAGTTGAAGAATCTGCTCGCATTGATGGGTGTACACAATTTGGAGTCTTTTGGAGGATAGTCTTCCCGCTTTTAAAACCAATAACCGTAACGGTTGTGATCTTGAATACATTGTGGATTTGGAATGATTACTTGTTACCACTTCTTGTTCTACAGGATGCATCTTTACGCACGATTCCGTTAGCTACTAGTTCATTCTTTGCTCAATATACAAAGCAATGGGATATGGGGCTTGCAGCACTTGTGCTAGGGATCACGCCAGTTGTTATTTTCTTCTTATTTTTGCAAAAGCACATCATTAAGGGGATCGCTTCAGGATCAATCAAATAACGTATGTTTACAAATTTTGTAGCTATCGCTACAAAAATTAAAATAGTAAGATAAAAATTAGGGGATTAGAGGAGGACAATTGCAAATGAAGCGTATATTTTTTCTTTGCTTGTCAATGTTGTTAGCAGTCGGTATTATCGCAGGGTGTTCATCTGACAAAACAGATAACGCTACTGGAGATACTGGAACAGATGGAGATTCAAATGCAGGTGGTAGTGAAGAAGTAGTTACATTGAATTTCTTCCAATTTAAAGTAGAGATTGCAGATCAACTTCAAGAAATGTTAAAAGAATTCGAAGCAGAACATCCAAATATCAAGGTGAAACTTGAAACAGTCGGCGGCGGTGCTGACTATGGAGCTGCATTAAAAGCAAAATTTGCTTCTGGAGAAAAGCCTGATATTTTTAACAATGGTGGTTTTAATGAATTAGAACTTTGGAAAGAGCATTTAGCCGATCTTTCAAATGAACCATGGGTTGAGAATTTACTACCAATTGGTAAAGTTCCAATGACGGATGAAGATGGGAAGCTTTATGGAATGCCAGTTAACCTTGAAGGGTATGGCTTTGTTTATAACAAAGAGTTATTCGAGCAAGCTGGAATTACAGAAGCACCAGCAACGATGTCTGAGTTACAAGCTGCAGTTGAAAAGTTAGAGGAAAATGGCATTACAGCATTTGCTGCTGGATACGCGGAGTGGTGGGTAGTTGGACAACATTTATTAAATATTCCATTTGCACAACAAGATGATCCTGTAGCTTTTATTGAGGGATTACATGCAGGAACAGAAACATTTGCAGGCAATAAGCACTTTGAAGATTTCAAACACGTGATTGATACAGAAATTAACTTCGGTAACGCAAATCCATTAACAACTGACTATAACACTCAAGTTACTTTATTTGCTTCAGGTGAAACAGCAATTCTTCAGCAAGGAAACTGGACTGAAAACATGATCTATCAAATTAACCCTGAGATGAACATGGCATTTTTACCAATTCCTTTAAATGATGAAGCTGATGCTAATCGTATTCCTGTAGGAGTTCCGAATAACTGGGCTATTAACAAAAACTCAGAAAATCTTGAAGAAGCGAAAATTCTTCTAGATTGGATGGTATCTTCTGAAACTGGTCAACGTTACATGACGGAAGAGTTTGCATTCATTCCAGCGTTTGATAACATCGAACCCGCGGGCTTAGGTGATTTAGGAGAATCGATTCTTGAGTATTCTGTTAATGAGCAAACGATTCCTTGGACATGGTTCAGGTGGCCAGATGGTGCAAACCAAGATTTTGCAGCTGCTATTCAAGAATACGTTGCAGGCCAAATTGAATATGAGCAAGTTCTAGAAAAATTCCAAGCAACTTGGGATAACTTAAAATAATAAACAATCTAAAGCAGAAAGCATGTCTATACGTAGACGTGCTTTCTGTCTTATACTTTAATACATGGCATGATGAGGGAGGTACTTCGTTGTTAAAAACTAGCATAAGAAATAAATTAATTGTTCTACTTCTACTAATAACGATTATCCCTTTTGGTAGTTCGATCATTGTTACGTATTTATATACAAAAGAGTCCTTGAAGGATCAGTCCATACAAGAAAACATTAACCTGCTTTACCAAGGGAAAGTGAATATTGAGAGTTATTTAAAGGAACTCAATAACTTCACTTTCGCTTTTTATAATAATCCTGATTTTATGAACTATTTAAGAAAAAATGAAATAGGTGATTATGTGTCAAGAGGTGTCGCACATAATGTTCTTCAATCGCTCTTATATAGTGATGAGAGTGTGAATAAAGTCACGATGGCAATCGTCAAACATGAAGATTTGCTAACGGTTTCAAGGAGATCTGCTATTGCCTATTCCAGGTTAGTAAAAGCAAAAGATATTGATTATTATAAAAAAGCAAGGGAAAATCCTGCGAACCTATATATTGAACCTCTAAATGCACAGGATCGTTTCACGATTCACCGAGCATTTAGAGATGTTCCTGCAATCCATGTTCTGGCCTATGTGTCTTTAGAGATCCGACCGGATAAAATAAATGAACTAAGTAAATATCTATATCATGAAGAGGCTGAAGAATTTTACATTCTAACTCAAGAGGGACATTTAATTTATAGTTCTGAAGCAAATTCGAATGTAAATGAACAACTAGAATGGAAGGAAACGTTATTAACTGCCTCAGAATCAAATGGTACAGTAGCATGGAAGGATGAGAACTTTGACGGTGTGATGATCTATGAAACAACCTCGGATGCAACTGGCAGTTGGATCTTAGTTAAGAGAATTCCTAATATGACACTTTATGAGAGTGCATATAGTGTGGCAATCATTAATATATTTTTTGGTGTAATTGGTTTGTCACTAGTTATATTAGCGACTTTACTAGTATCATTTAAAATAACTTCCCCCATCAGAGTCTTATTACAAAATATAAAACAAGTAGAAAAAGGGAATATGCAAGTGCAGTTTCAAACTCTTGGTACAGATGAGATCGGAGTGCTAGGAGATCGATTTAAGACGATGATTGAAAAAATTAATCAACTGATTAATAGGGAATATAAATTGGAACTCGAAAATAAAACAAATCAACTAAAAGTGCTTCATTCGCAAATCAACCCTCACTTCTTATATAATACTTTGCAATCTATCGGGACAATGGCACTAAAAAATAAGGTGCCAGAAGTTTATACATCTCTAACCGATCTCTCTCAAATCATGAGGTATAGCATGAATATGGAGCATGATATAGTCCCATTAGAAAAAGAGATAAATTACACAAAAGCATACATGTTATTACAGAAACAAAGGTTTGGTGATGATTTAGAGTATCATTTAGACATAGATGAATTGGCTACCCATGTTAAAGTACCTAAGATGATTCTACAGCCTATTATTGAAAATTATTTTAAACATGGTTTTGAAGTGAGAAATCATATTGGGAAATTGACTGTAAAATGTAAGAAGAAAGATCAATATTTGTTTATCTCAATAAGTGATAATGGAATAGGTGTATCGGAACAACGACTCAAAGAGATAAGACAACACTTATATGAAGAAAAGAATCAGAGCTTAGGTGGAGACAGTATCGGACTAAAAAATGTTTACGAGCGCCTAAAACTCTATTATTCAGAAGAGGTTTCGTTCAAACTAAGAAGTCGTGATTCAGGAGGATTCTTAATTACAATCAGATTACCGATAGAAATGGGGTTATTACATGAAGGCGATAATCGTTGATGATGAAAAACATGTCCGTGAAGGCCTTCTATTGTTAGCGGATTGGGATGCATTAGGGATTAAGACAGTACTAGAAGCAGCAGATGGGGACGAGGCGATGAATTTAATTTCAGAGCATCAACCTGAAATTATTTTTACGGATATGAGTATGCCAAGGTGCGATGGCATCGATCTACTAAGGTGGATTTATGAAAGTAACCTATCCCCCAAAGTCATAGTTGTAAGTGGTTATGATGATTTTAAGTACACAAAGAACGCGATTATGTATGGGAGTTTTGATTATATCTTAAAGCCTATAAATCCAACTGAGTTAAACGAAACACTTTCACGTGCTGTCGTCGAATGGAGACAACAAAATAGCGCAAGACTATCTACATTAGAAAATACCCGAGCTGTTTTAGATCATCTCCTTACGAATAGTTTGACCCAATCGAGCCTACCGGATCGTGTCACTTCACAATTGAATGTTCAAGCCTGTAAGCCTTATATAATTGCCTTATTTCCTATGGCTGGGATCGTGCAGGCAGCATTTGAAGGTAATGCAGAGCAGGCACTTGAGACAGTGATTGAGACGTGCAATGATTTCTTGTCAAAAGGAAATCACCAGGGGGTAGCCTTTCAAAACATGAACAAGGATGAAGAAATGGTTGTGTTGTTTTGGGAGAGTCATGATGTAAGGAAAGTGATCGATCTAGTTGTTCAAAACGTTAAAGATAAAACCAACAGAACGTGTGCAGTTGTTGTAGGACGTTCTAGTGATCAGCTAAAGGATGCTTATGAATTCGCTAATAACGCATTAGCGACGTTGGATTTACGCCATTTAACCGTACAAGCTAACGAGGGTGATCATCTTGATCTAGTATACCTTTTTGATTACTCAGAAGAAGTTAAATGGTCTATTCAAAGTGGAAGTATTGAACAACTAGAACGCATTTTAGATGACATTTTTGGCAGGATCGAGAACATAGGTCACTTTACTTTTGGACAGTTAGAAATATGGGAAGCACAATTTGCTATTTTAAAAGACCATTGGTTAAAAGAGTATGAAATTAATCTTATTGATTCCGTTTATAGGGGAAATCACTATTGGGATCATAACGGTCAGTTTTCTTTTTCTCTTTTCAAAGAAGAGAAGAAGAAAGAATTTTATGAACTTATGAAACTGGTGTATGATTGTAAGTTTTTAACAGAGAAAAACACTGTTCAGATGATTGAGGAATACGTTAGACAAAATTATCAAAAAGACATTAAGTTGCAAGAAATAGCCGATCGTTTTTTTCTGAGTAGAGAGTATATTTCGAGGAAATTTAAACAAGAGTATCACGAAACTATTACCGATTACGTGACGAAAATCAGGATAGAAAAAGCGAAGGAATTATTAGGAAATCCTTTTTTAAAGATCTACGAAATTGCCGAAACCGTTGGATATCATAACGATAAATACTTTATAAAGGTATTTAAGAAACGAGAAGGTCAAACACCTAAGGAATATAGATCATCCTTACAAAGCCACTAGTTTGTTTGTGAGGATGGAATTTTTTAATAAAAAATCATTTTTACTATTGTTATTATACGAGTTTTAGATTATCCTAAAAGGGCAAAAGCTTTCTGTTTCAGAAAGCGCTGTCAATTGTGGTGCATCCTTGATAAAGGAGGAGCTATGGCAACGATAGAAGATGTGGCTAAGAAGGCTGGATTATCAAGGTCAACGGTTTCAAGGGTCATTAACCGTCATCCTTATGTAACAGAGGAAAAGAAAAAGTTGGTCTATGATGCTATGAGAGAATTAGAGTATTATCCTAATTCATCGGCACAAAGATTGAGAACGCAAAAGACAGATACGATTGCTGTACTCGTTCCTCGTCTAACGAATCCGTTTTTTCCTTTTTTAATAGAGGGGTTAGAAATGGTAGCGGTAGATCATGGTTTTCAATTATTAATCTGTCAAACGCATCAAGACAAAGAAAAAGAGCTTAGTTTTTTAAATTTGCTACAAACAAAGCAAGTAGATGGTCTCATTTTCACTTCAATTGAAAACGATTGGGATACGATTTCTTCCTTTAAAGAGTGTGGGCCAATTATCCTTTGTAATGAATATAGATCGGAGGCTACTTTTCCGGTTGTAAGGCTTAATCAGGTTAAAGGAAGTTATTTAGGTACTCGTCATTTAATTGAGAAAGGCCATCAGAAGATTGCTTATTGTGGTGGAACGACAAGCGAACTTGGAATTGATCGCGAAAAAGGATTTAGGAAGGCTGTCAAGGAATTTGATCTTGAGGTAAGAGAAGATTGGATCTTTCGTGATCCTTTTAGTATTGAATGTGGTAAAAGAGTTTTAAGAGAAATCAGAGCAATGGAAGACCGACCTACAGCCATCTTTACAGGTAGTGATGAAATTGCAGCTGGAATTATTAAAGAAGCAAAAAATTTAGGTGTTAACATTCCAGAAGACATTGCAGTAATTGGTTTCGATGATCAACCGATTGCGGAATTAATGGAACCCACATTGACAACAATTAGGCAACCTACTAAAGAGATGGGTCAAAAAACGATGGAGCTCATGCTTGCTATGTTAAATAATCAAGCTATTATCCACGAGAAACACGTGATTGAATTACCGATACAAGTAATTAGTAGAGAATCGGTTTAATGCACCTATCTATGGGAACGATTTCATATTTATGAGAACGATCCCATAGTTGGAAATCTGAGAACGATCCCACATGTGTGAGATCGATTCCAGAAAGTAGATGAAGATTAAAATATAGGAGGAATAAACATGTTAAACGTAACAGTATGGAATGAAAACCGCCATGAGCAAAAGAATCCGGTCGTACGAGATATTTATCCAGAGGGAATACACGGTGCTATTGCTAATTTCTTAAAAGAAGATCAGATTGAGGTAAAAACAGCAACACTAGATGAGCTTGAACATGGACTAACGGCAGAAGTTCTAACTAATACCGATGTTCTAATATGGTGGGGCCATCTTGCTCACGATGAAGTAGATGATGCCATTGTTGAAAAAGTGAAGAAAAGAGTATTAGAAGGAATGGGGTTAATTGTTCTTCATTCAGGTCACTTTTCTAAAATTTTCAAAACGTTAATGGGAACAAGTTGTGATTTAAAATGGCGCGAAGCAGATGATAAGGAACGCATTTGGATCATAGACCCAAGTCATCCAATTGTAGATGGAATTGGTGAATACATCGAGCTTGAAAAAGAAGAAATGTATGGAGAGCACTTTGATATTCCAGCACCTGATGAACTAATCATGATGAGTTGGTTTGAGGGAGGAGAAGTGTTCAGAAGTGGTTGTACGTACCAACGAGGAAATGGAAAGATCTTTTACTTTCGTCCTGGGCATGAGACGTACCCAACGTATCATAATAAAGAAATTCAACACGTAATCAAAAACGCAGTTCATTGGGCAAAGCCGGTTAATCGTTCTTATCCTGTTTATGGTAATGCTAAGCCGCTTGAGGAGATTAAGGCTAAGTAGGAGTAATAGCCTTATTTTTAGTAAACACATGAGAGATCTAATTAGAAACTAATAACTAGGGGGAATTTAAACATGAATAAATTAAAAGTAGCTGTTATCGGTTGTGGGAGCATTGCTAAGCACCGTCACTTACCTGAGTATGCAAATAATAAAGATGTAGAAATTGTGGCTGTTTGCGATATTGTTGAAGAAAGGGTAAAGGAATTTGCAGACCAGTATCAAGCAACAGCTTATACAAGTTATCAAGAGTTACTTGCAAGTCCTTCGATTGATGCAGTAAGTGTTTGTACACCAAACTATTTACATGCACCAATTTCAATTGCAGCTTTACAAGCGGGCAAACATGTTCTTTGTGAAAAGCCAATGGCAACATCACGCTTGGATGCAGAGAACATGATTAAGGCAGCACAAGAAAACAACAAAAAGATCATGATTGCCCATAATCAACGTTTTGTGCCATCACATCAAAAAGCTCGACAATTAATTGAAAACGGAGAAGTTGGAAAAATATACAGCTTCCGTACTGCGTTTGGCCATGGTGGTCCTGAAGGTTGGAGTGCGGACGGAGCCGAAAGTTGGTTCTTTAAAAAAGAACAAGCTTTCATAGGTGCTATGGGAGACCTAGGTGTGCATAAAACAGATTTGTTAAGATTCATCTTAGGTGAAGAATTTGTTGAAGTTGGTGCGTTTATTGAAACGAGTGCAAAGGCTAATGCAGATGTGGATGACACGGCTGTATGTGTATTAAAAACAGAAAGTGGGATTGTTGGAACATTGGCGGCTAGCTGGTCTTATGTTTCAAAAGAAGATAATTCAACGATTATCTACGGTGAAAATGCGATTCTTCGTTTAGAAGATGATCCAATTAATTCTCTTGTTGTTCAATATAAGAGTGGAGAAGTCGTTAAATATGAGCTTGGTGGTATTCAAACAAATGATTCTGGTGGTCAAACAAACACACAAGTCATTGATCAATTTGTTAACGCAATTATTCAAGATGTGGAACCAGCTGTTTCAGGGGAAGAAGGGATGAAATCTCTACAAGTTGTTTTATCTGCTCTTCAATCTAACGAAACGAAACAAATAGTTAGTTTTTAAAAGGAGAATCACATGAGTAAAATTAAAATGGGAATCATTGGTGCTGGAGGAATTGCTCAGGATCGCCACATTCCAGCGTACCTTCAATTAACCGATTCTGTCGCTCTCGAAGCAGTTTGTGACGTGAATATGGAAACAGCGCATACAGTTGCTCGAAAATTTGGGATAAACAAAGTGTTTACCGAATACAAGGAATTATTAAGTGAAGTTGATGCGGTTACCATTTGTACCCCAAACAAGTTCCATGCGGAAATTACCATAGCAGCTTTAAAGGCGGGTGTCCATGTTTTTTGTGAGAAACCAATGGCTTTAAACACAGAAGAGTGTGAAGCAATGATAGAGGCAGCTGAACAATCAAGTAATGTATTGGCGATTGGCTATCATTATCGTTTTATGAAAGATTCTCGTGCAGCCAAAAAGGCGATTTTAGCAAATGAAATTGGGGACCCGATTGTAGCTAGAGCACAGGCATTAAGAAGAAGAAAAGTACCGGGGTGGGGCGTTTTCACGAATAAAGAACTCCAAGGAGGAGGAAGTCTTATTGACTGGGGTTGTCACTTCTTAGATTTGTCTCTTTGGTTACTAGGAAATCCGAAACCTGTTGAAGTTATGGGGAAGGCGTATAACCACTTAAGTAAGATGCCAAATCAAGTGAATCAATGGGGAACGTTTAACCATGAAACATTTGAAGTAGATGATCATGTTACAGCCTATATTACATTCGAAAATGGAGCATCTATGCTGTTTGAAACGTCTTGGGCAGCGAATATTAAAGAGGATGTGGAGAGAGTTAGTATTTCTGGGCTAACAGGAGGCGTTGATTTGTTTCCATTTGAACTTAATCAAGCCAAACATGGCATGCTCATGAACAGTCAGGCAAACTGGATACCAGGTGAGGAAAATCCGGGGCTTGATCAAGTTAGAAATTTTATTGAGACGTGTTTAGGAAAAGAGGAGCTTGTCGTTAAACCTGAAGAGGCTTTACAAGTCTCGAAAATTATAGATGCGATTTACTTAAGTAGTGAGACAGGCAAGAGTATTAAGTTAGCATAGAGGAGGATGACAATGAAGTTAGGCGTCTTTACTGTATTGTTTTCAGAAAAAAAGTTTGATGAGATGCTAGATTATGTTAAAGCTGCTGGTGTTAAGGCCGTTGAAATCGGAACAGGTGGCTATCCTGGGAACGCTCATTGTGACATAGATGCTCTTCTTGAAAGTGAAGAGTTACGTAAGGAATACTTAGAAAAGGTATCGTCTCGAGGACTAGAGATTAGTGCATTCAGCTGTCATGGTAACCCGATATCTCCAGATTCCTCATTTGCCAAAGACTCACATGAGGCTTTAGTTAAGACCATTAGACTAGCAAGTCTTATGAGAGTACCTGTTGTAAATTGTTTTTCAGGGACAGCTGGTGATCATGAAGGGGCAAAATATCCGAACTGGCCTGTTACACCATGGCCGAACGAATATGGTGACGTTTTAAAATGGCAGTGGGAAGAAAAGTTAATTCCATATTGGCAGGAGTGGGGCCAGTTTGCCAAAGATCATAATGTGAAAATTGGCTTAGAGCTTCATGGCGGATTCTTAGTTCATACACCTTATACCCTTCTAAAATTAAGAGAAGAAACATGTGACGCCATTGGTGCAAATCTTGATCCAAGTCACTTATGGTGGCAAGGCATTGATCCTGTAGCTGCGATTAAAATCTTAGGAAAAGCGAATGCGATTCATCATTTTCATGCGAAGGATACGTATATTGACCAAGACAATGTTAACATGTATGGATTAATTGATATGCAGCCTTATGGAGAAGTACAAACGAGAGCTTGGACATTCCGTTCAGTTGGATGTGGTCACAGCATTCAAGAGTGGTCAGATATGATCAGTGCCCTGCGTACGTTTGGGTATGATTATGTCGTTAGTATTGAACATGAAGATCCAATCATGTCAATTGAAGAAGGGTTTACTAGAGCCGTAAAGAACCTGAATTCGATCTTAATAGAAGAGAAACCTTCTGATATGTGGTGGGCTTAACCACCTTAAATATAAATAAAGTGCGAGTGAGAACATTTAATAGTAATCCTAGGACATAACCCTATAAGGTTATGTCCTTTAATGATTTTTGATTTCTCTCATTTTAAATAATCTAACACTCTTTTCTGCATTTTTTGTTGCCTGGTGTTATGATGAATGTAGTTGATGTCATTTTTATGGAGGATTATTATATGGTTAAATCTGTAGATAGAGCTTTACAGCTTATTCATTTAGTAAGTCAGAATAAAGAAGGACGCGGAGTAACGGAGCTAGCTACACATCTAGATCTAAATAAAAGTTCTATTTTCAAGTTACTAAGTACACTTGTGAGCCATGGATATATTGAACAAGATCCAAACACGAAAAAGTATCGTCTTGGTTATAAATATTTAGAACTTAGTTCGATATTACTTGAATCAATTGATCTGAGAACGGAAGCAAAACCGTTTCTTGAAGAATTGGAATCGCTGACGAATGAAGTGATCCATTTGGTTGTTTATGACCAAGGTGAAGTGATTTATATTGAGAAGTTAGAAGGTAGTGAAACATTACGGACGCATTCTAAAGTAGGTAGGAGGGCTCCAATGCATTGCACCAGTGTTGGAAAGGTCATACTTGCTCATTTACCAGAACATGAGGTCTCAGCCATCATTGATAAATATGGGTTGCCAAGACATACTGAAAAAACGATAACGGATCGAGACCAGTTCTTACTTGAATTACAAAAAATAAAACGGAAAGGCTTTGGAGTTGAAGTTGAAGAGAATGAGGCTGGGATTTCTTGCATGGCGACACCTATTTTTGATAATCGTGGAAAAATTGTAGCAGCGGTTAGTATTTCTGGACCTTCAACTAGGTTAACGAAAGAACGCATTGAGAGACTAAGTTCAATTCTTATTGAAGTAGGTAGTAAAATTTCGCGTCGTCTTGGATTTTATTAAACGAGCTAGAGTAGATCCTAGCTTGTTTTCATTGAAAAAAGAAAGTAGAGATAGAAAACAAACTGAAGGAAATTTCAGAAAAATGATTGAAATGAAAAGGCCTTCATGTTACTCTTTATTTAAATAAGGAAACGGTGTTTCCTGATAAGAAACTAGGTAATTATTTAATTAAGTTTTGTATCTAAAAGGGGGAAATCGAATTGTCAAAGTATGTAAAAATTAGGAACCTTCAAGTGGCACACGCATTATTTCAATTTATTAATGAAGAAGCGCTACCAAAGAGTGAGGTGGCTAGTGAATCATTTTGGGGAGATTTAGAAACGTTAATTAACGATCTCTCACCTCAGAATAAAGCATTATTAGAAATAAGAGAGGAACTACAACAGAAGATAGATGCTTGGCATAGAGCTAATAGTGAGACTTTTGATTTTCCTACGTACAAGGCTTTTTTAAAGGAGATTGGTTATTTAGAGCAAGAAGTTGAAGATTATCAAGTTAATACGGAGGGAGTAGATGATGAGATTTCGATGCACGCTGGACCACAATTAGTGGTACCAGTTAATAACGCTCGGTATGCAATCAACGCTGCTAATGCTCGTTGGGGAAGCTTATATGATGCTCTTTACGGAACGGATGCTATTAGTGAAGAACAGGGAGCTGAGCGTCAAAAAACTTATAACCCGCTTCGTGGTGAAAAAGTCATTGCTTTTGCAAAAGATTTTCTAGATCAAGCCGCACCATTAGTTGTCCAATCTCATGCTGACGCTGTACAGTACGCAATTATAAATGGAAAGTTGACGATTACTTTAAGTACTGGAGAAACGACAGAGCTTAAGTCACCAGAAAAGCTTCTTGGGTATCGGGGGTTACCTGAAGATCCATCCGTTATCTTATTCAGAAACAATGGTCTTCATTTTGAAATTCAGATTGATCGTAATCATTCGATTGGTAAAACAGATGTTGCCGGTGTGAAAGATATTTTAATGGAATCGGCTTTAACAACGATCATGGACTGTGAAGACTCTGTTGCTGCAGTTGATGCTGAAGATAAAGTGTTGGTTTATCGCAACTGGTTAGGTCTAATGGATGGGACATTATCTGCGACATTCCAAAAAGGAAATAAATCGATAACACGAACATTGAATCCAGAACGGATTTACACGTCACTTGAAGGAGAAGAAATAACATTATCAGGACGTTCCCTTATGTTTGTGCGTAATGTCGGCCATCTTATGACGACTAACGCGGTATTAGATGCATCTGGTCAGGAAGTACCTGAAGGGATATTAGATAGTGTTGTTACGAGTTTACTTGCTAAACAAGACCTTTTGCGAAATTGCCAAAAGAATTCAACAAAAGATTCTATTTACATTGTTAAGCCAAAGATGCATGGGTCTAAAGAAGTGGCCTTTGCTAATCTTCTTTTCAATCGAGTCGAAGATATGCTTGGTCTAACGAGAAATACACTTAAAATTGGTGTGATGGATGAGGAACGCAGAACAAGCATAAACTTAAAGGCTTGTATCCGTGAAGTAAAAGATAGAGTAGTATTTATTAATACTGGATTTTTGGACCGGACTGGTGACGAAATTCATACATCGATGGAAGCAGGTCCAGTTATCCGAAAAAGTGAAATGAAGTCTGCCGATTGGTTAGTTGCTTATGAGAAGTCTAACGTGAAAGTGGGATTAGCTAGTGGATTGCAAGGGCGTGCTCAAATTGGGAAAGGAATGTGGGCAATGCCAGATTTGATGGCAGAGATGTTAAATCAAAAGGGTAGTCAACTTAAAGCTGGAGCTAATACCGCTTGGGTTCCTTCGCCAACGGCCGCAACGTTACATGCGCTACATTATCATCAAACGGATGTTTGGCAAGTGCAAGATGTATTAGCTAAACAGTCTATTGAACTATTAGACGATATATTAACATTGCCTTTAGCTTCTAATACAAACTGGAGTTCAGAAGAGATTCAACAAGAGCTTGACAACAATGCTCAAGGAATCCTAGGCTATGTGGTTCGTTGGGTAGAGCAAGGTGTTGGTTGTTCAAAAGTACCCGATATTAACAATATTGGTTTAATGGAAGACCGAGCTACATTACGAATCTCAAGTCAACATATTGCGAATTGGCTGCGTCATGGAATTTGTACAAAAGAACAAGTGAATGAAACATTAAAGCGGATGGCAAAAGTTGTTGATGAACAAAATATAAATGACCCCGAATACCGTCCAATGTCTCAAGATTTTGAACAGTCTGTTGCGTTCCAAGCCGCATGCGAACTAGTTTTTGAAGGTTGTAAACAACCAAGCGGATACACGGAGCCAATCTTACATCGACGTCGTCAGGAAGCAAAAGCCAAAATTGCTCAAAACGCATAATAAGAGTTGGCTATAGCAATGGACAGAAAAATATTGAGAGGAAATTGATACTATGAAATTTGTTCGATTTACAGTTGAATCAGAAGTATTTACTGGAGTTCTTTCAAGTGAGGAGATTCAAGTGGTGAGTGGTGATATCTTTGGAGAATGGGATTATACAGGAAGACTATTCTCCTACCATGATGTTCAAATCCTAGCGCCTCTTGAACCTAATCAAGTAATCGGAATTGGTGCGAACTTTGTAACGAGTGTGGAAGAACTTCCAGAGAAATCTCCAGAGCTTCCTGTCTTTTTCTTTAAGCCAACATCATCTGTGATTGGTCCTGATGAAGAGATTGTTATTCCAGAAGCAATCGAACAAGTTAAGTTTGAGTCTGAATTAGCGGTCGTCATTGGAAAAGAAGCAAAAGATGTAGAGGAACCAGACGTTTTTGATTATGTGTTTGGCTATACGATCGCAAACGATGTTACAGCACCTCAATTCTTTCATGAGGATGGACATTGGATGATTGGAAAATCATTTGATACTTTTACACCACTAGGTCCTTGTATTGAAACGGAGCTTGACCCATTAAACGTCTTTGTTGAAGCAAAAGTAAACGGGAATGAGAAGCAAAATAGTCCGACTCATCTAATGATTGTTTCAATCCAAAAGATGATTTCCTATCTTTCACGTGTGATGACCTTAAAGCCAGGAGATGTCATTTTAACAGGCAGTCCAGTTGGAGCAGAATTAGTTGGGGATGGTGCCGTAATTGAATGTGAAATAAAAGAAATAGGTGTATTAGGAAATCATTTTGTGAAAAGAAAGTAAAGGCCAATTAATAATGAGCCAGGTAAAAACAAATCAATTGTTTTTACCTGTTTTTTTAATAATGAAAAAAGCACCTCAATCATATGATTGAGGTACCTTTTGTATATTAGTAAATTCTTTTTTCTGTTTCAGTATCAAAGAAATGTACTTTATTCATATCAAATGCTAATTGGACTTTTTCACCATTTTTCACGTCTGAACGAGCATCTACGCGAGCGATGAAATCTTGACCTGCCACTTTCGAGTAAAGGTAAGATTCAGCACCTAATAATTCAGCTACTTCAATAGTTGCTTCAATTTGAGTTTCCGGAGAAGCTTCTAAGAATAATAGTTCATCATGAATGTCCTCAGGACGAACACCTAAAATGACTTCTTTACCTGCATAGCCTCTTTCTTTTAAAAGCTTCATTTTCCCTTCTGGAATTTTAATTTTAACGTCTCCAAGTGTGAAGACACCATCTCCTAATTTCCCATTTAAGAAGTTCATAGCAGGTGAACCGATGAAACCACCAACAAAGACATTATCAGGGTTATCATAAACTTCTTTAGGAGTTCCTACTTGTTGGATGAACCCATCTTTCATGATAACGATACGAGTAGCCATTGTCATTGCTTCAGTTTGGTCATGTGTTACGTAAATGGTTGTTGTTTGAAGGCGCTGATGTAATTTTCCTATCTCTGCACGCATTTGAACACGAAGTTTAGCATCAAGGTTAGATAATGGCTCATCCATTAAGAAAACTTGTGGATCACGAACGATAGCACGTCCTAATGCAACACGTTGACGTTGTCCACCCGACATCGCTTTTGGCTTACGATCTAGCATTTCAGTTAAACCTAGAATTTTCGCAGCTTCTTTTACACGTCTATCAATTTCCTCTTTTTTAAACTTACGTAGTTTAAGACCAAATGCCATATTATCATATACATTCATATGTGGATAAAGTGCATAGTTTTGGAAAACCATTGCGATATCACGGTCTTTTGGAGCAACGTCATTCACACGGCGGTCACCAATGTAGAGGTCTCCTTTTGAAATCTCTTCAAGTCCTGCGATCATACGTAATGTTGTGGACTTCCCGCATCCAGAAGGACCAACAAAAACGATGAATTCTTTATCTTCTATTTTTAAATTGAAGTCAGTAACTGCTGTTACATCACCATCATAAATTTTGTATACATTTTCTAAACGAATTTCTCCCATAACAACTCGCCCCTTTTCTTTTCTTAAGTATGTTATTAGTCTACCTTAAGAAAGCGTTTTCTCATATTGTAAAAGTGCATAAAAAAGAATGCATGGTTTTTGTGCACCATGCATTATTTGCTAGAATCATTTATTAGTAAAGCCAGATAAATAGAAACTGCATGACTGAAATGCCTGATGTCTATCCCTGTTTTTTCAACGAATTTCTCAACACGGTATTGCATGGTATTGCGGTGAAGATAGAGTTTCTTTGCAGCTAAAGAGATATTCATATTGCAATCTAAATACATTTTTATACTTTTAATAAGCTCTTTTTCTTTTAGGACATTAGATAATAATTGCTCGGAAATCTGATGTAAAGTTGAAGGACTTGCCTCATGTAATAGTAGGTAAGGGATTACTGCTTCACCATTATAAATGCTCTTTCTTATTAATTGACTGACTGTTGAAAAACACATTTTTTCCCAAAGGAAGTGTGTTTTCGCTTCGGAAAATGTAAATTTTCTCAGGCCTATGTATAGGGATATGTCAATGTAGAAATCACTTGTAATTGTATCTTTAATGGAATCATAAAGGTTTTCTATAGAATCCGTTATATCTGGTTGCAAATCAACTATGACACCTTGTCTTTCCGTTTCCCAAAGTATGGCGGTTTTCGTCGAGAATAAACTAGCTATTGCTTCAGATAACGTACTATGATCGGGAATCTCTCCTTTGATATTCATATGAATAAAACGAAAAGTGGAATTTTCTTTTTCAGCCGTATTTATGCTGCTCTCTGAATCAAATAATAGCGTTGCCCAAAATCTCTCTTCATTTGATTTACTCTGATAATTTTTTGTTATGTTAATGGGTGTTAAAAAGATCGTTAACAATGATTGCTCGTTAGTTGTTAATTGATCAACAGGAAAACCAATAGTGAGATTGTCCGGTGTTTTATACCAGCAATAATCATCATGAGCCAATTGATCACTCCACAGAACTACTTTATCACCAAAGTGTTGTTTAAGTTTATCTAACATAAAAGATTCCTTTCTAATAAAAATGAACAATAAAGCAACGAGATACACAATAAGGATACCATATTAAATACTGCTTATGAAAAATCAATAAGATTTATATATATTGAATAATAATATCTGCAATGTAATCAATACTATAAGAGAATAAGTTAAACATTAGGAGGTGGGCTAAATGAGTAAACTTACAACAAAAGAGTTGTCCTTTATTGAAGATGAGATTAGAGCAGAAGAAATTACAGCAAAAACAATGAATTGGTGCGCTTCTCAATGTGAGGATCAAGAACTAAGAAATTTACTTGAACAGCTTGCTGAAAAGCACCAATTAAAAATTGCAGACCTTTCGCAATACTTTAACCGATCTGGAATTATTCAATAATGGAGGGACATAAGAATGCCAAATAATATAGAAGGCCGAGGTTTGACCGACCGAGAGATGTTACAACTATGTTTACAACTCGAAAAAGGTAGATGCCAAAGTATTAGTCATACACTCTTAGAATCGAGTCATAAAGAACTTCGTAAAATTTATCAACAGTGTTTTGATAATGCAAGTCATAATCAATATAAACTATTTGAAGTAATGAGTGAAAAAGGTTGGTATAAAACAAGTCAAGCTACTGCTAAGCAAGTTGCAGAGGTGCAAGAGTTTATGCAACATAACCTTAATCCAGAAGGATGAACACTAATTGAGTATACAAAAATAAGGGAGGTGTAAAATCAATGATAAATCAGGACTTAGATAAATTTAACCATGTCCAGCAAAAACATAAATCGAGGTATTTAAAAGGAGCAAATGGAGTAAAAAAGGAGGGGGCAAATCAGAACGACAATACTATTACGGGTACATCAGTAGGTGCTGAAGGAAGAGATCTATCTAGAGAATCTAAATAATTTAGTAGGCAAATAGGGCGAGACTAACTTATGTTTCGTCTTTTTTTGGAAAATGATTTACTTTATTATGAGCAATCGATTATAGTAACGATTAAAAGGATGATAAATCATAAGGAGGTAACCAAATGAGTGAAACAGCTTCTAAGCAAATAAGCATTCATATTTCGGAAGAGCAAACGATTACAGAATTAAGTAAATTAGTTCAACATTTTAAGGCAGAAATTTATTTAAAGAAAATTGTGAATGGCAATGTAATAGAAGTAAATCTTAAAAGCTTTTTAGGGTTAATTACTTTACAGCTGAAAAATAATGATCGTATCACAGTCCGAACGATCGGATCAGATTATAATGAAGCTCTAAGTAAAGTAGTAGAGTTCTTAACATAATTAATTTAAGAAGAGAAATGATAATTATTATAAAAATTTAAGAGTTTAGAAAATTTCACTATTGCTATTTCTTTTGTTTTTGAGTAGAATTACCTTAGAGTTTAGATCGATCTAAAAACAAAAATAGATCGATCTAATATAAACCTTAAAGGGGGATTATCAATAATAAGAAAACAGAAACTTTATAAGTGGAAATGTTTCCTTATTAAAAAAATTTCGGTTAGATTGAAAGCGCTATCTAGTATTTGTTGAAATTTTTATACTATTAAGGGGGGGTTAATTTGAAGAAATTATTGACAACGTTATCTTTAGCAAGTATGTTAGCTCTTGCTGCCTGTGGTGGACAAAGTGCAGAGCCATCTGGCCAAAATGGTGAAGAAGCAGCTACAGGAGAAGCTAAAGTTATGAAGCTAGCAGTTGTAACACCAGATGAGAGATCTTTAACTAAAGGCTTATACAAATTTCAAGAAATTGTTGAAAGTGAAACCAATGGCTCTATTAAAGTAGAAGTACACCCTAATGGCCAACTCGGTGGAGACCGTGAAGTTCTTGAAGGACTTCAATTAGGAACGATTGAGGGGACAACAGTTTCAACTGGACCAGTTGCTCAATTTGCACCACGCTTTGCCATGTTTGATCTGCCATTTTTATTTTCTGATACAGACATAGCTTATGAAGTATTAGATGGTCCAATTGGTGTTGATTTATTAAATGATTTACCTGAACAAGGATTGATTGGTCTGAATTATTGGGAAAACGGATTCAGACATATGACGAATGATGTAAGAGAAATCACTTCGTTGGAAGATATTAAAGGACTGAAAATTAGAACGCTAGAAAATGATTTGCATATTGATATGTGGCGTGAACTAGGAGCAAACCCAACGCCGATGGCTTTCACTGAGCTTTTTGCTGGTTTACAACAAGGAGTTGTAGATGGACAAGAGAATCCTGTAGGAAATGTAACGACCTCTAACTTTTATGAAGTTCAGGAATTTTTAACGAAAACTGGACACATTTACAATGCTAGTTTATTTATGATTAGTAAAGCGTTCTGGGATACACTTACAGAAGATGAGCTAGCAATTATGACAATGGCAGCAGAAGAAGCAAGAAATTATCAACGTGAATTAAACCAACAAGAAGAGTTAGAGGCTTATGATTTCTTAGAAGAAAATGGAATGACTATTACTGAATTATCAGCTGAAGAACAACAAAAAATCTTTGAAAAAGTTCAACCTGTATATGAAAAATATTCATCTAGGATTGGTGAAGATCTTGTAAATCAGCTATTGGATGCTGTTCAATAAGTAAATTAAGAGATCTCGAGAAGAGGAATCTTCTTGAGATCTAAACTCTTATACTTTGAAACTAACGATAATGTGCAACATACTATACGGTCATTAAAGATGAACAAAAGTATTTATCTAAGTACGATTGAAAACTGCCAATGTCCTAAAAAGTGAAGCGATCATTGTGTTAGCTAATAAGGCATTCTAAAAAGAAAAAGTGTGATGGTAACCCTATAATTGGCAAAGATATATAGTTTTGTTTTTCTTTACTTAATAGATATTTACTGGAAGAGAGGTATTCGTATGAAAGTATTAAGATGGCTAGATAAGCATATTGAGGAAGTGTTTTTAGTTGTTTTTTCAGTAGTTATGGTTACGGCTATTTTCATGCAAGTATTTATGAGATATGTACTAGGATCATCACTTGCATGGTCTGAGGAATTAGCCAGATATTGTTTTATTTGGCTTGTCTATGTAGGAATTAGTTATGGAGTGAAAAAGCAACGCCATATTAAAGTCGATGTGATACTTATCTTACTAAAAGACAAGTGGAAAGTTGTGCTAAATATCATTGCAAATTTAATTTTCTTAGGATTTGCGGTGTTTGTTATTATATACGGCTACAGTATTGCTAGTAGACTACTTGCGTTTGGTCAGACATCACCAGCACTTCAATTACCAATGGGGCTTGTGTATTTAGCCACTCCTATTGGAATGGGTCTAACAGCATTTCGTTTAATTCAACAGCTCATTCAGCTGATTCGTACGTTATTAGGTAACGAAGAATTTGATGTGAAAACAGAACAAGAACGTCTATTAGAAAATCAAGACATCATTACTGATAAAGGGATGAAAGAGTAGGGGGTATTAGGATGACAGCAACTGTATTATTTGGAAGCTTTGCGCTGTTACTACTGTTAAGTGTGCCGATTGGTATATCGTTAGGGGTAGCTACCCTATTAGCCATCATGTATAGCGGTAAAATACCGTTAGATTTTCTCGCACAAGGATTAGTAACTTCGATAGATTCTTTTCCTTTAATGGCTGTTCCGTTCTTTATTTTGGCAGGGGAAATTATGGCAAAAGGTGGTTTGACTGAGCGCCTTTTCCGTGTGGCAAATACAATTGTAGGAAATAAAACAGGTGGATTTGCAATCGCTACCATTATTACATGTATGTTTTTTGCAGCGATTTCAGGTTCAGGACCGGCTACGGTAGCTGCCATCGGTGGAATGATGATTCCTGCTATGGTGCGCCAAGGTTATGATAAGAAATTTGCAACAGCAGTCGTATGTGCGGCTGGTTCGCTTGGTGTTATTATTCCTCCAAGTATACCTATGGTTATTTATGGTGTAGTTGGCAGTGTTTCAATCGGTAACTTATTTATTGCAGGCGTTATTCCTGGCATTTTAGTAGCTGTTGGTTTAATGATCTATGCTTATCTTTATTCAAAAAAAATGGGTTATAAAGGAACAGAAGAGAAAAGTACTTTGTCAGGCTTCCTAAAGTCAGTTTGGGATGCAAAATGGGCTTTACTAGTTCCTGTCATTATTCTAGGTGGTATATATGGTGGAGTCTTCACACCTACAGAAGCTGCTGTTATTGCGGTAGTATACGGATTAGTCGCATCATTGCTTCTATATCGAGAGTTGAAGATAGTTGAATTACCGAAGATATTTGCCGATTCAGCATTAACGACAGCAACGGTTTTAATTATTATAGGTACAGCTACAGCTTTCGGAAGGTTATTAACCATTGAGCAAATTCCGCAAATGGTTACAGATGTAATGCTATCAATCTCAGAAAATCCAATTATCATTATCTTATTAATCACTTTGTTGCTTTTAATTGTCGGTTGTTTTATGGATACCTTAGCAGCAATTATTATCTTAACACCAATCTTATTACCAATTGCAATGAATATTGGAATAGATCCAATCCATTTTGGGATAATCATGGTTGTTAACTTAGCTATTGGTTTCATCACACCACCATTAGGTGTTAATTTGTTTGTAGGTTCTGGAATTTCAGGTCTTTCTATAGAGGCCATATCAAGAGCAATAATTCCGTTCTTTGTGGCAATGCTTACGACTTTAATCATTATTATTTTTGTTCCGCAATTATCTCTTTATTTAATTAGTGTCTTAAGATAGCGGTTTAGAGATAATGATTCGACAGTCGGAGGAAAGACCCCTATAATAGACTTAAGAGTTTAATTGTTAATAAAAAATCCTTAAACTGGTGGATGATTTGTATATGAAACGAAAAAAAGGCTCCCGTGTTACTTTACAAGATGTCGCCAATCATGCAGGTGTTTCTCGTGCGACCGCTTCTTTAATTGTTAGAAATAGTCCAAATATCTCAGAGGGCACTCGTAACAAAGTGTTAAAATCGATTCGAGAATTAGGTTATGTTTATGACCGAGTAGCTGCTAATCTAAGGTCACAGCAATCGACAACAGTAGGTTTAATTATCACAGATATTGCCAATCCGTTTTATTCTGATTTACTAGTTGGTGTTCATAATGCACTTGAAGAAAATGGCTATACTGTTTTTTTAGGAACGACGTTTGATTCCGATAAAAAGCAAGAAAAGCTGCTTTCGACGATGCTTGAACATAGAGTAGGTGGAGTCATTCTGTGTCCAGTTTCGGATAGTTCAAAAGAGACGATTGAACGAATAAGTCACTTGAATATTCCTATTGTACTCGCAGTTAGAGAGATAAAAGAGCTACAGTGTGATTATGTAGGAATTGATTATAGAGAGGGATCTAAGCTTGCTGTCGAGCATTTAATTAAGAAGGGACACCGTCGTATTGCATTTTTAGGAGGGTCCTCTGAATCTTCAGCCTGGAAAGAACGCAAAATAGGCTATTACATGGCTCTTGAAGAGGCAGGAATTGATATTGATGAATCATTAATAATAGAAAATACGGTTACAAGAGAAGGTGGAGTTCACGCTGTTACTAAAGCTCTACTTTTAGAGACCCCACCAACAGCCGCTTTTTGTTTTAATGATTTTGTTGCTAGAGGTGTGATGCAGGGGCTAAAAGAAGCAGGTTTAGTCCCTGGAGAAGATATGGCCGTAGTCGGTTTTGATAATGTTCAGGAAACCGTTATCTATAGTCCACCATTGACAACCGTTTCATCTTTTCCAAGGCTAATTGGGACTGAAGCTGCGAAACTTCTCCATGAACGAATTGCTGATCAAGAACGTGAGCAAAAGCGAATTATTTTACAACCAGAATTAGTTGTTCGTCAAAGTACGTAATAGTTTCTAATTAAAGAGATCAAAAAAGCTGACCAATTGGTTCAGCTTTTTTGATTTGCTTAATTAATTATCATATAAATCCCAAGCTAATTTTAAAGAATCTGTAATATAGTCTGCAATTTCCTCAACGTCTAAATTATCTGTTGTTAGTTTAGAGTTATGAGTCGCATAGATTTCTTTTCTTTTATAAAATAGTTCCTCTATTTCTTCAATAGAGCGGCCTTGTAATACGGGACGGTTATCAATAATAATATTTAACCGCTCTTTCCAGCTATCCCAAGAGATATCTAAAGCAAACACGATACAATTTGCTAAACAAAGTTCGCGAATTTCTTTTTGTAAGAACGCACCGCCACCAAGTGATATTACTTTTAATCTTTGATTACAAAAAGTTGAAACCATACTTTTTTCTTTTTCGCGAAAAGCTTTTTCGCCAATCGAATTAAAAATTTCTGGAACGGGCATGTTGTATTCTTTTTCAATCTCTTGATCTATATCTATAAACGTACGATAAAGCTTTTGTGCAACAAGTTTTCCAATTGTCGTCTTACCAACGCCCATAAAACCAATAAAGACAATACTTTTTTCACGTGGAGATAAATTAGTGTTAGTCATTTTAAAGCTCTCTTTCAATTTATTAGGATTATAAACAGTATAATATAGATTGGTTGACATGTAAAAATAATAGTTGGAATTTTAGAAAAATAAACTTATAAAATAAGCCACACTTATACTCAATAAAATATAGAAAAGAGCAAAAGGTAAATTCCATAATCCTAGTTTATAGGGGTTCATTTTTATTTGCTCCGCCAAGATAGAGACAGATAAATTGTATGGACTGTACATTACAGTGGCCAAGCTACACGCAATTAATACAACTGTAAGTCCTACATTGGATACTCCAAATACGATTGGACTTAATAGTTCTGCAATAAGCGTAATTGAAACTAGTGGATGAAATCCGATTAATGATGTGATTAAAAAGAAAGAAGCAATCACAACGTATAGCAGAAAGGTTTTGTCAGCTAAATGAATAAAAGTTAACTGTAGAAACATAAGATGTCCTGATAAAGACAACATATCTACAAATAAACCTGCACTTAGGAACATAAAAAAGTAATTAGACAAGCCGTTTGTTCGTTCCTTCCAATGTGGGATCGTGATCTGAAAATATCGTTTGAATTTACCTATTATGATAGACCATCCGATTGAAACAGGAATAATAAGTACAATAATTGAAAATAAATAACCCTTATTAAGAGATGATTGCAGTATAGAAACGAGCACAATTAAGACAGCTAATAATAGGAGCATTTCATAAATCTTCTTTTTGATTTTTATCATTGAAATACTTTGACTAGGAGGAATGATTGATAATTCCTCTGTGAATTTGTGAGACGAAAGAATCCAATCGGCTGCAATTGCAATAAGGGCAGTGGAAATGACGATCGGGAAAATTTGTAAATAACTTGTATTCGTAATGTCGAGGGAAGTGCTGACCATGACTTCCATTGGACTCCAAGTAAGACACAATGCATATGCTCGTAACAAATTTTGTGAATAGAATTTGTTTGTAGTTTTCGTAGGAATTTGATGCAATGTTGATTTTAAAGACTTTGCTAATAAAGGTATTGTAGCAATATTTAGGAATAATCCTAGAAGATGAGTCACAAGAAAACTTCTTTTGTATAATTTGCTCAATTTAGTTACACCTTGTTCTAAAAATGTACTCAGATTTTTATCATATTTGCCGACACGAATAAGCGAATTGATAAAAGGTAAAACGAGGAATAACGAAAGAACACCGAGCATCGTTTCAAAATAAAAGAATAGCTGGTACCAGGGTAGGTCATTTTGTGAAAATAAAATAAGTCCAACAATAAGGAAAACAAGACCGGAATTTCGGTAAAGACCTCTAGAAAATAAAAATGAGATTACTAGTGACAATGCAGCGACTAATCCAATTGTAAATGACAAAAATGGATCATTAATAAATCTTGAGATTATATACAAGAGGACAAGTAACGAGTAAATAAATATGAGCATTCTGTTGAATCCTTTCTTTAATCTATTTTAAATAGGTCTATAAATAAAAGAAGCTAAATAGGATTTGAGCAAAATGATATCCAGAAGCAATTAATCTAAAATGTAAGATTATTTTCAAAAAAGTATTGCTAAAGTATCAGATTTATCGTAAAATCATGGTAACGTTTACAGACATAATGTTATATTTTAGATCGATCTAATTATAACATAAGTGTTTATTTTTTTGTATAATCATTAGATCGATCTACTAGATTCGTTTTCACAAATTTTAAGAAGCAGGTGATAAGTTATGACTATTATGGAAGCAAAACCTTTCATTAATGGAGAGTGGATCTCTTCTGAGCGCGAAGTTATGGAAATGAAAAGTCCTTATTCTGGAGAAGTGATTGGTAAACAATTCCTTGCAACACCAGCAGATGTAGAAGATGCATTGGCAGCAACATATGTGGCTAAAAAGGAAATTGCAAAAATCTCTTCTTATGACCGTGCAAAAATATTAAAAAAAGCAGCAGCTCTTTTAGAACAAGAAAAAGAACGTTTTGCTAAATTGATTTCCCTTGAGCTAGGTAAACCTCTAAAAAATACTTTAGATGAGGTTGCTCGTTCCATTGAAACGTTGGAGCTTTCTGGCGAAGAAGCTAAACGTTTAACAGGTGAAACATTACCAGGTGATGCTTCAGAAAGAGGAGCTAAAGCGATTGCTACGACTTTCCGTGTGCCAGCAGGAGTTGTTGCAGCAATCACACCATTTAATGCGCCATTAAACTTGGTTTGTCATAAAGTAGGCCCTTCTTTTGCAGCAGGTAATAGCACGATTTTAAAGCCAGCACCACAGACAGCACTAATTGCTACAGAATTACTTAAATTATTATTAGAAGCTGGTTTACCAGAAAATGCTGTAAATATGGTACTTGGTGGCGTTGAAGCAGGACAACAAATTGTTAAAGATGACCGTGTTAATATTATCTCTTTCACAGGTGGAACGATTGCTAGTAAGAACATTTGTAAAATTGCAGGAATGAAGAAAGTGTTACTTGAGCTTGGAGGAAACGCATCGACGATTGTTCATGAGGATGCTGATTTAGAAAGAGCTGCAGACATTTGCGCGAAAACAGGCTTTAGCAATTCAGGACAAAGTTGTATTTCTGTTCAAAGAATCTATGTGCATAGATCCATTGTAGATGAATTTGCAGAACGCTTGAAAATGGAAGTTCAAAAGCTTAAAGTGGGCGATCCATTGCTACCAGATACAGATGTAGGTACATTGGTTCACGAAAATTCTGCGCTTCGCATTGAGCAGTGGATTGAGGAAGCTATTAAAGAAGGCGCAACACTATTAACAGGTGGAAAAAGAAACGGTGCTTCAGTAGAACCAACGTTACTTTTAAATCCATCTAAAACTAGTAATGTTGTCTGTCAAGAAGTATTTGGACCAATCGTGGGTATCATTCCTTATGACACTATTGAAGAAGCAATTGAAGAAACGAATGATTCGTCATTCGGTCTTCAAGCTGGAATCTTTACAAATAAAATGGATGTTGCTTACCAAGTAGCACATGCACTTGAAGTAGGTGGAGTTGTGATTAATGGATCTTCTAACTTCCGCTTAGATCATTGGCCGTATGGCGGCGTAAAGAATAGCGGAATTGGTCGTGAGGGCCCTCGTTATGCGATTGAGGATATGACTGAAACGAAAATGATCGTGCTTAGACTACCTGAATAATTGATGACATCTCTCCCCTTACTAAAAGGGGAGAGATGTCAAAGAAGGCTGTGGTGAAGAAAATGTTAGGACTGTATCTTAAAAATCCAAAAGAGCTCGAATTAAAAGAGTTCCCATCTGTCCATTCACTGAAAGATGATGAAGTAAAGATAAAATTAATCCATGCAGGAATTTGTGGATCAGATGTTGGTGTATACAATGGGAAAATTCCTCATGCAACTTATCCAGTTCGCCCAGGTCATGAACTTCTTGGAACGATCATTGAAACAGGGGAATTATGCCGTTACGAGATCGGGACGAGAGTTGTCGTTGGACCTAATACGTTTTGCGACGAATGCGAATATTGTTTGAAAGGCCAAAAAAACATCTGTGTTAATAAAAGTTCGCTCGGTGTAAATATGGACGGTGGATTCTCAGAAGAATTTGTCATCTCCTCAAGATTCATTATGCCGGTGCCAGATTATATTACAGATGAACAGGCTGTTTTAATTGAACCATTTTCCGTCATTGTTCATGCACTTGAGAAAGTCCAAATTTCAAAAGGGACTTCTGTCGCAATTATTGGTTGTGGAACAGAAGGGATGCTAGCCATTTCATTAGCCCATTATTTAGGTGCTAATATAACGGCGATAGACATTAATCAGGAAAAGTTAGCTAAAGCAGAGAATCATTTCGCTGGTTTAAAGTCTGCTTTACCTACAGATGTTTCTGAAAACGAGTTTGAAGTTGTCATTGAAGCCGCTGGAGTTGGCCCTGCTGTAATTCAAGCCATTGACATCGTAAAACCTGGTGGCGACATTGTTCTCGTTGGAATGGCACCTGAAGCTAACTTGCCAATTGTTCGCATTGTTCGGAAGGAAATTACGATTCATGGTTCGATTATTTATAGTTTCCCTATGGATTTCGAGAAAAGTGTCAAATACTTAGCTCAGGAAAATTTTAATGCTGAACCAGTTATTTCTAAAATTTTGCCTTTCAAAGAGTATGAACAGGCGTATGATGATGCAGTGTCTGGAAAATATGGAAAAATTATTTTAAATTTCAAGGAGGAACAATAAAATGAAAAAACTAGTTTCGCATTTAATGGTTAAATACCTTGAAGATCGCGGTGTAGAACATATCTTTGGTCTTTGTGGACATACAAATATTGCTGTATTAACGGAGCTTGAAAAAAGTTCTATCCGTTTTGTTAATGTGCGTCACGAACAAATTGCATCAACAGCTGCAGATGGTTATGCACGTGTAACGAAAAAGGCTTCTGTCGTGTTAAGCCATGTTGGACCAGGACTTACAAATGCAGCAACAGGTGTTGCGAATGCAGCACTTGACTCCATTCCAATGGTTGTAATCGCAGGGGATATTCCTAGTCACTACTATGGCAAGCATCCACACCAAGAAATTAACTTACATTCTGATGCTGCGCAAGTTGACGTTTATAAGCCGTTTGTAAAACGTGCTTGGCGAGTAGAGCGTCCAGAGCATGTTGCGGAGATTCTCGAAAAAGCCTTCCAATTGGCTGAGAGCGGTAACCCAGGACCAGTATTAGTATCTGTACCAATGGATATCTTCTCGAAAGAAGTTGAAGAAAGCACCTTCGACCGTGTGAAACATCATACAAAACAACTTGAAAAGCCATCTATTGATGATGTTACAGCGAAAAAAGTTGTTCAAGCACTTGTCGATGCGAAAAATCCTGTAATTTACGCTGGTGGAGGAGTCGTCCTTGCTGATGCAGCGAAAGAATTAAAAGAATTAGTGGATCACTTAGGTATTCCAGTTGCTCACTCTCTAATGGGGAAAGGTGTGCTTCCTGATGATCATCCATTGACATTAGGTATGACTGGTTTCTGGGGAACTAAATTTATTAACGAGAAAACTAGAACAGCAGATTGGATTCTTGGCCTAGGAACGCGCTTTGCTGAAGCGGACAGTAGTTCATGGGAACCTGAATATACGTTTGATATTCCAAATACTAAACTGATTCAAATTGATATCGACCCAAGTGAGATCGGAAGAAATTATCCAGCTGAAATGGGAATTGTTGCGGATTTAAAACAAGCGTTAAAAGTCATTAATCGTGTAGCAAAAGAACTTTACCCAGACGGGTTAAAAAATGAATTACTTGAGCAAGAAATTGCTAAAGTACGTGCAGAGTTTATTAACAGCAATAAACAATTCGTTACGGACAATGCTTTTCCAATGCAACCACAACGTATTTTAAGTGAAGTTCGTGAAGTACTTCCTAGAGATGCTTTCATCACTACTGATGTTGGTTGGAATAAAAATGGTGTTGGGCAGCAGTTTCCAATTTACACACCAGGTTCAGTGTTAACTCCTGGTGGTTTTGCAACAATGGGCTTTGGAGCACCAGCTGCACTTGGAGCTAAAGTAGCAAATCCAGATCGAGTGGTTGTATCGTTAGTAGGTGATGGTGGATTTGGACAAAACCCAGCACTTCTTGCGACAGCTAAAGAAGAAAACATTCCTGTTGTATGGGTCATCATGAATAATTCTGCGTTTGGTACAATCGCCGGCTTACAAAAAGCCCATTTCGGTACAACGCTAGGAACGCTTTTCCAAATTGATGGTGAAAACTATTCACCGGATTATGCAACGATTGCTAAAGCTTATGGAATTGAAGGGATCAAAGTGAACTCTGCTGAAGAGTTTAAGCCAGCTCTTGAAAAAGCCATTGCGATGAATAAGCCGGTAGTGATTGATGTAGCTATGATTAATAACCCAACTCCTACTTCGGGTCACTGGAATATCATGGACATTTATTCACCAGGCAAAAAAGTACACCACGTAACTACTTGATACATGTTTCAAGAGTCCTAGCGACTTAGGTTAGGACTCTTGAATTTGTCTAGAAACAAAACATCCCTCTCTTTTAGGTAATCATTTATCCCTGTAAGTGTGATGTTTCTGCATCAATGGTAGAGGTTAACACGATTGGAGGAACAAAGAAATGACAAAGCAATTTTCTTTAGCTCATCTTACTGCACTTGGTTGTTCACCGCCGGAGTTAATTTATATTGCAGCGCGAGCAGGTTATGATTTTGTTAGTTTGCGGCCTATTTTTATGGGACTCCCAGGTGAGCCTAATTATGCACTAGCTGAAAACAAGCAAATGATGAAGGAAACGAAAGCGGCTCTTTCTGAGACGGGAGTGAAGGTTCTAGATATAGAATTGGCAAGAATCTATGAAGGTCTTGATCCCAAAAAGTATCTCCCAGCTTTTGAAGTTGCAGCTGAGCTTGGCGGAAAACATGTGCTTAGTAGCATTTGGACAGATGATCGTAACTTTGCAATTGAATGTTTCCAAGAACTATGTGATTTAGCCGAACCCTTTGGACTTACGATTGATTTAGAGTTTGTTCCAATAGCGAGTGTTAAAAATCTAAAAGGAGCGCTTGAAGTCCTGCATGCTGCCAAAAAAGAGAACGCCGGTCTCATGATTGATGCGCATCACTTTCATCGTTCAAAAGACAAAATAGAAGAGCTTGACACAATTCCGCGTGAATGGTTCCATTATTTTCATCTTTGTGATGCCACCTCAACTATTCCAACCTCGGCGGACGAAATGGTTCGTATTTTGAGAGAGGAACGCTTATATGTTGGTGAAGGTGGTATTGATGTAGCTAGTATCGTTAATCGCTTACCTGAGATGCCTTATGCGATAGAACTTCCGAATTTGAAGCGCTCGCAAGAATTAGGTTATGAAGAATTTGCAAGACATTGTTTAGAAACTGCAAAAGATTATTTCGCGGCACATCCAAGAACTAGTACGGTTAACCCTTGATTTTTCTTCATGGATATATTATTCTCTCCTAATTTAATAGGAGAGTTTTTTTATTATAAATGAAAGATTTCCTTATAAAAGGTTGCTAATTTTTCATATTTGCATTAAACTTTAGTACATAAAAGCTTAAAAGCGCGAAAGCGTAATCGTTAATGCAAAATATAAAATGACAGAATTTTAGGTTGCTAAAAAGGACTAAGTTCCTTTATTATTAGAGGAACTATTTTTAAAATGTGATAGAGAGAAGCTGCTCATAAGAAATTTATTCAGATAAACGAGGGGGAGTTAGGCCATGAACGGGAAGGTTGCTCAAAGTAAGAATGTTAAAGTAAGAGGTATAGAATTAGGGGAAGGCAATGCACAAATTTGTATTCCTTTAGTCGGTAAAAATAAAAGTGAACTCCTCATTGAATTAGAGGCTGCAAAAGGAAAGAAGCCTGATCTGGTTGAATGGCGTGCTGATTTTTTTGAAAATTTAGATGATACTGTAAAAGTAGTTGAAATGCTCTCCATTATTCGTACTCATGTGGAGGATATTCCAATTCTCTTTACCATTCGCTCGATAAAAGAAGGTGGAAATCCAATTCTTTTAACCGAACCAGCAAAGATCAAACTAATAGAGGATGTTTGTTCTACGAAACAAGTCGATATTATTGACTATGAGTTAGTTAATAATAAAGAGGATATAAGATATTTAAGAACGATTTCTAATAAGCATAATGTCAAATTTATATTATCTTACCACAATTTTGAATATACGCCTGAATCTTCTGTCCTTTTAGAGAAATGTGTTGCTGCACAGACATTTGAGGCCGATTTAGTGAAAATTTCTGTAATGTCTAAAAAATTAGATGATGTTTTACTTTTATTACAGACAACACAAGATGCTCAAAAAATGGTTGACCTTCCATTAGTGACCATTTCGATGGGGAAATATGGTGCAATTACTAGAATGTTTGGATTCGTTTTTGGTTCCACGATTACATTTGGTATGGGGCAAAATAGTTCTGCTCCAGGTCAGATCCCGGTAGACGAATTGAGAACAGTTATTGATATTATTAAAAAATCAACTAAATAATAAAAAAGTTGTTTCCGGAAATACTGGGGACAACTTTTTTTATTAGGAAAAGATTCTTTTAAACGAAGGCCTCGTTTTGATTGACTACAGACGTTTTATTTTATATAATTTATTTAATAAGAATTGGACTACCCAATAGTCCAATTATACTTCTTTAGGAGTGGATAACTATGACCCATTCACATTTTTCAACTGTACGAAGTGAAAGACTATATGAGAAAATCGTCCAACAGCTATTGGAGTTAATTGACGAAGGAAAATTACAACCGGGTGATAGACTACCTGCAGAGCGTAAATTAGCTGAAAGTTTAGGGTGTAGTCGAACTTCGTTAAGAGAAGCATGCAGAGTTTTAGAGTCAGAAGGAATTATAATTTCAAAACCAGGTGGTGGGAGATTTATCCAACGGGTTGATCAAACTTTGACCTTAAAGTATCAATTTAATACAGTTGATATGTTAGAAAAAACCGCCATTATTTACTTCTTAGAAGCCAGAGAAGCACTTGAACCAAAGGTGGCAGAATTAGCTAGTCAAAGAGCAACCAGTGAAAACATAAGTAAGCTTGAAGATGTGATGACAAAAATGGAGGAAAAATTAAAGTACCCTGAGGAGCATGTAGAAGCAGATAGCAGTTTTCACTTAGCTTTGGCAGAGGCTACTCAAAACTTTGTTTTTGTCTCGATGATGGAGTCAAATTTAAATATGATTCGTCAAGTTCGAAAGCAGACACTGCATTCAGAATCTCGTTATCTTAAATCGTTAAGTGAGCATAGAGCTATTTTAGAGGCGGTAAAACAAAGAGACGCGGAAAAAGCAGTTGAGGCTACACTTGATCACTTAAAACATATTCGTGATCATGTTTTAGGAGATCGTGAAAAGTAATCTAATTAAATTTACATTAAAAGGAAGTGCAAACAAATGAAAAAAATGAGTTTTGGACCATTAACAGGTGTGAAGATATTAGATATCTCTACAATGATTGCAGCTCCGTTTGGTGCGACACTACTAGCAGATTTAGGTGCAGAAGTTACAAAGGTTGAATTACCTGGTAAGGGTGATACCCTTCGGACGGTAGGTCCTTGGAAAGGGACGGAGCCATTAAGATGGCCTGGATTAGCTCGTAATAAAAAATCTGTTACATTAGACATTCGCTCTGAAGAGGGAAAAGAAATCTTTTTGAAGTTAATAGCAAAAGTGGATGTACTCATTGAAAATTTCAGACCAGGAACCTTAGAAAAATGGGGACTAGGTTATGAGGAATTAAAAAAGGTTAACCCTAAACTAATTATGACTAGAGTGTCTGGTTATGGTCAAACAGGTCCTTACAAAGAAAAGGCTGGTTTTGGAACTCCAGGGACAGCATTTAGTGGTCATACAGCTATTCAAGGGTATCCAGATCGTCCACCAGTAAGTCCTTCTTATTCACTACTTGATTACATTACAGGCATTTATGTGGCGTTTGCGACAGTGAGTGCCCTTTACGGCCAAGAGGTAAATGATGATGAGGAAGGCCAAGTAGTCGAGATGGGCTTATATGAATCTATTTTCCGTATGTTAGAGTTCTTAATAGCTGAGTACGATCAAAATGGAAAAGTAAGAGAAAGAAGTCCTGGACTTGCGGGGCATTCAAGTCCGGCGGGCACATACGAAACAAAGGATGGCAAGTTTGTTGTACTAGTGTGTAGCACAGATTCAACATTCAACAGATTAGCTGAAGCGATGGAGCGCACAGATATGTTAGAGGATTCTCGTTATTATACCAACTCAGAACGCTTGAAGAATGATGCTGACGTTCAAGGAATTGTCTCAGATTGGATTAAACAATTAACACAACAAGAATTAACAGATAAATTAGATTCATTTGGTGTACCAGTAAGCCCCATTTTAACGATTGAAGATATCTTTAAAGATCCGCAGTATAAAGCAAGAGAGAATATTGTTGAAGTCGAACATCCACGACTTGGTACGATTAAAGTTCCAGGAGTAGTACCTAAATTCTCCAAAACACCTGGGGCGATTCGTCACCGCGCACCAGAACTTGGAGAGCATAATGAAGAAGTGTTAACAAGTCTTGGATTAACCGCTGAAGACTTAGCAAACTTAAAAGAAAAGGGGATTATCTAATGAATGAATTAAAACAGCTTATAATACCTTCAAAAGTAGAAATTTGTGAAGTGGCTCCTCGTGATGGATTCCAAGCAGAGACGGAATGGATCCCAACAGAAACTAAGCTACGTATTATTAAAGAGCTTGCATCAACAGGTGTTAAATCAATGGAGATTACGTCATTTGTTCATCCTAAAGCAATTCCTCAATTAAAGGATGCAGAAGAAGTAGTAAGAAAATCTCAAGCCCTTAAAGGGATTAAGTTTAGAGCTTTAGTACCTAATGTAAAAGGAGCAGAAAGAGCCATTGATGCTGGAATTACAAAGTTAAAGTTGATGCTTTCTGCAACTGATGCTCATAGTCTTTCTAATGCTAACAGTACTAGTGAAGAAGCTCAAAATAAATTAGAGCCAATCATTGAAGTGGCTGCAAAAAGAGGAGTAAAAGTTGGAGGATCGATTTCAGTAGCATTCGGTTGCCCGTACGAGGGAAATGTGCCTTTAAGTCGTCTTGTAGCAATATTAGATCGATATACTAAAATGGGAATAGATGAGGTTTCGCTTGCTGATACAACTGGAATGGCGAATCCCGTGCAAGTGTACAACTTATTAGGAAATCTTAAGGAACAATTTCCTGCGATGACCTTCTCAATGCATCTTCATAACACACGAGGAATGGCTTTAGCAAATGCTGTGGCAGCGCTTCAACAAGGAGTGATCCATTTTGATAGCTCTATTGCTGGATTAGGAGGTTGTCCATATGCACCAGGTGCATCTGGCAATATTGCTACGGAGGATCTCGTTCATTCATTTCATGAGATGGGAATGGAAACAGGCATTGACTTAAACTCTGCTATCAATATCGCTAAAGGAGTAAAAGAAACCCTTGGTCATGATGGTGGTAGTTACATGCTTCAAGCCGGCCCATGTTCTGAACTGCATATTAAACCAGCTTCTCAGGAGAAATTAGGCTAGTATGATAGATAGAAAAAGCATCTTGGATTTATAAAATCCAAGATGCTTTTTTAATGGAGTGAGTGTGGGCGAAAAATTAATTTTTATTTAGAATCTTGAACCGTTTAACTGTTGTTCAGCCATTTGAACAAGACGTTTTGTGATTTCTCCACCAACTGAACCATTTGCACGAGAAGTCGTATCAGCTCCAAGCTGTACCCCAAACTCTGTGGCAATTTCATATTTCATTTGATCTAATGCTTCTTCTACTCCTGCTACTAAAAGGTTGTTGTTGTTCGTGTTCTGTGTCATGTCTAATCACCTCTTTGTAAGTTTTCAAAGTTAGTATATCAGGGAGGCGTTTATTATATACATTTATTAAACAAAAGGTAGTAAGATGCTAAATTAAAACGGCCACCGAAACATTGTTCAGTCGGTGACCGGTCTTTTTCATTTCTCTTATTTCTTGATGACAGCTTCTAAAGCAACTTCCATCATATCACTAAATGTCGTTTGGCGTTCTTCTGAAGTGGTTTCTTCACCAGTTAAAATATGATCACTTACAGTCAGAACTGATAGCGCGTTTCGGCCGAATTTCGCTGCAATCGTGTAAAGAGCGGCTGTTTCCATTTCAACGGCTAAAATGCCGTACTTTGCCCATTTTTCAAGTTCGCCATTGTCGTTATAGAACATATCTGCGGTAAATACATTCCCCACCTTTAAATTTAACCCTTTTTCTACTCCTACATCATAAGCTTTCTTTAATAAATCAAAATTAGCCGTTGGAGCATAGTCGACGCCACCGAATGTCAGACGATTCATCTGTGAATCAGTTGAAGCACTCATAGCTAAAATAACGTCTCTTACTTTAACATCCTTTTGTATAGCACCACATGTTCCAACACGGATTAAATTTTGAACATTATATTCTTGCATTAATTCATTAATGTAAATGGATATGGAAGGAACACCCATACCTGTTCCTTGAACAGAAATTCTCTCTCCTTTATATGTACCAGTAAAGCCTAACATTCCTCTTACTTCATTATAACAAACAGCATCCTCTAAAAACGTTTCTGCAATATATTTTGCTCGTAAAGGGTCTCCTGGAAGAAGTATTGTTTCAGCAATTTCACCTTGTTTTGCACCAATATGTACGCTCATTTAAGTGCCCTCCTAAATAGTATTTGAATAGATTACATCCATCCATACTATAACATAACCAATTGACTTCTCAAATTAGTGAGGACCTTGATGTGACACTCTTTTTATTACAATTTAAGAAACGAATTGGATTTGTAAGAGTTGAACAAGATTGATCTTTCGAAGTAGCTAAATAAAAGCTCAAGCTTAGATAGGTACACTTAGCATTAACTTGTATTAAGTTTGGTTATTCAGTACTAAAAGCGCCCTTTTACAGGCGCTCTATGACGTTACCTAAACCAACTTGCACCAAGGATGATCAACAGGATGACAAGCACTACAATGAGAGCAAAGCCAAAACCTGAACCTCGCCTAGGTGTAGGAGGGCAACAATATCCATAACTTCCGTACCAAGGACCGTAGTAACCCATATCGATACCACCTTTCAAAAGGAGGGTTAATACACAGTATGCAAATGTCCTCAAATGCGACTGGGTAAGTGTGGAAATTTCGCGAAAAATGTGTTTAGATTAAATAATAGCAATCTTTGTTCATGTGAAATTTGATTGGTGAAATGCTGAATTCATTTTAGGAGCTAGAACATGGGGATAAACGATATCATTGTTTACATAATGGTCTTCTTTTTAGTTTTAGGTGCGATCGATAAATGTTTGGGAAATAGATGGGGGTTAGGAGAAAGTTTTACAAATGGTTTTATGGCAATGGGGCCATTAACACTGGCAATGGTTGGAATCGTTTCTTTAGCACCTGTGATTGCCAAGCTAGTAACGCCTTTTATTGCTCCTATTTACGGTCTGGTGGGAGCGGACCCTGCAGCATTTGCTAATACGATTTTAGCATTAGATATGGGAGGGTATGCCTTAGCTGTTGAAATGGCTAGGAGTCCTGATGCTGAAATTTTTTCTTGGGTATTTTTAGGAACCATGATGGGACCTACTATCGTCTTTACAATACCAGTCGCATTGGGAATAATTGATAAAAAAGATCACGGTTATTTTGCAAAAGGTGTACTACTTGGAATAATCACCGTTCCAATAGGTTGTTTAATAGGTGGTTTTGTAGCCAAGCTTGATATGCAAGTCGTAATGGCCAATCTAATTCCAACAATGGCGCTATCTTTATTTATTGCTCTTGGACTATGGAAGGCAACGGTTAAAATGATAAGAGGGTTTGAAATTCTTGGAAAGGCAATCGAAATTATAGCCATTATCGGTTTAACTGCCATCATTGTTGAAACTCTAACAGGTTTCGTTCTTATTCCCAATATGACCCCACTCAATGAAGGAATTCAAATTGTCGGTATGATCGTAATTATCCTTGCAGGCGCCTTTCCAATGGTGACTTTTATTAGTAGCGTATTTAAGAAAAATTTACTGAAAATGGGTTCAAGATTAGGAATAAATGAGATGTCAACTACTGGTTTAATTGCTTCCGTGGCTCACGTTATTCCAATGTTAGCTATATATAAAGATATGGAGCCAAAAGGGAAGGTAATTAACGTTGCGTTTGCCGTTAGTGGAGCATTTGTTTTAGGTGGTCACTTAGGGTTTGTAGCAGGAATGAAAAAAGAGATGGTCTTTGCAATGATTGTAGGCAAATTAACCGCTGGAATTACAGCAGTGTTGTTAGCGCAGGCAGTGATGAGCCGTGAAGGGTAAAGGAATACAACTCATTTGTTTTCTTTTCTAAGGTATGGTACCATCCTTCCTAAAATAAGAAATGGAGAGGGAAAGATGAATAAAGAAAATGTAAAAAAACAAGTACTAGACGCGCTTCATTATAGACATGCGACAAAAACATTTGATCCGGATAAGAAAATTTCCGAAGAAGATTTTAAGTTTATTTTAGAGACTGGACGCTTATCACCTAGCTCTATAGGGATAGAGCCTTGGAAGTTTATTATTGTTCAGAATACGGAATGGAGAGAAAAGCTAAGAGACATTGCTTGGGGAGCAGGAGGACAGCTCCCAACAGCTAGTCATTTTGTTATAATACTTGCACGAACGATCAAAGATGTAAAATTTGATTCGGAATATATCGCTCGGCACTTAAGGACAGTAAAGAAGTACCCCGCAGATGTTCTAAAGGAGATTCCGGAAAGATATAAAAATTTTCAAGAAAAATTTGGCTTATTGCAGAGTGAGCGAACCATTTTTGATTGGTCCTCAAAACAAACCTATATTGCATTAGCAAATATGATGACGGCAGCTGCTCAAATTGGTGTCGATTCCTGTCCAATTGAAGGGTTCAACTACAATCTTGTTCATACCTTTCTAAAAGAAAAGGGACTGCTAGAAGATGGTTCATTTGATATATCGGTTATGGTTGCATTTGGTTATCGAGCAGTTGAACCACGTTCGAAAACGAGGAAACCGATGGGTGATATTGTTAAGTGGATTAACTAGAAATATAGGAGTCACCAAGGAACGATTTTTCCTTGGTGACTCCTTTCCTTTATCTAATAAGTTCATTTAGTTGTTTTAACACATTTCCAAACGAAGGTTGTTCGTTGACTTGTCGTAAGTGCAGAAAAGGATCTCCTTGTTTCTCTAGGCGTTCAATAACAGCAGGAAGAGTAAACATAGATGGTTTTAACGCTGCGTTTACCTCTTGCCATAGTAAAGGGGTTGCCGCTTGTCCAAATACGCTTCCACGTGGTGAGTATGGGGCAACAATTGTTTTTCCTTGATCGTGCTGAATGTAATCAAGGTATAATTTATTGCCTCTATTTTTCTTAAGACGTTCTGTTGTAAACCACTTTGGTTGTTGTTCACACAAAAATTGACAAACGAACTCCGTGAATATTCGAGTCTGTTCGTAAGAATATTGTTGTTCGGGTAAAGGAATGTAAAGTTGTATTCCCTTTCCACCAGACGTCTTAACAAAGGATTCTAGCTTAAATTGATCAAAAATGGCTTTCATTTGTAAAGTTGCTTCTATCGCTAATGAAAATTCTTCAACTGATGGTGGGTCCAAATCAAAAACAATCTCAGTTGGCTTATTTGTATCTCGTGTTTGAAAAGGAATATGAAACTCTAAGGCAAGTTGATTACCTAGCCATAACAGGGTTTCAAGGTTGTTGCATAGAATGTAGTTAATGTCCTCTACAAGTTCCGTCTCAACAAAACTAGGAGCGTAGTCTGGACAGTGTTTTTGATAAAAATGCTCTGCAGCGGACCCATGAGGATAGCGAATGACGGTTAATAGCCGTTCTTGTAAGAACGGTAGAAGATAAGGAGCTACTTTTTGTAAGTACAGAAGGTAATCATCCTTATCAACATGTATTTGCGGCCAGAGTGGTTTCTCAAGACTTGTCACATTAAAGCTTGGTGGTAATGGATGGAGTTGGCGTAATACTAATTTCCAAGTGCATTCACTTGGTTCTAATTGAAAATTAAAAGCATGGAATCGCGGTTCCCTCAATTGTTTCCCATCAAAATCAATACAGGCAATTTCTACACAAATAGAGGGTTCAATTTCCCATACACTCGTCGAAGTTTTTTGACCATTTTGTTGAAAAAAAGTGAATAATGTATCCTCTTCTTCTTCTGATAAGCCATGTCGGAAAACAACAATTTCTAAAAGCTGATCATCTTTATAAACAGCCCCATGAAAATACCCATTTGCTTTATCATATTTCGTTAAACAGACAGAAATAAAACGATAATTTTTAATTTTTAACCAGTTAGATGTCCGTTTACCTGCTTCCCATAAACTTTTTTTTCTCTTGGCAACTAGACCTTCTCCATTATAAAGTACGATTTTATTCCATAAATGTTCACTGTTGTCATAAGAGTCAACCGCTTGTAGACGTTTCGAGTTTTTATACATAACGCACGTAGGTAACGAATACTGCTTAAAAAATGTTTGTAATGTTTTTTTTCTTCTTGGAAGAGATTGGTCACTTAGATTTTCACCTTTAATACTGATCAAATCAAAAACTACAAGATGACATGGGAAATTATTAGCATGCTTGTTTATTACACTCTTTGTTTTCATTCTCCCACGTAATTGCACATGTTTAAATTCACTTTTAAAGTTATTAAGTAGAAAAACAATTTCTCCATCAAGAATTAACGGCAATAATTCTTTTATTTGGGAATAGAGAGAACGGCAGAATGAAATAATTTCTGGGAACTGCTCATTTAACGATTTACCATTCCGACTAATTAGTTGGGGAGTTTCCTCCGTCCAATGAAGAAGACAGCGAAACCCGTCAAACTTGGTTTCGTACATCCATCCTTTTTCTTTCGGAATGTCAATGGCAGGTGACAACAGCATTGGTTTCACTATTTCTACCTACTTTCTGGTGTGTTTGTCATTAGCCTTTTACACTTTTTAATGAACGATACATATTTATCATTAAAACTTTGCACATTAAGAAAAAAAGTAGGTGATCTGTGATGCATACAGTTTGGAAAGGCAGCATAAGCTTTGGTCTTGTAAATATTCCAATAAAGCTTCATACCGCAACGGAGAATAAGGATATCAAGTTAAGGCAATTACACAAAGAGTGTCACACACCAATTAGTTATCAAAAGGTCTGTCCAGGTTGTGAGAAAGAAGTGAAGAACGAAGATATTGTAAAAGCATATGAATATGCAAAAAATAAATTTGTTGTGTTAGATGAAGAAGAGCTTGAGAAGCTAAAAAAAGAAAATGAAGATAAGGCAGTTGAGATTATTGACTTTGTTAAGCTAGAAGAAATTGACCCTATTTACTTTGAAAAAAGTTACTTCATTGCTCCGGATAATGGCGGAGGGAAAGCTTATTCGTTGTTAAGAAAAGCCCTGTTAGAATCGGGAAAAATTGGAGTTGCAAAAATCATTATTCGTTCCAAAGAGCAATTAGCAATTGTACGTGTCTATAAAGAAACGCTAGTAATGGAGACGATTCACTTTCCTGATGAGGTTCGGAATGTTGAGGAAGTTCCAAATGTTCCTTCTGAGCAATTAGTTGTTCAAAAAGAACTGGATACAGCGTTAATGCTCGTTGATCAATTAACGACTACCTTTGATCCAGAAAAGTATAGTGATGAATACCGAACGGCTTTAATGGAACTTATCGAAGAAAAGAAATCAGGAAAAGATACAGTGACAGCAACCGAAAAGCAACCAGCTGCACCTTCAAATGTCACGGATTTAATGTCTGCACTACAGGCATCACTCGACAAGACAAAAACGAAAAAGCCTGCTACAAGAAAACGAAAACCGGTTGCAACTAAAAATGTTTCGCAACCGACAACAGAAAAAAAGACAGAAAAAGCAAGTGCGCGAAAGAAGGCATAGCATAATGAACTAGCTGAACTGGCATTAAATAGAGGGTAATAAAAAGGGACGAATAACCCTTTTATTACCTTTTTTTGTATGGTAAGTTTTCTAGCTTTAATTGCTAGATTCTCTATGTCAACATACTAGTTAATATAGTAAACTAGTAATAGAACAGTAATATTTAGATCTTAGAAATAAATGATTAGTAAAAGAGGGTTTTAATAAAATGAAACTGAAAACAAAACTTATTTTAGGTTTAGGTACCATTATTTTGATTATTATCTTGCTAAGTGTGACAGTTTATAATACATTAGATCGTCAGAATGAGTCGTTGCGAGAAGTCGTTTTAGACAATTATACAAGAGTCATGCTGTCGCAAGAATTAAAAAATGAAATGAATATCGTTGCGAGAGAAGTACGGGAGTTGCTATTGATCGACACAGAATCTGAGCAAAGTAAAAAAGTCACAACTATTAATCAATCGCTTCATTCTATCACTCGTATGTATAACACTTTAGATGAAGTTTCCTCAAACGATAGGGAGAAAAACGTCAGAATTGTTTCTATTCAAGATTTACATCTTGCTTATTCTGAAATGGTACAGAATGTCATAATGCTGGCAACAACAGAAAGTACTGAGCTAGCAAGGAATTACTTATTCGAACAAAACATTAGGTTCGAAATGCTTAAAGAGATAGACGCCTTAGTCGAGCTCGAAGAACAAACATTACTTAGTGCTCTTGTTGAATCTGATCAGGCGTATGAAAGAGCAATGACTATACTAGCTATTTTCATTGTGGCTTCTATTGGGATTGTCGTTTTTATTACATACATCATAATTAAAAATATCTCTACAGGCATTAACCATGTTCGAAAAATCATCACAAGTGTACCTTCACACGCGCTTGACAATTTACCAAGGATTAACAACATCTCCACTGATGAAATAGGAGACATTTCAAATGCCTATAATGAAATGGCTGCAGCCCTTGAAAAGGTTTCAAAGCAAGAAAAACAAGTGGCTCATACGCTAAAAGAGGAAAATTGGATTAAATCTCGTTATGCAGAAATCGCCATGAAAATACAGGGAATACAAGAGTTAAATGAATTCGGAGAAACCTTTATGACGAATGTAGCTCAGTTTGTAAGAGCAACGCATGGTGTGATTTATATAAAAGACGAATCGACTAAATTAAAAAAGTTAGCTTCTTATGCAGGCACAGAAGAACGTGAAAGTGAGATGGTTGAATCTATTGACCTTGGTAAAGGTTTAGTTGGACAATGTGCGGCAGATAATAGAGTAATGCAAATTGACCCGCTGCCTAAGGGATATATTACTACTAAGTCGGGATTAGGAGAATCAACGCCTACTTCATTAATTCTTCTCCCGATTGTATTTGAAGGTGATGTACTCGGAGTTGTTGAGTTAGCTAAATTTGAATCCTTTACAGAATCAGAAATCAGTATTTTAAGACAAGTTTGTCAAGCATCTGGATCAAGCATTAAACGGATTTTACATCACGTGAGAATTGAAGAGCTGTTAGCAGAATCTCAAACGCAGGCAGAGGAATTACAAACACAAGCAGAAGAACTTCAGCAGCAACAAGAAGAATTAAGGTTAATAAATGAACAACTACACGAACAGTATAAGCAATCAGATGGTCGTAAAAAAGAGTTAGAAATGATCAAAGAGGATTTAGAGGATAAGAATAGAAGTATTAAACTGGTCTCGAGATATAAGTCTGAGTTTCTTGCGAATATGTCTCATGAATTACGTACACCTTTAAATAGTATGCTTATATTATCGCAATTATTAGCAGAGAACCAAAATGGAAATCTAACGAATGTTCAAGTGGAGCATGCAAATACGATTTTTACTTCTGGAACAGATTTACTTAATCTTATCAACGATATTTTGGATTTATCTAAAATTGAATCAGGTAAGATGGAAGTCTACCCAGAAGAAGTGCCTATTTCAGATGTGAGGGCGTTTGTAGAAAGACAATTCATGCCTGTTTCGAATCAAAAAGACCTAAACTTTAAAATCAATATTGATGAATCAGCGCCAACCATAATCTTTTCAGATGATCAACGATTAAAACAGATTTTAAAAAATCTCTTATCTAATGCTTTTAAGTTCACAAGTAAAGGAAGCGTTGAACTACAAGTAAAAAAAGGTCCAGAAAGTGAGGGAATGAAGGTTTCTTTCTCTGTTGTTGATACAGGTATTGGGATTACAAAAGAAAAACAGCAACAGATTTTTGAGGCATTCTATCAGGAAGATGGAACGATCACAAGGAAATTTGGGGGCACAGGGTTAGGTTTGTCAATTAGTAGAGAGCTTTCAGAACTACTTGGAGGGTATATCGAGGTTGAAAGTATTGAGAACCAAGGTAGTCAATTCACGTTACATTTACCAGACTTAAATAGCATGTCGGTTGTTCAAAAATTGACCGATGAGGTAGCAGTTACCTTAGAAGAAGAACATATAAAACTTGAACAGCAACATCATGAGGTAAAGGATGAGGTGGTTTGTCCTAAATATGTATCTAACAGCGAATTGCAAGATAAATGTATTTTAGTTGTTGATGATGATATGAGAAACGTCTTTGCACTTACAACGGCGTTAGAAATGCAAAAGGTGAAAGTAGTATTTGCTGAAAACGGCAAAGAATCTCTTACTCTATTAGAAAAAGAGCCGGTCATTGATCTCGTTCTAATGGATATCATGATGCCAGAAATGAACGGATACGAAGCAATGGAAGCAATAAGAAAAAATGAAAAATGGGAAGATTTACCGATAATAGCTCTTACTGCTAAGGCGATGAAAAGTGACAAAGAGAAGTGTATTAAAGCAGGAGCATCTGATTATATAAGTAAGCCTGTAAATATGGAGCAATTACTTTCATTAATTAAGGTATGGCTTCACAAGTAAGGAGATAGTAGGTGAGTAATATTGCTAGATCAGCCTAACCACTTAGCAGAAGAGATTGAAAAAATTGAGATTAAGTTATTGTTAGAAGGAATCTACCAGAGATATGGGTATGATTTTAGGAATTATGCTTTTTCATCTATTAGAAGGAGAATTTGGTATCGGGCTCAAATTGAAGAGGTACATTCTATCTCAGAATTTCAAGCTAAAGTCCTTTATGATTCAGATTTAATGAGAAAACTTTTAAGTGACTTTTCTATTAATGTTACGGAAATGTTCCGTGACCCAGGTTTTTTTAAGGTGTTTAGATTAAAGGTCGTTCCTATTTTAAGAGAGCTACCTTACATTAGAATATGGCACGCGGGCTGTTCATCAGGAGAAGAAGCATATTCAATGGCTATTGTATTACATGAAGAAGGACTTTATGAGAAAGCCCAGATTTACGCAACAGATATGGATGAAAAAATTATTGAAAGAGCGAAACAAGGTAAGATAACTCTGGATCATATGAAGCTTTATACGAAAAATTACCAAAAGGCTGGTGGAACGAAGGAATTTTCAGAATACTATTCTGTTACAGATAACTATGTAACGTTAAAACCTTTTTTAAAAAAGAATCTTATTTTTGCTCATCATAACTTAGTCACCGATCACTCTTTTAACGAGTTTCACATGATTGTTTGTCGAAATGTCCTTATATACTTTAATAAACAACTAACAAATCGGGTATATGACCTTTTTTATGATAGTCTAAGTGATGGTGGGTTTTTAGGGTTAGGTAGTAAAGAATCCATTAACATGTACAAATCTTCTAGTACATATGAAGAAATAGATACGGTTGAGAGACTCTATAAGAAGGTTAAATAAGCAACCTGACTTTATTCTCAATTGCTTCAACAACAATAAAGAAAGAGATAGAGGGGATTTCATGTTAACTGAGGATAAGGTAAACATTTTAATTGTTGATGATCGACCAGAAAATTTGCTGGCGTTAGAGGCGGTTCTAAACTCAAATGATTATCATTTAGTAGAAGCAAGGTCAGGAGAAGAAGCCTTAAAATGTGTTTTGAAATATGACTTTGCTGTCATACTATTAGACGTACAAATGCCAGGTTTAAATGGCTTTGAAACAGCTGAAATCATAAAGCAACGAGTTCAATCAAGGCATATCCCAATTATTTTTGTTACCGCCTTGAGTAAAGCCAACGAGCATGTTTCAGCAGGTTATTTAACAGGTGCTGTTGATTATATTTTCAAACCTTTTAATCCACTTATTTTAAGGAGTAAGGTAGAGGCTTTTGTACAAATACATAAAAAACAAATTGAAATAAAATTAAAAAACCAACAATTAGAAGTTCAATCGGAACAATTAAAGGAAAAGAAGGATAACCTTGAGGCAATCATTAACGAAAAAACGATGGAACTACTTGAAAAAAATAAAGAATTAAAAGTCTCTGAAGAAAGGTTTAAAAAGATCTTTCGTTATAGTCCTAACTTAATGGCGATTCGCTCTTTAAAAACTAAACAATATTTGGATGTAAACGAGAGTTGGGTTCATTTTACAGGTTATGAAAATAAGGAAGTCAAAGGGTGTCATGGAGACTTCATACTGATAAAAGAAGTCGATCAGTCAATCTGTGTACAGAATCAGACACTAATTGATTTAAGAGTAGGTTTGTTTAATGTAGAAATTACATATCTCACTAAAGAGAAAGAACTCAGAAATGGTCTAATTTCGACCGAGACGGCTCAGCTAAATGGTGAACCTTGTATCATAAGTACGATTACGGATGTAACGGAACGTGTTCAATTTGAAAAGGAAATCTCACGCTTAGATCGATTAAATTTGGTTGGAGAAATGGCAGCAGGTATTGCTCATGAAATTAGGAACCCGATGACAACCGTTCATGGATTTTTACAGTTAGCGAAAAATCAAAATGAACCTCAACCAAAGGAGTATATAGACCTAATGATTGATGAGTTAAATCGAGCAAATGGGATTATCACAGAGTTTCTGACGTTAGCAAAAGATAAAGCAAATGATAGAAGGCAAAAGGACCTTAACTCAATTATTAAAACATTGCATCCTTTACTAAGAGCAGAAGCCCTACTTAGCAATAAAGAAGTTAAATTAGAATTATCTAATTGTCCCTACCTTTTTCTTGATGAGAAAGAAATCAGACAATTAATTTTAAATATTGGTTTGAATGGTTTGGAAGCTATGCATTCGAGTGGAATGTTAGTGATAAAAACGTTTATGGAAGATGAACAGGTTGTATTAGAAATTAAGGATGAGGGTCCTGGAATCAAGAAAGAAATCTTAGAAAATATAGGAACTCCTTTTTTTACGACGAAAGAAAAAGGCACAGGCTTAGGATTGGCGATTTGTTACAGCATTGCAGCAAGACACTCTGCTCATATAAAAATTCATACAAGTAAAAAGGGAACTTCATTTTTAATCTACTTTCAACAAACGAATAAAGTATTAGAAGTAAGTGCTAGACTTTAATTAGAGAGTACCTTCCAAAAAAATAAGGGGAAATATGTTTAAATGTATGTTGAGCGGGAATAGGGTAATAACGACAACATTTAGGGGGACGTATCAATGAATGGAGAAATCAATTATCCGAGATTACGGCGCTCTTTTGAGAAGATTTTAACACGAAAAACAAATGAAAATGAAAGATTATTTATTAAATGGTTAATTCAGAGATCGAAAAAGGCGGAGAATGCAGTCGATAATCGGAAAATTCATTAAGGTTCTATAAAAATAACACTCATAAATTCATTGGAAAAGTAAAATAATAATTCCAGTGAAGGAGGGGTAAAATGACAAATAACAAAAATGAAAAACTTCCGAAAACGGAAGAGTTGGCGGAGCACAATTATCAGCCAGAGGATGGTCGCAGTTCCAATGAAGTTGAGCAGGGGCTTGCTACTACGCACGAACAAGTGAACGAAATGTACGAAGATGGCACGATTGATAGAAAAGCGGATGGAGAAAGTTGAAAACATTGATTCGAAAGAGAGGGTAGCTCATTAAGCTATCCTCTCTTATATTTATATATATATTTCCATTTGTCAGTAATTATATGAATAAATTAAAAGACTACGTTAAAACTACAGGATAGAAAAAGGAGAGTGAATAAATGTGAGAAGGGATGATGCCAAACTATATCCAAGCTGAAGAAGGAAATGATGAAGTTATAGCTGAGTTAACAGAGGGACAGAAAAATGAAATGGCTAAGCTACATATGGAAGTTCTTGAAAAAAAGAGAGAAGTTGTAGCAAAATATGTAGAGTTTGGTGATTTTAGTCCTGAAAAAGCAGAAAAAATTAATGCAATGTTTGATAAACATTATCAAAAGTTAGAAGAGAATAATTTCATAGCGAAATGGGATGGAAAGCGAAGGCACAAACACTAGCTAAGTTAGACAAAAGGCTGAAGAAGAGTAACAGCTTTTTGTCATTACAGTTATTTAAATAGTTTTCTTATGGCTTTTCCAGATGCTCGTCCGGCAACACGACGACCTATTCTTTTTCCTATGCGTCCCTTACGAACAGCATCTACATCATTCCAGATTCTTACCAATTTATAGATGATCGACTTTAAACTCATGACACTTCGCGTCCCCTTGCGTTTTAGGTATAGTTTATCATATAACTTTTCATGTTATGTATTAAATCTCAATCACTTTTTCATACATAATTCAATTAAAAATCTGTCATTCAATTGAAATGAGGTGAGTATGGTGGTTAAAAATGGTTATGTGTGGAGTACACTTTTTGGCGGAGTTTTAGGAGCAGCAGGAGTGCTCATGGTGACAACTGAACAAGGTAAAAAATGGAGAAAAGAACTCGTCTATAAAATCAACCAAATTGATGGCGCAAGTGTTGTAAATGCACTAAGTGAAACAAGTAAAGATTGGGCAGAATTTGGTGATGTGGTCAAGGTGAAAACTCGTTCTACTAAAAATTTGAGGACATGAATATACAATACCGTTACTTTGACAGAAGCATTTTAAGTGTTTGTCTATATAAACGATCAGAATGATGTAATGCGCGTCATTATTCTGATCGTTTTTCTATTCATGATTGTCCACCCTATGTTAAAATGGATAAGGATAAAGGTGGGATTAAGATGGAATTAAATACTTGGAAATGGGATGCATTCGTTCACTCATTGAATCGCTTAGAATGGACTCATATTGGGATAGCTATTGCTATCTTTTCGGTGTTTTTATTATTCAGAAAAATCTTTACAAGATATATCTTCAAAATAATATTAGCTACACTCCGAAAAACTCCTACAGAATTGTTTACAAATATCTTGTTATCATTTGAACGACCGCTGAGAGCATTTTGGATTGTTTTAGGAACTTACCTGGCTCTTGTATATCTTCCTTTTCATTTTACTACGATTGAATTTGTCGACCATATATATCGGTCAATTATCATCATTTTAATTGGATGGGGTTTATACAACTATACATCTGAGCATTCGATGGCTTTTTTTCGTTTTGCTCGCAATAGCGACATAGGTGAAGAGAGTATGCTCGTGCCATTTGTCTCTAAAGTGTTACGATTTGCCGTTGTTGCCCTTACAGTCGTCGTGATAGCGAGTGAGTGGGGGTATGAAATAAGTGGTTTTATTGCAGGACTGGGGCTTGGAGGTTTGGCTTTTGCATTAGCTGCCCAAGATACGATCGGAAATTTTTTTGGTGGCATAATTATTATTACGGAAAAACCATTTTCAAAAGGAGATTGGATTCAGACACCTTCTGTTGAAGGAACCGTTCAAGATATTAGCTTTAGAAGTACTCAAATTCGAACATTTGCTGATTCTATTGTTACGATTCCGAATTCAACATTAGCAAATGAACCGATTACGAATTGGTCAGAGATGGGGAAACGTCGCGTTTCGTTTACTATTGGTCTAACGTACTCCACTCCACAAGAGAAAGTGGAAAGCTGTGCAAGAAGGATTGAAGAAGTATTACGGGGACATGAAGAGGTAGATCAGGAATTGATTATGGTTCGTTTTAATGAATTTAATAATTCAAGTCTTGATATATACATCTACTTTTTTACTAAAACAATTGCATGGACAGAGTGGTTTAGAATTAAGGAACATGTTAATTTTGAAATCATGAAAATACTTGAGGAAGAAAATGTTTCAATTGCGTTCCCTTCGCGAAGTATTTATATGGAAAAGCTAGAAGGAAAAGAGAAAGATGACCTACTAGTACAGGAAAACTAATTTTTTATTTAGGCCAAATCGTAGTTGATTTGGTCTTATTCTTATTGAAAGTTTACCCCTCATATATAGTAGGACTATCTAGATGGCAATGAGAAAATTCACTTTCAATAAATATTCAGGACCTCTTTGTTGCAATCTATAGGAAAGAGGAGATGGTCAACTGATGAGAAATTTAACGATCACGTTTAAGATCTCAGTGATAATCGCCCTAATTTTCGTATTGTGGGGTGCTTTTTTTCCAGAGTATTTAGGAAACATCATGTCAATCGCACAGGCTTTCTTCTTAAATACATTTGGTTGGTTCTATAATTTAGCCGCATCTTTCTTTTTACTCTTTTCTCTTTTTCTGATTTTTAGTAAATTTGGGAAGATCAAGTTAGGAAAAGATACGGACAAGCCTGAATTTAGTCGTGCTACTTGGTTTGCCATGCTTTTTAGTGCTGGAATGGGGATAGGTCTTTTATTTTATGGCGTATCTGAACCAGTTTCACACTATGCAGCACCGCCTGTAGGTGAGGGAGGGAGTCGTGAATCTGCGCTACTGGCACTCCGTTATACTTATTTACATTGGGGGTTTCATGCTTGGGCCATATATGCGGTCGTAGCTCTGGCTCTAGCTTATTTTAAATTTCGAAAGGGTGCACCTGGTTTAATTAGTTCGACTTTATCTCCAATATTAGGAGATCGTGTCAACGGGCCTATAGGCTATACAATTGATATTGTAGCCGTATTTGCCACTGTATTTGGCGTCTGTGCCTCTCTTGGATTAGGATCGCAACAAATTAATGCAGGTTTAAGTTATTTAGTAGGGCTACCGGTTAATTTTACCGTACAAGTTACCATTATCTTAATCATAACTGTCCTATTTATTTTATCGGCAAGTACGGGAATACAGCGTGGAATTAAATATCTTAGTAATACGAATATGATCCTAGCTACAATATTGCTTATAGCGATGTTAATTCTTGGGCCTACGTTGTTTTTATTAAACCTATTTACTCACACGTTAGGTGAATATGTTCAAAACCTCCCACAAATGGGTTTGAGAATTTTCCCATTTGATGAAAAAAGGGCAGAGTGGACCCAGGGGTGGACCATTTTTTATTGGGCGTGGTGGATTTCTTGGTCTCCTTTTGTTGGAATGTTTATTGCACGGGTATCTAAAGGAAGAACTGTTCGTGAATTTACCATTGCTGTTCTCGTCGTTCCTACTTTGGTATGCGCATTTTGGTTTTGTGTTTTTGGAGGGACAGGCATTCACTTAGATCTATTGCAAGGTGTTGATGTTGCCGGACAGAGTTTAGAAACAGGGTTGTTTTTTGTTTATGAACATTTACCTTTAGGTGGTCTTCTCTCTATTGTAACGGTATTACTTATTACGACGTTTTTTATTACATCAGCAGATTCAGCAACCTTTGTTTTAGGTATGCAAACCACTGAAGGAAGTATGAACCCTTCTAATTTCATTAAAATCACATGGGGGCTTATCTTATCAGCTTCGGCTATTGTGTTAATGGCTTCTGGTGGTTTACAAGCACTTCAAACAGCTATTATTGTTAGTGCATTTCCACTTACGATTGTTTTGCTTATTATGAGTATAGCCATTGTGAAAGTCTTTAAAAGCGAAGTTAAGGTAGCTAAGACAAAAAGGAATAGGTAATAATGTAAAACGTTCGAAATAGTTCGAGCGTTTTTTTGTTTTTTTATTTTTGATATGAATTTGGACAAACATCATATACTTAATTGAATAAACCTTAGTTAAATCGTCAAGTCTTTATAAAGTAAGGTGAATGGAGAGTGGGTGAATCGATGGAAATCAAAAGATTAGTTCTCTTTATTCTTTTAATCATGTTAGCTGGGTGTGGTCAAACACAAAGTGAAGAAAGAGAGAAAGAGTCAGAAAAAGGTGCTGTCACTGTTCTTTCACAAGAAAATGCATATCTTTCATTTTCTTGGATCGAGAAAGGTTATAATGGGGTCTTTGTCCCTGTCAATCAAAAACTTGGACAAACTGAAAGAGAAATAAAAGAAGTAGTTGGGAAACCAGTTAGTGAGGGGAAGTACGAGGGTGGTTTCTTTCTGCAGTATGAAAATGTGACCTATTTTATTAATCCAAAAACAAAACGAAATGTAGCCATTGCATTAGATATTAATAGTAAAAAACTTACAGAAGTAGATTTGAAAAGAACATTAGGTACGCCCGATCAAAGTGAGTTTAATGAGATGGATGGGCTCTGGATGTATGTCTATGAACTAGATGAATATGAACTCATGTTTGAAGCGCCAGCTGAACATGCTGTTCTTTCACACGCTTGGTTAAGAGAAAAAATAAAATAGTGATTATTAAAGACAGGCGAGTTAAGTCGCCTTTTTTTGCTTTAGTCGATTCGTGTTCATGGAAGAAATAAACTCAATAAAATAATTGAATGCAAGCCACCTAAAAAAAAATTAAAAAATATGAAAATTATGGTTGCAACAAGGTCAACTCTGTTATATTATAAAAACGTAAGATACAAACTGTATTAATACAGTGTAAGAAATGATCGTAGGGGTTCGAAGGGTAGGTGTATGAGGTCGTACTTGCTGACAAATGGCACTCATCGTTATTTTGTTTTACAGCTTTATTCTTTGTTTGAAATGGAAGGTTACAAGACTAGTAAACTAAAAAATTATTGAGGAGAGATGAACATGATAAACGAATCAAGACAAAGAGAAGCAAGACAATTAGAGGAACAATGGGCTAATGAATCTAGATGGAGTGGGATTGAAAGACCCTATTCTGGAGAAGATGTTGTTCGTCTAAGAGGGTCACTTCAAGTTGAACATACACTTGCTCGCCGCGGTGCTGAAAAGCTTTGGAACCTAATAAATGAAGAAGATTTTGTTAACGCTTTAGGCGCATTAACTGGTAACCAAGCAGTTCAACAAGTGAAGGCGGGTTTGAAAGCGATTTATTTAAGTGGATGGCAAGTAGCCGCAGATGCAAACCTAGCAGGACAGATGTATCCAGACCAAAGCTTGTACCCGGCAAATAGTGTACCAAGTGTTGTAAAAAGAATTAACCAAGCTCTTCAACGTGCGGATCAAATTCAACATATGGAAGGGGAAGGAGATATCGATTACTTTGCTCCAATTGTAGCGGATGCAGAAGCTGGCTTCGGTGGTCAATTAAATGTATTTGAGTTGATGAAGGGAATGATTGAATCTGGTGCATCAGGTGTACACTTTGAAGATCAACTTGCTTCAGAGAAAAAGTGTGGACATTTAGGTGGAAAGGTACTTATTCCAACACAAACAGCGGTTCGTAATCTTACGGCAGCTAGACTAGCAGCGGATGTTAGTGGAGTTCCGACTCTTATTATTGCTCGTACAGATGCGGATGCAGCAGATTTAATTACGAGTGACATTGACCCAGCAGACCGTCCATTTATTACAGGTGAGCGTACGCCCGAAGGTTTCTATAGAACGAATCCTGGTCTTGATCAAGCAATCGCAAGAGGGCTTGCATATGCACCTTATGCAGATCTAATATGGTGCGAAACTTCAAAGCCGTCACTTGAAGAAGCACAACAATTTGCGGATGCTATTCATGCGAAATTCCCTGGCAAGATGCTTGCTTATAATTGTTCTCCTTCATTCAACTGGGAAGCAAATCTTGATAAAGATACGATTGAAACGTACCAAGTTGAACTTGGGAAAATGGGTTATAAGTTCCAGTTCGTTACACTTGCAGGTTTCCATGCTTTGAATCATAGTATGTTTGAACTTGCTCATGGCTATAAAACTAGAGGAATGGGAGCATATTCTGAATTACAGCAAGCTGAATTTGCTAGTGAAACAAAAGGCTATACAGCTACTCGTCATCAACGTGAAGTGGGAACAGGCTACTTTGATGAGATTTCTCAAGTAGTATCAGGAGGAACTTCATCTACAACCGCTTTAAAAGGTTCAACGGAAGAAGCTCAATTCCAAAAACAATAAGAAGGATCGACGGCCTCTGCATATTTTTTTGCAGAGGTTGTTATATTACACGTGTGTATATGTCGGTTACTGTATAACAATTGTATGTGATCGATTTATCACCTGCTAAAATTTCGGACTTGAAAGATTTTTTATCCCACTCTTTTATGTAACGTCTATAATAGAATTATAGAGATACTGGATGTACAGATGCGTGTCTGTGTTTTTTTAGAGTTGGAGAGGATACATATGGAAATCTTTATACAAGTTGTTTTACCCGTTTTATTTGTCTTTTTGATTGGATTTGTTGTACAGAAATGGAAAAGGGTTGATGTGAAAGCCATATCTACGGTAGCTGTGTACATTATGACACCTTGTTTAGTTTTTCGTACCTTTTATCATACGGAGTTAACCGTTCAATCGTTTTATATGGTCGTTTTCGCAGGGGGGTTATTAACGAGTCTAATTCTAATTAATAAGCTGTACGCAATAATAATGAAATTTGACCAATCAACTGAGAGTGGACTTATTTTATCGACAGCATTTATGAATGCAGGCAATTATGGAGCGCCTATCATATTATTTGCTTATGGTGAGAAAGCTTTTGCTTACTCAATCATGTTTCTTGTCTTGCAATCTATCATTATGAATTGTTTTGGAGTCTATTATGCTGCTAGAGGGAAAGCTGGAATTGGTGTTGCTCTTAAAGAGGTCGGTAAAATGCCGGCAACGTATGCCGTTTTAATAGGACTCTTCATGAAGTTGTTTCAACTACCTGTACCTAGTAATGTAATGTTAACCATTGATATCATTGCAGAGGCTGCTATCCCTACAGTAATGATTATACTAGGTATGCAATTAGCGAAAATCGAGTGGGACAACTTCGAATGGGGAAAAGTAATATATGGAACCATTGTCAGACTTTTTGTTTCTCCACTTATAGCCGTTGTTATTATTACTATGTTACCTATGGATCCTTTAATGGCCAAAGTTTTAATTGTGTCTGCTGCGATGCCATCAGCTGCCACTATAGTGATGTATGCTGTTCAGTTTGACTCGCAACCAAGGTTAGTTTCAAGCACAACGTTAATTACGACCGTCATTAGCATTTTTACCATTACGGGCCTTTTAATTATTCTTGGCTAAAGTCCATTAGGTATTTAAAAGAATTATTCTTTCTGATTGCATTTTTGTTTTGAAATCTTTATCATAATGAAGAGATTGTTTTAAAAAGTAGGAGGACTTAATAATGAAAATGATGGATGCAAATGAAATTATTCAATTTATCTCAAAGAGTGAAAAGAAAACACCGGTAAAAGTACATATTAAAGGTGATTTAGAAGGATTAGACTTCGGAGCTGGAACAAAAGCTTTTATCACAGGTTCTGTTGGAGTACTTTTTGGTGAGTGGAGTGTAATTGAGCCGATCTTAAACGAAAACGAAGCGAAAATTGAAGATGTAGTTGTGGAAAACGATCGTCGTAACTCAGCTATTCCTCTTTTAGACATGAAGAACATCAAAGCTCGCATTGAGCCGGGTGCAATCATTCGTGATCAAGTGGAAATTGGTGATAATGCTGTAATCATGATGGGTGCTAGCATTAACATTGGAGCAGTAATCGGCGAAGGAACAATGATTGATATGAATGTTGTTTTAGGTGGTCGTGCCACTGTAGGGAAGAATTGTCATATCGGAGCGGGTTCGGTATTAGCTGGCGTAATTGAGCCTCCTTCTGCAAAACCTGTAGTCGTTGAAGATGATGTTGTGATCGGAGCAAATTGTGTAGTATTAGAAGGTGTAACAGTTGGTAAAGGTTCAGTTGTTGCTGCTGGAGCAGTTGTGATTGAAGACGTTCCTCCTAATACTGTAGTTGCTGGTACGCCAGCTCGCGTCATTAAAGAAATTGACGAAAAGACAAAAGGAAAAACAGAAATTAAGCATGAACTTAGACGTTTAAACGAAGATAACTAAATTATAATTGGACAAGTAGCTTTGTTGTATGGGATTTTCTCCTATCAGCAAAGCTCTTTCCTTAGATTTTGAATGAAAGAATAATAAATCGTGGTGATTGTGAATGTTAACAGTAGATGAACTAATTAAAATTAGGCGTGATTTGCACCAGATTCCTGAACTTGGCTATCAAGAAATAAAAACACAACGTTATTTATTAGATATAATTGAAAGTTTACCTCAGAGATTTTTGACTATTGAAACATGGAAAACAGGAATATTTGTTCATGTTAAAGGAATAAATGTATCTGAAACGATTGCTTATCGTGCTGACATGGACGGTTTACCAATCGAGGAAGAGACATCGTATACTGAATTCAGATCGGTTCACGAAGGAAATATGCATGCGTGTGGCCATGACCTTCATATGACTATTGCTTTAGGGGTTTTAGCATATTTCGCACATAATCAACCTACAAGCAATCGCTTATTTATCTTCCAACCTGCTGAGGAGGGTCCTGGAGGAGCGAAACCTATTCTTGAATCAATTCAATTTAAACAATGGAAGATTGATAAAATTATAGCCCTTCACATTGCCCCAGAACACCCAGTTGGAACGATTGCGACCAAAGTGGGATTACTGTTCGCTAATACATCGGAGTTGTTCATTACGTTAAAAGGAAAAGGTGGACATGCAGCGTACCCGCATACTGCCAATGATATGGTCGTTGCAGCTAGTCATCTCGTAACACAACTTCAAACGATTGTATCACGTAATGTCAATCCTCTAGATGCAGGGGTTGTAACCATTGGTGTTATTAGAGGTGGGACAAAACAGAACATTATTGCTGATAAAGCAGTTATTGAAGGCACCATTAGAACAAGATCGATTGAAACAATGAAAAAAATAAAAGAACGAATTGAAGCTCTAGTTAAAGGAATTGAATTTGGTTTTGATTGTACTCTATCAATTGATTATGGAGCTAATTATTGTCAAGTCTACAATCATGAAGCGGTAACAACAGATTTTATTGCTTTTTCGGAAGCGAAAAAGTCTGTTAATCTGCTGATTTGTGAGGAAGCAATGACAGGGGAAGATTTCGGTTATTTTCTAGAAGAAATTCCTGGTTTTATGTTCTGGCTTGGTGTGGATAGCAAGTATGGATTACATGATGCCCGTTTGGAACCAAATGAAGAAGCCATTTCCTTTGCGGTAGAAACCCTTGTTGACTATTTAAAATGATCATTTGTACGATTTGTAGCCATCAGCTTTTTGCGGATGGTTTTTTCTCTTTTGTGTATGTTAAGTTATCCATGAGATAAACGTTTACCTTCGTTAGGAAAGCAAAAGAGGTATGGGCTATTTTTAAATCACAATGAATAAATCCCACTAACTTGGGAAATTTAAGGAATGAAATACACTAACTTTTTCTAGCGGAGGTACAAACATGCCAAGAATCGGTGTTGAACAATCATTGTCAGACGTACAACAAGAGTTACAATCTATGGGGTATGAAGTCGTTCAGTTGAAACAAGAGCAAGATGCTCAAGGGTGTGACTGCTGCGTCATTACAGGTCAAGATCAGAATGTGATGGGTGTTCAAGATGCGGCCATTAGAGGATCTGTTATTAATGCCCATGGGATGACAGCGCAAGAGGTTTGCAAGCAAGTTGAACAAAAAGTAGGGCAGTAAAATAGAGAAGGAGGCTATTTATAGCCTCCTTATTGTTTATTGTTCTTTCTTCTCAATATAGACTTGATGTGGAAAAGGAATTTCAATGTTGTTTGCATCAAGTGCTTCTTTTAATACTTTACGAAGTTTACGCTCAACTGCCCATTGTTGCATATTTTCCGTTTTGGCAATCACTCGAATGATCACATCAGAATCTCCTAAACCTTGGACTCCAACTACATTCGGACCCTCTTTAATTGTTTCATCTTCTGCTGCAATTCGGTCGCAGGCTGCTTGAAGTATAGCAATTGCGTCATCAATGTTATCATCGTATGAAATGCTCATATCCACAAGAGCTCGCATGTTTCCGCGAGAATGGTTACTTACATTACCAATTGCTCGGTTAGGTATGAAGTGGAGAGTCCCATCGAACCCCCGAATTTGTGTATTGCGAAGTCCAACTTGCTCTACGATGCCGTCTACACCACCAGCTGTAACATAGTCATCAACATCGATTTGTTTTTCGAGTAACAAAAAAAATCCCGTTACTACATCACTAACTAAACCCTGTGCTCCAAAACCAATCGCTAAACCAACTACACCAGCACCAGCGATGAGGCCTGTTGCATCCAATCCGAAAATGCTGATAATAATCGTGATAAAAACAAATATTAATACATAAGAAAAAGCGTTAATGGTTAATTTCTCAAGTGTTTTTACTCTTCCAGGCGACATGCCTCTTTGTGATTCCATTTTTGAGAAGCTACCAGAAATAAGTCTTTTCCCAACTGACCGTGCAATTAAAAAGGCTAATATTGCCAGTACAATTTGTCCAATACTCGTTGCGATTGCAATGAGAAAATCTCCTCCCGAATATTGATTCAACCATTGTTCCATCCAATCACTCCTAAATATATAAATCCTTTTTCCTACGATCAATTTACATAATATTCTTTGACCATTGAATCAGCAGGACCCTGTATAAACATCTATCCTAGCATAAATAAAACGGGTGCTCAAATATAAAGGTAGTTTGTTTTCTCACGGTTTTCTCGATACCTTGTCTTTTTAGGGAGAATGCTGAGCATATTTGTCGCATTACCTTTTAAACATTGCTATAATTTAATTATATAAGCCGTTTAGAAGGGTAAAGTGTGGATATAATACTTTATGTGAAGGAAGTTCATATTTTATTTAGTTTAATTCTTATTTAATATTGACTAGTAATAAATCTTTCTTTATAATGACGGCGTATATGATTTAAATTTTATTAGGAGGTTGTACATATGACAGACAAGCGTATGGTAGCGAAGCAAGCACCACGTTTCGAAATGGATGCAGTAATGCCAAACAAAGAATTTGCAAAGGTGAGCTTAGAGGAAAATATGAAGAACGATAAATGGACAGTTCTTTATTTCTATCCAATGGACTTCACTTTCGTATGTCCAACTGAAATCACATCTTTAAGTGATCGTTATGACGAGTTTGAGGACCTAGATGCTGAAGTGATCGGTGTATCAACTGATACTGTTCACACTCATAAAGCATGGATCAACACTTCTCGTGACGACAATGGTCTTGGCGAATTAAAGTACCCACTTGCAGCTGATACTAACCATGTTGTATCTCGTGAGTATGGTGTTCTTATTGAAGAAGAAGGTGTTGCACTTCGAGGTCTTTTCATTATTAGTCCTGAAGGGGAATTAATGTATTCAGTTGTGAACCACAACAACATCGGCCGAGATGTAGAGGAAACACTTCGTGTGCTTCAAGCTCTTCAAACTGGTGGTCTTTGCCCAGCGAACTGGAAGCCAGGTCAAGCTACACTTTAATGTATAGATGAGCGATATAGGAAAAAGGTCTAGCAGCAATGTTAGACTTTTTTTCATCCGATATAATGGAAAAGAGAGGATGGTTGATATGGCATTAAAATTAAGATCACAGATGCCTGAATTAGAAGGTGCTTCTAGTTGGTTAAACAAAGAGGTAGCAAAAAAGGATCTTGTAGGCGATAAGCCAACATTAATTCATTTCTGGTCCATTAGTTGTGGCTTATGTAAAGAAGCTATGCCAAATGTAAATGAGTTTCGTGATCAGTACAAAGACAAGTTAAATGTAATTGCTGTTCATATGCCTAGATCGGAAAAAGATCTAAATTTGGAGGAAATTAAAAAAGTAGCTGAAGAGCATGAGATCACTCAACCTATTTTTGTTGATGATCATCATAAGCTTACAGATGCTTTTGAAAACGAGTATGTTCCTGCTTATTATGTATTTGATGAAGAGGGACAATTACGACATTTTCAAGCTGGTGGCGGCGGAATGAAAATGTTAACTAAGCGTGTCAATCGCGTTTTAGGAATTAAAGAATAGTTTATAGAGGAACTGAGAATCTCAGTTCCTTTTTTATTTTTCTGGGCCAAACATCAACAATAACAACTTCTGCATATATATATATCTTGAGGTGATGAATTGTGAACATTATTGATAAACGAAATTCTCTTGCTTCAAGTTCTTCTAGGTCATATCGAAGAAGATCTAGGAGTGCAATAAGAAACATTGCTATTCATCATAGTGCCACAACATCTGGAAGTGCTGAAGCTTTTGCCCGCTATCATGTTAATCAATTAGGGTGGCCGGGAATTGGTTACCATTATGTCGTTGATAGAGATGGGTCCATTAGTTTGTGTCATGATTTAGAAGTCGTCAGTTACCATGTGGGTAATAGCAATAGTTTTGTAGTTGGAATCTGCATGGTTGGTGATTTCAGAACACAGTCTTTACCTGATGCTCAAAGACAATCAGTGATCAATTTAACAAGAAGTTTAATGAGAGATTTAAATATTCCAGTTGATAATGTCTGGGGCCATATTGAATTTCCGGGATACTCATGGAAACCATGTCCATCAATTAGTATGCAAAGTTTCAGGAATTGGTTAAGAGAGGATGGCGCTGAACTGACTGGACGTCCGGCACCGACGGCTACGTATGTTGCTGGAGCCAGACAGAGAAACATTCTTAACCGTGGCGATCAAGGTGATGACATACGTGCTCTACAAGAGAGACTGGATGAGTTAGGATTTCTCCCTGGGCCAATTGATGGCATTTATGGACCACAAACGGCGGATGCGGTCATGCGTTTCCAAAGAGCAGCGTCTATAACTGTAGATGGGATCGTGGGACCGCAAACGAGAGCAGCACTCAGAGATTTTGAGCCGACGGGGGAGCAACCTGAACATGGGTCTCCAACAGATGAGCCAGATCATCGCGAAGAAATGTATCGAAGTGAAACGAGACGAATGTTACGGTTGATTTCTCCAATGATGAGAGGCGCGGATGTGCAAGAAGTGCAACAAAAAGTAGGTGCGGCAACAGATGGGATATTTGGTCCTGAAACTCAAGAGAGAGTACGTGAATTTCAAAGAAGAGAAGGAATATCAGTTGATGGAATTGTTGGACCGCAAACGTGGAGAGCGTTAGATAGAGCACGAAGTACGGGTGTAGGTTACCAGCGGTTATTGTCGGTTCAAACTCCTTATTTAAGGGGCCAAGATGTTCAGAGGGTTCAAAGAGCACTAAACCTAACAGGTGATGGGATATATGGACCGCAAACGGAAAGGGCTGTCCGTAACTTCCAAAGAAGTGAAGCTATTACAGTAGATGGAATCGTTGGTCCTCAAACGTGGAGACGATTGTTTAATGAATAATTTTCAAAATAGAGAATTCAGTTGGTGCTGAGTTCTCTATATTTTTTGATTCTATTAGATTGTGAAAGCGATCATACCTGTCTGTTCAAAGTTGAAAATAAATGGTGTGAAACTAAAGGTAGTTTTAAAGGTTTTGCCATTAACAAGCATTTTTAAGATTGAACATTTTTATGGATAGGGTACTATGAATTGCTTCATCCTAATCACATAAGTGAGAAGGAGGATTTTGTATGAAACGTCGTTATTGGATTGGAATTAATATTTTTGTTGCAGTCATTGTTTTGTATGTTGGTTTGAATTTACTTGAACCTGGATATGCTGTTAAGCCTCCTGCTGAGCTTTCTTTTAATCATCCAATTGAACATGAGATGAACGATGTATTGGGATATGATATATGGGGTTTGTCTGTCTCTGAGAAAGAGGCGAAGGGAGAGATGGATCCAAGTATGCTCTCGTTACATAATGGTGCTGTAAAAATAGATGCAGCATTTGTTGAAAAAGGAAGAGACTTATTTTACGAGAAAACGTTTAATAATGAAGTATATATTACAGACGTTCTTGGTGTATTAGATGGACCTTTATCAATTATGAATATTGGGAAGGCTGTACTTCAAGCTAGAAAGGAAGGTACTGATAATCTTAAAGTAGAGTTAGCTGAAGATGCGATAGAGGGGGGGCGTGAATTTAAAAAAGGAGAAGTGATGGAGACGGGACTTGATGTGCCAAAAGGAGCTTTTGGTCCGCTTGGAATGCCAATTAAATTTAAAGAAGGTCGGTTGAAAGCTGGTGTGACTTGCGCTGCGTGCCATGCTACGGTGGATCGTGAAACTGGAAAAGTGATAGAAGGAGCGCCTAATGCAGATTTTGATGCTGGTTTAATACTTGCATTAGCATCTAACTCAACGGCGTACTTCACCAATACTGACGTTGATGCTGAAAAGTTAAAGTCTTTTATCAGTGAACAAGAGTGGGTGAAGGAAAAGGAAAGAAATGGCTATGTGGCCTTACCTAATGTTCAAGCTCTAGAGGATGCTGTTGATCGAAACTTGTTACAGTGGCCAAAAGGGAATTTCGATTCAACGATGGATTTGCATCAGTTGGTCCATTTAAAGGGTTAACAGCCTTAAATAATAATGTACATGCTCAAAATTCAGATTTGTTGGCTCAAGCAGATCAAAGTGAAGCATTATTTGATATTGATAAAGAAAGATATATTGGAACCATTTTACAGAATGCACCTAATCCTGAATTTCGATATGAGCCACTTACGGGAGAGAAACCTTCAGATTTACTAGCGAGGGTAGATGATAACGAGACTGTACCTGGATTTAATGATATGTATCGTCCACCTACCTATCCCAAGGTATCTCTATTTACCCCGAATGGAACCGTTATTGGGACAGAAGGGCATACAGTATTAGAGCAGTTAAATGCAATATCCGCTTATCAAAATGCATTGAAACCACCTTCTGAATTTGTTTCCTATACAGAAACTGAATTAGTTGGAAGAGAAGTGTTTGATCGAGCTGGTTGTATAAGCTGTCATGCAGGAAAAGCGAGAACTAACAATCGGATTATTCCTGTTGAAGAATTAAGGACAGAGCCTTCAAGAGCAAAAGCATTTGAAGATGCACAGGAATTAACGATGGAACCTTGGTTTTATCCTTTGGATACACCAATTCCAATCCCAGAAAGTGTAGAAAGAATTAAAATACCAACGAATCACCTTGATAAAGAGCAAGTGAATCTTGCTTTAGCTCATGACTCTAATGGTGGTTACAAAGTAAAGGGATTAGTTGGCTTAAAGTTTTCGGCTCCCTATCTCCATGATGGAGGAGTAGCAGTTGGGCCTGATGAAACATCGCAACTTGGATTAGTGGGGACACTGGAAAGTGGAATGAATCCTGATCCTTATAATAGTTTAAAAGCGTTAATCGACAGTTATTTAAGAGCAGAAGTGATAGCTGCTAACCAAACTTCAGAAAAATTGCAAGCCTCGCATAATACAGGGGAAGGCCATGAATTTTGGGTTGATGATAGAAATGGTTATTCTCAAGAAGAGCAAGACGCTTTAATAAAATACTTGCTTTCAATTGATTTGGAAAAGGAAATGAAAGAGCAGGAAAAGTAGTAACTTTCATTACGTTAGAGACTGAATCGCAGATTTAGTCTCTTTTATTAAATCAGTGTATGGTAAAACCTAACGTCCATAAAAAAGGAACCACAAGGTTAAAAAACCAGTGATTCCTTCATTTTATACTTCCATGATGATCGGTAAGATCATAGGTTTACGTTTTGTCTTTTCATATAAGAACGGACCGAGTAAATCTGTAATTTCATTTTTAATCTCCGACCATTGAGTGGTCTTGCGCTCCATTACTTCATTTAAATGGCCAGCAAGTAATCTTTGTGCTTCGTGAATTAAATCACTTGATTCTCTCATATACACAAATCCACGAGAAATTAAATCTGGTCCGGCGGTTACTTTAAATTCTTTCATATTTAAACTTACCACAACAACTACAAGGCCTTCTTCAGATAGTATGCGACGATCTCTCAGGACGATATTTCCAATGTCCCCAATTCCATTTCCGTCAACATAAACAGATCCAGAAGGGACTTTCCCAACAACGCCAGCTTCATCCGTATGAAGAGCTAACACGTCTCCGTTATCCATAATGAAGCTATTCCCTTTAGGAACACCGCAATCTTCAGCTAATTTAACATGCATATTTAGCATGCGGTATTCACCATGAATTGGCATGAAATATTGGGGTTTCATTAAACGAAGCATTAGTTTTTGTTCTTCTTGTCCACCATGTCCTGATGTATGAATATCACTCAAAGGCCCATGAATGACGTCAGCACCAGCACGGTACAACTGGTTAATGGTTTTACTAACACTTAATGTATTCCCTGGGATTGGTGAAGAAGAGAAAACAACTGTATCTCCAGGAATAATCTGAATTTGGCGGTGAGTACCATTCGCAATGCGAGATAGAGCTGCCATTGGTTCACCTTGACTACCCGTGCATAAAATCGTTACCTGATTATCAGGCAACTTGTTAATTTGAGATGGTTCAATAAAAGTGCCTTTAGGAGCAGTAATATAGCCGAGTTCTTGTCCGATATTTAAAGCATTTTCCATGCTTCGTCCAAAAACAGCAACTTTTCTTCCGTTTTGGACCGCGGCTTCAACAACTTGCTGAAGGCGATGAATATTAGAAGCGAAGGTCGCAAAAATAATCCGTCCATCTACTTTGCGGAAAATACTTGTGATGCTTTCTCCAACCTTGCGCTCTGACGTTGTAAATTCAGGAATCTCACTATTTGTACTATCTGATAATAGACATAAAACCCCTTCATCCCCAATTTTTGCCATTTTAGTTAAGTTGGCAGGTTCACCGACGGGGGTAAAATCAAATTTAAAATCTCCGGTATGCACGATATTGCCAGGAGGCGTCTTTACTACAATTCCATATGCATCAGGAATACTGTGAGTTGTACGGTAAAATGTCACAGATGTTTTTGTGAATTTAACCACTTGATCTTCCTGAATTTCATGTAGTTTTGTCTTACGTAATAGACCATGCTCTTCTAATTTACCTTTAAGTAAACCTAGAGCAAGTTTTCCGCCATAAATAGGAACATTTACAGCTCTTAATAAATAGGGAATACCACCGATATGATCTTCGTGGCCATGAGTGATAAAAAGACCTTTAATTTTATCTTCGTTTTTAACTAAATACGTATAGTCTGGTATCACATAATCAATACCTAGAAGCTCGTCCTCTGGAAACTTAATTCCGGCATCAATTAAAATAATTTCATCTTGGAATTGAACAGCATATGTGTTTTTTCCAATCTCACCAAGGCCGCCTAATGCGAAAACAGCGGTTTGATTATTTTTTACTTGTTTCATAAATTATAAAGTCTCCACAGAATAGGATTCTTTTGCTTGTTCATATTCGAGATGTTCTCCAGAGATCGGTGTAACAAATTCAATATTGTAATTACGAGGAGCTAGCTTTTTCCGCACATCAGCTTCGCTTTCGCCTTCCACGTAAATCGATTCCGTAAATTCACGAACAGGAACCTGGTTGAAATTCTTTTGAAAATAAACTTTAAAAATCATTTTGTACCTCTCCTTACCATTGGTTATATTTTCATTATAAAGCAAATGTCTCCGTATTTCATGTTTTTATTTTCCGCACAGGAGATGAGGTGGTTATTTTCTATTTCTAAACGCCAATTATTGACGTTTTCGATTCTATTTAAACTTCAATCAAACGGTTTTTTGGAAGTAAATTTTTACAACCTTTTACGATTCTTTTTCTCCATTTACGTAACATTGGTTTCACATCCTTTTGGTGTACTTATACATATATGAATGGTGGTGGAGGTTTGATATGTATAGTATGTGTTGGATATGATTCTCCTGTTCAAGGTAATAAATGGATAAAAAAAACCAAATTAGTATAGTGATCCACACCTATACTGGGCCTAGACTTATTGTTGAGACCAGGGAGGTAAAGGATCAGTATCTAAGTTGGGTTACAAATCAACCTTTCAAATGGGGAAGTTCTTTTTTAAGTTTATCTTTAAAGCCTTCAATTCGGTCATAAAACATAATACCATTAAGGTGATCTAATTCATGTTGAAAAACGATGGCTACTAAGCCGCGTAATCTTAAAGAGACTTCTTCCCCTTCTAATGTCGTACCTTTTACAGTAATCCGAGAATATCTAGGCACTAAGCCAGGTACATCCCTGTCAACAGAAAGGCAACCTTCTCCTCCTTCAAGGTGTGTTTCTTCAATTGAATGACTTACGATTCTTGGATTAAAAAGCCCCATACTATAAAGTTGATCTTGTTCATCTGTTACATGGACTGCGAACATTCGCTTAGAAATGCCGATTTGTGGAGCGGCAACACCGACTCCAGCTCGCAGTTCATATTTTTCAGCAAGTTCTGGATCTTGACTATTGATGACAAAGTCTAGCATATCTTGGAGAATTTTTTTATCTTCAGCACTTGCTGGTAAAGAGACTTCTTCTGCTACTTCTCGAAGTACAGGGTTACCTTCTCTAACTATATCCTTCATTGTTAACATATGTATTCACTCCTTTTGCACTTACGTTTACTTTATGAAGAAATACTTAAAATATCAAGTAGTATTAATTCCAATCATGAACAATTACGTGAAATAAGTAAAAAGAAGAAGCAAGGGAAACCCCTTACTTCTTCTGCAATTCTCTTAGCAGTGGCCAAATTTAGAAGCGCCAACGATGATAAGCAGAATGAAAAGTACTACGATTAAAGCGAATCCTCTTCCAGCACCTGGAGCGTACGCGCCAGCTACTTGTGGGGCGCCGTAACCGTATCCGCAAGGGTCAGTACATCCGTATCCTGCACCATATCCTGCACCGTATCCATATCCAAACATTTTGCATTCCTCCTTTGTCTTTGCACCGCAATGATTGCGATTCACTATTACATTATGCATTTTTAGAAGGTGTGGTTGGACGAATGCCCATTTTTATCTATTTAATTCAAATAATTTAGTGGACAGGCTCATATTAGAATTGTTGGGCTCATATACTATCAGAGGGTAGAGTAATAAAAATTAGTTGTCATTTGGAACTTATTGGATTACTGTAGTGATGTGAGTTTAGGGGTACAGTGAAACTGGGATAGGAGGATTAAATGTTGATCTTTAAAAAATGGGCAATGTTATTATTCATGATAGGAGCGCTTGCGGGGTGCGGGGAACAGCCGGCAGAGACAATATATCAGTATTTAGAGGCTGCTGTTGAACGTGAAGAGCCATTCGGACAGCAACAAGAACCATTGCAAAATGCGGAATTAAGAGAGAATGAAATATTTGAAGAAATGATTGCTTTAGGGCTCGGAGATTTAGATGAACTAACACGTCTTGCAAATGAGGCGATTGTTTCAGTCGAAGCACGTGAGGCCATGGTAGCTAAAGAAAAGACTAGTCTTGAAGAAAGTTTTATGACTTTTAATAAAATTGAAACAGAAATTGAAAATATTAAGGACGAAGCATTAGTTTCGATGGTTAACACATTAGCAGCTAGTATGAAAACGCGTTATGAAAATTATAATCATTTACATGAAGTTTATGTGAAGACGGCTGTTGAGGACCGAGTTCTTTTTGAGATGTTGAAGTCGGAGGAGTTGGAATTAGAAGAGCTTCAAGCTCAAATAGATGTCGTCAATGATTTATATGTAGAAGTAGAGAAACGAAAAGAAGCATTCAATCGCTCGACAGACGACTACAATCAATTGAAAAGAGAATTTTATGAAGCTGCAGGGCTTAACGTACAGTTTGAATAGTACGTTAAGCTCTTTTTTTTTTTTTCTGCAAAGTGAACCTCTGTACTAATATTGTGTGCAATTGTAATATAACACATTGTTTTAAAGAAGAATGTTGATAACCTAATTTTTTTGATAAAAACCTTAAGCAAAAGGATTGACGGAGTTTGTGTAAATAGAGTAGACTTAATTTCGTAAGCATTGTTGTATTACTATGTTGGTAAGATGACTAATACAGATGTTTTTTTTGTCTTAGTGGGGTGAATCTCAAACATTCTCTTAATAATATAAGCGTTGAATTTAATGTGGAGAGGTTATGGATGAGTATAGTTTGGGTATCCTATGTGTGAGATTTGTCAAATAACTAAATTCTCATAGTCATTTGAGATTATGGTAAACAAGACGATTAAGTATTTTTTATTCGAAAGGAAGAGGTGAAGGTAGTGAGTACAAAAACGTTAGCACAAGTTGAAGAGCAATTTGAAACGTTTCAAATTCTTAACGAAGAAGGCGAAATCGTTAACGAAGCTGCAATGCCTGAATTGAGTGATGAAGATTTACAAGAAATGATGAGACGTATGGTCTATACACGTATTTGGGATCAACGAGCTATTTCATTAAACCGTCAAGGACGCCTTGGTTTCTATGCACCGGTAGCTGGTCAAGAAGCTTCAATGTTAGGGAGTCATTTTGCTTTAGATAAAGAAGATTGGATTTTGCCTGGATATCGTGATATTCCTCAAATTGTATTTCATGGATTACCATTACATCAAGCATTTTTATGGTCACGTGGACACTTTGCTGGAAGTCAATTTCCTGATGGGTTAAACATTCTTTATCCACAAATTATTATTGGTGCACAGATTATCCAAGCAGCTGGTGTTGCTGTTGGTCTTAAGCGTAAAAAGAAAAATAACATTGCTATTACGTACACTGGTGATGGCGGTGCGTCACAAGGTGATTTCTATGAAGGAATGAACTTCGCTGGTGCTTATAATGCTCCTGCTGTTTTCATTGTTCAAAATAACCGCTTTGCGATTTCAGTTCCGGTTGAGAAGCAATCAGCAGCGAAAACAATTGCTCAAAAAGCAGTTGCTGCAGGTATTGAAGGAGTTCAAGTTGATGGGATGGACATCTTAGCTGTTTATGCAGCAACGAAGCAAGCTCGTGAACGTGCGCTAGCTGGAGAAGGTCCTACATTGATCGAAACGATGACGTATCGTTATGGCCCTCATACAATGGCAGGAGATGATCCAACTCGTTACCGTTCTTCTGATCTTGATGATGAGTGGACGAAAAAAGATCCACTTGTTCGTTTCAGAAAGTTCTTAGAGAAAAAAGGTCTATGGACAGAAGAAAAAGAGAACGGAATTGTAGACCAAGCGAAAGAAGATATAAAAGAAGCAATGAAGAAAGCTGATGCGGCTCCTAAACAAAAAGTAACGGACTTAATCAGTTTCATGTTCGAAGATTTACCATACAATCTTCAAGAACAAATGAAAGAATATACAGCAAAGGAGTCGAAGTAACCGATGGCACAAATGACTATGATTCAAGCAATTACGGATGCTATGCGTAATGAGCTTAAGAATAATGAAGATGTTCTTGTGTTTGGTGAAGACGTTGGTCAAAACGGTGGAGTATTCCGTGCGACTGAAGGCTTACAAAAAGAATTTGGCGAAGATCGTGTATTTGACACACCACTTGCAGAGTCGGGTATTGGTGGTCTAGCGATTGGTTTAGGACTTACTGGTTTTCGTCCAGTTATGGAAATTCAATTCTTTGGATTTTTATTTGAAGTATTTGACTCTTTAGCGGGTCAAATGAACCGTATGCGTTATCGTACAGGTGGAAAGTTAACATCTCCAATCACAGTGCGTTCTCCTTTTGGTGGTGGTGTAAAAACGCCTGAAATGCATGCAGATAGTTTAGAAGGTCTTGTTGCACAAACTCCTGGTTTGAAAGTCGTCATTCCTTCTACTCCATATGATGCAAAAGGACTTCTAATTTCGTCTATTCGTGATAACGATCCGGTTGTTTTCCTTGAGCACATGAAATTATACCGTTCTTTCCGTGCAGAAGTGCCAGAAGAAGAGTATACAATTCCATTAGGAAAAGCAGATATTAAACGTGAAGGTAAAGATTTAACTATTGTTACATACGGAGCAATGGTACACTCTTCCCTAAAGGCTGCTGAAGAGTTAGAGAAAGAGGGCATTGATGTAGAAGTTATTGACCTTATGACCATCAGCCCACTTGATATCGATACAATTATTGCATCTGTTGAAAAGACTAACCGTGCAATTGTTGTTCAAGAAGCTCAAAAACAAGCAGGTATCGCTGCAAATGTAGTGGCAGAAATTACAGAACGTGCGATTTTAAGTCTTGAAGCACCAGTTCTTCGAGTTGCATCTCCGGATACGATCTATCCATTTGCAGCAGCAGAAGATGCATGGTTACCTGATTATAAAGGAATCATTGAAACAGCAAAGAAAGTGATTAATTTTTAATTTATAGACAAGCGCATTGAAAGGAAAGATGTTAGTCTTTCCTTTTTTAAAAAGATAAGAAAGACGGCTTTTGCCGTTTTTCTTAACGAATTAAATTTGTTTAATAAAAGGAGGCACTCCAAGTGGCATATGAGTTTAAACTGCCTGATATTGGTGAAGGTATTCATGAAGGTGAGATTGTAAAATGGTTTGTTAAGCCAGGTGACGAGATCAAGGAAGATGATATCCTTCTTGAAGTACAAAATGACAAAGCAGTTGTTGAAATTCCTTCTCCAGTTGATGGAAAAGTTCTTGAAATTAAAGTAGAAGAAGGAACAGTTAGTATTGTTGGTGATGTTCTTTTAACGATTGATGCAGGTGATGCGAACCCAGCTGAAGAGGAAAGTGCTCCAGAACCAGTTGCAGAAGCAGAACCTAAAAACGAAGAAGTAGCAAAGTCTTCTGAACCTGCTGCAGACACAGCGAATGACGATATTGATAGTGATGCTCGTGTAATTGCAATGCCTTCAGTTCGTAAGTATGCACGTGAAAAAGGCGTTGCTATTCAAAAAGTAACAGCTACTGGTAAGAATGGCCGAGTGCTTAGAGTAGATGTAGATACATTCTTAAGCGGTGGTGCTACAACAACAGATACTACAGTACCAGCTGAAGCAAAAGAGGAAACGACAGCTGCTGCAGCTCCTAAAAAAGTTGAACCAGTATCTATTCCTGTTGGTGATCTTGAGGAACGTGTACCACTTAAAGGGGTACGTAAGGCAATTGCAAAAGCGATGGTTAATTCCAAGCATACTGCACCTCACGTTACACACATGGATGAGATTGAAGTTTCTAACTTAGTGGCACACCGTAAAGAATACAAGGCTATTGCTGCTGAGCAAGGTACAAAATTAACGTACTTACCGTATGTAGTAAAAGCTCTTACTGCAGCGTTACGTAAATATCCTACTCTAAATGCATCTATTGATGATGCGAATGAAGAGATTGTATATAAAAAATACTTTAACATTGGAATTGCTGCTGATACGGAGCATGGTCTTTTTGTACCAGTTGTTAAAGATGCTGATCGTAAATCGATCTTTGTACTTGCTGATGAAATTAATGAGTTGGCAGCAAAAGCTCGTGATGGTAAACTTAGTGGTGCAGAAATGAAGGGCGGGTCAGCCACCATTTCTAATGTTGGTTCTGCTCGTGGACTTTGGTTTACACCAGTTATTAATCACCCAGAAGTTGCTATTTTAGGTATTGGTCGTATTGAAGAGAAGCCAGTTGTAAAGAATGGTGAGATCGTTGCTGCTCCTGTATTGGCTTTATCTTTAAGTTATGATCACCGTCTAATAGATGGCGTTACAGCTCAGAATGCACTTAACCACGTGAAACGTCTATTAAATGATCCGCAATTATTATTAATGGAGGGGTAGTACATGGTTGTAGGAGATTTCGCAAATGAAGTAGATACGCTTGTTATCGGTTCAGGTCCTGGAGGATATGTTGCAGCAATTCGTGCAGCACAACTAGGACAAAAAGTAACAATTGTTGAAAAAGGAGAAATGGGTGGCGTTTGTTTAAACGTTGGATGTATTCCTTCTAAAGCATTAATCGCTGCTGGTCACCGTTTTCATAATGCTAAGCATTCTGAAGATATGGGAATCATAGCTGAAAAGGTTTCGATTAACTTTGAAAAAGTTCAAGAATGGAAAGGCTCTGTTGTTAAAAAGTTAACAGGCGGAGTTGAAGGACTTCTTAAAGGAAATAAGGTTGAGATCGTTCGTGGTGAAGCTTATTTTGCTTCTGAGAATTCTGTTCGTATTATGGATGAAAAGAGTGCTCAAACATACAACTTCAAAAATTGTATAATTGCCACTGGATCACGTCCAATTGAAATCCCTGGTTTCAAGTACACAAATCGCGTCATTAACTCTACTGGTGCACTAGCTCTTAAAGAAGTTCCTAAAAAGCTAGTTGTCATCGGTGGTGGTTACATTGGAATTGAATTAGCTGGTGCTTATGCTAACATGGGTGCAGAAGTAGTTGTTCTTGAAGGAAGCAAGCAAATTCTTGGTGGTTTCGAAAAGCAAATGGCTAAGGTTGTTGAACGTCGTTTAAAGAAAAACGGTGTTGAATTCAAGATGGAAGCACTTGCTAAAGGTGTAGAAGAGTCGGAAACAGGTGTAAAAGTTACTGCTGAAGTGAAAGGCAAGGAAGAAGTTTTTGAAGCTGACTATTGTCTAGTAACAGTAGGCCGTAAACCAAATACAGATGAGCTTGGTCTTGAGCAAATCGGTGTTGAACTTACTGAACGTGGCGTTGTGAAAATTGATAAACAATGTCGTACAAATATCTCTAACATCTATGCAATTGGTGATGTTGTTGAAGGACCTCCACTCGCTCATAAAGCATCTTATGAAGGTAAGATTGCTGCAGAAGCGATTGCTGGGGAAAAGTCAGAAGTAGATTATCTTGCGATTCCAGCAGTTGTATTCTCTGATCCAGAACTTGCAAGTGTGGGTTATACAGAGGCAGAAGCTAAAGAAGCTGGTTTTGATGTAATTGCTTCTAAATTCCCATTTGCAGCAAATGGACGTGCATTATCTCTTAATGAGACTGACGGCTTTATGAAGCTTGTTACTCGTAAAGATGATGGTCTTGTAGTTGGTGCTCAAATTGCTGGTCCAAACGCATCTGATATGATTGCTGAGCTTGGTCTTGCTATTGAAACAGGAATGACGGCGGAAGATATCGCTTTAACGATTCACGCCCATCCATCTCTTGGTGAGATTACAATGGAAGCTGCGGAAGTAGCTCTAGGAACACCGATTCATATTGTAAAATAAATAAGAATAAAGACATCCGTAAGGGTGTCTTTTTTTGTTAGTATCAAAACGCAGTTGACAATTAGGAATAATAAGGATAATATTATTATAACATATAAGAATTGTCGGAATTGAAATGAGCACTTTTGAAGGGTGGTAAAACAATATGGTAAAGTTTTTAAAGAAAATTTTTATAGCTTAGAACGATATACCATATCCATTCTTGTTTTCTGAGTATTTTATGCAAACGTTTACTCGATTAGATAATTGGGAGATGTTCTTAGATGTACTGCAAGTTCAAAGTGCTTCAGAAGAAAAATTTGAATATTTATTTGAGACACAAAAAGAGGTTAGAGAATTAACGGGGTTTTCTTCCTGGTTAGAAATGAAAGATAAGGCTGAAGAAATTTATTACGAGTGTATCCATTTGGGATCCAACCTACGCATTAAGGGTGCATAGGTTTTTGTATTTTTAATGAGAGCACCAGCCTTTAATAAGAGGCTGGTGCTCTGTATGTATAAAATTGCAAGAAGGTATGGGAAAGAAGAGAGGTCGAAAGCTTTGTTTCTTTTTCAAGATGAAAGATTTCTACTAAATGTGCTAATATTTCGTCTTTTGAAAAAGTGCCTTCCATTCTTAAATCTTCTTGTTCTCCTGTTAGGACTAACATAGTTGGAAATTGCTCAATATTAAAATAACGTATTAAATCGCGCTCATTAGCATCGACGATTAACAGTGACGGTATATTACTTGGGTAATCTTGCTTTAGTTCTAATAAAGCATCATAATATGTTTTTTCATCTTGCATTTTGGAGGAATCGGAAAAAAGAACTGTAATGGTTTCCTCTTCATGTTGCAGCAAAGGATTTTCTATCGACGATGCTGTTGTCGAAAAACAAGAACTTAATAGAAAAATGGAACTTACAATCATCAGTTCGATATACTTGTCCATTACGATTTCACTTCCTTGTTTTACATAATGATACTTCATTTTAACATGCATTTTTCAACATGGAATGTTTGAAATCGAAATGTAATGAAATAGAAATATTTAGGAGTTTTATAAAAGAAAGGATGTCCAGTTCTTGAATGGACATCCCTTTCTGCTATTCTTTCTTTCTCAGATCAGCTTTTTCTTTTTTGAAAGCTATTTTTTCTTCTTTTAACTTTTCTCGTTCCTTTTTAAGTTCATAGCGTTCGAGCATGATTCTTTCTTTTTCAGAAATTAAAGTAGGTTTCTCGGATTGTAATGACTTCATTAAAGAGAAAATCATTGCGATCATAATGACAGTAAATGGCAAAGCTGCAATAATAGCTGCTGTTTGCAGCGAGCCAAGTCCTTGCTCTGTTAATACTAATAAAACAATAGCCGTTAGTGAAATAATTAATCCCCAGGCAAATTTAACAGAGTTAGGAGGGTTTAGGTTCCCATTTGTTGTCTGCATCCCTAATACAACAGTGGCTGAATCAGCTGAAGTGACAAAGAAAGAAGAAATTAAAAATACGGCTAAGATGGATAACAAAAGCCCTAATGGATATTGTTCAAGTACAGCAAATAGAGCCACTTCCATTCCAGCTTCGGACATGGTTGCCATAATGTCCGAAACTCCTGTACGTTGCATTTGGATTCCTGTCCCTCCGAAAACGGCAAACCAAAAAGCACCGAAAAGTGAAGGAACCGCAAGGACCCCAATAATAAATTCCCGAATTGTACGCCCTTTAGAAACACGAGCGATAAAAGTACCGACAAATGGAGCCCAGGAAATCCACCAAGCCCAGTAAAAGATTGTCCAACCTTCTACCCAAGTTGTTTCGGGGTTATAAACATCCAATCGAAAACTCATACCGGCTAAATTTTGAAGATAACTCCCTACACCCTGTGTGAATACACCCATAATATAGCTAGTTGGTCCAAGAAATAAAACAAATAACATAAGAAAAATAGCTAAGTAAACATTTGTCTTACTTAAAATACGAATACCTTTATCTAATCCTGTTTGCGCTGATATCATAAATAAAACCGTCACAATAATAATAACAAGAAATTGAAGGAGTCTCGCATTCATTGATTGTAAACCAGGGATTAAATAAGCTAATCCTGCTGAAATTTGAGCAGCACCGAAGCCTAGAGAGGTTGCAACCCCAAAGATTGTTGCAAAAACAACGAGGACATTAATGGTTATTCCTAGTCCACCATTGGATCTCTCTCCAAGTAGAGGTTGTAAAACGGCACTCATGACTGCTGGTGAACCCTTTCTAAATCTGAAATAAGCTAAAGCAAGAGCAACGATAGAATAGATAGCCCATGGATGTAAGCCCCAGTGGAAAAAGGCATAACGCATGGCTTCTCCAGCGGCTTGATTTGAACCAGATTCGGCTGTCGGTGGATCGAAAAAGTGATAAAGGGGTTCGGCAACTCCCCAAAAGACGAGACCAATTCCCATACCCGCAGTGAATAAAAAGGAAAACCAAGTTAAATAGGTATACTCAGGTTCGTCCTCGGGTTTACCTAATTTAATCTTTCCATAAGGACTAATAATAAGATATAAACAAAAAATTAGAAAGCCCGTGGCTGCTAATAAATAAAACCAACCAAGTTCATTTGTAATAAAGCTTTGGATCGAATTTGTAACCGTTTCTAGATTAGCAGGTGCAATAAGACCCCATAAAATAAAGGCAACTGCAATTGCCACGGAAATGGTGAAAACAGATGTAACTTTTCTCATAATCAACTACCTTTCTTGTAAAAACATATTTAACCGTATCATAACTAACTTATAAAGAGCAAATGGTTTGCTATCTAGGAACAAGTCTAATCATAGATAAGTTGTTTTTTGAATATATAAGTTGGATAGTCGTTTTCTTCCATAGAGAATCTTCTTTCATCTGTTGTTATTTCTGATAATTCTGCCGTGACGTCATGAAGAGAAATGAGCTCATGACAAATCTGAGATATAAAGGTGTCTTGCTTCGTTTGTTTGTTACGCAGTTGCTTTATCTTTTCTATGTTAATGTAATGATTAGTAGTCATTTGGTGAAAATGGTCTTGATAAATGGTATTAAAGGATTCAATTGCTTGCTGAATGACTTTTTGATCCTGCTCACTAATTGTTTGATTTAGCCTTAAGTGACAAATCTTACCTATGTGAAAAAGAATTAGGTGTAAATAACTTAATTTCTTTTGTAGATAACCAAATGACCGACGTTCAAATTCGGTTGAACGTCGATATTGCCATTCGTCGTGCTGAAATTGAGTTAATTGATAAGCTGTTGTTAACTCTTCATGCAAATGGCGGTAGTATTGAGTTCGATCCATCGAATCATCTAAGAAATGCGAACGCATAATGAGGGAGAAGTTTGTTGCCGATTTATTGAAAAGCTCATCTACTTTTTTCACGAGAATAGGACCGAATCTAGGAGGTAAAATAAGAAAATTAACAAATGTTGATACAATGATCCCAATCGACGTTCCAGATATTCTAGTGCTAAAATCAAAAATAGCATGATCCGTTGTTCCTGGTATCATTGCAACAGCAGTTAATGTAGCAACAAGTGTACCTGTGTCAAATTTCAATTTAGAACAGACTATGATAGTTAACATGGCTACTAATGCATATGTAAGGGCATTTTGACCAAACAAAAAATCGACTGCTATGGCAAAGCTAGCTCCTAGTGCTGCTGCTGGAAGTCGAATCATCCCTTTTTTTAAAGAGTCAGCAGCAGTGGGTTCAGTTGTCACGATAGCGGTAATAACAGCAAATGTTGGAGGCAGGCCAATCAAGTGACAAATAAGTGCTGTGATAAAAACGGCAACACCTGTTTTTATTACTCGTCTGCCAATCCAGCTCTTCATAATGTAAACTCCTTGTAGGTTAAAATGGTTTTATATATATTCATTTTTATTATTGGGTAAAAATAAACTTCGTATACAATGGACATTTGAATGAAATGGGAAGAGGTGTTCTTTTTGAAACGAATAGTTACAATAGCGATCGCATTACTACTGTTAGTTGGTTGCCAAACAGAAGAAAAACTACTAGATGTACTGACAGAAACCAATGATAGACAAGAGCTCGCTGAGAATATGGACGAATTAAAAGAAGACGGTGAAAAAGAGCTAGATTTACAAGAGGATGTTGAATCTGATCAAGTTACAGTTGTCATAGAGGAAGAGACGGATGTAGAAAAAAAGTATGAAATTGATTCAGTTAGCTGGAGAGTAAAACATCTCAAGGAAAGTAATGAGCAAATCGTTCTTATAACGATTGATGATGCTCCGGATCAATATAGTGTGGAACTGGCAGAAAAATTAAAGAAACTCGATGCAGGAGCTATATTTTTTGTGAATGGGCATTTTCTAAAATCAGAGGAAGATCGGAATAAGTTAAGAAATATTCATGAACTTGGGTTTGTTATCGGCAATCACACGATGAACCATCCAAATATGAGTCATCTTTCAAAAGAAGAACAAGAAAAAGAAATTATTGAGTTAAATAACTTAATTGAAGAAATCATTGGAGAACGGCCGAAGTTCTATCGTGCTCCTTTTGGCGTTAACACAGAAGAGTCTAAAGCCATTGTCGAACAAGAAGGTATGATATCAATGAATTGGACATATGGTTATGATTGGGAAACAGAGTATCAAAACGCGGAAGCGCTAGCAGAAATAATGGTAAATACCCCATTATTAATAAATGGAGCAAATTTGCTTATGCATGATCGTAAATGGACAGTGGAGGCTATAGATGAAATAGTAACAGGACTTCGAGATAAGGGATATGAACCAGTCAATCCTTTAAAAATTAAGACTAAATAATTGGTAAAGGTGTAAAAAATATGTTAAATGACAACAATTACTTCTAGGTAAATTGTTGTCTTTTTTGTGAAAGACCTTAACGAGATCGTAATTCGCTTGTATGATGTTAAGATATAGGATTGAAAGAAAGGTTGCAGAAAATGAATCAAAAAAAGAGAGTAATGTTAATGCTAATTTTATTTGTTGTAATAAGTGGTTGTCAGGGACAAGCATTAGATGAGGTAAATAAACCGGATACGAATTATGCCAAACTAGCTATTGAGATAACGGAGAAAGAGGCTAGGATTAAATTAGACGAGTTAATGGAGCTTGTTGGTGGAGATTATCATTTTGATCCCATCCATCGGACTCTTCAGTTCTCGGTAAATGAAGATCAATTTTATCTAGTTGATGGAGTACCTGTTTTAGAGAGAAATGGAGAATATTTGGCAACAGAAGATATTTATTTGATTGTTCATGGAAAGCAGGGGCAAGAAGAACTCTTTTTACCTGTAGATTTTATAGAACTGGCTCTAGGCACTAGTGTTGCATATGAGGACGAACAAATCTCATTTCTTCTAATGGAACCAACGCAAAGAGTAGGTGGGCCTTCTGAGTCTTTTAACATGGAACAATGGGATGTTGAGCAAATGGTGCAATACTTATCTTTTCTAGAAAAACCTATAAGAGGAGCTGAGGTAAGTAAAATTCCTAGTCATCTTCCTGGTGCACCTCGGACATACCGAAATGGCTATCATGAAGGAATAGATTGGTATGCTTTTGCTTCAGGTGGCGATATCTCTACGGACACACCAATCTATGCGATGGGAGAGGGGGTCGTTGTTAGAGTAGATCATGACTATGTAGAGTATCAATCAGTCGAAGAAAGAAGTAAGGATTTAGCTTATACAGCTGAATTTGGAGAGACTCCAGAATATATTTTCGATCGTTTAAGAGGTAGACAAGTATGGGTCCAATATCAAGGAGGCGTAATGAATCGATTTGCTCATTTGCATGATATCCCCTCGGACATTCAAGTAGGGGATCGAGTAGATGCCAATACGATAATTGGATTTGTTGGCAATTCTGGAACGAGCGATGGGGTCGTTCAGGATTATGAGGCAGGCTTGCATCTTCACCAAGATCTCTTAATATATGGTGAATTATTCTGGAAATATCTGAGCCAAGAGGAAGTACTCGAAGTACTAACTCGTATTTGGGATTAATCCACACTGTGTTCCGACAATACTTGTCGGAACTATACAACTTTTGACACACTGATTTATGTTAAACTAGATATAAGGTTTTTTCAGGATTTTGTGGTGATGGAGGTCGCTTCAATGGATAAATCGAAATTACTTGATGAATTACGCCTTGAGATTGGACGAGTGCGTGATCAAGTACAAACATTATCTAGTTTTTATGTAGGGATAACGAGTAAATTTGCAAACTTAATGCAAAATAACTTATCGTCAATTGCGATTTATGAAACAACTGAACATGCTTTTATTATGAAAGTTTGTGCTGGCCCATGTTATATAGAAAGAAAAGTCCCATTTGGAGAGAGTATTCTTAGTTCAGTAGCTATTAGAGGAAAAATCATTATTGAAGAGGATGTTCATTTGCAAAAGGTCTTTTTACCTTTTTATAAGAACCATCATTTATTAGGGATTGTTGTGGGACATATACCAAAAGAAAGTTATACAATTACAGAAGACGATTTAGTGTTCATTAAAGAAGTGGGTAGATTTATTGAAGTACAGCATGATACCTTTTTTCCAACTATTTCTTAGAGGATGACTCTTACTCGTATACCTTATTAGGTTATACGAGTTAAGGGTTATCCTTTTTTTATTTAAACATTATTTTTAAATGTAACATACTAATTAACTGTTGACGTCTGAATTAGTATGTATTATTATAAAAACAAGAAAAGATTAATCGCTTACAAAAAAGCATAAGGGGATGACTCAAATGGGAACTATCATTTGCCAATCATGTAATAAGACTATCGATGTGTTTGAAGGTGAAAAAGTCACAACGCTTTATGCTAAGGGATCAAGTTGTGAACATTGTAAAACCACTCAAGCAAAAAAATAAAATAAAAAAAGCTGCCTAATTCGGCAGCGTGAAAGGACTCTTTTGGAGTCCTTCTTTTTTGTATAGCAGTCCTACTTTTTATCTAATAGCTCGATGCTCTTTAATGACACGAAGAGATTGAAATGTTTCATCTTCAGGACCCTGTACAGGTAGACCACTTTTTAAGTTTTCTTGTATATATGAAAGGTTATCTTCCGATACAATCTCTCCTGGAATTAATATAGGAATGCCTGGAGGGTAGACCATAATGAATTCAGCAATAATCCTACCTGCAGATTCCTCGAATGGAACGACCTCTGTCTCTGCATAGAATGCGTCACGTGGTGACAAAGCGAGCGTAGGGATATCAGGAACGTTTACCGATGAAATTTGATTACTCTTTACATTAGAAGCGTGCTCATTGGCAAGTTGTTTTAAAGCTGTTATTAAGATGTCCATTTTCTCTTGTGTATCACCTAAAGTAACAATACAAAGAATGTTATAAAGATCAGACATTTCGACTTCTATCGAATGGTTTTTACGTAACCACATTTCGACTTCATGTCCGTTAATCCCTAAATCCTTTACGGTAATAATTAGTTTAGTTGGATCCATATCGTAAGTAGCTTTAGTGCCTAATATTTCTTTACCAACACAAGAAAGACCTTCAATTTGATTAATCTCACGTCTAGTTGATTCGGCTAAGTCAATGACGTTAGAAATTAATTCTTCTCCTTTTGTGGCTAATTGTTTTCTTGCAACATCAAGTGAAGAAAGTAATAAATAGGATGTTGAGGTCGTAGTCAGCATACTTATAATGGATTGAACTCGTTTAGGTGACACTAGACCTTCTTTAACATTTAAGATGGAACTTTGGGTCATAGAACCCCCTAATTTGTGAACGCTTGTTGCTGCCATATCAGCCCCTGCTTGCATAGCAGAAATGGGCAATTGATTATGGAAATGGATATGGACGCCGTGTGCTTCATCAACCAGGACAGGAACATCGTAAGAGTGAGCAATCTCAACAATTTTCTTCAGGTTACCCGAAATCCCAAAATACGTTGGGTTAATTACGAGAAGACCCTTAGCATCGGGGTGTGCAGCCAATGCTCTTTCAACAGATTCCGTAGTAATTCCGTGAGAAATTCCTAGATTGGGATCAATCTCTGGATGAATGAAGATGGGGGTTGCACCTGAGAAAATGATCGCAGACATGATCGACTTGTGTACATTTCTTGGGACAATAATCTTATCCCCAGGCCCGCAAACAGACATGATCATAGTCATAATCGCACCACTTGTACCTTGTACAGAAAAAAACGTATGATCAGCACCGAATGCTTCAGCCGCAAGTTCTTGCGCTTCTTTTATTATGCCATGTGGGTGATGAAGGTCGTCTAATGGTTCAATATTTATTAGATCAATAGAAAGTGCATTTTCACCAATAAAATGTCTGAAATCAGGGTCCATGCCTTTTCCTTGTTTATGTCCAGGGATATGAAATTGGATAGGTTGTTTTTCGGCGTGATTACGAACACCGGTGAACAACGGAGTAAGATGTTGTCGTGACAACAGGTTCACCTCATTTTTTAAGATACTAAAAGAAACTGTAAAACAAATTTGAGTATATCAAAAATGAAGCTGAAAGCAAAGAATCAATAATGGCAATAGTTAAAAATTATATAAATGAGAATGAATTTTTTAAAGGAGGAGTTCAAATGAGAACGAGAGTTACTGATTTACTAGGTATACAATATCCGATCATACAAGGAGGGTTAGCTTATCTTGCTTATTCTGAGCTAGCGTCAGCTGTTTCAGAAGCAGGAGGGCTCGGTCAAATCACAGCGATGTCCCTTCCTTCTCCTGAGGCACTCAGAAACGAAATAAAACAGGTTAAAGCAGGTACAAAAAACCCATTTGGTGTTAACTTTGCAATTGGTCAGCATGGACGTGCATTTGAACATATGTTACAGGTAGCTATTGAAGAGGACGTTCCTGTAGTCTCAATGACTGGAGGCAATCCTGCGCCGATTTTTGATATGCTTAAGGGAACCACTATAAAAAAGTTAGTATTAGTAGCTGCAAAGAGACAAGCAATAAAAGCGGAAGAGCTCGGTGCAGACGCAGTCATGGTTGTAGGACATGAAGGAGGAGGGCATTTGGGTAGAGCTGATACAGGCACAATGGTTTTAGTACCACAGGTTGTAGATGCGGTTTCGATTCCAGTAATTGCATCGGGTGGGATTGGAGATGGACGAGGCTTAATGGCAGCATTAGCCTTAGGAGCAGAGGGGATTGAGATGGGGACGAGATTTATCGCTACGAAAGAATGTGTGCATGCGCATCCTCTATACAAGGAACAACTGATTGCAGCAACTGAAAACGATACAACCGTAATCAAGCGTTCTTTAGGTACGCCGGCAAGAGCTCTAACAAATAGTTGGACAGAAAAGATTCTCGCGATTGAGAAGAAAGAACCTACTTATAAGGCGCTAAAAGAGTATATTAGTGGTGAGGCTAACAAAAACTATATTTATGAAGGAAATCCAGATAGAGGCTTTGGTTGGGCAGGACAAGTGGTTGGACGTATTAATGAGGAGTTGCCAGTTGCGAATTTAATAACTAAAATAATGGAGGAGGCTGAGCAAATTCGTTTGCGATGGAAGGTATAGAAGGGAGGCATTAGAATGGACTCTAAATTGCCAATTTCACTAGATTGGTCAACAGATGAGGTAGTTGACGTGATCCGATTTTTTGAAATTGTAGAAAAAGCATATAAACATGGAGTAGATCGAGAGCAACTACTAGCACAATATCGTCGTTTTAAGGAAATAGTTCCAAGCAAGAGTGAAGAAAAGCAATTATTTAAACAATATGATGAGGAATTGGGTATTTCTAGCTATCAAGTTATTAAAAAGGCACGTGAAGAAAGTTCTTCAAAAATAAAAATGTAACAACTGTACTCTCAACATGTAAAGCGTATTGAATTGTTTTTAACATTCAATACGCTTTCTTTGCTGGTCTTCTCCAATTAAGAGTGCTGCATAGCTTTTTGATAGATAGGGAGCAATTGCTCATAGGTTTCTTTAGTAAATTCAACTAAGGTTTGTCCATCTTTTAATAATGGGTCATTAGGTTTTAAGTGGCGACCGACTAAGAATTCAGCTTTTTTTACATCGCGTAAGCGTACTAAGTCTGCTTTTAAATCATCAGCATTTTTATCTCCAATAGCAGTAGCGTCTTTTTTCATATGGTCTAATGAGATCACAAAATCAGTTGGTAATGTTGAAAAAAGATCAAGGTCTTCTAGTAATGCAGAAGCAATGGATGATTTATTAGGAGCCTCATAAATTAATGCAAACCAGATAAATAAGTGATCATCAAACAATCCTAATTGAAAATGAGGATGTTTTTTGTAACCTCGTTTATCATGACAAACAGCCATCCATGTGTCCTTGGGTGGATTTACTTTTCTTCTAGCGTGTTTGGCAATATGAAGATACATTTCATTTCCGAGCAAAATAGCTAAATCATTTGTTAATGTGTCACCCAATTGCTTAAATGTTGGTTGTATTTGTGTTTGAATGGCTTTCATTCTTTCCTCTAATCCGTCAATTGTAAATACGTCAAAATCTGCTTGAGTAAAACCTTTTAAACTCATATACTCAACCTCACTTTTTCATTTATATCCTTATTTTATCATAGTCGTTTGCTGATCTCGAATTTAAAGGCCTTTGTGCCCTCAGTTAGATAATCGTGCTTATATCAAGGATAAATGGGATAGGATCTTGTAACAATTTGTATTTTTATTTGCATTTAATTCTTTTCTTTCATATGCTATAATAAAATTAGTTAAAATAACTGAAAATTTAGTCTTATACTAAGTGGTTGGTGATTCTTTTAAAAAAGCTAGGGGAGTGAAGCCGTATGGAACAATTGGTGCAAACGTTTATTCGTAAAGATGGAGAATTGAGAATTCCTGTATTACGCCTTGAAATTGATTATGAGCTCGCAACTCTACATGATGCAATGCTTGATGAAGATTTGGTAATGATCAAAAAAACCAAGCAACGCCTTGAAAAGCTTCGACAAGAATTAATCCAGTTAGAAGTCTGAGTGAATTTTCAAAAAAAAGCAAGTCCTTAATTCATGAGGTGAAAAGAGGGTGATTCATTGGTCTGAATCCCCTCTTTTTTGTCTTCTAAAATAAGGACAACGGTGCAAAAGCCGTAAAGTTAGTTCCTATTTGTAATGGTAGGTGTTTTGAAACAATAGAATTAGTCTATAAGTAAAGGAGATGAACTATTTTTCTATTTGGAAAATCTATGTCATAATGGGAAAAGTAAGTTAAAGTTCCTAATTAGGAGGTCATGTTAATGTCGGTGGACTGGTTAGCGCTTGAAAAAAAAGCAAAAGCATGGATCTATGAAGCTGCTGGGATGGTTAAACAAGCTTTAGCAAACCCTATTCAAATTGAATGTAAGTCTAATCCAAATGATTTAGTAACGGAGGTTGACAGGGCCATTGAATCGTTCTTCTACCAAAAAATACAAGCTGAATTCCCTTCGCATTATTTTTTGGGGGAAGAGGGAATTGCTGATGAACTCGACTCATTAACTGGAACGGTGTGGATTCTAGATCCAATTGATGGAACTATGAATTTCATTCATCAAAAGTACAATTTTGCTATTTCGCTTGGAATATTCCATGAAGGTCAGGGAATGATTGGATTGATCTATGATGTAATGAACGACGAATTATTTCACGCTGTTCGAGATCACGGAGCATACATAAATAATGAGGCGATTGTCCCAGTTAAAGAACGTCCACTACATGAGTCCATTATAGGATTAAATGCAAAGTGGCTAATTGAAGAGAAAAATCCATACAAAAACCCGTTAATGGCGCTGGTGCGTGATGTAAGAAGTATTCGTTCATATGGCTCAGCCGCCATTGAAATTGCTTATGTGGCAGCAGACCGACTTGACGGTTATATAAGTGTTAATCTTTCGCCATGGGACTATGCAGCTGGCATCATTTTATTAGAAGAAGTTGGATGCAAAGCTTCAACATTTAGAGGAGAACCTCTTGACTTTTTATCAGCAAGCACAGTTATTGTCGGCAAACCACAACTACATAAAGAAATGGTATCTTCATATGTTGGAGAGGAGTTATAAGTATGAAAAAAAAGGTCGGTTTTGTGGGCCTAGGTACGATGGGATTGCCTATGACTAAACATCTTATTGATGCAGGTTATGAAACATATGTAGTTAGTCGTAGTAGAGGTCCTATTGAAGCCGCAGTCTCATTTGGAGCACACGAAGTGAACACACCTAGACAATTAATAGAACAAGTGGATGTAGTGATGACGTGTTTACCAGTACCTGAGTCAATTGTTGAAGTTTACGAGGGGGATAATGGTTTAATTGCTGGGGCAAGCATAGGAAAGATCGTTATTGACCACTCAACAGTCAGTCCGGAAACGAATGTCTCTGTTTCTAGATTATTAGCGGAAAAAGGAGCCATGTTTTTGGATGCGCCTGTAAGTGGGGGGCCAATGGGTGCACAAGCTGGGACATTAACCATTATGTGTGGTGGTGAACAAGAGATTTTCGAACGCGCTAAACCAATCATAAAAGCATTTGGAGAATATATTGTCTATGTGGGACCAACTGGGAGTGGAACGGTTGTAAAATTGTTAAATAATATGTTAATAGGCGTTCACCAGGCTGCTCTGGCGGAATGCTATGTAATGGCTGAAAAAGCTGGTGTAGACCCTGCAATTGCTTATGACCTGATTAAAAGAAGTGCGGGATTCTCTAAAAGTATGGACTGGTCGGTTGACGCCATACTTGACCGTGCGTTTGAACCACGCTTTTCAATTAATTTATTACATAAAGATATCCGACTCGCATTAGACCTTGCTGAGCAAATTGATATGCCACTTGATTTGGTTAAGTTAGGAGAACAAAAAGTAGCTGAAGCAAAAGAAAAGTACGGGAATAAAGATGTGAGTGCCATTGTAAGACCTCTTGAAGAGAAGACAGGAATTACGCTTAAGCGAAAGTAAAAACGAGTAACGTAAATCCACTTATTTACGTCACTCGTTAAAAAGGAAGTTGAGAGAGTACTCTTGACTTCCTTTTATAATTCACTTGTTTCTCTAAGTTTTTTACGAAGGGTGAAGCCGAGTCCTGTGGCAATAACCACGCCTGCAATCGATAACACAGCTATTAGGATACTTCTTTCAGCAATAGCTACCCCAATACTCATAATGCAAATGACACTAATAATAGCAATTAATAAAAATAGTACGTTCTCCTTTTTCACTAAAGAATCCCCCTATAACGATCATTTCACTGTTCTAAGTTTAACTCTAATTGGCAAAAAGAAAAACCCTTACATTGTGACAAATAAAGTAAACATGCTTTGCATAGTAAAAATACCATGATTTACTGCGGGATAAAAAGGTTAAGGTAAGAATAAAATGTGAAATAATAAAAATGAGATTACGTCGATAATTGTAGCTTTAAAAAGATTTTATGATATACTTGTACAGTTAATGAACGAATAAGGAGAGAAAAAAATGAAAATTCGTAACGATATACGTAATATTGCGATCATTGCCCACGTTGACCACGGAAAGACTACATTGGTTGACCAGTTACTTAAACAATCGGGTACATTTCGTGAAAATGAGCAAGTTGAAGAGAGAGCAATGGACTCAAATGCGCTTGAAAAAGAGCGAGGAATTACGATCCTAGCTAAAAATACAGCAATTAATTATGGCGATAAACGCATTAACATTATGGATACACCAGGACATGCTGATTTCGGTGGAGAAGTAGAACGTATCATGAAAATGGTTGATGGAGTTCTTTTAGTTGTTGATGCTTATGAGGGCTGTATGCCGCAAACACGTTTCGTTTTAAAGAAAGCGCTAGAGCAAAATCTGACTCCTATTGTTGTTGTTAATAAAATTGACCGTGACTTTGCTCGACCTGCAGAGGTTGTAGATGAAGTCATTGATCTTTTTATTGATCTTGGAGCAAATGAAGATCAACTTGAATTCCCGGTTGTATATGCATCAGCTATCAACGGAACAGCAAGTATGGATGCAGATAAGCAAGATGAAAATATGTCTTCTTTATTTGATACTATTATTGAAACAATCCCTGCACCAATTGATAATAGCGATGAGCCTTTACAATTCCAAGTAACAATGCTTGACTATAACGATTACGTTGGTCGTATTGGGATTGGTCGTGTATTCAGAGGAACCATTAATGTTGGACAACAAGTAGCATTGATGAAGCTAGACGGTTCCGTTAAGCAATACCGAGTAACAAAAATGTTCGGTTTCTTAGGTTTAAAACGTACAGAAATTCAAGAAGCTAAAGCCGGGGATTTAATTGCGGTGTCCGGAATGGAAGAAATTAACGTTGGAGAAACGGTCTGCCCAGTTGATCACCAAGAGGCACTTCCGATTTTGCGTATTGATGAGCCAACGCTTCAAATGACATTCCTAGTAAATAACAGTCCTTTTGCTGGGCGTGAAGGGAAATATGTTACAAGCAGAAAAATTGAAGAACGCTTAAAGTCAGAGCTAGAGACAGATGTAAGTCTTCGTGTTGAAGATACAGAATCCCCAGATGTGTGGATTGTTTCTGGACGTGGTGAGCTACATTTATCAATTCTTATTGAAAATATGCGTCGTCAAGGCTTCGAATTGCAAGTCTCTAAACCGGAAGTAATTATCCGTGTGATTGATGGAGTAAAATCAGAGCCAATGGAACGTGTTCAAATTGATGTTCCAGAAGAATATACCGGATCTGTAATGGAATCAATTGGTGAACGTAAAGGTGAAATGATTAATATGACTAACAACGGTAGTGGACAAGTCCGTCTTGAGTTCTTAGTTCCTGCTCGTGGTTTAATTGGTTATACAACAGAATTTCTATCGCAAACACGTGGTTATGGAATCATCAATCACTCATTTGACAGTTATGCCCCAATGGCTCCAGGTCAAGTTGGTGGACGCCGTCAAGGAGTTCTTGTTTCAATGGAAACAGGTAAAGCGAGTCAATATGGAATAATGGGTGTTGAAGATCGAGGAACGATTTTTGTTGAACCAGGTACTGAAATTTACGAAGGAATGATTGTTGGTGAGCATACTCGTGATAACGATCTAGCTGTAAATATCACGAAAATGAAGCAACAAACGAATGTTCGTTCTGCGAATAAGGATTTTACTGTTACAATGAAGAAGCCTAGAATCATGACACTTGAAGAAGCACTTGAGTATTTAAATGAAGATGAATATTGTGAACTTACACCGGAATCAATTCGATTACGCAAGAAAATTCTTGTTAAATCGGAACGTGAACGTGAAGAGAAACGTAGAAAATTAGCAGCAAAGTAAGAGGGTGATTTATGATGAACAACGAACAGTTAACAGAACAGGAAGTGGAGGGGTTAACGTGGCTAATGCAAGCCGCGTTACAAAATCCATGGTATGGTTTTTATTCTTTTCTTGCTGTCGTAGTTCTTACGCTTGTTGTGTTTAATTTAGGATTTGCTAGAGAGCTTCCTGTGCTCAAGAAGGTGATTGTCTACATGATGCTGTTGGTTGGAAGCTTCGTCATGTGGTTCCTAGAATTCGCCTTCGGAGCACCTATTATGGCTGTTTTGGTTATTTCAGGAATCATTCTTGGATTATATAGATTCCGCCTTCATCGTCACCGGAAGGAAAAAGAGATAGCATAAATGTATGCACTGTGCAATACAAGTAAAGAGAGCGGTCGGTTTTTAAAACCAATCGCTCTCTTCTTTTTTTTCGAAAGCTACTTGAAACGATCCTGTTTCTTTACGAGCTTCTGTCTTTTCTTTAATTCGTTCATTACATGATTCACACATATATGTATGAATTGGGCGATTTCGTAATCGTTTTGCTAACGGTAGTTGATCATCTAATTTATCAATCTTATCGCATAAAACACACTTGACTCTCATCATACCACACTCCAGTCTCTTTTTATTGTAAGCAATATCATGATAAAAAGCTATCTTCTTTCCTTTTCTGATGAGAAAGCTTTCAAATGAATCCAGTTTTACGTTATGATAGTAATGAATATATTTAAACTATAACTGAAATGGAGGATAGAAAATGGCCAATCAAGTTGAACAAGGTTTAACAGAGGAACTGTTACCACTTCTCCAGAAAGAACAATATGTTACGATTTCAACTGTTGATTTTGAAACGGGAGCCCCTAATGTCAATGCAATCTCGTGGGTTTACGCACCAGATTTACAAACCATTCGATTTTCTGTCGATAATCGATCTAGAATTATTAAAAATATCAAAGCAAATAAAGGGATTGTTATTACGTTAATTGCTAAAGGTTCTACTTATTCCATTGCAGGAAACGCGGAAGTTTTAAATGAAAAAATGGAAGAGGTTCCGTTGAAATTATCTCTGTTGGAAATGAAGGTAACTGAGGTTCGTGATGTCATGTTCTACGGTTCAAAAATGTCCTCTGAACCTAAATATGTAAAAGTATATGATGCACAAGCAGCAGCGAAATTAGATCGTCAAGTGATGGATGCTTTAAAAAGACGGTAATTGGGAGGAGCCACTAAAAAGGTTAAATACACCTTTTTAGTGGCCTTCTTTATAGTGAGTTATTGTCTTTTTTGTGATATTGGCATGGATTAATGATTCGGTCGTCTAACTTCAAGAACTTATACATACATTCTTAGTAGAGGTACTTGAACAAACTTTTGAAAATTGCATAAGTTTATAGTAAGTAGTTGACAAACGATTCTTAAGTCAGGAGGCGGAATGTTGAAAAAAATCTACGTATTGGACACGAACGTACTCTTACAGGATCCATACTCTATCAATTCATTTCAGGATAATGAAGTGGTCATACCAGCGGTTGTACTTGAAGAGGTCGATTCTAAAAAACGAAATATGGACGAGATTGGGCGAAACGCACGTCAGTTTTCAAAAATTATAGATAATTTAAGAGGGATGGGAAAATTACATGAAGGTGTCCCTGTTGAATCAGGAGGTAAATTAAGAGTTGAATTAAATCATAGGTCATTTCTTAGGTTGAAAGATTCTTTTGCTGAAATGACAAATGATAATCGTATAATTGCCGTTGCTTTAAATTTAATGCTTGAAGAAGAGGAAAAAGTAGATGGCAGACAAGTTATTTTAGTAAGTAAAGATGCCCTCGTCAGAGTGAAGGCTGATGCCCTCGGGCTACCTGCTGAAGACTTTCTTAGTGATCGTGTTGTAGAGTTCGATCATGTATATCCAGGCTATGTGGAGGTTTATGTCGATGCTGATGTGATGCAGAAATTTTATACAAATGGGGAACTAGCCATATCGGAATTAACTAAGCATCCTTTTTATCCACATCAATTTATTATAATGAAAGATGCTCTAGGGAGCTCTAGTTCAGCGATAGGAAAGGTAGAACCGGATGGAAAGAAAGTAAAGAAATTTGTGAGTGAACCGGATCATGTTTGGGGCATTCGACCGCGTAATGTTCAGCAAAAGATGGCGCTTGAACTTTTATTAAGAGATGATATCAGCTTGGTGACGATGGTAGGGAAGGCTGGTACTGGAAAAACACTGCTTTCTTTGGCTGCTGGTCTTATGCAAACAGAAGACTTAGGTAAATATAAAAAGCTTGTCGTTGCTAGGCCTGTTGTTCCTCTTGGTAAAGATATCGGTTATTTACCTGGGGAGAAAGAAGAAAAGTTAAGACCTTGGATGCAACCTATTTACGATAACTTAGAATTTCTCTTTGATACAAAGAAACCGGGTGAATTAGATTCTATTCTTGCAGGAATGGGTTCCATTCAAGTTGAAGCACTAACTTATATAAGAGGTCGAAGTATTCCAGATCAGTTTATTATTATTGATGAAGCGCAGAATTTAACGAAACATGAAGTGAAGACGATCTTAACCCGTGTAGGTGAAAGAAGTAAACTAGTGCTAATGGGAGATCCTCAACAAATTGACCACCCTTATTTGGATGAATACAATAATGGGCTAACCTATGTTGTGGAAAGGTTTAAAGATCAAACTGTGAGTGGACATGTTAAATTAGTGAAAGGTGAGCGCTCTGGATTAGCTCAACTCGCAGCAGATTTATTGTAAAGAACAGGATGGCTCCGTTTTGAGCCATCCTTTTTAAAATATTACTTTTGCACATGAAGAATGAATTTAATTACATTTTTAATGGGTTCGCTTCGGTTAGAGCCATCCCCGAAGTAAAAATGAATAGGTCCATCTGTTCTAAGTGGTTTCCCTTTATGGGAGAAACCAACGATACTAGATTGAACAAGCGAATATTCAAAAGATTGGCTTTGACCATCAGCTTGTATAATCTCAACTTTTGTTATCTCCGAATGCGGTTCTGCATTTAAGAAAAATGGTTTCAAAGGCATACCAAAAGATCCCTGCTGAAGCTTTTGCTTATCATATTTTAACTTATTATCATTTGAATCTGGACGTGGTGGTTCAGAACCTTCTGTAATTTCTTTATCCCATTGGGCAGATATCGCTTTTTTATAAGCGGTTTCTTCGTCGTCTAAAGACTTTACTTCATCAAAATATGTATCCAGGTCAACCTTTCTCTCATCGAAAATCCATACAGTAGGATCAACAGTGAGAGGATGGGACACATCTCCCTCGATAAAAAAGACAAACTCTTGCATAGCGTTCCCTCCCTAAACAAATTCCTCTTAAAGTATAAAGTGTTTCAATGTTTTTGTCACTTCTGGTAAATGCTATAAGTAAGTATAGGTTTATAGCCAACTATTGTGAACGAAGATTATTAACTTTTAAAACCTGTAGCTATTGGAGTACTAGTTTTTTCAATAATAATATATATGGAGTGATTTAATTTGGTTTGTCGTTACGGTGATGACTTGAAAGGAATGGTTGAACAAGGTAAAACAATTTACGAAGAAAGGGAAAGTAGCTGATTATATTCCAGCCTTATCATTAGCCAATCCAGCAGATGTAGCTGTTTCTATTTATGATGGAACAAATACTTGCTTTAGTGAAGGCAATCATAATCAATTATTTACACTTCAAAGCATTTCAAAAGTACTTACGCTTGCCTTAGCACTAATGGACCATGGCGAAGAAGTTGTATTTTCGAAAGTAGGGATGGAACCAACTGGAGATCCGTTTAATTCTATATCAAAATTAGAGTCGCAAATCCCATCAAAACCTTTAAATCCTATGATAAATGCAGGAGCTTTAGCGGTTACTTCTCTTATTAAAGGGAGCTCGAATGAAGAAAAATTGTCGCGGCTATTAGATTTTGTTAGGGAATTAAGCGGAAACAGAAGCATTCAATTTAATAAAGAAGTAGCGCAATCTGAATTTGAAACGGCAGATTTGAATCGTGCCTTGTCCTACTTTATGAAACAGCATGGCGTTATTTCAGGTGATGTGGATGAACTTCTTGATTTATATACGAAGCAGTGTGCGATTGAGGTAAATTGTGAAGATTTAGCAAAGATAGGTTATGCTTTAGCTCATCAAGGGGAACATCCTAATGATAAGTATTCGATCATTCCTTCAGAAATTGCACGTTTAGTTAAAACATTCATGGTTACTTGCGGAATGTATAATGCTTCTGGCGAATTTGCTATTCGTGTTGGAATCCCTGCTAAGAGTGGGGTTTCAGGAGGGGTCGTTGGTGCTGTTCCAGGAAACATCGGAATTGGTATTTATGGTCCGGCCTTAGATGATAAAGGAAATAGCATAGCGGGAATGAAATTATTAGAACTGTTATCTTCCCGCTATCAGTTAAGTATTTTCTAAGTTCATTTGACATCTCAACTTCAACAATGTGAAAATCGTTGCAATTTTTAGTTGAAAAAGATACTATTAAGACAAGGAAAATTCACTTGAAGGAGGGGTCACATGTCAGCAGAAATGGTGACTGGAGATAAAGAAAAAGCATTTGCCCTTCTGAAATCAGATGCGGATAAAATTCGGCAGCTTATTGAAGTTCAGTTGGAGAATTTAACAATGCCTCAGTGTCCTCTTTACGAAGAGGTTCTCGATACACAGATGTTTGGATTATCAAGAGAGATAGACTTTGCTGTTCGCTTAGGTCTAGTGAACGAAGATAGTGGCAAACGAATCTTAGGTGAACTACAGCGTAAACTAGATGACTTACATGAGGCATCTGTACAAAAATAAAAATCAAGCTATATTATATAGCTTGATTTTTTATTTTGTATTTCAATGTGAGGAAGCACTTTTTGAATTTCGATAAATCCGAACAATCTAAAAATACGTTGCCAAAGGGTCCCCCTTTTATCTATACTAGAATTTAGTAATAAACAGTGTTTTAATAAAAATAAAAAAACACATGTGCTATGAGTGCAGACAATTTAGAAAGTGATGAGGAGTGCTTTTATGAACGGTTTAACAAATATCAAAAAGGTACTAGTTGCAAATCGTGGGGAGATTGCCATTCGTATCTTCCGAGCTTGTACAGAGTTGCATATTCGAACGGTAGCGATTTATTCCAAAGAAGATTCAGGAGCCTACCACCGTTATAAGGCGGATGAAGCTTACTTAGTCGGGGAAGGAAAAAAGCCGATTGAGGCATACTTAGATATTGAAGGGATCCTAGAAATCGCTAAGCTTCATGACATAGATGCTATTCATCCTGGTTATGGATTCCTATCAGAAAACATTGAATTTGCTAGACGTTGTCAAGAAGAAGGCATTATTTTTATTGGCCCAGAATTAGAACACTTGGTTATGTTTGGTGATAAGGTACAAGCTCGTGAGCAAGCATTGAAAGCGAAGTTGCCTGTAATACCTGGTAGTGATGGTCCAGTTGAAAGTGTGGAAGATGTACAGTCATTTGCTGATCAACATGGATTTCCATTTATCATCAAGGCTTCTCTTGGTGGGGGTGGACGCGGGATGCGTATTGTTCGCACTGCAGAAGACCTTAAAGAATCTTATGATCGAGCGAAGTCCGAAGCTAAGTCGGCATTTGGTAACGATGAAGTATATGTAGAGAAATTTATTGAAAACCCTAAGCATATAGAAGTTCAGATCTTAGCTGATAAGCATGGAAATATTGTTCATTTATATGACCGAGACTGTTCGGTTCAACGAAGACATCAAAAGGTTGTAGAAATAGCTCCTAGCGTTTCCTTAGGAGAAGGTGTTAGAGAGAGAATTTGTGATGCTGCCGTTCAGCTAATGGAACATATTAACTATGTCAATGCAGGAACGGTTGAATTCTTAGTTACCGATTCGGGTGAATTCTTCTTTATTGAAGTAAATCCTCGTGTCCAAGTCGAACACACTATTACTGAAATGGTGACGGGTATTGACATTGTTCAATCACAATTATTTATTGCCGATGGTGAACCTTTGCATGGTGCTAAGCTAGGTATTCCAGCTCAGGATAAAATCGTTTGTAATGGATTTGCGATACAATCACGTGTAACAACAGAAGATCCAAGTAATGGTTTTATGCCTGACACTGGTCGTATTAATGCATACCGTTCAGGTGGTGGGTTTGGCGTTCGTTTAGACGCTGGTAACGGATTTCAAGGTGCGGTAATCACTCCTTATTACGATTCTTTGCTTGTGAAGGTATCCACTTGGGCTCTGACGTTTGAAAGTGCCGCTGCAAAAATGTTAAGAAACTTAAGAGAATTTCGCATCCGTGGAATTAAAACGAACATTGCCTTCCTTGAAAATGTAGTTCAACATCCAAAGTTTCTAAATGGCGAATATAATACTTCCTTTATTGATCGAACACCTGAATTGTTTGTTTTTCCAAAAAGAAAAGACCGTGGAACAAAAATGCTTTCCTTCATTGGTGAAACGATTGTAAATGGTTATCCAGGCTTAGAACAATCTAAAAAACCAATTTTTGATAAAGCACCTATTCCAAAATTAAAATTAACCGATCCGATTCCAACAGGAACGAAACAGATTCTTGATGAAAGAGGACCAGAAGGTTTAGCAAATTGGGTAAAGGAACAAAAACAGGTTTTACTGACAGATACGACTTTTCGCGATGCACATCAGTCGTTACTTGCAACGAGAATTAGGACACATGACCTGAAGCAGATTGCTGAACCAACTGCGAGACTTCTACCTAATTTATTCTCTCTAGAAATGTGGGGGGGAGCGACATTTGATGTGACGATGCGCTTCTTACATGAAGATCCGTGGGAGCGTTTGTTAACATTAAGAAAACAAGCTCCTAATGTATTGTTTCAGATGTTGCTTCGCGCTTCAAATGCGGTCGGTTATACAAACTACCCAGATAACGTAATTGAGGAGTTCGTGGAGAAGTCTGCAGATGCAGGAATAGACGTTTTCCGTATATTCGATAGTTTAAACTGGGTAAAAGGAATGACGCTTGCCATTGATTCTGTCCGCAAAAGCGGAAAAATTGCTGAGGCATCTATTTGTTATACAGGAGACATTTTAGATCCGTCTCGTTCTAAATACGATTTAACCTATTATAAAAATTTAGCTAAGGAACTAGAACAAGCTGGATCTCATATCCTTGGAATAAAAGATATGGCTGGGTTATTAAAACCAGAAGCCGCTTATCAACTAGTGACTGAACTTAAAAGTTCAGTAGATATTCCAATTCACTTGCACACGCATGATACAAGTGGTAACGGGATCTTTACTTATGCACGTGCAATCGAAGCGGGTGTTGATATTGTTGATGTAGCAGTAAGTTCCATGGCGGGATTAACCTCACAGCCAAGTGCAAATAGCCTTTATTATGCGATGAGTGGCTCTGAACGACAACCTAATGCAAATATTGAATCGCTAGAACAATTAGGTGAATTCTGGGATTACACTCGTAAATATTATGCTGGGTTTGAAAGTGGAATGAATGCACCGCATACAGAAGTGTATGAGCACGAGATGCCAGGTGGTCAATATAGCAACTTGCAACAACAAGCAAAAGCTGTTGGACTTAGTTCTCGTTGGAATGAAGTGAAAAAAATGTATAGAACGGTTAATGATATGTTTGGTGATGTCGTAAAAGTAACTCCGTCTTCTAAAGTAGTTGGCGACATGGCTTTATACATGGTACAAAATAATTTAACAGAAGAAGATGTCTATGAAAAAGGAGATAAATTAGACTTTCCTGATTCTGTTGTTGAATTATTCCAAGGTCAGTTAGGTCAACCATATCAAGGATTTCCTAAAAAACTTCAAGACATTGTTTTAAAGGGAAGAGTACCTATCGAAGGACGCCCAGGAGAAACTATGGAATCAGTAGATTTCCAAGCCATAAAAGAAGAGCTATTTAAGAAATTAGAACGCCAAGTGACGAGTCATGACATGCTTTCTTATGCACTCTATCCAAAAGTTTTCTTGGACTTTGAACAGTTCCGTCAGCAGTTTGGTGATGTTTCGGTTCTAGATACACCTACATTCTTCTACGGTTTACGTCTTGGAGAAGAAATTGAAGTTGAGATTGAAAAAGGAAAAACTTTAATTGTAAAGCTTGTCTCTATTTCAAAACCAAAAGAAGATGGTACAAGAATTGTTTACTTCGAACTTAATGGACAACCTCGTGAAGTCATTATAAAGGATTTAAATGTTAAATCATCTACGATCTCTCGTCCGAAGGTAGATAAAGATAATGTTAATCAAATAGGAGCCTCTATGCCTGGAACTGTTGTAAAAACATTAGTTGTTAAGGGCGATAAAGTTAAGAAAGGTGATCATTTAATGATTACCGAAGCAATGAAGATGGAAACCACTGTACAAGCGCAATTTGATGGAATTGTTAAAGATGTTTTTGTAAGTGATGGGGATCCGATCTTAACAGGAGATTTATTAATAGAATTAGCGTAATCCAATAGGTTGAAGGAAATCATTTCCTTCAACCTTCTTTGATCATGCGAGGAGGGAAAGAGATTTTATGGGGTTTATGATTTTTTGTATAATTAATAAAAAATAGGACATAAATGAAAAAATGACAGCAGAGGCTGTCTTTTTTTCTGTATGTGCTATTGTGGTTTGCGAAGCAAAATCATGGCCATATAACTTAAATTAGAAAATAATACTGAAATTATTAGTGCGTGTAGTAGACCAACCGAGAGAAGTTCATTTTGCGTGAACACAACGGAAATCCCACTAATCATTTGCAAGATAATTAAACAAAAGGCTACTACGCTTGTCCAAACAAGGATCATTTCTTTCTTGAAACGAGCGATTGTCCAAATCATTAATACAAGTAAAACAAGGACTAAAACGATCCCTGCAAGTCGATGAAGAAATTGAACGCCAACAGGTCCCGAAAAGCCAGGGAATAAAACACCGTTACATGTAGGAAAGCCAGCACAAGCCAAAGTTGCTTTCATGTGTTTCACATAAGCGCCAGTATAGATGACTACATAGCAGTATGTGATGGTAAAAAAGAAATAGGCTTTATAGGCCGTAGAAACCCTAGCAGTGATTTTTTGTACCCTGCCATCCTCAAAAGCTAAAATGGTTAATAAAACAACAGCAGCTAAAGACATAGCTGATATACCAAAATGCAAGGCTAAGATCGCTTTAGATTGTCCAAAAACAACAGCACCTGCTCCAAGTAAACCCTGAAAAATAATCAAAATAACTGCAGCTGTCGCCATAAATCGGACTTCTTTCACGTGTTTTAACTGCTTCCATGACCAGATAGCCAGAATGATAATCATCGCTCCGACTAAGCCAGAGACGATTCGATGACTGTATTCAATAATCGTTTCAATAGCTGGATTCGTAGGAATGACTTCACCAAAGCATAATGGCCAAGTTGCACCGCAACCTTCTCCAGATCCAGTCTTTGTCACGAGTGCACCTTGTAAGAGAACGATTAGAACTCCAATGGAGGTCAGAATGCCGTAGATTTTTAATCTTTTATGCATTCAATTCACCTTTCCTTCTATAAAGTTGTGTAGATTTATGCTAGAGTTAGCAAAGGAATCTAAAAACCTTTCCTATTGATCTTAAAAAGAACCAGGATAAAAGTCAATTTAACTCACAAGAATATTTTATGGACATGTATAAATGTGAAGATAATGTGAAACTCAGGATTTTAATGAAACTAACTAGATTTTAAGATATAATGTGATTTGTAGCACAGTAGGTGAGAAACAACCATCTAATTATTTTTTTGTAAATGTGCTCGTATTGGTTGACTCTATAAAGGAGGTGAAGAATGGATGAATAAGACTAATACAGCGTTTGAAGCAGCAGAGGTCATTACTAGTCCTGATTCATCAGTTGCTGCTAGTCAGCAAAAATCATGGAAAGACTATCTTGTGCTTGCTAAGCAGGGGATTGTTACGTCTAATTTAATTACTACATTTGCCGGTATTTACTTAGCGGCTGTTTATACAAGTACAGGAATCGGTTCACACTTGTGGACAATGATGTTTGCTTTAATTGGAGCCGCGCTTGTCATGGCAGGTGGATGTACATTAAATAACTATATTGATCGAGATATTGACCATATAATGGAGAGAACAAAGGATCGTCCAACAGTGACAGGTCGCTTTTCTGCTAATCATGTCTTGTTAGTAGGTTTATTGCAAGCCGCAGTTGGAATTGGTTTTCTTGCACTTACGACTGCCACTGCAGCTGTAATTGGATTAGTTGGGTTATTTATATACGTAGTGCTTTATACCATGTGGACAAAGCGTACTACGACTTTAAATACGATAGTAGGTAGTTTCTCTGGAGCCGTTCCGCCTTTAATTGGTTGGGCAGCAATTGATGGAGGGTTACACACATATGCATGGGTTTTATTCTTTATTATGTTCTTTTGGCAGCCTCCACATTTCCTTGCATTAGCAATGAAGCGTGTGGAAGAATATCGTGCTGCTGGAATTCCAATGTTGCCAGTTGTGGCAGGTTTTGAAATGACAAAACGCCAAATGGTCGTTTATGTAATTGCCTTATTACCTGTTTCACTCATGTTGTATCCTTTTGGATTAGTTTATACAATAGTAGCTGCAATTTTAGGTTTAGGTTGGGTTGTTCTTGGTTTTGCAGGTTTTAAAATGAAGGACGATATTAAATGGGCAAGACTAATGTTTGTCTATTCGCTCAACTATTTAACTATTTTATTTGTTCTTATGGTTATTGTTCATATTAAACTCTTTTAATCCGATATGAATAATAATTGTAGATATATTTATTAGTAGTATAATACTACGTTATGAAAGTGAGGTTGGATTGTCAGATGAAACTTTGGAAAACTGCATGGCGTTTTCTACCTCTTTCCCTGTTAGCTTTAGTGCTTACAGCCTGTGGAGAGACGAACTTAACTGCCCTTGATCCAAAGGGACCACAATCACAATGGTTATTTGACAACATGTTATTATCGTTGTACATCATGGCCTTCGTGACAATTGTCGTATTTGCAATCTTTTTCATTATTCTTGCAAAGTACCGTCGCGCTCCTGGAGACGATACAATTCCTAAGCAAGTACACGGAAATACGGCACTTGAAATTACTTGGACTGTTATCCCAATTATCTTGTTAACTATTTTAGCTGTTCCAACGATTACTGGACAATTTATGTTAGCTGATACAGAACCGGACCCTGAGGTCGGTGAAGATACAGTCTATATCAAAGTTACAGGTCACCAATTCTGGTGGCAGTTTGACTATGAAAATGAAGGATTTACTGCTGGTCAAGAAGTTTATATGCCAGTTGGAGAAAAGGTCATTTTCGAATTACATGCACAAGATGTGCAACATTCATTCTGGGTACCAGCACTTGGTGGTAAAGTGGATACAATTCCAGGAATCACCAATCACCTTTGGCTAGAAGCTGATGAGCCAGGAGTCTTTAAAGGGAAGTGTGCGGAACTATGCGGTCCTGCTCATGCTTTAATGGACTTTAAACTAATTGCACTTGAGCGTGATGAGTATGATGCTTGGGTAGCTGGTATGCAAGCAGAAGTAGAAGAACCTACTGAAACATTAGCTCAACAAGGCCGTGCCGTATTTGAAGCTAATGGTTGTATCGGATGTCACGCAATTGGTGGTATGGGTACAGCAGCTGGTCCTGCATTATCTGATTATGCAAACCGTGAAGTAGTTGCAGGTTATTTAGAAAATACGGATGAGAATTTAGAAGCTTGGATTCGTGATCCTGAGTCACTTAAACAAGGAAATAACATGCCGGCATTTCCACAAATCAGTAATGAGGATATGGAAGCGCTTATTGCTTATTTACGTTCTTTAGACGTACAGAATTAATTTAATTGACTAAAAAGGAGGTAAACCCTTTGGCTGCACAAAAACAGGAAAAAAGCGTTATTTGGGATTGGTTAACAACGGTTGACCATAAAAAGCTTGGAATCATGTATTTGATTGCAGGGACGCTTTTCTTTGTAAAAGCTGGTGTGATGGCGCTATTCATGCGTATCCAGCTCATGTATCCAGAGATGAATTTCATAAGTGGTCAAACATTTAACGAATTCATTACGATGCATGGTACGATTATGCTATTCTTAGCTGCCACACCGTTATTATTTGCATTTATGAACTATGTCATACCATTGCAAATTGGAGCCCGAGATGTTGCATTTCCATTTGTAAATGCACTTGGTTTCTGGATTTTCTTTGCTGGTGGTCTGTTATTAAGTATGAGTTGGTTCTTTGGTGGAGGCCCTGATGCAGGGTGGACAGCTTATGTTCCGTTATCGAGCCGTGATTACGCAGGAGTTGGACTAGACTTTTATGTACTAGGTTTACAGGTTTCTGGTATCGGTACATTGATTTCTGCTATTAACTTCCTTGTTACAATTGTTAATATGCGTGCACCTGGTATGACAATGATGCGTTTACCATTATTTGTGTGGACATCATTCATTTCTTCAACACTAATTTTATTTGCTTTTACACCACTTGCTGCAGGACTTGCTCTTCTTATGTTAGATCGGATATTTGGAGCTCAGTTCTTCATTCCAAGCATGGGTGGTAATACAGTTTTATGGCAACATATTTTCTGGATCTTCGGACACCCTGAAGTTTATATTCTAGTTCTACCTGCTTTTGGTATCATTTCTGAGGTTATTCCTGCATTCTCAAGAAAGCGTCTTTTTGGTTATACAGCAATGGTATTTGCAACAATGATTATCGCTTTCTTAGGTTTCATGGTATGGGCTCACCATATGTTCACAGTAGGTATGGGACCAGTAGCTAACTCCATTTTCGCTATTGCGACAATGACAATTGCTGTTCCGACAGGGATTAAAATCTTTAACTGGCTCTTTACGATGTGGGGCGGTAAGATTACATTCAATACATCAATGTTGTTTGCATCTTCATTTGTACCGACATTTGTACTTGGTGGGGTAACAGGGGTCATGCTTGCAATGGCACCAGTTGACTATCTGTACCATGATACGTACTTTGTAGTAGCCCATTTCCACTATATTATTGTTGGTGGTATTGTATTGGCGCTATTTGCAGGTCTATTCTATTGGTATCCGAAAATGTTTGGACATATGTTGAATGAAACGCTTGGAAAACTCTTTTTCTGGATCTTTTATATCGGTTTCCATTTAACTTTCTTTGTTCAACATTTATTAGGTTTAATGGGTATGCCTCGTCGTGTTTACACGTATCTTGGCGATCAAGGTTTAGATGCTTTTAACCTTATTAGTACAATCGGAACATTTTTCATGTCGGCGGGTGTCATCTTGCTAGTAATTAATGTCATCTATTCTGCGTTTAAAGGTGAGCGTGTGACGGTTGCAGATCCTTGGGATGCTCGTACACTTGAGTGGGCAGTTCCTACACCAGTACCAGAGTATAACTTTGCTCAAACACCACAAGTTCGTTCATTAGATCCATTATTCTATGAAAAAATTCATGGTGATGGTACGATGAAGCCAGCTGAACCGATTGCACCTATTCATATGCCAAATGGTTCAATTTTGCCATTAATCATGTCTGTAGGACTTTTCTTTGCTGGATTTGGTTTCATTATGATGAACATGGAAAATCCTATTATTAATCCTTGGATTGTAGCTATCGGTGGCTTAGCTATTACATTTGGTTCTATGTTTGTTCGTTCAATTAAAGAAGACCATGGATATTATGTACCAGTGGAGCAAGTAAAAGCTGAGCTTAAGAAAGGAGGGAACTAAGAAATGGCGGGTCATGTAGATACTTCAAAAGGGCTACCTTCTCATCCTGAGAGAGCCACATTAGAAGGAAAAAACAAGTTTCTCGGTTTCTGGTTCTTCCTTGGCGGTGAAACCATTTTATTTGCAACCTTCTTCGGTACTTATTTAGGACTTCGTAATGGGATTGCAGATGGACCTAGTTCCCAGGAAATGTTTCATCTACCATTAGTTTTCATTATGACGATGTTACTTCTAACCAGTAGTTTAACGAGTGTCTTAGCAATGTTTGCTATGAAAAAGAACAATTTCCGTTCTTTTAAGATCTGGATGTGGATTACGGTATTACTAGGACTTGGATTCTTAGGATTTGAGGTATATGAATTCTATGAGTATGTTCACCAAGGTTTTGGTTTTACAACAAGTGCATTCTCTTCTTCATTCTTCTCACTTGTTGGCTTACATGGTGCCCACGTTGCATTTGGTTTAAGCTGGATTACTGTTTTACTTATTCGTTACAATAAGAGTGGTATTACATTAACAAATGCTCCTAAGTTCTATGTTGCTGGTTTATACTGGCACTTCATTGACGTAGTGTGGGTATTTATCTTCACAGTCGTTTATCTTATGGGAGTAGGAGGTCATTAATATGGCAGATAACTTAAGTCAACCATTCGATAAAAGTGCTATGACAGAGGAAGAGAAACGTCAGGTTAGTAAAGAAATTCGTAAGCAAATTGTTGTTTTTGCTTTAATGATTTTCTTAACAATCATTTCGTTCTTAGCAGTGGGCGCGGATATTATTCCAAGATCATTTGCGATTCCTTTTATCTTACTTTTAGCAGTGATTCAATTTGCGCTTCAATTGATCTTTTTCATGCATTTGAAAGATAAGGATCATGGATGGGCAACAGCGTTTATGATTTCAGGGATTTTTATTACTGTCCCAACAATTGCAGCTTTAATGTTATTAATCGGTGTTGTGAAGTACTAAGGTCATAATTGGAAACAGCTCTCATCATAAGATGGGAGCTGTTTTTTTTTTGTGCGTGCAATTAAGAAGGGCTATGAAAAAACGGAAATACCTTTTTAATCTCTTTTATTGTTCATAAGTTTGTAAGAGCTCGTTTGCTTTTTTTGTCTAGTGTTGTTGTATAATATAATTGGTTTGATCAATAACTTAAAGGAGTGAAGGTCTTGAATCAAAATCAAGATGTTTTGCAACAGTCACATAGAAAACGTAACTATAAACCGGCCATCATTATTATTACAATTGTTATAAATGGATTGGTGGCTCTTTTAGCTGGTTTACCTGGAGTTGATAATTTTACGGCTTTTGATGTAAAAATCCTTCCAATGTTAAATGCAATCTTTAATTCTTTTACCTTTTTATTTTTAGTTGGTGCATTAATTGCTATTATGAAGAAGAATGTAACCATTCATAAACGTTTTATTTATGCAGCTTTTATAACAACTACTTTATTTCTTGTTACGTATGTTGGTCATCACTTTTTATCAGAATCGACTCCCTATGGTGGGACAGGACTTATAGCAGCGATTTATTACTTTATCCTGATTACCCATATTATTTTAGCAGCAATTATCGTACCACTTGCTTTAACATCAGTAGCGCGTGCTTGGAATATGGAAAATGAACGTCACCGTAAAATTGCACGTTGGACTATGCCTATCTGGTTATATGTAAGTTTAACGGGGGTTATTGTTTACTTAATGATCTCACCATATTATTAAGAGATATGGAAAATTGAAAGGCTAAATTCTGTAGAATTTAGCTTTTTTTGAAAAATTGATTGTTTTATTAGGCTTTGGACGAACTAAAAAGGTAAATAGATGAATCTAGCTTGGTAATTTTTTGACTGTGAACATGGTTTTAACTATTAACCAATTTTTTTCTTTTCTTTTGATAAGAAGATTACAATAGGGATTGTATTTTAGCGTTTTAGAATAGTAAAGAACTTATGATGAGGTGAAAGAAATGAAAAAATTATGGCCTGTCGCTTTATTTGTGTTGCTAATAGGGCTAGTTGCTTGTGGGGAAGAAGAACCAAGTAGAGCAGGAACAGAAGAAATCGTTGATGAGCTAACGCCTATTGATGTTGAACTAATGGTACCTGAAACGGCTGAAGTAGATGAAGTCGTATTGTTTACTAGTACGGTTACGCAAGGTGATGATGTAGTGGAGGATGCTAATGAGGTTGTATATGAAATTTGGATGGAAGGTCAAAGAGAGCAAAGTGAACTCATAGACGCTGATCAACAAGAAGGCCATATCTACTCACTTAAATACACGTTTACTGAAGTTGGTGTGTACCATGTACAAACACATGTGACAGCTCGTGGGCTACATCGTATGCCTACTTCTCAAATACAAGTTGGTGGTGCAAAAGAGAATATCGATAGTCATGAAGAAGTGCATGAGAATGAACATCAACATCAACATCAACATTCAGATGTGATGATTGAAGAGAGAGTAGAGGATGATAAGCTTGTTATTTTTGTTGAAGTAGAGGGTTCCCCCTATAAAGGAGCAAAAGTAACAATTGAAATGTCTTCCACTGAAGATGAAGAGGTTATGTGGATAGATTTAGTGGAAGCAGATGGGGGAGAATATGAACTGTTAAACATAGATGGCTATTCTGGGGCATATTTTGCTATTGTTCATATTGAAGATGATCATATTCATGAGCACGTCGATATTGAATTAAATTTTTAAAAGTGTAATAACAAAGGTATTTAAAAAACGCTCCTAGGAGCGTTTTTTTAAATTTTAAAGTTTAATTTAATAATACCGGCTTCTTTCGCAGAAGTGAATGCTATAACAATTAGAGGTCCAATGATAAAGCCCATAACGCCAAATAACATTAACCCTAGATACATAGCAATTAAAGTGGCTAATGGTGATAAACCAATTTGTTGCCCCATCACCTTTGGTTCTACAGTTCGGCGAATAATTAAGAGCACAGCTGCTAGTATAAGGAGTTGAGTGCCTGTATTTACGTTACCGGCTATTAATTGAAAAATAGCCCATGGTGCTAATATCGCTATTGAACCGATTAATGGAATAAAATCAATGACCCAAATAATAAACGCCATTAATAAAGCAACCTCGGGGACAATTAGGAGTAAACCAATTAAAGAAACAATGAATATGATTATACTCACTAAAAATTGGGCTTTAAAAAAACCCCAAATGACAAAACTCAATCTCGAAGTCATAAAGTTTACTTTCTCTTTTGTTCGATCAGAAAAATAGGAAAAAGTTTTACGTTTTAAAGATGGTAGCTCAAGTAAAAATAAAAATAGAGCAATAAGATACACGATAAAAGTAACCAAATATCCTGGTATACTCGTAATAATTGAAGCAACATCATTTATTAAATTTCGTTCGGCTATCGTTGTTCTAATAGTCGAGAGAGTTTGTGAAACATGGATATTAATTTCTTGGACAAGTTCTGGAGGTAGGGTTTCATATTCTTCTTCCCAGTTACGTTGAAAATTCCACCAAGCACGATTAATATCGTTTATATATTGTGGAAAGTTCTCGACGATTTGTGTCCCTTGAGTAATGACCTGTGTTGTAATGAAATAGCCTGTTAAACCGATGAAAAAAATAAACAATGTAAAGACAATCATAACGGCTATGTTTCTTTTTATTTTCGCGCGTTTATGTAAAGCATTGACAGCGGGTGTCAAAATAAGTGCTGTTACGAATGCGGCAATAAGTGGGATGGAAATTGGTAAGATAAAATAACCTACAATAATAATCGCAATTAAGGTAAGCAAAATAATAAATGTCTTTTTCTTCATAAATGCTGCCAATTTGAGACTCCTCTCTCATAAAAAGAAATGCTACTATCTATTATAGTACGAACCTGGCAAGATTAACAGGCAAAGAACTTAAACTCCATTAGACGTTCACACATAATATGCTTCACTATGGTATAATCATTTTTAGTTTGATTTAATTACTAAATACAAGGAGCTTTTTTATGAAACGTTTAAGCCTTATCTTTTTCATACTGTTGCTTTCGGCTTGTGGTGCTGATACTGATCAATTCGTCTTAATAGAAGGACAAGAAGCAAAAGAAATAGAGTCTTTTTTACATTCCTATAAAGAAACAATGATCGATGCTGTCAATTCCGGTGACTTTAATGAATTGGAAACGTATCTGATTACAAATAATAGTTTTTATCATTCATTAAGGCGCTATGTTAATGATATGCATAGTGATCATACAACGAAAGAACTAGATGCTTTTATTGTAGAGAAGGTCTTTGTAGATGAACTAGGTGAATACCATGCAGACGTAAATGAGAACGTTACAATGTTTGAGTTTGGTCAAAAAAAGAAAATTGAAAGATCAGTACGATTTGAAGTTGTACGAGGTGGTGACGATTCATTAAGAGTTGTCACCATAAGAGATAGAAAATAAGACAACGAGGATTAAGTCCTTGTTGTCTTATTTTTTGTTTTATTTTGATTCTAGTGTTGTTTTAAGAAGTTCAAGTTTTTTATTACATTTGTTAACGATAGATTCAGGGAATGTTTCTCCTTCATATTCAACACCATGAGGATAGTAGTGTTTCCCAAGCATAGGAGTCATTAACTTAACGATCGTATCGTCCTTAGGAATATCACCTTTAATCGCATATGCTGGTAAACGAAGGTAATAAATATCACCTTGGTTTACAATTTTGTAGTCAAACGTTACACGCGAGTAGTCCCATTGACCAGCATGAATAAAACCAATCGATTCTGCTGCGTAACGAAGTGTTTCAAATTTAATTTCTTTATCCGCAAGTTCAATATGTTCAAATTTCACTTTGAATCTGCCTCCAATTCATAAATATGTACTCTACTTATGATAGTATGAAAAGCTTACAGTTGCAATCTATAATCGTGAATGTTTTATGGATTTCCTGTTAGGTGGGCTCAGAAATGAAGCCTTTTCACTTTGCAATCACCTGGATGAATGGACGTACCCATTTAGGGGTAATACAGGAAAGAGAGTTAACTATCTCTCCATATCTAAAGAAAACGGAATACGGTTCATCTTCAACTACGGATCATATAATATCGATGTTCGACAGCTTTGTTGTTTCAGCGACAGAACCTTACATAGTTAGTGAAAGGATTTTATATGGTGCAGTACGAACCTTTTTAATAGGGACAAGAGAGAGGGGTATGTATGAAAAAAAGTCATTTGTTCTTAGGAAGTTTGATTATTATGTTAGCTTTCGTAACTTTTGAGAAATTGTATGAACAACAAATTCACCATTGGTTTCAACAACCGATTGAAACCGAACAATCGGAGGATGAAATTGAATCAGTTGAGGAGGTTGCCGTAATTGTAAATGAAATAAAGGAGCAGCAGTCGCCTATTTTAGCGAAGCATGAGCAGTTTCTTGGTTTATCTGCTAACGAAATAAAAAACGAATTTGGTGAACCAACACGTATCGATTTATCAGCTTATGGTTATGACTGGTGGATTTACTCTCTATCAAAAGATTCATATATGCAAATTGGCATGGAAGATGAAGAAGTAGTCACTGTCTTTCTGACTGGTGTTATTCGAGAAGGTACCTTTTCATTAGGACAATCTTATGAAGAAATTAACGAAGAATTAGACTTTCAAAATTATGTCGATGTGCGTACAAGTGATGGAGGGGTTTATCAATTCGAATTAACTAGTGATGATGTGAAAATGAGACCATTAGCAAAGGTTGATGGCAATTGGATTCAATTTTATTTTGATACGTATACGAACGAATTATCTAGCATTAGAATGACCAAAGATGATGTATTGGTAAGGCAAAGACCGTATTCAGTTTCTTATATTGGAGCGGCTCCCGAACGCCCCAGTTTTTCAGCAGAAGAATGGGCCAAAATAGAAGCTGGTAATGCAAGACAAATTTTTGATTATACCAATGTGATTCGGTCGCGTCATAATTTAGAGGCCTTTATATGGGAGGGAGAGGTTGCAGAAATTGCTTATCAACATAGTAAGGATATGAGCGAAAATAATTACTTCTCACATACGTCACCAACATACGGTGAAGTGTTGGATCGCTTTAAAAAAGGAGATGTCCCATTTAGATTAGCTGGTGAGAATATTGCGGCAAAATATATAGATGGTATCGCTTCAGTTGAGGGGTGGCTTAACAGTGAGGGGCATAGAGTGAATTTATTGCATGAAGAGTTTACCCATTTAGGAGTAGGGGTTTTTCAAGAGCATTACACACAAAACTTCATGACCCCATGGCAACTATAAATAAAAAAAAGACTTCAATCAGATGATGAGATTGAGTCTTTTTTTATTTTTTTGGTTTCGTGATGATAAAGAATGTAGCCGTTGCTATTGCGACTAATTTTCCGTTTTGGTCATAGACTTTTCCCTCAGTCACACAAAGTTGTTTTCCTTTATGTGTAAGAGAAGCAACACAGCGTAAGTGCTTTCCTAGACCTGGTTTTAAGTAATGGACATTCATCTCTGCTGTTAAAGCGGTTGAATCCGCGGGAAGGGATTGATTTACTAAGGAACCCATGGTTGTATCTAGTAGTGTAGCGGTCATCCCTCCGTGTACCATTTTGAGCGGATTCTCAATGAGTGGTTGGACGGGAAGGACAATTTCATATTCTCCACTATCGAGCATTCTTGTTTCGATATGGGTCATAGCATCAAGATATGTTTTGTAATCTCCTCTTCTTTTCTTTGTAAATCCATCAACAATTATGTCAAGTAGTGTTCGTTCTTCTTCACTTGACTCCTCTAGAAATGTATTAAGCTTATGTAGTAATTGCTTTTCCTCCATTTGTTTTCATAAATTCCTTTCTTCATTTGATTAGCTTCTTACATATTGTAGCAGTTAAATAACTAGTTAAGCTAATAAAAATAGAGAACGTTGGACTGGGCATCTGTGTAGTATAAAGAAAGAAGATAAAAGGAGGATGAAGTAAAATGAGCGGACGGCATGAATTGCATCCTTCGGTTCAGCAATTCAAACATTTTATGAAGGAGCACCCATTGCTTTTAAAAGAAGTAAAGGAAGAAAGAAAGACCTTACAAGGACTCTATGAAGAATGGTCTGTCTTAGGTGGTGATAATGAGCAATGGCTTCCATATAAAAGGGTTCAGACTAACGGAGCTACCGATGATGAAGCAACACAAAACCATTCAAGTGAAGAAAGGGCTAATGAGGAAACGACACAAAATACATCAGACACACTTAGTCAAATAATGGGTCTAGTTAAACGGATGAATGTTCAAGACTTACAAAATCATGTAGCACAATTTAGTTCGGTTTTAGCCAATGTGCAAAATGTGATTCAATCCTTTCAAAAACCCAATAATCCACCTAATCAGAGTCCACAAGATCACCCGTTTTCATTTAGACGTGATTAAGGATTGGAGTGAGAAGTAATGAGAGCCGATATACAACAATTATTGTTTGAACGACCAGAGTTGCGCCAATACATTCGTCAACATCCGAATTGGTATCGTAAATTAAGTAGAGATCCTAGTCAAGTCCCATTATTAGAAAAAGAGGCGAATCAATTTTATGGAAGAACGCTCCCTCAGAGAGTAGAGAAAGTACAGAATTCTCTTGGTTTAGTCATGATGATGATGGAAATGTTAAAAATGGGGCAGGCGTCTGTCACAGGAGCCCAAGGGCCAAGTTAATTAGGCAATTGAAACATTACCTTTTTAGTAGTTTGAACCATGAGCGTATCAAATGCGCAATGTACACAGCTACTGTTACTAAATCGAGGTACTGAGAAAGGTCATTTCACCTTTTTCAGTGACCTTAGGTAATGGTGGTCTTTGTTAGTTGTTTTTGGTCGAATAAACAGATTGGATTGAGGGATGATAGACATAGATAAGGAAAATAAAGGAGGTAAACGATGAAATTTTTAATCACATTAGGTAGTTTTCTTATTCTACTGGGATCAACTATATATGTACAAGCTTCAGAACCGCCGCTGTTACAAGATCTCACGATTATTCCTTTACAAAGCACAGGTGTGGTTCAAGTAAATACATCACAAAAAACAAATGAATTAGTAGTAGATCACAAAGTTAGTGGTGGTAATGTGTATGTGGAGTGTTTCGTCAATGATTTTCATTTTAATGAAAATAAAGTCGGGTCGCTTCATCAAGAGAACGAAGGACATATCCGACTTTATATTAATGATGAGCATATAGAAACTTTGTATCAACCTGCTTTTATCGTTCAAGACCTTCCAAAAGGAAACTATGAAATAAAAGTAATGATCGTAAAAAATGATAGGTCACCATATGAGATGGAGGAAACCTTTACGGTCATGATAAGTGAATAGACATTTTTAAATAGTCATATATTTTTTGTTCAACAGAGATTCCGAGTTGTTGGAAACCTTGATTGCCAAATAGTGTATTAAATTCAAGAAAGTAAAATTTACCACCAGCAGAGATAACATCGAAACCGGCATGATCAATTCCGAGGTTTCTTGCTGTCGTTCTAACAAGTTCAATCGCATCTTCTGGGATGTCGTCAAAAGAAATACGGGCCCCTTGTGCGACATTATTTCTAAAGGTATTGCGTTCATTTATCCGCCAATAGGCCGCAATGACCTCGTCACCAACAAAGCAAACACGTAAATCACGATCAATAGGTAAGTATTCTTGTACGTAGAAGTAAGGATTATTCTCAGCGTACTCATTGAACTGTTTATGGTCCTCAATGAGAAATACACCTTTGCCCATTGAATTCCGGATTTCCTTTGCAACAAAAGGAAAAGGAAAGTCAGCAAAGATTCGATTAATATTGTCGTGATTGCGTCCTAATATTACCGTTTTTGGGACATGCTCAGGACAAACACTCCAGAGACCACGAGTAACCTCAATTTTATTAAATCCCATTTGAATTGATTGAATGCTAGGGAAAATCTTCTTTTTCATTCCATAAACTAGAGCATTCACTTGCCAGTTCTCAGGAAATAGACAAACATCAGCTTCTTCAATCTTTCTTTTTTCTTCATCTTCAAACATGCGTTCTGGTTTTACATACTTAATTCCAGGCATTCCGATTGTGCGGAATGGGTTAAAGGTAACAATGTTCATTTATATTTTACACCTTCTTCTTTCGATACATTTTACGTTTTAATAGTTTGTAGCCGGTATAAAACGATACTCGTAGCTTCGATTAACAACTCTCCGTAACCAAAATAGAGTCGTGTGAATTATAGTCAATGTTTAGGGGGAAGTCAATATGGATAAAACGTTATCAATTCGATTAGGTTATGTAGCGATGAGTGTCATCCTCTCAAATGCATCTCCATCACAAACGATGACGGTGAAACAGTATGAACAAATCACGATAAGGAAGCAGGTCTTAGACGGTTAGAACGCATATCAACATCAAATTTACAAAACTGTCTAAGATTATTAAAACACAATAAAGCGCACGATATTCGTTTTTTTCGGTTTTCATCTAGACTTATTCCACTCGCTAATCATCCTTTAACTGAAGGGTGGAAGTTTGAACGGATTCTATCTCCCTTGTTAAAGGAGATAGGTGACTTTGTGCGTAACGAACAGATGAGAGTGGACTTTCACCCAGATCATTTTGTTGTGTTAAATAGTAAATCAAAAGACATCCTCCAGCAATCTTTAAGAACATTGGTTTTGCACTATAAATTATTGAAAGAAATGGGTATTCATCCTGTGCATCGCTGTGTCCTGCATGTAGGAGGGAAGAAGCAAGGTAGAGAAGAAGGATTAGAACAATTCGTTGCCAATTTCTCAATGATACCAGTCTCAATACAGAAAATGATTATGCTAGAAAACGATGACGTTAATTACCCTATTGAAGATGTTCTATATTTGGGAGAAAAGCTAAATATTCCTGTGGTATTTGACCTACATCACTATGATGTTCATCACGAATCAACAGACCTTGAATCGTTATGGAAAAGAGTGGTGAATACATGGAAGGATAGTCCTTTGCCTGTGAAAATTCATATTTCAAGTCCGAAAGAGGGAAAAGAAGATCGTAGGCATCATGATTATATTGATGCAGAGCGATTTCGTGAATTTTTAACGTTCATATTGGGTTCAGTAGAAGAATTGGATGTGATGATTGAAGCGAAACAAAAGGATGCAGCACTATTAAAACTAATGGAAGATTTGCAAAAGGTGAAAGGAATAGAAGTGAAGTCACCAACTTCCATAAAGTTAAGCAGTTGAGTATTACCTTAATTGAAGGAGACGTGTTATACTGTTTTTTAGGAGGTGAGAGTGATGCTCGCAACCATATCAACTTTTGAGTTAATCGATCATGCAAGTGACCTAGGTCAAGCAGTTATTCAATCTGAGACTTATCTTGCCTATTTAGAGGCAAAGAAGGAACTACAAGCAGATACAGTTGCTCAAGGGCGGATTCGAAAATTCAACCAAATGAAAGACCAATATGAAGAAGTACAAAGGTTTGGAAAATATCATCCAGACTACGATAGAGTCTCCTCTGACATTCGAAAAATAAAACGTGAGGTTGACTTAACGGTTACTGTAGCCACCTTTAAAAAGGCAGAAAGAGAGCTAGAATCACTTTTAATTGAAATTTGTGAAGTGATTGCAAGGTCTGTTTCTGACGCGATTAAAGTGCCAACAGGTAATCCGTTCTTTGATAATATGTCATGTAGTGGTGGATGTAGTTCAGGTGGCGGCTGCGGTTGCAGTTAGACAAGAGGTGGTTCAAAAGGATTTATTATCCCTTTTGAGCCACCTTTTTTCAACAGAAAGCGTCATGATTTAGTTTTTTAATCGAATACAGTTCGAACAGCCATTTCCACAACAAAATAACTTTTCTTGTGGTACTTTAAAACGAATGCGGTAAACAAATGTCTGAGATTTCATACGGACAAACGTAATATCACATGTGAGTTGTTTCCCTTTCATCGCTTGTGAGGCAGCTTGAATGAGAAGGTCATTAAGTTGTTGCTGCTGTAAATTTAGCGCTGTAATGTATAAAAAGGGAATACCAGTAAATGTCTTTTTAGAAATCGTGTTAACTTGATGTTCTACTTTGAGTAATGTAATAAATTTTTCCCAGATCAATTCAAGATCCATAAACACCATCCTCAGGTATTGCTTCTTTTATTATAAAGGATAGAAGGTGGAAAGCGAACGTTCTATTGATGGAAAAGTCAGAACATGCTAGACTGAAATAAGATTAACGTTAAAGGAGACAAAATATGTTAGGTGCAAAGCGTCAAGGTATCGCTGTTTGGCTCACGTCTTTAAAATTTGCTAGGCAATTACGCAGGTTTGGTAATGTACATTATGTTTCAAAAAAAATGAAATATGTTGTTTTTTACTGCGACCAAGATAAAGTAGATGAGACGATTGAAAAATTAAAAGCATTCTCTTTTGTTCGTGATGTAAAGCCTTCGATGCGTCCTTTTATTGCAACAGAGTTTCAAAATGCGAAGCCGGACAAAGCTAAAGAATATGATTATAAAATGGGAATATAAACCCGAATAAAGGACAAGTAGACGTCCCTTATTCGGTTTTTTTTATAAATAGGAGAAAAACGTATGATTTGGTAGAAAATAGGCTTTTAATGTGTGTAAAGAGATGATAATCAACGTTGATTATTTCGTCAGGCGAAATATATAATAGGAGGACTAAAGGAAGTGGTAGGATGATTGGCTGGAAGCGTAATTTATGGATTTTAGTTGTAAGTCAATTTCTTGTTATAAGTGCAATGACAATGATTATTCCATTTTTGCCATTATATCTACAAGAATTAGGTGTTAAAAATCCAGAAACATTAAGCATTTGGGCTGGAGTTATATTTGGAGCTAACTTTTTAACAGCCTTCCTATTTTCGCCATTTTGGGGGCGAATGGGGGATAAATATGGACGAAAGATGATGATTTTACGTTCAGGCTTTGGGATGGCTTTAGTTATTAGCTTAACTGCTTTTGCAATAGGTCCGATCTCCCTTTTGCTTCTGAGGTTATTAAATGGAATGGTATCTGGTTTTATTCCGGCCTCCATAGGACTTGTCTCGACGAATACACCAAAAGATAGAGTGGGTTATGCGTTAGGATTGTTGCAGTCTGGTTCTGTTTCAGGTGCTATTTGTGGCCCTTTAATCGGGGGAGTATTAGCACAAAACTATGGTTACAGTATGGTCTTTATTATAACAGGTATGTGTATTTTTATTGCTACGTTCGTTGTATTGTTCTTTGTAAAAGAACAATTCACTCAGGTTAAAGAAAAAGAGAAAACGAGTACACTGGATGATTTTAAAACTGTAACCGCAAAAAAGCCAGTTATGTCTTTGTTTGTAGTTATTTTTCTCATTCAATTTGCTGTTATGGGAGTCAACCCTCTATTATCATTATTTGTAGAAGAATTAACGTCACCTGCTACTGTTGCTTTTTACGCTGGTGTGGCTTTATCTGTGATGGGCTTTGCCAATATGCTTACGTCACCATTACTTGGAAAATTAAGTGACAAAAAAGGAGCTCAACATGTGTTGACCTACTCTATGATCGGAGTAGCCATATTCTCTATTCCGCAGGCTTTTGTAACTGACATATGGCAGTTAATCATATTGCGTTTCTTAATAGGTTTATGCTTAGGTGGACTGCTACCAGCAGTTAATACTCTTATTCGAATGCACGCTCCGTCAGGAATGGAAAGTCGTACATATGGATTTTCAAATAGTGCCATGTATTTAGGAACTATGATCGGACCGATACTAGGTGGATTGGTTGTTTCAAGCGTAGGTGTAAGAGGTCTGTTTTTTGTATGTGCTCTCGTATTATTCTTAAATGTGGTTCTTGTAAAAGTTAAAGTTTTACCTGCTGCTAATTTGGTTTTTAAAGCCGAAAAGGTGAGGCGAAAAAACGAAAAGGTCGTTCCTCAATAAGGGGAGTGACCTTTTTGTATTATTAAAGAATTTGTTAGTTAACTCAGGGATGTGCAATGGCTTCGCGCGCTGCGCTCATTACTGAGAGGAAATACAAAAAGGTAAAAAGCGGCCTTTTTGTATTTCCTCTCTATTGTAGGGGGGGGAGATAGCGGTTCATTCTTAGAACACCAATGAGATATTGGTAGTAAAGTTCTTTTTCTTCAAATGCAGTGGATGATTTTACTTCTAGTCTGTGAATGGGTTTGGCAAGTTCTTCAGATAACTGCTCGAACAAACGATAGCGTTCAGATGGTTTATTAGTTGGAAGATGGATTCCTTCTAAGCACAGATATAGAGGCATCATCTTTCCTGGTTCAGCAGGACGCAAAATAACAGCAAGAGATGTTTTTTCCGCATTATCTATTTTTGTATCTAGCCTTAAAAGCATGTGAATACGCGTTTGATTGGATCTTGCAATCTCGAGTAACTCATATAAGTCGTTGTAGCCTTCGCCTAGTAATACAAATCGTTGAATCATATAATAACCTACTTTCATATCGCATTCGATTGAAATGTAGCATGAAAACTTTTAATTGTCGAGCAAAAAAAATCCTCGCAAGGAATCCCTTGCGAGGTGCCCATACACATACTTTGTATGTAATGAGGCTATGGGAGAGGAGAAACCGGAGGAAGAACTTATGGGGAAACGTAAGCCTTCTCCGCGGTTGTAGCAACACCTTAAGAGTGCTACTAATTGAAGTATGACCTTTTTAAATTTATTCCATACGTAAATTAGAAAACTTTTTACTTGATCAACATAAAGGTGGAAACCTATGAATGATGAATGATTTTGATAAAATGCTTTTTTTTTTGATTTTTGGTAGGATATAGAGGTACTAGACAGAAGAGGATGGGTGGATGAATGAGAGTCATATCAGGTGATAAAAGAGGATTACCCTTAAAAGCTGTTCCAGGGTCTTCAACTAGACCGACAACTGATAAAGTAAAGGAATCAATCTTTAATATGATAGGTCCGTATTTCGATGGAGGAATCGCTTTAGATCTATATGCTGGTAGTGGGGGTTTGGGAATAGAAGCAATTAGTCGTGGAGTACAGAAAGCAATATTTGTTGATCAAAATCGGAAGGCGATTGAAACAATTAAACAAAATTTAAGTCACTGCAGTTTCGAAGAGAAGGCTGAAGTATATCGAAATGATGCAACTAGAGCCTTGAAAGCTTTAATCAAGCGGGAAATTTCGTTTTCGTATGTATTTCTTGATCCTCCATATGCTGAGCAAAATATCAGCAATGAGATCAGTATCATCCTTGACTATCATTTGCTCGATGAAAAAGGTAAGATTATTTGTGAACATGCATCATCTGTCGTTTTGCCAGAAGAGATTGGTTTAGGAAAGAAACAACGTTCTGAAACCTATGGTGATACAACGATTTCAATCTATACATATAAATAAAATGAAAGGGGTGGCATGATGGCAAGTATAGCTGTTTGCCCAGGTAGTTTTGATCCGGTAACTTTAGGACATCTAGATATAATCACAAGGGGAGCTTCTGTGTTTGATAAGGTCATAGTGGCCGTTTTACATAATCGTAATAAGCAACCTATGTTTTCGATAGAAGAACGAGTTTCACTACTTCAAGAAGCTACAAAGGATCTTCCGAATGTAGAAATTGATTCCTTTAACGGGCTACTAATTGACTACATGAAGGAAAAGAAAGCGAACACCATTATTAGAGGACTTAGAGCCGTTTCAGATTTTGAATATGAGATGCAGGCGGCATCTATTAACAAGAAGCTAGGACCAGAGATTGAGACGTTTTTTATGATGACAAACAATCATTACTCGTATTTAAGCTCAAGTATCGTTAAAGAAGTGGCTAAATATGATGCCGATGTTTCAGATATCGTTCCAGATGTTGTTGCAAAAGCATTGAAGCAGAAATTTAATCATGCGTAAGATGAAAGAATAAACATTCCAATTTGGTTTGAAACGAAGAATGTGAAAGGTTTATTCTTCCGTCCAAAAGGGCTGACACATAGGTCAACATGATCTTGCGTCAGCTCTTTAACTTTAAAGACTTCTTGCTAAGGCTCTTCGTGTAGAAATACCTATGAATATCATTAGCATAAGCAAGGTAAACAAGGATCCATATTCAACGACTGCATTCCATGTTGAATTAAACCAAGTATCTGATGTATTTCTTAAAAAGACGGGAACTGTAGCCCCTTCATTATCTACTGATTGTTGGTTAAGATAAAACGGTTGCCAAAATAGATAAACAAGTAAAGCAGAAATGCAACCATGTATTAAGCGAGCAATGAAAAATGGCTTAAAACGAATATCCGTTTCAGCTAACAAACTGGCAACTTGCCCTTGAATAGAGAAACCACTAAATGCGAGAATAAAGCTTGCTACAACTACTTGTTCGAATAAATCGACCGTACTTGTTTCGCTAGCCATTTGAGCGCCAAGAGTCATTTCGAACAAACCTGAGATGAGAGAAGCGTTTAGCTCACTTGGTAAGTGGAAGAAGGTTAGAACTACAGAGAAGACAGTCGATAAGACAGCAACAATGCCAACTAGGCTTAATATTTTATTTAAAACGGAAAATAAAATAATAAATCCACCAATCATTAATAAAGTGCGAACGGATGATTGGACAGCATCACCTAATAATTGCCCAATGGGCCGTCCATCCTTGATCCGTTCTTTATGAAGTAGTTTAAAGGCCGCAACAATACCAGTTATTTTTGCTTTTTCAGGTGGACTAGATGCTTCTTCTTCTCTACCATGAAATCTCATAATTAACCCAACGAATATATTTCCTAAGTAATGGGCTAGTGCTAGGACAATCCCTAGGGAGGCGTTGTGAAAGAAACCAACTGCAATAGCCCCAAAAATAAAGAGCGGATTGGAAGAACTGGTGAAAGAGACGAGTCTCTCTGCTTCTATTCGACTTACTTTATTTTCTTGACGTAACCGAGCGGTAATTTTAGCACCAGCGGGATTGCCCGAAGCAAGCCCCATTGCCCAAACGAACCCTCCCACTCCTGGCACTCTAAATAAAGGACGCATGAGTGGTTCAAGAAGTGCACCAATAAAGGTAACTACTCCAAAACCTATTAATAACTCTGACACAATGAAAAAGGGAAGCAACGAAGGGAAGACAACATCCCACCAAATTTGTAACCCTCGGATAGAGCCTTCTAGAGCTTCTTGAGGAAAAGCCATTAGCGAGGCAGCTAATAATATACTCATGAGAGCCAGCATGAGAGTTTTAGTTATAGATAATGACATGGTAAAGCGGCCTCCTTTTATGTAAACATCATGGAACCTGTCCATAATATAACTATACGTATACAAGCTCGTAATAGACCATATCTTTAAAGTGGGAAGGAAAAAATGTGAGGAGAGGGTAATATGGGGAGTACTCGTCCGAAAATTGGGTTAGCACTTGGATCAGGAGGGGCTCGTGGTTTTGCCCATATTGGGGTTCTTAAGGCATTAGAAAAAGAGGCCATCCCTATTGACTATATTGCAGGTAGTAGTATGGGTGCTCTTGTTGGAAGTTTATATGGGGTTGGGCAGAGCCCAGCTAATCTGGAAAGATTCGCTACGTTATTTCGAAGAAAATATTTTATTGATTTTATTGTACCTAAGCTAGGTTTCATTGCTGGTCAAAAAGCGAAGGAAGTCATAAGACTACTAGCTAAAGGGAAAAAGCTAGAAGAGCTGAATCCTCCGGTAGCGATTGTTGCCACTGATATTAAGAATGGCGAACGAGTGGTTCTAACAGAAGGTGACGTGGCTACTGCAGTCAGAGCAAGTATAGCGATACCAGGAATATTCGTGCCGGAGAAAGTAGGGGATCGATTATTAGTGGATGGGGGAGTTATTGATCGGGTTCCAGTGTCAGTAGTGAAGGAAATGGGAGCAGATGTTACAATAGCTGTAGATGTTTCTTATTTTCGGACAGAACCTGAACTACATACAATTTATGATGTAATCATGCAAAGCATGGACATTATGGCAAGAGAGATGATTCGAGTTCAAGAATTCGATAGTTCTGTCATGATTCGTCCGATTCTAAAACATTCTAGCTCGCTTGACTTTACAGAAGTAGATAGTCTAATAAGGCGTGGCGAAGAAGCGACTATGGAAAAATTAGACGAGATAAAAAGCTGTATTGCTAATTGGAAGGAGAACAAAAATGACATCGAGGATTAAGAAAAGATGGATTTTCCTGATTATTGCCTTTCTTTTTCTACATTTTTATCAATTACCCTTTTATTATTCACAACCAGGTGGTGCTAAAGTGTTAAATAGTGTCATTGATGTAGAGGGTGGGTTTAAAGAAGAAGCTGGTTCCTTTATGCTAACTACTGTACAAATGGGAAAGGCCAATTTATTTTTTTATGTATGGGCACACTTAAGTCCATATCGAATGCTTTATCCAGAGGAGCAAATTCGTTATGAAGGGGAAACGGATGAAGACTATCAGCATCGTCAGTTAATGGCGATGACGGGTTCACAAGAAGTCGCTTCTATTGTGGCTTATGAAAAAGCTGGAAAATTCATTGATTTTGATTACAAAGGTGTACTCGTTACTTCCATTATAGAAGGAATGCCAGCTTCTACGGTTTTACAAAGAGGTGACCATGTTGTTGGAGTTGATGGGCAGGAGGTTACCAGGGCTGAACAATTAATTAATTTGTTACAAGGGATGGAAGAAACGGATACGGTTGAACTATCCGTTATGAGAGAAGGAAATCTCGAATTAGTCGAAATTGGTTTCTCTGCTTTTCCAGAGGAAATGAATGCACCAGATGGGAGAGTGGGGATTGGTATTTCAGCTCCTGTGACGGATAGGGATGTTACCTTTGATCCTGCGGTAGCCATTGATACGAGTCAAATTGGTGGACCTTCTGCCGGTTTAATGTTCTCTTTGGAGATCTACAATCAGCTCACAGAACAAGATATTACAAAGGGGTATCAAATTGCTGGTACAGGTACGATAAATGAAGAAGGGAAAGTAGGTAGGATCGGCGGTGCAAAACAGAAAATTGTGGCAGCAGATAAAGCTGGAGCTGACTACTTCTTTGCTCCAAATGAAGAAGGGGCAAGCGACTCAAATTATCAAGAAGCACTTCTTGCAGCAGAAGATATTGGTACATCAATGAAGGTCATTCCGATTGATTATTTTGATGAAGCATTGTCATTCCTAGAATCATTGCCTAAAAAAGGATAGATAAAAAAGGCTGTCACAAAGGTCGTAATACGATTGTGACAGTCTTTTTAATAAAGCGTTAACAGAAATTTTTATGTGACCATAATGGGGGGCCTGCTATATTCTTGCTTCATCTCAGCTAGTTGCTGTTCTTTTTTTAGTGGACTGAGATATACGTTTGTTATACGTTCCTCAATCTTTGCTTGAATTCCATTCGCCTTTGCTAATTTTGTAATTAAAGGTATTTGTCGGTGTTGCTTCGTTTTATTAATAAAGGTTTGTCCATTTTTGGTCATACCTAACAGCCGAATATAAGAAGGTTTTGTAGCAGTAGCTTCTTCCATTTCTACTTTCGATGTGTTTGTTAAAAGATGAGTGGCAAGGCGTTGAAGACGAGTCCAAGTGTAACGTTTGGTTTTTAATAGTTGCATCCACTCGGAAAAAGAAGCTGCTGTTTGTATTTTTTCTTTTACTCGATATTCAAGTCCTTCTTCACATTCGTATAGTACTCTCAATTGTTCGACTGGAGTAGAGAGAATTTTATACTGTAACAAATTGAAATAGTCATCCCAAGTATGTAGAATTGAGTACGTTTTTTTATACGTTGTGAGGAGTTGGTATGTTTCTTTAGGGACGACATGCCTGATTTGTATCGAATCGTTATCACTCAAAGTTTTACGAATGCTAGTTGCACTGGCAATCGGATTTGTTGTTATGGTTGGGTCATGGTAATGAGCTTGTCGACGCAAGGTTGTTGTTGCTTGAATGGGAGCTTTTTGATCGTCAATGGCTTTCACGTAATGAAATCCAAGAATATTATTTGGTTCAGTTAGTGGAAGTGTTTCTTCTTGCAAATTTAGTTGATTGAATGCTTCAGATGTAGATTTTGGATAACTGTAGCCAAGCTTCATATAACGTTTAACTAAATGATCAAACTCACTTTTTTGACTAGACATAAAGGAAACTAAATGGTTAAAAGCTTGGATATTCCCTGATTCACTGCCGAAGTTTAGGAAATCAACTCCGAGCTCAGCCAAAATAGCAATTGCTCCATGCGCAAACGTTTCGGCTTTTTGGGTAGAATATATATATGGGAGTTCCACTACAAGATCAATACCGTTAAGGAGAGCCATTTGGGTTCGTACCCATTTAGAAACAATGGCTGGTTCACCACGCTGTAAAAACGAAGTACTCATAACAGCAATAACAACATCTGCATTTGTCATTTTTTTTGCTTCATTAATTTGGTAAAGATGCCCATTGTGAAATGGGTTATATTCAACAACAATCCCTACTGCTTTCAATTGATTCACCTTCTTTTTATATTTAGCCTAAATGTGTTGGTTCGCTTTACTCTTCTTTTCTGTCATGCTACAATAAACGTCATGCTTTAAACAAGTATTAGCTATACAAAGTATAGTCAATCTGGTGTAAAGAAAAAAGGTTGACATTCAAAAGCTGTAGAGCTATACTTAATTTTGTTGTCTTAGAGGTGATCTAAAATGAAATGGTCATTACAGCAATTATCGATTGCCAAGCGTAAACCATTTACATTTGAAGAAACAATTGATTTGTCTAGCTTAATAAAGTTGAATTCAGAAATTAGATCGGTGTCTCCAATTAAAATAAAAGGAGAAGTCGTTTATCGCGGCTCCTTACTTACATTTGATCTAGAAGTTACAGGGGAGTTAATTCTTCCATGCTCACGATCACTTGCAGATGTTAAGTTTCCTATTGATATTCATGAAACTGTTCTTTTTCATCCAGAGGGTGAGTATGTGACAGCTAGTGTTGATCAAGATGACATTCATTTTTTTGAGGGAGAAACGATTGATTTAATTCCTGCTATTTCGGAATTGATTTTATTAGAAATTCCAATTCAAGTTTTTGCGGAAGAGGATGTAGAAGGTCCTGCACCCAAATCCGGTAAAGACTGGGAACTTTTTAAGCATGATGAGCCCAAAAAACGGGTTGATCCTAGATTAGCCGATTTAGCGAAGTTTTTTGAAAAGGAATAGGAAAGTCGAAGCACCGGCAAAACGTTCGGGCCTTCATTTCATATAACCAACTAAATAAAGGTTGGAACGATTAGATTTTTAAGGAGGTGGGAATGATGGCAGTACCTTTTAGAAGAACATCTAAAACTCGCAAAAATAAGCGTCGTACTCACTACAAATTAGCAGTACCTGGTATGGTTAAATGTCCTGAGTGTGGAGAATTGAAACTAAGTCACCGTATTTGTAAAGAGTGTGGCTCTTACAAAGGCCAAGACGTAGTTAGCAAGTAATTGGATAAGATTAGTGAGACGAAGAGATTACTCTTCGTCTTTTTTTGATTGGAATATTTATGAGATAAGCCGTTTAAACAACAGGCAAGAATTCTTTAGGTTATTACAACAGGAGTAAGCATGATATTGTCGAATCTTACTAAAAAAGAAGGAGTGATTAGCATGGGTGTTGTAGTCGTTGAACAAGAGAAGAATGGTGTAACGTGGATTCGAATTAATCGAGAAAAAATAAGGAATGCTATAAATTTAGATGTAATGGATGAATTAAATGATGCTTTGCATATAGCGGAAAAGGATGAGAGTCGAATTGTTGTTTTGACGGGGGCTGGAGATCAAGCTTTTTGCTCAGGTGGGGATTTATCTGTTTTTCAATCGCTAAAAACAAGTGAAGAAGCTTACAAAATGTTGATGAAAATGGGAGCGGTTTTAGAGAAAATTTTATTTTTCCCCAAGGTCACAGTTGCTGCACTTAACGGTACAGCCGTTGGGGGAGGTTGTGAACTGTCTGTAGCGTGTGACTTTAGAGTTGCAGCTCCACATGTGAAAATGGGTTTTGTTCAAGGGAAACTGGGGATAACAACAGGTTGGGGAGGGGGCACAATCCTACTTCAAAGAATTTCTCAAGCTCATGCGATGGAAATGATGCTATCTGCAAAAATCTATCCTGCTAATAGTCTTATTAATTTAGGGATTATTCAAGAAATTATTTCAGGGCCTTTTCAGGAGGGGGTACTAAACTGGCTTAAACCTTACTTAAATCAAAACGCTGGAGTACTACAAGCTTATAAAGCGAGACTATTAGATAGTTTTGATCAATTGACAATCCAAAATAATATAAAAAGAGAAATCGAAGAGTGTTCCCTACTTTGGGCAACTGATGAACATCACGAAGCAGTTAACCGTTTTTTGACTCGTTCTAAATAAATGTTGAATACATATATCCATATTCGGCAATAATTTATTACTAGATGCGAGACTAATAATAAATGGAACTATCTAAATCGCTTGCCTAATAGGTACTGATTGTTTTAGGTTTGTTCAAAAAGGTAAACAAACTACCTTTTTGAACAAACTCTTGAACAGATTCTATTGAATAATTCCAAGATATTATCCTTTTTCGCTAAATAATAAGTCTTTTAACTCTAGTAGATGCATATGTATTAGCTATATAAAACTTTGAGGAGGGATTCTATGACAACCATTCGTCAAGATGCATGGAGTACAGATGAAGATTTAATTCTAGCTGAAGTTGTCCTCAGACATATAAGAGAAGGAAGTACGCAACTATCAGCATTCGAGGAAGTTGGAGAGAGGCTGTCTAGAACAAGTGCCGCCTGTGGATTTAGATGGAATTCGGCTATTCGAAAGAAATATGAATCCGCTATTGCACTTGCGAAAAAGCAGCGTTCAAAAGGTAAGAAGGCACAACTTGATACCGTGGAGTGGTCTGAGGAAATCAGTGAAGAAGTCATTGAATCTGTTCCAGAACTGGCTAAAGTTGAGGAACCCCCAATGGAATCGGTTCCTATTCCTAATTCTACTTTAACGATGGATACAGTTTTAGCTTTTTTAGAGGAATATCATGAGAATACAAAAAAGCAAGTATCTGAAGAAGAGGTAGATCAACTGAGAAGTGAAAATATTCAATTACGAAAAGAACTTGAAAAAGTAAAAGAAGAGAAGAAAATTATGGCAGAAGATTATCGAGCATTATTATCAATCATGGATCGTGCTAGAAAGTTGTCCATATAAGTACCAATCAAAACCACCCGTGATAACGGGTGGTTTGTTCTGCGGCTGGAAGCCTTTGTTATGAGACTACTTTTCCCTTTTAAGTATCCGACAAAAGATGACACACTTATTTTCGGTGGAATACTCACTAACATATGTACATGATCTTTACATGCAGTTGCTTCTATAATCTCAACTCCTTTCCTTTCACATAATGTGCGTAGGATTTCTCCTATATCTTTCTTTAACTTTCGATAAATCACTTGCCTTCTGTACTTTGGGGCAAATACAATGTGATACTTACAATTCCATTTTGTATGTGCTAAACTGTTAGTGTCTTTAGACATAAAGCTCCTCCCGTTTGCTTGATATATTGGTTGGCGAACCAAATATATTTTAGCACCTCGGTGGAGTTTTTTTAATACATCGCTAGAAGCTTTTTAGAACCCTAGGCCGAGCCTAGGGTTTTCATTTCCACAATAAAAAAACAGATGACATTGTTAAAATGTCATCTGTTTCTTTACTTAAATAGTCTCATCTGAGGCTTCTATATTAATAGGCTCTTGTTCATTGTTTTGTTCTTGAACTCCAGCTGGATACCAAACAAAAGGACTTTCACCCCGGTCTCTAGATGCGAGATAAGTGGTTGGTTCAAATCCTAGATGGCTCCAAAAGTCACTTGAGCCTTGTCTAGCATTAGTTTTAATAGGAAGGTTAAATGATTGAGCGAAGTTGACAAGTGCTTTCCCATATCCTTGCTTGCGATATGGTTCGAGTACTTCGAGCTTCCAAAGTTCAAGGTAATCTTGAGGTGGATCAAAGTAACGGTCAAATTTCCCTTCAATTCGATATAAGCTCATTCTAGCTACAAGTTTTTTTCCGTAATAAATACCGTAAAAAGGTGATTCACTATCGTTTTCAATAATGTTTGCTTCCAAATCACCTTTCATTGAAAGCTCAGCAGCACCAAATTCCCGGAAATTCTTAAACTCTTCTAGCGTTTTATAATTAACAAGTAAACGCTTAACTTCATAGTTGTTCATGTTTTTCTTCCCCTTTCAAAAGAGCATTAGACTTTTTTATTTTACTACAATTTCTCTTGTGAACGGTTAAAATTTTAAAAAAATTTTGGAATGCTCATAATCCTCTTAAATAATCGGTTAGTTTTGAAGGAGATTGTGGTACAATTTTCATAAAAATCAAGGAGTGTTACTTTATGAGAATTGTGATAATAGGATCAGGTTCAATAGGAATGTTAGTAACATTCTATTTAACAAAAAAAGGTCATCGTATTTCGTTGCTCACAAATCGTCAGGAACAAGCGCGGGTTCTAAATGAGAAGGGAATTCATTTGATCATTCATGATAATGAACGAGAAAGTGTAAAAGTGTCAGCGGATACATTTAAAGATTTACAGGCAAATGGTTCGATTGATCTCTTAATTCTAGCTGTAAAATCTCATCAAGTAAAAGATGTGTTGGCAAAGCTAAATCAATTACATATAAACATTCGAGCAATATTATTTCTACAGAATGGTATGGCTCATACAGAGTTACTTTCTACATTGGAAATTCCAGAAGTTGCAGTAGCTGTTGTTGAGCATGGAGCGATAAGGGAAAATGATTTTACCGTTTTGCACACGGGAATAGGACGATTAAAATGGTCCTATGTCTGTGAAGGGCAGGGGAGGATTAAAGATCTACTCTCGAAAAGTACACAATTACATTTTGATATTTCTTATGATATGCAATGGATTAATGTGCTTGAACAGAAGCTGATTGTTAATGCATGTGTGAATCCATTAACGGGACTTTTGGATATTAAAAACGGGGAACTTGTAAAAAATGACTATTGCCTCTCAATGATGAAAATGATTTTCAAAGAGGTAATGATGATACTCAACTTTAAGCAAGAAAATGACATGTGGAATCATGTAAAAGACGTGTGCTTGAAAACAGCAGAAAATTATTCCTCTATGTTGTTAGATTTGAAATATAACCGAAAGACTGAAATTGATAGTATTATTGGTTATCTGGTTCGGAGAGCTAAGGAGCAGAATCAAGAAGTTACGATTTTACCTTTTCTACTCCAAGGTATTCTTGCAAAAGAAACGAAAGTGGAGGGGAATGTAGATTGAGTAATCTATTAGCTTGGTTTGTTGCAACGATTGTTACCATTCCTTTATTAGGGTGGTATCTAATATACATTACCACTGTTAAAGTATCGAAAAATAAATCCAAATCCATACGTCTTGCCTCTGATTGGACAACGATTCTTTTCATGATGGCTGTTTATTTTATTATGACTGAATTATGGGCCAAATCTTTTTTGTGGATTATTTTAGCTGTTTTCTTTCTCATTGCTCTTTTATTTACTTGGATACATTGGAAGCTGTCTGGAGATATCCATGTAGGGAAACTATTTAGAGGAATATGGCGTTTTAATTTCTTATTATTTTTATGTATCTATGTATTGTTAAGTGGATATGGCTTAATATCGAGAATTTTAAGTTCATAATCAGTTCGTAACGCTTGGTCAAATGAATATACTTTGCTATGATGAAGAAGAATTTAGTAATGTGAAGGGGACGTCTAGACACATGGAAGTAACGGAAATAAACCTAGAAGTAAATAAAGGTTTCTTAAATGATTATGTCAATGGACATAAGATATCTGAGCATTTCTTTGATTATACATATACGGACGACCAGAAATACAAAAGTAGAGTAGACCATATTTTGACTCGTACCTATCAACGAATAGCATTAGCAGATTACTTTTCAAGTGTGCATGAGTCACTTCCTTATGCAAAGGAAGCGAATGTCCAAATTGAAAAGCTGCGTCAACCTGAATCGGTTGTCGTTGTTGGAGGGCAGCAAGCAGGACTGTTAACAGGCCCACTCTACACGGTGTATAAAGCGATGTCTATCATCAGTTTAGCTAAGCAACAAGAAGAAGAATTAGGTATCCCTGTCGTACCCATATTTTGGATTGCTGGAGAAGACCATGATTTAGATGAAATAAGATATGTATACATTGAGAAACAGGCAAGTTGGAAGAAACATATGTATAATGATACACCTTCAGTTGCATCAGCCTCCTGTATTCAGATAAATAAGAAGGAAATGGATAAATGGCTTAATGGAGTATTTGCTTCATTCCCTGAAACAGCTCATACAAATTCAATTATTGCGAAAACAACGGATTTATTACAAAAATCAGAAACGATAACAGACTTTTTCAAACAAATGATGAATTGGTTCTTTGGCAAAGAAGGTTTACTATTGCTAGACGCTCATGATCCAGCTATTAGAAAACTAGAACAAAACTATTTTCAATTATTAATTGAGAATATAGAAGATGTCCAATTTGCCCAACAAGAAGGAGCAAGAGCTTTTTCAGATGCTGGTTATGGTGACCCTATTGTGACTGACAAAGAAAATGGGCATTTGTTTCTAGAGGTTGAAGGTGAGCGGAGACGCTTAGACTTTCAAGATCACCATTTTATGATTAGAGGAACGGATTTGACATTCACTAAACAAGAATTGGTTGAACTACTAAAAGCGTTTCCTAATAGATTTAGTAATAATGTCGTAACTAGACCATTGATGCAGGAGTGGTTGTTACCGGTATTATCATTCGTATCTGGTCCTGGTGAGTTACTGTATTGGGCTACACTTAAAAAGGTATTTCAGCATTTTAATGTTCTGGTCCCGCCAGTTGTCCCAAGAGCTCAGCTTACGTTTGTTCCTGTTTCTGTGAAGAAATGGTTGGATGAAAATGAATATGATATTTTGCCGTTTATACAAGGTAAAACGACTGAACTTCAAGAATCGTGGTTACAGGACGTGACGCAATTTCCGGTCCAAGAAGTTATTAACAGAGTTAGAACTCAAATTACAGATGATCATCTTCCACTTAGGCAATTAGCGCAAGAGATGGATCCCACTTTGGCTGAATTAAGTAAAAAGAACCTAGCTATTTTGAAGAATCAAATTGATTTTATGGAAAGAAAAATGAATTTTTTCGTTCGACAAAGTCACGAACATACACTTTCGAAATTTCATGAAACAGGTCGTTGGTTAGCCCCGTTTAATCGACCTCAAGAAAGAATAATTCATCCGATTTTGTTGATGAATGTCATCGGTGAGGATGGTTTACAAAGATTATTGTCAAAAGAGATGTCGTTAAACGACACACATAAAATTGTGTATTTGTAAATTGATGTAATGATTTTCCGTCGAAATGTGGATAATTCAAATCCTGCCTTAGGGCAGGATTTTTTTGTTGTGGATAATTTGCAAATTTGTGGTGGTGTAAAGTGGAGGATTGTGGTAACTTAAGGGTAGCAAGTGGGGGGAGTTGGGTAAGCGATGTTTATGGGTGAATATCGCCATAACGTAGATGAGAAAGGTCGTATGATTGTTCCGGCTAAGTTTCGGGATGATTTAGGCTCGTCTTTTGTTGTGACCCGAGGCCTGGATCGGTGTTTATTTGTTTATCCACAGGAAGAATGGAAGAAGCTAGAAAGCCAACTGAAAACCCTGCCCTTCACTAAAAAAGATGCACGCGCCTTCACCCGTTTTTTCTTTTCTGGCGCGACTGAATGTGAACTTGATAAACAGGGGAGAGTAAATATAGCCTCACCCCTTAGGGAATATGCCGAGTTAGACAAAGAATGTGTCATCATTGGGGTTTCTAATCGAGTTGAGGTTTGGAGTAAATCAAATTGGGAAGATTACTTTGCTGAATCAGAAGAATCATTTAGTGAAATTGCAGAAAATATTGTTGATTTTGATCTGTAAGAGAGTTATAAAAAAAGTCGTCCTTTACCTTTTTCAATAACTCGAATCAATGAGTGGAACCGCTGCAGGTTTTAAGGCTGTCTGAGTTGTCTCTCAAACAGTCGCACAGCGAGTGTGCCATTGAATACGAACATTTTATATGCTCAATACACGTTTAAATCATCTATAGAAAATACACAATCGCAAAAGGGTGTTGGAGGTAAAATTATGTTTCATCATGTGACAGTACTTAAACAAGAATCGATAGACGGACTAAATATTAAACCGAATGGTACCTATGTTGATTGCACATTAGGTGGCGCAGGTCATTCATCCCTAATTGCTTCAATGTTAGGTGAAGGGGGACAACTTTATGCATTTGATCAAGATGATAAAGCTCTTGCCCATGCCAAACAACAGTTGGAACCTTTCGCGGATAAAGTAACCTTGATTCGAAGCAATTTCAGATATTTAAAACAAGAACTTGAAAATCGTGCGATACATGAAGTCGATGGAGTTTTGTTCGATTTAGGAGTCTCTAGTCCTCAACTAGATGAAGCTGAAAGAGGATTTAGTTATCATCAAGATGCAGCATTAGATATGAGAATGGATCAAACTGCAGAACTTACAGCGTTTACAGTAGTAAATGAATGGCCATTTGCTAAACTGGTTTCCATTATTTCAAGATATGGGGAAGAAAAATTTGCTAAACAGATTGCAAGAAAAATTGAAGCTCACCGAGAGAAAAAAAGCATAGAAACGACTGGAGAGCTTGTTGAAGTCATAAAAGAAGCGATTCCAGCTCCTGCAAGAAGAACAGGTGGTCACCCGGCAAAAAGAACTTTTCAAGCAATTAGAATTGCTGTGAATGATGAACTAGGTGCTTTTGAAGAAGCGTTAGAAGATTCAATTACGATGTTAAAAAAAGGTGGAAGGTTATCCGTAATTACTTTTCATTCTTTAGAGGACAGGCTATGTAAGGAAATATTTAAGGAAAATAGCAAAGGTCCTGATCTACCACCAGGTTTACCCGTTATTCCAGAGGGGTTTGAACCTACCTTGAAACTTATTACTAGAAAACCAATTGTTCCTTCTGAAAACGAGTTAGATATTAATAATCGAGCAAGATCAGCCAAGCTACGTGTAGCAGAGAAAAATTAAAGGGGGATTTAACTTGAGTATGGTCGCGCAAAGAATTCAAGAGCAGGAACAAAGGCAAGTTCTCAAACAACCACAGAAACGGATTAGGCAAGTAAGAAACCCAATTACTCTAGGCGAAAAGCTTATCGGAGCTATGATTGTTTTAGTAACTTTCACTGTTTTATGTCTGGTGGTCAATAATTATGCTACACTTTATAGTATGAACCGAGAAGTGAGTCAATTGGAAGCAGTGGTGCAGCAGCAAACCCAAGTAAACGAAGGACTTAATTTACAAGTGGTAGAGCTGAGTGCGCCTGATCGGATATTACATATTGCATCAGAGAGACTCGGGATGTCACTAGATGATAATAAGGTGAAAGTCGTCCAAAACTAGTTCAATTTGAGCTAGTTTTTTCAGGGCTAAGAGATATTGTCTGCGATCACACCTGATATATCGCATCATGAAAGGTGGAGGAAAGTGGAAATCAAACGATCTGTAACGAATAAACGAGCGGTATTATTATTAGCTATTTTTATTGTCCTATTTAGTGTCCTACTTGGACGAATTGTTTATATCCAAGTAACGAAGGAAGTCGATGGGCAAGATTTGCGAGCTATTGCACAAGATCGCTGGACACGATCCGAAGTAATAGAAGGTGTTAGGGGAACGATCTATGATCGGTCTGGAAGTGCATTAGCACAAGAACTGAAATCTTACACTGTTTTTGCGGTATTAGATAATAATCAAACTAGCTTTGTTGAAGATGTTGAAGAGACAGCTAGGCAATTAGCTCCATTAATAAACTTGAGTGAAGAACGTTTAGAACAAGCTCTAAGTACGGGACTAGCAGAGGGGAAATTTCAAATTGAACTAGGTTCCGGAGCTAGAAACTTAACTTTTGCAGAAGCGAGTGAAATCAAAGATTTAGAGTTAAGTGGGATTCATTTTCGTGATGAGCCAAGGCGTTATTATCCGAAGCAAACCTATGCTTCACATGTGATCGGTTATACAGAACGAGATATGGGACAATCTAGAATGGGTCTTGAGCGGAGTCTTGATGAGTTATTAAAAGCAGAAGACGGATTATTACACTATCAAAGTGATCGAAGAGGCTTAGCTTTGCCTAATCCGAATCAGCATATTACGCCTGCTACAAATGGTAACGATGTCTATTTAACGCTAGATTCGAATATTCAAACGGCACTAGAGCAAGTCATGACACAAGTAGAGACTGAATATGATCCGGAGAAAATGATTGCAATAGTAGCAGACCCTAAAACGGGGGAGATTCTTGCTATGAGCAATCGTCCTAGTTTCAATCCTAATCAATATGAACAGATTACCAATTACTTAAATTATGCTGTTTCAGATCGATACGAACCAGGTTCAACAATGAAAATTTTTACGGTGGCCGCTGCGATTGAAGAAGGCGTTTATAACGGCCAAGAAACCTATCAATCTGGTTCCATTCAAGTGGCTGATGTAAAATTCGGAGATCATAATGAAGGACGTGGTTGGGGAACGATCACATATGATGAAGGGTTTTTAAGATCCTCTAATGTAGCAATGTCAAAATTAGTACTTGAAAAATTAGGTGTCGAAAAACTATATGATTATTTACAACGTTTTGGCTTTGATAGTAAAACAGGAATTGATTTACCTAACGAAGCAGAATCCCTAATGGCTCGGAACGGACGAGTGGATGCTGCAGCAACTTCTTTTGGACAAGGTACAGCTGTTACACCGATTCAACAAATTCAAGCAGCAACAGCAATTGCTAATGATGGACAAATGATGAAACCATATGTGATAGATCGAATTATAAATTCAGATACAAATGAAGTTATTGAAAAGAAAGAGCCTGAGGTGGTAGGACAACCCATCTCTAAAGAAACCGCTAAACATGTAAGGGAACTATTAGGGCAGGTCGTTACGGCTTCAGCAGGTACTGGGCATCCTTACTATATTGAAGGCTTTGATGTTGCAGGAAAAACTGGTACTGCTCAGATTAGAAATCCACATGGGACAGGTTATATTCGTGGTCATGGTGAAAATATTTTTTCCTTTTTAGGGATGGCGCCTAAGGATGACCCGAAATTAATTGTGTACGTAGCTGTTGAAAGACCTAAGATCGGTCAGTTGGAAAGTGGTTCAGCTCCTACCTCTCTCATTTTCAATACGATAATGAAACATAGTTTACAATATTTAAACATTACCCCAACAGTAGAAGAGATCGTTGAGAAAACTGAAAAGGGATTTGAGACAGAGAATTATAGTGAGCAATCCATTGACAAAGTAAAAGAGACATTATCAGGCGAACAAATAGAATTGGTCGTACTTGGTGATGGGGGCAAAGTAGAAGCTCAACAGCCGATTGGGGCAAAAGGAATGCTTCCAAGAGAGCGGCTATTTCTGAGGACAGATAGTGATACGTTTAAAATGCCTGATATTACAGGCTGGTCAAATCGCGATGTTCGTAGATTTGCAAAAGTGTTGGAATTGAACCCAACGTTCTTTGGTAATGGATATGTGAAAACTCAAAGCATTGAACCAGGAACGAAGATTAAAAAAGGGGAGTACTTAGTTATTGAACTGGATAGTCTCAGCGAAATCGATGGAGAGTCTTCTGAAGAAGAGGTAGAACAAACAGTTGAATAAAGTCGTATTGGGACTCGCACAGTTCTAACCTGAAGCGTACAAGCATACGTTAAAACAAGCTGACAAATGTTTGTAGGAGGTATAGACGGTGCGAGTTTCTAATGTGACAGTAAGGAAAAGACTCATTTTAGTATTGTTTTTTGGACTGGCTATGTTCTTAATCATTGCCCTTAGATTAGGGTACGTTCAATTTGCTTTAGGTGACTGGCTAACAGATAGAGCGGAAGATTCTTGGAGTAGAGATGTCCCTTTTGAAGCAAAAAGAGGTGAAATTAGAGATCGTAACGATGTTGTACTAGCCACGAATGTAAGTGCTCCATCAATTCTTGTTGTACCTCGTCAAGTAAGAGACCCAGTTGATACTGCAGAGAAACTAGCTAAAGTGTTAAATATGGATCGTCAAAAAGCCTACGAATTTGTGACAAAAGAATCATCAATCGTTCGAATTAATCCAGAAGGACGTAAAGTAACAAAAGAGAAAGCAAGTGAAGTACGGGCCTTGCGTTTAGCTGGTGTTTATATTGCCGAAGATAGTAAAAGGCATTACCCAAATGGTAGTTATCTTGCGCATGTATTAGGTTTTGCGGGGATAGATAATCAAGGGTTAACCGGGCTTGAAGCGTATTATGATGATTATTTAAAGGGCGATAGTGGACATGTTTCTTTTTTCTCAACAGCAAAAGGAAACCGGATGCCTAATTTAGCTGATGAATATACATCACCAACAAATGGTCTTGATCTACGTTTAACCATTGACAGTCGAGTTCAGACTATTATGGAGCGTGAGTTAGACATTGCTGAAGCAACATATAACCCAGATGGAGCCATTGCTATTGCAATGAATCCTAATACGGGTGAAGTTCTTGGTATGAGCAGTAGACCTCATTATAATCCGGAGAACTTTAGGAATGTATCTCCAGAGATCTATAATCAAAACAAACCGGTCTGGATGCAATATGAACCAGGTTCAACGTTTAAAATTATTACGCTTGCTGCAGCTCTGGAAGAAGGAGAAGTGGATCTTGAGAAAGATACCTTTAATGACCCTGGCTATATAGAGGTCGCAGGACGACATTTACGTTGTTGGAAAAAGGGTGGACATGGACATCAAACGTTTCTAGAAGTCGTACAAAACTCTTGTAACCCTGGATTTGTTGTATTAGGAGAAAGACTTGGAAAAGATCGTCTTTTTGATTACATTGAAGATTTTGGTTTTGGTAAAAAAACGGGAATTGATTTGCAAGGAGAAGGGACAGGGATTTTATTTAACCGAGATCGGGTCGGCCCACTTGAACAAGCCACAACTGCTTTTGGTCAAGGGGTCGCTGTTACTCCAATTCAACAAGTTGCAGCGGTATCAGCGGCGATTAATGGAGGGTATTTATATCAACCTTATTTGGCAAAAGAATGGTTAGACCCCATGACAGGAGAGGTTGTTGAACGACAATCGTCCATTTTAAAGCGTCGCGTTGTTTCAGAAGAAACGTCTAAAGAAGTGCGGTATGCTCTTGAGCATGTCGTTGCGCTTGGATCTGGTAAGGGTGCTTATATTGATGGGTACCGGGTTGGTGGCAAAACGGGTACGGCACAAAAAGCAAAAGATGGAAGATATTTAGAGAACAACCATATTGTTTCATTTATCGGATTTGCGCCAGCAGATGACCCGCAAATTGTCGTTTATGTTGCCATTGATAATCCGAAAAACACTGTTCAATTCGGTGGAGTTGTAGCAGCGCCAATCGTTGGAAATATTATAGGAGATAGTCTGCTTGCTATGGGCGTTGAAAAAAGAGAAGGTCAAATTGAAAAGGAATTAACTTGGAGTGATGAGCCATTAATTGAAGTCCCTGATTTAATTGGACGAACAATGCGAGAAATTAATGAGTCTTACTATGAACTACAAGTAGAAATAGACGGAGAAGGACAGAATGTGCTTGCTCAATCACCGGAACCCGGTGTAAAAGTGACGCAAGGTTCTACAATTCGACTTTATATGGGTGACAAATCGGACTAGAACGTCTAAAATAATCAATGGCACTATAACCCATTATGTAAATGGATGGATAGAGAGGTTTTACTAAATGATGAAGTTACAAGAGCTATTGGAGCCATTGCGTTTTCAAAAAACACAATTGAAAGAGAATCCAGAGGTTTATTCACTAGAAATGGATTCAAGAAACATTACAAACGGGACTGTTTTTATTTGTATTAAAGGGTATACAGTAGATGGTCATGACTTTGCGATACAAGCGGAAAAACAAGGGGCGGTCGCGATTATCGCTGAGCGCCCTCTTTCTGTCTCCATACCTGTTATTATCGTTAAAGATTCTAAGCGGGCTATGGCCAGGCTCGCTTGTCACTTTTATGGCAACCCTACTGAAAAAATGCACCTAATTGGTGTAACTGGGACAAATGGGAAAACGACTGTGACGCATTTAATTGAAAGAATTATGCAAGATGCGAGTAAGAAAACGGGTTTAATTGGGACAATGTATACCAAAATTGGTGATATTGAGCAGGAAACAAGAAATACGACACCTGAATCGTTGCCTTTACAGGGATTATTTAAGCAAATGCTTGAAGAACAAGTAGATACCGTAATGATGGAAGTTTCTTCTCACGCGCTTCATATGGGAAGAGTTAGAGGGTGTGATTTCGATGTTGCTGTTTTTACTAACTTGACGCAAGATCATTTAGATTATCATCAATCAATGGAAGCTTACTTATATGCAAAAGGTCTTTTATTTGCTCAGTTAGGTAATACTTTTTCAGATAAAGTAGCTGTACTAAATGCAGATGATCCTGCTTCTTTGGAATTAGCTCGCTTAACCACTGTAGATGTTGTTACATATGGAATTAATGAACAGGCTGATATAAAGGCTGAGAATATTAGTATCACACCTGCAGGTACGAAATTTGACTTAATTGCTTTTGGAAATAGGGAAACGATCTCAATGAAGTTAATTGGAATGTTTAGTGTTTATAATGCATTAGCAGCTACAGCGGCAGCTTTAGTTTCCAATGTTTCATTACCCGTAATTAAGGAAAGTTTGCAACAAATCCAAGGGGTAGCTGGTCGTTTTGAACCGGTTGATGAAGGTCAAGACTTTACGGTTATCGTTGATTACGCTCACACGGGAGATAGTTTAGAAAATGTGTTAAGAACTGTAAAAGAATTTGCTAAAAAACAAATAATAGCGATAGTTGGTTGTGGAGGCGACCGCGACAAGACGAAACGACCGATCATGGCTAAGATAGCTGTAAATTATGCAGATCGTGCCATATTTACTTCTGATAACCCTCGTTCGGAAGATCCTGAACAAATCATAAAAGATATGATTGCTGGAGTTAATAAAGGAGAATATATTACGATTTTAGACCGTGAACAGGCGATTAATCAGGCGATTAAAGAGGCCAACCAGAATGATATAATTGTTATTGCTGGTAAAGGGCATGAGACTTATCAAGACATTGGTGGAAAAAAACATCACTTTGATGACAGAGAAGTGGCAAGAATGGCTATTAAAAAATATAAATCATAAAAGTGTTGTAGTTTGTTCGGTGAATTTTGCTATTTAAAGCATATAAAAAGCGGACGGATGAATATCAATATTAAGAGCCTTATTTAGAATAGGTCACCGTCCGATCATAAATAAAAACAAATCGTTATAAATGAAGAGAAAGGAGGAATGATCGGTGATGTTAGAACGCGTTTTACTTCTTACTTTACTGCTTTCATTTCTTATTGCTGTCTTACTTTCACCACTTTTCATCCCATTTTTAAGAAGACTTAAATTTGGGCAAAGTATTAGGGAAGAAGGACCGAAATCACATCAAAAGAAAACGGGTACACCAACAATGGGTGGTATTGTCATTGTCATTTCAATATTAGTCACCACTCTATTTATTTCTACTCGTTTTCTATCATTTAGCCAAGAAATCCTATTACTATTGCTAGTAACGGTAGGTTTTGGTTTAGTTGGATTTTTAGATGACTTTATTAAAGTAGTCTTAAAAAGGAACCTAGGATTAACGTCAAAACAAAAGTTAGTTGGTCAATTGCTTATTTCCTTTCTTTTTTATTTTGGCCTTATTCAAATGGATCTTTCAACTGAAATTTCAATTCCAGCCACAGGAATTGTTTTTGATCTAGGATGGTTCTACTTACCATTAGTCATTATTATGTTAGTTGGAGCTTCTAATGCGGTGAATCTGACAGATGGTCTTGATGGGTTACTAGCTGGGACAGGAGCGATTGCGTTCGGTGCTTTTGCGATCCTTGCTTGGCATTTGGGCTACATAGATGTATCTATTTTTAGTGCGGCTATTGTAGGGGCCGTTTTAGGATTTTTAGTGTTTAATGCGCACCCAGCGAAAGTTTTTATGGGAGACACGGGTTCTCTTGCTTTAGGTGGAGCCATTGCAGCGATTGCCATTATGACGAAAATGGAGATTCTTCTCATTATTATTGGTGGAGTTTTCGTAATTGAGACATTATCTGTTATTATTCAAGTTATATCGTTTAAAACAAGAGGAAAACGAATATTTAAAATGAGTCCATTGCACCATCACTATGAACTGTCAGGGTGGTCCGAATGGCGAGTTGTTGTTACATTTTGGTTTGTCGGGATGATTTTCGCGATCATTGGAATTTATTTAGAGGTGTGGTTGTAAATGGATATGCAATATAAAGGGAGAAAAATATTAGTGCTAGGGCTAGCCAAAAGTGGAGAAGCGGCTGCAAGATTGTTATATAGACTAGGGGCTTTCGTAACAGTTAATGATTCAAAACCCTATGAAGAGAATGATCAGGCACAAAAATTAGAACAGTTAGGAATAAAGGTCATTTGTGGACATCATCCATTAGAATTATTAGATGAAGGATTTGAAATGGTCGTGAAAAATCCGGGAATTCCTTATAGTAACCCAATTGTTTCAGAAGCAATAAATAAAGGAATTACGGTGGTGACAGAAATAGAACTTGCTTCTGCCATTAGTCCTGCCGAAATCGTGGCCATCACTGGTTCAAACGGAAAAACGACAACAACAACCTTAATTTATGAGATGCTAAAAAACAGTTTGCGGACTCCTTTACTAGCAGGAAACATCGGTACGGTCGCTTGTGAAGTGGCCGAACATGCGACGGAGCAAAATGTAATCGTGTTAGAAGTTTCTAGTTTTCAGCTCCTTGGAACAAAATCATTTAAACCAAAAGTAAGTGTATTTTTAAATCTATTTGACGCCCACCTTGATTATCATGGAACGAAAGATGAATATTTGCATGCAAAAGCGAGGATTACGGTTAATCAAACGTCAGAAGATTATCTCGTTTTTAATGCAGATGATGAGGCTGTCTCTAAAGTGGCGCATTCAAGCAAAGCTAAGTTAATTCCTTTTTCAACAAAGAGAGACTTAAAAAGTGGTTTGTATGTAAAGAATGGATGGATTTATGTAGATGATGAATCACTAGTTAAAATAGATTCTATTGTGTTGCCAGGCGAGCACAATTTAGAAAATATATTGGCTGCCATAGGGGCTGCCCTAACAATGGGAGCTAAGAGAGAGCAAATTGAGCATGTTCTAAAGACTTTTACTGGAGTTGAACACCGACTGCAATTTGTCAAAGAATATCAAGGTAGACGGTTTTATAATGATTCTAAAGCAACGAATATTTTAGCGTCGCAAAAAGCATTAGAGTCTTTTTCGCAACCAACTATATTACTAGCAGGTGGGTTAGACCGAGGGAATGAGTTTGGTGAACTAGCGCCATCTTTAGTCCATGTAAAGGTACTTGTTACATTTGGTGAAACGAAAGATAAGTTAGCTAAGGTTGCAGAGCAAGCTGGTATAGAAACTATATTATTTGCAGAGCAAATGGAAGAAGCGGTGAGACTTGCATATAAGCATTCTCTATCAGGAGATATTATCTTGCTTTCTCCAGCTTGTGCTAGTTGGGATCAATATAAAACGTTTGAAGAACGTGGTAAACGCTTTGTAGAAGCGGTTCAACGTCTAACCGTTAAGCTTTAGATTCGTAAGTGCAACTTATTAATAAAAGCATCATGCACGTTTTAGACCAAATCGATTCGGATTTGGTCTTTTTTAACTTAGGGTAATGGAATTTGCATAAATACACCTACCTTCTTCAATGAGAAATCATCTTGTGGACATGTTTCACTTGATTCTAGCATACGAATAAGGTGAGGGGTTGTACAGGAGGCTCTGTATACTTTAATTCGTGGTGGATGAGGTGTTTATTACTATGCCAAAAAAGAAAACAGCACCAGACTATGTTTTGTTGGTTGCCACGATTGCTCTTTTAGTAATCGGATTGATTATGGTTTATAGTGCGAGTGCTGCCTGGGCTAACTATAGGTTCGATGATTCTTTTTTCTTTGCAAAACGTCAGATGTTTTTTGCTGGAATAGGGGTTATCGCCATGCTCATTATGATGCGAGTGGATTATTGGACATGGAGAACTTGGGCTAAGGTTATCTTAATCATCTGTTTTATTTTATTAGTAATCGTACTAATACCAGGTGTTGGACTTGTAAGAGGTGGAGCAAGAAGTTGGCTTGGGGTTGGAGCTTTTTCTATTCAACCTTCTGAATTTATGAAAATGGCAATGATTGCTTTCCTGGCGAAATATTTATCTGAAAATCAAAAGAAGATCATCTCTTTTAAAAAAGGATTGGTTCCTTCACTTTCTCTCGTCATGGTAGCATTTGCTATGATTATGCTTCAGCCCGATTTAGGAACAGGGGCCGTGATGGTAGGAACCTGTGTTATTATTGTTTTTGTTGCTGGCGCACGTCTTAGTCATTTCGCATGGTTAGGCGTCGCAGGATTAGTAGGTTTTATCGGATTAATTGCTTCGGCACCTTATCGAATTAAGCGAATTACCTCTTTCATGGATCCATGGTCAGATCCTTTAGGGAGCGGGTTTCAAATTATTCAATCTCTTTATGCAATTGGGCCAGGAGGATTAATGGGCATGGGTCTTGGTGAGAGTAGACAAAAATATTTTTATCTACCAGAGCCACAAACCGATTTTATATTTGCAATTCTATCAGAAGAGCTTGGGTTTATTGGGGGATTTATTGTTCTTTTGCTTTTTGGTATTTTACTATGGAGAGGAATTCGAATTGCATTAGGTGCTCCTGACCTGTTTGGAAGTTTTTTAGCCGTTGGAATTATCTCGATGGTTGCCATTCAAGTAATGATTAACATTGGTGTAGTAACGGGTTTAATGCCTGTAACAGGTATTACACTACCTTTACTTAGCTATGGTGGTTCTTCTTTAACGCTAATGCTTGTTTCGATAGGAGTATTGTTAAATATAAGTAGATATGTAAGATAACGATACGATGTAGACTGAGTAGTGGGATGTAACCATTGCTCAGTGTTTTTTTGTCTAATAAACTACGCATACGTTTTAAGAATGAATGAGTTATTGGCTGAATAGTTTGACAATGGCATAGGGAATCCATTGACATAAAGATTGTTATTCATGTAGAAATATGAAAGATATTGGTATGAGCGAAAAACAAATAGGAATCGTGTATAATACAAGTTCTGTTCATGATAAAATGGTACTAATCAATGTATTGGGAGGAAACCGATGAGAGTAGTTGTAAGTGGTGGAGGCACAGGTGGTCATATTTATCCAGCCATGTCTTTAATTAAAGAAATAAAACGGAAACATGCTGATGCTGAAATATTATACATAGGAACAGAAACGGGATTAGAGGCTGATATTGTCCCAAGAGAAGGAATTCCATTCGAAACTATACGTATCTCTGGGTTCAAGCGCAAGCTTTCATTGGAAAATGTAAAGACCGTCACTCGCTTCATAATGGGAACTCAGCGTGCCAAAAAGCTAATTAAACAATTCAAACCAGATGTGGTGATCGGAACAGGAGGTTATGTATGCGGTCCGGTTGTTTACGCGGCTGCTAAACTTAAAATTCCGACAGTCATCCATGAACAAAATAGTGTGCCTGGTTTAACGAATAAATTTCTTAGTAGGTATGTAGATCGAGTAGCAATTTGCTTCGATGAAGCAAAATCATTCTTTCCGGAAAAAAAAGTAGTTTTTACTGGTAACCCGAGAGCTTCCGATGTCTTAAACATTGATCGCGAAGCAGGTAGGTCATCTTTAGGACTTAATCCGACTAAACGAACGGTTCTAATCGTTGGAGGAAGTAGAGGCGCTCGTCCAATTAATGATGCATTTAGTTCCGTTTTAGATAAATGGGCAAAACAAAATTACCAAGTTGTATATGTTACAGGTGCGGTTCACTATGATGCTGTGATGGAGAAGGTCAAAGCGGTCGATCAATCTCCTAATATTATTATTAAGCCGTTCATCCACAATATGCCCGACGTACTTGGAGCCGTCGACTTAATTGTGGCCCGTGCTGGGGCTACCACGTTAGCTGAGATCACCGCGCTTGGATTACCGAGTATTTTAATACCTAGTCCATATGTAACGAATAATCATCAAGAGAAAAATGCCCTTTCTTTAAAAACAAATGGAGCGGCCATCGTTCGTAAGGAACAAGAAATGAATGGCCAAACTTTATTAGACGATATTGATCATGTGTTTAATGGAAATGAAAAGTGGCAAACGATGCATGAGGCAGCCCTAAAATTAGGTGTCCCAAAAGCTTCAGAAAATGTATATAACGCACTTGTAGATGTAATTCAAAAAGGGGAATCTTGATCTTTCTGAACAATTAACTGGGCTTTCGCATAAATTAAAGAAACGATCGCGAAGTAACTTCTTAGAGCATGAAATGAGGGAACTTAAATGGATACATTTTTAAAGGAAATAAAAAAAGAACAAATTGGAATCATTAAAGAAAATGAAAATCTTTCAAATCACACAACATGGAAGATTGGTGGACCAGCAGATGTACTAATAGAACCAAATAATTTGGATAGTTTAAAGCGTCTCATGCGATTAATTACACTTCATAACATTCCCTGGAGGGTAATTGGAAGAGGTTCTAATTTACTAGTGGCTGATGGAGGAATTGAAGGGGTTGTGATTAAACTAGGAAAAGGTTTAGATCATCTTGAAATAGAAGACGATCAAATAAAGGTAGGGGGAGGTTACCCCTTAATTAAACTAGCGACGGTAATTAGTCGTGAAGGCCTTTCTGGACTGGAATTTGCTGGAGGGATTCCTGGATCTGTAGGTGGGGCTGTATTTATGAATGCGGGAGCTCATGGGTCCGATATATCAAACATCTTAAAACAAGCGTTGGTCCTATTTCCTGATGGGCGACTTGAATGGATTAAAGGGGAAGATATGGGTTTCTCATATAGAACGTCAAGATTACAGAAAGAAAAAGGTATTTGTGTAGAGGCTGTGTTTCAGTTAGAAAAGGGCGAAAAAGAAGAAATTGTTAAACACATGCAAGCAAATAAAGATTATCGAAGAGAATCACAGCCATGGAAACATCCTACATGTGGTAGTGTGTTTAGAAACCCACTGCCAAGCTATGCTGGTCAATTAATTGAAGAAGCCGGATTAAAAGGTTTTCAAATCGGAGGGGCACAAATTTCTCCGATGCATGCGAATTTTATTGTCAATGTAGATGAAGCCAAAGCGCAAGATGTGTTGGATTTAATTTCTCATGTAAAAGAGACCATCAAGGCTAAGCATGATATTGAAATTGAAACTGAAGTAGAAATGATAGGTCGGCCAAAAGAAAACGAAAAATGAGATTAATTTTAACCAGAAATATGGTACAATTGAACCTACCATTACGTATCTCCTTCCATTTAAACAGGTGAAAATATGGATGGAAGGAGATCTTTATGTGAGAATGTAAGGTGGGTCGGGGGAATAAAGCATGAGTAGGGAAAAAGTAGTTACAATTAATGAACGAATCCCATCGCTAAAAGAGCAGCGAAAACAGCGTGCTAACCGGCGTTTGCTGTTTTTTTTATCTTTCTTTTTCTTACTTTTATTGTTAATGATGTATTTTCAATCCCCGCTAAGTCATGTGAGGAATGTGGTTGTAGAAAATAATCACTTTGTTTCAGATGAAAACATTATTAAGCTAAGTAAGATCGATGATGGGACAAGCATGTGGAATTTAGATAAAGATGAGATCCAAGAGCGTATACTTTCACATAAAGAAATTGCTAAAGTAAGTGTAGAAAGGGATTTCCCTATCACGGTTAGGATTGAAATTGAAGAGTATGCAAGGATTGGGTATCTTTATCGAGATGATAAATACTTCCCTATTCTTGAGACCGGTCAATATTTAGATGAATTGCCTAAGCATGAATTTCCATCAGATGCCCCGTTGTTAGTTGATTTCTTACAAGGGGAGGAGTTAGCTGAGTTATCAGCGGAACTACAAAAGTTATCTAGTCAGTTAATAGAGAGAATCTCGGAAATTTTTTATCGGCCATCTGAAAATGACCCTCTCTCTGTTGTTCTCTTTATGACAGATGGAATTGAGGTTCATACTTCAATCAGAGATTTCTCAGGAAATTTAGCTCCTTATCCGTCCATCGTTGAGGAGTTGAACGAAAGTAAAAAGGGAATTCTTCATATGAGAATGAGTCCATATTTTGAAGAATTTGAAACAGAGGAGGAAACCGATAGTGAGAGTGAAGGGTAAACACGTCATTCTATCCTTCGTCTTACTTGTGACCGGGTTTATCTTAGCACTTAGTTATGAAATAACGAATGAAAGAAGTTCAACACTAATGCCAGGATATGAACGTCAATGGGAAATTGAAGATGAGTTAAGAAATCAAGTGATTATGGAGCAAACGACTAATCGGAATCTACAAGAAGATCTACGATTATTTCAAGCTGAAGTAAGGGAACTTGAGAATAGCTTAGCGTCCATTGACAAAGAACAAGAAGCAAAGGCTCAAAACCTTTTAGAGGATATTGAGCGACTAAGAAAACTTGTTGGCCAAGTTCAGGTGGAAGGACCAGGGATTGAAATTTCATTAGAAGATGCAGACTATGTACCTGACGGGGATAATCCTAATAACTATATTGTACATGAGTTCCATATTCAACGTGTGGTCCATGAATTGTTTGTTGCTGGTGCTGAGGCTATTGCGATCAATGGTTTTAGATTATCGCATCAATCCTACATTCAGTGCACAGGTCCGGTCATTAGGGTCGATGGGAATACATCTTCAGCCCCGTTTGTTATTACAGCGATTGGTGACTCGGACCACTTGGAATCGGCACTTACTTTACCTGGTGGAGTTCATTATCAGCTTGTTAATGATGAAATCAGCGTGCGTATTCAAAAGAAAAATACGGTTACACTAGAGCCTCATCTTGTAGAAAGCGGGTGAGCACAATTGAATAAAAAATGGATATTTACAGTGGTTACTTTTATTATTGGATTGATGCTAGCTGTACAGTTTCAATCAACGCAAGAACCAGTTGTCCGAGATACTAGAGATATTCGAGAGCTCCGTAGGGACTTATTAACGGAACAAGAACGTCGTCAGCAACTAAATACAGAAGTAGAGAAAATACAAACTTTGTTAGCTCAATATGAGAGCGCAGTTGATAATCGTGATCAGGACATACTTGATGTATTATCACAGCAAGTAGAAGACCTTCGAATGGAAGCTGGTCTTAGTGAAATGAGTGGAGAAGGCTTAATCATTAAAGTTGATACCTTATACAACGATCAATTTTATGGACAGGCTAGAAGAACACCCTCACCTGATATATTTCGTTTTTTAGTTAATGAATTAAATATTTATGGGGCTAATGAAATCTCGGTGGGCAATGAACGCCTTATAGCAAATTCAGCATTTCGTAGTGTAAATGGTGTAACGTATCTTAACAACCGTCGATTACCTCCTCTTCCAATAGAAATACGGATTTTATCTGATAAGGCCGAGAGACTACATAATCAAATGGTTGTATCTACTTCAGTAGAAGAATTTGAAATTGAGGGTTTCTCGTTATCATTTGAAATAGTTGATGAAGTAGTAGTGCCTGCATATGACCAAACGAGACGGGTTCGCTATATGGAAGAAGTAAAGGGGGGGTAATGGATGTGGTTACCGATTATTGGTTTGCTAATTGGAGTAATATTAGGGTTAATGACAGACTTTCGTGTTCCAGCTGAATACTCAAGTTATTTATCAATTGCCGTATTAGCAGCACTTGATACATTATTTGGAGGAATTCGTGCTTATTTACAAGAAACATTTGATTCTAATGTTTTTTTAACGGGTTTTTTCTTTAATATTTTATTAGCTGCAGGTTTAGCTTTTCTAGGTGTACATCTTGGTGTAGACTTATACTTAGCAGCAATTTTTGCCTTTGGTGTTCGGCTATTCAACAACATTGCTGTAATTCGTCGGTTATTGTTGTCAAAATGGGAAAGAAAGCCAGCAAAATGGTGATTTTTGAAAAACACCGAGAAGGCTTTGTGAAAAAATATAAAAAATTAAGAAATTCAGCGTTTATAAAAAGGATAACCGAATCCTATGTTGAATTAGTTTATAATCTATGAAGTTTTCAGGTGAATTCTAAATTTGATAGAGAATATCGTTGTTATTTAAGAGGACGCATGAATTACAGGGAGGTGCCACAGATTGAACAACAGCGAGATATACGTAAGTTTAGACATCGGTACATCCAATGTCAGAGTGATAATTGGGGAAATGTCAAATGGTACGATGAATATTATCGGAGTTGGTAAGTCGAACTCTGAAGGAATAAAAAAGGGATCAATCGTTGATATTGACGAAACGGTCCAGTCCATTCGTAGAGCAGTTGAACAAGCGGAGCGAATGGTGGGACTTTCGATAAAACAAGTAGTTGTCGGCGTCAATGGAAATCACGTTCAATTACAACCGTGTCATGGCGTTGTTGCGGTCTCAAGCCCGGATCGAGAAATAGGCGATGAAGATATTACTCGTGTGATTGATGCTGCACAGGTGGTATCAATACCTCCAGAACGAGAAATTATTGATGTAATTCCAAAACAATTTGTTGTGGATGGTCTTGATGAAATTAATGACCCTCGTGGTATGATTGGTGTTCGGCTTGAAATGGAAGGTATGATTATAACTGGATCGAAAACGATTTTACATAACCTTCTTCGTTGTGTTGAACGTGCAGGGCTTCAAGTTGCAGATATTTGCTTGCAGCCTTTAGCAACTAGTTCAGTTGCTATTTCGAAAGATGAAAAAAGTTTGGGTGTTTGTTTAATTGATATTGGTGGTGGCTCCATTACCATTTCAATCTTTGAACAAGGTACATTGCAAACGACATCTGTTTTACAAATCGGTGGAGATCATATTACAAATGATATTGCGATCGGCTTGCGCGTTTCGACAGAGGAAGCAGAGCGAATCAAAACAAAGCATGGACATGCTTACATTGACGATGCTACTAAAGATGAGCGATTTAATGTGACAACAATTGGACGTTCGGAAACAGAAGAATGTTCACAGTTTGATCTTGCTCACATTATTGAGCCAAGAGTAGAGGAAATGTTCGAATTGATTTACCGTGAAGTTGCTACGTTAGGTTATCGTGATTTTCCAAGTGGATATGTTTTAACTGGTGGAACTGTGATGATTCCAGGTGTGTTAGATTTAGCGAGTGAATTATTGCAAGGAAATGTTCGAATTGCGGTTCCTGATTATCTAGGAGTTAGAGAGCCACAGTACACTGCAGGAGTAGGGCTTATCCAATTTGCTTATAAAAACGTGAAGGTTCAAGGGAAAGAAGTAGCTGCTGCAGTAAGCGCAGCTGAAACGCATCAAGAGCCTAAACGTGAACAAAAAGAGTCATCTGCACCTAGAACTGAAAAGCCGAAATCAAAAGGTAAAATGAAGAACTGGTTTAAAGTCTTTTTTGAATAGAAATGAAGTGGGATTAGTCTGATTAGGGGGACCTTACATGTTAGAGTTTGAAATGGATATGGAACAATTAGCACAAATAAAGGTAATAGGAGTTGGCGGTGGTGGAAGTAATGCCGTTAACCGAATGATAGAAAACGGCCTACAAGGTGTAGATTTTATCGCAGTAAATACAGATGCTCAAGCGCTTCATCTATCTAAAGCAGAAGCAAAGCTTCAATTGGGTGGGAAATTAACCCGGGGATTAGGGGCAGGTGCTAATCCTGACATCGGGAAAAAAGCAGCTGAAGAAAGCCGCGAGCAACTAGAAGAAGTGCTACAAGGAGCTGACATGGTATTCATTACTGCCGGTATGGGTGGTGGAACTGGTACTGGAGCTGCACCTGTAATTGCTGAAGTAGCGAAAGAGTTAGGAGCTTTAACAGTTGGTGTTGTCACACGTCCATTTACATTTGAAGGTCGCAAACGCTCTACGCATGCTGCTGCGGGTATACAAGCATTAAAAGATAAAGTAGATACATTAATCGTCATTCCGAATGACCGATTATTAGAAATTGTAGACAAAAACACGCCAATGTTAGAAGCTTTTAGAGAAGCAGATAACGTTTTACGCCAAGGGGTTCAAGGGATCTCTGATTTAATTGCAGTCCCTGGTTTAATTAACTTAGACTTTGCTGATGTTAAGACCATTATGAGTGAAAAAGGATCAGCATTAATGGGGATTGGTATTGCTACAGGAGAGAATCGTGCTAGTGAAGCTGCTAAAAAAGCTATTTCAAGTCCATTGCTTGAAACGTCAGTCGATGGAGCACAAGGTGTTCTGATGAATATTACTGGTGGTTCGAATCTTTCACTTTATGAAGTGCATGAAGCAGCAGAAATCGTTTCAGCTGCATCTGATTCTGAAGTTAATATGATTTTTGGTTCTGTCATTAATGAAAATTTAAAAGATGAAATTGTCGTTACAGTGATTGCTACAGGGTTTGATGTTGCTGCTGAAGGTAATAATCAACAGAGGCATCAACATCAACACCAACGTCCAGAAACTCCAACGGTTTCAAGGGGACAAACAACTCAAGCTCCAATTCAAGAAGAGCAAAAGGAACATCGTTTTGCTCCTCAGCAAAGTAATTCTGCACCAGAACCAACAGATACATTAGACATTCCAACATTTTTGCGTAATCGTCGAAATCGCAATCGCTAAAATAAAGGAAAAGCTGATTCAAGAGTCTCAAATGAGACGAATTGAATCAGCTTTTTTTTTGGAAATAAGTCACTTTTTTGATTAAAATGAGATGATAAGAAATGATCTGAATAATCAATAAGGAGTTCATTAAATGAGTTGTTAAATAAGGCGTTATTATAGGCTTTCTTTTGAATCTCCTGATTGATACTCTCAAGTATACATTTTTTATTATTTCCCAACTTGAAAAAAGCTGACAATTTATCTTAAAATCTCTCAAAATAACCCCCACTTGCTTGTCATGAAGCGACAGACTTCTTAATAGAATGTGTAATATACTTGTTTCAAATCAATGGATGTGAGGATGGATATGACCTTATATATTGATGTGATCTGGTTACTGAACCTTTGTATTGATTATTTATTAATTGCTTTAACAGCTTTAGTGTTAAAGCGACGCTTTCAACACATTCGTATGATCCTAGCAGCATTATTTGCATCGCTCATTGTATTTTTAATGTTCAGTCCTGTTGCATCTTTGTTTTATGAGCCCTGGATGAAATTCCTTTATTCTGCGGTAATCGTTTATATTGCTTTTGGCTATAAACGGTTTCGATATTTCATTCAAGGCTTGCTAATGTTCTATTTCGTTGCTTTTATGACAGGCGGTGGTTTATTCGCACTTCACTTTTTCTGGCAAACCGAGGTAGCCATACTAGATGGAATTGCACATGTAAATTCAGGGTATTTCGGTAGCGGCATTAGTTGGGTATTCGTCGTAATTGGCTTTCCACTAATTTGGTTTTTCTCGAAGCACCGTTTTGAAACCATCGAGGTCAAACAAGTTCAATATGATCAACTTGTCGATGTTGAAATGACTATTTCTGGATATACCTTTACGGCAAGAGGGTTGATTGATAGTGGAAACCAATTATCCGATCCATTAACCAAAAAACCGGTTATGATTATTGAAGCTCAACTTCTCTACTCTTATTTTAATAAGGAAGCAGTGGATCACATCATGAGCTTTCACGAGCAACCTGAAGTTGAAGAGGGATTTGATGAGCGATTACTCGAGCGTGCAAGTATTATCCCTTATCGAGTCATTGGACAATCTTCACCTTTTATCACAGGTCTTAAACCAGATCAGGTAATCATTTATTACCAAAACCAACAATTTGTTACGAAGAATGTATTGCTAGGGTTACACGATAAGGAATTATCTCCAGATGGGGCATTTAAGTGTATTGTTCATCCAAAGTTAGTACTCGGTGTTTCCACTGATAAACTAGCATAAAATGAGTATTTTAGGAGGCACACAACATGTTAAAACTAAAGTTAACCTTATTGTGGTACAAATTAATGTATCGATTAGGAATGAAGGCAGACGAGATTTATTACATAGGAGGAAGTGAAGCATTACCACCTCCACTTTCTAAAGAAGAAGAAGCGGTTCTATTAAAAAAATTGCCATCGGGAGATAAGGCAGTTCGTTCCATGCTTATTGAACGTAATTTAAGATTAGTTGTGTACATTGCACGAAAGTTTGAAAATACAGGAATTAACATTGAGGACTTAATTAGTATTGGAACAATTGGTTTAATCAAAGCGGTAAATACATTCAATCCAGAAAAGAAAATTAAATTAGCTACGTACGCATCAAGGTGTATTGAGAATGAGATTCTTATGTATCTGCGTAGAAATAACAAGACACGTTCAGAAGTATCTTTTGATGAACCATTGAACATTGATTGGGATGGAAATGAGCTCCTGTTATCGGATGTATTAGGAACAGAGGAAGATATCATCACAAGAGGAATTGAAGAAAAAGTAGATAGAAGGCTTTTAGTAAAAGCCCTTCATACTTTAAATGATCGTGAAAAACAAATTATGGAACTTAGGTTCGGACTAGCTGGAGACGAAGAAAAAACACAAAAAGATGTAGCTGACATGTTAGGGATCTCACAATCGTACATTTCGCGCTTAGAAAAAAGAATCATAAAACGACTACAAAAAGAATTTAATAAGATGGTGTAAGAGATTGTTCCAAAAGGTCGGTCTTAACCTTTTGGAACAATCTCGAAGCAGTGAGCGGAACCGTTGCCGGGTTTTAAGCCTTCTGAGTGATCTTCTCAGAAGGCGCGCAGCGTGAGGAGCCATTGCAAACTTGCACGCAGAAATTATGGCCAAAAGGTCGGTCTTAACCTTTTGGAACAATCTCGAAGCAGTGAGCGGAACCGTTGTAGGGTTAAAAGACTTTAAAATGTAGAGCGTTTAGAGGATTACGCTTGCTCAGTAAAATTTTTAGAAATAAACTTAAAAAAATTTTTTAAAACAAGTTATTTGTTGTCATATCATGCACGAGCCTTGTCAAGGGAAGATTTATTCGACAAGGCTCGTGCATATTTTTTCCTCCAGAGGAGATACTTTTCTTAGACATCATCTCCCGCGATAGGAGGGAAAGAATTGACACGAAATAAAGTTGAGATTTGCGGTGTAGATACCTCGAAGTTACCTGTTCTTAAGAACACAGAAATGCGTGATCTATTTCAGCGATTGCAAAGTGGTGAGACAAGTGCACGTGAAACATTAGTAAATGGGAATTTACGTCTGGTGCTAAGTGTTATCCAACGATTTAACAATCGCGGAGAATATGTGGACGACCTATTTCAAGTAGGTTGTATTGGTTTAATGAAGTCAATTGATAATTTTGATTTAAGCCAAAACGTAAAATTCTCTACATACGCGGTTCCTATGATCATAGGTGAAATCAGGCGCTATTTACGAGACAACAATCCGATCCGTGTCTCTCGTTCGTTGCGAGATATCGCTTATAAAGCGTTACAGGTACGTGATCAGATCATGTCCGAAAAGAAACGTGAGAAAGAACCTACTGTCCAAGAGATTGCCAAGGTATTAGATGTACCAAAGGAGGATGTTGTCTTTGCATTAGATGCTATACAAGATCCAGTATCTCTATTTGAGCCAATCTATAATGATGGCGGGGATCCGATATTTGTCATGGACCAAATTAGTGATGAGCGGAATAAAGATGTCAATTGGGTAGAAGAAATTGCTTTAAAGGAAGCGATGATTCGGTTAAATGATCGAGAGAAAATGATCTTGAATATGAGATTTTTTCAAGGGAAAACACAAATGGAAGTTGCGGATGAAATAGGGATATCTCAAGCTCAAGTATCTCGATTAGAAAAAGCAGCCATTCAACAAATGAATAAACATGCTCAAATATAATGAACGAGAGAATGACTTTAAGTCATTCTCTTTTTTCGTTCCTGCTCATAAAACGTATACAACCTCGCATATAGTAGAAGACGGACACTATGGGATGAGGTGGAAAAAAATGATAAAAATATCTGACCTACAAGTGAAAGATATTGTTAACATGGACAATGGAAAACGATTAGGACAATTAACTGATTTAGATATTAATTTATCAACCGGACAAATCGAAGCTTTAGTTATTAATGCTTCTGGTAAAATGATGGGGTTGTTTGGAAGAGATTCAGAGGAAATTATCATTCCGTGGAAAAACATTATCCGGATTGGATCTGATGTCATTTTAGTAGAAGTTCCTACAACATTCGAGAGAAAACCTTTGAAGTTTGAACCACCTTCGACACCAAGAAAACGATGATCGAAAAGAAAGTCGTTTCTTGTAACAATGAACCTGTGATAAAATAATGATAGACGAAGTTCGCAGATACCCAAAAAGATGCTTGTCCCTTTTGGATATCTGCGAAGCAATGAGGAGGTATGGAAAATGGAACCGTTTGTTCAAGAAACCAAACGATATTTATCCATAGAGCAGTGGATAGAGCATCAGCCACGCCTCGTTGCTGGTTTTACAACTAGAGAGGGTGGAAAAAGTCAAAGTCCTTTTAATAGTTTGAATATGGGATTTCATGTGGCAGACAATCCAAAAGATGTTTTAGAGAACAGATTTTTGTTGGCGAATGACATTCAAATTCCGCTAAGTAACTGGATAGGTTCGGAGCAGGTACATGAATCTACCGTCCGAAAAGTCGAAAAAAGTGATGCTGGTAGAGGTAGCGAAAATTTGGAGTCAGCTATTGCTCACACCGACGGTATATATACACTAGAACGTAATTTACTGCTGACTAGCTTATATGCTGATTGTGTGCCTTTATATTTTTATGCACCTTCATATGGAGCTGTTGGTCTAGCTCATGCTGGTTGGCGTGGTACTGTGCAAAATATTGGTGCGTCTATGGTAAAGCTCTGGCATGAAATAGAAGGAATTCCCCCTGAAGCTATTCAAGTTGCTATTGGCCCTTGCATAAGTCAGACGGCATATGAAGTAGATCAAAAAGTAATTGAAGAGATAGATCGGTGCTGGCCTAAACATTTAAATGATAGGCCTTATAAAAAGCAACTAAATAATAAATACTTACTTGATTTGCGTGAGGTTAATAAAGAGTTTGTCCTACAAGTTGGAATCAAACCTGATAATGTATTAGTTTCGTCAATCTGTACGGCTACAGATGCAAGAATGTTTTCGCACCGTGCTGAACATGGGAAAACGGGTAGAATGATGAGCTTTATTGGAGTTAGAGGTGGTGAATAACAATGTCTATTCAAGAAAGATTAAAAGAGATTGAAGAAAAAATTGAACATTCTTGTGAAAAAGTAGGACGTAACAGTGGTTCCGTTAAGATAATAGCGGTTACAAAATACGTTAGTCTAGAAACAACAAAACAAACACTAGATCACGGTTTAATACATATTGGTGAAAACCGCGCAGAGGGAGCAGTAGAAAAGTGGGATGCCTTACATGATAGAGGAATTTGGCATTTCATTGGTTCTTTACAAACACGAAAAGTAAAACACATTATAGGTAAATATGAGTACTTACACTCTTTAGATAGACTTTCTCTAGCTGAAGAAGTGGACAAGCGATTAGAGTCAGGGGAAAAGATGAAATGCTTTGTCCAAGTAAATGTTTCAGGAGAGGAATCGAAGGCGGGACTTTCTCCTGGCGATGTTCATTCGTTTATCGCCCAATTATCTCAGTTTAAAGGCATACAAGTTGTTGGTTTAATGACAATGGCCCCTTTTGTTGAGGACCCTGAATTAACTCGTCCTGTGTTCAATCAATTAAGACAATTAAGGGATGAAGTACAAGCTTTACATTTAGAACATGCGCCGTGTACAGAGCTTTCGATGGGGATGTCTAATGATTTTACAGTGGCTGTTGAAGAAGGGGCTACTTTTATCAGACTTGGTTCGGCACTAGTAGGACGAGAATAAAAGCTTGAGAGGAGAATATATATGGGCATGAAATCAAGATTTAAACGTTTTTTTGAACTAGAAGATGAATATGAAGAAGTTGAAGAATATGTTGATGATCGTTTTATGAATGAGGATAATGAACCGAAACGTCGTTCAAGAAGTCAACAGCTAAAGCAACAGCCAGCGGTTACCCCTCAAAATGTAGTTAGTCTACAAAGTGTTCAAAAAGGTACAAAAGTAATTTTACTTGAGCCACGAACATACGATGAGGCCCAAGAAATAGCTGATCATCTGAAAAATCGTAAAGCCGTTATTATCAATTTACAACGAATTTCTTACGATCAAGCAAAGCGCATAGTCGATTTTTTAAGTGGAACAGTGTATGCTATTGGTGGGGATATACAAAAAATTGGTACTGACATCTTTCTTTGCACACCTGATAACGTAGACGTATCAGGTACCATTACAGAAATGATGAAAGAGCATTTTGAAGCATAGTAGAAGGTGGTGAATGTTTTTGCAGTTAATCGGTGGATTACTTTATAATGCGATTTATATTTATTCTTTTTTCATTATTGGTTATATTTTAATGTCATGGTTTCCTAACGCACGTGAATCTTCCATAGGACAATTCATTGGAAGAATCGTAGAACCATATCTCGAACCATTTAGAAAATTTGTCCCTCCACTTGGAATGATTGATTTATCTCCTATCGTAGCAATTATTGTTTTACGTTTAGCCGGAGGTGGCGTGCGAGCCCTGTTTGGTATTTAACAGTTAGGAGTGAGCAACAATTAGTATTTATCAGCACTTTCGTGAGGAAGAGCGTCCATTTGTCGATCAAGTGCTCGAATGGCAAGAGGCAGTTGCTGTTCGCCACTTGGAGCGGTTAAGTGACTTTCTTGATCCGAGACAACAACAAATTGTTCGAGGAATAATTGGACATGATGATGATGTGAGCCTCTCATTTTCGGGAGGCTCTCGTTATGCAGAGCGATGTCGCATGCGGTTAGTACCCTCGTATTTAGAAACAGCGATAGAAGATTATCAATTAACTTTATTTGACATAGTCTATCCTTCTAAATTTGTTACATTAGAACATCGAGATGTTCTGGGTGCCATGATGAACCTTGGAGTAAAAAGAGAAAAGTTTGGTGACATCTTTCTTAGTGAGGAAACAACTCAAATAGTCGTTGCTACTGAGATAGCCGATTATGTAGAATTGAACTTACAAACAATTGGAAAAGCTACCGTTCGATTGAATCGAATTTCATTATCTGAGCACATTAAGCCTAAAGATGAATGGGATGAAGTGACTGTAACCGCTTCTTCTATGAGATTGGACGTTGTTATTGCACAAATGTACAAGCTTTCACGAACAAAAGTCACTCCATTAATTGAAAAAGGATTAGTGAAGGTAAACTGGAAAGTAGTCGACAAAACGGACTTCTTGATTGCAGAGGGCGATTACCTATCTGTTCGTCATTATGGACGGTCAAAAGTCTTGGCTATTGAGGGTATGACGAAAAAAGAGAAATATCGATTACGTTTAGGACGTAAACGATAAGAAAAAATAAAAAAAATGAAGGATTTATGCCATTCTTGTCGAAATAAGACAACAACGTTAATTTTTTCTTCAACTTAGAGTACTTAATATTAACGAGACTACAACATGGAGGTGGCTAACATGCCTTTGACCCCTTTAGATATCCATAATAAAGAATTTACAAAAGGATTTCGAGGATATGATGAAGATGAGGTTAATGAGTTCCTAGATCAAGTGATAAAAGACTATGAAGCGGTGCTTCGTGAAAAAAAGGAACTTTTTGAACAAGTGACGGACCTCGATGAAAAGCTTGGTCATTTCAAAAACATCGAAGAGACTTTGAATAAATCGATTTTAGTTGCACAAGAAGCGGCTGAAGAAGTTAGAAGAAATGCTCAAAAAGAAGCGCAATTAATTGTTAAAGAAGCGGAAAAAAATGCTGATCGTATTATTAATGATGCTTTGTCAAAGTCAAGAAAAGTAATGATGGATATGGAAGAATTAAAGAAACAGGCATCTGTTTATAAAATGCGTTTTAAAATGTTGATTGAAGCACAGTTAGAAATGCTACAAACAGATGATTGGGACGAGGTTACGAAAGAAGAGGAAGCTTTTGAGGAACGTTAGTAGTTCGATTTTTACTTACTGACTTGCACTTCTTCGTGGGCTATCATATAATGATACTCATTAAAATATATGTTAAGACGATGATAGGGACGAGTACAGTGTAGCAAGCGTGTAAAGCGATTCAGGGATGGTGTAAGCCTGATCACGTTCACATTGGAAAATCACCCTTTAGTTTTGCACTGAAGTATAAAGTAGGCTGCAACGATTCATTCACGTTACGAATTACGAGTGGAAAGGTATATCCTTTTCAACAGGGTGGTACCACGGGTTAACTTCTCGTCCCTTTTTTAGGGAGAGGAGTTTTTTTGTGTTTTAGTGATGAATTCTCATGCACTTAAACATTTGATTTAGTGAATACCCAAAATGTGAAATGAGGTATCCTTTTGCTATTCAAATTTTTTAGTAGGCTATCCTTAGGAGGAAGAAAAGATGGATTATAAAGACACATTATTAATGCCAAAAACAGAATTTCCAATGAGAGGGAATTTACCAAATCGTGAGCCAGAAAGACAAGGAAAATGGGCTGAGATGGATATCTATAAAAAGGTACAAGAGCGAACGTCGGGTCGTCCTTCTTTTGTTTTGCATGATGGTCCTCCATATGCGAATGGGGATATCCATATGGGACACGCGCTTAATAAAATTTTGAAAGATTTTATTGTTCGTTATAAATCAATGAGTGGGTTTAATGCTCCTTACGTCCCGGGTTGGGATACACATGGTTTGCCAATTGAAACAGCTCTAACGAAAAGTGGGAAAGTTAACCGTAAATCAATGAGTGTTGCTGAGTTTCGTAAACTTTGTGAAGAATACGCTAGACAACAGATTGATCGACAACGTGAACAGTTTATTAGACTAGGTGTTCGAGGTGATTGGTGGAACCCATATGTTACGTTAGATAAATCATATGAGGCTCAACAAATTAAAGTGTTTGGTGAAATGGCTAAAAAAGGCTTTATTTATAAAGGGAAAAAACCAGTATACTGGTCTCCTTCTTCTGAATCAGCTCTTGCTGAAGCTGAAATTGAATATCAAGATAAGCGTTCAGCATCTATATATGTTGCTTTTAATGTGAGTGAAGGAAATGGCGTCTTAGATGGTGATGAGAAAATGATTATCTGGACAACAACGCCATGGACCATTCCAGCTAACTTAGGGATCGCTGTTCATCCTGAGCTAGATTATAATGTTGTGTTAGTAAACGATCAAAAGTATGTCGTAGCAGCTGGTTTGCAAGAAGCACTTGAAAAAGAATTCGATTGGGAAAACTCAGAAGTGTTAAAAACTGTAAAAGGTGCAGAATTAGAATTTGTAAAAGCGGTACATCCTCTTTACGGACGTGAGTCATTGGTTATGTGTGGAGAGCATGTAACGTTAGATGCTGGTACTGGTTGTGTTCATACTGCTCCTGGACACGGTGAAGAAGACTTTATCGTCGGTCAAAAGTATGGTTTAGATGTTCTTTGTCCGGTTGATGATAAAGGAAATATGACGGCGGAAGCTCCTGGATTTGAAGGGTTATTCTACGATGCTGCCAACAAGCCTATCACAGAAAAACTTGAAGAAGTAGGCGCATTAATGAAATTAACGTTTATTACTCATTCATACGCGCATGACTGGCGTACAAAAAAACCAGTCATTTATCGTGCGACTGCTCAATGGTTTGCTTCCATTGAAAACTTCCGTAATGAGTTGTTAGCAGCAATTGAAGAAGTGGAGTGGGTTCCAAAATGGGGAGAAACTCGTCTATTCAACATGGTTCGTGACCGCGGTGATTGGTGTATTTCACGCCAACGTGCATGGGGAGTACCGATTCCTGTATTTTATGGTGAAGATGGAGAGCCAATTATCACTGATGAAACGATTGATCACGTATCATCGCTTTTCCGCGAACATGGCTCAAACATTTGGTTTGAGTGGGATACCGATCAATTGTTACCAGAAGGATTTACATCTGAACATAGTCCAAATGGAACTTTCACACGTGAGATGGATATTATGGATGTGTGGTTTGACTCAGGTTCTTCTCACCAAGCGGTCTTAGAAGAACGTGATGATCTAGTTCGCCCTGCTGATTTATATTTAGAAGGGTCGGATCAATACCGTGGCTGGTTTAACTCATCTCTTTCAACTAGTGTTGCCGTTACAGGTAAGTCTGCTTATAAAGGGATTTTAAGTCATGGTTTTGCTCTAGATGGTCAAGGCCGTAAAATGAGTAAGTCTATTGGGAATGTAGTAGTTCCTAATGACGTTATGAAACAATTAGGTGCAGATATTCTTCGTCTATGGGTTGCTTCTGTTGATTATCAGGCAGATGTACGTGTATCCGATAAAATATTAAAACAAGTATCAGAATCATATCGTAAAATTCGTAATACATTCCGTTTCTTATTAGGGAATTTACATGATTTTGATCCAAAAACAAATTATGTAACAGATCTAAAAGGTGTAGATCTTTTCATGGTCGTCAAGTTGAATGAAGTCGTTGAAAAGGTGAAGGAAGCCTATGATCAATATCAATTTTCAACGGTGTACCATGCGATCCATAATTTCTGTACCATTGATTTAAGTTCTTTCTATATGGATTTAGCTAAGGACACTCTTTATATTGAACATGCGGATCATCCAAATCGCCGTGCGATTCAAACGGTTATGTATGACGTGCTTGTCGCTCTTACAAAGTTAGTGTCTCCTATTTTAAGTCATACCGCAGATGAAGTTTGGGAACATATTCCGGGTGTAAGTGAGGAGAGCGTGCAACTTACCGATATGCCTGAGGGGAAAACGTTCGGTGATGTTGGAGAGTTAAAAGCAAAATGGAGTCATTTTATGGCTGTAAGAGATGATGTTTTAAAAGCTCTCGAACAAGCGAGAAATGACAAGAAAATTGGTAAATCACTCACGGCGTCCATTACGTTATACACAAGTGGAGAGGTTCGTACCCTTCTTGGCTCTATTCCGGCTCTTGAGAAGTTGTTTATTGTTTCTCATGTGGAACTCGCTGGAGAAGCGAACGAAGCCCCTGAAGAGGCAGTGACGTTTGAACAATTAGCGATTGTTGTTCAACCTGCTGACGGAGAAACATGTGAACGTTGCTGGGTTGTATCAACATCTGTTGGTACACATGAAGAACATGTTGGCTTATGCTCATCATGTGCGGATACAGTTACAAAATACTATGTATAAGAATGCTGAACCACTGTTTAATACAGTGGTTTTTTAATTATGTATTAAAAATGAGATAGATAAAAAAGCGTTTCCTAGAAGCATGAGGATAATTTGGAGGTAATCGCTCCACACACTATCCGCTGACCTACAAGAAGCCTATTTGTCGTTCACTTTAAAGAACAAGCAGTTCCACTCATTGCTTTAAAGACGGCTAGCTTCTTTTTTATGCTGTTAAAAGTTGTGTTGGCTACATCTGCTTTACATGGTCACAATAAGGAATGAGCGTCTATAGACGTGAGTTGTTAGTTAGGGGGAGATGAAATGACCGATTATACAAAGATAAAACAATCACTTGAGGAACGGTTGAAGATAGTGGATGAACGAATTAATCACCATTTTAAAGAGGAGCAAAGTCGTACATTGTCTTTTTCTACAGGTGAATTGTCTCAATATGATAACCATCCAGCTGATGCTGCGACTGACCTTTATGAGCGTGAAAAGGACTTTGCGTTACTGGAACAGCTTGAAAGAGAACATGAAGAAATTGAGCATGCATTAGAAAAGTTTAATCAAGGAACGTTTGGTATTTGTGAGGTTACTGGAAAAACGATCCCATACGAACGATTAGAAGCTAGCCCAGCAGCTCGTACTGTTGTTGAAGTAGTTGATAATCGCATCACCGATGGAAGACCTTCAGAAGAAGCGGTATTAGGAGGTTTTAGAAAGTATAATTTTGATCAAGATGATGATGAAACCGAATTTGATGCAGAGGATGCTTACCAATCTGTTGCTAAATTTAATGAATTACCAATGGTATTTGAAGATTCTTCTCTAGAAGAGACAGGGGAGCTAATTGGTTACGTTGAGCAAATTGAAGGATTTTTATCCACTGGGATTGAAGGCTATACTGGTGATGAAGATGTTGTTTTTCAGCGAAATGTCCATTACGATCAATACTTGAACGGAAAGTAGGGGGCTATCCCCCTCTTTTTGTGCTATAATGCTATTCATGGAAAGATGTGGACGAGATCGGGGGATGACGATGAAGTATTATATGATAGCATTGGTTGTTTTAGTTATTGATCAAATTAGTAAGTGGATAGTAGATACGCAAATGGTGATTGGGGAGAGAATTACGCTAATTGAGAGAGTTCTTTATTTTACATCTCATCGAAATAAAGGAGCTGCTTTTGGGATTCTTCAAGGTCAGATGTGGTTTTTCTATATTGTTACAATCATTGTTATAGTCGGTATTGTTTATTACATGCAAAAAGAGGCGAAGAATAGTGCGTTGTTTGGTGTATCATTAGCCCTTATCTTGGGTGGAGCGGTCGGAAATTTCATTGATCGTTTGTTCCGAGGAGAAGTAGTAGACTTCGTTGATACATATATATTCGGTTATAATTTTGCAATCTTTAATGTGGCTGATGCAGCTCTTTGTATCGGTGTAGGCCTGTTATTTATAAAAATGATTCAAGATGAACGTCAACAAAAGAAGGAGCCAAAGTAATGGAAAGTTTTGAATGGAAAGTAACACCTGAGCAAAAAAGTACACGAATTGATAAGTTGATCACTACTTTAAATGAAAATTGGTCACGTACCCAAGTGCAAATTTGGATTAAAGAAGGCCATCTTAAAGTGAATGATAGTGAAGTGAAAACGAACTATAAAGTGGAAACTGGTGATGTTATTACTCTAGATATCCCAGATCCAGAGGAACTAGAAGTAGTCGCAGAAAATATTCCTTTAGATATAGCTTACGAAGATGAAGATGTGATTGTTGTTAATAAACCTAGAGGGATGGTCGTTCATCCAGCACCAGGTCATTCCTCTGGTACGCTTGTTAATGCTTTAATGTATCATTGTAAAGACTTATCTGGAATTAACGGTGTGATAAGACCTGGAATCGTTCACCGAATAGACAAAGATACATCTGGATTAATTATGGTCGCTAAAAATGACCATGCGCATGAATCTTTAGTTGAGCAATTAAAGGCAAAGACAACGCGTAGATTATATAAAGCAGTGGTACATGGAGTCATTCCACATGAGATTGGAACAATTGATGCTCCAATTGGTCGCGATAAAAAAGATCGACAAAGCATGACTGTAACAGAGGAGAATAGTCGTGACGCTGTGACTCATTTTACAGTGCTTGAGACTTTTGATAATCATACGTATGTGCAATGTGAATTAGAGACGGGTAGAACTCATCAAATTCGGGTCCATATGAAATACATTGGATATCCTTTAGTAGGAGATCCCAAATACGGACCGAAAAAGAAAATGTTTGATATCGAAGGACAAGCTTTGCATGCTGCGGTTTTAGGTTTTGTTCATCCCCGTACAGAAGAAGAAGTTGTATTTGAAGCGCCTCTTCCTGAAGAGATGGAGAATCTGTTACACCTTCTTCGTACAAAATAAAGGTTGACAGCGCGAAACTTGTCGGTCATACTATAAAAGAATTTAATAGTCCTTTAACTACAGTCCCGTGAGGCTGAGAAGGAAAACGGAAAGAATTACAGGCAATAGATCTGTCTGTATTCGCTTGCGTCACTACCTCTCATGTCTAAATGGACAGAGAGGTTTTTTCGTTTTCTAGAGATTGATGATGGAGGTGGAAAAAATGTCGAGAGTGATTTTAGATGAGCAGGCTATACGACGAGCAACAACACGAATTGCCCATGAGATTATTGAACACAATAAAGGAATCGATAATTGTGTTTTGATCGGAATCAAAACTCGTGGGATTTACCTAGCAAAACGGTTAGCTGAAAGAATTGAACAAATCGAAGGTGCAACAATTCCAGTCGGAGAAATTGACATTACACTTTATCGTGATGATCTAACGGTGAAATCGAGTAATAAAGAACCGATCATACAAGGAACCGATATTCCGGTCGATATTAGAGATCGAAAAGTCATTCTAGTGGATGATGTCCTTTATACAGGTAGAACGGTAAGAGCTGGACTTGATGCCTTAGTTGATATAGGTAGACCTGAGCAAATTCAATTAGCTGTTCTAATTGATCGTGGCCACCGAGAGTTGCCAATTAGACCAGATTATGTAGGGAAAAATGTGCCTACATCTAAAAGCGAAAAAATTGTGGCTAAACTAAGTGAAGTTGATAAGACTGATGAAGTCACAATTGAACAAAAATAATAAGACATCTCTTTAAATTAGTCCTGTGAGGCTAATAAGAGGTTCGCATGACTGGATACGACAGGTCATGTCGGCCTCTTTGCCTACGCAAAGAGGTTTTTCTATAAGTACTAGGAGGAAGAATCATGTCATCTAGAGTAAAAGAAGTGGGAATTAGAGAAATACCAAGGTTTGATAAATGGATCGTATTTAGTTTACAGCACTTATTCGCCATGTTTGGAGCAACGATTCTGGTTCCTTATTTAGTAGGGTTAAGCCCAGCAGTTGCTTTACTATCAAGTGGGTTAGGGACACTTGCTTACCTTCTTATTACAAGAGGTCAAATACCAGCTTACTTAGGTTCATCTTTTGCTTTCATAGGTCCTATCATCGCTGCAACAGCAACGAATGGCCCTGAAGGCGCGATGGTCGGTAGTTTCTTGGCAGGACTTGTATATGGACTTGTTGCCCTTTTAATAAAGACAAGCGGAGTGAATTGGATTATGAAAATCCTTCCTCCAATCGTCGTTGGGCCAGTAATTATCGTAATCGGTTTAGGGTTGGCACCTGTCGCTATTGATATGGCGATGAATAATCCTGCTACAGGAACATACAGTTCTTCGTTTTTCGCTGTAGCATTTATTACATTATTAATCACGATTCTAGCTACCATGTTCTTTAAAGGATTCTTTAGTCTTGTTCCAATCATGTTTGGAATTATTGGAGGGTATATAACCGCAATCTTCTTTGGACTCGTAGATTTCTCACCTGTCCAAGAAGCAAAATGGTTTGCCTTACCAGATGTTATCGTTCCATTCGTCACCTACACACCAGTGTTCTCTTGGCAGATTGTTGCCATTATGGTGCCGATTGCGATTGTCACACTAGCAGAACACATCGGTGACCAAATGGTGTTAAGCAAAGTAGTTGGAAAGAACTTCATTAAGGAACCAGGTTTACATCGCTCCATTCTTGGCGATGGAGCAGCAACTGTCATTGCATCACTAATGGGTGGTCCACCTAATACAACTTATGGAGAAAACATCGGAGTACTTGCCATTACAAGAGTGTTTAGTGTGTTTGTGATTGCAGGTGCAGCCGTCTTAGCATGTACCTTTGCTTTCATTGGTAAGTTTGCAGCGTTCATCTCGACGATCCCAACAGCCGTAATGGGTGGTGTATCAATCCTTCTATTCGGGGTTATTGCTTCCTCTGGATTAAGAATGCTTATTGATAATGAAATTAATATAGGATTAAAACGAAATTTAATCATTTCATCGGTTATCTTAGTCATCGGAATTGGTGGAGCCTTTATTCAAGTCAACGAAAATGTTCAAATACCAGGTATGGCTCTAGCAGCCATTATTGGAATCATTCTTCATCAGATCTTACCAGAGAAACAAGAAAGCTACGGAAAGAAACCGATGTTCCAAGCAGATTAATTTAGACCCTTTTAACGAGGTACAGAGAGACTTCAAAGGGGATAAGGATTCAGGAAGAAGTGTGTATAGCATCTCTTTTGGTACCTTATACCCTGGGAGGACTCCTTCTCAGGGTTTTTCTTTATAAAAACGTGTTCGTTCAACTTAAACTTGTACATATTAACAAAATGAGGAGGCTGGTTTTGAATGATGACAATGACTGAACAAGAAGCAATCAAAGGGGAACTACTTACATTAGAAACAATGTCAACAGTCGAAATTTCAACTATTTTACAAGAGGCTGAGCATTTTGCACAAGGAAAGCAATGGAAAGTAGACAAAGATTTATTTATCGCAAACTTATTTTTTGAGCCAAGTACACGAACTAGATATAGCTTTGAAGTTGCAGAAAAGTTGTTAGGTCTCCATGTCTTGTCTTTCTCTGAGGAAAATTCAAGTGTTCAAAAGGGTGAATCGTTGCTAGATACGGTTAAAACGTTTGAAGCTATTGGAGCCAACGCCCTTGTCATCAGACATCCAGAGAATAATTATTTTAAAGAAATTCGTGGAAAAATTTCTATTCCAATCATTAACGGTGGTGATGGAAGTGGGCATCATCCAACCCAGTCGTTGTTAGATCTTCTTACCATCCAACAAGAATTCGAGCGTTTTTCTGGTTTGAATATCGTGATAGTAGGAGATCTTCGCCATAGTCGTGTCGCTAGGTCTAATGCAGACGTCTTAACACGTCTAGGAGCTAAAGTGAAAATTGCTGGGCCAAGAGAATGGATGGCTGGATTTGATACAACATACGAACACGTGTCATTAGATGACACACTTCTTGAGTGTGATGTTGTAATGCTACTTAGAATCCAGCATGAACGCCATGATGGATCAATGGAGTGGTCAAAAGAGGGGTATCATCAGCAATTTGGGTTAACGCTAGAACGGGAAAAACGAATGAAGAAAGAAGCGATTATTTTGCACCCAGCTCCAGTGAACAGAGGGGTAGAGCTAGCAAGTGAATTAGTGGAATGTGATCGTTCTAGAATTTTTAAACAAATGAAAAATGGTGTTGCTGTTAGAAGAGCGGTTGTCAAAAGAGCTTTAACTTAAATAGAGGGGGAAATGGTTATGACATTGAAACTGCAAGGTGGATTAATCTTAGATGGTAATGGAGAATTGGTTGAAAAGGATGTTTACATTATAGATGGTAAAATTAGTTTTACTGCACCGAACTCTACAGATGACTTAAAAGTTGTTGAGATACAAGGGAAATTAGTATCAGCTGGACTTGTCGATGCTCATGTTCATTTGCGTGAACCAGGTGGCGAGCAAAAAGAAACCATTGAAACAGGAACATTAGCTGCAGCAGCAGGCGGTTTTACAACTATAGCAGCAATGCCAAATACTAGACCAGTACCTGACACAAAAGAGCAAATGGAGTGGATGCAAGAAAAAATTAAGACAACAGGCCATGTTCGTGTACGACCATATGCTTCCATTACGACAAGACAGCTTGGAAAAGAATTGACAGATTTTAAAGCTCTTAAAGAGGCAGGAGCCTTTGCTTTCACAGATGACGGGGTGGGTGTTCAATCAGCTGACATCATGCTTCAAGCCATGAAAAAAGCAGCAGAAGTGAATATGGCGGTTGTCGCTCACTGTGAAGAAGATACACTAATTCATGGTGGATGTGTACATGAAGGGAAATTTTCAGCAGAACATAATCTACCAGGTATTCCATCTGTATGTGAGTCTGTTCATATTGCACGGGATGTTTTATTAGCAGAAGCTGCAGGAGCACACTACCATGTATGTCATGTTAGTACAAAGGAATCGGTCCGAGTCATTAGAGATGCGAAAAAAGCTGGAATTAACGTTACCGCTGAAGTTTCCCCACATCACCTATTACTTTGTGAGGATGACATTCCTGGGCTTGATCCAAACTTTAAAATGAATCCTCCATTAAGAGCGAAAGAGGACCAAGCAGCTTTATGGGAAGGATTGCTTGATGGAACGATTGATTTTATCGCAACAGACCATGCGCCGCACACCGAAGAGGAAAAAGCACAAGGGATGGAACGAGCACCACTTGGCATTGTTGGGTTGGAAACGGCTTTCCCTCTTCTTTATACACATTTAGTTAAAGCGGAAAAAGCAACACTTAAGCAGTTAGTTGATTGGTTAACAATAAAACCAGCTAAAACATTCGGACTACAATCAGGAGTACTTGAAGAAGGCGCACTTGCTGATATTACGGTCATTAATCTGGAAGAAGAGCGCGCAATTGATAAAGAAACATTTCTTTCTAAAGGAAAAAATACGCCATTTAACGGCTGGGTTTGCCAAGGTTGGCCAGTATATACATTTGTAGATGGAAAACTTGTATGGGAGAAAGGAAAGGTGACAGTATGAAGCGTCAATTAATTTTAGAAGATGGAACGATTTTTGTAGGAAATGGATTTGGAGCAGATAAAGAAATGAGTGGAGAAGTCGTTTTTAATACAGGAATGACTGGATATCAAGAGATTTTATCTGATCCGTCTTATTGTGGTCAAATTGTAACGATGACGTACCCGTTAATTGGAAATTACGGAATTAATCGTGATGATTTTGAATCAATTACTCCAGCTATTAATGGTTTTATTGTAAAAGAATATGAGCCAGAACCAAGTCACTGGCGTGAAGAAGAGTCACTTGATACTCTTCTACGTGCGAAGGATATTCCTGGACTTTCGGGGATAGATACACGTAAGCTGACGCGCTTAATAAGAGAACAAGGTACTTTCCGTGGACGCATTTGTTCATTAGAAGTTGACGCAAATGCTGTTATTGAAGAGTTGAAACAAACAACATTTGTAAAAGATCAAGTACATCGAGTATCTACCAAAGATCCATACCATGCCCCAGGAAGAGGAAACAGAGTCGTTCTTCTTGATTTTGGGATGAAGCACGGCATCCTTCAAGAATTAATTACAAGACAGTGCGATGTTGTTGTCGTTCCATATAACACAACTGCAGAAGAGATTTTACGACTAAATCCTGATGGAATCATGTTAAGTAATGGACCTGGGGATCCGGTAGATGTTCCTGGTGCCATTGATACGATAAAAGGATTGCTTGGAAAAGTGCCAGTGTTTGGAATCTGTCTCGGACATCAGCTATTAGCTTTGGCATGTGGAGCAACGACAAGTAAATTGCAATTTGGTCACCGTGGTTCTAACCACCCTGTTCGGGAGATTTCAACAGGAAAAATAGCGATTACAGCTCAAAATCATGGGTATACAGTAGATCTTGACTCATTAGAGGGAACGAACCTCGAATTAACACATGTGGCTGTTAATGATGGTACAGTTGAAGGACTTAGACATGTTGAGTATCCAGCATTTTGCGTACAGTATCATCCAGAAGCGTCACCAGGTCCACACGATGCGAATGATTTATTTGATGCATTTGTAACGATGATGGAAACAGAAAAAAAAGCAACTGTGCACGCCTAAACGAGGGGAGACAAGAAAAATGGGTAGACGTAATGATATTAATAAAATTTTAGTTATAGGATCTGGTCCAATCGTGATTGGCCAGGCTGCAGAATTTGACTATGCCGGAACGCAAGCATGTCAAGCTTTAAAAGAAGAGGGCTATGAGGTTATTTTAATTAATTCGAACCCTGCAACAATTATGACAGATACAACGATGGCGGATCGTGTATATATTGAACCAATCACATTAGACTTCGTAAGTCGTATTATTCGAAAAGAACGTCCTGATGGAATTGTAGCCACTCTAGGTGGACAAACAGGACTTAATATGGCAATGGAGCTTGAAGAAGCTGGAATCCTTGAAAGATTCAATATTGAATTACTTGGTACGGATCTTAATGCGATCAAGAAAGCAGAAGATCGTGATTTATTTAGAACATTAATGCATGAATTAAATCAACCGGTTCCTGAGAGTGAAATCGTTCATACACTTGAAGAAGCAGAGCAGTTTGTTCAAACTGTCGGCTACCCTATTATCGTGCGCCCTGCGTATACACTAGGTGGAACGGGTGGAGGAATTGTCCATGACGAAGAGCAATTACGTGAGATTGTGACAAGTGGACTTAAATACAGCCCAGTGACACAGTGTTTAATCGAGAAAAGTATTGCCGGATTTAAAGAAGTAGAATATGAAGTGATGCGTGACGCAAAAGATCAAGCGATTGTTGTTTGTAACATGGAAAACTTCGATCCAGTTGGGGTCCATACTGGAGACTCAATTGTAGTAGCACCGAGTCAAACATTAACAGACCGCGATTACCAACGCTTACGTAATGCTTCATTAACCATCATTCGTGCATTAGGAATTGAAGGTGGTTGTAACGTACAATTTGCTCATGATGCAGATAGTGACCAATACTACATTATCGAAGTAAATCCACGTGTAAGTCGTTCATCAGCGCTTGCATCAAAAGCAACAGGATATCCAATTGCGAAAATGGCTGCAAAAATTGCTGTAGGTTATAGTTTAGATGAGTTAATGAATCCAATTACTGGAAAAACATATGCTAGCTTTGAACCAGCTTTAGATTATGTCGTATCGAAAATTCCTCGTTGGCCATTTGATAAATTTGAAGCGGCGAATCGCTCTTTGGGTACACAAATGAAAGCTACCGGTGAAGTTATGGCCATTGGCCGGAATTTAGAAGAATCTCTTCTCAAGGCTGTTCGTTCTTTAGAGGCTGGTTATGATCATATTTATGATGCAAAAATTGCGAAGCTTGAAACAGAAGACTTACTGAAGCGAATTCAAAAAGCGGACGATGAAAGATTATTTGAGTTAGCAGAGTTACTTAGAAGAGGGGAAGAGGTTCAAACACTTTGTGAATTAACAAAGATCGATCGTTTCTTTATGCAGAAATTAGCACGAATTATTGCAATAGAACAAGAATTAACTGAATCTCCGAATGACCTTGAACTTCTACAAAAAGCAAAAGAACGTGGTTTCTCAGACATCGCTATCGCTAGATTATGGAATCAAGAAGAGCGCATGATTTGGGATGTCCGTAAAGAAAACAATATTCGCCCCGTATACAAAATGGTGGATACTTGTGCAGCCGAATTTGAATCGGAAACTCCATATTTTTATGGTACTTACGAAGAAGAAAATGAAGCGATGCAAACAGACAAGAAAAGCATTTTAGTTCTAGGATCTGGTCCAATTCGGATCGGTCAAGGAATAGAATTTGATTATGCAACGGTTCACACAGTTTGGGCTATTAAAGAGGCAGGGTATGAAGCGATTATTATTAACAATAACCCAGAAACGGTTTCAACTGACTTTAGTACGTCAGATAAGCTTTATTTTGAACCATTAACGGTTGAGGATGTTATGCATATTTTTGAGCAAGAACAGCCAGAAGGAGTCATTGTTCAGTTTGGTGGGCAAACGGCGATCAATTTAGCAGGAGAACTTGAAGCCCGAGGTGTTCCAATTATCGGAACATCACTGGAAAGCATGGACCTTGCTGAAGATCGCGATAAGTTTGAACAAAAGCTTCTTTCATTAGATATTCCGCAGCCTTTGGGGCGCACAGCAACTTCAGTTGAAGGGGCGATTGAGATTGCAAATAGAATTGGTTATCCAGTTCTTGTACGTCCTTCTTACGTACTTGGTGGACGTGCGATGGAAATCGTCTACAAAGAAGAAGAGCTTCTTAACTATATGACAAACGCAGTAAATGTAAATCCGAAGCATCCTGTACTTGTTGACCGTTATTTAACTGGAAAAGAGCTTGAAGTAGATGCAATTTCCGATGGAGAAAATGTCTTTATTCCTGGAATTATGGAACATATTGAGCGAGCTGGTGTTCACTCTGGAGATTCGATTGCGGTCTATCCTCCTCAAACAGTTCCTGAAGAGTTAAAGCAAAAATTAATTGATCGTACAATTGCAATTGCAAGAGGATTGAAAATTATTGGGTTACTAAACATTCAATTCGTTTGGCATAAAGATGAAGTATATGTGCTTGAAGTGAATCCGCGCTCAAGTCGTACCGTTCCATTTTTAAGTAAGATTACTGGCGTGCCAATGGCCAACCTTGCAACAAAAGTGATGCTTGGCCAAACGTTACCACAGTTAGGTTATGAAACAGGTTATCAGCCTGAGGCTAAAGAAGTTTCCGTTAAAGTACCAGTGTTTTCATTCGCTAAACTTCGTCGTGTTGACATTACACTTGGACCTGAGATGAAATCTACAGGAGAAGTTATGGGAAGAGATGTTACATTAGAAAAAGCCCTTTATAAAGGCTTGGTCGCATCAGGTATGAGTATTCCAACTCATGGTTCCGTCTTGTTCACTGTTGCTGATAAAGATAAAGGTGAAGCATTGAGTTTAGTTGAACGTTTCCATGCACTTGGGTTTGATATTATGGCAACTGCAGGTACAGCTAGTTATATTAAGGATGCGAATATCCCTGTTACAGTTGTAAATAAAATTGGTGAGGAAAAACCTCATCTATTAGATGTCATTCAGCAGGGACAAGCTCAATTTGTCATTAATACATTGACTCGTGGAAAACAACCAGCACGTGATGGTTTCCGAATCCGTCGTGAAGCGGTTGAAAATGGTGTGGTGTGTTTAACGTCAATTGATACTGCCGAAGCACTTTTAAGAGTACTTGAGTCAATTACGTTTTCTTCTGAAAGTATGCCACAAATGCAATTGTAAAGAGAGGTGGAGGGACTATGATAAAAAAAGATTGGCTAACAATTAGCAAACAAGAGACCATTGCAGCGAACATCATGGAATTAACATGTTCAGGACCTCTTGCTAAACAAATGACAGAACCAGGACAATTCTTACATTTACGTGTAGATTCTGGTGATGATCTTTTGCTTAGAAGACCGATCAGCATCTGTGATGTTAACGTGGAGAAAGAAACCGTCACAATGCTCTATCGTGTCGAAGGAAAGGGGACGAGACGTCTTTCCCTCAAACAAGAAGGGGAAAAGATTGATGTTCTCGGTCCACTTGGAAATGGGTTTCCATTAGACGCTACCGAACGAGGAGAGACTGCTATCCTCGTCGGTGGCGGCATCGGTGTCCCTCCTCTTTATTACTTATCAAAGCAATTAAAAAATCGTGGAGTTAATGTCATTCATGTACTTGGTTTTCAAAGTAAAGAAAATGTTTTCTATGAAAAGGAATTTTCAGAACTTGGTGAGACATATGTTGTCACTGCAGATGGGACTTATGGCGAAAAAGGATTTGTTACTGATGTAATCAAAGAAAAACAGCTTTCCTTTGACACCATGTATACGTGTGGACCAACTCCCATGCTTTCCGCTCTACAATCGACTTATAGTGATAGAAGATTGTTTCTATCTCTTGAAGAGCGAATGGGTTGTGGAGTAGGAGCATGCTTTGCCTGTGTTTGTCATGTTGTAGGCGATGAAACAGGAACAAGTTATCGTAAAGTCTGTACAGATGGTCCAGTCTTTCCGGTAGGGGAGGTTGTGCTATGAGTCGATTAAAGGTTGAATTACCAGGTCTTTCAATGAGAAATCCAATTATGCCTGCTTCAGGGTGTTTTGGTTTCGGAAAAGAATATGCAAATTATTTTGATCTCGAACTACTAGGTGCCATTGCGATAAAAGCAACAACAGCCGAAGCGCGCTTTGGAAATCCTACACCTCGTGTGGCGGAGACGACAGCGGGTATGCTAAATGCAATTGGTTTGCAAAATCCGGGTCTTGTTGGGGTTATGAATAAAGAATTGCCGTGGCTAAGTCAATTTAACACACCCATTGTGGCAAATGTAGCGGGAACTGAAATTGCGGATTACGTGGAAACGACAGCTAAGCTTTCAAAAGTAGAAAATGTCCATGCGATTGAATTAAATATCTCTTGTCCGAATGTAAAGCAAGGAGGAATTGCTTTTGGTACGATTCCTCATGTAGCTGCTGAGTTAACGAGAGAAGTGAAAAATGTTTCAGATAAACCTGTTTATGTAAAGCTTTCTCCAAATGTGGCTGATATTATTGAGATCGCACGTGCCGTAGAAGAGGCTGGTGCAGATGGTTTATCAATGATCAATACGTTACTTGGAATGAGAATTGATTTACGTAAGAGAAAACCGATTTTAGCAAATGGATATGGCGGACTTTCTGGTCCAGCAATTAAGCCAGTAGCCATTCGAATGATTCATCAAGTAAGTCAGGCAGTTGACATTCCGATCATCGGAATGGGCGGGGTTCAAACAGCTGAAGATGTGGTTGAATTTATGCTAGCTGGTGCAAGTGCAGTCGCGGTCGGAACGGCGAATTTCACCGACCCATTTGTTTGTCCAACGATTATTGATGAGTTACCAGGATTATTAGATGAACTTGGAGTCGATAAAGTGACTGACTTAATTGGAGGGAGCTGGAAAACATGCAACGTCCATTTATAATTGCTTTAGATTTAGATGACAGGGCCAAAAGACTTTCTTTACTTGAACAACTGAAGGGTGAATCTCTTTTTGTTAAAGTAGGGATGGAGTTGTTTTACCGAGAAGGCAGACAAGTCATTGAAGAGTTAAAAAATGAAGGTCATCGAATTTTTCTCGATTTGAAATTACATGATATTCCGAATACGGTGCAAAGGTCGATGAGGGAACTAGCTAGTTTGGATATTGATATTGTCAATGTCCATGCTGCTGGCGGTAAAAAAATGATGAGTGCAGCTCGTGAAGGGTTAGAGCAAGGAACCATTGCTAGTAAAAAGCGCCCACTATTAATTGCTGTTACTCAACTAACAAGTACAGATGAATTGACGATGCAAAATGAATTACTGATTAGACAACCGCTTAATGAAGTGGTTCGTTCTTACGCCTCTTTTGCAAAAGAGAGCGGAGTTGATGGCGTTGTGTGTTCCGCCAAAGAAGTACCGCTTATTCACGAAGTGTGTGGAGATACCTTTTACACAGTATGTCCAGGCATCCGCAGGTTGGAGGACGCTCTAGGCGACCAAAAACGTGTCGTTACACCAGGCCAAGCAAGAGAATTAGGTTGTTACGGAATTGTAGTAGGAAGAAGCATTACAAATGCAATGAATCCATTTGAAGTATATCAAGCCATGAAACAAGATTGGGAGGGGTAATAATGAAAGAACAAATTGCGAGTCATTTATTAGATATAGGGGCTGTTCATCTGCAACCAACCAATCCATTTACTTGGACATCTGGTATTAAATCACCTATTTACTGTGATAATCGATTAACTCTTTCCTATCCTAATGTTAGAAAAGACATAATTGCAGGTTTTGTAGAAATGTTGAAAAATAAAGAGGTCGACGTGATTGCCGGAACAGCAACAGCAGGAATTCCGCATGCTGCTTTGCTTGCAGAGGCAATGGACTTACCAATGATTTATGTAAGAGGTAGCGCCAAAGGTCACGGAAAGCAAAATCAAATTGAAGGTAAGATTGAAAAAGGACAAAAAGTTGTCTTGGTTGAGGATCTCATTTCTACTGGCGGCAGTGTTATTCAAGCCGCTGAAGCACTAAAAGAGAGTGGAGCGGAAGTGGTTGCGGTCGTCGCTATTTTTACATACGAGTTTCAAAAAGCGTATGATGCACTTGAAGAAGCTAGTCTGCCAACTCACGTTCTAACTTCTTATTCAACGCTTTTAAATGTTGCAAAGGAAAAAGGAACGATTACAGCAGACCAGGTAGAACGTTTGAACGAGTGGCGTAAAGATCCAACTTCTCAAGCTTGGATGACTGAACAAGTATAATCGTACCAGCAACAAAAGGGGGATGTCATGAGAAAGATGACTGGAACTGACTTTGATAACCTCGTTGAATATTTTGACGCAATGGCACAAACGAATTGGTTAGCAGCCGTCCATGATCAATTGAAGAATTTATCTGGTAGTTGGAATAACAAAAAAATTCTTGACATCGGCTGTGGAACAGGACGTTTACTTGAGCGTGGTAAGGGAGAGGCTATTCAACTGATTGGAGTTGATCTCTCAAAGGAGATGATCGAGAAAAGTAAGGATTTATTTGCTCATCAAACAGACTCAACTGAAAGTTTATTTGAAGTTGCAGATGCCTATGACTTACCTCTTAGCGCTAATTATGTAGATGTAGCAATATCAACTTGTGTCATGTTTCTTCTCCCTGAACCAGAAAAAGGATTAGCAGAAATGAGACGAGTAGTAAAAGTGGGTGGAGTTATTTCCATGTTAAATCCTTCTCCGAAGATGAGTCCGGAAACGGCAGATCAATATGCAAAAAAACATGACTTATCTGGTTTTGAGAGTGAATCATTATTGATGTGGTCAAATGTTTCAACGAAGCGTCACCGCTATTCGAACACTGATTTAAATCACGTATTGACAAGCTTGGGTATGTCAAAGATTCAACATACCGCTGTTTTAGATGGATTGGCAACGATAACTGTAGCCGTAAAATAATTAAATATTAATAGAGGCTAGCGAAAAAGGTCCGTTTTACCCTTTTCACTAGCCTGTTTTTTATAAGTAGGAAGCATAAAACTAAAACGGATTACAAGATGTGTTTCTATGAAGTTGGAAAACCTAGTCGAGGGTGGTAATGGCTCAACACGGTTGCCGGGTTATTCGATAAAAAAATACTTTCATTAGACTTAAAGAAAGTATTTTTTTCTAGAAAAGACCGATCTGCTGTTTTTCTCTGTAACGAACATGATAGGCAAAGTTCTTTTTTGCAGAAATAAAGGGTGAATCCTGCACAAACGTCACCCTTATTCATTGTCTTCTATTTCCTCAATGAACGTATAAGATCTTCATCAGGTGTGACATAAACTGTTGTCTGTTGCTCGTAAATGACGTAACCAGGTTTTGCACCATTTGGTTTTTTTACATGGCGAACCTTTGTGTAATCTACAGGAACGGAACTCGACAGTTTCGCTTTACTAAAAAACGCCGCAACGGTAGCAGCTTCAGTTAACGTCTGTTCGTCTGGATCCGTACTGCGAATGACAACATGAGAACCAGGAATATCTTTGGTATGCAACCAGATTTCGTCTTGTCTAGCAAATTTATTTGTAATGTAATCATTTTGTTTATTATTTTTTCCAACAAAAAAATCAATTCCCGTAGTTGAGCAATAGTGCTCAATTTGAGGTTTAATCTCTTTCTTTTTCTTTTGTTGTTTTTGACGTCTTCTAATGTAGCCTTCTTCTATCAATTCTTCGCGTATTTCCTCGATGTCTTTTGGAGCCGCACTTTCCATTTGTTGAATAAGTAGGTCAAAATATTCTACTTCTTCTTTTGCTTTAACAATTTGTTCTTCAACGACAGCAACTGAATTCTTGGCTTTAGTGTAACGCTTAAAATAAACTTGAGCATTATCTGATGGATGTTTTTGTGGATCGAGTTCGATTGTAATCGTTCGTCCTTCTTCGTCGTAATAATCAACGACCTCAATGGATTTGTCGCCACGCTTTACCATATGTAAATTAGCCGTTAAAAGCTCGCCAAGTTTTTGATATTCTTTCGCTTGTTCGGCATTTATTAACGTTTTCTCTAATTTCTTAATTTTCTTCTTGTTTTTCTGCCACTCATTGCGAAGAAATCGTTCTAGATCATGAGCCTGTTGTTTAACACGGTCTCGCTCGGCTTTTCCGTAATAGAATCGGTCAAGTAATTCACTTGTCGTTTCAAACGATTTACGTTCCCCCTGTAGATGTTTTAAGTGAATGATGTAAAAAAGTTCTTTTCCATTCACTACAAGTTCAGGTTGGTAGTGATGTTCATTCAATTGATTCATGACAGTTATAAAGGCTTTTGGCAGTGTAGTTCGGTTAACAATCGATCCAGATCGAAAGATGATTTCTTTTGCTAATTGAGGCGAAAGGCCTGCGATCTGTTCGACTAGTTGTTGGTCCATTTTCCCTGCATTAAAATCGATGCGTTTGAGTAAACCATCAGCATCAAGCTCAAATGGATTGGCTTTATTTTGCTCAGGTGGACGCTTGTACATATGTCCAGGAAGAACGGTTCTATAACTACTTTGGGCCAGACTAACATGTTTGATACTGTCTAAAATCGTTCCTGACTCTTTGTCAACTAACGTAATGTTACTATGCCTCCCCATGATTTCTACATAAAGAAGCTTAAATGTTTCATCCCCAAGTTCATCTTTATTTTTTATATGAAAAATAATGACGCGCTCCATATCGAGCTGTTCAATTTTCTCAATTAAACTGCCTTCTAAATGTTTACGCAGCAACATGCAAAACATAGGTGGGCTAGAAGGGTTATCGTATTTCTCTGTTGTCAAATGAATTCTAGCAAAACTTGCATTTGCTGATAGTAATAAATGATGATTTTTTCCTTTTGCACGAATGGTAAAAACAAGTTCTGTTTTATATGGCTGATATATTTTTGAAATCCGTCCTGACGTTAACAACGTTGCAAGTTCGTGTGTCATCGCCCTTGTCATAAATCCGTCAAATGACATGGCTGTTTCATCCTTTCACATTAAGGTTGTTGATATGATACTAAGTAACGAAGTACCAACTATTTAAAAACCCTATAGATTTGCTCTCTTGAGTATAGCATGTTTTGCGACTTCACTGAATATGATGGCTTGTATAAAGAAGAGGATAAGCCTCTTAGTCAAAACATATGAAGATCATGTGGGGTGTGTGAGATGAATTGGTACAAGTTAGAGGAACATGAAGTAACCTCATCTGTTGGAACAAGCCTTGAAAAAGGATTGACAGACAAAGAGGTAGATAAGCGGTTAAAGAAATACGGACCTAATAAGCTTAATGAGGGGAAAAGACCGTCTGCCCTATTTGTTTTTCTCGGTCAGTTTAAGGACTTTATGGTACTTGTTCTTCTAGCAGCTACCTTTATCTCAGGCATGTTAGGGGAATACATTGATGCAATCACCATTATGGTAATTGTTTTATTAAATGGGATCCTTGGTTTTGTTCAAGAGAGAAAGGCGGAAAAATCACTGGATGCCTTAAAAGAACTTTCAGCACCGCAAATGCAAGTTCTTAGAAATGGAACATGGAAAAAAATCTGGTCAGCTGAAGTGGTTCCAGGAGATATTGTTAAAATTCAAAGCGGCGATCGAATAGGAGCTGACCTTCGCTTATTAAATTCTAATGGTTTAAGAATAGAGGAATCTTCTCTTACTGGAGAATCGGTTCCCGTTCAAAAAAGCCATCAATCGCTAAGCGGATTAGATGTGGAGTTAGGAGATCAGTCCAATATGGCCTTTATGGGTACACTTGTTACCCAAGGGAGTGCTATTGGAGTTGTCATTGCAACAGGAATGAAGACAGAGATGGGGAAAATAGCTCATCTTTTACAATCCACAACAACACTAGTTACGCCACTTCAACGACGCCTTGAGCAATTAGGGAAAATACTTATTGCCGTCGCATTAGTTCTCACAGCCCTCGTTGTCATTATCGGAGTGTTACAAGGTCATGATGTGTATACGATGATTTTATCTGGTGTATCCTTGGCTGTAGCTGCTATCCCTGAAGGACTTCCAGCTATTGTAACTGTGGCTCTTGCTCTAGGTGTACAACGTATGATTAAGCGAAAAGCAATTGTTCGAAAATTACCTGCTGTTGAGACGCTTGGCTGCGCTTCTGTTATCTGTTCAGACAAAACAGGCACGCTAACTCAAAATAAAATGACGGTAACTCATGCATGGAGCGGCGGACAACTTTGGACTATTTCTGGTGGTGGATATGAACCCGTTGGAAACTTTATGCAAAATGGAAAGAAAATAAACCCTAATCATGATCGTAAGCTTCAACAATTGCTTAGCTTTGGCTGGCTTTGTAATAATGCGAGTTTACTAGAAAAAAAGGTAAAACAAGGAATGCTTAGAAAAGAAGTTACAGAGTATGTAATGGATGGAGATCCAACCGAGGGCGCTCTAGTCGTTGCAGCGATGAAAGCAGGTTATTCAAAAAAAGGGTTAGAACAACATTATAAAAGAATTGATGAGTTTCCTTTTGATTCAGCTAGGAAAATGATGTCTATCATTGTCAAAGATCAAAAAGGTCGATCATTTGTCATAACAAAAGGAGCACCGGATGTTGTTTTGGGTCAGTGTACAAAGATTGTGTACGGAGGAAATGAAGAGGCTTTGACTTCAAAGAGAAAGACAGAGGTTAATTTAGTCATTGAATCTTTAGCAAGTAGTGCATTAAGAACCATTGCCATTGCTTACCGTCCTCTTGGTGCAAAAGAATCTTGTAAACAACCTTTTGAAGCGGAACGCGGTTTGACATTAATTGGTCTTGAAGGAATGATTGATCCTCCAAGACCTGAAGTGAAAGATTCCATTGAAGAGTGTCGACAAGCAGGAATTAAAACAGTCATGATTACAGGTGATCATAAAATTACCGCTTCGGCGATTGCTAGTCAATTAGGCATTTTGACAAAAAAAGGTCAGGTACTTGATGGTCAAACTTTATCTAAATTAAGCGTATCAGAGCTTGAAGAGGTAGTAGATGATGTTGATGTGTACGCAAGGGTGTCACCAGAGCATAAATTAAAAATAGTCAAAGCGCTTCAAGCAAGAGGACATATTGTGGCAATGACGGGGGATGGTGTAAATGATGCACCAGCTATTAAAGCAGCGAACATTGGTATTGCTATGGGAATAACAGGAACGGATGTGGCGAAAGAAGCTTCCTCGCTAATATTGAGTGATGATAATTTTGCAACGATTAAAGCAGCGATTAAAGAGGGGCGCAATATCTACGAGAATATTCGTAAATTTATCCGATATATGATGGCTTCAAATGTCGGTGAAATTTTAGTCATGTTATTTGCGATGATGCTTGGGATGCCACTGCCTTTAGTAGCTATTCAAATTTTGTGGATTAATCTTGTTACTGATGGTTTACCTGCTATGGCTCTTGGGATGGACCAAGCAGAGGGTGATGTTATGAAACGAGCGCCAAGAAACCCAAATGAAGGGGTGTTTGCCCGTGGATTAACATGGAAGATATTAAGTCGGGGTTTTATGATTGGTGTTGTCACCTTACTTGCTTTTTGGATGACGTTACAAGTAGATCCAAACGATTTAACGAGAGCTCAAACGGTAGCGTTTGTCACTCTTGTTATGGCCCAGCTCATCCATGTATTTGATTGTCGAAGTGAGTATTCGGTTTATCATAGAAATCCATTTGAAAATAAATACTTAGTCGGTGCTGTAATCCTATCGACCCTGTTGATGATTGTTGTTATTTATTACCCACCTCTTCAAACCGTTTTTCATACAGTAGCGTTAAGTGGACGTGAATGGTTGCTTGTTTTAGCAATGGCATCTATCCCTACAGTAGTACTTGGTGGATTTCAATTATTTAAGAGGAAATAATTAAAGGGTAAGGTTGGCTGTCCGGAATGGAAGTCAACCTTATTTATTTTACGTAAAGACGAATAAAAGGGGCATCATTGTAAATTACTTGTTGTGTTTGGGATTTTTCGGTAAAATAATCGTTGGATGTGATAAAAATGAGAAGTATGACAGGCTATGGAACTACTGTAGTAAAAGGAGATTTCGGAGAGTTGAGCATTGAAGTAAAGGCGGTGAATCACCGTTTTCTTGATATGCAGATAAAACTCCCACAATCCTTGCAAACGCTAGAAGATCAATTAAGAAAACGTATAAAAGGTCAAGTTTATCGTGGGAAATTAGATATCTCTATTCATTTAGAAGAAGAAATAGAGAAAAAGCGAGTGCTACGGTTGGATGAGGACTTGCTTAATCAGTATGTGTCTGCTTTTAAGATTATTGAGAAAAAGCTAGGGCAAGAGGCGAACCTAGATGTGACTGCTTTACTGATGGATAAAATGATTACCTCAGTTGAGGAAATGAATAGTAACGTTGATATAGACCAGCAAACGATTATGAGAGGTCTTGATCAAGCGTTAGAGTCTTTCAATGATATGAGACAGAACGAAGGCCGCTTTTTGCAACAAGATATGGAAAAGTGGTTAGCGTATTTAGAGAAAAGTTGTAAGGAAGTGGAGATACTAGCCCCTGAATTACTCAACCGTTATCGTGAGAAAGTGGAATTGCGTATCCGTTCATTTCTTAATGAAGAAATAGATGTAGATGAGACGCGACTTTTATCAGAAATAGCTATTTTTGCTGAGAAAATTGATGTGAGTGAGGAATTGGTAAGGTTAAAAGCCCACGTTCATCAATTTCAACTGTACCTAGAAAAGGAAGAAGCCGTTGGTAGACGTCTTGACTTCCTGATTCAAGAAATGAATCGTGAAGTGAATACAATTGGTTCAAAAGGAGCCGATACTTCCATACGCCAACATGTGGTGGAGATGAAAGGTTTATTAGAAAAATTAAAAGAACAAGTACAAAATGTAGAATAGAAGTAGAAATCGAACGGAGTTTCGTATATAGTTAGATTAGTTTGGATAACAATGTTGAGAGTGTTGCTGCTCTTCTAAAGTGGGGGTAAAAGTATGAACATAAAATTAATAAACATTGGGTTTGGAAATATTGTCTCAGCTAATCGAATTATTTCCATTGTAAGTCCAGAGTCAGCACCAATTAAACGAATTATTCAAGATGCCCGTGATCGTAATATGCTAGTCGATGCTACATATGGTAGACGTACACGAGCTGTTATCATTGCAGATAGTGATCATGTTATACTAAGTGCTGTCCAACCTGAAACGGTTGCACAACGTTTAACTAGCAAAGATGACGGTGGAGAAGACTAGTCAAAATTTGTTACATACGCATGAATGATTGAACGTGTAGGAGGTTTCCATGAAGAAAGAGAAAGGTCTATTACTTGTATTATCAGGACCAGCAGGTGTTGGAAAAGGAACGGTATGTGGGGCTCTACGCCAAGAAAACACATCTGTGCAATATTCTGTTTCAGCGACAACACGTTCTCCTAGAGAGGGAGAACAAGATGGAGTGAATTATTTTTTTAAAACGAGAGAGCAGTTTGAAAAAATGATTGAGCAAGACCAATTATTAGAATGGGCAGAATATGTAGGGAACTATTATGGCACGCCTATTGAATACGTCAGAGAAACACTTAATAGTGGTCAAGACATTATTTTAGAGATTGAGGTGCAAGGAGCGTTAAAAGTTAGAGAACGTTTCCCTGAGGGAGTGTTTATTTTCTTAATGCCACCTAGCCTTGCAGAGCTCAGAAGTCGAATTGTTGGTCGTGGAACGGAAACCGAGGATATTATTAATAAACGAATGACGGTTGCCCGTGAAGAAATAGATATGATGAAAAAATATGATTATGTTGTAGAGAATGATCAAGTTCATTTAGCGGTTGAACGTATTAAATCAATCGTAACAGCAGAGCATTGTAAACGAGAGCGTTTAATTGAAAAATACAAAGAACTTGTGGAGGTTGAATAAATGCTATATCCATCAATTGATTCCCTTTTAACGAAATTAGATTCAAAATATACACTCGTTACCGTTTCTTCAAAACGAGCTCGTGAGATTAAAGAAGATTTGTCTCGAGGACCTATGATTCATCGTCCTGTCTCATATAAGCCAGTCGGGATCGCCCTTGAAGAAATTATTGACGATCATTTGCATTTTAAACGTATTACTCCGTTAGAGGATGAGGAATAAGAGTTAAGAGTCTGACTGAAGCAGACCTAAGTTTGAAAGTGAATGGAAATAAAGCGCAAAAGGGTCTGATGTGTTGAGTCAGCCCTTTTTCTATTTATGGTTTAAAAATTATCCTAATTCTTAGAGTAGGTGGAGACATGTTAAAAGGTAAAAATGTTGTACTGGCTGTGTGTGGGGGCATTGCTGCTTTCAAAGCAGCATCATTAGTAAGTAAACTCATACAAGCAGAGGTAAACGTAAAAGTAATGATGACAAAGTCAGCAAAAGAATTCGTTACACCCCTGACGTTTCAAGCACTCTCTCGTCAGCCTGTTTACGATAATACATTTGTAGAACCGGACCCAACTAAGATTGCTCATATTGATTTGGCTGATTGGGCTGATGTGATTCTTGTTGCACCTGCTACAGCAAATGTAATAGCTAAACTTGCAAGTGGTATTGCAGATGATATGATTACGACCACTTTGTTGGCAACGAAAGCACCTATTTATTTAGCACCTGCTATGAATGTTAATATGTACAACCACCCTGCTGTTTTGCGCAATGTAGAAACGTTAAAACAGGATGGTTTCATTGTAGTAGATGGGTCAGAAGGTTTCCTTGCATGTGGGTGGACAGGTAAGGGCCGGATGGCAGAACCTGAAGATCTCTTACAAGTGTTGGTGAACCATTTTTCGGTTCGAACAGGTGTCTTTACGGGTAAAAAAATTCTTATTACCGCAGGACCTACACAAGAGAAAATTGATCCTGTTCGCTACTTTACGAATCATTCTTCTGGGAAAATGGGATATGCCATTGCTCAAGCTGCTAAAAATCAAGGCGCTGAAGTGATATTGGTAACGGGTCCGACCTCGCTTCAAGTACCTCAGGGAATTCATGTTGAACATATTGTTTCGGCTCAAGAGATGTATGAAAAAGCGATGAAGCATTATGCCGAAGCTGATATTGTAATCAAAGCCGCGGCAGTGGCTGATTATCGTCCTAGTGAAACATTCTCTCAAAAAAAGAAAAAGCAAGATGGTGATTGGTTTGTTGGGATGGAAAGAACGATCGATATTTTAAAAACAATGGGTGAACATAAAACCTCTCAAATTTTAGTTGGATTTGCAGCAGAATCGGAAGATGTGGAGGAGTATGCCGCTAAAAAACTTCAAACGAAAAATTTAGATTTAATTGTTGCAAATAACATCTTAATGGAAGGAGCAGGCTTTAAAGGGGACACCAATGTCATTACAACGATGACAAAAGATGGAAAGAAGAAGGATTATCCGTTGCTATCAAAAACGGAAGCAGCTAAATGGATTTTAAATGACATAGCATCCTATATCGAAAGGCAAGTAAATCAATGATTGCTAAAGTCATAGTAGATGTGCCGAGTTCGCAGACGGACCGTTTATTTGATTATGAAATTCCAGCAGAGTGGATAGATGTCATTCAAGTGGGAATTCGAGTTATTGTCCCTTTTGGACCTAGAAAAATTCAAGGTTTTGTTGTAGAGATCGTAAGCGAATCGTCTCATGCTAAAATAAAACCAATCTACGAAGTACTAGATATAATTCCAGTGTTAACAGAGGAGCTTGTTCATCTAGGAGACTGGTTGTCTCAGCACACACTCTCCTTCAAATTATCAGCATATCAACTAATGATTCCGGCTGCACTTCGAACGAAAGTAAAAAAGAAGATCCTTTTAAAAGAAGATCTATCTCGGTTACCAGGGAACATTCAGCCTTTATTTTTAGATACTAAACAAATAGAGTGGGCTAAAGTAGAAGAGAATAAATCGCTACTAAAATCCATTCATCAAGCAGTCAAGGATGAACTATTAGAAGTGGATTATCAAGTTGAAGAAAAAGGGAAGAAAAAAACAGAACGATATGTCAGAATAGCAGCGAACATTGATCGTTTAGAACCGTTGCCTGCTCGAGCTGTTAAGCAAAAAGATTTACTTACATATATAGAAAATAGAAAACAGCCACAAAACGTTCAAGCACTGCTTCAGGAAACGAACATGACGAGACAGGTATTGACGACTCTCATAAAAAAAGGATTTGTCGAAGAATTTGAACAAGAAGTGTATCGTGATCCAAATGCAGGTGTTCAATACGAACGTACAACTCCACTACTATTAACGGAAAAGCAACAAGAAGTGATAGGCCCTATTTTGCACTCACTTGAAGACAAGAGTCACCGTTCTTTTTTACTTCATGGAGTAACTGGCAGCGGAAAAACAGAGGTGTATTTACAAGCCATAGATAAAGCACTTCAACAAGGAAAAGAAGCGATCGTACTTGTACCTGAAATCGCACTTACACCTCAAATGGTCCAACGTTTTAAAGGAAGGTTTGGGTCCATGGTAGCCGTTCTTCATTCAGGGTTGTCAATGGGGGAAAAATATGATGAATGGCGTAAAATTCTTAGACAAGAAGTTCGTGTTGTTGTCGGAGCACGCTCAGCAATTTTTGCTCCTTTCACCAATATAGGTATTATTATTATAGATGAAGAGCATGAGACGAGTTACAAGCAAGAAGAAAATCCAAAATATCATGCAAGAGACGTGGCCATTCACCGAGGCGAATATCACCAATGCCCTGTCATTTTAGGGAGTGCAACGCCTTCACTTGAATCTTACGCAAGAGCTTTAAAAGGTGTATATCATTTATTACCTTTAAAAGAGAGAGTCAATAATAGGTCAATGCCTTCAGTGGAAGTGGTTGACATGCGGGAAGAGTTACGTCAAGGAAACCGATCCATGTTTTCGTATTCCTTGCTTGATAAGTTAAAAGATAGACTAGAAAAAGGTGAACAATCTGTTCTCTTTTTAAACCGAAGAGGGTATTCAACGTTTGTAATGTGTCGAGACTGCGGATATGTAGCTACGTGTGATCATTGTGATATTTCTCTAACCTACCACAGAACACATCATTCTTTAAAATGTCATTATTGTGGGCACGAAGAGAAAATGCCAAACACTTGTGAATCATGTGGAAGTGACCACATTCGTTTTTTTGGATCGGGGACGCAGAAAGTGGAAGAAGAGCTTACTCGAGTTCTACCGCAAGCGAAAGTGATACGAATGGATATTGATACGACAAGGCGTAAAGGTTCTCACGAAAAACTGTTGTCTGCTTTCGGGCGAGGCGAGGCTGATATTTTACTAGGGACACAGATGATTGCAAAAGGCCTTGATTTTCCTAAAATTACGTTAGTTGGTGTATTAGCAGCCGATTCAATGTTGCATATACCAGACTTTCGATCAGCTGAGCGTACGTTTCAGTTGATGGAACAAGTGAGCGGACGAGCAGGAAGACATGATTTAGAAGGGGAGGTAATTATCCAATCCTATACTCCGGATCATTACAGTATTGAGCTTGTTAAAACACATGATTATGAGCAGTACTTTCAAATGGAAATGTCTCAACGTAAAGTAGGAGTGTACCCTCCCTATGTTTTTATGGTTTTAATAAACATTTCTCACCCTGAGTTAACGCATGTGATCCATGTTTCAGAAAAAATTGTAACTTTCTTAAAAAGAGAAGTCTCAAATCAAACGGTCATCCTAGGACCTGTCGCTTCACCACTAGCAAGGATAAAAGATAGATATCGTTATCAATGCATGATAAAATACAGAAACGAGTCCGGCCTAAGAGAAACATTAAGAGAAATACAACAACATTTCATGCGAGAAATCAATCAAGGACAATTACAAGTATCTATAGATATGTACCCATATTTATTTACATAGATCTAAATGAAAAAGGTCGCACTTTATCTTTTTCATTCAGATCGGCGCAATGAGCGGAACCGCAGCAATGTTTTAAGCTTACTCTGAGTGGGTTTCTAAAGAGTAAGCACGCAGCGTTAGAAGCCATTGCCGCACCGCATATGAGTTATGGGAAGAACTTGAAAAAGGTCGCACTTTACCTTTTTCATTGAAATCGACGCAAGTGTAAAGGTGGTAATTAATTTGAGAATTGTTTTTATGGGAACTCCCGATTTTTCGGTTCCTGTACTGCGCAATCTAATAGAAGAAGGATATAACGTTGTAGGAGTTGTTACGCAACCTGATCGCCCTGTTGGGAGAAAACGAATTTTAACACCACCCCCTGTAAAAGTAGAAGCAGAAAAACATCAAATACCAGTCCTGCAACCTGAGAAGATTAGGAATTCAGATGAGGTGGAAAAAGTCTTAGCTCTTAATCCAGACTTAGTTGTAACTGCCGCTTTTGGACAAATTCTGCCGAAAGAATTGTTGGAAAGCCCTCGATATGGCTGTATTAATGTACATGCTTCACTTCTTCCTAAATACCGTGGTGGAGCACCTATCCACCAAGCAATTATCGATGGTGAAAAAGAAGCAGGCGTGACAATTATGTATATGGTTGAAAAACTGGATGCTGGTGATATGCTCTCTCACGTTGCGGTTGCCATTGAAGAGGATGATCATGTTGGTACAATGCATGATAAGCTTAGTATTGCTGGAGCTAAACTTTTAATTGAAACGATTCCCGATTTAATTGGTGGCAAGATAGAGCCAGTTCAACAGGATGGTTCCAAGATTACATTTGCTCGCAATATTACACGAGAGATGGAGCTAATGGATTGGACTCGGTCTGGAGAAGAGTTATACAATCAAATTCGAGGGTTACATCCGTGGCCTGTAGCATATACGTTGCTAGAAGGAAAGCCAGTAAAAGTTTGGTGGGGACAAAAAGTACCATCCAAGCAAGAGGTAGGACCTGGGGTTATTGAACGTATAGAAGAAGATGGAATAGTTGTAGCGACAGGGAATCAAGTTGCTATCAAAATTATGGAACTACAGCCATCAGGTAAAAAGAAAATGGATGCAAAATCATATATCCGTGGGGCAGGGTCCCATCTAACTACTGGAATGAAGCTAGGAGAATCGAATGAGTAAACCAGTTCGTGAAGTAGCACTTGAGGTGCTACTACAAATAGAGAAGAATCAAGCATACAGTAACCTTTTATTGAATCAAACAGTGAAACGAGCTAACCTAGATCCTAGAGATGTTGGTTTATTAACTGAAATAGTTTACGGGACGATTCAACGAAGAGATACCATCGATTTTTACCTACAACCATTTATAAAAAAAGGCGTTGATTCTCTTCAAGATTGGGTGAAAGTTTTGTTGAGATTATCAGTTTATCAATTAGTCTACTTAGACCGAGTTCCTGACAGAGCTATTGTCCATGAAGCGGTTACTATCGCTAAGAAACGAGGGCATAAAGGAATTAGTGGAATGGTAAATGGGGTATTAAGATCCCTTTTACGAGAAGGCATACCATCAATAGATACGGTTAAGGGAGAACTTGAAAAAGTGGCTCTTCAAACAAGCTTCCCAGTCTGGATGGTCGAGCGTTGGGTTGATCAGTATGGAGTAGAGAGGACAAAGGCAATGTGTGAATCAAGTCTTGTTCCTCCGTCTGTAACTGTACGTGTTAATCGCGTAAAAACGACAATCGAACAAGCACTAGATTTGTTAATGCAAGATGGCGTAGAAGCAACACGTGGAGTATTAGCTGAGGATGCGATCATTATAAAAAAAGGCAATGTTTTTCAAACGAGTGCATATAAAGAAGGTTTGATCACTGCACAAGATGAAAGTTCAATGTTGGTCGGCCGAGCTGTAGGGGCTATGGCTGGAATGCATGTGATTGATGCATGCGCGGCTCCTGGCGGTAAATCAACTCATATTGCAGAACAAATGGATGATCAAGGAACTGTTTTATCGTTTGATTTACATGAACATAAAGTAAAACTAATTCGCGAACAAGCTAGTCGCCTAGGCCTTGATATTATTAAGGCAGAAGCACATGATGCACGGAAGTTAAAAGAACGCCTCGGAAATCAATTATTTGATCGAGTCTTAATTGATGCACCGTGTAGTGGGTTTGGTGTTATAAGGCGTAAACCAGACATCAAGTGGTCAAAGGAATTAAAAGACATTCAAGCGATTCAAGCGATTCAGCAAGATATTTTGAGAACGGCAGCAACATTAGTTAAGCCTGGGGGCAAACTTATTTATAGTACATGTACGATAGATAAGGATGAAAATGAAGAAGTAGTCCAAGCATTTTTAAAGAATCATTCAGACTTCCAACTTGATGAAACGTTAGCTGAAAGACTACCTGAAAAAGCAAGAAATTCTGAACTTTATCAAAGGGGAATGATCACGATTTTACCGCAAGACTTTGAAACAGACGGTTTCTTTATTGCTAGTCTTGTAAAACAATAAGGGGAACGAAAGGTGTGTCAACATGGAGGAATTAAAAACAACTAGTGAACGACCAAATACGAGTCAACTTCGTTCAATCTATTCCATTCAATTTACAGAATTACAAGAATGGCTAGTGGAACAAAAAGAACCAAAATTTAGAGCGACGCAAATTTTTGAGTGGCTTTATAAAAGCCGAGTATCCAATTTTGAAGAGATGACGAACCTCTCAAAGGAATTAAGAGAAAAGTTATCGAATTCGTTTGTATTAACAACGCTGAAAATAGTAACAAGACAAATCTCTTCAGATGGTAATACAGTTAAGTTTTTGTTTGAATTACATGATGGATATTCAATTGAAACAGTCGTTATGCGTCATGACTACGGAAACAGTGTTTGTGTGACGACTCAAGTAGGTTGCCGTTTAGGATGCACATTTTGTGCTTCCACTTTAGGTGGATTAAAACGTAATCTTGAAGCTGGAGAAATTGTGGCACAAGTATTAGAGTCTCAACGTGCCATGGATGAAGTAGAAGAAAGAGTAAGTTCTGTTGTTGTAATGGGTATTGGAGAGCCGTTTGATAATTATGGTGAACTTATTCCATTCTTAAAAACCATTAATCACGAAAAAGGCTTAAATATTGGTGCGCGCCATATCACCGTATCGACAAGTGGGGTTGTACCTAAAATTTATCAATTCGCTGATGAAAAAATGCAGATTAATTTTGCTATTTCCTTACATGCACCAACAACAGAAATTCGTAGTAAATTAATGCCAGTAAATCGTGCATGGCCCCTACCAAAACTAATGGATTCAATTCGCTACTATATTGAAACGACGGGAAGAAGAGTCACGTTTGAATACGGGTTATTCGGTGGTGTTAATGATCAGGAAGAACATGCAGAACAATTAGCGGAATTAATAAAAGACATTAAATGCCATGTTAACCTAATCCCAGTGAACTATGTACCTGAACGGGATTATGTGCGAACGCCAAGAGATCAAATTTTTGCATTTGAAAAAGTTTTAAAAAAGCATAAAGTTAATGTGACCATTCGTCGTGAACAAGGTCATGATATTGATGCAGCATGCGGACAGCTTCGTGCAAAGGAGCGAAAAGAGGAGACGAGGTGATTTTAAAGTGATGAACTTTACATTTCGAACAGATATAGGGAGAGTTCGTTCTCATAATGAGGACAGTGGCGGTGTATTTAAAAATCAAATTGGGATACTAGCTGTTGTAGCAGATGGAATGGGTGGACATCGTGCTGGAGATGTTGCAAGTGCGATGTCGACGGATTATTTTCGTCAACAATGGGAGCAAGAAAAAAAGATCGGTTCTGTAGTTGAAGCAGAGAAATGGTTAGCTGATCATTTTGAGAAATTAAATAGTGAGTTATACGTACACGCAAAGCAACATGAAGAATGCTATGGAATGGGAACGACTTTAGTCGTCGCACTTTGTACAGAAGAATTCATTTCTATTGCACATATAGGAGATAGCCGTGCTTATATTTTTAATGAATTTGGTTTCCATTTAAAAACAAATGATCATTCTCTTGTACAAGAACTTGTTCGCAACGGTCAAATCTCAGAAGAAGAAGCAGAGCATCATCCAAGAAGAAATGTACTTTTACGAGCATTGGGGACTGAAAAGGATATTAAAATGGATGTGACAACTTTACAAGTTGAGGAGGACCAATTACTTTTATTGTGTTCTGATGGTTTAACGAATAAATTATCAACGGAAGATCTTAAATGGCAATTAGAGAAAGACGTTTCCTTATCTGAAAGAGCAGAAGGGTTAATTAAATTGGCGAATGAGCGTGGTGGAGAGGATAACATTACAGTAGCGATTGTTCATTTCGGAGGACTTGAACAATGATTGGGCAGCGCATAAGTGGTCGTTATCAAGTCCTCGAAACCATTGGCGGCGGTGGCATGGCTAATGTTTACAAAGCGCTCGATGTCATTTTAGATCGACATGTTGCCGTAAAGGTCCTACAACCCCAGTTTTCAGATGATGAGCAATTTATCAAGCGATTTAGAAGAGAAGCTCAAGCGGCAACAAGTTTAGCGCATCCAAATATTGTGAGTATCTATGATGTTGGTGAAGAGGGTAATACTTATTACATAGTGATGGAATATGTGGAAGGTCAGACGCTAAAAGAATTGATTCAATCGAGTGGACCTATTCCTGTAGAAGACTGTATCGATTATATGGAACAGATGCTTGCCGCACTGGAGCATTCTCATGCTAATCACATTATTCATCGTGATATTAAACCTCATAATATTTTGATAAGCCGTGAAGGTGTTCTGAAAATTACTGATTTTGGTATTGCTCGCGCGATATCAGCTGCAACCATAACTCATACCAATTCGGTTATGGGCTCTGTTCACTATTTATCTCCTGAACAAGCTCGTGGAGGTCACGTTACCTATAAATCAGATATTTACTCTTTAGGAATTGTTTTTTATGAAATGGTGACAGGAGTTCTTCCTTTCTCTGGTGATACAGCTGTATCAATTGCGATTAAACATCTTCAAAACGATGTACCTTCGGCGAAGGAACTGATCCCTACATTACCACAAAGTATAGAAAACATCATACGTAAAGCAACCGTTAAAGACCCTACTAAGCGTTATGGAACTGTTCAAGAAATGGAAGAGGACGTCATCACGGCTTTAAATCCGGAACGAAGAAATGAAGCTCCTTTTACTTTTCATGAAGACGAAGAAGCGACGAAAGCCATTCCGATTATAAGGGACCATGATCGAGTTGACTTAGATAAAACAGTTGAAATTCCAACAACCAAGAATGCCGTAGTCAATTCTTCTCCGCCTCCAGAAGAGAATAATAAAAAAGAAAAAACAAAGAAAAAAGGAAAAAAGAAAAAATGGGTTCTGAACCTATTGCTAATTACCATTTTCTTTTTTGGAGCCGTTATTACTGCTTTTGCTTTGTTACCTAGCCTATTTCATGTTAATGAAGTAGTCGTTCCAAATGTTGTAGAATTGCCATTTGATGAAGCTGAAGCGATCTTGCAACAAGAAGGTTTAACGGTTGAGCGTGAGGACGTTAAAGACGAGAATGTTCCAAAGGATCACGTCGTTAGACAAAACCCTTTTCCAGACTCAACCGTAAAAGAGAATGCAGTCATTCGATTATTTGTAAGTTTGGGTAAGGAAAAAATGGAACTAGATGACTATGTAGGAATGCCTGTTCAAGAAGCAGAAACGATGTTAACGCGACTCGGTTTTTCTGTTGAAACAACGGAAAGGTCTACAGATGCACAAACTCCAGGTATTGTCTTAGTGCAAGATCCAAAAGAGGGTACAACAGTAGTTGCAGATGAAACGACGGTGTATTTAACCTATAGTGTTGCTGGTCAAATTCGATTAAATAACCTTGAAAATCAAGAAGAATCAACCGTACGTAATTATTTAAATGATGTTGGTTTAATCGCACGTTTTGATAGTGAACATTCAAATTCAGTCGCAACTGGTCGTGTTATTTCACAATCACCAAGTCCATTTACGATGTTAAATAAAGGGGATGAAGTAAGAGTGGTTCTGTCTAAAGGGCCAGAGCCAGACCTAGAACCTGAGCCAGACCCTACGCGTGTGTTTCAAATAAATCAGCCAGTTGGTGTTTCGGATGAGGATCGTGAAGCAGGTAAGTCCTTTAATATTCGAATCCTTTATCGAGATGCAACAACCGGTGGAGAGAAACAAGTGTTAATTGATGAAACGATTGAGGAGACAAAAGAATATTCTTTTGAGCTTCGAGTAAGTCGTTCTCAAAGTGGCTTATTTGAAGTATATGTAAATGATGAAATGATTAAGCAATCAAAAGAATATGAATATTAAACTTTAGGATGACAAGGGTTATTTATAAATCACCCTTGTTGTCTGCAATCAAGTAGGAGGTTTTGAATGGCAACAGGAATGATCGTAAAAGCATTAAGTGGTTTTTATTATGTTCAGACTGAAGATGGAGTGTTTCAATGCCGTGGGAGAGGGAATTTTCGCAAAAGACAAATAAAACCATTAGTTGGGGATGAAGTGCAATTTGAAGCGGAAAATAAAACAGATGGCTATATCCTCGATGTCTTTGAACGTAAGAATGAACTGATACGGCCACCAATCGCCAATGTTGATCAAGCTCTACTTGTTTTTTCTGCTTTAGAGCCTGACTTTAGTCCTTTACTTCTCGATCGTTTTTTAGTACATATTGAGGGTAATGGTCTAAAGGCTGTTATTATTATTAGTAAAGTGGATTTGCTTACACAAACATCGTTGGAAGAAATAGTTATCCATAAAAAGCTGTATGAAAAAATAGGTTACACGGTGTTATTAACTTCAACATCGAACAGTAATGGAATAGAAGAAATTATTCCGCACTTAAGAGGAAAAGTAAGTGTGGTCGCAGGCCAATCGGGTGTCGGAAAATCTTCATTATTGAATAGCTTAAAACCCGAGTTAAATATTGAGACAAATGCGATTTCGACCCATTTGGGAAGAGGAAAACATACAACTAGACATGTCGAGTTGCTGCAGATAGGTGATGGACTCGTAGCTGATACACCTGGTTTTAGTTCGCTTGATTTTGTCGACTTAGAAGCAGAGGATCTATCAAATTGTTTTCCTGAAATGGCTCACCTTTCATCAGATTGTAAATTTAGAGGATGCACACACACATCAGAACCGAAATGTGCAGTGAAAGCAGCTTTAGAACAAGGTGAAGTGAGTGAGTCTAGAATGAAGCATTATATGCAGTTCTTAGATGAAATTAAAAGTCAAAAAAGGAGATATGACTAATGATTAAAATTGCGCCCTCTATTCTTTCGGCTGATTTTTCTAAGCTAGGAGAGGATATTAAAGAGGTGGAGTTAGCTGGAGCTGATTATATTCATGTTGATGTGATGGATGGTCATTTCGTTCCTAATATTACGATTGGGCCACTCGTTGTTGAAGCAATACGCCCAATCACAACTCTACCTTTAGATGTTCATCTTATGATTGAGAATCCGGATACCTACATTCCACACTTTGCTAAAGCCGGTGCCGATATTATTTCTGTTCATGTAGAAGCATGTCGCCATCTACATCGTACGATTCACCTTATTAAAGACCAAGGTGTAAAAGCAGGAGTGGTATTAAATCCAGCAACTCCTGTAGAGGTAATTGAGACTATTATTGAAGACATTGATTTAGTTTTATTAATGACGGTAAATCCTGGATTTGGCGGTCAACGTTTCATTGATTCGGTTTTAACTAAAATTGAGAAAGTTTCTGCACTTGTGCGCAGCCGTGGTCTATCTGTTGAGATTGAGGTTGATGGTGGTGTAAACAAGGTGACGGCAAAGAAATGCATCGAAGCTGGAGCAAATGTTCTGGTTGCGGGCTCAGCGATCTATAACGAGGTTGATCGTAGCTTGGCCATAAAAAATATTAGAGGATAATGATGAACGACATGCGAAGCTACTGAGAAGGTGGAAATTTGACCTTTTCAATAGACTTAAGGTGCATGTTGTTTTTTTTATTAGCGATGAACATTCTTTTTAATTAGACATATATTGAGGTATAGGGCATAAGCATAATGATAGAGAGAAAAGGATAAGTTGCTCAATGTTCTAATTGATATGGCGAGCCTAAAAAAAACAGGAATAGTTTGTCGTATCTGCATATATTAATTTAAGAGCAATTATTTTTATCCTTATCATGATTCTTGTCTGAACAAATGGCTTGAAGGATAGGGGCGACTTCGCTTCACGTCCTATGGTCGTGAGTTAAGTTTCTTGAATAATATCCCCGTGGGCTATTCACGTTGAGGAGGAGGAGCTATGAAATTCTACACGATCAAGCTACCTAAATTTTTAGGTGGGTTTGTCAGAGCAGTATTGAACTCATTCAAAAAAGGGTAAACAAAAAAGCACCGTATAACGGTGCTTTTTTGTACAGTAATGAAAGCGGGAGCTTTCATTACTCAATCAACATTAAACGCGTTCCACTTTACCAGACTTAAGTGCGCGAGTAGAAACGTATACACGTTTTGGCTTACCGTCTACTAAAATACGTACCTTTTGTACGTTAGCACCCCAACGGCGCTTCGTTTTATTAAGTGCGTGAGAGCGCTTGTTTCCAGTACGAGCAGTTTTACCTGTAATATAACATTTACGTGCCATTATATGCACCTCCTTATTCCCAATACAGACCTTAAATCATACTTGAATATAGTAGCATAGCACTTGGTATAATGCAATAGCTTCGTAGAAACTTTATCAAGTAAAGTTGCTTGACAGCAATTGAAAGGGTGTTCTAATTCGAATACGCTTTTAAATTCAGCTATAGTATAGTAAAATGGCGTTAATGAATCAAGTTTTGTCTTCAGAGGAGGAATGGAAATGTCAATTGAAATGAAAACTCAATTAGGGACTGTAGATGTTTCAAAGGATGTTGTTGCGACAATTGCTGGGGGTGCAGCGATTGATTGTTATGGAATCGTCGGTATGGCATCGCAAAAGCAACTGAAAGATGGCCTTAGCGATTTGCTTGGAAAAGAGAATTTCCGACGTGGCGTAGTCATTCGAGAAGATGAAGAGCAAATTCATATTGATATGTACATAATTGTTAGTTACGGTACAAAAATTTCTGAGGTGGCTTACAATGTGCAAACAAAAGTTAAATATCAACTAGAACAAATGTTAGGGCTTGATGTTGATTCCGTGAACATCTTTGTTCAAGGTGTCCGCGTCACGAACCCGTAAGCGCTAGTTAGGAGGAAATGTTCGTGGCAAAACAAATTGAGGGTAAGAAGCTCGCTTACATGTTTATAGAGGGAGCTGCCAATTTATCAAAGCACGTTAAGGTGGTCGATGCATTAAATGTATTCCCTGTCCCCGACGGAGATACAGGAACGAATATGAATTTGTCGATTACTTCAGGTGTGAAAGAAGTAAAACAAAATATCAAAGACGATGCAAGCTTCGTAGCTGAAGCTTTCGCAAAAGGATTGTTGATGGGAGCTAGAGGAAACTCAGGTGTCATCCTTTCCCAATTATTTAGAGGGTTCTCTAAACAAGTGGAAGGAAAAAATGAAATTTCGGCTACGGATCTAGCGCAGGCTTTTGAACGCGGGGTAGAAACGGCTTATAAAGCTGTAATGAAGCCTGTTGAAGGAACCATTCTTACAGTTGCAAAAGACGCTGCGAAACATTCTCTAAAAACAGCGAAAAAACACGATGATGTTATTTATGTACTTGAAGAAACGTTGAGAGAAGCTAAGGCTTCCTTGAAACGTACTCCAGATCTATTACCTGTTTTAAAAGAAGTAGGTGTAGTAGATTCAGGTGGTCAAGGGCTTGTATACATTTATGAAGGGTTTCTTGCTGCCCTAAAAGGAGAAAAATTGCCTGATACGCTAGAATCAGATGAAATGACAATGGACAATCTCGTTAAGGTTGAACATCATAATGCTCAGAGTCATATGGCAACTGAGGATATTGAGTTTGGTTTTTGTACAGAGGTAATGGTTCGTATTCAAAAGGAAAAGGTGAGAAACAATCCTTATGATGAGGGCGCATTCAGACAAGAACTAAGTGAAATTGGTGACTCTCTTTTAGTGGTCTCAGACGAGGATTTGATTAAAGTACATATTCATGCTGAGCAACCAGGTGAAGTTCTAACAAAAGCACAACGCTTTGGAGAATTAATTAATATTAAGATAGAAAATATGCGTGAACAGCATACTCATCTCCTTGATGAGACGAAGGAAGCATATGGACAAGTAGACAATCAGGAACCTGCTGTTAAAGAAAAGAGCGAGTTCGGAATTGTAACGGTCGCAATGGGGGATGGAATTGCAAAGCTGTTTAAAGGTCTAGGTGCTGGTGTCGTGATTGAAGGTGGACAAACGATGAATCCAAGTACGGAAGACATTGTGAACGCAATAGAGGAAGTTCATGCAGAGAAAGTGATTATACTTCCAAATAACGGGAATATTATTATGGCAGCAGAACAGGCTGCACAAGTTGTTGGAGATAAAGCTGTTGTCGTTCCTTCTAAAACGGTTCCACAAGGTTTAGCTGCATTATTGTCGTTTAACCCAACTCAAGGACTTGACGTGAATGCAGGAATGATGAAAGATGCTTTGACTACAGTTCAGTCTGGGCAAGTAACCTTCGCAGTTCGTGATACGAATATTGATGGTATAGATATTAAGAAGAATGATTTTATGGGTATTTCTGAAAAGAAAATTGTCAGCTCTGGTGCCGAGATATTAGAAGTAACTAAATCACTTCTATCACAAATGCTTGATGAGGATAGCGAAATGGTAACACTCTTACAAGGGGAAGATGTTACGAATGAGCAAACAGAATTGCTTGTTTCATTCTTAGAACAAGAATATCCAGATGTTGAAGTGGATGTACAGTTAGGAAATCAGCCACTTTACTCGTATATTATTTCAGTTGAGTAAAGAGTCGAGTAAAAGGAGTGGTCTAATTGTCAAAAGTACAAATTGTAACAGACAGTACAGCTGATATCCCTGCCGAACTTGTTGAGCAATTAGGGATCACGGTTGTTCCTTTAAATGTTATTTTCTCAGACGATGAAATCTATGAAGATGGTGTAACGTTAACTTCAGATCAGTTTTATAAAAAAGTCGAGGAAACCAAAGTAATTCCTTCAACCTCACAACCGACTCCTTATCAATTCGAGGAAGTATACCGTTCATTATTGGGTAATGAGGACAATAAGGTTTTATCTATTCACTTATCTTCTAAGTTAAGTGGCACGTTTCAAGCAGCCACAATTGCTAAGCAATCAATAGGTGAAGAGAATGCTATTTATGTAGTTGATTCTAAACGAGCTTCTTACGCAATAGGCATTATGGTTGTCGAGATTGCTAAATTAGCTAAAGAAGGAAAGTCATTTGAAGAATGTAAAGCTAGGTTGGATGAATTACTTTCAACTACGACTGTGTTCTTCATGGTTGATACATTAGAATACCTTCAAAAGAATGGTCGTATAGGAAAAGCTTCAGCGATTTTTGGTTCCATGCTTAAAATTAAACCGATTTTATCTTTGTCTAAGGAAGGGGAGGTATTCCCTTTTGAGAAGCAAAGAGGGCAGAAGAAAGCATTGAATCGAATGATTGAGCTACTAATAGAACAATATGGATCAGAACCTGTGCATGTTGGGATTACACATGCAGTGAATGAAGCATTAGCGAATGAGATGATAAATCGTATTAAAGGTGAATTTGACGTTAAAAGTGACGTCGTTTCCTCTATTGGTGCGGTCATTGGAGCACATGTAGGACCGGGTACGATTTCTATTGCCATGACTAAAGCTTAAAAAAATGTGAGGGTGACTCAGTAAGAAAGTCTTAGACCTCTAGTGTGCGGTATAAAAAGTAAAAGCCCTGCTTTTTCTTCATTATATTGTTAGCTAGGATAAGTCCTGAGACTTATGAGTCACCCTCCTTTTTTACGAGATAAGATAGGAGGTTAGCTGATGAAGTATCGAACGATTTTTGATATTATCGGACCAGTTATGATTGGTCCATCAAGTTCACATACAGCTGGTGCTGCAAGAATTGGAAGAGTGTCAAGGACTCTTTTTGGTCAAAAACCTGAAATGGCGAATATTTATTTTTATGGTTCGTTTGCGAAGACGTATAAAGGACACGGAACTGATGTTGCGATTGTTGGGGGCATATTGGATTTTGATACGTCTGATATAAGGATTACAAAGTCGATCGAAATAGCTAAGCAAGAAGGGATTAAGACCTATTTTCATGAAGAAGAAGCCATAACCGATCACCCTAACACGGCTAAAATCGTTCTACAAAAAGGGAACGATCGACTCGAGCTAGTAGGTATTTCCATTGGCGGTGGGAAAATTGAAATCATTGAGTTAAATGGTTTTCAACTGCGGTTATCTGGTAATCACCCAGCTATCCTTGTTGTTCATAATGACCGTTATGGTGTGATTGCAGGTGTATCCAATATACTTGCAAAACATGAAATAAATATTGGCCATATGGAAGTGTCAAGGAAAGAAAGAGGAAAAGAGGCTTTAATGGTGATTGAAGTCGATCAAAATGTCGAGGGGCCTTTATTAACGGAGTTAGAGGCTTTAGCCAATATAACGAAAGTAACGAAAATTCATGATTAAGCGAGGTGGGTATGATGTTTAAAAACGTTGCTGAATTAATTGAACTAGCGGAAACAGAAGAGAAATCGATATCTCAAGTCATGATTGATCAAGAAATCGAGGTGACAGGGCGCTCTCGCGAGGAAATTGTTAATCAAATGATGAGAAACTTAAACGTAATGAAAGAGGCTGTCGAACGTGGGATCACGGAAAAAGTACGTTCTGTTTCTGGTTTAACTGGTGGAGATGCTGTTCTTTTACAAGAGTACATCAAGAAAGGACAATTCTTATCGAGTGAGACCGTTTTGGATGCCGTCAGTAAGGCGGTTGCAACCAATGAGGTGAATGCCGCCATGGGAACGATTTGTGCAACTCCAACTGCTGGATCTGCAGGAGTAGTACCAGGGGTCTTATTTGGGATTGCTAATAAGTTAAAACCAACAGACGAACAAATGGTTGATTATTTGTTTGTTGCTGGGGCTTTTGGTTTTGTCGTGGCTAATAATGCTTCTATTTCTGGAGCTGCTGGTGGGTGTCAAGCTGAGGTCGGTTCTGCAACGGGAATGGCAGCTGCCGCACTCGTTGAATTAGCAGGAGGGACACCTAGCCAATCTGCCGAAGCAATGGCTATTGCGTTGAAAAACATGCTAGGGCTTGTATGTGATCCTGTTGCAGGGTTGGTTGAAGTGCCTTGTGTAAAAAGAAATGCGATCGGTGCCTCGATTGCTATTGTAGCAGCTGATATGGCTCTTGCTGGTATTACAAGTCGAATTCCTTGTGATGAAGTCATCGATGCCATGTACAAGATTGGTCAAACCATGCCAGAAGCACTGAGAGAGACCGCTCAAGGAGGCTTAGCAGCGACACCAACAGGCCGTGAATTAGAAGCCAAAATATTTGGATTGTCGCTAGATAAAAAATGAATGAAACGATGAATCAACCAGTGACTGTGGTAACAGGCATAGGTGAAGAAACAGCTAAACTATTACAAGGTCTAAGAATTTTTTCGGTTGGTGATTTACTTGAGCACTTTCCATACCGCTACGAAGACTATCAACTAAAAGATTTACATGAAGTGAAACATGAAGAAAGAGTCACGGTTGTCGGTACGGTTCAAAGTGAGCCATCAGTTCGTTATTTTGGGAAGAAAAAAAATCGACTTTCTTTCAGATTGCTTGTAAACCAAATTCTCGTAACGGTTACTTTTTTTAATCGTGCATTCTTGAAAAATCAAATTAGTGTAGGAACAGAGTTAACGATTACGGGGAAGTGGGATCAACATAGAATGACGATTACAGGAAGTGAGTGTCGAAAAGGTCGAGAAGAGAGGGAGCAAACGATTGCTCCCATTTATTCAGTGTCTGGTAAATTAACTACTAAATCGATGCGTAAGTATATTTACCAGGCGATGAATCAATACGGTTACGACATTCCAGATCTTATTCCAGACGAGTTGCTTAAATCCTACAAACTACCAACTAAAAAAGAGGCACTCTCAAGACTCCACTTTCCACCTAATGCAGAATCTATGAAACATGCTAGGAGAAGAATGGTGTATGAAGAATTTCTTCTTTTTCAGTTGAAAATGCAGGCGTTTAGAAAAGCGAATCGAGACCGAACAAATGGACGAGCGTTAGACATTCCTGAAAGTGAAATTAAAACTTTCATCAATCAGCTTCCTTTTCCCTTAACGGGCGCCCAACAACGAGTGGTGAATGAAGTTATACAAGATATCAGTTCCCCTTATCGGATGAATAGACTTTTGCAAGGGGATGTAGGATCAGGGAAAACAATCGTGGCAGCGATTTGTATGTATGCAGTGATACAAGCAGGGTATCAAGCTGCGTTGATGGTTCCAACGGAAATTTTAGCTGAACAACATGTTCAATCACTCAAAGAAATATTTGAACCTTTAGGGATAAGAGTTGAGTTGCTTTCCGGTTCTGTAAAAGGAAAAAAGCGTGCGGAGAAGTTAACGGCACTAGAAAACGGGGAACTTGGATTAGTGGTGGGGACACAAGCTCTCATTCAAGAGGATGTTCGGTTTCAAAAGTTAGGACTTGTTATAACAGATGAACAACATCGGTTTGGTGTTGAACAACGCCGAGTGTTACGGGATAAAGGAGAGAATCCAGACGTTCTTTTCATGACGGCTACACCTATCCCAAGAACGTTAGCAATCTCTGTTTTTGGTGATATGGATGTATCTATTATTGATGAGATGCCCGCAGGAAGAAAAAAAATTGAAACCTATTGGGCAAAGCCTGATATGCTAGAACGCGTTCTTGATTTTATTCAGAAAGAATTACAAAAGGGACGTCAAGCTTATGTAATATGCCCGTTAATTGAGGAGTCTGAGAAGCTAGATGTTCAAAATGCAATTGATGTTCACATGATTCTAAATCAGCACTACAAAGGTCAGTGGAATGTGGGTCTCATGCACGGTCGTCTTCATGCAACTGAAAAAGATGCAGTCATGGATGCGTTTAGTAAAAATGAGACACAGATATTAGTATCAACAACGGTTGTTGAGGTCGGTGTAAATGTTCCCAATGCAACAGTGATGGTTATTTACGATGCTGAACGTTTTGGCTTAGCGCAACTTCACCAATTAAGGGGAAGGGTAGGACGAGGACAAGAACAATCATATTGCATTTTATTAGCCGACCCTAAGTCTGAAGTTGGAAAAGAACGAATGAGAATCATGACTGAAACAAATGATGGATTTGTCCTTTCAGAAAGAGACTTAGAGCTAAGGGGACCAGGTGACTTCTTTGGAGCGAAGCAAAGTGGTTTACCTGATTTCAAAGTAGCTGATGTCGTTCATGATTATCGGGCACTAGAAGTAGCAAGACGGGATGCTGTGAAATTAATTAACTCAAATGACTTTTGGACAAAGAAAGAATATAGAGGTCTAAGAAATTATATTGAAGTCCATGGTGTATTAAATGGTCAAAAAATTGATTAACTGTTGAAATCAGCGTGAAGCAATTATATACTACTCTTAGTACCTAGTCATATAATCTGATGAAGAGGATAAGCGGACGGTGGAATGGAATGAAGCGAAAAAAGAAAGAACGACAAGATCTTCTTAAACAAACACTAGAGTTAAATCCTTTTATGACAGATGAGGCTTTAGCTGATCAATTTTCTGTAAGCATTCAAACAATTCGTCTTGATCGATTAGAGTTAGCTATACCGGAGTTAAGAGAACGGATTAAAGGGGTCGCTCAGCAGCAACTCGATGATGTAAAAGCATTATCTCTAGAAGAAGTGATTGGGGAGATTGTGGACCTTCAATTAGATGAACGAGCTATATCCATTTTAGATGTCGGTAACGAACATGTCTTTACAAGGAGCGGAATAGCAAGGGGCCATCATTTATTTGCGCAGGCTAATTCACTAGCGGTTGCTATTATAAATGATGAACTAGCTTTAACAGCAAAGGCTATGATCCGATTTACAAGACAAGTACAAGCTGGTGAACGTGTTATTGCCAAGGCGAATGTTGTCGATATTGAAAAAGAAAGAACAACGGTTGACGTTAAAAGTTATGTTGAGCAGGAGCTTGTTTTTTCCGGAGAATTTATCATGTATCGAACGAATGAGAGAGAGAAAAAAAGGAGAGACACTGAATGAATATCTCAATAGATGCGATGGGGGGAGAACGTGCTCCACAAGCTCATGTTGAAGCTGCCGAGCAAGCAATTCAAGCTTTTCCTGAGTTACATATTACCCTCGTTGGAAATGAAGAAGAAATAAATAAATATCTTAAAAATGATAAGCAAATCAATATCTTACATACGACTGAAAAAATAGAAGATACAGATCAACCTACAACGGCGGTTCGCCGTAAAAAAGATTCTTCAATGGTTCTTTCTGTTCGAGAAGTGAAAGAAGGACGTGCCGATGCTTGTATCTCTGCAGGCAATACAGGTGCGTTAATGACCGCAGGGTTATTATATGTTGGGCGAATAAAAGGAATCGATCGCCCTGCACTTGCTCCTATGCTTCCAACTCTTGATGGAAAAGGGTTTCTGTTATTGGATGTGGGAGCAAATATGGATGCAAAACCTGAGCACCTTTTGCAATACGCTATTATTGGTAATACCTATATGGAAATGGTGAAAAAAGTTCGCAAGCCGCGTGTCGCACTTTTGAATGTTGGAACGGAAAATGGAAAAGGTAGTGAATTAACAAAAGCTGCGTTTCCATTACTTCAGTCAAGTGATATTCACTTTATTGGCAACGTTGAGGCTCGCGATTTATTATCTGGTGTAGCGGATGTTGTCGTTTGTGATGGTTTTTCTGGTAATCTTGTCTTAAAATCGATTGAAGGAACAGCAGGAACTTTATTTTCTTTGTTGAAGAAGGAATTGACGAGTTCTTTCGTGAACAAGTTGGCCGCGAGTGTTTTAAAGTCAGGCTTCAAAGGAATTAAAGACCAGATGAGTTATTCACAATATGGTGGAGCGGGATTGTTTGGTTTAAAGGCACCAGTCATAAAAGCGCATGGATCTTCTGATGCAACAGCTATTTTTCATGCAATTCGTCAGACTCGTGATATGGTGGAACAACAGGTTGTTACAATTATTAAGAATGAAGTAGCTAAAACGGAAGACAAAGAATAGAGGAGGATTTACATATGGGGAAGATTGCCTTTCTATTTCCAGGCCAAGGATCACAAACAGTGGGTATGGGACAAGATTTAGTTGAACAAGAACAAATATGTAAAACATTTTTTAAAAGAGCGGATGAGACACTTGAGTATTCCTTGTCCTCCATTATGCTTCAAGGCCCTGAAGAAACGTTAAAACGAACTGAGCATACGCAACCTGCTTTAGTGACTATGAGTACAGCTGTTTTAGAGCTTTTTAAAGAAGAAGGAATCCGACCTGATTATGTCGCTGGTCATAGCTTAGGTGAGTACAGCGCACTCGTGGCAGCAGAAGCGATGTCATTTGAGGATGCAGTGTTAGCAGTTAGGAATCGTGGCTTGTTTATGGAAGAGGCTGTTCCGTTTGGCGAAGGAGCAATGGCAGCTGTTCTTGGTCTTGAGAGAGAGACGCTTGAAGAGGTATGTGCAAGTGTTAGCGATTCTAATGAAACAGCGGAACTTGCAAATTTAAACTGTCCTGGTCAAATTGTCATTTCGGGCTCTGCAAAAGGAGTCGAGTTAGCTAGTGATAAGGCCAAGGAGGCTGGGGCTAAGAGGGTGATTCCGTTGCAAGTGAGTGGACCTTTTCATTCTAGTTTAATGAAACCCGCAGCTGATAAATTAGATAAGGTATTAGATCAATTGACGATTATGGATGCGAAAATACCTGTGATCGCAAACGTTTCGGCAGAAGCGGTACAAGAGGCCACAACCATTCGTTCTAATTTAATTAAACAAGTTTATTCACCTGTTCTTTGGGAAGATACAATTAGAACGCTTCTTGAATCTGGAGTAGATACCTTTGTAGAGGTTGGCTCAGGTAACGTATTAACAGGACTTGTTCGTAAAGTAGACAGACGGGCAAAAGTAGTTGCAGTAAGCAACCGTGAAGGGGTTCTAAAAGTAAAAGAGTTAGTAGAAGGAGTGACCGAATAATGTTACAAGGAAAAGTAGCCATCGTTACAGGTGCATCACGTGGAATCGGAAGAGCAACGGCAATTGAACTCGCACGAAATGGAGCTATTGTCGTCGTAAATTACGCGGGTAGCCAGGAAAGAGCAGAACAGGTTGTTGCTGAAATTAAAGCATTGGGTGTAGATGGTCTTGCCATCCAAGCAGATGTAGCCAATAGTGAACAAGTACAAGCTATGGTAAAAGAAACAATCGAAGCATTTGGACGAGTTGACATTCTTGTTAATAATGCAGGAATTACGAAAGATAACTTGATTATGAGAATGAAAGAAGATGAGTGGGATGCAGTTATTAACACGAACTTAAAAGGTGTGTTTAATTGCGGAAAAGCTGTAACACGTCAAATGATGAAACAGCGTTACGGTCGCATCATCAACGTAGCCTCTGTGGTAGGGGTATTAGGAAATGCAGGCCAAGCTAATTATGTGGCCGCAAAAGCAGGTGTAATTGGTTTAACGAAAACAATGGCTAGGGAGCTTGCGAATCGAAACATTCATGTGAATGCAGTTGCACCAGGTTTTATTGAAACAGATATGACTGATGAACTGGGAGAAGATATGAAGGCACAGCTATTAGGACAGATTCCATTAGCTTCTTTAGGTAAGCCTGAAAACATAGCCAATGTGATTCGCTTTTTAGCTAGCGCGGATGCTGATTACATGACGGGTCAGACACTTCATGTAGATGGTGGCATGGTCATGCCATAAAAAATAATACATGTAGAAAATGTTTGCTTGACAGAAGGGGTTAATCATCGGTAAACTTTTCCTAGCCTTCGTCCAATTATTAACTAAGAATGGACTTAATGTTTATTCTTGAGAGGGGGTGAATGAACATGGCAGATACATTATCACGTGTTACTAAAATCGTCGTTGATCGTCTTGGGGTTGAAGAGGCTGAAGTGAAACTAGAAGCTTCTTTTAAAGATGATTTAGGCGCAGATTCATTAGATGTGGTTGAGCTTGTAATGGAACTTGAAGATGAGTTTGATCTTGAAATTTCTGATGAAGAAGCAGAAAAAATCTCAACTGTAGCTGATGTAGTTGATTACATAAACAGCCGTCAGTAAGGTATGAAAAGTCCCATGTGGTTATTCCATATGGGACTTGCTTTAAAAAATGAATAAACCACACTACACTATTGTATTTAAGGGTTGTTGGGAAGAAGTCTGTATAAAACTATTTTTCACCACCTTAACACATTAGTTGCTAATTATGATGTTGGAGGATGCTATGCCACAATCTTCGAAATACCAACGGAAATCTAGACCCCATCACGGAAATGATCGGAGACGGGGAAACAGAAAAATGATTCTTACCGAAGAACAAAAAAGAAAATTTGATGAGTTGATGGAACAAACGAAGTTGACTTTTGAAAACAGAAAGCTCCTAATCCAAGCTTTCACCCATTCATCATATGTGAATGAGCACCGAATTTATTCTTTTCAAGATAATGAACGTTTAGAATTTTTAGGAGATGCTGTCCTTGAGTTAGCTGTATCACAGTTCTTATTCAAGAAATTCAAGGCGATGAGCGAAGGAGATATGACAAAACTACGAGCATCGATTGTTTGTGAGCCTTCATTAGCTCAATTTGCTGAGGAACTGAGCTTTGGTAACATCGTATTACTTGGAAAAGGAGAAGAGATGACTGGTGGCCGCGCGAGACCTGCTTTATTAGCAGATGTGTTTGAAGCGTTTATCGGTGCTTTGTATCTTGATCAAGGGCTTGATGCGGTGTTTCAATTTCTAAGTGATACAATCTACCCGAAAATTAACGAAGGTGCTTTTTCTCATATGATGGATTTCAAAAGTCAGCTTCAAGAGTTTATTCAACGTGATAATCTTGGACAAATACAATATATCATTGTCCAGGAACGAGGGCCTGCTCATAACCGTGAGTTTGTCTCTGAAGTACAACTGAATGAGTCTGCTCTTGGTATAGGAACCGGAAGATCTAAGAAGGAAGCTGAGCAGCATGCTGCCCAACAAGCTTTAATGAAATTAAGTGAACAAGAAAAATTAAAATAAAAAAATGTCCTCTCCGAGAATAGAGAGGACATTTTTTTATCGTCGGCTTGAACGAATTATTTGCGTAACTTTCCTAGTTCTGTAACAATTGCGTCGAGTTCACTTACTGAAAAGGAGGACTTACGCTCAATCATTTCATAAATGTCGCGTAAATCTTCATATTGATCAGTATCAAAGCTTTTGGCATTAAGAGCTCCAGCGTTGACAATTTGTAACTTAGCTTTAATGGCTTCAAGCATGTATTCAATATTATCGCGAGTATTGGTTTCAAGATTCATAATTTCACTCCTAAATATCTAGATATGTTCATCGTATCATAGTGTTGCCCATTTGTCCTCATTCCCTGTAATTAAGGAAGGTCTTATGGTAAAATAATTTAGTTGTTAATAATGATAGGGGGAAGGAATATGTTCCTCAAGCGACTAGAAGTCGTAGGGTTCAAATCTTTTGCTGAACAAATCAATATTGATTTTGTTCCAGGTGTTACAGCGGTTGTTGGACCAAACGGAAGTGGAAAAAGTAATATTTCAGATAGTATTCGCTGGGTGTTAGGAGAACAATCAGCAAAATCACTGCGAGGCTCAAAAATGGAAGATATTATCTTCGCGGGCAGTGATAGCAGAAAAGCATTGAACTATGCGGAAGTTAGTTTGATATTAGATAATGAAGATCAGCATCTTTCCATTGACTATAGTGAGGTAAGTGTAACAAGAAGAGTATACCGCTCTGGTGAGAGCGAATATATGATCAATAAACAAACCTGCCGATTAAAAGACATTGTTGACCTATTTTTGGATTCTGGTCTTGGGAGAGAAGCTTACTCCATTATAGGACAAGGAAAAGTGGAGGAGATCTTAAGTAATAAAGCAGAAGATCGTCGAGTTATTTTTGAAGAAGCTGCCGGTGTTTTAAAATATAAAAATAGAAAAGTACAAGCAGAAAAACGCTTAACGGAAACTCAAGAAAACTTAAATCGGGTTGAAGATATTTTACATGAACTTGAAGGCCAGGTGGAACCTCTTGAAATTCAAGCTTCAATTGCAAAAGACTATCTACATAAACGTGACGAATTAAAAGAAGTCGACATTGCTTTACTTGTTTATGAAATAGATGAGTTACATGAGACATGGACGAGGCAAAAAGAAAAGCTTCAAACACTTATGGGTTCATATCAAGAAAGGCAAAAAGCACTTGAGGAAATGGAAAAACAAAGGGTGCTGTTGCGTGATAAAACGAATCAGCTTTCTAGTCAGTTCACTAATTTACAAGAAGAACTTTTACACGCCAGTGAAGATTTAGAAAAAAAAGAAGGTAAACGGGAAGTTTTAAAAGAACGCAAAAAAAATGCAACTCAAAACAAAGAACAACTAGAACGTTCGATAAAGGATAAGTCCACTCAACTTGAGAAGATTCAACGAGAGTGGCAAGTGGGACAAGCTGATTTTAAGTTAGCGAGAGAAAGACTGAAAGAGCTTGAAGAGGCTGTCTTATCCAAACAAAAAATTGTTGAGAGATCAGATACGGATGTTGAGGAAGAAATTGATCAGTTAAAAACCGATTATATTGAAGGGTTAAATGAACAAGCGAGTATCCGCAATGAGAGACGCTATCTTGAAGAACAGTTGCGTCAGCAGGAATGGAAACAAGGGCGTCTTTTAACAGAAAATAAGGACTTACTTGGGAATCGTGAGGAGTTAACCAAGGAGTTAGAGCAGGCTAAAGCAGAAGTGGTGAAACACGAGTCGTCACTCACAGAAGTGGGAGACAAATACCGGACTCGCACTAAACAGTTTGAGCAGCTTAAAGAACGTTATCATAAAAAAGAGTCACAGCTTTATGAAACGTATCAAATGACGCAACGTTTGCAGTCGAGAGCAGATGTATTAGAGGAAATGCAGGCGGATTTCTCAGGATTCTTTCATGGTGTTAAAGAAGTTTTAAAAGCTCGTGAAGGGAAATTATCGGGTGTACAAGGAGCTGTAGCTGAATTAATTCAAGTTCCTAAAGAATATGAGACGGCACTTGAAATCGCCTTAGGTGGTGCTTCTCAGCATATTGTAATGGAATCTGAATCAGATGCTCGTAAAGCGATTCAATTTCTGAAGCAAAGTCGAATTGGTCGTGCAACATTTCTTCCTTTACCAGTAATGAAGCCAAAGGTCATTCCAAATTTTCAGTTTGAGCAGCTTAAAAGTCATTCGGCCTTTGTCGGGATTGCGGCATCACTTCTTTCGTTCGAAAAGAAGTATGAAAATATAATCTTTAACCTACTAGGGAATGTAGTTGTGGCCAACACACTTCAGGGAGCGAATGAACTAGCTAAATTATCAGGTCACCGTTATCGCATTGTGACACTTGAGGGAGATGTAGTTAATCCCGGAGGGTCTATGACCGGAGGGTCTGTTAAACAAAAGCAAACCCCTTTACTTGGGCGTAAGCGTGAACTCGATGACTTGAAAGAAAAGCTTGCGAAGCTTTCAAAAGTAACTAGACAACTTGAAGAAGAGGTTAAGCAACTTAAACAGAAGAGAGCCGAAGAAGAACAAATTATAGAAGAACTTAGATTACAAGGCGAACGTCACCGTTTATTGGTGCAAGAGGCAAAAGAGAAAGCGCGAGACCTTGAGCGTGAGGTAGAGAGATCTCAAGAGCAATTCTCTAGATTTGACCGAGATAAGCAAGCTTTTATCGGTGAAATTACGCGAATCCAAGAACGGTTAGTTGAGTTAGAAGAAAGGTACCATGTTGCTACTAAAGAAGCGAACGATTTGGAACAACGAGTGAAGCTTTTAGAAGAGCAGCGACTAGAACAGCGTAAATCACGTGATCATCTCCAAGAAGAGTTAATGAGCGATAAGATAGATCTAGCAGCAGCTAAAGAAAGGTACCTAGCGGTTGAAGGTCAAGCAAAAAGACTATCGTTAATGAAACAGCAACTCGAAGAAGAGTTGAGTGAATTAAAAGATCACTTTGACTTACTAGTTGGGGAAATGTTTGACCGCTCAGATGGTGAAAGTAGTTTAGATGAGCGAATTAAGTTAGCTAGACAAAAGAAGGATGAATTAGCTGACGAAATCTCGAACATGAAGAACGAACGTTCGCAGGTTGACCACTCTTATGCAGAGCTAGAGCATAAGCTGAAGGAGCAACAAGCAGAACACCAGTATTTAGCTGAAGAATGTCGTAAAATCGAAGTAAAAGTAAATCGAATGGACGTTGATCTAGATAATCGTCTGACACATTTGCAAGAAGAATATGAACTTTCGTTTCAAGCGGCTAAGGAAATGCATCAGTTAACCATGGACCCAGAAGAAGCGAGAAGAAAGGTGAAATTGATCAAGTTAGCGATTGAAGAACTAGGGACAGTGAACATTGGCGCAATCGAAGAATTTGAGCGAGTGAAAGAAAGATTTGATTTCTTAAATGAACAGCAAACAGATCTTCAATTAGCTAAATCTACCTTACATGCTGTTATTTCTGAGATGGATGAGGAAATGACAAAGCGTTTTTACGATTCCTATCAACAAATTAGAGACCATTTTCAAACGGTCTTCAGCGATTTGTTTGGTGGAGGTCAAGCAGACCTTGTCTTAACAGAGCCTGAAAACCTGCTACTTACAGGTGTTGAAATTATTGCTAGACCTCCAGGGAAAAAGATGCAGAACCTTGCTTTACTCTCTGGCGGAGAGCGATCTCTGACTGCCATCGCTTTACTTTTTGCTATATTAAAAGTAAGACCTGTTCCGTTTTGTGTTCTTGATGAAGTGGAAGCGGCTCTTGATGAAGCCAACGTAAGTCGATTCGCTCATTTTTTAAAGGATTTCAGTGAGGCTACTCAATTTATCGTTATTACGCACAGAAAAGGAACGATGGAAGAAGCTGACGTTCTTTATGGTATCACCATGCAGGAGTCAGGTGTTTCTAGGCTCGTATCGGTTAAATTAGAGGAAACAAAGGAATTATTAGACATAGTTCCCAAAAGTTAATCTGGCCCTAAAAACAATACTAAAGCAATTTCTGATGGAACAGTTATTGGAAAATGGTGAACAATAATATTTAGAAAGTTAGGTGGATCTGATGAGTTTTTTTAAGAAATTAAAAGAGAAAATCACAAGTCAAACAACAGAAGTGTCTGACAAGTTTAAAGTAGGATTGGAAAAAACACGTGATTCTTTTGTTGGGAAAATGAATGAACTGGTTTACAAGTATCGTAAAGTGGATGAGGACTTCTTTGAAGAGTTAGAAGAGTTGTTAATTAGCTCCGATGTTGGTGTGGCTACCGTTATGGAGTTAATCGACCAATTAAAAGATGAAGTTCGTATCAGAAATATTAAAGACACAAAAGAAATTCAACCGGTTATTTCTGAAAAGCTAGCTGAGCTACTTGAAAAAGATGGAGACGACACAGAGCTTCGTCTGCAGGAAAATGGTATGACCGTTATTTTAGTTGTTGGAGTAAACGGGGTAGGGAAAACAACTTCGATTGGAAAGTTGGCTCATCATCTGAAGGAGCAAGGGAAAACCGTAATGATGGCTGCTGGAGACACATTCCGAGCAGGGGCAATTGAGCAGTTAGAAGTTTGGGGAGACCGTGTTGGAGTTGAAGTCATTAAGCAACAAGCTGGCTCAGACCCAGCAGCTGTCATGTATGACGCTCTTCAAGCTGCTAAGTCACGTAATATAGATGTTTTGTTGTGTGATACAGCCGGTCGACTTCAAAATAAAGTTAACTTAATGAATGAGCTTGAGAAGGTTAAACGTGTGATTGAACGTGAAGTTCCAGGAGCGCCACATGAAGTGCTATTAGTCCTTGATGCAACAACAGGTCAAAATGCGATGTCACAGGCCAAAACGTTTGGACAATCAACAGACGTATCTGGAATCGTGTTAACGAAGCTTGATGGAACAGCTAAGGGTGGAATCGTTCTTGCGATTCGTCATGAGTTAGATATTCCTGTTAAGTTTGTCGGCCTTGGTGAACAAATGGATGACCTTCAAGTGTTCGATTCGGAACAATTTGTCTATGGGCTTTTCCGTGAACTGGTTGAAGCTGAAGTGGAAGAACAGTAATTTAAAAACGATGTTAAGAAAAAAACTTGACACTTAACTGTTGATGTTGTAACATGATATCTCGTAAAGGGAAATCACTTAACAAGGAGTTGATTGTGTGTTAGATAAGACGTTAAGGATGAATTATTTATTTGATTTCTATCAGTCCTTGCTAACACAGAAGCAGCGCAAATATATGTCATTATATTATCTTGATGATTTCTCGTTAGGTGAAATTGCTGAAGAATTTGAAGTTAGTCGCCAAGCTGTCTATGATAACATTAAGCGTACAGAAGCAATGTTAGAAGACTATGAAGAGAAGTTAACGCTTCTGTTGAAATTCGAAAAACGGACGGAACTTGTTGCTCAAATGAAATTAGCAATGGAGAATAACGCGACTCCTGAGGAGATTATGTCACTGATTGACTCTCTTGAGAAATTGGACTAGGAGGCGACAACATGGCTTTTGAAGGTTTAGCGGAACGATTGCAAGGCACATTAACAAAAATTCGTGGTAAAGGAAAGGTAAGCGAACAAGACGTTAAGGATATGATGCGTGAAGTTCGACTTGCATTACTTGAAGCGGATGTTAACTTTAAAGTTGTCAAACAATTTGTTGCAAGTGTGAAAGAAAAGGCACTTGGGCAGGAAGTGATGAAAAGCTTAACGCCAGGACAACAAGTTATAAAAGTAGTTAATGAAGAGTTAACTGCTTTAATGGGAGGCGAGCAAAGTAAAATTGCTGTTGCATCCAAAGCACCTACAGTCGTCATGATGGTAGGGTTGCAAGGGGCAGGTAAAACAACGACAACGGCTAAGCTTGCGAACCATCTTAGAAAGAAACATAATCGTATGCCGCTTTTAGTAGCTGCTGATATTTATCGCCCAGCTGCAATTAAGCAGTTAGAAACTCTTGGGAAGCAATTGAATATGCCCGTTTTCTCACTTGGCGATCAAGTTAGTCCAGTTGAGATTGCAAAACAAGCGATTGCGAAGGCGAAAGAAGATCATCATGATTATGTATTGATTGATACAGCAGGTCGATTGCATATTGACGAAACCTTAATGGGGGAATTACAAGAAGTGAAAGAAGTCGCTAAGCCCGATGAAATTTTACTTGTTGTTGATGCGATGACCGGTCAAGATGCTGTTAATGTTGCTGAAAGTTTTAATGAACAACTAGATGTAACAGGGGTTGTTTTGACGAAGCTTGATGGTGATACGCGTGGTGGTGCGGCTATTTCAGTTAAAGCTGTTACAAACACACCCATTAAATTCGCGGGTATGGGAGAAAAAATCGACCAACTCGAACCGTTCCACCCAGACCGAATGGCGTCTAGAATCCTCGGAATGGGCGATGTGCTCTCTCTAATTGAAAAAGCTCAATCCAATGTGGATGAAGAAAAAGCTCGTGAACTAGAGAAGAAAATGCGAACAATGGATTTTACGTTCGATGATTTCCTAGAACAGCTTGACCAAGTCCGGAACATGGGGCCGTTAGATGAGCTGCTTGGAATGATGCCAGGCTTTAATAAAGCAAAAGGCATGAAAGATTTGCAAGTTGATGACAAGCAAATCAGTAAAGTTGAGGCAATCGTGCGCTCAATGACAAAAAAGGAAAAGCAAGATCCTAGTCTGATGAATGCAAGCAGACGTCGTCGAATTGCAAAGGGAAGTGGAACAACGATACAAGATGTCAATCGACTCTTAAAGCAATTTGAGGATATGAAAAAGATGATGAAACAAATGACTAGCATGACCTCTGGTAAAGGTAAGAAAAGAGGCAAGGGTCTTGGAGGCTTTAAGCTTCCATTTTAAATGAGAAGTCGTTTTTTCTAGTTGATAATTAGAAAAATTGATGATAATATAATCTATTGTGTAAATATTTTTGGAGGTGTCCCACGAATGGCAGTAAAAATTCGTTTAAAGCGTATGGGTTCTAAGAAAGCCCCATTTTATCGTGTAGTAGTAGCAGATTCACGCGCACCGCGTGATGGTCGTTTCATCGAAGAGATTGGAACGTACAACCCATTAACTCAACCAGCTAAGGTTGATATTGCTGAAGAGAAAGCTCTTGACTGGATGTTAAAAGGTGCAAAGCCTTCTGATACAGTTCGTAACCTTTTCTCTAAAGAAGGTCTAATGGAAAAGCTTCACAACGCAAAGAACCAAAAGTAAGAGATTTTTTATAAAAAAGTCAATCTTTACTTTTTTGTGAATAATCTAAGCGATGAGCGGAGCCGCTGCAAGGTCTTAAAGTCATATCGGAAGTGGTTTTCTCCGATATGACGCGCTAGCTGAGTGGAGCCATCGCCCTCTCTTTTTATTAAGACGATTTTAAAAGGAGAATTCCAAATGAAAGCGTTAGTTGAACACATTGTTAAGGCACTTGTTGACCACACAGACTACGTACAAGTTGAAGAAGTAGAAGAGGGAAAAACCCTTAACTTACGATTAACTGTTCATCCTGATGATATGGGTAAGGTCATAGGGAAGCAAGGTCGAACCGCAAAAGCAATACGTTCGGTTTTATATGCCGCGGCGCCATCGCAGCGAGTTCGATTAGACATCGTGGATTAGTAACGCAGAAAAGGGTGAGGGATAACCTCTCCCTTTTTGTATTTTCTAGGTTGATCAAAAAGACTCCTCTCTTTTTGGTCAACTTAGAAACAAAAGTGGAAGTACTGAAGTTTCTAAGTGAAGAAGTCGGCAATCATGTCTAAGACGTTTTATCTTTGAACAACCTAGTAATAGTAGACGAGGTGAATGATGAGGCTAATACGACCTGTTTTGGTAAAACATATTGTAACTGATAAAAAGAAAATTCAAATCATTCAGCAATTTAAAGAAGACATAGCTCAAACGAAACGTGAAATAGAACAATTATCGTTTCAATTACATAAGGCATTACGTAAGAACAAGGAATCTGATCAAAGTAAGATCCATGCTAGGTATAATAGTAATATTCGATCTCGCGAGGATAAATTAAAAAACATCTCGTTTCAAATAGAGCAATTGGACAAACTTGAAGAGGGAATGGAGATTCAAGAAGGAACAGTCGATAGCATCATTGATGTAAGTATTGGAGATCGTTGGCCCGGTTCCAATCAAGTAGCTGAAATTATCATAAAAGATGGAATCATACAAGAAATACGAGAAAGTAGGAATGAAGATGACAGATTGGTTTAAAGTTGGAAAAATTGTAAATACCCATGGAGTAAGAGGGGAAATTCGTGTTATCTCTTCAACTGATTTTGCAGAAGAACGATACGCAATTGGTACCGAATTAATGATCAAACATGAAGGATCAAAAGAAGAAATCCTTGTAGTGGTTCGTCATCACCGCAAACATAAAAACTTTGATTTGCTTCAATTTGAAAATTACCATTCCATTAATGAAGTCGAGCGCTTTAAAGGGGCAACTCTTTACGTATCAGAGGAACAACTAGAGGAATTAGAAGAAGGCGAATTTTACTATCATGAGATTATTGGTTGTAAGGTGATAACGGAATCAGGAGAAGAACTAGGGAAAATTAAGGAAATTATTGAAACCGGAGCAAATGATGTGTGGGTTATTCAACGCACGGGAGCAGGAAAAGATATTTTAATTCCATATATAGAAGATGTAGTAAAGGAAATTGATATTGAGGAGAAGGTTATCCATATTCACGTCATGGAAGGATTGATTGATTGAATGAGGATTGATGTCTTGTCACTTTTTCCAGAGATGTTCACAGGTGTTTTTGGTTCTTCGATTTTGAAGCACGCTAAGGAAGCAGGGCATGTTACATTTGAAGTAATCGATTTTCGTCAGTACGCAGATAATAAGCATAAAAAAGTGGATGACTATCCATATGGTGGAGGGGCTGGGATGGTGCTGCGCGCGCAGCCCATTTTTGATGCGGTTGAAGACTTGAAGAAAAAGAGTCATAAACAACCACGCGTCGTCATGCTTTGTCCTCAAGGAGAAAGGTACACACAAAGTAAGGCAGAAGAGTTTGCAAGGGAAGACCATCTGGTATTACTTTGTGGCCATTATGAGGGCTATGACGAGCGTGTAAGGCAGTTTCTAGTAACGGATGAAGTGTCACTTGGTGATTATGTCTTAACAGGTGGAGAACTCGGAGCAATGGTGATTGCAGATAGTGTGACGCGGTTACTACCGGGAGTACTGGGGAATGAAGAATCAGCAGTTACGGACTCTTACTCAACGGGTTTATTAGAGCATCCTCATTACACAAGACCTGCTGAGTTTCGCGGGATGACTGTGCCAGATATCCTTTTGTCCGGTCATCACGCTAATATAGAAGAGTGGAGACAGAAAGAATCACTTAAAAGAACATGGGAGCGACGTCCTGACTTACTTAAAGAAAAAAACTTAAGTGAAAAGGAACAGCGCTGGATGGAGGACTTTGAAAAAGAAACTAGGTAAAGGGCCATTCTCTCTAAGATTAAGAAAGTGGGTCCAAGAGCTTGCAGTGGCTTGGGACGATACGAGCCTGCGGTAAGAAACCAGCTCAGGCAGGCTTAAAAGAAGGCACTTGGCTATACTCATTGCATTGGACTTTCTTTAAAAAAAGGTGAAGAGCATCCTTTTTAAAGAAAGTACTTGTTTTCATTGCTAGAATATGCTATTATAGTTTTTGTGGCTTAAGGCCTGTTATTACGATGTTCCGCTGTAGTTTAAGCTGACATGAGCATCTGTATGGAAGGAGTGGAATTATATGAACAACATTATCCGTGAAATTACTAGTGAGCAACTACGTAGTGATCTTCCAGCGTTTCGCCCTGGTGACACTTTAGTTATCCACGTTAAAGTTGTTGAGGGAACTCGTGAGCGTATTCAGTTATTCGAAGGCGTTGTTATCAAGCGTCGTGGTACTGGTATTAGCGAGACTTTCACAGCTCGTAAGATTTCGTACGGTGTAGGAGTTGAACGTACATTCCCATTACATTCACCTAAGATCGCTAAGATCGAAGTGAAGCGTCGCGGTAAAGTACGTCGTGCTAAACTTTACTACCTACGTAGCCTACGTGGTAAAAAAGCTCGTATTAAAGAAATTCGATAAAGAGCAAAGAAAAGAGCTTAGGAGACTAAGCTCTTTTTTTCTTCAGCTTAGATAGAAAATGGTGAGCTTTTATAGGGAATATGATAAACTTATCCTTGTGATTGTTACATAGATGGAGGGCGCTAGCATGAGTAAGGGGAAGAAAGAATCGTGGGAGTGGCTGAAAGCGGTCGTTATAGCACTTGTCCTTGCATTTGTTATTCGCCATTTTTTGTTTGCTCCAGTTATTGTTGACGGAGAGTCAATGATGCCAACACTTGAACATAATGACAGGATGATTGTGAACAAAATCAGCTACACATTCGGTGAACCAGATCGATTTGATATTATTGTTTTTCATGCACCAGCAGGAAAAGATTACATTAAGCGTGTAATAGGCTTACCAGGTGATATAATTGAATACCGTGATGATATTTTATATGTAAACGGTGAGGCTATACTTGAGCCTTATTTAGATGAGTTAAAGCAGGCTTACAATGGAGACCGGTTAACAAGAGATTTTCAAGAAGTAATAGTCCCTGAAGGTGAATTATTTGTACTCGGTGATAACCGTGGGAGAAGCAAAGATAGTCGAGATATTGGTACGGTTGATATTGATGAAGTAATTGGGAAAGCTAATGTCGTATTCTGGCCTATCTCAAATATTCGTATTGCAAATTAGGAAGGTGGTAGGTTTTGACAATTCAATGGTTTCCTGGCCATATGGCGAAGGCTCGCCGAGAAGTTACAGAAAAGCTAAAGTTTATCGATGTCGTCATTGAACTTCTAGATGCACGTATTCCGTTAGCTTCACGTAATCCAATGATTGATGAATTAGTCTCGCATAAGCCAAGATTGATCTTACTTAATAAAGCTGATTTAGCAGATCCAACTGTAACAGCTAGTTGGAAGTCGTATTTTGAAGCGAAGGGAGCAACGGTGCTTTCCATTAACGCTCAAAATGGCAAAGGAACAGAAAAAATTCCAAATGCTTGTAAACATCTAGCTAAACCTATAATTGAAAAAATGATCTCTAGAGGAATGAAACCAAGAGCCATTCGTGCGATGATTTTAGGTATTCCAAATGTCGGAAAGTCGACTTTGATTAACCGATTAGCGTCAAAACGTACAGCGCAGGTAGGAGATCGTCCAGGGGTGACCAAAAGGCAACAGTGGATTAAAGTCGGAACTGAATTAGAGCTCCTTGATACTCCGGGGATATTGTGGCCTAAGTTTGAAGATCAAATTATTGGTTACCGTCTTGCTGCTACTGGTGCCATTAAAGATGAACTTCTTGATTTTCAAGATATCGCATTGTTCTTATTGAACTACCTAAAAGACCATTATCCGAGTCTAATTCAAGAACGTTATAAGCTAGAAAGCGTGCCTGAAGACGGACTTGAGCTTTTTGATGAAATTGGTAAAAAGCGTGGTTGTCTTCTTGGTGGTGGCTATGTCGACTATGATAAAGCCGCAGAGATAATATTGCGAGAAATGCGTTCAGGTACGCTAGGACGAATCTCGTTAGAACGCCCAAGTGAATAAACCGGTGAAAGAGCCAGTGTGCTTTTTCACCTTTTTTTATATATAAATTATCTAATAAGTAACAGTCGATTCCAAATACTAATGGGGCACTAAGAGAAATCTGCGGTTTATAACATTTATATAAATACGACTTATACAAAAAAGAGAAAAAGCCGATATATTTAATAAGGAGTTGAGATTATGAGCCTCTCGATTAAAGAGTTAGAAGAGAAACTTTTACATACAGAAGAATTAGATGAAACGCTATTTGTATCGTTAAAAAGTGATAAGAGAAAAGGTGTTCAGAAACTGGTAAAGCGATATGAGGCTATTCAGTTGAAAATGAAGTCGTTGGAAGATATGCATGAAGAAATGACACAGTATGAAGTGAACATAAGACTTCAAGGATATACACATATAGCAGGTATTGATGAAGTAGGTCGAGGTCCACTTGCGGGTCCTGTCGTCGCTGCGGCCGTTATCTTACCTGAGAATTTTAAATTACTTGGCTTAACAGATTCAAAAAAGCTCTCGAAAGAAAAAAGAGAACAGTTCGCAGAGGTTATAAAAAAACAAGCTGTTGCTTATTCGATACAAATGGTCCATGCCGAGGAGATTGATCAAATCAATATCTATGAATCTACTAAACTAGCAATGAAACGGGCTGTTCAGAATTTAGAAATGGTAGCAGACCATCTATTAATTGATGCGATGAAGCTCGAATTGCCCTTGCCTCAAACTTCACTTATTAAAGGAGATCAAAAGAGTTTAACGATTGCAGCAAGTTCAGTATTGGCTAAAGTGGCAAGAGATCAATATATGGCAGATAAAGATATGGAATTTCCTGGCTATGGGTTTAAGCAACATGTTGGCTACGGCACGAAAGAACATTTAGAGGCTGTTTTGAAGCTAGGAATTACGAAAGAGCATCGTAAAAGTTTTCGCCCCATTAAAGACTTTATCATGGATTAAGAGAGGAGGGAGTTCATGTTTCCATTACAAAATCAATCTGTAGCAACTGTCAGACAACCAAGAGTTATTTCTTTATCATCTGGACAGTTATTTCAAGGGAGAATCACAAAGATTTTTCCGAACAATGTTGCTGCATTGTCAGCAAATGGAATGCAGTTAACTGCTCGTTTGGAAGTAGCACTTACAGTAGGGCAGCGATATTGGTTTGAGGTAAAAGATGCGACTGGACTCCCACGTTTGAAAGTTTTAGATGATAACAAGATGAGGCGTGAAGGTTCTGTTGCAACAACGGAAAAATTACTTCACCAATTAGGTTTACCTCCATCAAAAGCCATGGAAAAATTCATAGGTCAATTAGTAGCACTGAAAATCCCGTTTTCAAAAGAGGCATTACTAATTAGTGTTCAAGTGTTAACAGAATTAAACGAGTTAAATGAAAGAGGTTATCATTCTATTGCAAAAATGTTGCAAATGCAGTTGCCGATCTCAAAAGAGTCGTTTTTAGCTTTTCAATCAATGAGTGATCAACAACCGCTAACAACACAATTACTAAAACTAGACGCTTCACTAGCTCAGGTCAATATAGAGACTGCTCAGGAAGTAAAAGAATTAATTGGAAAGATGGTGAAACCTGGTTCTTTTCATACGACAAATTCACCTATAGCACAGTTGTTTTCACTTGTGATGAAAGAAGAACCTGGAGCTATGCAACTTTTAGTCAGGTTAGGAATCGTTAAAGAGGGTACATCTACTCAGCAACTATATGGTTTATTAAAACAAGTGCTATCTAACCCCAAGAATCAACAACTTGTCGAGAGGCTTTGGCCTAGCTTATCTCATCATGTCAGTCAAGACGTGCACTCTTTAATGAGTAACCTTCAAATACCAGGAGGAAAAGAAGGACTACATAAATTAGAACAACTTCTAACTTTAGTTAGTTCTCAAGAGTCAGCTGAGCAAGTACATGCAAAGTGGCTTCAGCTGCCAACGAATACCCTAAGGAAAGAAGAAAAGGCTATTCTTCAGCAAGTTTTAGAATCAAGCACAAATGTCTCCAGTAAGGAGACGGCTGGAGCGCACTTGAAATCCATTTTGACGATGCTAGGTCTCCAATATGAACATGATGTTACACGTGTTTTACAAGGGGATGGAAGCTGGGAAATAAAACAAGCGAATCGTCTCAAAGCATTGCTTATGTCCCTACAGCAACAAGAATTACCTCAGGCTAGTAAAGATCAAGTCATTCAAACGTTGCAACGATTAACGGGACAACAGTTACTTATGCAGGAACAAAATGGACTCTTTCATCAAATACTTTTTCATGTGCCTATTGCTTTAGGATCCTATCAAACGGAGTTAACCATGCAGTGGGAAGGAAAAAAAAGGGAGGAAGGCGAACTCGATCCAACTTTCTGTCGTGTTTTGTTTTATTTAACTTTAGAGCGGCTTCAAGAGACTGTTATTGACTTGCAAATTCAAAATCGATTTGTTACTGTAATGATTTTGAATGAAAACGATAAACCGCAAATCTTAATAGATCTTCTAACACCCTCATTAAAGAGAGCGCTTGTCAAACAAGATTATCAGTTGTCTTCGATAAATTGGAAAAAGATAAGTGAACAGCAAAATAATAGGCAGGTATCAGTCTATCAACAAAAAAGCAACTACCAAGGAGTAGACATAAGAATATGAAAGCAGACCAAGAGAAAAAACAGGCAATTGCCCTTCGTTATCAGGCAAATAAGGATCATTCACCTAAAGTGATTGGAAAAGGACAAGGATTACTTGCAGAAGAAATTATTACCCTTGCTAAAGAACATCAAATTCCTATTCAAGAAGATCCTTCGTTAGTTGGGATGCTGAGTCAACTCGAAGTCAACCAAACTATTCCGCCGGAGCTTTATGAAGTAGTAGCAGAAGTTTTTGCTTTTATTTATCGTATTGATCAAAATGGAAAATAGCCTAGGGATGAGGACCACAGTTAAACATGAAAGTTAAAAAGGATGATGCGAAAGTCTTTAATGACTTATGCATCATCCTTTTTAATAATTATCTTTTGGGACAAACTCAATAGTGTTGAGTTGTAATTCATAAAAGAGGAGGCAAGAAATATGAAAGCTAATGAAGGAAATCAACAAACTGAAGAATATGCCCATGAATTAGGTATCCATCATTCCATACAAGAGTCAGACGCAAAAATCGATTTAACTAAATTTTTATTAGGCCAAAAAGGTGAGAAAAATAAGAAAAATAAGAAAAATAAGAAAAATAAGAAAAAAGAGCAATCGGAGGGAAAATTTGATAAATAGTTTGAAATAATCAATATGGGCTATAAAAAGAAAAGGAATAGCAAACGAGCAACAAATAATTGATCATTCGCAGAACATGTGTGATTCGACAGAGGACTTGTCGAACTTTTATAATTAATTTGATAGGAGGAGGGAATTTCCCCTCCCCATTTTGTGAAAACAATGGTAGAATAAAAAAGAAGGATTCAGTCATTCAACATTAAATGGACTGAGTGGTCTGAAATTACATGCAATTGATAGGAGGCTGGAGAGAGAATGAATATCCACGAGTATCAAGGGAAAGAGCTTCTTCGCAATTATGGTGTTGCTGTTCCTAACGGGAAAGTAGCGTTCTCAGTTGACGAAGCAGTAGAAGCAGCAAAAGAATTAGGTTCTAGTGTAAGTGTTGTGAAAGCACAAATCCATGCAGGTGGCCGTGGGAAAGCGGGCGGAGTTAAAGTTGCAAAGAATTTGGATGAAGTTCGTACATATGCAAATGAGATACTAGGTAAAACATTAGTAACTCATCAAACAGGTCCAGAAGGTAAAGAAGTAAAGCGCTTACTTGTCGAGGAAGGCTGCGACATTAAGAATGAGTACTACATTGGATTAGTACTAGATCGTGCTACTTCAAGTGTTGTCTTAATGGCTTCTGAAGAGGGCGGTACGGAAATTGAAGAGGTTGCTGAGGCGACTCCTGAAAAGATTTTTAAAGAGGTAATTGACCCAGCTGTGGGCCTACAAGGATTCCAAGCTCGTCGTCTAGCATTTAATATTAATATTCCAAAAGAGCTAGTTGGTCAAGCAGTTAAGTTCATGATGGGGCTATATAAAGTTTTCGTTGATAAAGATTGTTCAATCGCAGAAATTAACCCACTTGTAACAACAGGTGACGGGAAGGTTATGGCACTAGATGCAAAATTAAATTTTGATTCTAATGCACTGTATCGTCAAAAAGATATTCTTGCATACCGTGATCTTGAAGAAGAAGATGCGAAAGAAATCGAAGCATCTAAATACGACTTAAGCTATATTTCTCTAGACGGAAATATTGGCTGCATGGTTAATGGTGCTGGACTTGCAATGGCAACGATGGATATCATTAAACATTACAGTGGCGATCCGGCTAACTTCCTTGATGTTGGTGGCGGTGCAACTGCTGAAAAAGTAACAGAAGCATTCAAAATTATTCTTTCAGATGAAAGTGTTAAAGGGATCTTCGTCAACATTTTTGGTGGTATCATGAAATGTGACATCATTGCAGAAGGTGTAGTTGAAGCTACTAAGCAAGTTGGTCTTGAGATTCCACTTGTCGTTCGTCTAGAAGGTACAAATGTCGATCTTGGAAAACAAATCCTTAAAGACTCAGGATTAAATATTACAGCTGCTGATTCAATGGCTGACGGCGCACAAAAAATCGTTTCATTAGTGAAATAGAAAGGCGGGACGTGGAGAATGAGTATCCTAATTAACAAAGATACAAAAGTTATTGTACAAGGTATTACAGGAGCTACAGGCTTGTTCCATACAAAGCAAGCGGTTGAATATGGTACGAATATCGTTGGTGGTGTAACACCTGGTAAAGGTGGCACAGAGGTTGAAGGAATTCCTGTATTTGATACAGTAGAACAAGCAGTGAAAGCGACAGGTGCAAATGCATCCGTTATTTACGTACCACCTGCATTTGCTGCAGATGCGATTATGGAAGCAACTGATGCTGGGCTTGATTTAGCTATTTGTATTACAGAAGGAATTCCAGTAATGGATATGGTTAACGTTAAGCGTTATATGCAAGGGAAGAAGACTCGTTTAATCGGACCAAACTGCCCAGGTGTTATCACTCCTGAAGAGTGTAAAATTGGTATTATGCCAGGATACATTCATAAAAAAGGCCATGTAGGTGTTGTTTCACGTTCTGGTACCCTTACGTACGAGGCTGTTCATCAATTATCAACGAATGGAATTGGGCAATCCTCTGCTGTTGGTATTGGTGGAGACCCAGTTAATGGAACTGACTTCATTGATGTATTAAACTTATTTAATGAAGATCCAGATACTTATGCGGTTATCATGATTGGTGAAATTGGTGGTACTGCAGAAGAAGAAGCTGCTGAGTGGGTAAAAGCCAATATGACTAAACCAGTGGTTGGGTTTATCGGTGGTCAAACAGCACCTCCAGGAAAGCGTATGGGGCATGCTGGTGCGATTATTTCTGGTGGAAAAGGTACTGCAGCTGAAAAGATTAAAACAATGGAGAGCTGCGGTATTAAAGTAGCAGAAACTCCTTCTGTTATGGGTGAGACTCTTATCTCTGTTCTAAAAGAAAAGGGCTTACTTGAAAAATGTACTACACATAAAGTAACAAACTAAGCAATGCATTTTAATAGAAAGTCCTCGAAATTGAGGGCTTTCTTTGTAATTTCCAAAAAAGGGGGTTCCTAATGTCTGAGTTTCGCCTACGATTAATTCATCTCCATAGTTGTCGAGAGATTAGTAGAAATATATTATGTAAGATTCTACAACGAGACAATCACTTAAAATTAATTTATGATTATTCCATTCATCAATGGCAAACGTTGTTCCAACTCTCTCCTAAAAACGCTAATTCTGTGTTCAAACACCTTCATTCTTGTACGCCACAACAACTTTTAAATTACTTCCACAAAAATAACATTCACATCATAACGATAGAAGATCAGGAATATCCACTTTTATTAAAACAAATATTTGATCCTCCATTTGTTCTATACGCAATGGGTAGAATAGAGGTGCTCTTTGACAACAGACGATTAGCCGTTATTGGTACTCGAGTACCTAGTGAATTCGGTGTGGCAGCTGTTGCTAAATTAGTCCCACCTTTGGCGGAGAAAGGTTGGACAATTGTAAGTGGTTTGGCCAAGGGGATTGATTCAATCACTCATTCGTATACAATAAATACATCTGGTCATACAATCGCTGTACTAGGCTCGGGTTTTAATTATATGTATCCAAAAGAAAATATCGGACTATTTTTAAAATTGTCACAAAAACATTTAGTTCTCACCGAATACCCACCTCATACCCCTCCAAGAAAGTGGCATTTTCCTGCTCGAAATCGAATAATTAGTGGTCTATCTCATGCTGTTTTAGTCATAGAAGCCAAAGAAAAAAGCGGTTCACTTATTACCGCAGATCAAGCGTTGGAGCAAGGTAGAGATGTCTTTGCTGTACCAGGGTCTATCTTTTCAGAGCAATCTAAGGGAACCAATTATCTTATTCAACAAGGCGCAAAATTAATAACAAGTGAAGAAGACATCTTGCTCGAGTTAGAAGATTAAAATACAAAATGCGACAAAATTCCCTCTTTTCTTTTTCCCTCTTTTACCAACTACTGTTTGACAAATACCAAAAGTGTGTTTAATAATAGGGAAGATTTTAATTATATCTTCGAGAGAGGGAGTTGCTATATGGCCGATTATTTAGTAATCGTTGAATCTCCCGCCAAAGCAAAGACCATTGGGAAATATTTAGGGAAAAAATATATTGTTAAAGCTTCAATGGGACATGTTAGAGACTTGCCAAAAAGTCAAATGGGAGTAGATGTAGAAAAAAGTTATGAACCCAAGTACATTACAATACGTGGAAAAGGTCCCGTTTTAAAAGAATTAAAAACAGCTGCCAAAAAAGTTAAAAAGATTTATCTCGCGGCTGACCCCGATAGAGAAGGTGAAGCAATCGCTTGGCATCTTGCTCACAGTCTCGATATCGATGAAAACTCTGATTGTAGAGTAGTTTTTAACGAAATAACAAAACAAGCAATTAAAGATGCTTTTAAAACCCCACGTCCTATAAATATGGACCTAGTAGATGCTCAACAAGCAAGGCGAATTTTAGATCGATTAGTTGGGTATAACATTAGTCCATTATTATGGAAGAAAGTAAAAAAAGGACTAAGTGCTGGGCGTGTTCAATCGGTTGCGGTTAAAATGATTATTGAACGTGAAAAAGAAATCCAAAGTTTTATTCCAGAAGAATACTGGAGTATTCCAGCGCAGTTTGCGCTAGAAGGTGAAGCTTTTGATGCAAAGTTCTATGGGATTGAAGGCAAGAAAAAAGAACTTTCATCAGAAGAAGAAGTGAAGCAAGTACTCTCCAAATTGAAGGACGGCCAATTTGATGTTACTTCAGTAAAAAAGAAGGAGCGCAAACGAAATCCGGTAACTCCATTTACCACGTCATCGTTGCAACAAGAGGCTGCTCGTAAATTAAACTTTAGAGCAAAGAAAACGATGATGATTGCTCAGCAACTATATGAGGGTATTGAACTTGATAAGAAAGAAGGAGCCGTTGGTCTCATTACGTATATGCGTACAGATTCAACGCGTATATCAGAAACAGCTCAAGAAGAAGCAAAGCAATACATTGAACAAACATATGGTGAAGAATATACACGTAAAGAAAAAAGGGCTGTTAAGAAAGATAAAAAAGCGCAAGATGCCCATGAAGCAATTCGTCCGACATCAGTGTTTAAAGATCCGAAAATGGTCAAAGGTTATTTATCCCGTGATCAACTGAGATTGTATAAGTTAATTTGGGAACGTATGGTAGCAAGTGAGATGGCCCCAGCTATAATGGATACAATGACAGTAGATATAGAACAAAATGGAGTTCAATTCAGAGCGACAGGCTCTAAAGTGAAGTTCGCCGGTTTCATGAAAGTCTATATTGAAGGCAATGATGATGGGAAAAAAGAGGAAGATCGATTGTTACCAAATTTAGAAGAAGGTCAAAAGGTTGAGAGGTTAGAAATCGAACCGAATCAGCATTTTACTCAACCACCACCAAGATATACCGAAGCTCGTCTTGTTAAGACAATGGAAGAGCTTGGTATAGGTAGACCTTCTACTTACGCACCAACTTTAGATACGATTCAACGTCGCGGTTATGTAGCACTTGAGGATAAGCGTTTTATTCCAACTGAACTTGGATCAATCGTTTTAGAATTAATTGTTGAGTTCTTTCCGGAAATCCTCGATGTGGAATTCACCGCTAAAATGGAAGATGATTTAGACTCCATTGAAGAAGGTCAACAAGAGTGGATTCGCATTATCGATGGTTTTTATAACGGCTTTGAAAAGCGCTTAGCAGTTGCTGAAGAAGAAATGAAGGAAGTAGAAATAAAAGATGAGCCTGCCGGCGAAGATTGTGATAAATGTGGGCACGAAATGGTCTATAAAATGGGACGCTATGGTAAATTTATGGCCTGCTCTAATTTTCCAGAATGTCGAAATACTAAGGCTATCGTTAAAGACATTGGTGTGAAGTGTCCATCTTGTAAAGAAGGAAATATCGTAGAACGTAAAAGTAAAAAGCGCCGAATTTTCTACGGTTGCGACCGCTACCCAGAATGTGAATTCTTATCGTGGGACAAACCAATTGCAAGACCATGTCCAAAATGTAATAGCATGTTAGTCGAAAAAAAATCAAAAAAAGGCGTCAACGTAGAATGCTCCTCATGCGACTATAAAGAAGAATCTAACTGAAGAAATGTTTCAAAAAGGTCGGTTTTTACCTTTTTGAAACATTTCGAAGCAATTAGTGAAAAAAATGTGACTAGTACACACAAAGAATTTAGTATAAAACTTTTAGTCTGATACAAATGTTTGTAGTTTGCTTACGTATTATGATAATATATATAAAGCCTTCACCTGTTATGGGTGAAGGCATTTCTAATGTATAGTATGGAAGTACTTGGAGGGATTTATTTTGTCACATCAACATGTTAACGTTATCGGTGCAGGGTTAGCAGGCAGCGAAGCAGCTTGGCAACTTGCTAAGAGAGGCGTTACAGTTCACTTATATGAAATGCGCCCAGTTAAACAAACGCCGGCACATCACACAGATAAATTTGCAGAATTGGTTTGTAGTAACTCATTAAGGGGAAATGCGTTAACGAATGCTGTTGGCGTCTTAAAAGAAGAAATGCGGAAATTAGACTCAGTGATTATTCGTTCAGCAGATGATGCCGCGGTTCCTGCCGGTGGAGCTTTAGCTGTTGATCGACATGATTTTGCTGACAAAGTGACAGATCGTGTAAGGAATCACCCAAATGTTACTGTGTTTAATGAAGAAATAACGGCAATTCCTGATGGCCCAACGATCATTGCAACCGGACCGCTAACTTCGGAACATTTATCGAAGCAACTTAAAGAATTAACAGGAGAAGAATATCTGTATTTTTACGATGCAGCAGCCCCTATTATTGAAACAGAATCTATAAATATGGATAAAGTTTATTTGAAGTCAAGGTATGATAAAGGTGAAGCGGCATACTTAAACTGTCCAATGACAGAAGAGGAATTTAATCAATTTTACGACGCACTTGTCTCTGCTGAAACGGTACCTCTAAAAGAGTTTGAAAAGGAAGTATTTTTTGAAGGATGTATGCCAATTGAAGTTATGGCAAAGCGTGGTCGCAAAACGATGTTGTTTGGACCTATGAAGCCAGTGGGACTTGAACATCCAGAGACGGGAAAGCGTCCTTATGCAGTCGTTCAGCTAAGGCAAGATAATACATCAGGAACGTTGTATAACCTTGTTGGGTTCCAAACACATTTGAAATGGGGCCCACAAAAAGAAGTTTTACAATTAATTCCTGGTCTAGAAAATGCAGAAATTGTTCGTTATGGTGTGATGCATCGAAATACATTTATTAATTCCCCTAATCTGTTAAATCCAACTTACCAGTATAGAGGAAGGGATGATCTATTCTTTGCAGGTCAGATAACAGGTGTTGAAGGGTATGTCGAATCAGCTGCTGCAGGACTAGTCGCGGGAATAAACGCAGCTAATTATGTACAAAATAAGGAATTAATCACTTTTCCTGAAACGACAGTCATTGGTAGCATGGCTTCTTATATCACAACAGCTGCTAAGAAGAATTTCCAACCAATGAATGCCAATTTCGGTTTATTACCACCTCTTGAGGTACGCATTAAAGACAAAAAAGAGAGATACGAACAACTAGCTGATCGAGCATTGAGCGCAATTCAGAATTTTGTGAAAAAAACGTAAATTCAGTTGTCAAGAGCTACTAAATCATGATAGAATTTAGTAGCTCTGCGAGTATTGGTGGTGTTTATAGTGAATGAACAGGCTTGGATCGATCAATTTCTTACATATTTACAGTTGGAAAAGAATAGCTCTATACATACGATCAGTAATTACTCCCGTGATATAGTTGACTTTGTATCGTTTATAAAAAGAAAAAATATAAATGACTTTGCGACCGTAAAGACACAAGATGTACGTGATTATTTAACGTGTTTATACGAAAAAGAATACGCAAGAAAAACGGTTTCAAGAAAAATTTCTGCACTACGAAGCTTTTACATGTTTCATCTGAGAGAAAAGCACGTGGATGAGAATGTATTTGCTACGGTAGTACTGCCTAAAAGTGGGGAACGATTGCCCACTTTTTTGTACGAAGAAGAAATGAAAGAGTTATTTGAGTCTTTAGACGGTCAAACACCACTTGATCAACGAGATCGAGCAATTTTAGAGTTGTTATATGCAACTGGAATGAGGGTAAGTGAGTGTAGACATCTATCTATCCATGACATCGACTTAACGATTGGTACAGCTCTAGTAATCGGTAAAGGACGAAAAGAACGCTACAATCCAATGGGTGCTTTTGCATGTGACGCATTACACGAGTATATTGAAGATGGCAGAAAAAAACTCTTAACAAAGACGAACAACCGCTCAACCGCTTTATTTTTAAATTATCGTGGGGGACAATTATCTGACAGGAGCATTCGTACGATTGTTCAGAAGCGTATGGAGAAAGTATCCTCAAATAAACGTTTAAGACCGCATGACATTAGACATTCGTTTGCCACGCATATGTTAAACAATGGAGCTGATTTAAGGGTTGTTCAAGAACTTTTAGGTCATGAACATCTTTCAACGACCCAAATATACACACATGTTACAAAAGATCGATTACGTGATGTATACAAACATGCTCATCCTCGGGCTTAGAGGATTTGTAAGGGAGGATTTATAATGAATCATACATTTCATGCCACAACAATCTTTGCTATACAACATAACGGTAAATGTGCAATGGCCGGTGATGGCCAAGTTACGTTTGGTAACGCCGTTGTGATGAAACATACAGCAAAAAAAGTTCGTAAAATTTATCAAGGTAAAGTTATTGCTGGATTTGCTGGATCTGTAGCAGATGCTTTTACATTATTTGAGAAATTTGAAGCGAGGTTGGAAGAGTATAACGGTAACCTGCAAAGAGCAGCAGTGGAGTTGGCGAAGGAATGGCGTAGTGACAAAGTTCTAAAAAGACTTGAAGCCATGCTTATTGTTATGAATCAAGATCATCTATTACTAGTTTCTGGAACAGGTGAAGTGATTGAACCTGATGATGGGATCTTAGCTATAGGGTCTGGAGGTAACTATGCCCTTTCTGCAGGAAGAGCACTTAAGAAACATGCCCCCTCACTTTCTGCAAAAGAAATCGCGCAGGCATCGTTAGAAACAGCTGGTGAAATTTGTGTATATACAAACTTAAATATCGTGGTAGAAGAACTTAACTAATTGAACGATTCAGAAATGGAGAGTGAAGATAGTGAGAACAGACTTAACTCCTCGTGAAATTGTTGATCGCCTTAACCAATTTATTGTTGGTCAAGAAGGAGCGAAAAAATCAGTTGCAATAGCATTACGTAATCGTTTCAGACGTAGTAAACTAGATGAAAAAATGAGAGATGAAATTACACCCAAAAACATTTTAATGATTGGACCAACAGGTGTAGGGAAAACAGAAATCGCCCGTCGACTTGCTAAATTAGTAGGAGCTCCATTTGTGAAAGTCGAAGCAACCAAGTTCACTGAGGTTGGTTATGTAGGGCGAGATGTAGAATCTATGGTTCGTGATCTTGTTGAAACAAGTTTTCGAATGATAAAGGAAGAGAAAATGCACCAAGTGCGTGGTCAAGCTGAAGAAAATGCCAATCAACGCATCGTTGAATTGCTTGTACCCACATCAAAGAAACAAACCAATTATAAAAATCCTTTTGAGATGATTTTTGGTCAACAGGGAACACAAGAAGTGGAAACTGAACCAGTAGAAGAATCCAACATTGCCTCAAGACGTAGACAAACAGCTCATAAGCTTGCTTTAGGTGAACTTGAGGATCACCTAGTTACGATTGAAGTAGATGAACAGTCTCAAAATTTCATGGATATGTTTCAAGGGGCGGGTATGGAGCAGATGGGCATGAATATGCAAGAAATGCTCGGTGGTATGATACCAAAAAAAAGAAAGAAAAGACGATTGCCTGTATCGGATGCTAGAAAAGTTTTAATTGAAGAAGAGGCACAAAAGCTCATTGATATGGACGAAGTGACGCAAGAAGCTGTAACGAGAGCTGAACAATTAGGAATCATCTTTATTGATGAAATTGATAAAGTAGCTAGCAAAGGTCAGCAGTCAGCAGACGTGTCTCGGGAAGGCGTTCAACGTGACATATTGCCAATCGTTGAAGGTTCCACAGTTGTAACGAAGCATGGACCTGTTAAGACGGATCACGTCCTTTTTATTGGAGCTGGAGCTTTTCATATGGCTAAACCTTCTGATCTTATACCAGAATTACAGGGACGCTTTCCCATTCGTGTTGAGCTTTCCAATTTAACGGTCGATGACTTTGTACGTATTCTTATTGAACCGAATAATGCTTTGATTAAACAATATGTGGCTCTTCTAGAAACAGAGGGTATAAAAGTTACGTTTTCGGACAAAGCTGTTCATAAGATTGCGACTATTGCAACGGAAGTCAATCAAGAGACCGAGAATATTGGAGCTAGACGGCTACACACGATACTTGAACGGTTACTTGAAGATCTTTCTTTTGAGGCACCGGATATAAATTTAGAAGAAATTGTGATAACGCCAGAATATGTAGAAGAAAAATTAGCTTCTATTGCAAAGAATCGAGATCTTAGCCAATATATTCTGTGAAGTTGTAGGAGGAGAAAGAATTATGGATTTATTATCAAGAACAAGAAAAATTAATGAAATGTTACAAAAGACTGGGGTACAACACGTAAATTTCAAAGATATGGCCGAGACACTTCGTGACACTATTAGTGCCAACATTTTTGTAGTTAGTCGTCGTGGAAAATTACTAGGTTTTGCAATTAAACAAGAGATTGAAAATGAAAGAATGAAGAAGATGTTAGAAGATCGACGTTTTCCAGAAGAATATACGGATGGCCTTTTCAAAATTGAAGAAACATCGGCTAACCTTGATATTGAAAGTGAATATACGGCGTTTCCTGTTGAGAACAAAGATCTATTTAAAAGTGGTCTTACAACAGTAGTGCCGATTCAAGGTGGAGGTCAACGCCTTGGTACTCTAATTCTTGCTAGGTTAAATCAATCATTTAGTGATGACGATTTGATTTTAGCTGAATATGGTGCAACTGTTGTTGGGATGGAAATTCTCCATGAAAAAACTCAAGAAATTGAAGAAGAAGCACGTAGTAAAGCTGTTGTTCAGATGGCTATCAGTTCATTATCTTATAGTGAGTTAGAAGCTGTTGAGCATATCTTCCATGAATTAGATGGAAAAGAAGGATTACTTGTAGCAAGTAAGATTGCCGATCGAGTAGGGATTACACGTTCTGTTATTGTAAATGCCCTTCGTAAACTAGAAAGTGCTGGTGTGATCGAGTCGCGCTCCCTTGGAATGAAAGGAACTTATATTAAAGTGTTAAATGACAAGTTCTTGCTTGAATTAGATAAATTAAAAACGAAATAAGAAAATAAAAGCTGCGCCAAAGTCACTTGACGATTTGGCGCGGCTTTTTATATGCATTCTTTAAAATGCGCTTTCTCCAATGCTAACGTATTAGTCAGAACGTTAAAGGTAAGTTATGCAAGATCCACTCTGATCTTCCTAGGAAGAAAGAATGACTTTGGCATAAAAATATGATAAATTACTTTTATATTGATAATGAAGTGGAATGACCGATGATTTCCACTTCATCTGATGAGTTTAGTTCAAAAATCAACTGATGAATTTCGTGGAATAATGTCGAAATTTAGGGTGATTAACATCATACTTGCAGTAAAATGAGACAAAAGTCTACATTGTTTTATAGTTCTTTTATCTTGAATCTGTAATTCCATGAAACGGTGTTAGACTTTTTACGTGACTTTTAATACAATTCTCGTAGAGACTTTGAAAAAGTGTGTAAAAGTTAGTAATGAGTGCGAAAAATGTCGAAATGAAGTATGATGTCGGAAGGTGATTTTTTTGGATCTTTTTGGTAGCTCAACCATCAAATCTTTAGAACGTGGATTAGAAGGAGCTCAATTACGTCAAAAGGCAATATCTAATAATATTGCAAATGTAGATACACCGAATTACAATGCGAAGCAAGTTAGCTTTAAACATACATTATCAGAAGCAATGAACGCTTCTAATATGAAAGCACATCGTACAAATGATCAACATGTTGAATTTACTACAACTAAACGATCACCTGTTGTAGTGACGAATAGGGGTACGATGTACAACCATAATCAAAATAATGTCGATATTGATTTAGAAATGGCTGAGTTAGCTAAATATCAAATTTATTATAATGCATTGATTGATCGAATAAATGGAAGCTTTAATAGCCTACAAACAGTAATAAAAGGAGGGAGATAAAAGATGACGATATTTCACGGTTTTAACACAAGTGCCTCAGCATTAACCTCTCAGCGATTACGTATGGACGTAATATCAGCTAATATGGCTAATGCAGAAACAACTAGAGGAACTATGGTAAATGGCGAGTGGCAACCGTATCAAAGAAAAATGGTCGTTATGCAACCAAACGAAAAACAATCGTTTGCTCCTTTCCTAAATAAAGCGATGTCTAATGAGTCATCATCTGTTGGAAATGGTGTGAAGGTATCGGGAATCATTAATGATCAAACTCCATTTAAATTAGTTTACAATCCGGAACATCCAGATGCTAATGAGGAAGGATATGTTCAAATGCCCAATGTGGACCCTCTTAGAGAAATGGTTGATTTAATGAGTGCAACAAGGTCATATGAAGCGAATGTGACAACCTTAAATGCATCAAAAAATATGCTTCTAAAAGCTTTAGAAATCGGAAGATAGGGGATATCATAAATGAATATATCAGGCATTCAATTACCATTTTTAATAAATCAAACGGCTGTTAACGGCGCTAAAACTAAAATAACACCTGCGGCAGCTCAAGATACATTTAAATCAGCTTTAAGCCAAGCGATTAAAGACGTTAATCATTTACAAAAAGCTTCAGCCGAAAAGACTGAATTACTTGCAAAAGGTGAAATAGATAATCTTCATGATGTAATGATAACTGGTCATAAAGCCAGCATTACTCTCCAGGCAACAGTCGAAGTCAGAAATAAAGTAGTAGAAGCTTACCAAGAAATTATGCGAATGCAAGTTTAAAAGTCTAGTTGACTAGGCTTTTCTCTTTTTGATTGTCGTTTCTAAGGGGAGGTCACATGAACGAAAAATTAGTAAGTTACAAAGCGAAATGGGCAGAATATTGGGATGGGCGGAATGCAAAACAAAAGGGGATCTTTATCGGTACTTTTTTGGCAATTTTATTGGTCCTTATACTTATAACTTTTATGAGCACTAAACAGAGTTACGCTGCTTTATATAGCAATTTAACACTTCAAGAAACAGGACAGATAAAAGAAACACTAGATGCGCGCGGAATATCATCAACGATTTCAGATAATGGCACGGCTATTTTAGTTCCAGAGGCACTTGTGGACTCACTTAAGGTGGATTTAGCTGCAGAGGGTTTACCGAAAAGCGGAAGCATTGATTATAGTTTCTTTCAAGATCAAATGGGTTTTGGGATGACTGATAATGAATTCTCAGTTATTGAGCGTGCTGCGATGCAAACAGAGCTTGGTAGTTTAATTCGTAACATTAATGGGGTTAATCATGCGAATGTCATGATTACGTTACCAGAAGAGAGTGTGTGGCTAAGCGCAACTAAAGAAGCCTCAACAGCTGCAGTTGTTTTAGATCTAGCTCCGGGTTATCAACTTGAGCCGGCGCAAGTTAAAGCATTATTTCATTTAGTCTCAAAAAGTGTTCCGAACCTTCCAATAGAAAATATCGTCATTTCTGACCAAATGTTTAACGATTATTTATATGATAATGGAAATACTGGTGATTCAACTCTCTCAGTCTATGAACAGCAACGTGCTATTCAACGAGATATTGAACGTGATTTAACGAGAAACTTACAACAAATGCTAGGAACTGTTGTTGGGAGAGATAAGGTTCTTGTTTCAGTCACAACTGATATTGATTTCACACAAGAAAATCGTACAGAAGCTTTAGTGGAACCGGTTGATCCTGAGAATATGGAAGGGATTGCGGTTAGTATTGAACGAATTGCTGAGACATATAGCGGAGAGGGAACCGTGGACGGTGGAGTAGTTGGAGTAGGTGATGAAATTCCTAACTTCCCAGCGGCTGTGGGACAAGGACCTTCTGAATGGGAACGTACGGAAGATCGAATTAATAATGAAGTAAATCGGATTAACCGAGATATTGTGGAAAGTCCTTATAAAATACGTGATTTAGGAATTCAAGTAATGGTAGAGCCGCCAGAAGGCTTAGATGTCCTTCCGCAAGAACGTATAGATGATATTCAACAACTATTAGGCACAATTGTGAGAACTAGTATTTCAGGAGTTTATGCCAATGAGCTTACTCCTGAATTGATTAATGAGAAGATTGCTATCACTTCCCAACCTTTTGAAGGGAAAATGGAATTTTATCAACAACCAATCGAGGCGATCCCGATGTGGATGTATGTGGTAGGTGGAGTATTAGTAGTTGTTATACTGCTATTAATATTCTTGCTTTTAAGAAAGAAGAAACAAGATCATGCAGCAGAGGAAATGTTTGTAAAAGAGGTTAATTATGAAATACCAGACCTTCCAAATGAAGACACTGGATTATCCGCGACAAAGCGTAAACAATTAGAAAAGATGGCAAAGGAAAAGCCAGATGAGTTTTCAAAACTATTAAGAACATGGTTATCTGAAGATTAGGAGGGATAGTATGGCTACAGCAACAAACAAAGGATTAACAGGTAAACAAAAGGCGGCAATCCTCCTCATCTCTCTTGGGCCTGATGTTTCAGCACAAGTGTACAAGCATTTGTCAGAAGAAGAAATTGAACAACTCACACTTGAAATTGCAAATGTTCGAAAAGTGGATAGTGGGATGAAAGAGGAAATACTTGAGCAATTTCACTCTTTAGTGCTAGCTCAAGACTATATTGCACAAGGTGGGATTGGTTACGCAAAAAGCATTCTTGAAAAAGCGTTAGGTGAAGAAAATGCAATGGGCATTATAAACCGTCTGACATCAACGCTACAAGTGCGTCCTTTTGACTTTGCACGTAAAGCCGATCCATCGCAAATTTTGAATTTTATTCAAAATGAACACCCGCAAACAATTGCTCTTATCTTATCTTATTTAGAGTCCGTTCAAGCAGGGCAAATTTTATCAGAATTGCCTCAAGAAGTACAAGCAGATGTAGCTAAAAGAATTGCCTTAATGGATAGTACATCGCCAGAAATCGTGAATGAGGTTGAATCTATTTTGGAACAAAAGTTATCGTCAACGGTGACACAAGACTATACAGATGCTGGTGGAATTGAGGCAGTTGTAGAAGTGTTAAATAGTGTAGATCGTAGTACAGAAAGAACTATTTTGGATGCCTTAGAAATTCAAGATCCAGAGCTTGCAGAAGAAATTAAAAAGCGTATGTTTGTCTTTGAAGATATTGTTACGCTTGATAATCGTTCAATTCAACGTGTCATCAGAGATGTAGAGAACGAAGATCTACAGCTTTCGTTAAAAGTTGCTAGTGAAGAAGTGAAGGAAATTGTCTTTAATAACATGTCGCAACGTATGGCAGAGACATTTAAAGACGAGATGGAATTCATGGGTCCTGTCAGATTAAGAGATGTTGAAGAAGCTCAATCTAGAATTGTTGCGGTGATTCGTCGTTTAGAAGAAGCTGGTGAAATTGTTATAGCTCGTGGTGGAGGAGACGATATTATTGTCTAAAATTATTAAATCACTACATTCTCCTCATGCCTCAACGGAAACTAAGCAAATTACCATTCGAAATCTTTTTGAAGAGGGTATTTTCAATAAGCTTGAAATAAATAGTGAAACTAAGAAAGATTCAGAAAAAATGATTATTCTAGAGGAACGTCAGAAACAAATAGAAATAGAAATTGCAGAAGCTCAAAAAAAAGCAAAACAGGTATTAGCAGAGGCAAAAGAACAAGCTAGTAGGGTATTGGAGCAAGCGGAACTAGAGCGGCAACAAGCGCATTTGAAAATAGAAGAAGCTAGAGCAGAAGCAATGAACCAAGGGTACCAAGAAGGTTTAGAACATGGGCAAAGTGAGGGCTTTCAATCTTACAGTAACTTAATTCAACAGGCTCGAGCTATTATTGCTCAATCTGAACAGGAATATGAGAAGACATTAGATTCAGCTGAACCTGTTATTGTTGAACTAGCAACGGCGGTTGCAAGGCGTATGATAGATGTGCAATTAACGGAGAATCAAGAAATTTGGTCATCTCTTTTAAAGCAAGTGATGACAGAAGTACGTGAGCATGAGAATGTTAGAATTTATGTTCACCCAGATTGGTTTGAAAGAACAACACACCAAAAAGAGGAACTTGAACAACTATTGAGTCATACGGAGAATCTTTTTATCTATCCTGATGCGGGTCTGATGAAAAACGGTTGTGTCATTGAATCTAAATATGGTCGGATTGAGGCAACGATAGATAAACAACTTGAAGAATTGAAAAGGCAGTTACTTGAGAAATTAAAGGAGGGGGATCATGAAGGCACAAGCTCTTATTAATTCTGTCCCTTCTTTATCTCCATATAAATGGTACGGAAAAGTTACACGGGTTGTGGGATTAACAATTGAATCAAAAGGCCCCCAAGCTTCAATTGGAGACCTTTGCTACATCATTGTTGGAAAAACAAAACAAACAAAGGTAAAAGCAGAAGTGGTAGGCTTTCGAGATGAGAATGTTCTCTTAATGCCCCTTGATGGGACTATGGAAATTTCTCCGGGAAGCCTTGTAGAGGCCACTGGAAAGCCTTTGGAAATAAAAGTAGGAAATGGATTAATAGGACATGTCATTGATGGATGTGGAGAGCTAATGACAAAGGGGCCGCTTCCTAAAGGACTTACTTCATTTCCAACGGATAACACCCCACCTAATCCTTTAGCTAGACCGCGTATACATGAAAAGATGTCACTTGGCGTGCGAGCAATTGATTCTCTTTTTACTGTTGGTAAAGGTCAACGAATTGGGATCTTTGCAGGAAGTGGGGTCGGTAAAAGTACACTGCTTTCAATGTTGGTAAAAAATTCTGCTGCTGACGTCAACGTGATTGCTCTGATTGGTGAACGTGGGCGAGAAGTGAAAGATTTTATAGAACGAGACCTAGGAGAAGAAGGTTTACGGAAAACGGTTCTTGTTGTTGCGACGTCAGACCAACCTGCGTTAATGCGAATAAAGGGAGCGATGACGGCAACGGCGGTAGCTGAGTATTTTCGAAATCAAGGGCTTCATGTTAATTTAATGATGGATTCTGTGACTAGATTTGCTATGGCACAAAGAGAAATCGGATTAGCTGTTGGAGAACCTCCTACTTCAAAAGGGTATACCCCATCTGTTTTTGCTATGCTTCCCAAACTATTAGAGCGATCAGGTACGGATGCATTAGGTTCTATTACAGCATTTTATACAGTCTTAGTGGATGGCGATGATATGAATGAGCCTATTGCAGATGCTGTCCGAGGCATTTTAGATGGACATTTGGTGCTAGACCGGAAATTAGCCAATAAAGGGCAATTCCCTGCGATTAACGTATTAAGAAGTGTTAGTCGTGTAATGGCTGATATCACAGATGACACACATCGTGCTTGTGCTGATAGAGTGAGAACCCTATTATCTATCTTTGATGAGAATGAGGATTTGATTAATATAGGTGCTTATAAAAGAGGAGCATCACGAGAGATTGATGAGGCCATTCAAATGCATCCACAGATTATTTCTTTCCTAAAGCAAGCAACGGATGAAGCAACCAATGTCGATGAATCGGTTCAAAGACTATTGAATGAGTTCGGAAGAGGTGAACGTTAAGCATGTCATTCCAATTTACGCTTGAGAAAGTCATGCAGTTTAAGGAACAAGAGAAGAATACGACACAAGCTCAATACCAAGAAGCAGTTGATCAGTTTGAACTAGTAGCTTCCCAATTATATGAGTTACTTAAGCGTAAAGAGGAATTGGAAACACATGCGCGTGAACAGATTTCGACTGGAACATCGATTTATGATTTACAACAAAACCAAACGAAAGTTTTGCAATTACAACATGAAATTCAAGTGAAGCAACGAGCTACTCAGCTTGCGCGAGAAAAAATGAACAAAAAACAAGAAGATTTCATTTTGAAATCTATTGAGCTTAAAAAATATGAAAAAATGAAACAATTGAAACAAGAACAATATAAAGAAGAAATAAAGCGAGTTGAACTCTTGCAAATGGATGAGGTGTCCATCCGATTATTTGCAAACAGATGAGGTAAGGTGATTCTATGAGTGAAAATGAAAAAACACATAGCAAATTACAATGGTTTTTTCTTGTTATTTGCATCCCAGTCATCTTTGCTATCATTTTATTCAGTGTCATTTTATCTTTTCTTGGAATTAATGTGATGGATAAAGCGAAGGAATACGGTGGCAGCATTCCAGTTGTGTCTTCATTGTTTGTTGAAGAGGAGGAAATAGAAGCGGAAGAGGTTGATGTTCAACTCCTTGATGCAACAATACAGGAACAACAAGCTGAAATTGAGCGACTGCAAGTGATCATCAGTCAACGAGAGGAAGAAATTAAATCTCTTAAAAATGAACAAGCTCAGGCTCAACATAAAGCGTCTATTGAAGAAGAACTCTATGCAGAGGAAGCGCGTGATCTTAAAGATATAGCAAGAACGTATGAGTCAATGTCGACGAAAAATGCAGCGGGTATTATCTCACAGTTAAATACCGAAGATGCATTATTGCATTTATCTTTAGTTTCAATCGAAGTTAGGGCAGGAATTTTATCAAAGATGGATAGTGAAGTTGCGGCCGATTTGCTTTCGAGGTTGGCAAATCAATAAAGGCTGTATATGGAAGGGAGGTGAAATCATGTCTGGAATGAGCACACTCGTACTTTTAACAAGTAGTCCACAAGTAGTAGCTAGGTCTAGGAGTGATGCGTCCCAAACAACTGGAGAATCTAATTTCTCAAAACTCCTTGGACAGTTCGTTTCAGAAGAAGCCGCAGTCGCTCAAGGGGAGGTAAGTAATGAAGACTTACTAATGAAGTTACTCGCTCATTTTAACTTTAGTGAAGAAGAGTTAAATGATAAAGATGAATTAAAAGAGTTATTGTATGTACTTCCAATTGAGCAACAAGAAGAAATGATGGCTTTCGTTCAAGAGGATGAACCGGATTTACATATGGTCTTTACATGGCCACCGATACAGCAAGTGGTGTTGGTTTTAATGAATGCTTTGGCAGATCAGTCTCCTAAGCTAGATGACCATCTTTATAAGTTCGCAACAGCTTTTACTGAATGGAATGTAGTGGAGTCTGATTTGACAGAAGATCTAGTTATGAAGTTTAAGCAGCTCGTAGATCAGAAAAAAGCAGAAGGTCAATTAGTATTAAATTTAACGATGAATAACGAAACAGATAAAGCAACTCAACAAGCGAAACTTCCTTTATTCCATGAGAATTCCCTGTCACAGGGATTACACGTTAGTCAAACGGGCCAAGAATTAGGTCAAGCAATGTCTAAGGTTGAACAAGCAGTCATTCATATAGGCGACCGTTTGCCGAAAGAAATGCAGCAACAGCAATTTTTAAGACAGCTTCAAACTTTGATACAGCGAAGTGTTCTTAGTCAAAGTCCTTCAGGTATGAATACCTTATCGATTAAATTGTTCCCTGCTCACCTAGGCCGTTTAGATATTCAGCTTACGCAAATAGATGGAGTTATCACAGCCAGGATTCTGACGGGATCTACCACTGCAAGGGATCTGATTGAAGCGCAACTTACTCAATTACGTCAAGCCTTTAATCAGCAACAAATCCAAGTAGAGAAAATTGAAATTGCCCACCACTATCTTGGACAAGAAAAAGAAGAGGAATCTTCTGGTAGAAATACAAAAGAAGATGAGGCTCTGCAAGAAGAAAGTAAACAGGAAAGTGAAAGTGATTTCCAAGTACTTTTAGAAGAAGCTTTATTTAATGAACAGGTGTAGGTGATGAAATGACAAACATACATGATGGTTTACGGTTAAATACGCAACTGAATCCAACCCAGACACAAAATCAAGGGATATTAGGAAAAGATGATTTTCTTAAAATTCTTATTACACAGCTTCAAAACCAAGATCCATCTAATCCAATGGATGACCGTGAATTCATTGCACAAATGGCTCAGTTTTCTTCATTAGAGCAAATGACGAATATGAATCAAGCTATCCAAAAGTTTGTATCGATACAATCCAGTCAGAATTTAGTGAAACATAGTGAATTAATCGGAAAAAAGGTGCAGTGGAAAAGGGAAGTGCCTATTGATGAGTATCGTTCTAGAACGGAATATGTTGAGAACATGGTAACGTCCGTTAAGCTAGAAAGCGATGGCCAATTAAGAGTTCAACTAGATGATGGCCGTTGGATTAGTAATGAACAGCTCGTCCAAGTTAGTGAGTCAGATCCGAAAAACGATTAAAAAATGGCTTTACGGAAGGATGATGTATGATGGAACCAAGAATTTCTGCTCATTCTCTTCATTCGTTTCCAAAGCCGATTCGAAAGAATGTCAATCCAATACAAACTAAACCCTTTAATCATTTACTGAAAAACGAAATATACAACACAGTTCAGTTAAAGGTAAGTAAACATGCCAAGCATCGGATGGACACGAGAGGAATCGAGTTTTCCCCGGAGAAATGGTTGACTATTCAAGAAAAGGTTAAAGAAGCAAAACAAAAGGGAGTAAAAGATTCTCTTGTAATCACCAATAATGCAGCTCTAGTAGTAAGTGTTCAAAATGATACGGTGATTACAGTCCTTAATCGAGATGAAGCGCAATCACAAATATTCACCAATATTAACGGAACGATATTAATTGATTAATAAGACTGGACCCGTAGGGGAGGTCTGAAGCTGTGGACGGATAGAAGCAGCTAATATGAGGAGGAAATGTCAAATGTTACGTTCAATGTATTCTGGTATTTCAGGTATGCAAAATATGCAAACGAAGTTAGATACGATTGGTAATAATATAGCAAATGTTAATACGTTTGGCTTTAAAAAAGGGCGTACAACATTTAAAGATATGGTCAGTCAACAGATTGCAGGTGCTACTGGTCCAGGACAAAACCTTGGGGGAGTAAATGCGAGACAAGTTGGTCTAGGAATGCAGTTAGCTTCAATTGATACAATTCATACACAAGGGAGTTTGCAAAATACAAACAGAGAATTAGATTTAGGTATTTCAGGCGATGGTTATTTCGTTGTAAGTCCGACGAATGCTGCAGGTAATGCAACGGGTGTAGGTGACTTATCTTTCACTCGTGCAGGTAACTTTTATTTAGACCAAGAAGGATTTATTGTTAATTCGGACGGTCTTTACCTTATGGGAGCAAGACCAGGAGCGGATGGAGGTTATATTGGGGTAGATGATTTTAATGTGGACCCAAATAATTTTGGTCGGATTAAAATCCCTTCTGACGCCCAAAGTTTTAGTATTGGGGCAGACGGTAAGGTAATGTTTATAAATAATGCCGGTCTTCAAGTTGCTGGACAAGTTGGATTAGCGAAATTTTCGAATTCTGAAGGTTTAGCAAAAGTAGGGAATAATTTGTATGCTGCATCAGCTAACTCAGGAAATTTACAAGGGGCAAATCTCACTCTTAATGATTTTAATCAACCAGGTTTAAATGCTTACATTTCAATCCCTCAATTTGGTGATGCTGGAACAGGTTCACTTGTTGCTGGTACATTGGAAATGTCTAACGTTGACCTTTCTCAAGAATTTACTGAGATGATTGTTGCGCAACGTGGTTTCCAAGCAAATACAAGAATTATTACAACATCAGATGAAATCCTCCAAGAGCTAGTTAACTTAAAACGATAATCAACTTTGGCTACACTATTAATTATTAATATTACTAATTTTCTAGGAGGTTTGGGCTAGGGTAATACCCCTAGTCCAATCAAATTATGATTGAACTCATTCGCTTAAATGGGCAACCATTTTTATTAAATGTTATGTTAATTGAACAAATAGAAGCTTTCCCAGATGCGACGATTACATTAGTAAGTGGTAAAAAAATTGTTGTACGTAATGACATGAAAGAGATTAAATTATTAATTAATCAACAATTTTCACAAATTGGACTTATAGGGATTCATAATGAAGTGGAGGGGTCATGATTGTTCAAGAATAAACTTGTTAATATTATGCTAATTATACTAATTTCTTTGACCCTTGTCGGTGTGGTAGCGTTTGTTTTAGTGAAAAATTATACAAACCAACCTAACCCCGACGCTCCACCAACAATTGACGAGATTATAACTCAATCATTTGAGACGAAAGAAATCACAACCAATTTGCTTTCTAATGATTTTGTTAGGGCTTCTTTTCGAATTCATGTAGATAATAAAAATGCATTAGCTGAAATACAAAAAAGAGATTTCCAGGTAAATAATATTATTTTACGTGCACTGTCGGGTAAAAGGGCATCTGAGTTAGCGGGCCCAGAAGGGATAGTAGCATTTGAGGCTGATATACGAAATCAGATTAACGAACTCATGCAAGACGGAGAAGTCATTCAGGTTTATACAACTGCATGGGTTATCCAGTAACGGTATGTGTTTAATGAGATTGAGAGGTGAAGATCTTGGCTGACGTTTTATCACAGGGAGAAATTGATGCCCTGTTATCGGCACTTTCTACTGGTGAAATGAATGCTGATGAACTCAAAAAAGAAGAAACTGAAAAAAAAGTAAAAGTATATGATTTTAAGCGAGCTCTTCGCTTTTCAAAAGATCAGATTAGAAGTTTGTCTAGAATTCATGAGAATTTTGCAAGGTTACTGACAACTTATTTTTCAGCTCAACTTCGAACCTATGTGCAAATTTCTGTCACATCAGTTGATCAGTTACCATATGAGGAATTTATCCGTTCGATTCCTAAAATGACGATTTTAAATGTATTTGAACCATATCCCCTTGAGGGAAGGTTATTAATGGAAGTTAATCCGAATATCGCCTATGCAATGCTTGATCGATTATTAGGTGGTAAGGGTGACAGTGTTAATAAAGTCGAAAATTTAACTGAGATAGAAACACGTATTATGTCACAATTGTTTCAACATACATTGGATAGTTTCCAAGAGGCATGGAGTTCCATTATTGAACTAGATCCAGTAATGGAAGATTTAGAAGTGAACCCTCAATTTCTGCAAATGGTCTCTCCTAATGAGACGGTTGTTGTTATTTCCCTTTCAACGACCATTGCAGAAACATCTGGGATGATTAATATTTGTCTTCCGCACGTTGTCTTAGAAGAAATTTTGCCAAAACTTTCGATTCATTATTGGATGCAAGAAAAGAAAAAGCAAAGACAACCTGATGAAATTGAAAAGATTGAAAAAAAGATCAGAAAAGCACCATTGATAATTCAGGCCGAACTAGGGCGATCTGAAATTTCAATTCAAGAATTTTTACATCTTGGAATTGGAGATGTGATTGAACTAAATCAATCTATTGATCGTCCACTAACGATTACCGTTGGTGGCGAACATAAATACAATGCACAACCAGGAAAAATGAAGAATCAAATTGCTGTCCAGGTGACAGAAATAATTGAGGAGGCAGAAGAAAATGAATGATGATATGCTTTCCCAAGATGAGATCAATGCTCTTTTAGCAGGTGTCAGTGGTGGAGATGATGATGTACAAACAACGGATGAAGATAATAGCTTTCTAAGGCTTTCTGATTATATTTCTGAAATTGAGCAAGATGCATTAGGAGAAATTGGAAATATATCATTTGGAAGTGCAGCTACAGCCTTGTCGACTTTATTAAATCAGAAAGTTGACATTACTACGCCCTTACTTTCTATTATTACAAGAAAAGAACTTGAACTAGCTTTTCCACAACCGCATGTGGCTGTTCATGTAGAGTATACAGAAGGTTTCGAAGGCATGAATCTCCTTGTTATCAAAACAACGGATGCAGCGATTATTGCAGATTTAATGCTTGGAGGAGATGGCACCAACCCATCACTAGATTTGACTGAAATGCATGTAAGTGCTGTTCAAGAGGCGATGAACCAAATGATGGGTTCTGCTTCTACTTCAATGTCTACAATCTTTAATAAACGAGTCGATATTTCACCTCCTGGTATTGATTTAATGGATGTGAAAAAAGACGAAGGAACAACGAATTTACCAGAAGAAGATACGTTGGTTAAAATTTCTTTCCGTTTAAAAGTAGGAGACTTAATTGACTCAAATATTATGCAGTTAGTCACTGTTACCTTTGCAAAGAATTTGGTTAATGAATTAATGAATCCAGGTGGAGAAATGGAAGAAGACATTCCCATGTATATGGAAGAACCTCAACCTAAACTAGAGGGTAAAGTTGATCCTGTTGTGCCTGTTCAGCATAACCAATCGAATCAGGCTAGTCAACAAATGCCAAGAGAACAGATGGCTCCTCCTCATTATGAACAACGTGGTCAGCAACATTTAGGACAGGCGTCAACGTTTGCTCAGCGTGATGTAGACGTTCAACCTGCAGCATTTTCTACATTTGAAACTCCACAGTTGAATCCAAATGAATCAAATAACTTAAATATGCTTTTAGATATTCCACTTCAAGTAACAGTCGAATTAGGGCGTACGAAACGTTCAATTAAAGAAATACTTAAATTTACTCAAGGTTCGATCATTGAATTAGATAAATTAGCTGGTGAGCCTGTGGATATTCTCGTCAATCAAAAATTGATTGCTAAAGGCGAAGTGGTTGTCATTGATGAAAACTTTGGTGTTCGTGTCACGGATATCGTTAGTCAAGAAGATAGAATTAGAAATTTGAAATAGGGTGTGAGTACTGATGTCTGCACGAATATTAATTGTTGATGATGCTGCTTTTATGAGAATGATGATCAAAGATATTTTATCCAAAAATGGTTTTGATGTGGTTGGCGAGGCAAATGATGGAGCGCAAGCTATTGAAAAATATAAAGAATTAAAACCAGATCTTGTCACAATGGATATCACTATGCCCGAAATGGACGGAATTACGTCTTTGAAGGAAATCAAAACCATTGACCCGAGTGCTAAGATAATCATGTGTTCAGCGATGGGGCAACAGGCTATGGTTATTGATGCCATCCAAGCTGGTGCAAAAGACTTCATTGTGAAGCCATTTCAGGCAGATCGAGTACTAGAAGCCATTCAAAAAGCAATTAGTTAACTAATATATAAGGAGTGGAGGGGCTAATCATCTATGCGGATAAGATTTCTAATTATAGCTCTAATTCTTAGCAGTCTACTCGGACTGCAGCAACATGTAGCAGCTGAAACACCTGATGAGAATCGAAGGGTGAATGAAACGTTAAAAGGTAACGATTCTACTGTAGAGAATGTCAATGAGGAGGCTCCAGCCGTTACAGACCCATGGACAAATGATACGGAGCCGGTATCAGATGAGATCATTCCAGAACAAAATACCTTTTTAATTTTTGCGCAGATGATTAGTGCCTTAGCTCTTGTAATCGTTCTGATTTATTTGCTTTTACGTTTTTTAAATAAAAGGTCACAATCATTTCGTTCAACTCAAATGTTACAAAATATAGGTGGTGTCCCCCTTGGAGCGAACCGGTCGGTACAGTTAGTAAAAGTCGGAAATCGCGTTTTAGTTGTAGGGGTGGGGGAAAGCATTCATTTGTTAAGGGAAATTGAGGATGCAGAGGAAGTTAATCTAATTGTGAACCAACAAAAGGAACAATTTGAGCAATTGGATCAACCTATCAATAAATTATTTACATTTGTAAGTAAAAAGATAGGTTTGAATAAAGCATATCCATCTTTTACAAGCAAATCAAACGAGGACGCATTTAAAAACTTGCTATCTAAGCAATTAGAAGATGTTTCTAAGTCACAAGAGAAACTATATGATGCTGTAAGGGAGCGTGACAAATAATGCTCGATTCACTCATTCTTTCAGCTGTCACGACAATCCCTGGTGTTGATTTAGACTTTATAAATAATGAACCTGAAAATGTAGCAACTACTATTCAATTGCTTATTCTTTTGACGGTTCTATCTTTAGCTCCATCTATTTTGATTTTAATGACAAGTTTTACAAGAATTGTGATTGTTTTATCGTTTGTAAGGCAAGGGCTTGCTACGCAATCAATGCCTCCGAACCAAGTGCTAATAGGTTTAGCTCTTTTTCTTACTTTTTTTATAATGGCACCTGTTTTCGCTGAAGTAAATGAGACGGCTATTACTCCATTTATTAATGAAGAAATCGACCAAGAAGAAGCTTTTTATTTAGCTGCCCTTCCAATGAAAGAGTTCATGGCCAATCACACACGTGAGAAGGACTTGGCTTTGTTTATGGGGTATGCCGGATTAGAAAGACCAGAAACATTAGACGATATTCCATTGACCGCTTTAGTTCCTGCTTTTGCGATTAGTGAGTTAAAAACAGCCTTTCAAATTGGATTTCTCATTTTCATTCCTTTTCTAGTGATTGATATGATTGTAGCAAGCGTTCTGATGTCGATGGGGATGATGATGTTGCCACCTGTTATGATCGCTTTGCCTTTTAAAATTTTATTGTTTGTTTTGGTGGATGGTTGGTATCTGATCGTACAATCATTGCTTCTTAGCTTTAATTAGAGGATGGGGGATTATGATGAGTCCTGAATTTGTAATAAGTATGGCAGAAAATGGGATTTGGACGGTGTTAATTGTAGCTGGACCGCTATTAATTGTAGCACTTGGTCTTGGTTTATTAGTCAGTATTTTCCAAGCGACGACCCAGATTCAAGAGCAGACTTTGGCCTTTATTCCCAAAATTGTCGGTGTCTTTGCAGCATTAATTATCTTTGGTCCTTGGATGCTCTCTAATGTAACGAATTTTACACATCAAATATTTAGTAATCTTCATAGGTTTATTGGATAATGATGGAGTTTGTTAACATATTTCCTGCTTTTTTGCTTGTATTTGTGCGAGTCTTAGCCTTTTTTGCAGTATTACCCATATATGCCCATAGGTCTATTCCTAATTCAATGAAAATAGGCCTAGCTCTTTTTTTAGCATACATTATGGTATTTACACTCGAATCGCCAGTTGTAGTCATTGATGGCTTGTATTACTTCCTTATTATAAAAGAAGCAATGGTAGGCTTATTAGTTGGTCTCATTGCAGCGATTCTTTTATATGCGATTCAAGTTGCAGGAGGGTTCATTGATTATAGTATGGGTTTTATGATTGCGAACGTTGTAGATCCACAGACGGGTGCACAAACACCTTTAACAGGAAGCTATTTATATACATTTGCTTTATTGTTCCTTCTACTTGTCAATGGCCATCATTTACTATTAGATGGGATCTATTATAGCTATCAGTTTGTACCAATGGATCAAGTGCATCTCCCGTTCGGACAGGAAAATATTATCCGCTATGCGGCTAAGACATTCAATGCTATGTTTATTATTGCATTTCAGATGGCTTTACCGATTGTAGGTTCTCTATTTTTAGTCGATGTAGGACTCGGGATGGTATCAAGGGCTGTACCTCAAATGAATGTTTTCGTTGTTGGTATGCCATTGAAAATTCTTGTTGGTCTACTATTATTAACGGTATTTATGAGTGTTTTCTTTATGGTTGTTCAAAATTTATTTGATCAGATGGTTTTGGCAATGCGAACTTTATTACAATTACTCGGGGGTGCTTAAATTGAGTCAGTTCAAATTATTAGTAAATCTTCAATTTTTTGCTGAAGAAAAAACTGAAAAAGCAACCCCGAAGAAACGCCAAGACACAAGAAAAAAAGGACAAGTAGCGAAAAGTACAGACGTAAACACAGCGATTATTTTATTGTTAGTGTTTTTATTTTTATGGCTTTTTGGTGGCATGCTTGGTGGGACCTTACTTAATCTTTTAAAACATACGTTTCAAACGTATTTACTTATGGATGTAACAGAAAGTAACTTTGCAGGGATATTTACAGAATTGGTATTGGAAGCGGCAATTGTTTTATTACCAATTATGTTAATTGCACTGCTCGCTGGTGTTGCCTCAAGCTATATGCAAGTAGGGGTTTTATTTGCACCTGAGGGGATTAAAATGAAGCTGTCAAAACTTGATCCAATCAAGGGAGCAAAACGTATCTTTTCTGTTAGAGCTTTAGTCGAATTAGTTAAATCTTTATTAAAAATAGGGTTAGCTGGCTTAGTCGTCTTTGTAATCATCTACTATAAGCTTGAGGATGTTATGCTTCTTTCGCAAAAAAGTGTAGCTGATGGCTTTTATATCATTGCACAGCTCGTTGTGACATTGGGGATTTCAGTTGCGATTCTTTTACTAATTTTATCGATACCAGACTATTTGTATCAAAAATATGACCATGAAAAGCAAATTAAGATGTCAAAGAAAGATATTAAAGATGAGCATAAAAATATGGAAGGGGACCCTAGAATAAAATCAAAACGTAAGCAGAAACAAATGGAAATGGCTATGCAAAGGATGATGCAGGAAGTTCCGAAAGCGGATGTAGTTATTACCAATCCTACGCATTTCGCGGTGGCTTTACGTTACGATGAAGAAAAGGCGGATGCGCCATTTGTAGTTGCAAAAGGTCTTGATTTTGTAGCTCAAAAAATGAAGGGGATCGCGGCAGACCACGAAGTCATAACCGTTGAGAACAAACCTTTAGCTAGAGCTTTATACGCTCAGGCGGACATAGGGGATCAAGTTCCTGAAGAGCTATTCAAAGCGGTAGCAGAAGTGCTTGCTTATGTGTATCGTCTAAAAAAACAAACAGGTAAAATAAGTACCTTAAGATAGGAGAGAAGTTGTGTGGCAATAAGAGACCTATCTGTATTACTAGGTGTTATCTTAATCGTCATTATGCTCATCATCCCGTTACCTACGGCGATGTTGGACTTTTTAATTATTATTAATATATCTCTTGCATTAATCATTATTCTTGTTGCGATGAATACGAGAGAACCATTGCAATTCTCAATTTTTCCAACGCTCTTATTATTAGTCACCTTATTTAGACTAGGTTTGAATGTATCTACTACACGCTCCATCTTAGGAGAGGCGAATGCTGGAAATGTCATTGATACATTTGGAAATTTCGTTGTAGGGGGAAATGCTTTAGTAGGTTTTGTTGTTTTCCTCATCTTGATTGTCATTCAGTTTCTTGTTATTACAAAAGGAGCTGAACGTGTATCTGAAGTTGGGGCACGTTTTACACTTGACGCAATGCCAGGGAAGCAGATGAGTATTGATGCAGATTTAAATGCAGGGATGATCTCTGATGCTGAAGCAAAAGCGCGTCGTGAGAAAATTGAGCAAGAAGCTGACTTTTATGGATCTATGGATGGTGCAAGTAAATTTGTTAAAGGAGACGCCATCGCAGGAATCGTGATTGTTATTATTAATCTCCTTTTTGGTTTAATTATTGGGATGACTCAAATGGGTATGGATTTGACTACATCTGCAGCAACTTATACGTTATTAACAGTTGGAGATGGTTTGGTTAGTCAGATTCCGGCATTATTAATCTCAACGGCAACAGGGATTGTTGTAACTCGTGCAGCATCAGAAGGAAACTTAGGACACGATATCACGAAACAGATTTTTGCTTATCCCAAGATGTTATATATTGCAGGAGGAACGATCTTTTTATTAGGAGTCATCACACCGATCTCTCCTGTATTTACGTTTCCGATTGCATTTGCTCTTATTTTTGGTGGCTATTATCTTGGGGGAAATGAAAAAAGAGCATTACTTGAAGAAGATCTGGTGGAGGAGGAAGAACAACCTGACGAGATGAAATCTCCTGAAAGTGTCGTTAATCTTCTTCAGATTGATCCGATTGAATTTGAATTCGGTTATGGGTTAATTCCGTTAGCTGATGCCAATCAAGGTGGTGATTTATTAGATCGAGTCGTTATGATACGTCGTCAAATGGCACTTGAACTTGGAATGATTGTGCCAGTGATACGGATTCGTGACAATATACAGCTTCAACCAAATGAATATACAATTAAGATTAAAGGTAATGAAATAGCGAAAGGTGAACTGTTTTTAGATCACTATATGGCTATGAGTCCAGGTGTTGAGGATGATAGCATTATCGGGATAGATACGATAGAACCAGCTTTTGGGTTGCCAGCTCTATGGATTGGAGAAGAGATGAAAGAACAGGCTGAATTGTCAGGATATACAGTTGTCGATCCACCGTCTGTCGTTTCAACGCATTTAACTGAAATAATTAAACGTCACGCTCATGAATTGTTAGGTAGACAAGAAACAAAACAGCTTGTTGATCATCTAAAAGAAACATATCCGGCACTTGTTGAAGAAGTAACACCAGGTTCTTTATCCACAGGTGAGATTCAAAAAGTTCTAACAAACTTGCTAAAAGAAAATGTATCCATTCGCAATTTACCAATCATTTTTGAGACACTTGCTGATTATGGACATATGACAAAAGATATGGATTTGGTTACCGAATACGTTCGTCAATCTTTATCTCGTCAAATCTCAAAGCAAATGACGACACCTGGAGAACCAATGTACGTCATTACGTTAAGTGGAACAGTTGAAAAGAAAGTAGCAGATTCGGTTCAGCAAACAGAACACGGGAATTTCATCTCTATGGACCCTAATGATTCGCAACGTATTTTGGAGTCGGCAGCATCCGAAACTGACCGTCTGTCACAAATGGGACAAGTACCTGTTATCCTCTGTTCTCCTGCTGTACGAATGTATGTTAGACAATTACTTGAACGTTATTTGCCTCATGTACCGATCTTGTCTTATAACGAGCTTGAAGCAGATGTCGAAGTGCAAAGTGTAGGAGTGGTGAACGTAGTATGAAGGTAAAGAAATATATAGCAAATACAATGCATGATGCAATGAAAACCATTCGGTCAGAATTAGGTAATGACGCGGTTATCCTAAACTCAAAAGAAATCGAGACTGGTGGTTTTCTAGGTTTCTTTACAAAGAAACAAACGGAAGTGATTGCAGCTATTGATCCAACAATAAATAGAAGATCGGTTCGAAAAAAAGAACCGGTCATTCTTGAAAAAACGATTCAACCTAGTGTTCAAAAAACAGTTGCCGCTGAAACTCAAAATAGTCTAATCAAGGAAATCAATCAACTAAAAGAACTTGTACAAGGACTTAATGCTAATGGTAATACGGTTGAAAAGGAATATCCAGAACCTTTCCAAACAATAAACAACTATTTGAGTAGTCAAGGTGTTACATCAACCATACGTCTAAAAGCTTTAAAACACCTGATGAAGAACTGGTATGAGCAAACATCATCAAAACACGATCAAGTAGATGTGAACCAAGAGCTAATAGCCTATTTTAAAAATTTTCTAGAAAGTATGCCTATGGGCGGGCTTGGATTTGATAAAAAGGTTATTAATATTGTTGGTCCAACCGGAGTCGGCAAAACGACTACAATCGCTAAATTAGCTGCTCACTGTGTTTTGAAAAAACAAAAAAAAGTAGCGCTAATTACTACAGATACTTATCGGATTGCGGCTGTTGAACAATTAAGAACATACGCAAAAATATTAAATATTCCTTTAGAGGTTGCTTACTCGATTGATGATTTCAAGCGTGCGATTAGTCAATTTGAACATTATGATCTGGTGTTAGTTGATTCTGCAGGAAGAAACTTTAGAAACCAATTGTATGTAGAGGAATTAAATAAAGTAATTGACTTCAAAGAAAATGCAGAGACTTATTTAGTCTTATCACTTGTTTCTAAATATGAAGACATGAAAGATATTGTACACCAATTTGATCTTATTCCGATTAAAAAGGTGATCTTAACGAAAAAGGATGAAACGAGTACATATGGAGCGATGTTAAACATCCCACTTGAACTCGGTAAAGGCATTGCTTATGTAACGATTGGACAAAATGTACCTGATGATATAGTGGAAGCTTCCGTTTCCTATATATTAGACTGCTTGTTTTCGAGGTGAATAATAAATGAATGATCAAGCAGAAAATTTGAGACGTTTGTTACAAAATGATCAACGAAAAGATGCCAAGGTTATTGCTGTTGTAAGTGGGAAAGGTGGGGTAGGTAAATCCAATGTATGTTTGAATTTTGCGATTAGCCTCTCCAAATTGGGGGAAAAAGTTGCCATTTTTGACTTAGATATCGGAATGGCCAATTTAAATATATTAATGGGGTTGACGCCTAATTATCATTTGATGGACTTGCTAGATAATCAGTTATCCATTTGGGATATTATGGAGGAAGGACCTGCTGGAATTTCTTATATTGCAGGTGGATCTGGCTTTTCGTCATTTGTCGAATTAAATGATGAACGTCTTAAAAAATTCTTTTCGCAACTAGAGCTAATTGGAGAAAATTTTGACTATATCTTTTTAGATATGGGTGCTGGTGCTACAAAAGAAAGTATTGAATTGGTAATGGCAGCACATGATGTGTTTGTCGTAACGACTCCGGAACCTACAGCTATTACGGATGCCTATTCAATGATAAAATTCATTTTTCTTAGAGACGATTATAAACCGATGTATCTTATTGTTAACCGTGTCGATTCTGAAAAAGAAGGAGACAGAACGATTGAGAATTTTAAAAAAGTAGCCTTAAAGTTTTTACAAAAGGACATTAAAGCGTTAGGTTACATTCCCAATGATCCAACCGTGTCAAAGGCAGTTAAAGCACAAACCCCGTTTGTTATATACGATCAGTTTGCGAAGGCGAGTAAAGCTGTTGCCGGGCTTGCATCCGTCTATATAGGAAGGAAACAGGAAACGTCAACAAAATATGGCCAATTTCTCTCTAAAATGCGAAAAATGGTAAGTTTAAGGAAATAGAACAGGACAGAAAGTTAGGGATATTCGTGGGAAATACGATTCAAGTACTTGTTGTAGATGATTCAGCTTTTATGAGAAAAGTCATATCTGATATGCTCAATAAACATCCAGGAATCAAAGTAATTGCTACAGCACGTAATGGACAAGATGCTTTAGGTAAAAGAAAAGAATTAAGACCAGATGTCATCACGCTAGATATTGAGATGCCAATTATGGATGGTCTAGAAACCTTAAAGCGCTTGATGGATGATCCATGTCCTGTAGTGATGGTTAGTAGTACGACAAAGGAAGGTGCTAAAAACACGCTTTTAGCGATGGAGTATGGTGCGGTTGATTTTGTCACTAAACCATCTGGAGCTATTTCTTTAGATATTGGTAAAGTGGAGCAGCAAATTGTTGATAAAGTCATTCAGGCTTCCAAAGCAAATGTTTGTCGTCAGCAAGGTAAATTTGCTCCTGTACAGGGTAATAATCAAGGTAATCAAAAGATAAAGAAAACAAATAAAAATAAAAAAATAATCGCTATTGGTACATCAACGGGAGGACCACGGGCTCTAAAGGATGTTATTCCCAAGTTGCCTGCATCAATTAACGCACCTATTTTGATTGTTCAACATATGCCACCTGGTTTTACACTTTCACTTGCAGAAAGATTAAACACCCTCTCGAATGTGAGGGTGAAAGAAGCAAAAGACGGCGAGGTTTTACAAAATGGAACAGCTTATATTGCACCAGGAGGCTTTCATTTAAGTGTGAAAAAACAGGGGAATCAATATGTTATTCATACACATAAAGAGGAACCAAGAAGAGGACATAGACCGTCTGTGGATGTGATGTTTGAATCCCTTGCCGAACTAAAAGAGATAGAGACGATTGCGGTTATTATGACTGGAATGGGAGCAGACGGCACAGAAGGATTAATGAAGCTTAAACAAACCCCTAATTGTTATGCTATAGCAGAAGCAGAAGAATCATGCGTTGTTTTCGGAATGCCTAAAGCTGCGATTAAAACGAAATTAGTCAATAAGGTTGCACATGTACAACAAATAAGTGATAGTATCGTCAGGCTTTTTTAAAGGTAGATTAGGGAGACATCTTTAATAGCATTCTGTCCGATTCCACTCACTAAGGAATAATGGGGTGGGACTACTTTAGCCGAAACGTCTAGGGGGGATGGATGATGGAGTTTTTTCAAAAGCTTAAACCGCATCATTTAGATGCATTAAAGGAAATAGGAAATATCGGAGCAGGGCATGCAGCTACTGCTTTATCAAAATTGCTAAATAAAAAGATTGATATGAGTGTACCAGCGGTCAGGCTCGTTTCTTTTCAGGATTTACCTGATCAAATTGGAGGTGCTGATCAAAAGGTGGCGGCTATTTTTCTCAGAATAGAAGGAGATGCACCTGGAAGTATTTTTTATATCTCTCATATAGAAGAAACTGAAAAACTGATTCAGCACCTAACGAACGAATTGACCTTTCAACTACAAGAACCACCGTATGATGAATTAGGAACATCTGCTTTTTTAGAAGTAGGAAATATCCTTGCGGGTTCGTATCTTAGCTCCCTTGCAGATTTCACCCAATTGTCCTTACAACCATCTGTACCGGGTTTCAGTGTTGATATGGCAGGTGCAATATTAAGTTATGGTCTAATTCCTCTTTCTGAGGTTGGTGATTATGCGATAGTAATTGATACAGAGATGATGGAACTAGATGCTAAAGAAGGGCGAATCCGAGGGCACTTTTTATTATTGCCTGATCCTCAGTCATTTAAAGAAATTTTTACAGCTTTAGGAGTGGATCTAAGATGAGTAGCGTCATTAAAGTCAGAATGGCAGACCTTAATGTCGTTTCTGCTCCTGATACCATTCGAACATCAGGTCTTGGCTCATGTGTTGGAGTTGTGATCTACGATGACAAACGTGCAATAGCGGGAATGGCGCACATTATGCTACCGAGCTCTTCTCTGAGTAAACACCTTATGACAAATGAAGCGAAGTATGCGGATACTGCTATTCCAGCTTTACTTACACAACTAGAAAAACGAGGGGCTCGCTTATATTCATTAAAAGCAAAATTGGCTGGCGGAGCGCAGATGTTTTCGTTTTCTACGGGAAATGATTTGATGCGAATTGGACCGCGTAATGTAGAAGCAACAAAAGACAAACTGAAGGAACTTGGTATCCCGATTATAGCAGAAGATGTCGGAGGTAAAAGTGGTCGTACGATAGAATTTAACCCGATCTCTCAACTGTTGCAAATAAGAACAGTGAACAAAGGTACGACGGAAATTTAATGTTTTATAGAATATAAACTAATTATTCATTCATTTATAGTAAACAGTTAAGCGGGGGGCAATTATGGGACATGTAACAGCGGTAGAAGACAGAAAACTCTGGGATAAATGGTTTGCAGAGAGAAGTCATGATGCTTGTGATGAGTTAATTAGGCGCTATATGCCACTCGTTCATTACCATGTTCAACGTATTTCAGTAGGTCTACCAAAAAATGTTCAAAAAGATGACCTAACAAGCCATGGATTAGTGGGATTATATGATGCATTAGAGAAGTTTCAGCCAGAACGAGATTTGAAATTTGATACGTATGCTTCTTTTCGAGTAAGAGGTGCTATCATTGATGGGCTAAGGAAGGAGGATTGGCTCCCGAGGTCGATGCGCGACAAGATTAAAAAGGTTGAAGCTGTTACGGAAAAGCTTGAACAGCGAAATGGTCGATATGTTAAAAGTGAAGAAGTAGCTAAGGAGCTAGAGATTGATTCTTTAGAAGTTGAAAAGATTAAGGCTGATTATTTTAGTTCAAGCTCACTGTCTATTGACGAACAGTCTCACGATACAGAACGAAACGAGACTTATGCAGCGACCATTGAAGATAAAGTAACTAGAACCCCAGAACAACATTCGAGTGATTTAGAGACGAAGAAAGAATTAGCGAAAATGATCGATCAATTACCTGAGAAAGAAAGACTAGTCATTAGTTTATTTTATTATGAAGAATTGACTTTGACTGAAATTGGGCAGATCTTAAACCTTTCCACATCACGTATTTCACAAATTCATTCTAAGTCATTGTTCAGACTCCAACAAGAAATGAAAAAAACCGAAAAATATCAGTAGTAGATGGGGTTGATTGTGATGTCTGAGTTAGAACGATTTTTCGAAATTCAAGTAGCATCAAATAAAATGGAAGCAACGATCGTTCAACATAAAAACTTAGAGAGGAGATCGTGTTAACAAAGGAATCTCTTCTTCAATTTATTCACGAACATGGGGTTACTTATGGAATGGATAACATGGTCGTTGCTGAAATTTCAACTGATAAAGAAACGTTAAAATCGAGGGTGAAGATTGCTTCTGGCAAAGAGCCAGTTCAGGGAGAAAGGTCTTATATTCAGCTCATCATATTTCAGAAAAAAGATCGGCCATATCAATCCGTTCAAAATATGAATCTCAAAGATTTTTTAGAGATCCCCTCAGTTACAGTTGGAGATAAAGTGGCGACTAAAATAAACGCGACATTAGGTGAACCAGGCTATAATGTCTTTGGCGAAGAAGTGCCTGCAAAACCGGGTAGGGATTTCACGTTACGAAAAGGAAAGAATACACGACTTGATGAAGAAGAAGAGTGCCTCTATTCATTAATTGATGGTCAAATCAGTATTGATAAATATACAGTCCATGTCCAGCCTACTTATGGGATCAATAGCGATCTATCGCTGGCAACAGGAAATATATCTTTTGTTGGTAACGTTAACATTACAGGGAATGTCCCTACCGGCTTTGAAGTGGAAGCGGGTGGGGATATTAGAGTATCTGGCACTGTTGAAGCAGCTAAGCTGAAAGCTGGTGGGTCTATTTTTATAGGAGCTGGAATTGTTGGACAAAATCGTTCATTTATTGAAGCGAACGGGGATCTTCAAACGACTTTTATTAATGAAGGTAGTGTTGTTGTTGAGGGAGCAATTGAAGTCGCACAAGCAATATTACATAGTTCTTGTACAGCTGGGACTACTGTAAATTGTACACGAGGTAAGGGGTTAATAGTAGGTGGGTCTATTTCAGCGAAACGAAGCATTCAAGTGAACGAAGTTGGTAATGATATGCATACAAAGACGAACTTATTCATTGGAATGCATGAATATGCTATTAAGCAACAAAAGGAAATGGAAGCCGAATTAAAGAAAGCACAAGATGATTTAGCGAAGTTAGGGAGACTGCTAAAACTTTTGTTAGATAAAGAGAAAGAAACAGGTGAATTAGTTGGTCGTGATAAGCTGTCCAAATTAAAGATTTTGAATGCATTCCAACTAGCAAAACAAAAGATTGACCAGTTGACGGAAGAGTTAAAGGTATATGAAGACGATGAAAGCCAAGAAGAAGAAGGTTTTATCAGTTTTACACGTACGATTTATCAAAATGTAGATGTCCATTTTGGTAAATACCGAAGAAGGATTTTATCTGAATTTCATAGGGCTCAAATTGCGCTAATTGACTTTGAGATAAAAATTAATACAAATTAATGTAGTGTTCTTTCGAGAGGAGAGGTGTTGATTGAGTTTACGTCCAATTGAAGCACAAGGGTCATTTCCAATCTCTCAAAAAACAGGGAAATTACAAGAGCAATTGCAACAAAGAGGGCAAGTAAGTCAAGAAATAATCGGTCAGCAGCAGCTATAAGAAGAACGGAAACAAAAAAAGCGAGTTCATGAAACGAAATCGAAAGACCAAGCTAGGTTTAATAAAGAGGGGGAGAATCGACAAGGTCAAAAAAGGGAACAAAAGTCCAGTGATAAGGAAGAAAATGAGATCGAGTCAGACTCTAAACATCCCTTTAAAGGTAAATTTATCGATTTTTCTGGTTAAGGAAAGGAATTAATGAATGACGACATTATTGGTGACCATTAGTCTCCTCTTACATGGAGTTACGTTTTTGTGGATTATGACGCTATTACAGAAACAACAACCAGTTCAGGATACCGATTTAAAAAAGGTGAAAAATGAAATAGAAGATTTGTTGATCTCTTATACAGCAGAAATGAAAGAGGAAAATGAACTCCTCTTAAAACAAATTCAAGAGGTCAAACATCGAGATACAAAGGCTAATCAACAGGCTTCCGTCGATAAAGGTTTGACGAGAAACTTGAGTAGAAATCCAGACAAGATCAACGATATAGAGTCAAAGCATGAGCGTAAGGTAGAGGAAGATTATACAGCGTATCAACCTCCGCTTCTTGATATGGATGAAGAACTTATTTACGAACAATCAGACTCAGCAAAGGTTATGGCGCTCTTCAAACAAGGCTTGTCAACGACTGACATTGCAAAAAGATTAAAGCTTGGAAAAGGTGAAGTAGAATTAATGTTGAAATTTCATCAATAATGTCTAAATCTGCTTGCAACCATCTTTTTGATATGATATATTAAACAACGGTGTTAATCACACACGCATTCTAATTTGTATGAGGGTGCTGACATTGTCAGTGTTATACAAAAATGATGAACGCGGAGGAAAACAAAAAAACCAAATTGAAGGAGGTGTTTGATGTGGCAGTAATCTCCATGAAGCAATTATTAGAAGCTGGGGTACATTTCGGTCATCAGACTCGTCGTTGGAACCCTAAGATGGATCGCTACATCTTCACAGAGCGTAACGGTATTTACATTATCGATTTACAAAAAACAGTTAAAAAGGTTGAGGAAGCGTATAACTTTGTTCGTGACTTGGCTGCTGACGGAGGGAAAATCCTTTTCGTTGGAACAAAGAAACAAGCGCAAGATTCTGTTAAAGAAGAAGCTGCGCGTTGTGGAATGTACTTCATCAATCAACGTTGGTTAGGTGGTACATTAACGAACTTTGAAACTATTCAAAAGCGTATTACTCGTCTTAAGAACCTTGAAAAAATGCAAGAAGACGGTACATTTGATGTTCTTCCTAAGAAAGAAGTTATTCTTCTTAAGAAAGAAATGGATCGTTTAGAAAAGTTCTTAGGCGGTATCAAGGACATGAAAGGTGTTCCTGACGCACTTTTTGTTATTGACCCACGTAAAGAACGCATTGCAATTGCGGAAGCTCACAAGTTGAACATCCCTATTGTTGCGATTGTAGATACAAACTGTGATCCTGATGAAATTGATTATGTGATTCCAGGTAACGATGATGCAATCCGTGCCGTTAAACTTTTAACTGGTAAAATGGCTGATGCAGTAATCGAAGCTACTTCTCAAGAAGAAGAAGTTACGGAAGTTGAAGAAACAACAACAGCTTAATTTCATTTACTCTAAGGGTGGTAAAGGGGGATTACCCTTTTACCACCTTTTTTTATGAAACTAATAGCTTTGTCAAGTGATTTTGGTTTATATGATGATTTACCTGTACATACTTACACTTTAAGGAGGCGTTTTTAATGGCAGTAACAGCAAGCATGGTAAAAGAATTACGTGAAAAAACGGGCGCAGGAATGATGGATTGTAAAAAGGCTTTAACAGAAACAAATGGTGATATGGAAAAAGCAGTTGATTTCTTACGCGAAAAAGGAATTGCAAGTGCTGCTAAAAAAGCTGACCGTGTAGCTGCAGAAGGTTTAGCTCTAGTTGTGTCTGAAGGGAATAAAGCCGTTATCGTAGAAGTTAACTCTGAAACAGATTTCGTTGCAAAAAATGAAAACTTCCAAAACTTAGTTAAAGAATTAGCTTCACATGTTCTTGCAAATTCTCCGGCATCAGTTGAAGAAGCTTTGGCTCAACCATTTGCAAATGGACAAACTGTACAAGAGTACATTAATGCTTCAATTGCTAAAATTGGTGAAAAAATTTCATTGCGTCGTTTTGAAATCGTTGAAAAAACAGATGCAGACGTATTTGGAGAATACTTACATATGGGCGGACGTATCGGTGTCTTAACTGTTGTAGGTGGTTCAAATGATGCTGAATTAGCTAAAGATGTTGCTATGCACGTAGCTGCTATTAACCCAACATATGTAACTCGTGATGAAGTATCACAAGAAGAAGTAGAGCGTGAGCGTGAAGTTCTTACTCAACAAGCACTTAATGAAGGAAAGCCTGCAAACATCGTTGAGAAAATGGTAGAGGGTCGCTTAAGTAAATATTTTGAACAAGTTTGCTTACTAGATCAAGCATTTGTTAAAGATGGAGATCAAAAAGTTGGTAAATATGTAAAGAATAAAGGCGCAGAAGTAAAGAGCTTTATCCGTTATGAAGTAGGAGAAGGCATGGAGAAACGTGAAGACAACTTTGCAGAAGAAGTAATGTCTCAAGTGAAGAAGTAATAACTAGTGAGGGGCACAATGTGTCCCTTTTTTCGGAAGTATCTAAACCTCCTCGTCTCATTGATGAGGAGTGAATAAAGGCTTTGATAATAGAGGAAAGGCTAGGCCTCTACCTTGAGTCAACTATACTTATAGCTTGAAGATGTTCTAAGTAGAAGGTGGTAAGACTCGTGGGTAAGTCCTGCTTTTTTCCTGAAATATAAATCAAAACTTCATCTGATGTCGGAGGTTTTCATGCAAACATATAAACGAGTGATTTTAAAGCTTAGTGGTGAAGCATTAGCAGGTGAACTAGGCTATGGAATCGATCCAGTTGTGATTCAATCAGTAGCTAAGCAAGTACAAGAAATAGTGGAACTAGATGTAGAAGTAGCTGTTGTAGTAGGTGGAGGAAATATTTGGCGTGGAATGGCAGGTAGCGCCAAAGGAATGGATCGTGCTACAGCGGATTATATGGGGATGCTTGCAACCGTTATGAATTCATTAGCCCTACAAGACAGTTTGGAAGACATTGGGGTTGAGACAAGAGTTCAAACATCGATTGAAATGCGTCAAGTAGCTGAACCGTATATTCGTAGAAAAGCCATTCGTCATCTAGAAAAGAAGAGAGTTGTCATCTTCGCTGCAGGAACAGGAAATCCTTACTTCTCTACAGACACAACTGCTGCACTAAGAGCGGCTGAGATTGAAGCCGAAGTCATCTTGATGGCTAAGAACAAAGTAGACGGCGTCTATAGTGCTGACCCTTCTGTGGATGCGAACGCGAAGAAGTATACAAAGATCTCCTATATGGATGTCTTAAAAGAAGGATTGGCTGTTATGGACTCAACAGCATCATCGCTTTGCATGGATAACGATATTCCACTTATTGTTTTCTCAATTATGGAAGAAGGTAACATTAAACGGGCCGTATTAGGTGAAGAAATTGGAACATTAGTAAGGGGGAATTCATAATGTCAGCAGAAATTTTAAAAGATACCGAACAGCGTATGTCAAAAGCCATTGATGCCTTAACTCGTGAATTAGCTAAATTAAGAGCGGGACGAGCAAATCCATCTTTACTTGATCGTATTACTGTTGAGTACTATGGGGCAGAAACGCCTCTTAACCAATTGGCTACCATCTCTGTACCTGAAGCACGGTTGCTATTAATTCAACCTTTTGATAAATCATCTATTGCAAACATTGAACGGGCTATTCAAATGTCAGACCTTGGGTTAACGCCTTCAAATGATGGAACTGTGATTCGTATTTCGATACCGCCTTTAACAGAAGAGCGTCGTAAAGACCTTGTTAAACTTGTGAAAAAAGCAGGTGAAGAAGCGAAGGTTGCGATTCGAAACGTTCGTCGTGATGCGAATGATGATTTGAAAAAACTCCAAAAAGACGGAGAAATGACTGAAGACGAACTTCGTCGTAGTACAGATGACGTTCAAAAGCTTACAGATAAGACGATTGTAAGAGTTGATGATGTAGCTGAAAAGAAAGAAAAAGAAATCATGGAAGTATAAGCCAGTTCCATGTAAAATAGACATAGTAAAAAGACCCTCTTTTTCTAGGGGGTTTTTTACACTTTCTTACTTGTGAATTGCCTAAGTCAGTAACTTACCCTTTTCTTAGCGATCATAAGCAATGCTGAAACAGCACATTAGTAGCGATTATGTATTAAATGTGTAGTTTAGCGGATTGTACGACACACAGATGTTATGAGTCTTAGAAAAAAAGGAAAAGCTACATGTAAGAGAACCTGCTGCTAGATAGATGGAGGGCGTCAACATGCTTGAAAAGTTATCGAAATGGAAATCGAGTTTATCTTCCCAAGAAATAAAAGATGAACTAGATCAAGCGAATATTCCGAAGCACATTGCCATTATAATGGATGGGAATGGACGTTGGGCGAAAAACAAAGGTTTACCTCGTATTGCCGGGCATCGTGAAGGAATGAAAGTCGTTAATAAAGTGGTTCAAAAAGCAAATGATCTCGGTGTGGAGGTCTTAACATTATACGCATTTTCAACGGAAAACTGGAAGCGTCCAAAGACGGAAGTGGACTATTTAATGAAGCTCCCAGAACGCTTTTTAAACAACGAGTTGCCTAAATTAATGGAAGAAAATGTGAAAGTGCGTTTAATGGGAAGTATTGAAGAATTACCGGAGCATACGAAAAAAGCTGTTTTGAAAGCAGTGAGAGAGACAGAGAATAACACTGGTTTGATTTTGAATTTTGCTTTAAATTACGGAAGCCGCTTTGAATTAATGAATGCAATTAAAAAAATTGCAAAACAAGTTGAGATGGGAACGTTGACACCGGAAGAATTAAACGAGTCAATTCTTGAAAAAAATATGATGACTGCAGAGTTACGGGATCCTGACTTGTTAATCCGCACAAGTGGAGAAATTCGGTTGAGTAACTTTATGCTTTGGCAAGTAGCCTATAGTGAATTTTGGTTTACTGATGTTTTGTGGCCGGATTTTAATGAAAAACACTTAACGGAAGCCATTGCCGTCTATCAAAAACGAGCGCGTAGGTACGGTGGCGTTTAGAAGGGGCGATGTAACATGAAACAACGAATTATTACTGGAATAATAGGTGGGGCTGCTTTCATTACAATGGTTCTACTTGGAGGATGGGTGTTTTCATTATTTATTTCTATTCTAGCTTCAGTGGCTATGATTGAACTTTTAAGAATGAAAAAGATAGCACCTGTTTCGTTAATGGGGATTGTTAGTCTATTATCGATGTGGTTACTTCTTGTACCTACTCATTGGTTTGAACTAGTTGTACCCCTAAGTTTCACTAAAGTAGAAGTTTTTATATTTGTTATATTGGTATTGTTAATGTTTACGGTTATTACGAAAAATACGTTTACTTTCGACCAGGTAGGGTTTGTTATTTTATCTTCAGTTTATGTAGGGTTTGGCTTTCATTATTTAATTATAACTCGAGACATCCCTGAACATGGTTTATATCTTGTCTTTTTTGTTTTACTACTCATTTGGACAACCGACTCTGGTGCATATTTTGTAGGGCGTAAGTGGGGGAAAAATAAGCTTTGGCCTGATATAAGCCCAAAGAAAACGATTGAAGGTTCGATTGGTGGAATTATAGCTGCAATTGTGGTGGGAACCATTTTTTATAGTTTTCTACCGATCTTTCCAAGTTATTTGACAGCTTTATTCGTCATTGTGGTTGCGTCTATCTTTGGACAACTAGGGGATTTAGTAGAATCTGCATTGAAAAGGCATTATGCAGTTAAAGATTCGGGGAACGTTCTCCCGGGTCATGGAGGAATTCTTGATCGTTTTGACAGTCTTATTTATGTCATGCCGATTCTTCACTTGCTACAATTAATTTAATGAGTAACCTAGTGTGAAGTAGCAACTAAACAGGTGTCTTTTTTCATAATGACATCAGTTCGATCTTTTAGTGATAATTTGAATTGTAGGTGAGTAAGTTGAAGCATATTAGTTTGTTAGGGGCAACAGGTTCAATTGGAACCCAGACTTTAGATGTGATTAGAAAGCATCCGAGTCACTTCAAATTAGACTCGATGTCAGTAGGACGAAATATAGATTTAGCTTTGCAACAGGTTCATGAATTTTCCCCGAACCTTTTATCAGTCCAGACAAAAGAGGACTATGACAAAGTCATACATGACGTTCCGAGTCAGACAAAGGTGGTTTATGGAGAAGAAGGCTTGGTTGAAGTCGCAACTGATCCCAAATCTGATATACTAGTTAATGCGGTGCTTGGAAGTGTGGGACTTTCACCTACATTGGCTGCGATTAAAGAAAGAAAAGCAATAGCAATAGCTAATAAAGAAACGTTGGTAACAGCGGGACATCTTGTGACATCTGCTGCTAAGGATTTTGGTGTACCACTACTCCCTGTAGATAGTGAGCATTCAGCCATCTTTCAAGCGTTAAACGGGGAGAAAAGAACTGAGATTGAAAAATTGATTTTAACTGCATCTGGAGGGAGTTTTAGGGATCGGTCGAGAGCTGAATTAGAAAATGTGACCGTTCATGAAGCTTTAAATCACCCTAATTGGTCGATGGGAGCAAAAATAACGATTGATTCAGCGACCATGATGAATAAAGGATTAGAAGTTATTGAAGCACGATGGCTTTTTGATATTCCATATGAGAAGATTGATGTTGTTTTACATAAAGAAAGTATTATCCACTCGATGGTCGAATACATAGACGGAAGTGTGATTGCTCAGTTAGGAACACCGGATATGCGTGTCCCTATTCAATATGCGTTAACCTATCCAAACCGCTTAGAATCTATTTCTAATGAGCGTCTAAATCTATGGGAGATAGGGACTTTGAATTTTAGTAAGTTAGATACGGAACGTTATCGCTGTATGTCATTTGCTTATGAAGCTGGTAAAATAGGTGGAACGATGCCGACAGTTCTTAATGCAGCAAATGAGGTAGCAGTAGCTTATTTTCTTGATAATGAACTTTCTTTCTTACAGATTGAACAAAAAATTGAACAAGCTCTAGAGAGACATCAAGCTATTTCAGAACCAACTCTAAAAGATATCATAGAAGTTGATGCAGAAACAAGAGCTTTTATCCACTCTAGTATGAAATAGGAAAGGTGGAAGGATAAACCGATGGAAACTCTATTATCAGTCATTATCATATTTGGTCTTCTTGTGTTCATACATGAATGGGGACATTTATACTTTGCAAAACGAGCAGGAATTTTGTGTAGAGAGTTTGCAATTGGATTTGGTCCAAAGATTTTTTCTTGGAAAAGAGATGAAACAGTTTACACAATTCGACTTCTGCCATTAGGTGGATTTGTTCGAATGGCGGGTGAAGATCCTGAAATGATTGATATTAAACCAGGATTTGAAATTGGGCTTGTATTTAACCAACAACGGAAAGTAAGCAAAATTATTGTAAATAATAAGTCAAAACATCCTGAAGCTCTTGTAGTACAAGTGGAGAAAATAGATCTTGAACATAAATTGACGATTGAAGCTTACAATGATGAAGGGGAAAGAATCCAGTATCAAGTTGATGAACAAGCTAAATTAGTTCAAGATGAACAGGAAACTCAAATTGCTCCTTGGAATAGACAATTTGGTTCAAAGACTGTAGGACAGCGCGCATTAGCTATTTTTGCTGGTCCCTTAATGAACTTTGTATTAGCTGTTGTTATTTTAATCGCATTTGCTTTATTTCAAGGTATGCCAGTTGATGAAGCACAAGTGGGGGATGTATCTCCAAATAGCGCGGCTTCTACAGCGGGATTATTAGAAGGTGATCGTGTACTCGCGATTGAAGGTCAGCCGATTGATACATGGGAAGAGATGACAAGCATTATTCAACAAAATCCCAACGAACCTATTGTATTTGAAGTTGAACGGAACGGACAACAAGTTACAATTCCTATAACACCGGAGGAGAGAATTGGACAATTTGGAGATCCAGAAGGTTTTGTAGGAATTGCTAGACCGACTGAATTTTCCTTATTAGGTTCTATCGTTTTTGGTTTTACTCAAACATATGCATTTATGACCATGATCTTTGAAGTGTTAGGCATGATCGTAACAGGTCAATTTTCATTAGATTATGTTGCAGGTCCTGTAGGGATATATAATTATACGGGAGAAGCCGCTGCGATGGGGATTTTTGTCCTCATGCAATGGGCTGCTGCGCTAAGCGTAAATTTAGGAATTATTAATTTATTGCCGATTCCAGCAATGGATGGAGGACGTCTAATATTTATTGGGATTGAGGCTGTTCGTGGTAAACCAATGGATCCACAAAAAGAAGGGCTTGTTCACTTCGTTGGGTTTGCTTTACTGATGCTACTGATGATTGTAGTTACCTGGAACGACATTAATAAGTTCTTTATGTAAGAGCAAGTTCAAAAAGGTTGAACTTTACCTTTTTGAACTTGCTCGAATAATGAGCGTGCAAAAGCACAGCCATTATAAACAAAAAAGCTCGAACTTTTATCTTCTTTTTTATTGTGAAAGGTAAAGTTTGAACAAAAAAGAAGAGTTGGAAAGGACATTAACAATGAGACAACGTACTTTTTTAACGCCAACACTAAGAGAAATCCCAGCAGATGCAGAAATTACAAGTCACCAACTGATGTTACGGGCTGGATTTATTAGACAAACTGCATCAGGTATTTATTCATATTTACCTCTTGGGAAAAGAGTCTTACGAAAAATAGAAGACATTATACGTAGTGAGATGGATTCAGCAGGTGGACAAGAAGTTTTGTTACCAGCGATTCAACCAGCTGAACTTTGGGAAGAGTCTGGACGTTTAGGGGATTATGGTCCCGAATTAATGAGGTTAAAGGATCGTCATAATCGTGATTTTGTTCTTGGAGCGACTCATGAAGAAGTCATTACGACTTTAGTTCGTGATGATGTTCAAACATATAAAAAACTGCCGATGAATTTATATCAAATTCAAACAAAATTCCGAGATGAACGCAGACCTAGATTTGGAGTTCTTCGTTCTCGTGAATTTATCATGAAGGATGCTTATTCTTTTGATACTTCACAGGAAGGCTTAAATGAAAGCTATCAATCCATGTATCAAGCATACCAAAACATTTTTACAAGGTGCCAATTAGATTTTCGTGCGGTTGAAGCTGATTCAGGAGCAATTGGTGGTACGGACACCCATGAATTTATGGTTCTAAGCGATATTGGTGAAGATACAATTGCCTATTCAGATTCGTCTGATTTCGCTGCAAATGTGGAAATAGCGCCTGTTTTTGTAGACTATATTAAATCAGATGTTTCTCCTTTAGAGCTTGAAACTGTTGAGACGCCAAATGTGAAAACGATTAAAGAATTAACGGCTTTTTTAAACATAAAGTCGGAGGCTACAATAAAATCACTTCTTTTCATAGTTAATGAAGAACCTGTCCTTGTACTAGTACGAGGAGACCATGAAGTCAATGAAATTAAGGTGAGAAATGCTTTTAATAAGGCAACAGCAGAATTAGCTACGCCTGAACAAACAGCTGAAATTTTGGGGTGTGAAACAGGATTTATTGGACCAATTGGTATTCCTGAAGGAGTTACTGTCATTGCTGATAAAGCGATAGAATCGATCGTTAATGGTGTTTGTGGTGCTAATGAGAAAGACAAACACTTGAAAAATGTCAATCCAGATCGTGACTTTAAAGTGAGTCGTTATGAAGATTTGAGATTAATTCAGGAAGGTGACCCTTCCCCAGATGGAAAAGGTACGATTCAATTTGCGATGGGGATCGAGGTTGGACATGTATTTAAGTTAGGCACAAAATACAGTGAAGCTCTTGGTGCTAAATACCTTGATGAGAATGGAAAATCTCAAACAATGATTATGGGATGTTACGGAATTGGGGTAACAAGAACCATTGCAGCTATTGTCGAGCAAAATCATGATGACAATGGTATTGTTTGGCCTACATCAGTAGCTCCATTTGATCTGCATTTAGTCACAATTAATGTTAAGGATGTAGATCAAAAGCAGCTTAGTGAAGAACTTTATCAAACGTTATCAGAGGAGCGATATGAGGTTCTTTATGACGATCGTCCTGAACGTGCGGGTGTTAAATTTAAAGATTCTGATTTAATAGGCTTACCTGTTCGAATAGCAGTAGGGAAAAAAGCTTCTGAAGGAGTTGTTGAAGTGAAAATCCGTAAAACAGGTGAAATGCTCGAAGTACATGTTTCTGAATTGCAGGATAAATTGAAACATATTCTTACTGAATTAAGATAATTCCTTTATAATGTATGAATGGTATCTCATGTAAATGAGGTACCATCTCTTTTCATGGGGAGAAATCCGATTTAAAATAAATACTAGAAAGTTATTGGGGAGGAATGTAAATATGTCACAAGATGAACAGCTCAGGAAAGAGCGGCTTCAATTACTTCTCCAACAATTACAAATGCCTGAACAAATAATAAAAGCACATTTCCAAGAAGCGAAGATAAGAAAGCTTGTCATTTCTAAGGAAAAAAGAGCTTGGCATTTTCATATTGAGTTACCAGTTGTGGTGCCTGCAACCGTGTATGAATTGTTCTCAGAGCGTTTACGCGTAACATTTGAACACATTGCTAGTGCTTCATTTTCGTTTCATTACGAGAACGTTAGCCTAAACGAAGCTGGTTGGATTGAGTATTGGCCTTTAATTATTTCAAGGCTTTCAAATATATCTACAGGAATCAGAGAATTATTGTCAAAACAATCTCCTTCGTTTGATGGCAAAAGACTAGTTATCCAAGTGAGAAATGAAACAGAAGCAGTCGCCTTGAAACGAAAACTTTCAGAACCATTTCAAGAAACTCTTTCTACATTAAGTTTACCTATAGTTAAAATGGATACAGACATTCGAGAATCAAAGCAAGAGTTTGACAAGTTTGTTGAGAAACGAAATGAAGAAGATCACTCGAAAGTTGTCGAAGCAATATTGGAGAAAAAGAAAGCAGAAAATCAAGCTGAAAAAGAATTAAGTGGGAAGCCATTAGTGATTGGTTATCCGATTAAGGATGATCCGATGCCTCTTGAAGCCATTGTGGATGAGGAAAGACGTGTTACAGTACAAGGTCTTGTATTTAATGCTGAAACACGAGAACTTCGAAGTGGACGAACGTTGCTAACATTTAAAATTACAGATTATACCGATTCTATTTTAGTTAAGATGTTTTCTCGAGACAAAGAAGATATTCCTCTTTTACAAGCCATTAAAAAAGGTATGTGGGTAAAGGTTCGTGGAGGAATTCAAAACGACACATTCGTTCGTGATTTGGTTATGATTGGAAATGATGTTAATCAGTTGAGCCCGGTAGAAAGAGTGGACACTGCAGATGAGGGAGAAAAACGTGTTGAGCTTCATTTGCATACGACAATGAGTCAAATGGATGGAATTGTTTCAGCGGGGAGATATGTTGAGCAAGCAGCCAAATGGGGGCACCCTGCCGTCGCTATTACAGACCATGGAATTGTACAAGCTTTCCCTGAGGCTTATTCTGCTGGGAAAAAGCATGGAATTAAGGTTCTTTATGGTCTTGAAGCCAATGTGGTGGACGATGGTGTTCCTATTGTCTACAACGAAGCACACCGCTTATTAATGGAAGAAGAGTATGTCGTTTTCGACGTTGAGACCACGGGCTTATCTGCTGTTTATAATACGATTATTGAGCTTGCAGCTGTGAAAATAAAAGGTGGCGAAATTATTGATCGGTTTGAATCGTTTGCAGACCCACATGAACCGTTAACCAATTTAATCATTGAACTTACTGGTATTACAGACGATATGGTTAAAGGACAGCCAGAAGTAGGAGATGTGCTTCGTAAATTCAAAGAATTTACAGGCGATGCAATATTAGTAGCGCACAATGCTAGTTTTGATATGGGGTTCTTAAATGTAGGGTATCAGAAAATTGGCTTAGAAGAAGCCAAGAATCCGGTCATTGATACGCTTGAATTAGGCCGATTTTTATATCCTGAATTTAAAAATCACCGCCTAAATACGCTATGTAAAAAGTTTGATATTGAACTAGTTAGTCATCACAGAGCGATTTATGATGCCGAAGCGACAGGCTATTTGCTTTGGAAAATGGTCAAAGATGCGAATGAACGAGAGATCGAGTATCATGACCAATTAAATGAGCATATGGGCCAAGGGAATTTTCATCGTCAACGTCCCGCTCATTGTACGATTTTAGCACAGACACAAGAGGGGTTGAAGAATCTCTATCAACTTGTTTCAATGTCTCATGTTGATTATTTTTTCCGAACACCTAGGATTCCAAGGTCTCAATTACAAAAGCTTAGAAAAGGCCTATTAATAGGTTCTGCATGTGATAAGGGAGAAGTTTTTGAAGGGATGATGCAAAAATCTCCTGAAGAAGTGGAAGAAATCGCTAAATTTTATGATTACTTAGAGATACAACCACTGGCCACTTATCAACACTTAATTGAGAAAGAATTAGTTAAAAATGAAGAATCTCTAAAAGAAATTGTTTTAAATATTTTACAGCTAGGTGACAAACTAAATAAACCAGTTGTGGCTACTGGAAATGCCCATTACCTCGATGAAGAAGATTATATTTATCGGAAAATACTAATTGCTTCTCAAGGAGGGGCAAATCCTCTTAATAAACAGACGTTACCTGAGGTTCATTTCCGGACGACGGATCAAATGATAGAAGCCTTTTCGTTTTTAGGTGAAGAAAAAGCCAAGGAAGTGGTAGTAACCAACACGCAGAAAGTGGCAAACTTAATAGAAGAAATTCACCCGATTCCAGATCAGTTGTACACTCCAAAAATTGAGGGTGCCGATGAAGAAGTTAGAGAGATGAGTTACAAGCGTGCTAGAAGCATTTACGGTGAAGAGTTACCAGAAATTGTTGAGGCTAGAATTGAGAAAGAATTAAAGAGTATCATCGGCCACGGGTTTGCTGTTATCTACTTAATCTCTCATAAACTTGTTAAAAAATCACTGATTGATGGCTATTTAGTAGGTTCTCGTGGTTCGGTTGGGTCTTCTCTTGTAGCGACATTAACTGAGATAACAGAAGTAAATCCATTGCCACCACATTATGTTTGCCCGAACTGTCACCATTCTTATTTCTTTGATGATGGTTCTGTTGGATCTGGGTTTGACTTGCCTGATAAGGACTGCCCTGAGTGTGGAACCGCGTATGTAAAAGATGGTCAAGATATACCGTTTGAAACGTTCTTAGGGTTCAAGGGTGACAAAGTACCAGATATCGATTTGAACTTCTCAGGGGAATACCAACCGAGAGCGCATCACTATACAAAAGAATTGTTTGGTGAAGAATATGTGTACCGTGCCGGAACGATTGGAACGGTTGCAGAGAAAACAGCTTATGGATACGTAAAAGGCTATCAAAATGATCATAATTTACAAATGCGTGGTGCAGAAATTGATAGATTAGTGTCTGGTTGTACAGGTGTTAAACGTACGACTGGTCAACATCCAGGGGGAATTATTGTTGTCCCAGATTATATGGATATTCATGACTTTAGTCCGATCCAATTTCCGGCCGATGATAAAAATTCAGAATGGAAAACAACACACTTTGACTTCCATTCGATTCATGACAATCTTTTAAAACTTGATATTTTAGGCCATGATGATCCAACCGTTATCCGAATGCTGCAAGATTTAAGTGGAATTGATCCGAAAACGATCCCGACAGATGATCCTGAAGTAATGAAAATATTTAGCGGACCAGATGTGTTGGGGGTAGATGAAGAACAGATTATGTGTAAGACTGGGACGTTAGGTATTCCGGAATTTGGTACAAGGTTCGTTCGTCAAATGCTTGAAGAAACGAAACCGAGTACATTCTCAGAACTGGTTCAGATTTCGGGCCTTTCACACGGAACGGACGTTTGGCTTAACAATGCAAATGAATTGATTTATAACGGTACGTGTGAATTAAAAGACGTAATCGGTTGTCGTGACGATATTATGGTCTATCTTATTTACAAAGGATTAGAACCTTCATTGGCCTTCAAGATTATGGAATCAGTTCGTAAAGGGAAAGGGCTGCCGCCAGAATGGATAGAAGAAATGAAGAAACAAGATGTCCCTGATTGGTATATTGGCTCATGTTTGAAAATTAAGTACATGTTCCCAAAAGCCCATGCTGCCGCCTATGTATTAATGGCAGTAAGAATTGCGTACTTCAAAGTACATCATCCTATTTTGTATTATGCATCTTATTTTACGGTCCGGGCCGATGACTTTGATCTAGACACAATGATTAAAGGGTCCGCGCCTATCAAAGCAAAGATCCAAGAAATTAATGCAAAAGGGTTGGATGCTGCTCCTAAAGAAAAAGCAGTCCTCACGGTTCTCGAATTAGCATTAGAAATGTGTGAGAGAGGTTATTCATTCCAAAAAGTTGATCTTTACAGATCAAGTGCAACAGAATTCATCGTTGAAGGTAATTCACTGCTTCCTCCATTTAATGCGATGACTGGGGTAGGGACGAATGCGGCTCATAATATTGTTAAAGCGAGACAGGAAAGAGAATTCTTATCAAAAGAGGACTTACAACAGCGAAGCAAATTAACAAAAACAGTGCTTGAACATCTTGATGAGCATGGCTGTTTAGAGGGGATGCCTGACTCCAATCAGCTATCTTTATTTTAGTTTAAGTATACTCTAAACCTTGCCTCTACAGAGCTTGTGAACACAGTAGCTTTGTTGCAATGAATAGCAGAGTATGGTATTGTGTTTATGGTAATACTTAGAATATGGTAAACAATAAGAGTGGGGGAACCCACTCTTTCGTTGTTCGCTCTACTTTATTTTTTGTTTAAAGAGATGTAGCTAAAGACAAGCCTTTGGCTGTTAGCAGTTACTAATTTATATATTGAATAGTAGAACAGCGAGGAGGGTACAGAGTGAGTACGAAAGTAACCGAAGTAACAAGTGAAATAGTTACACCGATATTAGAAGAACTTCATTTGGAGTTAGTTGATGTTGAGTTCAAAAAAGAAGGACCTAATTGGTTTCTTCGCATCTTCATTGATTCTGAAAAAGGAGTCGATCTTGAGGACTGCGGACAAGTAAGTGAGAAGTTGAGTGAAAAGCTTGACGAATTAGATCCAATTCCACAAGCCTATTTTCTCGAAGTTTCTTCTCCAGGTGCAGAACGACCATTAAAAAAAGAAAAAGACTTGCAAAAAGCTGTTGGGAAAAATGTTTACATTTCAACATACGAGCCAATTGATGGCGAAAAAGCCTTTGAAGGCAAATTAGTTAGCTTTAATGGTGAAACGTTAGAAGTAGAAGTGAAGATTAAGACCCGCAAAAAAGTTTATTCAATTCCATATGAAAAAGTAGCAAACGCTAGATTAGCGATTATCTTTTAGATCAAGACGTTATTAAAGGTCTTGGCAATTGAAAGGGGGAAACGAAATCCATGAATAGCGAATTTATGGATGCATTAGCAACGTTAGAAAGAGAAAAAGGGATTAAGAAAGATATTATTATTGAGGCTATTGAAGCTGCCCTTATTTCAGGATACAAACGCAACTTTAATCAAGTTCAAAATGTACGTGTTGATGTGAATCGAGACAACGGAAGTATCCGCGTCTTTGCAAGAAAAACTGTAGTTGAAGAGGTGTTCGACGCTAGGCTTGAAATTTCAATTGATGAGGCACAAAAAATCAATCCGAGTTATGAGGTTGATGATGTTGTTGAAATCGAAGTGACACCTAAGGACTTCGGCCGAATTGCAGCTCAAACAGCGAAACAAGTTGTTACACAACGTGTTCGAGAAGCGGAACGTGGTATCATTTACTCGGACTTTATTGACCGTGAAGAAGATATTATGACAGGGATTGTTCAGCGCCAAGATCATCGTTTTATATATGTCGATTTAGGGAAAGTAGAAGCATTACTACCATTAAGTGAGCAAATGCCAAATGAAACCTATAAGCATAATGACCGGATTAAAGCCTATATTACAAAAGTTGAGAAAACAACGAAAGGGCCACAAATTTTAATTTCACGTACACATCCAGGTCTGTTAAAGCGTCTGTTTGAACTTGAAGTTCCTGAAATTTATGATGGAACAGTCGAAATTAAGTCTGTATCTCGTGAAGCTGGAGATCGCTCAAAGATAGCTGTACATGTAGATAATCCTGAGGTAGATCCTGTAGGTGCCTGTGTTGGACCTCGTGGTCAACGAGTACAAACGATTGTTAATGAACTTAAAGGTGAAAAGATTGACATTGTTCGTTGGTCTGAAGATCCAGTTGAATATGTTGCAAACGCGTTAAGTCCTTCAAAGGTGCTTAAAGTTAACGTGAATGAAGAAGAGAAAATGACTCAAGTTATTGTTCCTGATTATCAATTGTCGCTTGCGATTGGTAAACGCGGTCAAAATGCCAGATTAGCGGCAAAGTTGACAGGCTGGAAAATCGATATTAAGAGTGAATCAGATGCACGTGAACTAGGTTTGTTGAGTGAAGAAGACGAGATTTTAACTGACTCATCGTCTGAAGCTGTATTTGTTTCAAACGAAGAAGAATAAAAAGGGGATGGAGCAAGTGAAACAACGTAAAGTTCCTCTTCGAAAATGCATTGTAACAAATGAAATGAAGCCTAAACAAGAATTAATTCGTATCGTTCGTTCGCCAGAAGGAGAAGTATCTATTGATTTAACTGGAAAGAAGAACGGTAGAGGCGCTTATATTAGCAATAATGATGAAAGTTTTGAATTAGCTAAGAAGAAAGATGTTTTATCAAGGCAATTACAAGTCAAAGTAGACCCACATATTTACGATGAATTGCACGCGGCTAGTAAACGGAGTCGCAAATGATCGAAAAATGGATTTCATTACTAGGACTTGCAGCGCGAGCAAGAAAGCTTGTAACAGGGGAAGAGCTCGTCTTAAAAGAGGTCAGAAGGAAATCGGTAAGGCTTGTCCTTTTGTCTTCTGATGCTGCAGAACAAACAAAGAAAAAGGTATTGGACAAATGCGCTCATTACAATATACCGGTTCGGATAGTGTCTGATCGTACAACGCTAGGGCAAGCTATCGGAAAAGCGGAGAGAGTCGTCATTGGTGTAATGGATGATGGATTTGCGAAGAAAATGAACGCATTACTGGACCAATGATTCTGGAGGTAAATATATGAAAAAAATGCGAATATATGAGTATGCTAAAGAAAAAGACGTGGCGAGTAAAGTAATTATTGATAAGTTGACTGATTCAGGATTTTCTGTTTCCAATCATATGTCAGTGATTGATGAGAAGATGATGGAAACGTTAGAAGGAACAAAATCAAATTCTAATGTTGCCACTGATACAAAGAAAACAGACAAGAGCGACACTCGTCCTCAAAAGCAACAAAAAAATGATGGGAAACGTAATCCATCAAAGCCGTTTAACAATAACAATAATAATAACAACAAAAAAGGCCAACAAAACCGCGGAAATAAACAACAACGTGGAGGTCAAGTACAACAGAAGCAAGAGCCACCAAAACCAAAACCACTACCGGATAAGATTACGTATGTAGGCTCATTAACCGTGGGAGAATTAGCGAAGAAACTACATAAGGAACCATCTGAATTAATTAAAAAATTAATGTTCCTTGGTGTAATGGCTACGATCAATCAAGAGTTAGATAAAGATTCGATTGAATTGATTGCCGGTGATTACGGTGTTGAAGTTGAGGAAGAAATTGTTATAGATGAAATGGATTTCGAAAGTTATGTAGATGAAGATAAAGAGGAAGACTTACAAGAGAGACCTCCTGTCGTAACGATTATGGGTCACGTTGACCATGGTAAAACTACGTTACTTGATTCGATTCGTCATACTAAAGTAACTGAAGGCGAAGCTGGAGGAATCACGCAACACATCGGTGCCTATCAAATTGAATCAAACGGTAAGAAAATTACTTTCCTTGATACACCTGGACACGCAGCTTTTACAACAATGCGTGCTCGTGGAGCTCAAGTTACCGATATTACGATTCTTGTTGTCGCTGCTGATGATGGTGTGATGCCTCAAACGAAAGAAGCAATTAGTCATGCGAAGGCTGCAGGTGTACCAATTATTGTAGCTGTGAATAAAATTGATAAAGAAGCTGCAAATCCAGATCGAGTTATGCAAGAATTAACAGAATTTGAACTTGTCCCAGAAGCTTGGGGCGGTGAAACGATTTTTGTAAATGTGTCAGCTCTTGCAGGAACTGGTATTGATGAGCTTCTTGAGATGGTTCTACTTGTCTCTGAAGTAGAAGAATTAAAAGCAAATCCTGATCGACTAGCTCGTGGTACTGTTATTGAAGCAGAGCTTGATAAAGGGCGCGGAGCTGTTGCAACACTTCTCGTTCAAAGTGGTACGTTGAAAGTAGGAGATCCAATTGTGGTTGGATCATCTTTCGGACGCGTTCGTGCAATGGTTAATGACCTTGGTCGTCGTGTGAAAGAAGTAGGGCCATCAACTCCTGTTGAAGTTACAGGACTTAATGAGGTGCCGCTTGCTGGTGATCAATTCCAAGCATTTGCTGATGAGAAAAAAGCTCGCCAAATTGGTGAAGCTAGGTCTTCTCGTCAACGCGAAGCAAACCTTGCTGAGAACTCTAAAGTTAGCTTAGATGATCTCTTTAATCAGATTCAGCAAGGTGAGGTTAAAGATATTAACATCATTATTAAAGCAGATGTGCAAGGTTCAGTTGAGGCTATGCGCGGTTCACTAGAAAAGATTGATGTTGAAGGTGTTAAAGTCAATATCATTCATACGGGTGTAGGAGCCATTACTGAATATGACGTTATGCTTGCATCTGCATCGAATGGAATTGTGATTGGATTTAACGTACGTCCTGATGTTAATGCAAAACGGACAGCTGAAGCTGAAAAAGTAGACATCCGACTTCATCGTGTCATTTACAATGCGATCGATGAGATTGAAGCTGCGATGAAGGGAATGCTTGATCCTGAATTTGAAGAGAAAGTCATTGGTCAAGTTGAAGTAAGAACCACTTTTAAAGTATCAAAGGTTGGTACAATTGCTGGTGCTTATGTTACAGAGGGTAAGGTAACTAGAGATTCTACGGTTCGTCTTATTCGCGATGGAATTGTCGTGTATGAGGGTTCAATCAATGCGCTTAAACGATTTAAAGATGATGCTAAGGAAGTCGCTGCTGGTTACGAGTGTGGAATCACGCTTGAGAACTATAACGATATTAAAGAAGGCGACATCATTGAGGCGTATGTGATGGAGGAAATCGAACGTAAATGATCATAGGTTCTGTCCGTCTAGAACTTCTTATTTACGATGCTCAATCCTTAAAAGAAAAGCGTTCCGTTTTAAAAAGTATTCAAACTAGATTAAAGCAACGATTTAATATATCAGTTGCTGAAACGGATCATCATGATGTTTGGCAACGTGCTGAGCTAACGATGGTGACTGTCTCTAATGACCGTGCTGTTTGTGAGCGAGAACTACAAAAAGCACTTGCGTTGATTGACAGCCAACCTGAGGCGGAAAGAACGGTCACAGACTATGAATGGCTGTAATGCAAAAGAGCAGGGGTGAATGAGATGAGTAATGTTCGAGCACACCGTGTCGGTGAACAAATGAAAAAAGAACTAAGCGATATTATTATGCGTGAATTAAAGGATCCTCGTGTTAGCTTTGTGACAGTAACAGGTGTAGATGTTACTGGAGATCTTCAACAAGCAAAGGTATTTATTACGGTGCTTGGAAGTGATGAACAAAAAGAGGCAACTCTTCAAGCTTTGTCAAAAGCCAAAGGATTTATTCGCTCTGAAATCGGAAAAAGAATTCGACTTCGTAAAACACCAGATATCTTTTTTGAATTTGATGAATCGATTGAATACGGTAACCGAATAGAAACGCTTTTACAAGATCTAAATAGAAACCAAAGGTAATGGTAGGATAGGAGGGCTAAAGCTCTTCTATCCTTTTAGCTTTTTTCCAAAAGGATGGTTTTCCCTTTTGGAAAAAAAGCTATGCACTGAGCGGAGCCGCCGCAGGATTTCAAGCCAGTTACGAGTGGTCTTTTCGTAACTAGCGCGCGGCGAGTGTAGCCAGTGCAAACCATGTACGCAGAAATCATGGCAGAAGGGTGGTTTTCCCTTTTGGAAAAAAGCTATGCACTGAGCGGAGCCTATTGCAGGCAGATTCGTGTAGCGTTAAACTATACTAACAATTTACGTACATAATTAAATTCGGAGGAAAACATGAACCCAAATGGCATTTTAATTCTTCACAAACCAAGAGGAATGACCTCACATGATTGTGTAATGAAAATAAGACGATTATTTCAAACAAAGAAAGTTGGACATACAGGTACGTTGGATCCTGATGTAAATGGGGTGCTTCCGATTTGTATCGGAAAAGCAACAAAAGTCGTTGAGTATATGTCCGGTTATTCAAAGCAGTATGAAGGTGAAGTGACGATTGGATTCTCAACGACAACTGAAGATAAGAGTGGCGAGAAAGTTGAGTCGAAGAAAGTTGTGGAACAATGGTCAACATCATTTATTAAAGGTATATTAGCAGAATTTGAAGGTGACATTGTTCAAATACCTCCTATGTACTCAGCTGTAAAAGTAAATGGGAAAAAACTGTATGAATATGCTCGTGCTGGTAAAGAAGTAGAACGTCCAGAAAGAAATATAACGATCCATTCAATTGAATTGCTTTCGGAACTCACGTATGAAAACGACACTGCGTCATTTCGTTTTCGTGTTCATTGTAGCAAAGGGACGTATGTTCGGACATTAGCGGTTGATATTGGTCGGAAACTGGGTTATCCAGCTCATATGTCTGATTTAGTTCGGACGTTATCTGGACCATATCAACTTGAAGACAGTTTTACTTTTGAAGATCTAGAGTTGAAAAAGGAATTAGGCACATTAACAGAAGTACTAATTCCATTCGATACTGCGGTTGGTTATTTGCCTAAAGTAGTTGTAGATTCGGAAACAGAGAGGAAAATAAAGAATGGTTCAGTGATTCCAGTCAAGAAAGGATTAGAACAAAATCGATTTACCGTTTATAATGAAAAAGGAGAATGTTTAGCTGTTTATAAGCGTCATCCAACAAAGGAGGGGCTCATTAAACCGGAAAAAATGTTTTGGACTGGCGAGTCAGTCTAGAAAACGCAATGAAAAGGGGATTCTTTATGGATACCATTTATTTAAATCATCCTATAGATAAAGGCAAATTAAAGATTGTTCCAACTGTAATGGCATTAGGATTCTTTGATGGCGTTCACAAAGGCCATCAAGCTGTTATCAGTGCAGCAATCGATAAAGCGAAGGAGTTAGGAACAACCGCTTCTGTGATGACTTTTAACCCTCATCCAAAAGAAGTACTAAGAAAACAAGAAAATCAAATGAAGTATTTAACGCCATTACCTGAGAAAATAAAAAAGATTAAGCAACTTGGTGTGGATACATTATATATTGTGCATTTTACTAAGGAGTTTGCGGATTTAACTCCACAGGAATTTGTAGACGACTATTTAATCGATATGAATGTGGTTCATGCGGTGGCTGGTTTTGATTTTACATATGGTTCATTAGGAAAAGGCACGATGGAGACTCTTCCTTTTCATGCACGTAATCGTCTACGTTCTACAATTGTGGAAAAGTTAGAAGCTGATAATGAAAAGGTTAGCTCATCTCGAATACGTCAACTATTAAGTAATGGAGAAGTCGAAGCAGTAACAGAATTATTAGGTGAGACTTATCTTATTAGGGGTACGGTTGTGGATGGCGAGAAGAGAGGAAGAACCATTGGTTTTCCAACAGCAAATATTCAGCCGAAGGATCGCTTCATTATACCAAAAACGGGGGTATACGCTGTCACATTAACGGTACGAGATGAAGAATTTTCTGGAGTCTGTAATGTAGGATTTAAGCCTACGTTCCATAATGAGGCGAACGAACCGACCATTGAGGTGCATCTTTTCTCTTTTGATCGAGATATATACGGAGAAGATGTTAGTTTAAGTTGGCATTATCGTATAAGAGATGAACAAAAATTCCTTAATGTAGATGACCTCATTAAGCAAATTAATCTAGATAAAGAGAAGGCTATGTCTTTATTGCCACTATAAGATTTAATTGTAACTTGCATTTCACAACAAAAGAATGTATAGTATTCCTTGTACGTCAAGTACACATCCGTTTCTTGGCAGATCGAGTCACCGACGTTTGCTAGGGAATAGGAGTTAAAGAAAAGGGAGGTGAATAGGATGGCTTTAACACAAGAGCGCAAGAATGAGTTAATCGCTGATTTTAAAACGCATGACACGGACACTGGTTCTCCAGAGGTTCAGGTTGCTATCCTAACAGAGCAAATCAACACATTAAATGAGCATTTACGTACTCATAAGAAAGATCACCATTCACGTCGTGGTCTTCTAAAAATGGTTGGTCAACGTCGTAATCTGTTAACATACTTACGTAATAAGGATGTAACACGTTACCGTAACCTAGTTGACAAGCTTGGCTTACGCCGATAATCGTGATAAAAGCGGGAGATAATCCCGCTTTTTTCTTGATTGTTTAACATTGGAAATTTCTCTAAATCTAACCAATGAACGTTCAATATTTTAAATTCTATTGAATTAGGTAATAATACATGATAGGTATGAAAATGAATAATGGTGTACGAGAGGAGTACGCGTAAATGGAACAAACAAAACACGTATTTAAAATGGAATGGGCTGGACGAGAATTAACAGTCGAAACAGGTCAATTAGCTAAACAAGCTAATGGTGCTGTCCTAGTCCGCTATGGTGATTCAGCTGTATTATCAACTGCAACTGCCTCTAAAGAACCAAAAGATCTTAATTTCTTCCCTCTAACGGTTAATTACGAGGAACGACTTTATGCAGCAGGGAAAATCCCTGGTGGTTTTATTAAGCGTGAAGGACGTCCTAGTGAACGTGCTATTTTAACAAGCCGTCTAATTGACCGTCCTATTCGACCTCTATTTCCAGATGGTTTCCGTAACGAAGTGCAAGTTATTAGTATCGTTATGAGTTCAGATCCAAACGCATCGTCTGAAATGGCAGCTATGATTGGTTCGTCATTAGCTCTTTCTGTATCAGATATCCCTTTTGATGGACCAATTGCAGGAGTAACGGTGGGACGATTGGACGGTAAATACATTATTAACCCCACAACAGAGCAGCTTGAACAAAGTGATATCGACTTAGTAGTAGCTGGAACAAAAGAAGCGATTAACATGGTTGAAGCTGGAGCAGACCAAGTAACAGAAGAAGTCATGTTAGAAGCTATTATGTTTGGGCATGAAGAAATTAAAAAGCTTATCGCATTCCAAGAGGAAATTGCCACAGCTGTAGGGAAAGAGAAATCAGAAGTCCAATTAAAGCAAGTTGATTCTGAACTTGAGCAAGAGGTTCGAACTTTAGCTGAAGCTGAATTAAAAGAAGCGGTACAAGTACAAGAAAAGCATGCACGTGCTGAAGCGATTGATGCTGTCAAGAACAAAACTGTTGAATCATTTGAAGAGCGTGAAGACATTAATCTAGGTGACGTGAAAGAAGTATTACATAAAATTGTAAAGGAAGAAGTACGTCGTCTTATTACAATTGATAAAGTTCGTCCAGATGGACGTAGAGTTGATGAAATTCGTCCTCTTGCGTCACAAGTAGATCTTCTTCCACGTACACATGGATCGGGTCTTTTTACAAGAGGTCAGACTCAAGCTTTAAGTATTTGTACACTAGGTGCTCTTGGTGATGTTCAAATTTTAGATGGTCTTGGGATTGAAGAATCAAAACGATTCATGCATCATTATAATTTCCCTCAATTCAGTGTTGGGGAAACAGGTCCTATTCGTGGCCCAGGTCGTCGTGAAATTGGACATGGTGCACTAGGTGAACGTGCTCTTGAGCCAATAATCCCAAATGAAAATGATTTCCCGTACACGATTAGACTAGTGTCAGAAGTGTTAGAATCAAATGGTTCTACATCTCAGGCGAGTATCTGTGCAAGTACGTTAGCTATGATGGATGCGGGGGTACCTATTAAAGCGCCAGTTGCCGGGATTGCAATGGGTCTTGTTAAGCACGAAGAACATGTCTCTGTTTTAACGGATATTCAAGGAATGGAAGATGCGTTAGGAGATATGGACTTTAAAGTGGCAGGAACAAGTGAAGGAATTACAGCACTGCAAATGGATATTAAAATCTCTGGTATTAATCGTGAGATTTTAGAAGAAGCACTAGCGCAAGCTAAAAGAGGTCGTATGGTTATTCTCGAAAACATGCTTTCGGCTATAGGAGAAACGAGAAAAGAACTTTCAACTTATGCTCCTAAAATTATGACAATGAAGATTAACCCTGATAAAATTCGCGATGTCATTGGACCAAGTGGAAAAATGATCAATAAGATTATCGAAGAAACAGGCGTTAAAATTGATATTGAACAAGACGGTACTGTTTACATTTCTTCTGTAGAAATGTCAATGAATGAAAAGGCTCGTTCAATTATTGAAGATATTGTGCGTGAAGTTGAGGTTGGACAAACCTACCTAGGTAAAGTAAAACGAATTGAAAAATTTGGTTGCTTTGTTGAATTATTCAAGGGTAAAGATGGTTTAGTTCACATTTCTCAATTAGCTGAAGAACGTGTTGAAAAAGTTGAGGATGTAGTGAAGCTAGGCGATGAAATGCTTGTCCGTGTTACAGAAGTAGACAACCAAGGAAGAGTAAACCTTTCACGCAAGGTCATCCTAAAAGAAGAAAAAGAACGCAAGCAGCAAGCACAGAAGTAAAAAGAGGAGACTGGGGAATGGACCTAGTCTCTTTTTTTGAATCATATTGGATGAAATGTGTACCAAACTTTATATGTCTTGCATAAACTACTTATCGTCTACGAGCCTTGTTTATATGAACATCCATTTCCCGTTCTAACCTGTCCTAAATTTGCATACAATCGCACTAGAGGAGGGACAGGTGATGAAAAAAAAGGTGATTCATGTAAGTGTGTTCTGTCTCATTATCATCCTCTCGTTCGGAGCAGTCCAAAATCCATTTACTCTCAATTATATCGGCGAGCTAAAGAGTGAAAGTCAAATGGTTTTGAAAGAACAGGACTCTCTATACGAGGAGATAGTAGCCAGATCTGAGTCTTATCTTCAACCAGCTAGAGATGCAAGGATTGATAAAGTATGGAAAGCTATACCAGGATATAATGGCTTAGAGGTTGACGTAGAGGCTTCGTATGATAAGATGAAAAAGCTTAATGTATTTGACGAGAAGAGACTTGTCTTTAAAGAAACGAGTCCGAACGTCCATCTAGATGATTTAGCCCCCTCACCAATATATAAGGGGAATGAACATAAGCCGGTAGTGACTTTCCTTGTGAATGTTGCATGGGGAAATGAGTATTTACCAGACATTCTTAAAACATTGAAAAAGCATGAACTACATACAACATTTTTTTTAGATGGTTCATGGGTTAAAAATAATCCTAACCTTGCCACGATGCTAAAAGAAGAAGGGCATGAGATTGGGAATCATGCTTATTCTCATCCAGATATGAGCAAGTTAACAGTAAGTCGGATTCAAGAAGAGATCGAAAAAACAAATTCTGTCATTGAAGCAACGATAGATGTTACACCTAAGTGGTTTGCCCCACCAAGTGGGAGTTTTAACCAGACAGTGGTCGATCAAGCTCGTAAACACGGGATGCATACCATTCTTTGGTCTGTTGACACCGTTGATTGGCGGAAACCTAATCCTAGTGAAATGGTGAACCGTGTTTTATCGAAAGTGCACAACGGTGCAATGATTTTAATGCATCCAACAGAACCAACAGCAGAAGGTCTAGAAGCCTTAATAACTGGTATTCAGGAAAAAGGATATAGGATTGGTACCGTTTCTGAAGTTTTATCAGAAGAGCGAGTCACGTTAGGTGTAACCCTTGATGACAATAGGGGGACTAATTTTGATAACTAGAATAGAATTAGATAATGGTGTTCGAATCTTGGCGGAAAATATTCCAACCGTTCGTTCAGTTTCCATAGGAGTATGGATTGGAACGGGTTCTCGCTTTGAGAAAAAAGAAGAGAATGGGATCTCGCATTTTTTGGAACATATGTTTTTTAAAGGGACAAAAAAGAGAACGGCAGCTGAGATTGCAGAATCCTTCGATCGAATTGGTGGACAGGTAAATGCCTTTACGTCGAAAGAGTATACTTGTTACTACGCAAAAGTTCTTGACGATCATGCGGAATACGCAGTTGATGTCCTGTCGGATATGTTCTTTAACTCTGTGTTTGATGAAACAGAATTAAAAAAAGAAAAAAATGTTGTATTTGAAGAAATAAAAATGGTTGATGATACTCCTGATGATATCGTTCATGACTTACTTAGTGAAGCCAGCTATGGAAATCATGCGTTAGGCTATCCTATTTTAGGAACAGTCGACACGTTAGAAACGTTTAATGGAGACGCTCTTAGGGATTATATGGCACGCTTTTATACAGGAGATCATGTCGTGATCTCGATTGCTGGAAACATCACAGAGGAAGTAATAGATCAGTTAAAAGAAACATTTTCAATGGTCAAGCCAACAACGTACCAACATCAAGGTGAACGTCCAACGTTTCTTGCCAACACTATGGTTCGAAAAAAAGAAACGGAACAAGCACATCTCTGCCTAGGGTACCCAGGGCTCGCAATTGGAGAAAAAAATGTCTATGCACTTGTTCTTTTAAATAACCTACTCGGAGGAAGCATGAGTAGCCGTTTATTTCAAGAGATCCGTGAAAAGAGAGGCTTATGTTATTCCGTTTTCTCCTACCATTCTTCTTATCAAGACAGTGGAATGTTAACCATTTATGCTGGAACAGCTCATGCTCAACTAGATGAATTAACGAAATCCTTGTTAGAAACGGCCTCTGTGTTAGCGGAGGAAGGAATGACAGACAAAGAATTAAGAAATGGAAAAGAACAACTTAAAGGAAGCTTAATGCTTAGTCTAGAAAGTACGAATAGCCGTATGAGTAGAAATGGAAAAAATGAATTGCTGCTAAAGAAGCATCGCACTTTAGATGATATCGTCAATGAAATTGACCAAGTGACACTATCTGATGTGAACCAATTAGCATTATCTATCCTTAAAGAAAAGCCTTCTATTTCGTTAATTAACACTACAGGTATCCTTCCGACTGCCTTGGAGTAGAATAACTAAAGAATCTTCGTCCTAAGACGTTAGCTGAATAGTAAAATTGAAAATGACTAGACTATTTATCGGTAGCCTGGTCTTTTTTACTTTTTTCTCACATACTCTTTTACTACAAAGCAGGTCAGGGAGGTTTAATAATGAGACTAAGTGAAATAAGTAGCAAAGAAATTATTGACTACCAAAAAGGTGAGAGATTAGGGATACTAGGTCAGACGGATTTGTTAATCAATCAAGAAACAGGAGAAATTGAAGCTTTTATTATACCAACAATGAAATGGTTTGGATTTGGAAAAAAAGACAGAGAAGTAACGGTTTATTGGGAACAAATTAAAAAAATTGGAGAAGATATGATTATTATTAATCTTGATCCTTATGAATAACAGCCGTTCTCTCATAAGTTGGGATGAAATTTTTGTATGTTAACCGGTAAGAATAAGCGTTTTTCCTTTTTGAGAGTTTTCTTTTAAAAAGGATAAGTAAGCAGGCAGCCTATTTAAAGGCTGCTTTTTTGTGGTGTGTATAAATTAGACTCATGTCTATATAAAATGGTATTCACCTATCGATTACCTAACACATATGCTATGGTGAATCGTTGCTGTTCATCCTTTGCTTAAGAGGATTAGGGCTTGTATCAAAGTACCTCTTTCTATTTTAGCAGCCTGCGATGATATCAGATTCGCATGAAAGAAAGGAGAACAAGAGCAGATGTTAACAGACAAACACGTAGTCATTATTGGAGGAGATGCACGGCAATTAGAAATCATCCGTAAATTATCCACCCTTGATGCTAAAATCTCAATGGTAGGGTTCGATCAACTAAATGATGGTTTTATTGGTGCATCGAAACAAACGATGAATGATATCGATTGGTCAACCGTAGATGCTATCTTGTTACCTGTTAGTGGTATGAGTACGGATGGGAAAATTGAAACCATCTTCTCAAATGAAACGATAGAACTCGAACTAGACCAATTAAAAGAGACGCCAAAGCATTGTGTAGTTTATTCCGGGATCAGTAATGATTATCTTGACGATTGTATTGAAAAGGCCAATCGGTCCCTTGTGAAGTTAATGGAACGAGACGATGTGGCTATTTACAATTCAATTCCGACAGCGGAAGGAACCGTTATGATGGCGATTCAACATACAGATATAACCATTCATCGTGCTAAAGTAGCTGTTCTAGGGTTAGGAAGAGTAGGAATGTCAGTAGCAAGAACATTTAGTGCACTAGGTGCAAAGGTAAAAGTGGGTGCTAACACCTCGCATCAACTAGCTAGAATCACAGAAATGGGAATGCAGCCTTTTGACACAGCCAATTTAAAAGATGAGTTAAGAGACATTGATTTATGTATTAATACGATACCATCCCTTGTTATAACGGCAAATGTGTTAGCGGAAATGCCTCTACACACTCTTATTATTGATCTAGCCTCTAAGCCAGGTGGAACTGATTTTCGTTATGCAGAAAAAAGGGGAATGAAGGCGCTCTTGGCTCCTGGGTTACCAGGTATTGTTGCACCTAAAACAGCTGGTCAAATATTAGCGGATGTTTTAGCTGTGTTATTAACAAAAGAGTCGAATCATTAGAGGAGGATGAGTTATGTCTTTAAAAGGTAAACATATTGGGTTTGGTATATCAGCGTCACATTGCACTTATGAAGAAGTAATGCCTCAGATTGAAAAGTTAATCGCGCACGGTGCAAAGGTTACTCCATTTGTTTCGGGAAATGTAAAATCTACAGATACAAAATTTGGAACGAGTGCGTACTGGTTAAAGAGAATTGAAGAGATTACAAAAGAACCAATTGTTGATACCATTGTTAAAGCAGAGCCTTTTGGTCCTAAAACCCCATTAGATTGCATGGTTCTTGCTCCAATTACAGGTAATTCAACTAGTAAATTAGCAAATGCAATGACTGATGGTCCTGTTCTAATGGGCGCAAAAGCGACATTACGTAGTGGCAATCCAGTCGTTCTTGGGATCTCAACAAATGATGCATTAGGGCTTAATGGTGTAAACATTATGAAGCTCATGGCTACAAAAAATATTTATTTTATTCCTTTTGGTCAAGATGATCCTATTAAAAAACCGAACTCGTTAGTAGCCAGAATGGAAGCATTAGTGGAAACGGTTGAGTCTGCTATAGCTGGTAAGCAATTACAGCCTGTACTAGTTGAAAAATTCAGAGATTAAGCAATTCACGTGGTTGCATAAAAGAAATATTTCCCTTAAAGTTTAATAGAGGAAACAGCAGATACAAAATAAGATGGATGTGCTATAATCATTCCATCTTAAAGAAAAAAACTCTATTAAATTGGAAGTAGACGAGGGGAGACTGACAAATGTCAAATTATCATGTAGCCGTAGTTGGTGCAACTGGAGCAGTTGGTCAACAAATGTTAAAAACACTAGAAGAAAGAGATTTTCCGATTGCTAGTTTAAAACTATTATCTTCAAAACGATCAGCGGGGAAGGTTTTAACTTTCAAAGGGAAAGAATATACAGTAGAAGAAGCGACACCTGAATCATTTGAGGGTGTGCAAATTGCTCTGTTTTCAGCAGGTGGGTCTGTTTCAAAGGCGTTAGCACCAGAAGCTGTAAAGCGTGGAGCAATCGTTGTAGATAATACGAGTGCGTTTAGAATGGACCCTAATGTGCCACTTGTCGTGCCAGAAGTGAATGAAGAAGACTTACGCACTCATAATGGGATTATTGCAAATCCAAATTGTTCAACGATTCAAATGGTTGTTGCATTAGAACCAATTCGTGAAAAGTATGGACTGAAAAAAGTAATCGTTTCAACATATCAAGCTGTTTCAGGTGCTGGGCTTGAAGCTATTGAAGAAATGAAACAACAAACAAAAGACATTTTAGAAGGAAATGAATTCACACCTGAAATTTTGCCAGTAGGTGGAGACAAAAAGCATTATCAAATTGCTTTTAATGCGATTCCACAAATCGATTTGTTCCAAGACAATGGGTATACATTTGAGGAACTTAAAATGATTAACGAAACAAAGAAAATTATGCATATGGCAGAGCTTGAAGTTGCAGCAACTTGTGTACGCCTTCCTATCGAAACAGGACATTCTGAATCTGTTTATATTGAAACAGAAAAAGGTGGAGCTACAGTTGCTGAAATTAAAGACCTTCTATCATTAGCTCCTGGAGTTACTCTTCAAGATGATCCAGCGAATCAAGTGTACCCACTTGCTTCAGAGTGTGTAGGCAAAAATGATGTATTTGTTGGACGTATTCGTCATGACCTTGATCGTGATAACGGCTATCACATGTGGATTGTGTCAGATAACCTACTAAAAGGTGCAGCGTGGAATTCAGTTCAAATTGCTGAAAGTCTTGCTAAATTAGAGCTTCTATCGTAATCAAAGTAGGTGTCTTATGAAAATTATTGTTCAGAAATTTGGCGGTACTTCTGTACGCGATCAAAAAAGTAGATCGCTTGCAGCTAATCATGTAAAAAAAGCTGTAGAAGATGGTTATAAAGTGGTGGTTGTTGTTTCAGCTATGGGACGTAAAGGTGAACCATATGCAACGGATACTTTACTTGAATTGATTAATGAAAAGCATATAACTAAACGAGAGCAAGACCTTCTTGTTTCTTGTGGAGAAGTAATCTCATCCGTTGTTTTTTCCAATCTCCTAAAGGAAATGGGGTTAACCTCTATAGCTTGTACAGGAGCTCAAGCGGGTTTTCAAACAAATAACGATTTTGCAAATGCAAAGATCATCGATATGAATTGTGAGTTTGTTAAAGAGCAACTGACTACACAAGATGTTGTCGTGGTTGCTGGCTTTCAAGGTCAAACCTCCACCGGAGAAATTACAACACTTGGAAGAGGTGGTAGTGATACGTCAGCAACAGCTCTAGGTGCGGCTCTTCAAGCTGAGTGGGTTGATATTTTTACTGATGTTGAAGGGGTTATGACTGCCGATCCGCGTATTGTAAAAGACGCCCAGCCGCTAGACACAATGTCTTACGAAGAAATTTGTAATATGGCTTACCAAGGAGCAAAGGTAATCCACCCTAGAGCTGTGGAAGTTGCCATGCAAGCGAAAATTCCTATTCATGTTCGGTCGACGTATTCTGAAAGTAGAGGAACTCTTGTGACCGTGAAGGTTACAGAGAGGACCGCAGAAGTTAGAGACCGACTCATTACTGGAATAACAAACTTAGCGAACATCTCTCAAATTAAGATTTTTGCCAAAGATGGCGAGTATCACTTACAAGAAAAAGTATTTAAAGCGATGGCAGCAGCGGAGATTAGTGTTGACTTTATTAATATTAATCCTCGTGGTGTTGTCTATACCGTAATGGAAGAAGTAACAGATAAAGCAATTGAAGTCCTTCACCAAATGGGATATGAACCTGTTGTAGCAAGAGGCTGTGCAAAAGTTTCAGCTGTTGGAGCAGGAATGACTGGGGTTCCCGGTGTAACAGCGAAAATCGTTAGTGCACTCTCGCAGAACAACATCCAAATCCTTCAATCAGCAGATTCGCATACGACCATTTGGGTCTTAGTAAAAGAAGAAGATATGGTTAAAGCAGTAAACGCACTCCATCAAATGTTTCATTTGGAACAACTAGGGCACCAACAAGACTTTAGTTGATTAGAATACCCTAAAACAAGGAGCTGAAGGGTTATGGACTTTGGCCATATTCTTACTGCGATGGTTACTCCTTTTAACCAAAAAGGCTTAATAGATGTTGAAAAAACAAAGAGTCTTATTGATCACCTGATAGCAAACGGAACCGACGCGCTTGTTGTAGCCGGAACGACTGGAGAGTCACCTACACTTTCAACACAAGAAAAATTAGAGCTTTTTCAGTTATGTGTGGACTACGTAAATCATCGCGTCCCTGTTATTGCTGGAACAGGGAGCAATAATACGCAGGCATCGATTGAGTTAACAAAAGCAGCAACGGACATTGGTGTAGATGGCATCATGCTCGTTGTTCCCTATTACAATAAGCCTTCTCAGGAAGGGATGTATGAACACTTTAAAAAGATTGCAGAGTCAACAAAACTGCCAGTAATGCTTTATAACGTGCCAGGAAGAACAGGTTCACACCTTGCAGTTGAAACAACTATTGCGTTAGCAAAAGTACCAAACATTGTTTCGATTAAAGAGGCAAGTGGGGATTTGGAGCAGATGGCAGCCATTGTCTCTGCGACTGATTCTGATTTCCGGTTATACACAGGAGATGATGCCAATACGCTACCGGCAATGGCAATTGGTGCGCATGGAGTCGTTTCTGTTGCGGCACATGTGATAGGGAATGAAATGCAAGAAATGATTACTTTTTTCCAGAGTGGAAGTGTGAATGAAGCAGGGAAGTGTCATAGGACACTGCTACCAATTATGAAAGCCATGTTTCTTGCGCCCAACCCGACTTGTATCAAATATGCTCTAAATACAATTGGGATTCAAGTTGGAGGGGTCCGCCTCCCGCTTACACCTTTAAAAGTAAGTCAAGAACATGAAGTAAAGAAGCTATTACAAAAAAGTTAATCCAATAGGATTAGCTTTTTTTGTTGTACTAAGAAAAATTTTTTTCAAATATGAATAATTGTTATTTATTTCAAAAAATAGAAAATTTTATAGTGTTTGTCTTAGGTTTACATTCGAGGAAGTTCAGTCTTGTTTTTCGTTTACCTGATAAGGTATACTAAATGTAATTGATTTGTTCGGGTTGGATTTGATCGTAGGCTTTTTATATACGGTCGTCTGTTATTTTAGCGATAGTTAGATCATCTATGCCAAGGATGAGTGAACGTTAGTAAGAGTAATAGTGAAAGCTAATTCGGTATGAGTTAAGTTCATATAGTAGGAGGAACGTCCATTGTCAAAAGATTATATAGAGAAAGTTCGTGTTTTTGCCTTAGGTGGAGTCGGTGAAATAGGTAAAAACATGTACGTAGTTGAGGTTGATGAAGATATCCTCGTGGTAGATGCTGGGTTAATGTTCCCAGATGACGACATGTTGGGTGTTGATATTGTTATTCCAGATGTATCTTACTTAGTTGAAAATGCAGATCGTGTACAAGGAATTTTCCTGACACATGGGCATGAAGATCATATTGGTGGGCTATCTTATGTATTAAAGAAAATTAATGTTCCGGTTTACGGAACAAAACTAACCCTTGGCTTAGTAGAAGAAAAGTTAAAAGAAGCAGGAATTATCCGTCAAACTACATTAAGATTGATAGATGAAAATTCAAAAATTACAGCTGGATCGACATCGGTTAGCTTTTTCCGTACAAATCATAGTATTCCTGATTCCGTTGGTGTATGTTTTGAAACATCACAAGGGGCAATCGTCCATACAGGGGACTTTAAATTTGATCAAACTCCTGTTGATGGGAAACAAGCTGATATTGGTAAGATGGCTGCAATCGGTGAGCGTGGAGTCCTATGTCTTTTGTCAGATAGTACAAATGCAGAGCGACCAGGCTTAACAAAGTCTGAAACAGAAGTTGGACAAGGTATTTCTGAAGTGTTTGAACATACACAAGGGCGTATCATTGTCACAACATTTGCTTCAAATGTTCATAGAATTCAACAAGTGATTCAAGCGTCAGTAAAAGCTAATCGTAAAATGGCGATTGTAGGAAAAAGCATGATTCGCGTGATAACGATTGCTACAAAACTTGGATATATTGATGCTCCAAAGGATTTATTTATTGAAATTGATGAGGTTGGTAAATATCGTGATGAACGTTTAGTTATATTGACAACTGGCTCACAAGGTGAACCAATGTCTGCTTTAACACGTATGGCAAAAGGGGCACATCGCCAAATTAGAATAACATCTGAAGATACGGTTATTATTGCCGCTTCTGCGATTCCTGGTAATGAACGCTCTGTCTCTGCGGTTATTGATAAATTGTATAGACTAGGGGCAGAAGTGGTTTATGGATCGCAAAGTGTTCATGCTTCTGGACACGGTAGTCAAGAAGAATTAAAGCTCATGTTAAACTTAATGAAGCCTAAATATTTTGTTCCAATCCATGGAGAATTCCGAATGCAACATGCTCATCGCGAGCTTGGCATTCAAACTGGTGTTCCGCAGGAAAATATCTTTTTAGTGGACAAAGGAGAAGTAGTTGAGTTCACGAATGGACAAGCTAGGAAAACGGGTAAAGTTCCTTCTGGCAATGTACTGATTGATGGGCTTGGTGTTGGCGATGTTGGGAATATCGTATTAAGAGACCGTCGCTTGCTCTCAAAAGATGGAATACTTGTAGTCGTTGTTACGCTAAACAAGAAGACAGGTGAATTTGTATCGGGGCCAAACATTATTTCTCGTGGATTTGTCTATGTGAGAGAATCAGAGAAATTACTTGAAGATGCAAATGAATTAGTCAGTGTTATTTTGAAAAAATGTGTGAATGAAAATGTGAATGAGTGGTCTTCATTAAAGAGCAATGTCAGAGAAGGACTAAGTCGATTCTTGTTTGAAAAAACAAAGAGACGTCCAATGATTTTGCCAATTATTATGGAAGTATAAAGTACAATGCTAAGAAATCGGATATTTTTATATCCGATTTTTTTGTTTTTTTAATTTGTTAAGTAGGTACATAACACGTGGCTAGTGAAATGCATGGGCGTTTCACTAGAGAAATAAGAAAACTTTATGAGAAGTTGATCTTTCTTTTGGATGATAAAGGTGGAACGCGTTCATACTATTCCTAGATATGTTAAAGGAGGAAGTTGTGAATGACGATGGATAACCCGAACCCGGAACAACAACCAGCACCTGCCATGCCACAAAAGGATACAAAAAACTCAGGAATCATTGAGAAGATTCAAGAATTAGGTCAGACAAATGTACCCGATATGGGACACTCTAATATACATTGTATGACAGTAGTGGGACAGATTGAAGGTCATATGCAACTCCCACCACAAAACAAAACAACCAAATATGAACACATTATTCCTCAGTTAGTTGCTATTGAACAGAATCCTAAAATTGAAGGACTCTTATTAGTGCTAAATACAGTCGGTGGAGATGTAGAAGCTGGATTAGCTATTTCTGAAATGATTGCATCAATGTCTAAACCTTCCGTTACTCTCGTTTTAGGAGGTGGTCATTCTATTGGTGTACCTATTGCTGTGGCAGCGAATCATAGCTTTATAGCGGAGACAGCAACGATGACCATTCACCCAGTCAGACTAACAGGATTAGTAATAGGCGTACCGCAAACGTTTGAATATTTAGATAAAATGCAAGAACGTGTGATTAATTTTGTTACAAAAAATTCTGGTATTACAGAAGAGAAATTTAAAGAATTAATGTTTTCAAAAGGCAATTTGACTAGAGATATTGGTACGAATGTCGTTGGGACAGATGCAGTAGAGTATGGGCTTATTAATGAAGTTGGTGGAATTGGTCAAGCACTGAAAAAGCTAAATGAATTAATTGATCAAAATAAACCTAATCCCCAAGGAGATGTTGTTCAATGATTCTCTATACGATGATGCCACCTGAATATATATTTCCTGAAGATGAAAACAACTGGAGTTCTCAACAAGTGATCTCATGTGAAGCAGGGCATTTAGTCGTTGAACAAATAAATCATACACAGTATCGAGTTGTTCGACTAATTAGTGGAAATGCAATGAATTATCTCGATGAAAAATATTCACCAGGGTCAATAATTCAAGCAAAACCTCAACTTTAGCTATGTAGACAAGGAATGTCTTATGCTATAATTAATTTAATCCAAGCATGGTCGAAGCAGCCAATTTTGGCTGCTTCTTATATATGTTGGTTAGATTTAGTAGCAAAGGGTGAAATGTATGGCTAGGCGAAAGAAAAAAAGAAAAACCGAGTGGAAATCGCAGCTAACGTATGAATTGATCGGTCTCGGCTTACTAGTCATTGCCGTTGTAACATTTGCACGAATAGGCACCGTCGGGGAAACGATCGTCAGGTTATTTCGATTTTTTTTAGGTGAATGGTTTATCGTGCTTGCAATAGGGCTTCTAGTTGTTTCTTTGTACATAATGATCAAACGACAAAATCCAAAGCTTTGGTCGAGGAGAATCTCAGGGTTATATGTTTTAATCCTTTCATTTGTTCTCTTTAGTCATGTTGGGCTTTTTCATCAATTGAGCGGGCGAGAGGGTTTCTCTGATCAATCTGTTATTCGTAATACTTGGCGCTTGTTTTGGATGGAGATGAGAGGAGAAACGCCTCCTGCAGACTTAGGTGGTGGAATGGTTGGCTCCATCGCATTTGCTGTCAGCCATTTTTTGTTTGCGGAAATGGGTACATACTTTTTATGTTTCATTCTTTTCATTGTTGGATTCATTTTAATGACAGGAAAATCTATTTCAGAATTGGTTGGTAAAGGTTTTAGGAAGTTTTATTTATTTGTACATGATACGTTCAGTAGTCTATTTCAAGAATTGAACCATATGCGAGAGAAAGCTAAAGAACGAATTCAAGAAGAAAGAGAGGCACAAAAGTCAAAAAAACAAGCTCGTGAAGAAGAAAAAAAGCAGTCATTTAATGAAGTAGAAGTTGAAGAAGAGCCACCTAATAAAATTGAGCCTGAAATTGTAGATTTTACTCAAAAGGCTTACCGAGCTGTGCAACAAGAGAAAAAGCAAACTGTGCAAGGAGATAAACAACAGATAGAAGGTGAACCTGAAGAAGGGGATGTTGATGTTCAACAGCCACTTGTAACAGCACAGGAGACTAATAAGGCTTATAAACTACCAAGTGTTGATATTCTGAAACTACCTAATAATCCAAGTCAAATAAATGAAAAAAGACATTTGACTGCAAATGCAAAAAAACTTGAAGAGACGTTAGAGAGTTTTGGTGTTAAAGCGCGAGTATCAAAAGTTCATTTAGGACCAGCGGTTACAAAATATGAAGTGAATCCAAGTGTTGGGGTCAAGGTAAGTAAAATTGTCAATTTGGCAGATGATCTAGCTTTAGCCCTTGCCGCTAAAGATATTCGAATTGAAGCGCCAATTCCTGGTAAGTCAGCTATTGGTATCGAAGTGCCTAACCAAGAAGTTGCTATTGTAACTTTAAGAGAAGTACTTGATTCACCTGAATCTGAGAAGGATGAAAATGTCCTTTCTGTTGGTCTTGGACGTGACATCTCAGGAGAACCTGTATTAGCGCACTTAAATAAAATGCCTCACTTACTTGTTGCTGGAGCAACCGGTAGCGGAAAGAGTGTTTGTATTAATGGCATAATCACGAGCATTTTATTAAAAGCGAAACCACATGAAGTAAAACTAATGATGGTTGATCCGAAAATGGTGGAGTTAACGATATACAATGGAATTCCTCACTTGTTAACCCCTGTTGTAACAGAGCCTAAAAAGGCATCACAAGCCTTGAAAAAGGTCGTTGCAGAAATGGAAAGACGGTATGATTTATTTTCACATAGTGGAACTCGAAATATTGAAGGGTATAATGATCTCGTAAAACGCCAAAATGAAACAGAAGAAGCAAAACAACCATTACTACCTTATATTGTTGTCATTGTGGACGAGTTAGCAGATTTAATGATGGTAGCTTCTGGAGATGTAGAAGATTCTATTGCTAGACTTGCACAGATGGCGCGTGCTGCAGGAATTCATATGATTATCGCTACACAACGCCCTTCAGTTGATGTCATCACAGGTGTGATAAAAGCTAATATTCCTTCAAGAATTGCGTTTGGGGTGTCCTCGCAAATCGACTCAAGGACTATTTTAGACTCAGGGGGAGCTGAAAAATTGCTCGGCCGTGGAGATATGCTTTACATGCCAGTTGGTGCAACGAAACCTAAGCGAATTCAAGGGGCATTTTTGTCTGATGGTGAAGTTGAAGAAGTCGTTAATTTTGTTATTTCCCAACAAAAAGCTCAATATCAAGAAGATATGGCTCCATCGGAAGAAAAAGTTGTTGCTGAGAAAGTAGAAGATGATTTATATGATGCTGCTGTTGAGCTTGTAACGGAAATGAACACTGCTTCTGTCTCAATGTTACAAAGAAGGTTTAGAATTGGTTATACAAGAGCAGCAAGACTCATTGATGAGATGGAAGTTAGAGGGATTGTTGGTCCATATGAAGGCAGTAAACCGAGGGAAGTACTTATTGAAAAACCTAGAGAAGATGAGGCTTCCATTTAAGTAAATTGGGGAACCGTGGAAGGGGTGGAGAGTGTGATCAAAGCAGACCACAGACCTTTATATTTACAGGTGATAGACCGTATAAAGGACGATATAGAAAAGAAAGTTTATGAAGAGGGAGAGAAGTTACCTTCAGAGTTTGAGCTCTCAAAAATTTTAGGGGTAAGTCGTGCTACGTTGAGAGAGGCATTACGACTTTTAGAAGAAGAAAATGTTGTCGTTCGTAGGCATGGAGTAGGGACATTTGTTCACTCTAAACCACTATTTTCAGCAGGTATTGAAGAATTATACAGTGTTACTGATATGATTGTTAAAGCAAATATGGAACCAGGAACGATTTTCCTATCATCAGCCGTACAAATGGCGACAGATGAAGATCGAAAGAAATTTTTAAAAGAGGAATTAGCAGAAATTATGGAAATTGAACGAGTGAGAACCGCGGATGGCTCACCTGTTGTCTACTGTTTGGACAGAATTCCGAATGATCTACTAAAAAATCATTCGATCCATGAAACAAAATCGATCTTTCACTTCCTAGAAGAAATTGGTCATTCCATTACATATGCGATTACGTATATTGAACCAATTGGCTACCATGAACACGTATCAGAGCTACTCGAATGTGAGCCTGGTTCCTCACTATTGTTACTGAAACAAATGCATTATGATCAATCAGAACAGCCTTTGTTATACTCATTAAATTATTTTCGTGCAGATAAATTTAAGTTTCACGTAGTAAGAAAAAGAGTGTAAGCATAACCTAAGCAAGATTGGTAAAAAGGAGATGATGAACGTGGAACAACTAATTGAGCGTGTTCATGAATTGAAAGGATTAACCGTTCATTCGATGCATACGAATAAGTACAAAACCAATTCACTCATTTTAATGATAAAAGCACCGTTAATGAAAGAAACTGTAGCGATGCGAGCATTACTTCCCCATCTCTTGCAGAATGGTACGGCAAAAAGCCCGACGAGAAAAAAGTTACGTGAACGACTTGATGATATGTACGGAGCTATGCTTGCTACGGATGTCCAGAAAAAAGGTGAAGAACATGTAATTACCATTCGCCTAGACGTAGCCAATGAACGTTTTCTCTCGGATTCTACTCCACTATTTGAGAAAGCTATCGAGTTATTAGCTGAGGTCGTTTTTAATCCAAACGTAGAAGGGGATTCGTTTGTTAACTCAGTGGTAGAGAGTGAGAAGCGATCGCTAAAGCAACGGATTAAATCGGTGTATGATGATAAGATGCGTTATGCAAATGTCCGTGTGACAGAAGAAATGTGCAAAAATGAGCCTTTTGCTCTAACTGCGTTTGGAACAGAAGAGGAAGTAGAAGCCGTTTCGTCTACATCGATATACGAATATTACAAAAATGTACTACAAACGAATCAATTCGACCTTTATATGGTAGGAGCTTTTGATGAGGACAAAGCAGCTAATTTGGTTACAACCCACTTTAAAAAGCTAGCAGATAAACAAGCAGTAGTACCTAATCAAACATCTCCAAGTCCGAATGTAACAGAGGTTAATATCGTAAATGAAGAACAGGACGTCAAACAAGGAAAGCTTCATATGGGTTTTCGTACTTATACGACATATGGTGATGATGATTATGTAGCCATGCAAGTGTGCAATGGGCTTTATGGAGCCTTTTCTCATTCGAAGCTTTTTATGAACGTACGTGAAAAAGAAAGTCTAGCGTACTACGCAGCTTCCAGATTTGAAAGCCATAAAGGCGTCATGATGGTTATGTCAGGGATTGAGTTTAGTAAATATGACCGAGCGGTTGAGATTATAAAAGAACAATTTGAAGCAATGAAAAAAGGTGATTTTACAGAAGCTGAGGTTGAACAAACAAAAGCGATGTTGAAAAATCAAATTCTCGAGACAGCCGATGTTGCGCGAGGCTTAGTTGAATTGTCCTACCATCAAGTTGTTAGTGGAAAAAAACGAACGATTGAAGAATGGATGCAACAAATTGATGCAGTAACAAAAGAAGATATTGTAAAAGTGGCTGAAAAAGTTCGTTTGGATACGATTTATTTCTTAACAGGTAAGGAGGCGAACCAATGAAACCAGTTCAATTCTCACAAGTAGAAGAAACTCTTTATCATGAGAAGTTAGATAATGGTTTGGATGTATATATCCTTCCGAAAGAAGGGTTCAACAAAACATTTGCTACTTTTACAACCAAATACGGGTCAATTGATCAAAAATTTACACCTCTAGGGAAAAAGGATCCTGTTCAAGTTCCTGACGGGATTGCCCATTTTCTTGAACATAAAATGTTCGAAGATGAAGAAGGAGATGTATTTCAAGATTTCAGTAAACAAGGGGCTTCGGCTAATGCCTTCACGAGTTTTACTCGTACGGCGTATTTGTTCTCTAGTACGACGAACGTAGAAAAAAATCTTGAAACCTTGTTAGATTTTGTCCAACATCCTTATTTTACGGAAGAGAGTGTTGAAAAAGAAAAGGGAATAATAAATCAAGAAATTACAATGTATGATGATAATCCTGATTGGAGAGCCTATTTTGGCGTAATTGAAAATATGTTCCACACACACCCTGTAAAGATTGATATTGCAGGTACAATTGAATCTATTTCTCATATTACAAAGGATCTATTGTATACATGTTATGAAACCTTCTATCATCCTGCAAATATGTTATTATTTGTTATTGGTCCAGTTGATCCCGAAGAAGTGATGGCTCAAGTTAAAAAGAACCAATCGCAGAAAGAATTTTCGAAGTTAGTAGAGATCGAGCGTTTCTTTGATGAAGAACCGGATACTGTAGCAAAAGAAAAAAATGTCATTACGATGCCTGTACAGACTCCGAAATGTTTGATGGGATTTAAAGAAAAAGGAGCATCACGTCAAGGTAACGAACTTTTGGAAAGGGAATTATCACTGAATATCCTTCTAGATCTCATGTTTGGACAGAGTTCAGATAATTATCAAGCCTTATTTGATGAAGGACTTATCGATGATTCGTTTTCTTTTGACCATTCAGCAGAGGCGGGGTTTGGTTTCACCATTATTGGTGGAGATACGATGTATCCAGATAAACTATCTCAACGAATTAAAGAAATGGTTGAAACATTTAAGGAAACTAAACTTACAGAGGAGCAAGTGAAACGTGCAATTAAGAAGAAAATTGGTTCATTTTTACGTTCATTAAATTCACCTGAATATATAGCGAACCAGTTTACTCGCTATGAGTTTAACGAGATGAATCTATTTGATGTCGTTTCCATGTTAGAAAGCCTTAAAGTAGATCATTTGCAGAAAGTGTTAGAAGATCATTTTCAATTTGATCGATTCACGGTTTGTCAAGTGAAAGCGGAAGGGTTTGAAGAATAGAATGAAACAAATTTTAATTACGGGGGCATCAGGAGGGATTGGTTCAGCCATTGCAAAAGAGCTGGCTTCTCCTAGCTGCTCTCTTTTTTTGCATTATGGTCAGAACGAGGCAGCTGTAACAAAGGTGGCAAATGAATGTAGTCAAAAAGGAGCAACAGTTACTTTAGTCAAGGCAGATTTAACTAATGATGAAGGTGATAAAGAGCTCCTTAGTCAACTTCCAATCACTCCCTTCGAGATCATTGTACATAATGCGGGAATCTCTCACTTTGGTTTGTTTACAGATGTTACAGATCAACATTTAACTGAGATAATGAATATACATTTACTCAATCCAATGAAAGTAACAAGAAACCTCTTGCCTATGATGATCGAACAGCAACAAGGCAAAATTGTGATGATTTCATCCATATGGGGATTAACAGGAGCTTCCTGTGAAGTAATTTACTCCGCAGCAAAAGGCGGATTGAATAGTTTTGTTAAAGGATTAGCAAAGGAAGTAGCTCCGAGTCGTATTCAAGTGAATGGTGTTGCTCCAGGAGCAATAGCTACAAATATGTTAAACGTGGAAGATTATGAGCAATTAATCGATGAGATTCCTGCCAATGTTTTAGGAACCCCAGAAGATGTGGCCAATGCAGTGATGTTTTTAGCTTCAGATAAAGCTCATTATATAAATGGACAAATTCTCTCCGTAAACGGAGCTTGGCATTGTTAATCGGAACTGAATGACTTGTACATTTTCAAGTGTAAACGATTTATGACTCTTCAACTTTACAAAAAGATCTGAAGTTGTATCCTGCCATTTTTAAAAAGTCCCTAAAAATTGAAATGATGAATAATCTCGTTGAAATTAGAAAAAATAAAAGCGAAGTACATTATCAAGGAGGGGCTAAATATGTCTGTACTCGACAATTGGGAACAATGGAAAGATTTTTTAGGTAACCGATTAAACCAAGCTGAAAATGAAGGAATGAGCTCAAATGTTGTGTCTGATGTTGCTTATCAAGTTGGTGAGTACCTAGCACAGCAAGTTGAACCTAAAAACGAGCAAGAGCGTGTTCTAGCTGAACTATGGAAAGTGGCAGATGAACAAGAACAACATGCTATTGCAAACATGATGGTAAAGCTTGTTCAAAATGAAGGCTAACATGATAAAAACGTCGCTATCGCGACGTTTTTTATTTATACTGTTTTTACATAATCTAGCCTCAAGGAAGCAAACTGTTTAATGATGATTGTAAAACATATGTATGATTCATCTGTCAACCTACAATTATTTCCGACAAAGTTCTTTCATTTATATTCAAAATCAATTATCATGATAGTTGAATACATACAGAGGGTGACGCAAATGAGTTTAAAGGAATGGTATTTAGAATATCAAATTCATAAAAATAGACCTGGTTTACTTGGAGATATTTCGTCTCTCCTTGGTATGTTAGCTATTAACATTGTAACGATAAATGGTGTTGATAATATGAGACGTGGTATGTTGATTAGAAGTTCTAGCGATGAGCAAGTAGCTAGATTTCAAGCGATTGTTGAAACAATTGAAGACATTAGCGTCATAAAAGTGAGAGAACCAAGATTGCGTGATCGCTTAGCGATTAGGCATGGTCGTTACATTGAGCGGGATGCAGATGATAAGAAAACGTTTCGTTTTATACGGAATGAACTTGGTCTACTTGTAGACTTCATGGCTGAACAATTTAAACGTGAAGGTCACTTTTTAGTAGGGATTCGAGGAATGCCTCGAGTTGGAAAGACAGAATCCATTGTAGCAGCTAGTGTATGTGCAAATAAAAGATGGTCGTTCATCTCATCAACACTATTAAGGCAAACCGTGAGAAGCACATTGGCGGAAGATGAGATGAGTGAAGATCATATTTTTATTATAGATGGAATTGTCACAACGATGAGGTCAACAGAAAAGCACCGAACGCTTGTGAGTGATATCATGAGATTACCAGCTGTTAAGGTAGTTGAACATCCAGATATTTTTGTCCGTGAAACAGAATATGAATTAGATGATTTTGATTGTATTATTGAGTTGAGGAATGATGATGGAGAAGAGATTACATATGAAGTAGTGGAATCAGGTTTCTCCTCTTTTGATATAAGTTAAAGGTGTAGGCAGGTGTTAGGATTGTCAGAATTAGGTCAACATTTAAAAGAAGCCCGAGAACAAAAACAGATTTCATTAGATGATCTTCAACAAACGACGAAAATTCAAAAGCGTTATTTAATTGCAATAGAGGAAGGTCGATTTGATACGTTGCCAGGTATTTTTTATGCGAGGGCATTTGTTAAGACATATGCAGAGGCAATTGGATTAGATCCAGAACCATTATTTGATCAATATCGAGACGAGCTTCCCAACCCTCAACGAGAAGCTGCAAATTTACCGTCTCGTGCAGCACGAACGAAACCGTCTCCGAAGAAAAGAACGAAAAAAGGATCTTTTGTACCAGCAATAGTAGCGATTCTTTTTATTGTACTCATTGTTGTAGGAATTTGGGTAATGGCTCAAGGAAGTGGAACGAGGGACGACGATGCTATTGCTCCTGATGATAGCGAGAATTTAGATGCAGAATTCTCTCTAGGAGTAGGAACTGATTCGGAAGACGAACTTGAAGAAGGTCTTGAAGAAGAAGAAGAAGAAGAAGAGGTTGAGACTATTGAGCCGGAACCAGTAGAAGAAGTACCTGAACCAAGCTCGACTCTTTCATTTACTAGGAGTGAAGGGAATACTTCTTTTTATGAATTAGAAAATGGACGTTTGACAGATGTCCGTATTGAGTTATCAGGTAGAACTTATATTGATGTGAAAAATGCTCTAGGTAGAGTCTTCTTTAGTGGTGAGCCTTCAAATACCGAAGATATACCGACGCTTGACCTTGAGGCGGAAGAACGAGTTATCTTTAACTTCGGTGCGTCTCAACACGTTGACTTATTGATTAATGGGGAACCATTTGAGTTTCCTCTAGACATTACGCATCAAAAAGTCGATATCACAATCTTAGATGAAGCTTCAGAGTAAAGAGGGACTCATAATTCCTTGCACGATCAAACAAAGAATTGACGCTCCTAGCCTAGCTAGGGGCTAATATATTACTTTGTATGACGTTGTAAGTGATCGAGTCCTTTTTTTGATAAGATAAATAATTGGTTCAATTTATCAATTACTAGCAATTATGGTACAATATCCTTTAGAGGTTGTTTAATGAACAACCTAAGCTATTAAAGTACGTTTATAAAATCATTTATGTGGTCTAAAGTATTGGAAAGTAGAACTAGCTGTACAAATGTAGCCATTCCAATCCAATCATTTTTTCACTATTGTAAAGCTATCATCGTTAATGAAGGAAGGGAACCTTGTTGAATTTACCAAATAAAATAACGATCTCACGAATTTTTCTTATTCCATTGTTTATGATTTTTTTATTGGTGCCTTTTTCGTTTGGAGAAGTGAACTTTTTAGGGACAATGATTCCAATTGCTCATTTAATTGGAGCTATCATTTTTATCATTGCAGCAGTAACTGACTTTTTAGATGGGTACTATGCAAGGAAATATCAACTTGTTACTAATCTAGGGAAGTTTTTAGATCCACTTGCCGATAAATTACTTATTACGGCAGCGCTAGTCGCACTTGTTGAGTTACAGTTACTAGCTGCATGGATTGCGATTATTATTATTAGTCGCGAGTTTGCAGTAACAGGGATACGTCTAGTCGCAGCCGCCGATGGGGACGTCATTGCTGCAAGTAAATTAGGTAAGTTAAAGACAGTAACGCAGATTGTGGCAATTTCAGCTTTAATGTTACATAACTGGCCTTTTCAAGCGATTTCTTTGCCTTTTGATATGATGGCTGTATGGGTAGCAACCATTTTAACAATCGTGTCTGGAGTAGAGTATTTTCAAAAGAATCAACATATCCTTCTTAAATCGAAATAGTAGGTGGTAGATAAGATGAATGCGGAGATTATTTCTGTAGGTTCCGAACTATTACTTGGGCAAATTGTCAATACAAATGCAGCTTTTCTTTCACAGGAATTGGCTATTCTTGGTGTGAATGTGTATTACCAGACTACGGTAGGGGATAATCATTTAAGGTTAACTTCTGCACTAGAACAAGCACAATCTAGATCTGATTTAGTAATATTAACTGGAGGGTTAGGCCCAACAAAGGATGACCTAACAAAAGAATCAGTAGGAGCTTTAGTAGGTAAGCCGCTCGTTCATCATGCCCAATCGCTACATAATATTGAAGCTTTTTTTAAAAAAAGGGATCGTCCAATGTCTGAAAACAATCGAAAACAAGCATTGGTAATCGAAGGAAGTCATGTGTTACCTAACCATTACGGGATGGCACCAGGGATGGTCGTTTCCTCCAATGGCGTTAAGTTTGTTTTGCTTCCCGGTCCTCCTAAAGAGATGAAACCTATGTTTCAAAATGAGTTACTACCTTATTTAGTAGAAGAACTCGGAGGGCGTGAAGCAATTACATCAAGGGTATTACGTTTTTTTGATATTGGGGAATCTCAATTAGAAACCGATGTTTTAGATTTAATTGAAGCTCAAACGAACCCTACTATAGCACCACTTGCAAGTGAAGGGGAAGTAACGTTAAGGCTTACGGTGAAACATGCTGATAAAAATGAGCAAAAACGTTTGCTAGATGAAACCGAGGAGCTTATTAAGGGGCGTGTAGGTCAATATTTATACGGGTATGACGATACGTCTTTAATGGAGCAACTCTTTTTGCAATTAAAAGAAAAAGGCTGTACAATCGCTACAGCTGAAAGCTTAACTGGAGGCAAATTCTCAGGGGGGCTTACATCCTTTTCTGGATCGTCTTCTGTTTACAGAGGTGGTATTGTATCATATGCGACAGATGTGAAGGAAAACGTTCTGGGTGTGTCGAATGAAACGATTAGAGAGTATGGTGTTGTTAGTCTTCAATGTGCAATGGAGATGGCAATAGCGGCCAAAAAACAATATAGTGCGGACATAGCAATAAGTTTTACGGGTGTTGCTGGTCCTAATAAGCAAGAGAATAAAGATCCTGGATTAGTTTATATTGGTATTGCTGGCTTAGCAGCAGAGTCCATTTATTATGAACTGAAATTACCTGGTGGGCGTGAAGCAGTCCGAGACCGTGCTGTGAAATATGGTTGTTTTTACTTATTGAACGAATTGAAAAGGTGGAATAAATCAGAATGACAATGTATTTTAATGATTTTCAGATTTCAGAATCAGTTAAAAAAGCTATAAAAGATATGGGTTTTGAGGAGCCATCTCCGATTCAGGAAAAAGCAATTCCTGTTATATTGGAGGGGGGAGATGTAATTGGTCAAGCGCAAACAGGGACTGGGAAAACTGCTGCATTTGGAATTCCAGTTGTTGATAAAGTAACATCGGATCGTTTCGTCCAAGCGCTAATCCTCACGCCAACAAGAGAACTAGCCATTCAAGTTTCAGGAGAATTACAAAAACTATCTGTTCATAAACCGATTCGAACACTACCTATCTATGGTGGACAATCAATTGGTCATCAAATCCGCGCCTTAAAGCAAGGTGTACAGGTTGTTATTGGAACTCCAGGTCGTATTTTAGATCATTTACGCCGTCAAACATTACAGTTAGATCGTGTGCATACGATTGTGCTTGATGAGGCTGATGAAATGCTAGATATGGGGTTTGTTGATGATATTGAGGCTATTCTTCGTCAAGTTAACACGGACAGACAAACACTTCTCTTCTCAGCAACCATGCCTCCTGCCATTAAAAAATTATCTCACAAATATATGACCACCCCTAAAATGGTTACAATTAATAAAGGTGAGGTGACGGCACCGTTAATTGATCAAATGTATTATAAAGTTCTTGAACGTAATAAAATTGAGTCGCTTTGTCGGATCATTGACAGTGAGGATATTGAACTCGGAATTTTATTTTGCCGTACAAAAAAAGGAGTTGCGGAGCTAGCTGAAGCTTTGCAGGCTAGGGGCTATCTAGCGGATGGTCTACATGGGGATCTAACACAGTCTCAGCGTGATTCTGTCATGAAAAAGTTCCGCGATTCCTCTATTGAGTTTTTAATTGCAACAGATGTAGCGGCTCGTGGTATTGATGTAGATAATGTAACGCATGTCATTAACTATGATATCCCCCAAGATCCAGAAAGTTATGTTCATCGAATTGGGCGGACAGGGCGCGCGGGTCGTAAAGGATTAGCATTAACACTTGTGACTCCTCGAGAAATGAAGCATTTACGTTCAATTGAACAAGAAATTAAAATGACTATCCCATCACAAGATGTCCCGACGATCGAAGAAGTTGTGGTCAAGCAGCAAGGTTCATGGAAAAAGTTGATCTCTGATGCAATCGAAACAGGTGGGAAGGAAATGGAATTGTTTTCTCCACTTGTAGATGAGGTACTTGATGAATTTTCAGCACGAGATGTAGTTTCAGCTCTTTTGAAAATGAACTTCTCTCCTTCCTCATCAACAGATGAATCTGGATATAACTTTGGCGATACCGGCGCGGCAAAAGGTATGGTTCGTTTCTTTATTAATGTAGGTCGAAATGTAAATATGACACCTAAGATTTTAATAGAAGCCATTTCAGACCTAGTTGGTATCCCTAGTAAATCAGTTGGGAAAATTGATATTTTTGAGAACTTTACTTTTGTTGAAGTTCCTGAAGAAGCAGCTCCGTTTGTCTACGAGGCTCTCCGTTACTCAAGAATTAATGGGGCGAGAGTCAATCTCGAACCCGCAAAACCACGTCCGAAAAGAGAACGTCCACCAACTGGAGATCGTCGCCCAACCTCTACGCGTAGTTAATCTGCAACAGAAAGAGTCTAACACCTCGGGCTCTTTCTTATTTCCTTTCCCTTATATTTCTTAACTCATTTTAGCGAATAAATGTTCGTAAAAACTATTGGCAAAAGCGAAAAAACAAGGTATGATAGAAAAGAAGGAAACATAGATTCGCTTTTCCAATTTATATATAATATTTTTTTATAATAGAGGAGAGATTTAAATGAGTGATCGTAAGGCTGCCCTTGATATGGCGCTACGTCAAATCGAGAAACAATTTGGTAAAGGTTCAATTATGAAGCTAGGAGAACAAGCAGAGCGACGAGTATCAACTGTCTCAAGTGGTGCTCTAGCACTTGATATTGCGCTTGGGGTTGGGGGATATCCAAAGGGACGTGTTATTGAAGTGTACGGCCCTGAATCTTCAGGTAAAACGACGGTAACTCTACATGCGATTGCTGAGGTTCAACGTAATGGAGGGCAGGCAGCATTTATTGATGCTGAGCATGCGCTTGATCCTGTTTATGCACAAAAATTAGGTGTAAACATTGATGAGTTATTGCTTTCACAACCAGATACGGGTGAGCAAGCGCTTGAAATTGCGGAAGCACTTGTACGAAGTGGAGCAATTGACATTATCGTCGTCGATAGTGTGGCTGCTCTTGTTCCAAAAGCAGAAATCGAGGGGGATATGGGTGATAGCCATGTTGGTTTACAAGCCCGTTTAATGTCACAAGCATTACGTAAGCTTTCAGGTTCAATTAATAAATCAAAAACCATCGCGATTTTCATCAACCAAATTCGTGAAAAAATCGGTGTTATGTTTGGAAATCCAGAAACAACACCTGGTGGTCGAGCTCTAAAATTCTATTCTTCTGTTCGTCTTGAAGTACGTCGTGCCGAGCAACTGAAGCAAGGAAATGACATTGTTGGTAGCAAAACAAAAATTAAAGTAGTGAAAAATAAAGTGGCACCACCATTCAAGGTGGCAGAAGTAGATATCATGTATGGAGAAGGTATTTCACGTGAAGGTTCTATCTTAGATATCGCTTCCGATCTTGATATTGTTCAAAAGAGTGGGGCTTGGTATTCTTTTAATGAAGAGCGTTTAGGTCAAGGTCGTGAAAATTCGAAACAATTCTTGAAAGAAAATCCGCATCTTACTAAGCAGATCGAGACACTTATCCGTGATCATCATGGATTGAACGGAGAGATTGAAGTACCGGTTGCAACAGACGAAGAATTTGAGGAAGTTCCATTTGACTTAAAGTAAAATAGGAAAGAGTAAGCACCTTATTAAAGGTGCTTATTTCCTTTTTAGGGTAAAATAAAAGGACAATGGTTTTTGAGAATCTGCAAACCAAAAGTGGTTGGAGAGAAGATCGGCTCGTCCTGTATAATGCCAAAAGTTGGCTAGAGTCAATGAATTGTAAAAGGGGAGTAGGAGATGTGTGTATGATGAAGTTTTTATATGTGACCGATACGCATATTCGAGGAACGACACCGAAGAATCGTTTAGATGTCTATGTAGATACATTAAAAGAAAAATTAGTGGAAGTCGTTGATCTAGCAAATAGTGAGAAGGTTGATCTGATTTTACATGGAGGAGATGTATTTGACCGACCTGACTTGTCCCCTAATGTTGTTGGACAATTTGCTAAGATTTTTATGAAGGCAAAGATGCCTATTTATGTAGTGGCCGGCAATCATGACACATTTGGACATAACCCAGAAACGATTTCAAGAACGATGCTTGGATTGATGGATTCGTTTGGTGTCATGACGGTCATAGATCAAAACACTCCAGTTCTCATTGAAAAAGATGGGTTACGTGTTCAAATAACTGGACAACCTTATCATTATGATCTAGACCAAAGAGATCCAAAGCTTGATTATTATCCGTCCAATGTGACAGATGCTGATATATTGATTCATATGGTTCATAGCATGTTGGTGGAAAAAGCCTTACCTGAAGGCGTTCCACATACGATGATTGATCATATTTGGGGAACTACTGCAGATATTTTATTCACTGGTCATTTTCATGGGGGCTTCGGTATTAAAGAACGAAATGGTAAATATATTTGCAATCCAGGTGCACTTGCACGTGTAAATAATCACTGGTCAGAAATAAGCAGAAAACCCAAAGTGGTCATTGGTGAAATTAAAGGTCGAGACATCTCATTAAAAGAAGTCTCAATTAAATGTGCACGTTTGGGGGAAGAAGTACTAGACCGTACATTTTTAGAAAAAGCTGTTCATCAAGAAGAGAAATTGCATAGTTTCGTGCAACAAGTGAAAGAGTCTTCTCAGTTTCAATCATTGAACATGAGTGACATTATTTTAGAAATTGCTTCTCTTAAAAATGTAGAAGAAAAAGTAAAACAAGAAGCACTCAGGAGAATGACGATTGTAGAGGAGTTTTGGAAGGAAGAGGATTATGAATAATATTAAAGCTGTTAGATTAGAAAACTTTCAATCACACTTAGATACGTATATTGAATTTAATCAGGGATTAAATGTAATTGTTGGTCAGTCAGATAGTGGGAAAACAGCGATTTTAAGAGGAATTCGATGGGCCTTATATAACCAACCTAGGGGAACTGATTTCATACGTGTGTCAGGAGACTTTGTAAGAGTAACGGTTCGTTTTGAAGATGAAACCGTTATTATCCGTGAACGAACAGGTTCAAAAAACCGTTATACCGTTCAAAGACCAGACCAAGAAGAATTGGTTCTTGAAGGATTTGGGATCCATGTTCCTGAAGAAGTAATGGCAGCTCATGGAATGGGGCATATGCGAATTGACCAAGATAATGAAATAATGATTCATTTATCTCAACAATTGGATGGACCTTTCTTGTTAGAACAAACAAGTTCGATTCGTGCCAAAACACTCGGAAGGATCAGTGGAGCACATTTTTTAGATATGGCCATTCGAAATACAACGAAGGACCTTTCTCAGCTGAATCTTAAAATGAAACAGGAGCAAGAAGTGATTGAGAAGGTAAAGGTAGAGCTTGAGCCTTATGCGATGTTAGATGAGCAAAAAACAAAACTTATAGAATCTGAGTTTAGGATAAAAAAAGTAGAGGCACAGGTTACTAAGAGAGATAAGCTTGAGGCTTTGAAATTAAAATGGCAACAATTAAAACAAGAAGAAGAACGCACAATCAAGATAAGTTTACTTGTGAAAGACGTCGAAAGCTGGCAAAAAAAAGTGGACGAAATGAAAACGATGGTTCAACAATATGTAATGTTTAAGCAGAAAGATAATAGAATGCGAGAGTTAACACGTTCTATTGAGATCTGTCTTAATTGGGTTGCGAAAACAAAACACATAGAACGAATTATTGACCAGTACGAGAGAACGAACCAAAATGTATCTCTTTTGAGGCAATTGGTTTTAAATAATAAGAGAATGAAAGAGCTCTCCTACTCCATGAATCGAGAAAAGACCCACATGAAAAAGTCAGCATTTGTTCATTCGGTTAACCTTGACTCCTTGGCCCAAATTGAGAAAAAAAGAGTTATTCAAAGACAATTGCTTCACCTCCGAGAAGGTATACAACAGATTCAGACTCAAAGAATGAAAATTAAACAAGTTTATCAAAAACTACCAGATGTTAATGAGGTTACAAGAAAACAAGAAATCGTTGAGCAAACGTCAGAGCGCTTTTTACGTATTAAAACGATCCAGGCCCAACTACAAGACTACCAGATGAGAATACAAGAAGGTAAACGTTTTATGGAAAAGCAAATGAAGGAACAAGAACTAGCTGAAATAGAGTTACACAAGTTGCTGTTGACGGCTGGAACTTGTCCAACATGCGGTCAATCCATCTGTAAACATGAGAATAACTAAATGAGGTGTGTTATAAATGTCTGTAGAACAACAATTGACTCAAATTAAAAAAGCGATTGATAAGGCACGCGACATGCGTTACCGTGCAGAGGCAAAGCTTGAAGAACTAGAAAATCAAAAGAATCGATTGCTGGCAGAATTGAATGAACTTGGAGTCAAACCAGAGGAATTAGATCAGGAAATCCAACGCTTGGAAAGAGAGATAGATTTATCTTTAAAAGAAACTTGGGAGTTGATTCCAAAGGAATTGATTGAAAATGAATAATTATCTCGTTCGGTTGGAACAGGTTAAGTCCCGCTTCAAGAAAGCTGAAAACAGATGGACTCGATTAGATGCCAAAAGAGCGTTACTCGAAGAACAATTGGCGGAGAAAATCTCAGAGCTCGACTCTTATTTTGAAACAATTGACATATATGAAAAAGCAAGGGTATTATTGCAACAATCTGCCGAGTATGCGAGGGAACAAGCAAAACAACAAATAGAGACCTTAGTAACGAATGCCTTGCAATACGTATTTGGTCCACTTTTTTCGTTTCAAATTGAACTTGAAGAGCACGGAAACAAAGCGGTTGCGGAATTTTATGTAGTATCTGAATACGAAGGTGTAAAAGTAAAAACGAGACCACAAGACTCAAGAGGAGGAGGTGTCGTTGATATAGTGACTCTTGCTTTAAGGGTAGCGTTGATAGAGACGGTACAGCCGAGAAGAGAAGGCCCCCTTCTATTAGATGAGCCTGGTAAACACGTTTCAGGCGACTATGTTCTTTATTTATACGAGTTTCTTAAGTCGTTGAGTACAATGTTTAATCGACAAATTATTATGATTACTCATAATTACCACTTAGCTCAATCAGGGGATCTTGCTTATGAGGTGTCAATTAGAGACGGTGTAAGTGAGGTTACTAAAATTGACAACACTTGACATTAAAGAAAACGAGCTTTAAAATTAAATAGAGTGCGGTAGAGTTTTATGTCATATTTATTTTTTCCGCGATCAAAGGTAATATGCGTTTGTATTTAATAATTGTGAAAGTATGACAAAATTGAAACCAACAATTAGATAGCAAGGGGAGGTGAAAGAGTATGGGTGATATATTAATCATCTCCATTTTGCTTGTTGTCTCTGCAGGTATTGGTGCAGTTGTTGGATATCTTGTTCGAAAATCCATTGCAGAAGCGAAAATTTCGAGTGCGGAACATGCAGCTAAACAAATTGTTGAAGATGCGAAGCGTGATGCAGAAGCGAATAAAAAAGAGGCTGTTCTTGAAATCAAGGATGAGGCTCATAAAATTCGTACAGAGGCAGAGCGTGAGGTTCGTGAACGTAGAAATGAGATTCAAAAACAAGAGAATCGTTTGGTTCAAAAAGAAGAGGTTCTTGACCGAAAGAGTGAAACCTTAGATAAGAAGGAAGAATCTTTGGATAAAAGGGAGGAATCTCTCACCAAAAAACAACGACAAATTGAAGAGATGGATAGCAAAGTGGAGGAAATCTTGAATAGACAACAAGCTGAGCTTGAACGTATTTCTGGATTTTCCCGCGAAGAAGCTCGTGAAACCATTCGTAGTGAGGTCGAGCAAGAAATTGCTCATGAAACGGCTCTCATTGTTAAAGAGCGAATGGCACAAGCAAAAGAAGAAGCTGATAAAAAGGCGAAGGAAGTGTTGTCTCTTGCCATCCAACGTTGTTCTGCCGATCATGTAGCAGAAACAACTGTATCTGTCGTTACTTTGCCTAACGATGAGATGAAAGGAAGAATTATCGGTCGTGAAGGCCGTAATATTCGTGCACTAGAGACACTAACTGGTATTGATCTAATCATTGACGATACGCCTGAAGCAGTTATTCTATCTGGTTTTGATCCAATTCGTCGTGAGATTGCTCGTACAGCATTGGAAAAACTTGTTCAAGATGGACGGATACATCCAGCTCGTATTGAAGAAATGGTCGATAAGTCGCGTCGTGAAGTGGACGAAGCGATTAGAGAGTATGGAGAGCAAACGACATTTGAAATGGGAATTCATGGATTACATCCTGATTTAATTAAAATTCTCGGTCGTCTTAAATTTAGAACAAGCTATGGTCAAAATGTACTGAAGCATTCTATGGAAGTAGCTCACTTAGCTGGGTTAATGGCTTCTGAATTAGGTGAAGATGTGAAGCTTGCAAAAAGAGCGGGTCTCCTTCATGATATTGGAAAAGCAATTGATCATGAAGTGGAAGGAAGTCATGTTGAAATTGGGGTAGAACTAGCAACGAAGTATAAGGAACATCCAGTTGTTATTAATGCTATTGCCTCTCATCATGGTGACACAGAATCAACTTCTATTATTGCAACACTTGTGGCAGCAGCTGATGCGCTTTCAGCAGCAAGGCCGGGTGCCCGAAGAGAAACGCTTGAAACATATATTCGTCGTTTAGAAAAACTTGAAGAAATATCAGAGTCGTTTGAAGGCGTCGAAAAAACCTATGCTATACAGGCGGGGCGTGAGGTTAGAATCATGGTACGACCAGATGTTGTAGATGATGCGCTTGCTCACAAACTCGCTCGAGATATCACGAAAAGAATTGAAGAAGAGCTTGATTATCCTGGACACATTCGTGTTACGGTAATTAGAGAAACTAGAGCAGTTGAGTATGCGAAATAAAGTGGCGATCCTCGTCACTTTATTTTTTTTGAGAGACTGAACAAAAAGGTTGGTTTTTACCTTTTTGTTCAGTCTCGAAGCGATGAGCGGAGCCGATGCAAGGTTTTAAGTCTGTTCGAGCGGTCTTCCCCGAACAGGTGCGTAAAAGTTTTGTGTACGGGCATATAAAGGATAAATTAGATTAACTACTAAGGAGAATATATGAGAATTTTATTTATAGGTGATGTAGTCGGCTCTCCTGGCCGAAATATGATTAAAGAGTATACGATGAAATTAAAACAACAATATAAGCCAACGATTACCATTATTAATGGTGAAAATGCGGCTTCCGGCAAAGGAATTACTGAAAAGATTTATAAAAGCTTTTTAGACGCAGGAGCACAGGTGGTAACACTGGGAAATCATAGCTTTGATAACCGTGAAATTTTTGACTTTATTGATCAAGCCAAGAACCTTGTCCGTCCAGCTAATTATCCTGCTGGGGTACCGGGAAAAGGATATACGCTTTTTAAATTTAATCAACTTGAGATTGCGGTAATTAATTTAATGGGACGGACATTTATACCTGCGATGGATTGTCCATTTCAAAAAGTTGATGAAATTTTAGATGAACTAGACGGAAGAACTCCGTTTATCTTTGTCGATTTCCATGCTGAAGCAACTAGTGAAAAACAAGCAATGGGGTGGTATCTAGATGGGCGTGTTTCTGCCGTAGTAGGTACTCATACACATGTTCAAACAGCAGATGAACGTATTTTACCACAAGGAACAGCCTACTTAACCGATGTTGGAATGACTGGGCCTTATGATGGGATTTTAGGAGTGGAGAAAGAGGCAGTTCTTCATAAATTCTTAACAAACCTCCCAGTTCGTTTTACTGTTGCTGAAGGACGAGAACAATTAAGTGGTGTCGTGATTGATCTTAATCCGAAAACCGGACAAGCAACATCGATTAAACGGATTTTAATAAATGAAGATCATCCATTTTATTCATAATCCTTTAATAAATTTTTAGATTTAGGAATAAGCTCAGGTTTTCTGAAATATGATGAATTAGATGAACATCTTGTACGATTAGCGATTTCCTTGCTCGTTAGTAATGCATGACGACAATCGTAATCATAGACAGCCCACTTATCGTTTACAGAGGAGGTACAAGAAATGGAAGTCTTAAAAGTTTCAGCAAAATCTACTCCCAACTCTGTTGCTGGCGCCCTCGCCGGAGTGATCCGTGAACGCGGAGCAGCAGAAATTCAAGCAATTGGAGCAGGAGCGCTTAACCAGTCTATTAAAGCGATCGCGATTGCCCGCGGGTTTGTAGCCCCAAGTGGAATTGACCTTGTTTGTATCCCTGCTTTTACAGATATTAAAATTGAGGGAGAAGAACGAACAGCAATGAAAATCATTGTTGAGCCTAGATAAAGTCATTATCAATTTCCTACCCAACTTACCTTTTGTGTAAGTTGGTTTTTTTTTGTTGACAACATAAAAATGGAACAATAGATACTTGCTTTTTCGGACAAGAGGGACTATCATAATAACGTTTACTAACAATCATTTTAGAAAGTCTAGTAATTAACTCGGAAATGTGCTAAGCTAATATAAATTTTAATAAAAACCGACTTGAGTTTAATAGATAAGTAAGGGGTGGAGAGATTGAGAGAGCAATTATCATGGAAAGTTGGCGGTCAACAAGGAGAAGGTATTGAAAGTACAGGTGAGATTTTTGCTTCAGCTTTAAATCGCCAAGGGTATTTCTTATATGGTTATCGTCATTTTTCGTCACGGATTAAAGGTGGACATACGAATAATAAAATTCGCGTAAGTACAAAGCCATTAAATTCAATTTCTGATGATTTAAATATTTTGGTTGCATTTGATCAAGAAACAATCGATGTGAATCTTCACGAACTTCGTGAAGATGGTGTTATTATTGCTGATGCTAAATTTAATCCTGTTTTAACAGAGGGTTATGATGTACGCTTGTTTGCTGTTCCTTTTACGGAGATTGCAACAGAGCTCGGAACGTCCCTTATGAAGAACATGGTTGCTGTTGGAGCATCAAGTGCTATTTTAGGATTAAATCCCGAATCTTATCAAGACGTAGTAGAAGATCTTTTCTTGAAAAAAGGAGTTACTGTTGTTGAGAAAAATATGGAAGCGATCCGTGCAGGTGCGAACTATTTTAGCAATGAAGCAATTGGTCAACTTCCCAATTTAAAATTAGCAGAAGCAGACGGTAAAAAACGTATGTTTATGATTGGAAACGATGCGATTGGAATGGGTGCTGTCGCTGCAGGAAGTCGTTTTATGGCAGCTTATCCAATTACACCGGCATCTGAAATTATGGAATACATGATCGAAAAACTACCTGAGTTTGGTGGTACTGTTATTCAAACGGAAGATGAGATTGCAGCTTGTACAATGGCCATAGGTGCGAACTATGCTGGTGTTCGTTCATTTACAGCTTCTGCAGGACCAGGTCTTTCATTAATGGCTGAAGCTATTGGCCTATCTGGAATGACAGAGCAGCCTCTTGTGATTATGGATACTCAACGTGGAGGTCCAAGTACTGGTTTACCTACTAAACAAGAACAATCGGACTTAATGGCAATGATTTATAGTACACATGGCGATATTCCTAAAATTGTGATTACGCCTAGTACGGTAGAAGAAGCTTTTTACGATACAGTAGAGGCTTTTAACCTGGCAGAAGAATTTCAATGTCCTGTTATTTTAGTGACTGATTTGGCCTTATCTTTAGGGAAGCAAACCGTTGAACCTTTAGATTTTAATAAAGTGGAAATTCGTCGTGGAGCGCTTAAACTTGGTGAGGAATTACCTGAACGAGTAGATGGAGCTTATTATAAACGTTATGAAGTAACAGATTCAGGTGTCTCTAATCGCGTCATTCCTGGTATGAAAAACGGGATTCACCATGTAACAGGTGTTGAGCATGATGAGACTGGCAAGCCATCTGAGAGTCCAGAAAATCGTGTTGCTCAAATGGATAAGCGTATGCGTAAACTAGCAAATTTACCAAAGACTTTTAAAAACCCTCTTTATGTTCATGCTGATCATGATAACGCGGATCTTTTGGTGATTGGTGTCAATTCTACTCGTGGTACGATTGAGGAAGCAATGCCAAGGCTAGAAGTTGATGGAATTAAAGTGAACCATGCACAAGTTCGTTTATTACATCCATTTCCAACAGATGCATTAAAAGAGCAAATTGCAAAAGCAAGGAAAGTAGTTGTAGTTGAAAACAATGCGACTGCTCAATTAGCGAATATTATTAAAATGAATGTTGGAGAAGTTAAAATCGAAAACGTACTTAAATATGATGGAAATCCATTTTTACCGGGTGAATTACATCAAACATGTAAGCAATTAGTTGAAGCAAGTAAGGAGTTGGTCTAAATGGCAACATTCAAAGATTTTCGTAACAAAGTAAAACCTAACTGGTGTCCAGGTTGCGGTGATTTCTCTGTTCAAGCTGCGATTCAGCGTGCGGCAGCTAATGTTGGTATTGAGCCAGATGACCTTGCTGTTGTTTCTGGAATAGGATGTTCAGGCCGTATTTCAGGTTATATTAATTCATATGGTCTTCACGGTGTCCACGGGCGTGCCTTACCGATTGCTCAAGGTGTGAAAATGGCAAACCGTGACTTAACGGTTATCGCTTCTGGTGGAGATGGTGATGGATTTGCAATTGGTATGGGTCACACAATTCATGCCATTCGTCGTAATATCGATATCACGTATATAGTTATGGATAACCAAATCTATGGACTAACAAAAGGTCAAACGTCACCACGTAGTGAAATGGGCTTTAAAACGAAGAGTACACCTGGTGGTTCAATTGAATCAGCTCTTAATGTAATGGAAATGGCACTTACAGCAGGAGCAACGTTTGTCGCTCAAAGTTTCTCAAGTGACTTGAAAGAGCTAACAGCATTAATTGAACAAGGAGTTAATCATAAAGGCTTCTCTCTTATTAACGTATTTAGCCCATGTGTTACATTTAATAAAGTGAACACATATGATTGGTTCAAGCAAAACATTACGAAACTAGCAGATGTAGAAGAGTACGATCCTAACAATCGTATGAAAGCAATGCAAACATTGATGGAGCATAATGGACTTGTAACAGGACTTATTTATCAAAATACAGAACAACCATCGTACCAAGAATTAATTCCGACGTATGATAAAAAGCCACTCGCTCATCAAGATTTACAATTAGATGAAGCTAAATTTAAAGAAATGATGGCTCAATTTATGTAATTAAAAAATCGATGCTCAAAAAAGAGCATCGATTTTTATATTTAAGAGTTAAACTGATGGTAATTTTGACCTTTTAAACAATCAAGGGTTAGCTAACTAGGAGGCATTTAGGCCTTTATTTCGTTCGTACTATAAATCGACAAACAACATTCATTGAGTTTATGTAAAGTTCCACGTATAATGTATGAAGGAAACTAGGCTAAAATTCGCTCAAACTTATTGAGCTTTTTATATTTTGGTTGAATGATTGAATGGAAGGAGATTTAAAGATGAATGAAGACCAACGTTTAGGACGTTTAGGTAATACATCAACACCTAATGAGAACAGTAAATCTACAAATGATAAATCTAAAAAAGATTATAGTAAATATTTTGATTTTTCTAAGGCTAAAGTTATATCTGAAGAAGACCATAAAAAAGTAATACGAATAGAAGGACGAGAAATTTCTATTTACGATCAGCCTGATTACAAGCAAGGCAAACGTCGTGGGAAAGAAGATATTCAAGTGCTTCGCCCGGATACTCTTATTCCAGATGAAATGAAGGGCATTGGGACCGGCAAGAAGTTTCTCATTCGTACGTATGGCTGCCAGATGAATACACATGATTCTGAGCATATGGCAGGACTTCTTTTGGAAATGGGATTTGAATCGACAGATGAGACAACAGAGGCGGATGTTATTCTTTTAAATACATGTGCGATTCGTGAAAATGCAGAGAACAAAGTATTTGGTGAGATTGGACATCTAAAAACATTGAAAGTAGAGCGACCGGAACTGATTGTTGGTGTTTGTGGTTGTATGTCTCAAGAAGAGAATGTCGTTAACCGTATTATGCAAAAGCACCAACATATTGATCTGATTTTTGGTACACATAACATTCACCGACTACCAGAACTTCTTCGTAATGCTTTGTTTGGTAAAGAGATGGTTATCGAGGTTTGGTCTAAAGAAGGCGATATCGTCGAAAATATGCCAAGAGCTAGACAAGGAAAGACACAAGCATGGGTTAATATTATGTATGGCTGTGACAAATTTTGCACGTATTGTATTGTGCCATATACACGTGGGAAGGAACGTAGTCGACTGCCAGAAGATATTATTGCTGAGGTTCGTGATTTAGCTCGTCAAGGGTATAAAGAGATCACGTTACTTGGTCAAAATGTAAATGCATATGGAAAAGATCTCTCTGATCGGAAGTATGGACTTGGAGATTTGATGGATGAAATTCACAAAATTGACATTCCACGCGTCCGTTTCACAACGAGTCATCCGCGTGACTTTGATGACTATTTAATATCAGTTCTCTCAAAAGGTGGAAATCTTGTTGAGCACATTCATTTACCAGTTCAACATGGAAACTCAGATATTCTAAAATTGATGGCTAGAAAATATACACGTGAACAATATGTGGAATTAGCTCATAAAATTAAAATGGCTATTCCAAATGCTTCATTTACAACAGACCTTATCGTAGGATTCCCGAATGAAACAGAGGAGCAATTTGAGGAAACTCTATCTCTTGTGCGTGAAATAGAATTTGATAGTGCGTTCACCTACATTTATTCACCACGTGAAGGAACGCCTGCAGCAAAAATGCAAGATAACGTACCGATGGATGTAAAGCGTGAGCGATTAGCTAGATTAAATGCACTAGTAAATGAAATTTCAGCGAAGAAAAACTTGGATTACCAGGATCAGATTGTTGAAGTTTTAGTAGAAGGAGAAAGCAAGAAAAACCCTGAAGTATTAGCAGGTCGTACAAGAACCAATCGGTTAATTAACTTCAAAGCTCCCAAATCAATGATTGGGGAAATCGTATATGTAAAAGTAACAGAAGCAAAAACTTGGTCTCTCAATGGAGATTTAGTTGAGCTAGCGGAGGTAAAAGGATCATGACAACCATTTATACAAGAGATGATATTCGTTTAAAAGCAAAGGAACTTGCAAAAATGATGGCTGAAACAGAAGAAGTTGATTTCTTTAAAAGAGCCGAAAAGCAGATTAATGAGCATTTGAAAATACAAGAATTAATTGCTGCGATTAAAAAGTTACAAAAAGAAGCTGTAAATCTTCAGCATTATGGAAAATCGGAAGCTTTAAAAGAAGTTGAAGCCAAAATCGACGCTTTACATGACGAGATTGACTCGATCCCGCTTGTACAAGAATTTAAATCAAGTCAAATTGAAGTAAATGAATTATTACAGATGGTATCAAACACGATCTCTAAAACGGTGACTGACGAAATTATCACTTCAATGGGCGGAGATTTATTAAAAGGAACGACCACGAAAAGTCCATACTTTGATGGTGGTTGTCAGGATTAAACGAGAAGGCTCAGTATTCTTTAAAAAATAGAAAAGTGAGAAGAGACCATTTCAGATCTGGTCTCTTCTTTTTTTTCTTAATGTGCAAAATATCACTCTCATTATAAAATTTAATCATTATAGATGAGGATTCTAAATTAAATTGTAGGACATATAATAAAAATGGTTAGAAGGATCTTTGGGGAAGGTTTTGTCAAAGAAAGAAGTAGATAATGAATCTTTGAATCTAAGCTCCTTTTAAATAAATTTTATAGGTTTTCAGCAACTTTTAACGATTCATGTACTAAACTTTGTAATCACAACATATCGTGGTACAGATAACGCTTTGCTATCATCTTTATATCTTTTTTTCGCACATTGGTTATTCGCCCTGCATAGGATGACAGTGAAGCATTTGGCGGAGCGAATTTGGCACGAGAGGCCGACACGAGCGACCGACAACTCGATATGATATGAGAAAGAGGAGGGTTTTGTTTCATGTCTCAAAAATTTAATTATCGTGAGATTATTACAAAAGCGGTATGTGGTAAAGGTCGTAAGTTCTCTGAAGCAACTCATACGATTAGCCCTTCACACAGACCGACAAGCATTCTTGGCTGCTGGATCATCAATCACAAGTATAGTGCAGAAAAGAAGGGTAACACAGTTGTAGTGCAAGGTAGCTATGACATTAACTCCTGGTTCTCGTATAACAAAAATACGAAAACAGACGTCGCTACGCAGACAGTTACTTACTCAGACGCCATTCCACTTACGATGCAAGATTCAAACATTCTTTCAGACGAAATGGATGTCATTGCACGAGCGATTCAACAACCGAATACGCTTGAAGCAACCATTTCTGAAAATGGAGCAAATATCGATGTGCAAGTAGAGCGCGAATTTGTTGTCGAATGTATTGGAGAAACAAAAGTAGCCGTAGCGGTAAACCCAGATGGTCTGTTAGAAGATGTTCCTGCAGCTGACTATGATGATGTTAGTGACGAGGAATATGAGCGTCTTGATCCAAATTTTCTTCATGAGGAATTTGATAAATAGGCGGAAGAGCAAGCCAAAAGTGGCTTGCTTTTTTTTATGCAGTCTCATAATTTTTGCGATTTTTTTGCCCTTGGCAAACAACAGACAAAGGGAGATTCACGCTAGTGGGAGTTTATCCCTAATGCGAGTTTTTGAGAAGCTATGCTATAATATAAAAGATTAATATTGTACGGTGGAGGGCAATAATGGCACAGAATACCCCAATGATGAAGCAGTATTTAGAGATAAAGGCCCAGCATAAGGATGCCTTTTTATTTTTTCGCTTAGGCGACTTTTACGAAATGTTTTTTGAGGATGCTGTTTTGGCGGCACAAGAATTAGAGATTACACTTACAGGTCGTGGGCAAGGAGAAGAACGGATTCCAATGTGTGGAGTTCCTTATCATTCGGCTGATCAGTATATGTCACGTTTAATAGAAAAAGGATATAAGATTGCTTTATGTGAGCAGGTCGAGGATCCAAAACAAGCAAAAGGTGTTGTGAAGCGTGAGGTCGTAAAAGTTCTTACGCCTGGAACGATGATGTATGGAAATACGATTAAAGAAAAAGAAAATAATTATTTAGTAGCACTAACAAAATTTAGTGAACAATCTTATGGTATTGCAAGGACGGATTTAACAACAGGAGAGTGTGCAGTTACGCTTATCCAAGGTGATCTTGATGAAGTGATTCAAGATATAGCTAGCTCTGGGACGAAAGAATTAGTCGTTGAAACGGAATTAGATCCAAATGTTTTGAAACGAATTCAAGAGAAGTGTCCAGTAACAGTATCTTATGAAAATGAAACAGAGCTTCATGAAGACTATCATCATTTAGTGAAGAGCCTACAGTCTGATCAATTGGTCACTAGTTTCGCGAGACTTTTACAATACTTAACTCGCACACAAAAACGAGCATTGGGGCACCTGCAGCAAGTGAAGCATTACCAAAACAGTGCCTTTATGAAAATGGACACGCATACGAAGAGGAACCTTGAGTTAACAGAGTCGTTAAGAGAAAAGAAAAAAGCGGGTTCTCTACTTGCAATTGTAGACCAAACCGTCACAGCAATGGGAGGAAGGCTAGTTAAAAACTGGATCGAACGTCCACTCATTAATCAGCAAGAGATTGAGAATCGTCTAACCCTAGTGACAGCGTTCAAAGATGCATTCTTCGAAAGAGAAGAACTTAGAGATGAGTTAAGACATGTATATGATCTAGAGAGGCTAGCTGGAAGAATTGCATATGGAAGTGTAAATGCCAGAGAACTTGTTCAATTAAAGCGTTCATTACAAAAGACACCTCTATTAAAAGAGTATATAAATAAGATCGCACCGACATTTGTAGACCGATGGTTTAGTACGGAACATCAGGTCGATGAATTAATTGATTTACTTGAACGCAGTTTAGTGGAAGACCCACCGATATCGGTTACAGACGGAGGAATGATTCGTCCAGGATATCACCAAGAGCTCGATACTTATCGAGATGCAAGTATGAATGGGAAACAGTGGATTGCTGAACTTGAGCAAAAAGAGAAAGTAGAAACAGGAGTTAGATCGTTAAAAATTGGATTTAACAAAGTGTTTGGTTATTATATTGAGGTCACTAGAGCTAATTTACATTTACTTCCTGAAGGTCGATATGAACGTAAGCAAACTTTAACAAACGCGGAACGTTTTATTACGCCAGAGCTTAAAGAGAAAGAAGCGCTCATTCTTAATGCGGAAGAGAAAATGGAACAGCTAGAATATGAGTTATTTGTAGTTGTGCGTGAAGAAGCCAAATTATATTTGGAATATATTCAGCAACTTGCTCATGCGATTAGTGAAATAGATGTATTAGCAGGATTTGCTGCTGTAAGTGAAAAAAGACATTATGTAAGGCCAACGTTCTCAGTGAAACGAAACATTGATATTGTAGATGGTCGTCACCCTGTTGTTGAAACTGTGATTGAGAAAGGTCAATATGTAGCGAATGATGTGCAAATGCATGAAGGCAGAGAGATGCTGTTAATAACAGGTCCTAACATGGCCGGTAAAAGTACGTATATGCGTCAACTAGCCTTACTAGCGATTATGGCACAAATTGGTTGTTATGTTCCTGCAAGATCTGTGGAACTACCTATTTTTGACCAAGTATTTACAAGAATAGGAGCTGCTGATGATTTAGCAAGTGGACAAAGCACATTTATGGTTGAAATGCTCGAAACTAAATATGCGCTAACGAAAGCGACAGAAAACAGCTTAATATTACTGGATGAAATAGGTCGGGGGACATCGACTTATGATGGAATGGCGTTAGCTCAAGCTATTATTGAGTATATTCATGATGTTGTTCGTGCTAAAACGTTGTTTTCAACTCACTATCATGAGTTAACCCAACTAGATGAAACATTAAAGGATTTACAAAATGTACACGTGTCTGCAGTGGAAGAAAATGGAACAGTTGTATTTTTGCATAAGGTGGTCGATGGACAAGCCGATCGAAGTTACGGTATTTATGTGGCTGAACTTGCACAACTTCCATCTCAAGTAACGGAACGAGCTGAGACTTTACTTAAGCAGTTTGAAGAAAGTACAACAACCCTTCAAGTTCAACAGACAGATGTAAAAGAGGAACAACAACTATCTCTTTTTATGGATGAACCAGAAACTGCTGTTCTAGTGAAGGAACGTAAATCCACGGTTGACGTGTCAGAGCAAGAAGAAAAAGTTCTGAAAAAGTTAGTAAGAAAAGATGTTTTAAATATGACACCGATCGAGGCCATTCAATTTATTAATGAATTGCAAAGGTTATTAAAATAATCGTTTAATTATGTAGATACACCAATATGATCATGGAGGGGTTCGATGACAAAAATTATTAAATTAGATGACTCGTTATCTAATAAAATAGCTGCAGGGGAAGTCGTCGAACGTCCTGCTTCTATTGTCAAAGAATTAGTAGAAAACTCGTTAGATGCAAATAGCACGCATATCTTAATTGAAATTGAAGAAGGTGGACTATCATCGATTCGAATTGTCGATAATGGAGATGGGATCGCAGAAGAGGATGTAGAAACGGCCTTTTATCGACATGCAACAAGTAAGATTCGAACAGATCGCGATCTCTTTCAGATTGCGACACTTGGATTTCGCGGAGAGGCGTTACCGAGTATCGCATCTGTTGCTCATGTCAGCTTAAAAACGAGTACAGGAATAGGGCCTGGAACAGAGCTTAAAATTGAAGGTGGAAAAATCATTAATAAAAAAGCAGCAACGGCAAGAAAAGGAACAGAAATCGTTGTTACAAATTTATTTTTTAATACACCAGCTCGACTGAAGTACTTAAAAACTGTCCATACGGAAGCTGGTAATGTCAGTGATATCATAAATAGATTGGCAATGGCTCATCCACATGTTGCTTTTGAGTTTTATCACCAGGAAAAAGAAGTGTTGCGAACAGCGGGAAATGGTGATATCCGTCAAGTAATAGCTTCTATTTATGGCAGAGCAGTAGCTAAGAAAACAATCCCTATTAAAGGGGAATCACTAGATTATGAAATAAGTGGTTTTGTTGCGATGCCAGAGCTAACAAGAGCATCTAGACAATATATGTCTATTTTTGTAAATGGAAGATATATTCGCAATTATGGTTTAGCTAGAGCGATTCAAGATGGTTATCACACCCTTTTACCGATTGGAAGATACCCATTAGTTGTATTAGCGATTGAGATGGATCCGAAGCTAATTGATGTCAATGTACACCCTGCAAAATTGGAAGTTCGATTAAGTAAGGAAGAAGAACTCGGACATTTAATTACGAGATCGATAAAAGAGGTCTTCGAAAAACAAACGTTAATCCCGGCGGCAGATACTAAGAAACGGACAGAGTTTCAAGGTTATAAAAGTGAGCAAGTTTCGTTGGATTTTGAACGAGTGTACGAAAAATCGGAACCATCAACTAATACAGCCGTTAAAGAAGTAGTGGCAACTGCAGAACAAAATCGTGAAATTCCTATCTGGACAGAGGCTATTACGACCACTAGTAATGAAACAAATGTGTATCCTAGTCAAATAAAGGAAGATCACGATAGCGAAACTAAAATCAAAATAGAAACCGAAGTAGCAGATAGAAGTAAGGAACAGCTAGAACCAACCCAAGAACGTATCCCTGTTCTTTATCCGGTCGGACAAATGCATGGGACGTATATTATTGCTCAAAATGAGACAGGAATGTATTTAATTGATCAACATGCAGCGCAGGAACGAATTAAGTATGAGTATTTCCGTGATAAGGTAGCTGAGGTCGATCCGCGTTTACAGGAACTATTAATACCAATAACATTTGAGTTCACTGTACAAGAAATGGCGATCATTAATGAGCATCTAGATGATTTAAATGCTGTTGGAGTATTTCCAGAGCTTTTTGGAAAACAAGCTTATGTAGTTAGGGCTCATCCGACTTGGCTGCCCAAGGGCCATGAGGAAGAAACCATCCGTGAGATGATTGAATTTTTATTAGAGCACCGTCGTGTCGATCTAGCAAAACTAAGAGAAGAGGCGGCTATTTTGATGTCTTGTAAAGCCGCAATAAAAGCGAATCGCCATCTTCGTCAAGATGAAATGTTTGCCTTGCTAGAGTCGCTGAGAAAAAGCAGTGATCCATTCACTTGCCCACACGGCCGGCCTATTCTCGTACACTTCTCAACATACGCACTAGAAAAAATGTTTAAACGGGTTATGTGATAGATCATACAAAAAGGTCGAACTTTACCTTTTTGTATGATCTATCAGCAATGAGCGGAGCCGCTGCAGGGTTTTAAGCTTTCACCAGCGGGTTTCTCGGAGGAAGCGCGCAGCGAGTGGAGCCATTGCAAACCCATGGTTAGTAGATATTACAGATACAAAAAGGTCGAAGTTTACCTTTTTGTATGATCTATCAGCTTTTTATCTTATCTTATTTGCTCCTTATGGAACTGCAATAGAAAATTTTGGAGGAGCCAAAGAACATGATCGTGACAACAACTAGGAAAAAAGCAAATGAGCTAGCGGAAAAGGCAAGCTTGTGGAGCGTAGAACTAAATGGTCGATTTATTGTCAGAAATGATGCATCTGTACAAGAATTAATAAATGCTTACGGAGAAGACGTTCTTGTCGTAGGCAAAGCGAGAGAAACACTTTATCCTAAAGAAGGCACTGAGCCTTTTTTTTATCATCCTAACTCAGCTATGTTTAGGGTAAAGCAGTTTATAAAAACTGGTTATGATCCTCTGGTAGAAACCGCTGATTTAAAGGAAGGAATGTCATTTCTTGATTGTACATTAGGTCTTGCATCTGATAGTCTCGTTGCACAAATAGCGGTTGGGCAATCAGGGCTTGTGACAGGGGTAGAAGCTAATCAAATGTTAGCATATATGGTTCAGAGTGGACTTCAGAGTTGGCAAGAAGGTGGTACGGAGATGCTAAATGCGATGAGAAAAATTAATGTTGTCCATCAGCACCACGCTTCTTACTTGGCGTCACTTTCAAGCGAGTCCTATGATGTGGTATATTTTGACCCCATGTTTGAGCAACATCTTTCTGATTCAACTGGAATAAGGGGTTTGAAGCAATTTGCATGTCATGATGATCTAGACGAAGAAGTTATCACTCATGCCTTACGGGTGGCTAAGAAAAGAGTAGTTCTAAAAGATCATTTCCAGAGTGCTCGTTTTCAACGTTTTGGTTTTAATGTGATCAGGCGACAACATTCAGCTTTTCATTACGCTTTTATACAAATCTAAAAAGCTCAACCAATGTTTGAATTTATGAAAATAGGGAGAAGATGATGAAAGAAAAGTTAATAGTCATTGTAGGTCCAACCGCTGTTGGAAAAACCGCTCTAGGTGTAAAGCTTGCAACAAACTATCAAGGTGAAGTTATTAGTGGAGATTCCATGCAAGTGTATAAAGGGATGGATATAGGCACCGCTAAAGTCACGAAGGAAGAGCAAAAGGGAATTCCACATCACCTGATAGATATTAAAAAACCTGAAGATCCCTTTTCAGTTGCAGAATTTCAGGAAAGATGCATTCCTTTAATCTCTGAGATTAATCATAAAGGAAAAATTCCTCTACTAGTAGGGGGAACAGGACTTTATGTTAATGCAATTACAAAAAAGTATGGGTTTGAGTCTATGCCAACAGATGAAGAATATCGACAAGAGCTCGAACAACTTGTTAAAGAAGTAGGTCCAAATGAATTACATAAGCTTTTAGAAAAAGTGGATGAAAAAGCGGCAGAGTTGATTCATCCAAATAATGTTCGACGAGTTATACGTGCACTTGAGGTTACAAAAGCAACCGGAATGCCATTTTCACAACAACAGACTGAAGAAGATATAGAATCGCCGTATGAGGTTGTTATGATTGGACTGACGATGGACCGCATTAAGTTGTATGACCGAATTAATCAACGAGTTAACTTAATGATGGACCAAGGTTTATTAGAGGAAGCCAGAAAATTATACGATAGTGGTTTAAGAAGTTGTCAGTCTGTACAAGCGATCGGTTATAAAGAGCTCTTTGAGTATTTTGATGGTCACAGTACATTAGAAGAAGCAGTTGAAACATTAAAGCAAAATTCACGAAGATATGCCAAAAGACAATTAACTTGGTTTCGAAATAAGACGGAAACCACATGGTTCGACGTGACCGATGGGTTAGATGAACAAAATTTTCACGATATTTGTTTATTTATTGAAGGAAAAATCCCTTTTATATCGAAATAAAGAGAGAGTCAATTAGAGGAGGACACCCCGATGAAACAACCTATTAATATTCAAGACCAATTTTTAAATCAATTACGTAAAGATAACATCTCAGTTACCGTCTTTTTAACAAATGGATTTCAAATTCGAGGTTTAATCAAAGGATTTGATAACTTTACAGTGATTTTAGAAACAGAGGGTAAGCAGCAACTCGTTTACAAACATGCGATTTCAACATTTGCACCACAACGAAATATTCAGTTGAAAACGGAAGAAGCATAAGAAGCGAAACTCCAAAGGTAGCTCTAACCTTTGGAGTCTTCTTTTATTTCTTTCGCAATGCTATCATCTTCCTTTTTGGTACAATACTCTTGTTTGACCTCTTCTATAACAATTTGGCAGCAAGCCTTTTTTTTATCTGATTTTCTTTTGAAAAAAGAAAACATGTGGATCGCTCCTTTTAAATTAAATGAAAGATAAATCCTGAAACGGTTGACATGGTAATGACGGAGAGAATAAAAGTAATCACTAATTCTTTTTTAAAGATTGATTTTAAAAGAATAACTTCTGGTAAGCTCGCACCTGCTGAACTGATCATCATTGCCATTGCTGGACCTAATGCCATTCCTTTTAATATAAGAACTTGTGAGATAGGGATCATGCTAGATAGTCGAATATAAAGAGGTACTCCAATGATAGCTGCAATAGGAATCAACCACCAATGCTCCGTCCCGAACGTACTGGTGATCCATTCTGTTGGTACTAAACCATGAATAATAGCACCAATAGCAGAACCAAGTAATAAATAGGGGTACACACTTTTCATTAAATCAAAAGTCTCTTTGAAGGCTTGCTTGAGATTGAAGGAGCTCGTTTGTTCTTCGAACCCTTTCATCACGATGTTTTTTACAAATCTTTCAAAGCCTAGTGCTTCAAGTGTAAAGCCAATCACAATAGAAGAGACGATTGTTACAACGGAATAGAGAATGGTTACCTTCCAGCCTAGAATCACACCCATGATCGTTAAGATAGTCGGGTCTAAAACAGGAGAGGCGAACAAAAAGATCATCACGATTCCAAATGGCATTTTCTTCTTAAGCATATTGACAACAATGGGTATCGTTGAGCAAGAACAAAAAGGCGTAATAAAGGCAAACGCAATCGCTGCAAAAGCAGCAAGCAATTTGTTTTTCCCCGCCAATTTGTTTTCAATTTTCTTATAAGGAATATATCCTTGGACTAGGCTAATCACAAATGAAATGACCATGAATAAAAACGTTAACTCTAAAGCAATAAATAAAAAACTTTTCATTGTTTCCATCCACATATTCATACCTCCTATAGGTTTAGTAAAGCTACTAATGCTTGAAGAAGAGATTTATATGACTGTGTAGTATGATTTTGTTTCCAAGCCTCCTGAGCGATTTCCTCGATCTCTTTTTTCTTTGATTGGCTATAAGCTCATTTTGTAAATACATGGATCACACACCTCCCCTTTATAAAACAAATTATTTTGATTTTAATATCAAGAAAAATTGATATTGAAATCAAAATTTAGCGACTTACAAAGTGTTTGAAGATAAAATAGTTAATCTAATTATCTTGATGTAATGATCATATATCCATTTTTTGTATCTGTCAATCTATTCCATCAAAAAATGGATTTATTTTTCACATAAAAGGGGCTTTTACGCCCCGTTCGCTAGGAGAAGTTTCATTTGATTTATTTTTAGTGAATTTACAGTATCTATATAGCGCTTTAAAGACAAAGGAGTTGTATAACCAATACGTTGCATAAGTTCATCAGAAGAAATTTCTTTTAAAAGAGTTGAAAGAATAAACGTATTTCTAAGGGTTTGAGCACTAATGCCTTTTCTTAATTGAGCTCGCTTCACTTCTACTCTGAGCATTTTCTGTATCGCAATCATGGACATCCTTTTTGGTTGATCTAACTCATATGACCAGTGAAAGGTCTTTCGTTTAAAATCAAAGGCCACTATAAAAGGATCATTACTGTAATAGCGTGGGCGAACAGGTTCAGGAATCGTTTTAAAATAGGAATAAGCAAGTTGCTTATCTTTTTCGTTAAGTTGAATATATCTTACTAGTTCTTCTTGTTCAACTTTGATTTGATTACGTTCGAAAATAATATCATTCATGGAAAGGTTATGGACTTCATGCAAGGTGAGCCCGTAGTGTAAGAACAAACGAACAATTAAAATATTTCTCTCTTTATAGAAAGGGAAGGTCTCTATCTGTTGTTCTGATAATCCGATTGTTGAAGAAAGGGTTTTAAATAACTGTTGTGCCTCCCTTAGAGTGATCCATTCTGATTCTTCTAATAGGCTATAATTCAGTTCTGGAGGTGCTATGTCTTCGATTGACTTCAGTTCACTTTGACCAATTGATTTTTGGTAGCTGGCGATTTGTTTTAAAACACTGTGAATACGCCTGATCGTTCGTACATGGTAATTTCGTTTTTCTATTAATTCATTGAAGAAAAGTTCTAGTTCTTCTCTCGATATTGATTTCCAATTAATTTCCTCCGTTGTTGCTCGTTTTTTATGCAACCAGTAAGCAAAATCATTTATATCATACATATAGCGTTTTATTGTAGAGCTTTTCCGACCTTTACGTGTAAGTTCGTTAATGTAGTTTTCAATAAATGGTGGAAACATATACTCCATTGAACACACTCCCTTCCTATAGTTACAGTTAGATGTTTTTTTTGTAATTCCTGCAAATGAAAAAAACAACTTGAAAAACTCAAGTTGTTCTTTCATTTGCTATATACATCAAATAAATAGCTGTACGGATCTTTCTTTATGTTTGTCTTTTTAGTCTCGTATTGAGAAGTGATGAAAGATGCAAAGAATAAAATGATCAAACATAAAAGAAAAAGATAAAAGATACCCATAACGATTGCCATAAACCGTGCCTCCCATCAGCTCTTTTTTACTTTTTTAGCTTAAATGATGAAACGCGTTTCATAGCAAGGGTTTTATTTTACATTGTGAGAAGAATTAATTGTAAAACATAAATAGTTATTTCTTAAATAACTTTGAACAAAAGTATAATATTTATCACGAAATGTATAAGGTATTAAAGGTGAATGAAGTGCATAACACGATTTACCGAAGGCAAAGTAAAGAAAAAAGGACTGACATGAGTTGAAAAATAAGAAGCCTCTCATCTTAGCAATAATGATTATCCCATGGTTGACATTTCCATTTATAGGGAAGAGAACGATAAGAAAATTCTGGCCTGGTGCACTATTTATGAGTTTGTTTTTGTTGGGAGAAGGAACAATAGCACAAAAAAGAAATTGGTGGTGGTTCTATCAAAAATTAAAGCCAAATGTGACTGGTATCATCCCTCTAACTGTCAGTCCATTTTTTATTGGTTCATTGTGGATATTTAAATTTACTTACGGTCGATTTTGGCTTTATATGTTCATAAATTTTATCGTTGATTCTTTTTTTGTTTATGTTTTACTAAGATGGTTTACACGTATACGGTATGTCACACTCGTTGAAATGAATAAATTTCAGCTATCGCTATGCTTTTTGGTTAAATCCATTCTCATGTATGCAGTTCAATCTTATGTTGACCAAAGAAGATAAGAGAGTGAAGAGCCAACTGGTTAATCAGTTGGCTTATTCAAATCAAAGCGACTAATTCTAAATAAATCAGCAGATTTAATTCGTAGAATGGAGGAAGGTGCTAAAATTAGTCATCCTTCCTTTTTTTAGTGCGTAAGATGGTACATATAGTAAGAAATAATAGTGGGAATTTTGAGATGGGTGTTTGTCACATGTTCGCCCATTTTTGCGTATAGTAAAAGGAGATATTACCTTGGTATTAGACGGAACAGCAAAGGGGTGTACATCAAATGAGTAACCCGGTTAATTCCAAAAAAAGAGGTAGAATTAACGTTGTACTGAATCATAAACAAGACGACAGATTAAGCCAGAAGGATTCATTATTTTCCACAGATCAAGAAAAGGAAGAACATGACATTCTAACGCGGTTCGAAAAAAAACTAGAAGACTACGTAGGACTTGAAGAAGTAAAGCGGCTAGTCAATGAGATATACGCTTGGCTCTATATTAATCAACGTCGAGAAGAGATGGGCTTGAGAGCAAGTAAGCAAGTTCTTCATATGATCTTCAAAGGGAATCCTGGTACAGGGAAAACAACTGTTGCTAGAATTATAGCGAATTTCCTTCATGAAATGGGGATTTTATCAAAAGGTCATTTTATGGAAGTCGAGCGTGCGGATTTAGTTGGAGAATACATTGGCCACACAGCTCAAAAAACAAGAGATGTCCTAAAAAAAGCAAGTGGTGGAGTATTATTTATTGATGAGGCCTATTCGTTAGCAAGAGGTGGGGAGAAAGATTTCGGGAAAGAAGCAATTGATACGTTAGTGAAAGCAATGGAAGATCACCAGCATGATTTTGTATTAATACTAGCGGGCTATTCTAAAGAAATGGAGTATTTCTTGTCCCTTAATCCAGGACTTCCTTCTCGGTTTCCAATCTCGATTGATTTTCCGAATTATACAACCGAGCAATTAATGGAAATGGTGCGACGGATGCTGAGGGAAAGGGAATATGAATTAACTAAAGATGGCGAGTTTCATATAAAAGAGCATATAAGAAAAATTAGACAAGAACAAGAAAGGACTTTTAGTAATGGTCGCTATATTAGAAATATCATCGAAGAAGCGATTAGAATGCAAGCTGTTCGATTACTTAAAGAAAATCGATTTGATAAAGAGGCCCTTTTGACGATGAGACGGGAGGATTTCAATTTTAATTCTTCGCATGTTAAATTAAATTAACTACCCGCAAAACAAAAAGCTAAATAATCAAAATGATAGCACATCTTTCATTCATAAAGGTGTGCTTATTATGTGTTCAACCAAAAAGTGGTATTAAGAGTGTGAGCAAATGTACATCAAATTTGTTGTTTTAAGGGATGATCTTTTCTATTTTTTATATGTTCATGGTATGATGCGTATGAAATGAACACAAGGACAAATAGTAATGAAAGAACGGTAAACGAAGGATGTGACTTACTTGCAAGAAATAAATCATAGAGAGACGGAAAATGTCGTCTTAGTAGGATGTCAATTGGATAATGATGATCTAGCTTTCGAAAGGTCAATGGATGAGTTGAAAAGCCTTGTTGAAACGGCTAAAGGTACCGTAGTTGGAACGATGACACAAAAGCGACAGAAGGTTGAACCGTCTACATATATAGGTAGAGGTAAAGTAGAAGAACTTCAGGTTTTGATTGACGAGAAAAAAGTGGATACCATTGTTTTTAATGATGAATTATCCCCAAGCCAAATCCGTAATGTTCATACAAGAACAAAGATAACCGTTGTCGACCGAACCCAATTGATTCTTGATATTTTTGCGCAGCGAGCAAGATCAAAAGAAGGAAAATTACAAGTAGAGCTTGCGCAACTTTCTTATCTTTTACCACGACTCGCAGGACAAGGTTTAGCTCTTTCCCGTCAAGGTGGTGGGATCGGTTCAAAAGGACCAGGGGAAACTCAACTTGAAACGGATCGCCGTCACATTCGTAGAAGGATGGATGAAATTAGGCATCAACTTGAAGCTGTAGTCGGTCATCGTCAACGCTACCGCGAACGCCGTAAGCAAAATGAAGCGTTTCAAGTGGCCATTGTTGGTTATACGAATGCTGGAAAATCAACAATTTTAAACCGACTAGCTGAAGTGGTGACACTTGAAGAAAATCAATTGTTTGCTACTCTTGATCCAACAACGAGGCAGTTTAACTTACCTAGCGGCATGAAAGTACTACTATCTGATACAGTTGGATTTATTCAAGATTTACCGACTACTCTTGTTGCGGCGTTCCGGTCAACACTAGAAGAGCTACAAGAAGCGAACATGCTTTTGCACGTAGTGGATAGTTCAAATTCTAATTATATTCGACATGAAAAAACGGTTAAACAACTTATTAGAGAATTAGATGCAGAACAAATCCCGCAATTAATCGTGTACAATAAAAGTGAACAGAAAGATCCTGATTTTTTCCCTTCGCACGAGGAAGATTCCATTGAAATTAGTGCTTTTGATCCGGACGATTTAGATAGCTTAAAGCATGCGATAGAAGAAAAGTTGATAGAACAGATGAAGGAATATCACGTTCTTTTAAAAGCAGATGAGGGAAGCCTGCTTTCAAGATGTCGTGAAACAACGTTAATTAAAAAACAAGATTGGATTGAAGAAACCGAACATTATGAAGTTCGTGGTTATGTCTTACCAGATACGGCGTTGGGACATGAATTGGCGATTCGAACGATTGTAAAGCGAAAGTAGAGGGAAATGAATGCTGAAATTAAAGCACGAAAATGAACTAAGTGAAATAACAAAAGAAGTAGAGCGAGAAATCAGAGAACATCATCAGGAAATAGAAGAAATCGCGTTATCAAATCAAGCTAAAGTTATGTCGGCTTTTCGTAGTCACCAAGTAGCCGATTTCCATTTTACACCTTCAACAGGTTATGGTTATGACGATGTTGGACGTGATACCCTTGAGTCCATTTATGCTGAGGTGTTCGGAGGAGAGGCAGCTCTTGTCCGTCCACAAATCATTTCAGGGACACATGCCATTGCTACAGCTCTATTTGGCGTTTTAAGACCTGGAGATGAATTATTGTATATAACGGGAAAACCATATGACACGTTAGAAGAGATTGTGGGGATCCGCGGAAATGGAAATGGTTCTTTAAAGGAATTCCATATCGGGTATGAAGCTGTTCCATTACTTGAGTCAGGATGGATTGATGAACAGTCTATTCGAAGTAAAATAAATGAAAACACAAAGATGATTGGGATTCAGCGCTCTAAGGGGTATGGCGATCGTCCATCTTATACAATTGACCAAATTGAAAGAATGATTTCATTTGTACGGTCCATAAAAGAAGATGTAGTTGTATTTGTCGATAATTGCTACGGAGAATTTGTAGAAACGAGGGAACCATGTGAAGTGGGAGCCGATTTAATGGCAGGATCTTTAATTAAGAATCCTGGTGGAGGCATTGTAAAAACAGGTGGATATATTGTAGGGAAAAAAGAGTTGGTTGAACTTTCTTCATACCGATTAGCAGCCCCTGGAATCGGTGCTGAAGGTGGAGCGAGTCTCTACAGCCTTCTAGAAATGTATCAAGGCTTTTTCTTAGCACCGCATGTTGTTTCACAGGCATTAAAAGGAGCTGTTTTCACTGCCGCTATGTTAGAAAAAGTAGGGATGAGTACGTCACCAAACGCAGAGGAGAGACGAACCGATCTCATTCAATCTGTTCATTTTCCAACATCTGAAAAAATGATTGCTTTTTGCCAAGCCATTCAAACAGCTTCACCAGTAAATGCTCATGTTTCTCCCCAGCCCAGCCCAATGCCAGGGTATGAAGATCCTGTTATTATGGCTGCTGGTACGTTTATCCAAGGAGCAAGCATTGAATTAACCGCAGATGGGCCTATTCGTCCACCATACGTTGCTTATGTTCAAGGGGGACTTACTTATGAACATGTAAAAATCGCTGTGCTTCAAGCCATTGATTCAATATTCGAACCTAGATAAGACTTACAAAAAACGACTTGTTTTGTACTAGTTTTAGTAGGATGTAAGGTAATCTGACAGCGGTTGACACGATTGTATCGTTCGAGTAACATGGTAATAGTACGTTATCTGAATGCTTTGAAAGCAAAGTGTTCAATACATAAACACAGTTTACTAGATTGTGATTAATGACATGAACAAACGGTTAATGTGTCAAACTAAAAACAATGATTTTTTGAAAGGGGAATACATAAGATGGCAAAGTATAGCAGAGAAGATATTCTAAGCATTGCAAAAGAAGCCAACGTTCGTTTCATTCGACTTCAGTTTTCTGATTTATTAGGAACGATTAAAAATGTCGAAATTCCAGTTGATCAATTAACAAAAGCATTAGATAACAAAATGATGTTTGATGGTTCTTCAATTGAAGGATTTGTACGTATTGAAGAATCAGATATGTACCTTTATCCAGATTTAGATACGTGGGTAATCTTCCCATGGACACCTGAAAAAGGTAAAGTTGCACGTTTAATTTGTGACGTATACCTACCAGGTAAACCAGGTGAAGAGCCGACGCCTTTCGCCGGAGACCCTCGTGGTATTTTAAAGAGAGTATTAAAAGATGCTGAAAAGCTTGGTTTCACTGCGTTTAACATTGGACCAGAGCCTGAATTTTTCCTATTTAAAAATGATGAAAATGGTGAACCAACTTTAGAGCTTAATGACAAAGGTGGATATTTTGATTTAGCTCCTACAGATTTAGGGGAAAACTGCCGCCGTGATATCGTATTAGAGCTTGAAGATATGGGCTTTGATATTGAAGCATCACACCATGAGGTCGCTCCAGGTCAACATGAAATTGATTTTAAATATGCTGATGCGATTACAGCTTGTGACAACATTCAAACATTTAAGCTTGTTGTAAAAACAATTGCACGTAAACATGGTTTACACGCAACCTTTATGCCAAAACCACTATTTGGTGTAAATGGGTCAGGAATGCATTGCAATATGTCTTTATTTACAAAAGAAGGAAATGCATTCTTCGATGAAAGTACAGAATCTCAATTGAGTGAAACAGCTATGCAATTCTTAGCAGGTATTTTAAAACATGCTGAAGCATTTACTGCAATCACAAACCCAATTGTGAACTCTTACAAGCGTCTTGTTCCTGGGTATGAAGCACCAGTATATGTAGCTTGGTCTATGCGTAACCGTAGCCCACTTATTCGTATTCCATCATCAAGAGGTGTAAGTACACGCGTTGAGGTTCGTAGTCCAGACCCAGCAGCAAACCCGTACTTAGCTATGGCTGTAATGCTTGCTGCAGGCCTAGATGGTATTAAGAAAAAGTTAACGCCACCTGCTGCAACAGACCGTAACATCTACGTAATGAGCAAAGAAGAGCGTATCGAGGAAGGCATTAATGACCTACCAGCAACATTAAAAGAAGCAATTGACCAGTTGATCCAAGACGATGTAATGGTTAAAGCACTTGGAGAACATGCAGTTGAAAACTTCGTTGAAGCAAAAGAAATTGAATGGGATATGTTCCGCACGCAAGTACATCCGTGGGAACGTGACCAGTATATGCAAAATTATTAAGATGATTGAACCCTTGACACTACTGGTGTTGAGGGTTTTTCTTTTATGGGTGATTAAGCGGAGAGGGCTTGAGGTTTTTAAAGGTACCCATGAAGCACCCATAAAAAAATTATAAAAATAAAAAGCTAATCTGTTAGCTTGCTCATGTACTTTTCATATTAGCCTATTGTAGATTGTTCTAAATTTCTTGATATGTGTGAGTATACATCGGCTGTGATCTGCATACTGCCATGTCCAAGTCTTTCTTGAATATATTTTATACTTGCACCTGCTTCTAGGAGAACAACAGCGTGTGTATGCCTTAGAGAATGTATAGGGAGAGCTGGGAGGTCACATCTTTTGGTTAGGCGTCTAAATGCGTTAAATAGTGTGCTCTTTGGCTTAAAATCTCCGTTTGACCTACACAGTACGAGGAACAGGTCATGCTTATAGGCATCATTTGAAGCTAATTTATTTTGGTTCTGCCATTACTGTCAAATTTAAGAGGAAGCAAGAGTCAGTCTAAGTGTTGGCTCTTTAATTTTTGTCTGAATGAGGTGAAGGTGTGGGTGATCTGGATATAACTACAATCCACAAGAGTTTTATCACGCATTTCTAAAATCGCTAGACATCAATCGGTAACTAAAGGGAAGACTTCTGGACTTTCTGGCACGGCAGATGGAAAGGTCTTGGCTAGTGATTATCATGAAATTATTTTACCAGACGGAACGGTTCAACTTTGTTATGATCCAACAGTTATTACTAATGGAGTAGCTGGACATAATACAATTTCTAATAACATTTGCTTAGTTGGACTAAGTGCATTCACTGACACTCAAGAGAAAGCTTGGGAAGAACGAGTAAAACTAGCTATGAAACGGTTCGGATTTAAAGATAGTAATGTTCTTGGCCACAAAGAATTCAACGGTCAAAATACAGCTTGTCCTGGCATCGATATGAACAAAGAAAGACAGTCATTAAAAGGAAATACAGGTGTTGTTAAAGAAGAAGTCGTTCTAGAAGTGAAGGGAGCTCAAGTTACTACACAAAGAGTACTACATCATATTACACCTTTCATTTGCAGAATTATTAAGATGGAAAACCTCAACACTTTTAGTGTTGAGGTTTTTCTTGAACATAAGCACCAACAATATGCAGGTAAGAAGAAACCCTAGTATTAATAAATACAACGGTTTCTTCTGTAGATAGACTATTTAAGTTTTGCTTTAAACTGTTTAATACTCGTTTCTGCTTGATCAAACTTCATATTAATATCGGTTAGAAAATAAAGAAAAGGATTATCTGAAGCTTGCATTCTCAGCATTGAAAAAACAATAGGTTTCTTGTGATTAATAATAGACATAATCTCACCACTTGGTACAGGCATTCTTTTTGGCTTAATTCGGATCATCTGTTTCAGAAAGTTTTTGAAAACATAGACAGAGTCTGGTGTGTCTGGATATTTAGCTAACAACTTCTCAAACGTTATAAGTAAATCTTTTAATTCAGGTTCGTAATATTCCATACTAAAACTCCTTTCCTTATACAGAGTGCTGCCTAAATACTTCTTCAGCCCTGTTAGACAAGGAGTATTCATTCGAGGCAGCTGGCTGACTTAGGTTTTACCCGTTAGTCCCTTTAGCTTTGCGTCCTTATTTTTCAATAAGTTTGCCGTTTTCTAGATGAAAACATGTGTTAATTTACTTAACTTTAATTCCTATCTCAATTCCTTATACCTAGGTATATATACATAAATAATAACTCATATTGTCATAGTGTTAAAGGGAAAACTGTAATAAAAATAGAAATTTTTTAATGAAGAAGATGTATGTATCCAAAATCAGGAGAAAGATGTTGTATACAGGATTAAGTGGAATTTATTGTAATTAAATAAGGTTTAATGAACTACTGTAACTGTATTTGTATGCATTTCTATTCACAGACATGTAATTTTAAGTTTAATGATTAGAAGCAATTGGACGCATGTATAAACTTAGAGGTTGATTCTTAAGTAAGAAATAAGTTTTGCCAGGTTGTTTTATATCGAAAATAACGACAACGACATCTCTTATATCGAAGCAGTAGTCATGTTTACCCAGGTTTGTCATAGACTAGCTCTAAGATAGGAGTAAAGTAGAGTGGTTTAGGTTAAGGAGGATGAGACATGAATAAGGATGTTACTTCGATTTCACGTTTTACTTTTTTAATTGTAGCCGTTATAAACGCGGTCTTGAATTTGTTAGGGTATCAAACGATATCAGAGCAGTTTGTTAATGATGTCGTGGCAATTTTATCAGGTGTGTACTTTATTTGGGCAGGGTGGAAGAACAACTACCTTAGTAAGAAGGGTTTGAAACAAAAGGAAGTCTTAAAGGAGCATAAATTAACTTAAAAGGTAAAGGGATGACCAAAAAGCATTGAGAACAATGAAGCGACGTTATAAGGTTACATGTTCGCTTTTTTGGATCAGAGCTTTTGAGTCACCCTCCAACATGGTTGTGGTGTTTTTTCGTGGGGTGATATTTGCAAACCATGTTGTTTATATACTAACCAAAAAATATGAATATTATGATTAGAATTGAGAATCTAATTGATAATTCTTGTCTTCTATACGGTTCTTAGTAATAATAAAGAGAGAGGTGATTGAAATTAGTAAAAAAACAGCATTATTAATAATCTATGTGCTATCATTGATGTTTTTCTTACGTAGTGTGTTTCGAATTGTAACACTTGAAGGAACTGGAGGATATGGAATGGTCATTCTTAGTGCTCTAGTTATGACTTTCATACTTCGTATTTACCTCAAAGAAAGAAGAAAAGAAAAGCTTGCAACTGCATCTGAATAAGTGATGCGGTTGCAAGCTTTTTAGGTTTAATGAATCGTACGAAAGACTCCGATTACCTTTCCTAGTACGGTAACGTCCTTTAACAGAATAGGAGCCATTGTCGAATTTTCAGGTTGTAAACGAATATAATCCTTTTCACGGAAAAAACGTTTTACAGTAGCTTCATTTTCTTCGGTCATTGCAACAATAATGTCACCATTATTGGCCGTTTGTTGCTGACGGACGATAACCATATCTCCATCAAAGATACCAGCTTCTATCATACTGTCACCTTGGATGACTAGTACATAAGCTTTCCCATCTGCGGCAAGATGTTCTGGAAGAGGTAGATAATCCTCAATATTTTCTATAGCTGTAATGGGTAAACCAGCCGTTACTTTACCGAGGACAGGTACATATGTTGTTTTTCTATCTGGAGTTGGAGTTAACTCATTATCCAAATCAAGTACTTCAATCGCTCTTGGTTTAGTAGGGTCTCTTCTAATAAATCCTTTCTTTTCTAAACGTGAAAGGTGACCATGAACGGTTGAGCTAGACGCTAGTCCAACGGCTTCACCAATTTCGCGTACGGATGGCGGGTACCCTTTCTTTTTCACTTCAATCTTAATGAACTCTAGTATTTCAAGTTGTCGTTTTGATAGCTTTGACACCTAAACCACCTCACTTACTTTCCTATTTTTCTAATTGTCTAAATTGTATCATGCGAACATATGTAACGCAAACGTTAGTTCTAAAAAACTGTTGACACAAACGAGTGTTCGGTATAAAATGAATACGAACAAACATTCTATTAGAGGTGATTATGATGATTAAAAAGCTATCCAGTCAAGAAATTTTTATCCTATTCTCTGCGATTTTTGTATTGTTATTTATGTATACAACGATTATTTTATCTGCTCCTATAAATGAATTATCAGAAATGGAAGAACAGCCTAATCTAATTGACGGTGTTGAGATTCATAAAAAAATAGGGGAGAACTCTTCTTTCGCCTATCTAAGTCTATTTAAGGAAGACGATCATGAATAAAGCTATTATTTACTGTCGCGTCAGTACGGATAAAAGTGAACAAGAAACATCTTTAGAAAGACAAGCAGTTGAGTTAGAAGGGCTAGCTAAGAAATTTGATTTGAAAATAGTAGATATAATAAAGGAAAGAGCTAGTGGATTTGAGGTTGATCCGGAAGGTATCTTAATGGTCTTAAGTGAAATGACTAAGGGTGATATTAAAACTCTTCTCATACAAGATGACACTAGATTAGGTAGAGGACATGCCAAAACGGCTTTACTACATCAGTTAAGAAAAGCAGGTGTAAAAGTGTTAACGATCTATGACAATGGGGAACTTACATTGTCTGAAGCAGATGAGATGGTACTAGACATTGTATCTATAGTAGAAGAATTTCAACGTAAAATACATAATAGTAAAATTAAAAGAGGTATGAATGAAGCTATTAAAAATGGGTATCGGCCTGAGAAAAATTTAAAAATAGGTGCCGGTACCGGTGCCGGCCGAATTAAAAAGGAAGTGCCCATTGATGAAATTGTACGTTTAAGAAAGATGGAGTTAACTTTTCATGATATAGCAGCTACATTAAGAGGTTTTGGATATGATATTTCAAAGGCTACAGTCAATAGGCGTTACATAGAATATTGTAAGCGAAATGAAAGTTCCTCATAGTTGAAAACGTTCATTTTATGCTGTAAAGTATGATGGGTGAATGTTTGATAAAGGTAGGTGTATAAATGTTATCAAAAGATAAATTAAATCGAATAAATGAATTATCAAAACGTGCGAAAACAATTGGACTAACGAAACAAGAGGAGCAGGAACAACAATCGCTTAGAAAAGAGTATTTACAAACATTTCGTAATTCGTTTAAAAATCAACTCCATAACGTGACGGTCGTTGACGAAAATGGAAATGATGTAACTCCTGATGCCTTAAAAGAAAGTAAAATAAGTCAAAATAAACGTATGCACTAAAGCCTCATAGTCTTTCTATAGAGGCTTTTTGTCTTGGGGTAAATAGTTCTTGAATGCTTGTAGAAAATAAGGATAAAGTATATGATGTAAAGCATACAGAAAATTTCAGTTAATTTTGGAAGGTAGGGATAAAGAGTATGGCTAAAGAAGTAGAACAACTTGCAGTAAATACAATTCGCACACTTTCAATTGATAGTATTGAAAAAGCAAATTCAGGACATCCAGGTTTACCTATGGGAGCTGCACCAATGGCTTTTAGTCTATGGACTAAATTTATGAATCATAACCCAGCAAATCCAGAGTGGGTTAATCGTGATCGCTTTGTTTTATCAGCGGGTCATGGATCAATGTTACTATATAGCTTATTACATTTAAGCGGTTATGATTTATCGCTAGAAGAACTACAACAATTCCGTCAATGGGGTAGTAAAACACCGGGTCATCCTGAGTTCGGTCATACACCTGGTGTCGAGGCCACAACAGGTCCACTTGGACAAGGGGTTGCCATGGCTGTTGGAATGGCAATGGCAGAACGTCACCTTGCTGCGACATATAATAAAGAAGGTTTTAATGTTGTTGATCATCATACATATTCGATTTGTGGAGATGGCGACTTAATGGAGGGAGTTTCTGCAGAAGCTGCGTCTCTAGCTGGTCATCTTAAATTAGGTCGTCTTATTGTTTTATATGATTCAAATGATATTTCTTTAGATGGTGATTTACATATTTCTTTTTCAGAAAGTGTAGAAGATCGTTATAAAGCTTATGGTTGGCAGGTTATTCGTGTTGAAGATGGTACGGATTTAGATGAGATTAGTTCAGCAATTGAGGAAGCCAAAAAGGATGACCGTCCGACTTTAATCGAAATTAAAACAGTTATTGGCTACGGGTCGCCTAACAAATCTGGAAAATCAGCTTCTCATGGAGCTCCACTTGGAAAAGATGAAGTGGTCTTAACGAAGTCGGCTTATAAATGGGAACATGAAGAAGAATTTCATGTACCACAAGAAGTAAGCGAGTTTTTTGCTGCTCTTAAAGCTGAGGGTGAGAAAAAGGAACAACAATGGAATCAACTTTTTGGTTCATATAAAGAAGCGTATCCTGAATTAGCTGGCCAGTTTGAGCGAGCAATGAGTGGGGAATTACCTGAAGGTTGGGATCGTGGAGCACCTGTATATGAGCCAGGCTCAAATGTAGCAACTCGTTCATCTTCTGGAGAAGTGTTAAATGTTTTTGGAAAAACAGTACCGGAGCTTTTCGGGGGATCAGCTGATCTTGCGGGGTCAAATAAGACTTACATGAAAGATTTAGGAGATTTCTCGAGAGATCATTATGAAGGTCGCAATATCTGGTTTGGTGTTCGTGAGTTTGCTATGGGTGCTGCTATAAACGGAATGGCTCTTCATGGTGGGTTGAAAGTATTCGGAGCGACATTCTTTGTTTTCTCTGATTACCTACGTCCTGCTATTCGTTTAGCTGCTCTAATGAAACTACCAGTTATTTATGTGTTTACACATGATAGTATTGCTGTTGGTGAAGATGGGCCTACTCATGAACCAGTAGAACAATTACCAGCATTACGTGCGATGCCAGGGTTATCGGTCATTCGACCTGGAGACAGTAATGAAACGGCTGCAGCATGGAAGGTTGCTCTAGAAAGTAAGGATACTCCAACGGCCCTTGTATTAACTCGTCAAAACTTAAAAACATTAGAAGAAACGACTGAGCTTGCCTATGAAGGCGTGAAAAAAGGTGCATACATTGCATCTAAATCCAATGGAAACACGGATGCACTACTTCTAGCTTCAGGATCTGAGATACCATTAGCTATAGAAGCTCAATCAGCGCTTGAGAAGGAAGGCATTTTTGCAGATGTAATTAGTATGCCGAGTTGGGATCGCTTTGAACAACAGTCGAAAGCGTATAAAGATGAAGTAATTTCACCTAATGTCAAGGCACGTCTTGGTATCGAGATGGCTTCTTCACTAGGCTGGTCAAAGTATGTAGGAGATCACGGTGACGTATTAGCTATTGATCAATTTGGCGCATCTGCTCCTGGAGAAAAGATCATGGAAGAGTATGGATTCACTGTAGAGAATGTTGTAGCAAAAGTGAAAGTCCTACTACAAAAATAAAGCTAAAAAGAACTGACTCATGAGTCAGTTCTTTTTTAAAAACTGGGCTATATTTTTTCTAACCTCGGATCTAAATTCTTTAATAAGGAAAGCTTAGTCTAGTATCTATAATTAATATAGTCTATTTTTTATCTTCATGCTCTATATTGATGCCTTATTTCAAATTATCCCGATTTACTTCTACGTTTTTAGTCATTCGACAAAACTAGTGGGATTCTTCTCCGATTTAAGACAATCATTTTAATACACTTTTCGTATACTTAGAGAAAATAAAAATACGAGAGGGTGTCCATGATGAGACATTACGAGTTATATATTGTTGAAGAAGATGTTGCTCGTCAATACTACGGACAAGAATCCAAGTTATTTTATTTATTCTTAGAACATGAAAAAGTAAGAGGGTCGCAAAAAGAAATTTTACGGAAACAAATCGAATATATTACGAAACCCATTCCGTCGCTTTTATTACAACAAAAATTAAAACAAGATTTAACCAAAATAGATGGGTACCGTAAGAAAAAAAATAATCATGTAATTGAGATTGCAGAACGAGACTCTAAAGCAGAGCTAGTTATTGGAGCGGATGCACTCTATTTAACGGCCAAAGGAACATATGAAGTTGAAACGTTGTTTTTTGAAATCTTAAGGAAAGTTGAACCCTCATTCTTTGCTTTTTCAATAGATGATCACCGATTTGGTTGGTTAAAACCCTTGAAACAAGAAGATTTTTTACGAATGAATCAAGTTTAAATCAGATTAGAATGATATTTTTCTGAAGTGCTTTTAAAACCCTTGTCATTAAGATATAATAGATAAGGTTGATTCGGGTTTAAACTCGAACTGGTTTAGATAGCACGAAGGAGGACGTTGGACTTATGTGGATTCATATTCTTGGGTATACACTAGCTGTTGCAGCTGGTATTGCGATTGGCTTCTTTATAGCACGTAAGACGATGATGTCTTATTTGAAAAAGAACCCGCCATTTAATGAACAAATGCTTCGCGTCATGATGATGCAAATGGGTCAAAACCCATCACAGAAGAAAATTAATCAAATGATGAAAGCTATGCAGAAACAACAATCTAAATAGTTTGGATGGACAAGCACCTCAAATATGAGGTGTTTTTCTGCTTTAAATAAAAGAAATTATAAGGGGATTATAATGTGACCGTTCAAGTGAAACAGATATCTATAGAGGAATTACACTATGAAGAAGATTTGTACATTGACGTGCGTTCACCTGCTGAATTTGCTGAGTATTGCCTACCGAATGCTATTAATATTCCATTGTTTACAAACGACGAGAGAGCAAGAGTAGGAACAACATACAAACAAAAAAGTCAGGATGAAGCCATTGAATTAGGATTATCGTTATATGTTCCGAAAATCGAAACTTTTTATAAAAGTTTAAAGGGTTTACAAGAAGAAATGCCGAATAGACGTATGGTTGTCTATTGTTGGCGCGGGGGAATGCGTAGTAAAACGGTGGCTGGCACTGTTGGACTACTTGGTGTGAAGTGTTACCAATTAACAGGTGGGATCCGTGCATTTAGAAAAATTGTACAAGTAGGGTTAGAAAAAGAAGCTGAAAGAAAACGAAAGTATTTAATTGTAGCTGGTCATACAGGATCAAGAAAAACGGAAATCCTTCAGGTTTTACAAAATAGAGGTTATCCTGTTATTGATTTAGAGCAATTAGCAGGTCACAGGGGGTCTGTGTTTGGTCATATAGGTGTAAATCCAAACAGCCAAAAACAATTTGAGTACTTATTAATGAAACGATTAGAGGAAATCGGAAATTCACCTTATATTATTATTGAAGGTGAAAGCAAAAGACTTGGACGTGTTGTGATTCCTGATTTCATACTAAAAGGAAAAGAAAACGGAAAGAGAGTTGAACTCGTTTATCCATTTTGGGCGAGGGTTGAACATATCTATCAAACGTATCAGCCACAAAATTATAAAGAAAAAATACAAGAAGCAATCGGAAAAATTAGTAAGTATCTAACTCATAGTCTTAAAAACGAAATAATCATTCTTCAGAACCAAGGTGAATACAAACAGTTATTTGCAAAGCTTTTGGAAGAATATTATGACCCAAGATATGCGTATACGTTTGATACTTATCAATCACAAGCATCTATAATAGAATTTGATGAATTAGATGATGGTGTTGAAAAATTAATTTCTTTCATTGAAGAGTCCGTTTCAAGGTAGAAGATTAATAGAAATTGCTGTCTTAAGAAGGGTGTTATCTAGAGCGTGAAAGTATTTAAAGATCTATGGTGGTTTTTTAAACAAGAAAAAATGGCTTATGGGTTAGGGGTTGTTATTTTAGCTTTTGTTTCGTTCTTTACACTAGTCCCTCCGTTAATTGTAGGGGTTATTGTCGACCATATCGTTGAAGAAACATTAACTAGAAACCTTCTTCTCATGTGGGTGGGAGTTTTATTAGTGATTGGTTTATTAACATACGGCCTTAGATATGTTTGGCGAATTATGATTTTTGGAGCTTCTATTCGATTAGCACGTTTATTACGAAATCAATTATACGAACACTTTACGAATATGTCTCATCGTTTTTATCAGCGTCATCGAACGGGTGATCTGATGGCGCATGCGACTAATGATATTCGTGCCGTCCAAATGACCGCAGGGCAAGGGGTTTTAACTTTGGTCGACTCTCTAACAATGGGAGGATTTGTTATTATTACGATGGCTGCTACGATAAGTTGGCAGCTCACTTTAATTTGTTTAATTCCCATGCCTTTTATGGCCTACCTGACAAGTTACTATGGGACTCTACTACACAAACGTTTTCACCATGCACAATCTGCCTTCTCAGAGTTGAATAACAATGTTCAAGAAAGCGTAACGGGAGTCAGAGTAGCGAAAACGTTCGGTCAAGAACAGGATGAAGTTGAACGATTTAAAACAAAGTCAAAAGAGGTTGTTGATAAAAACGTGGCAGTTGCTAAAATTGATGCTTTGTTTGATCCAACGATCTCTTTAATTGTTGGAATATCTTATTTCTTAGCGGTTGTATTTGGAGCTAGATTCGTCATTACTGGTGATTTAACCTTAGGGCAATTAACTAGCTTCACTTTATATTTGGGCTTACTTATTTGGCCGATGCTTGCGTTTGGATGGTTATTTAACATTGTGGAAAGAGGACGAGCTTCATATGATCGAATATATTCTTTGCTATCGGTGAAACAAGACATTACTGATGAGAAAGCATCGAGTGAGCAGCAAGTAACAGGTAATCTTCAAGTAACCATTCATCAGTTTTCGTACCCGGGAAGTGAAGAACGAGCACTCTTAAACATTGATTTCAAACTAGAAGAAGGAAAAACCCTTGGCATTGTTGGGAAGACAGGGAGTGGAAAATCAACGTTAATCCGATTGTTACAACGAGAATATGACATAGAGGATGGTTCGATTTCTATTGGAGAGCGAACATTACAGCAGTACCGTCTGGATGATTTGAAAGCGACTTTTGGTCATGTGCCGCAAGACCACTTTCTTTTTTCTGCGACTATTGCTGATAATGTTGCGTTCGCTAAGCCTTCAGCAACAATCAGTGAAATAATAGCGAGTTGTAAGCTGGCTAGTATTCATGAGGATATCCTTTCATTTAAGGATGGTTATGAGACGGTAGTTGGCGAGAGAGGTGTTACGTTATCAGGAGGGCAAAAGCAAAGAATTTCCATTGCTAGAGCGATTCTTCCTGAACCGAATGTACTCATACTAGATGACTCACTCTCAGCTGTAGATGCAAAAACAGAAGAGAGAATTTTACATTCTTTACGAAAGAACAGAGCAGGAAAAACAACGATCATTACAGCTCATCGCTTAAGTGCCATTAAACATGCAGATTTAATCCTTGTATTAGATAAAGGAGAAATCATCCAGCAGGGAACACATGAGGAGTTAATGAAAGAGCGTGGCTGGTATCGGAAAATGTATGAGCACCAACAACTAGAAGAGCTTGTTGAACAAGGAGGTCAGCAAGATGAAGCATAAGGATCAAATTTTAACGAGTAAGGAGCAGCGTGCGATTTTATGGCGCTTACTTGGCTATGCGAAAAACCATAAAAAATCATTGCTCCTAGCTTTTGTCTTGCTCTTACTCGCAACAGCTGCTGAACTCATTGGACCGATTTTGGTGAAAATTTTTATTGATGATTACTTAACACCAGGGGAATTTCCATTTGAGCCCTTGCTTTGGTTAGGGATTCTATATGTCGTTCTACACATTTCTTCTGTTTTTATTAATTATTTTCAGGCATTTATGTTTCAAACGATCTCGTTAAAAATTGTTCAAGAGTTGCGTGTTGATGTTTTCTCGAATGTTGAGAGACAGGGGCTGAAATTTTTTGATAAAACGCCAGCAGGGGCTCTCATTTCAAGAATTACAAATGATACAGAATCAATCAAAGAATTTTATTTAACGGTTCTTGCTAATTTTGTACAGAACATTTTGTTTTTAATAGGTATATTTATTGCGATGTTCTACTTAAACCCAACACTTGCTCTTTTTTGTATGATTCTTTTACCGATTATTTTTGGTCTTATGCAACTCTATCGCCGTATAAGCTCACGTTTGTATGCGGATATGAGTGAAAAGTTAAGTTTATTAAATGCTAAAATGAATGAGACGATTCAAGGGATGGCAATCGTTCAGATGTTCCGTCAAGAGCGTAGGCTTAGAAAAGAGTTTAGTGATGTTAATGAGGAGCACTTTCAAGCTGGTATAAAAACAATGAAATTAGACGGTCTCTTGCTGAGACCAGCAGTTGATTTAATTTCCATCTTGGCGCTTATTTTGATCTTGAGCTTTTTTGGGGTGACGTCTTTTGTTAGCCCTGTTGAAATAGGGGTATTATATGCATTTGTAAACTATTTGGATCGTTTTTTTGAACCGGTTAATCAAATGATGATGCGATTGTCTTTATTTCAACAAGCCATTGTCTCTGGTGGGCGTGTGTTCAAGCTCATGGATCATAAAGAATTTGCTCCCGTTCAAACAGGTACTACTTCTCCTTTGATTGAAAAAGGTAATATTGAATTTAGAAATGTATCATTTTCTTATGATGGGGAAACAGATGTGTTGAAGAACATTTCCTTTACTGTTAAAAAGGGTGAAACAGTTGCTTTAGTTGGCCATACCGGAAGTGGAAAAAGCTCAATTATCAATGTCTTAATGAGATTTTACCCATTAGAACGAGGAGAAATTTTGATTGACGGACATCCACTAAGCCAATTTGCAAATACTGAGCTAAGGGAAAATGTAGGTCTCGTTCTTCAAGATCCATTTTTATATACAGGAACGATAACAAGCAACATTAGGTTGTATAGAGATCAGTTATTCGACAGTGAAGTTAAGGCGGCAGCTGAATTTGTAAGGGCCAATGAATTTATTGAACGATTGCCTGGTGCGTACGAGGCTGAGGTGACAGAGCGGGGCTCTACGTTATCCAGTGGCCAAAGACAACTTTTATCGTTTGCTAGGACCATTGCAACCAATCCTAAAATCTTAATCTTAGATGAAGCAACAGCCAATGTCGATACAGAAACGGAAGAGGCTATTCAAGATGCACTGAAACGAATGCAAAAAGGACGAACGACGATTGCCATTGCGCACAGACTATCAACCATTAAAGAGGCTGATCAAATTATCGTGCTTCACAAGGGAGAAATTGTAGAGCGAGGGAATCATCAAGAGTTACTTCAGCAAAAAGGTCTCTACCATAAGATGTACTTGTTACAAAAAGGATCAGAATTAGAGCATACTAAATAAAATAAGAAACGAGAGGCATCTTCTACTGGTGAAGGTGTTTCTCTTTTTAAATTTGCACAATGGATAATGAACTTAAAGAATATAAAGAAATAGACAAACTATAAAGAGAATCCTTTTGAGTTAAATGATTGAAAGAGGACAAGCTTTCATGTATCTTTAAGAGACAACTACTTCACCGCGAATAGAGGAAAGGGGTGAACAGCTTGGACGACATCTATGTTTGGATCACTTCGGTTGGAGCTGTGGTAATGGCATCGATTGCTATGATCATTCGTTTACGAGCGACTAAGAAACCAGTTTCAGTTAAGAAAATTATTATACCGCCCTTTGCCATGTCAACTGGATTCTTAATGTTCTTATATGAACCAGCTAGACCAGCTTTTCTACAAGTGATAGAAGCTGTTACGGTAGGAATGATTTTTTCTATCTTATTAATAAAGACGTCAAAGTTTGAGATCAGAGGTCAAGAAATCTATTTAAAAAGATCAAAAGCATTTGCATTTATTTTGATTGGTTTATTACTAATAAGAATTATCTTTAAGCTATTGATTGGAGATACCATTAATGTAGAAGAACTTGCGGGGATGTTCTTTCTTTTAGCATATGGAATGATTTTACCTTGGCGGATATCAATGTTTGTAAACTACCGAAAAATCGAGAAAGATCTTGAAAAACATGTTAAAGCGAATGCCGTCTCTATGCAACCGTAAACTGTTTTAGGTAAAAGGCCATTTAGTTTAAAATGGTCTTTTTTTAGTGACGTGAGATTACCCTTATTTAGGGGAAATAGACGTTAAAGCGGATTCCTTCTAAAAAGTTATTGAATAAGATGTAAATAAAAGCACTAGTATGTGAGGTGGTTGTATAGTGGAGAACCAACAGCTTCAATTAACTGGGAGTTGGCTTGATGCTATCGGCCAGCTTCTCTCATCGATTGGTAACACAGAGCAACTTGTCGAAACAACGATTGCGAATCAAAAATTAATACTTATAGGAGAAGGAATTCAGGCATTGGGTAATGCATTACAAGCGATTGGTGAAACGAATAAATTGGATAGAATAGGCGATTGGATTGAAGCTGCAGGCGCAGCAACTTCGGGTATCGCTGTCTCGCAGCAGCTAGAAGCAGGAGAAGAAGATTTTGAGAGCATACGACTTGAAATTCTAGGGGATATGTTACAAGTGCTCGGTCCGGCTATTTCAGCAGTAAATAAAGATGACGATACTTTATTAATAGCTATTCGACTACAAATAATAGGCCCTGGACTGGAGGCGATTGGTGGAGTATATGAGTTGTCTGGATTGGAACAAAAAGGAAGGTTTCTAACGTTTATAGGAAGTTGGATTCAAACCTCTGGTGCATTCTTACAGGCAATTGTTCTAACTTATCAGGAAGAGAATCGAGAATAAAAGCAAGAAGCGCTCTAGTGGCTTCTTGCTTTTTACTTTCTCTAAGAGGATTCTAACAACTTCTCATAGGGTTTCATATCAATCTGCTTTTCTCTAAGTTTCTTCTTAAGAAATTTATGATCGCGTTTAGGCGTAGCTAGAATATATCCTCGGATAATATAATCTAATGTCAATTCGCTTATCTGATCCTTTAATGCTAGTTCACCAATCTTACCAGCTATTTTCCCTTTTGCTACATCACGGAATAACTCGGGAACTGGTTCAACTAAATCATTTAGGAGCTGACGTTGTTCATCTTTCCATAAATGTAACGTTTTCTCGATGTAATAATCCTGCCAGTCTAAAATGGACTTTCCGTCTTCTTTTGGAAACCTTTTTAGGAATTTCCGAAACATAAAATATCCACCAATAAACATAACAGTTATTAAGAAAATGGTCCATAAAACAATAAACCACATAAACCAAGTAGGCATAGTCTTCACCTCAGCTTTTATTCATTCCTATCCTACCATAAAAAACAATGGCTCGCTAATAGAATAGCACATGTTTGTTCCATAAATGGAGTTGTAATGGTAAGATTATAAGCTGAGGTGATAAAATGATCTATTTAATTAGTTATGCGTTTCATATGCTTGTTGCGGTCTTATTTTTTCTACTTATTCCATTTCCTTTCTTAATTAAAGGGAGTTTGTTGGACGAGCCTGGTCGATTTCAGCTTTTGTTGAAAATCTACAAACGAATCATCTGGGCTGCTCATGGGGGAGTAGTCGTCGCGGTCGTTTCAGGGATATTAATGACAACCAATTGGTTCACTGTTTGGTTTATGATCGTTACACTCATTTGGCTAGCTATAAGTGCATTTCTAGGAATGTCAGCTAAAATGGTGAGAGTAATATTAGAAAAACAAGAGTTACACCAATCAACAGAGGATGAAATTGCGAAGTTAAGATTTTTTAGTTTTGTACTGATGATTGCCATTTTGTCGATGTTTTTAATGAAAGTTGTGATCTATTTGTAATATAATTGGTTGAATTTGGTATTGTGTTTGTGGTTTCTTACAAACGAATAAATGAACGTTTTGCAATCTAGACAATGTCAAGTTCTCTATAAGTGGCTATACTAACAATAACTTAGTTATGATTCGAGGAGGACTTGATATGTTAATTGGTGTACCTAAAGAAATTAAGAACAACGAGAATCGAGTTGCAATGACACCGGCAAGCGTAATGACCCTTGTACAAGCGGGACATCAAGTTATGATTGAGAAAGACGCTGGTGTCGGTAGTGGGTTTGATGATGAAGCATACGCACAAGCTGGAGCGGAAATTGAAGCGGACACTGTATCGATTTGGGAAAAAGTAGACATGATTATGAAGGTAAAAGAACCATTACCATCAGAGTATGGTTATTTCCGTAAAGGGTTAATTTTATTTACTTACTTACATTTAGCTGCAGAACCAGAACTTGCTAAAGCATTAGTAGAAAAAGAAGTAACAGCAATTGCCTACGAAACGGTTCAGGTTGGTCGGACATTACCGCTTCTTACGCCAATGAGCGAAGTAGCAGGACGGATGGCTGCTCAAATTGGCGCACAATTTCTTGAAAAACCAAAAGGCGGTAAAGGAATTTTGTTGTCTGGGGTACCAGGTGTAAAACGTGGAAAAGTGACGGTAATTGGTGGAGGCGTTGTCGGAACAAATGCAGCGAAGATCGCAATGGGTTTAGGTGCAGATGTAACCATTATGGATCTTAGTCCTGATCGTTTACGTCAATTAGACGATTTATATGGAACAGACATTCAAACATTAATGTCAAACCCTCTTAATATTGCTGAAGCAGTAGCAGATTCTGATTTAGTGATTGGGGCTGTACTCATCCCAGGAGCAAAAGCACCAAAATTGGTAACAGAAGAAATGATCCAATCAATGAAGCCAGGATCAGTTGTGGTTGATGTAGCGATTGACCAGGGTGGAATCATAGAAACCGTTGATCGTATTACAACTCATGATGAACCTACGTATACGAAGCATGATGTTGTTCACTATGCTGTAGCTAATATGCCAGGTGCTGTTCCTAGAACATCAACCATAGCTCTAACGAACGTTACAATTCCATATGCCCTACAAATAGCCAACAAAGGCGTAAAACAGGCTTTAGTAGACAATCATGCATTAGAGCTTGGGTTGAACACAGCAGCTGGTTCGGTCACTTATGCAGCTGTGGCTAGTGATCTTGGATATGAATATACATCGGTAACAGAAGCATTAGCAAAAGTGTAGGTAATTAGAATGGGAAAAAGGTTACATTTCTACTAAGAAATGTAGCCTTTTTAGTTATTAGATCAATTTTAGACCTTAGAGCTTACTGTTTTCTTTTAATGACAAATGCATTTTCAGCTTGATCCATCCCTATTTTTGGATAGTAGTCCATAGCTCCTGGAGCGGAGAGTAGGACTAAGCTACATTGATCCCCAATTGCAACTCGAGTTTGTTCAAATAAGGCTTTACCGACTCCTGATTTTTGATAGCTAGAATGGACAGCGAGATCGGATAAATAGCAGCAGTAAGCAAAATCGGTAAGGGAACGAGCGAGTCCAACTAATTCATTTTGATCCCAGGCTGTAATAAGTAAATCAGCTTGATCAATCATCTTTTTTAACCTAGCTAAATCCGAAGTGGGGCGTTTGATGCCCGATTCTTGAAACACCTTTGCCATTTGTTCAGGACTAATGGCTTCATTCACTTTATAGGTAATCATAGGAATTCCTCCAACTCTCTGGTAAAATATTGATTATTATGATCCTACTATGAGTTAAAGTCGTTTTCAATGCTTTATTTGAGTTTGTGTTATTGTTATGAAAGGAAGTATAAAGATGAATAATGAAGATATTCTAATGATTTTGCAACAGCTACGAAATAAGGAAATAGAATCTTATCGTGTGTCAAAAGGTGATTTCTTAGCTTTTTGCGGAGTATTGTTAAAACAGGAAGATGCCATTGATTTTCGAGGGAACGCACAGCACGGTGGAGAGACCATCTACACGTATGAGCCTGGCTGGACAAAATAGAAGGGATAATTCTGGTTCTTTCTTCATACAAATAGGTAAATATCTTCAAAGCAAGTACCTGTTACATTAATGGGTACTTGCTTTTTCCTCATGTTTTGCTGAATAGTACCATCTATTACGCTAAAAATAGTGAGGAAGTTCAATTTAGCCAAAAAAGGAGAACACCCATCATGTCAGTAAATTTAGCCGTTATCTATTATAGTTCAACAGGTACTAATTATCAGCTTGCTCAGTGGGCAGAAGAAGGTGGTACTGAAACAGGACGAAGAAACTTTAAAAAACATGTTAAAAGGGATTGACCTGGTCAATCCCTTTTAACATGTTTTTTTATTGTAGGGGTAGTTTGAGTGGTCAGGAAGCAACACGTAATGTAAACTCTCTTTTAAAGTGACTACAGAATTATCTTAGTATAATAAGCGTGTGTAGAAGGTCCTTTGCCCCAAGCGAGAAAATTTAATTAAGAGGCCTACATATAAAATCAAATCCCAAAAGGTTTTAAACAACACCTTTTGAGATTTAATTCAGTCTACTTATGCGATATAAGCAGAACCAACAATCACTAATAAAATAAATAACACAACAATTAGTGTAAAGCTGCTAGCGCCTGCAAAGTGAGTCATGAGATAACCTCCTTTTTGAGTTGCTACACCATATACCTATGTAAGAAAAATAAAAAGGTGAAAGAAGAATGGAAATCGGAAGGTTGTAACAACGCTCTACATTTTTTTCAGGATTAAAGGAAAACGTTTACTAAAGGTGGAAGTAATAAAAGTAATTATTTTATATTTTTTGGAGGATATATGAATCAAGCTGAGTTTTTAAGAACGATCACACAGTATCAACACCCATTGTTAGACAGCATTGCGGTCGTTTTAACTTTTTTAGGGAATGAAGAGTTTTACTTTTTACTAGTACCACTCGTTTATTGGTGCTTTTCTAAAACAGCAGGTTTCAGGTTGTTTTATATTTTCTTACTTTCTGTGACTGTAAATGCCTTTTTAAAAATCACTTATGCAATTTTGCGACCAATAGGAGTGGAGGGTGTTCAGTCAATCTTCATTTCATCAGCAGAGGTTGGAAGTCATTATCCATATGATTCCTTTCCGAGCGGACATGCCCAAGGTTCAACAACACTTTAGGGGTATTTAGGTTAATTGGTGAGAAGACCTTCATTTTGGATTTTATCGGTTGCTCTAGTTGGTCTCATTTCTTTTTCCAGACTTTATACCGGGCTACATTGGCCAAGTGATGTACTTATCGGAGTCATGGTGGCTGTAATCGTATTAATTATGGCTATTTTCGTTCAAGACAAAATAGCGAAACTTTCTGTTACCTATCATTGGGTACTTGCAATCGTTACATCGCTATTGATCATAGCGGTATTCTCTGAAGAAGAGGGAATTAAATATGCAGGTTTTCTATTAGGTGCAGGAATAGGGTATTTTGCTTGAATCAAAGAAAGTTCGGATGAATATAAGCGGTAAGCTAGCCAGAAAAATGTTTGCTTATTTGATTGGGATTATAGGTTTATTTGGTCTTCAGGTCGGGTTGAAAATAATTTTTCCAGATCTATCTATATTTGATTTTTATTCACTATAGTTGCATTGGATTGTGGGGATTACTTGGTGCACCGTATGTGTTTGTAAAGTTAAATATCTATCAATCAGAGAACAATAAATACATTGATAAAGGGAATGTTTCCGTCTAAAGAAGGATATGAATGTTTATAGGAAGGTAAAAGACCAAATGTAAACTTTGGTCTTTTTTTATAAGGGGGAGAGCATGAATGGAGAAGAAAATGTGGATTCCCATGTCTGATAACCATGAAATTTTTGTCTATAGGTGGAGTGATGAAACGGTAGCACCAAGAGCAATCATTCAAATTGCTCATGGGATGGCGGAGCACGGAGCACGTTATCAAACATTTGCGGAGCAGTTGGTTGTTAATGGGATAATGGTTTACGCAAATGATCACCGTGGGCATGGCAGAACAGGAGAGAAGAGTGGGTTGCTTGGTCATTTTAATGATGAAAACGGTTTTGACCGGGCGGTGACGGATTTAAAGGAGATCAATGAATTTATTCATCATCAACATCAAGAAGTTCCTGTTTTCTTATTAGGTCATAGCATGGGTTCGTTTTTAGTAAGACGATTTATTCAAAAATACCAGGGTGTAGTAGAAGGTGCAATCATCTCAGGTACGGGCGGTGACCCTGGGATTGCGGGAAAACTTGCTAAGAACGTAGTGAAAAGCCAAATTCGAAAATTGGGGAAACAAAAAGAAAGCCCGTTATTAAACAAACTCGTATTTGGTCATTACAACAAAAAAATAAAATCACCAAAAACAGAGTATGACTGGCTTTCTCGAGATAAAACGGCAGTTCAAAAATATATTGACGATCCGTTGTGTGGGTTTATCCCGACAGCCGGTTTTTTTGAAGATTTATTTGAAGGCCTTGAACTCATCCATCAAGATGAGGAAGTCAAAAAAATAGAGAAAGATTTGCCGTTTTTCTTTTTTAGTGGAGACCAGGATCCCTTAGGAAAAAAAACAAAAGCCGTATTAAATGTCATTCATCAATATAAAAAGCAAGGAATAAGAAATATCCAGTATAAGTTTTATAAAAAAGGACGTCATGAAATGCTGAATGAAGTTAATAGGGATGATGTGACACTTGATATAATAAAATGGGTAGAACAACAATTATAATATCTTCTTGTCTACGTTCAGAATGGTATAATCTTCATAAAGGGGTGATAAATATGAGTGAAACGAAAAAAGTAGTTTTAAAAGTAAATGATAACGGATCTATCCGTGTAACAGGTGATGTTGAATTAGTGGACGGAGAAGGAAATCCATACGAATCAAAACCAACCTTTTCCCTCTGTAGATGCGGTGCCTCTAATAATAAACCTTACTGTGATGGTGCACATAAGGCAATTGGATTTGAGAGTGCACCGAGAGCTAAATAGACAGAGAGGTTGTTAAGTATTAGAAAAAGCAAAAGCGTAGTGGACCCTGATTCAATCCATTACGCTTTTTTAGACTTATATGAGATGGAATCATCTATTAACAAAACAATGGCAACGAGAAGATTTACCTCTTGTTTGTTGCACGCCCCTTAGTGAGCACACAAGGTACGCCTTTTCCTATAGCGCCAGGAACAGACATTTTGTTTAAGTACGCTAGGCCTCTAGTGCATTGTTGTTTACAAGAAAAACATGTATCAGAGGTGACCATCTTCATTGTAAATGCATATTTTTCACTCGCAGAAATTTTAGGAGCTGCTTTTTTCTTATTCGTTTTTTTCGCCATCATTCATCTCTCCGTTCATGTGATGATATATAATATGCTAGTCACATGAAGGAGTGATATAGGGAGAAAAATATAATTTAGATTCTGAAATGGAAACCTTTATCAATCAAATCCAATATTGCATCTCACTTATATGATCTTGATATTGCTGCCTAATTAGTACCTCTTCCGCTTTCATATGCTCTTGCGCCATTTCTTCGTTTTCAGAAGACCCGTATTGAAGTACATAATCCCCGTTTTTTAAGATGGCCGTAACTTTCCAATGAACCATAGACAACACCTCCGTTAAGGAATTTAACAAAATATATTCAGAAACCTTCCCTTTTATTAAGAATAAATTCCGCTTTTGAAAAAAAAAATGAAGAGAAACATTTAACTACGTTTGTATGGAAATCATACTGACGGTAGGACAAGAGTAATAATTTATCCATAAAAAGGCGCCCCTAACAAGGCTACGAAAAAGTTTATTTTCAGTAGACTCGTTTAAGTTGCGCCTTTTTTAAGTGAAAATTTAAGCGAGACAAAGGAATTGTTGCGCTAGAAAAGGGAGGGGAGAGAAGCTCGAGATGGTTTATGTTGAAAAACATTTTTATCTTTTAAAACCTGAATCTCTTAAAGGGGTATAGGTGTCTATTGAATGAGCCATGATCGCACCTGATCTAGGAAGCTGTTCTCTTAAAATGGTACACGCCCTCACTCGGTAATCATTCAGGTGGGTGATGTGAGGATCGTATTTTACAAGAACGTCAGCTCGGACTGATAATGATGTGAAATTTTCCATATACTTTTCATCGTAACCAGTAGATACGATACGCACATCTGTTACCTTAACAGTAGGACTTTGATAATTAGAAATGGATTTAATTCTCTTGGTTAACTCTTCTTCTTTTGCATGAAGTTTGGAGTATAAAATAATGCTAGCTTCACAGAAAGCTTTACCTTTAAACAAAAAAAGACCTCCTCATTTGAGAGAAAACTGATAAAAAAATTTTTTCAGTAAGCCCTCATTTGGCAATAGTATTATTCTAGCAGAAATAAAATCATTTGAGCAATGTAAATCGTTTGTAGCATGTATTCATAGCTAGTATCATTTGTGAAAACACCCCAAAACTCCTATAAATAAAATGTCTTAGAAGTGAGGTTTGTACATATAATTTACTATTCGAGCACTTAAGATTGGATAAGGGGGATGCCCAAATGACAATATTAGATCGCTTGAAGCCTTTTGTAACAGCCGGCGTCATTGGTTGTGCAATTGCTGCTATTATTATTCTTATATTTGGTGGAGGATAAAGGACGCTGTATGCGTCTTTTTTCATGGAAGTGTAACGAAATGAGAGTAGTGAAAGTAAGATAAAATGAAAGCGTTACCATCATTAGAGGAAAGGAGATGGATAAGGGTGAAAAATGAGAATACACACCGCTTTGAAACGAAAGCAATTCATTCTGGTTATGACCCTAAAAAACATCTTGACAGTTTAACTCCCCCCATTTATCAAACATCAACTTTTACGTTCTCATCAATAGAGCAAGGAGCGAGACGATTCGGGGGTACGGAGGACGGTTACATTTACTCTAGACTGACCAATCCGACGGTCACGGTTTTAGAGGAACGAATGGCTCAACTAGAAGAAGGTGAAGCTGCTTTAGGTTTTTCTTCTGGCATGGCAGCAGTTTCAGCGGTTTTAATGAACGTAACCAAAGCGAATGATCACATCTTGTGCTCGAGAGGAGTCTATGGATGTACGTTTGGACTTCTTCAATTACTTAAGGAAAAATATCACATTGATTATACTTTATCAGATTTATCAACGGCTGAAGAAATTCGCTCTCACATAAATGAGAATACAACTTGTATTTATATAGAGACGCCCATTAACCCAACCATGAGACTAATTGATCTACAATTACTTGTTAGCATTGCTAAGGAGAAAGGGATTAAAGTTGTCGTAGATAATACGTTTTCGACACCGTATTTACAGAAACCATTATTTTTAGGCTGTGACATAGTAGTGCACAGCGCAACGAAGTATATTGGCGGGCATGGCGATGTTATAGGAGGTATTGTTGTTGGAGAGGCAACAACTATTGAAGAGATTAAGAAAACGACTCAAAAGGATATTGGAGGTGTAATCTCACCATTCGACGCATGGTTGTTAATTCGTGGAATCAAGACTTTAGCTGTAAGGATGGAGCGGCATTGTGAAAATGCTGAAATGATAGCCAACCGCTTAATAAACCATGCAAAAGTGAAGTCGGTCTATTATCCAGGTCATGCCTCTCATTCTGATCATGATGTCATGAAAAAACAAATGAGTAAAGCAGGAGGACTACTTTCCTTTGAACTTGAAGGGACCTATGAAGATACCGTTAAAGTAGTTAATCACTTAAAACTCATCAAAATTGCCGTAAGTCTGGGTGATGCGGAAACCTTGATTCAACACCCTGCATCTATGACACATGCCGTTGTTCCTGAAAATATTAGAAAGGACATGGGAATCTCCAATGAAATGTTGCGTTTATCAGTGGGTCTTGAAGCGTGGGAAGATATTTGGGGAGATATAGAACAGGCGTTAGATTCTATATAATGCATTAGAAATGTGACTCAAGAGTGGCAGTAGCACCAGAGTCACTTTTTTTAGTTAATTATAATCTCCTATTCATCCGAGTAGCTTTGGAAATGAACATTTCTTTTTCTGAAAATATCTTCAATAATTCTTGAATGAACAGTTGCCCATGAACGTTCTCTAAAATGAATGCTGACGCTAATCGTAACTGCAAATAAATAGAGTAAGACAAATATAACCCACATGTAGTTGTCGTTTTCAAAAAAAGCTTGAACTTGTTTCCCAAAAATAAAGAGGACCCAGGGCACTGCTGTGACAAGAATTGGAATGAGACCGGATCCATTTTTTTCTTTTAGAATCTAATGGTGAATGTTTTCAAGTGTTGAAGTGTCAATTGTTTCGTAGAAATTTTTAATCTCCTTAAGCTCCTGTATTTCTCGCAATTTCTCTGAGTTTAATCCTTTAGCGGCTTCTTTTTTTAGCTTTAAATAAAATTTATGTGCATCTCCTCGAAAAGAAACCATAAATCCCTCCTATTAGGTCGAGTTTTTCTTTTGGCTAACGAACGAATTAGTAATTAATTAAATATGCGTCTCTGTAATTCAGCATAGACAACAGAATCACAAGATAAACGATCATTCGAAAAATGAGTTGAACTGCACTTTTTAATTGACAAATGATCATTGTTTCATTATAAATTATATAGACCGATCGTTATAATGGAGGAGAAACTAAATGAATGAAAAGGGAAGCACTAAGAGAAAGATTTTAAAAACGGCGGCACGTTTATTTAGACAACAAGGTTATCATGCAACTGGACTTAATCAAATTATTCAAGAGAGTGGTACTCCAAAAGGATCGTTGTATCATTACTTTCCAAATGGAAAAGAAGAACTTGCCGTTGAGTCTATTAGGATAACAAAAGCTAATGCAAGCTTAGCTCTAATGGAGACTTTGGCTCCTTATCATCATGTGGAAGAGGCCTTTCAAGCTTTATTCGCTGGTTTTCAGGAGTTCGTTAACAATTATGATGAAGAGAAAGAAGAGGGTGCACCGATTGGCTTACTTGCTTTAGAAACCTCTTCAATGAGCGAACCATTAAGAAGGATTTGCAAAGAATCATATGAAGAGTGGCAAAAGATTTTTGAAGCTAAAATGATTGAATGTGGGATAGACCAAACGAGAGCAAAAGAATTAAGTTTGGTTATGATTGTGTTAGTTGAAGGAGCAGTAACGTTGTCTGTTGTGAATAAGACAAGTCAACCGTTTATTATTATTGCGAAGCAAATCCCTTCTCTATTAAATAAGAGTTAGCCTTAACCTTTAATTATTCTAAAATTATATAGACTGGTCTAATGAAAAACAGGAGTGGAAATGCCAATGGATTCTTTAAGTATGACAGCAAGACCCAATGCACAAGCACCAGTAGATGTTAAAAGAGCACCCATCATGATCTCTTTAATCATAGGTGCCTTTTTCGCAATATTAAATGAGACATTATTAAATGTAGCTCTAACAGACTTAATGGCTGAATTTGGTGTGACACACAGTACGATTCAATGGTTATCGACTGGATTCATGTTAGTGGTTGGAATCTTAATTCCGATCACTGCATTATTAAGCGGTTGGTTTACAACAAGACAAATGTTTTTAGGGGCTATGATTCTCTTTACCATTGGTACGATTATCAGTGGATTTGCACCGAATTTTTCAACTTTGTTAGTAGGACGTCTTGTCCAAGCAAGTGGCACTGGTCTGTTACTACCGGTTATGATGAATACGATTTTGATTATTTTCCCACCAGAAAAACGCGGTGCTGCAATGGGAATGATGGGGCTGGTTATTATGTTTGCACCAGCATTAGGACCGACTTTATCTGGCCTCATCATTGAAGCGTTAAACTGGCGATGGTTATTTTTTATTGTAATTCCTTTTGCCGTGTTTTCAATTGTGTTTGCAATGATTTTCTTGAAAAACGTTTCTGAGCTAACAAAACCTAAAGTTGACGTCTTGTCGATTCTTTTATCTACTGTTGGTTTTGGTGGAATCGTTTACGGATTTAGCAGTGCAGGGGAAGGTGATGCGGGATTAACAAACCCTGAAGTATATATAACGATTATTGTTGGCTTTATCTCACTTATCCTTTTTGTTTTAAGACAGTTGAAGCTTAAAGAGCCAATGCTTGACGTTCGGGCGTTTAAATCACCGATGTTTGCTTTAACTACTGTCTTATTGATTATCGTGATGATGTCGATGTTCTCGACGATGATTATCTTGCCGATGTTTTTACAAAGCGGTTTACTTTTAAGTGCGTATGTTGCAGGGTTGGCTCTTTTACCAGGAGGCATCCTAAATGGTTTTATGTCACCAATAGCGGGAAAGCTTTTCGATAAGTTTGGTCCTAGAGCTCTTATAATTCCTGGTTCCGTGCTTTTAGTGATCGTTATTTGGCAATTTACGACGGTCACAACCACCACTTCATTAACGACATTTATTGTTCTACATTCATTGCTCATGATTGCTGTTTCATTAATCATGATGCCTGGGCAAACGAATGGCTTAAATGAATTGCCTCGTAGATATTATCCACATGGAACGGCGATCTTAAATACGCTACAGCAAGTAGCAGGGGCCATCGGAATCGCCTTCTTTATTAGTATCATGTCTAACAGTTCGATTCGCTATATAGAAAACACAGATCCTTCTACTGTGGCCAATATTCAGGCTGAGGCGATGACAGTGGGAGTCCAAGGAGCCTTTAAGGTTGCCTTAGCTTTTGCGATCATTGGATTTATCCTAACTTTATTTATTAAACGGACGAAAGCACCGATTGAAGAATAGTTAATGGAGAAGCTAATGACTCTTTAGAGAGTGATTGGCTTTTTCATTGTTTGTAAGAAAAAGATATAAGATATGACTCAATACAGTTTGGAAGATAAAAAAGTGCTCCTTAACTTAAGTAGAAAGTAGCGATAGTACTCATTGTTCTATGAAAAAACATGGTAATACATGATGAAAAATATATTTTGTTTAGGATTCAAAGGTCTAAACGACTCTACATGTCCATATATTTTATAGAAGAGGGAGGAGATATAGTATGGCGGTGGAGCGTTGTGCTGATTGTGGAAGCTTAGAAAGAGGGGGAGACCATCAAAAAGAGTGCCCATATTGTGAGCGATATATATGTCTTAGTTGTTTTGATAAGCAAGTAAAGTTATTTTCATGGAACGGGTGTGCGAGGTGTTGTATCGATTATCGAAGTCTCGTGCATAAGTAATGGCGCTAGCATAAGCTAGGCGTCCTTTTTGCAGTTAAACATAGAATGAGAGTAAGTGAAGGATGCTATGTATGAAGGAAGATGTTTATCTTCGCTTCAAGATTAATGGTCTTTCTGAGTCATCAAGAATTATGATCTTTGATGAATATGCTCTATGTTCTTCATAAGCACTTATGAAAGTATGATGAAAATCGACTAATCGTTTAACTAAGAAAAGAATGTCTTGGCTAAACAATCCTGAGCGATTAATAAGAATGTTGTTGTATTTTTTAACTAAATTCCTTGTTTTCTTGACTAACTTACTAGCCTCTTTCATTGGAAAGGTGTCACGATCCCCTAATATTGAGGAGAAGTCATCAATTAATTTATGGTGAAGAAGGGTATTGACTCGTTCTACCGAATATTGCTCTTCCTCTTCAAAAATAAAAGACTTCAACATAATCAAGTCAGAAGCTAATGGTTGATTCAGAAATTGTAAGTAGATGCGAAGGGTATTATAAGCATCCCACTTTGGATTGTGTTTCTCTCCAACGAAAGTTAGCCCGTATAAATGTAAGGCTGTTTCAACAGAGGCATTTGTTTTAGAGACACGTTGTGTGAAGATAGCCTGAAAGTCTACATAGCGCTGTTGAATCTTTTTGATGGTCGAGCTAGAAATTTCGTGAAAAGATGCATCCAGACAAAGACGTGTTAAATCGCTCGATGACCAAGAGAAGAACTGTGATTTTTTTATCCCTCCCACCCAGGTTAAGAATTCTTTAAGGACCTCTTTAAAATCTGCTGCGTCTATTAAATCTTCATCACTAATTCCAGTTAGTTTCTTACAAAATTCGCTTAAAGGTTCATTTGATATAGGTTTAATGTACTGATCAAACGTGGTGATTTGTCTTGTTTCTAGATCGTATTTAACCGCACCGAGCCTAATGGCTTCCATAGATTCAAAGGTTAGCCCTTTACTTGCGCAAAGCATTTCAAAATCAAAAAAGATATATTGTTTTAGCTGTGCCATTTTTCACCTGTCATCTCCTTCCTTTAACAGGAAATTATAGGGTAGTTTAGATGAAAAGGAAAGGACCAATAGATTCCATTTTTAATGGGTTTATCATGCATACTTACATCGTAAAGGTTTTAGTCCTGCTTGAAAGGGATTATTGTCGTATTCTTATTCGTTGAAACAGCAAAAAAGGTGTAAGTAACTAGAGTATTTGTATAAATAAATAACCTAAAAGCAAAATGCTTTTAGGTCAATTGCAGTATGATTATCGCTTTAAATAGGCAATTCCATTTGGTTGACTACCAACATTCATTCGTTTTACTTTTTTATTATTTCAGTTATAGAAATAATCCTTTCACTATAGGTGGTTCATGGAGCTGAATTGACCATATGAAAGCAACAAACATAAATGGTAAAGTGGAAATTGTAACAGTGCTTCTGATAACTCTCAAAAAAAGGAGAGGAACGCCGCCGCTTCAGCTCCCAAATTCCCCAATTAATCATTAACGCCATAATGAGAAGCTCTGTCCTGTAAGTTTCAGTTGTTTGAAATAGTTCATTAAGACCATTTATCTGCAATCGTCACACCGTTGGGTTTATAATGAACTTTTATATTTGCCATACATTCAGATGCTCCTGTGTTAATTCCGACTTGTTGTGCCTTCTGAATCAACTCAAACACTTGATGCAAGTTTCCTTCAACCACCGTTTCCATGGGACCAACATGGTAATTCAAGCCTGATTCTTTAATCACTTTGATTATTTCAGGGATCATCCCATCAGTATGCATGTCTTTTCCGTCTGGTAAAATTTGAAACCCAGCTGTAACTGTTGCCATGTTTAGTCATCCTTTCATTTAGTTATTTTTTTACTGTGTCTTTTAGATCGTTAATATCTTTATTTAATTTTGCTTCAATCTCTTTAATTTCTTGTTCAACCACTTCTTTTAGATCCTCGCTCGCATTCATTTCCTCTTTAAGCATGTCACCGACTAATATTTTGATCTGTTCTTTACTAGATGATTGATTGTTACTAAGTACTTCCATCGTTTCATTGATTACTTTATCACTTTTTTCTTTAACGGTTTGAGAGACATTTGACGCGCTTTCATTGAGCAAAGTTGATAACTCACTCATTTTCTCTCTTACTTCACTTGCTAGTATTTCTGTTTGAGCTGCTTTTTTAGATAGTTGATTACTAATGTCTTCTCGTAATTCTTCTCCTGGTTTTGGAGCCGTGAGTAATGCGGCTGTAGCACCAACTACTCCTCCAACGACGGTACCTAGTGCAACACTTTTTTGATTTTTCATTTACGATCAACTCCTTTTATTGTACTTATTTCTCTCTAACCACTTTTTTTAGTGGTAAAACATCCAATTTATGGAATTTGTAACAACTATGCTAATATTAGGAAAGAAAAGTTACTTAATCAAGGCAATGTATGAACTTAAAACACAAGAAACCGAGAACAGTGTTATTGAGTTTATAGAGATGGTGGCAAGCCCGAAAAAACGAGAAGATGCTTACCGCTTGTTAGATATTTTTACAGAAGCAACTGGATATAAAGCGAAGATGTGGGGTTCAAGTATTATTGGATTTGGTTCGTACCATTATAAGTATCAGTCTGGCCATGAAGGAGATGCTCCACTAGTGGGATTTTCTCCACGGAAATCAAAAATTAGCTTATATTTTGCTACGGGTGACGAGAAACGCGAAGCCCTTCTAAAAAACTTTGGAAAACATACTACAGGAAAAGCATGTGTATACATCAACAAAGTAGCTGATATTGACGAGAATGTATGAAGAGCACTAATTCACCAATCCGTAAAATTCTTACAAGAATTGTATCCGAAAGAGTAAGCTCCTCTAGTGGGTTCTACTCTTTTTTGATGCCTTTATCATTAAGACTTTGAGATGGTAATGATATAACAGAGTTACACACTAAAACAAATAGATCTAGATGGCGTTGTATTTTTGCATCGAGAATGATCTTACAATAGGTTGTAATTCTTTCATTTAAAGGGTTATTTTTAAAAAAATTACAAGAAAAGATTTTTTGTTGATTCATAAAGTGGTAGATTAGAAGGAGATAAATAAATGGTTATGTATATTTTTAACGAGTTAAGCCAATGGAAATGAGTGATTTTGTGATAAAAAAAGTGGTCTTAGCGGGTGGTACAGGTTTCATTGGAGAGTATTTTAAGGACGAATTTATGAATAACGGATATGAAGTGATGATGGTCTCAAGGCAACCTCAGCATATTTCTTGGGAAGATCAGGTAGGGATGATAGAAGCCCTTGAGGATGCTGATACTTTAATTAATTTGGCAGGAAAGTCAGTAAACTGTCGTTATAATCAAAAGAATAAAGCTGAAATTTTAAAATCACGAACCGAAACAACGGGAATCTTGGGAAAAGCACTACTAGCATGCAAAAATCCACCGTCGTTATGGATTAATTCTAGTACTGCTACGATTTATCGACATGCTGAAGATCGACCAATGACAGAAGAAGATGGGGAAATTGGCACTGGCTTTTCTGTTGATGTTGCAAAAGAATGGGAGCAATCTTTTTTTGCTTTTCACTTGCCCGAAACAAGGCAAGTAGCGCTAAGAATTGCGATTGTACTTGGGGACAGAGGAGGGGTAATGACTCCTTTAAAAAATATTGTCAAATGTGGTCTTGGTGGGGCGCAAGGGTCTGGGAACCAACAATTCAGTTGGATTCATATTGAAGATTTATTTAAGATTGTTTTATTTGTTCGAGATCAAAAAGAGATAAGTGGTGTAATAAATTGTTCTTCGCCTCATCCCATTACCAACAGTGAATTAATGGAGCGCTTACGAGAAATGATGAACGTAAATCTAGGATTGCCGACTCCGAAATGGATGCTTGAAATAGGAGCGTTTTTTATACGAACAGAACCTGAACTGGTCTTAAAGAGTCGGTGGGTCTTTCCAGAAAGGTTGGAAAAGGCTGGGTTTACATTCACATATAGGCATTTAGATGAGGCTCTGAAACAAATATTAAAGTGAGGATCATAAGTGGTAAGACGCTGTTACTTCGCTTCTCTAAAAAAACAATTGACAAAGACCACTGGAAAAATATACAATATCTTTGATAAATAGAATAAAAGATTGGAGGGTTACGAAATGAGAGTAGTTATGATGAACAATAAATTAACTTCATATAAATATGTGACCCGACCAATGAATGGCCATTCTTGTATCTTTTTTTAATGTCTTTCATTTGCAGGTCACAAATAGTGACGTGCGCTCTATCTAGACTACCCGGTATCGTGCGACCACGCATGATGCCTTTTTTGCGTTTGTTCCGGGTTTTCTAGCTCGTAACAATAAATAAATTAATTGAAAGGGAGTGTTTTTAATGGAAAAGGAAAAGGTGATTCGAATGATTTTTTTGGATTGGATTGAAGGAGGCTAACGTTTTTAATTTATTGTAGACAATCAAAGGAGGAACCCATTTGTTCTCAGTTCTTAGAAAGTTAAGTTGGTTTTTTAAACAATATTGGAAACGTTATACAATTGCTGTTTCATTATTGATTATCGTTAGTTTCTTAGATGTGATTCCACCAAAGTTAATTGGGATGGCGATTGACGATATTCAATTTGGGCAGATGACAGGAGACCGTCTGCGTGAGATCCTGCTTTTTTATGGGGGACTTATTGTAGTTAGTTATGTCATTACCTATGTGTGGATGTATCAGTTATTCGGTGGGGCCTTTTTAATTGAACGGATACTAAGATTCCGCTTTATGCGACATTTGCTTTCAATGACACCGAGTTTTTATGAGAAAAATAGAACCGGAGATTTAATGGCGCGAGCAACGAATGATTTAAAGGCCATCTCCATGACGGCTGGTTTTGGGATTTTAACGTTAATTGACTCAACTATTTTTATGATCATAATCATCGCAGTAATGGGCTTTACGATCAGCTGGCAGCTAACACTTGCAGCTCTATTGCCTTTGCCGTTAATGGCACTTGCGATCAATTATTATGGTAAGTTGATTCATCAGCGTTTTACAGTCGCACAAAATGCCTTTGGAGATTTAAACGACAACGTTCTTGAATCCGTTGCCGGAGCAAGGGTCATTCGGGCCTATGTCCAAGAAAAAGCAGATGAAAGTCGTTTTAATGATGCCACAGAGGATGTTTTCAAGAAAAACATGGACGTGGCAAAAGTCGATGCTTTGTTTGAACCAACGATAAAAATTCTAGTTGGTTTAAGTTATGTCATCGGACTTGGGTACGGAGCTTATCTTGTTTTCTATCAAACCATTACACTAGGAGAATTAATTAGTTTTAACATTTATTTAGGAATGTTAATCTGGCCGATGTTTGCTGTTGGAGAGTTAATTAATGTACTTCAACGTGGAAACGCTTCATTAGATCGGGTAAATGAAACACTAACTTATGAAGCTGATGTTCAAGATCAAGAAGATCCGCTTCAAGTGAGCGTAGCCGAAACAATCTCTTTTACCAACGTTACATTCCGCTATCCAACTTCTACAACGGACAATTTAAAAGATGTCACGATGCATGTTCATAGAGGACAGACGATTGGTGTGGTAGGAAAAACAGGAAGCGGAAAGACGACGTTATTAAAACAATTGTTAAGGGAGTATCCAGTAGGAACCGGGTCGATCGCCATTTCGGATCATCCGCTTCAGTCCATTTCTGTTGACAAAGTTTTGTCTTGGATCGGTTATGTTCCGCAAGAGCAGATTCTCTTCTCACGTACAATTCGAGAAAATCTTTATTTTGGTAAAGAAGAAGTGAGTGATGAAGAGATAGATCGGGCTTTAGAGATGGCTGCGATCCACTTAGATTTAACCGTTTTACCAAAAGGGTTAGATACTCTTGTTGGTGAAAAAGGGGTCGCTTTATCTGGTGGTCAGAAACAACGTATTTCGATTGCTAGAGCACTGATTAAAGATCCTGAGATTCTTTTATTGGATGATGCGATGTCTGCTGTTGATGGCAAGACTGAAGCGAAAATCATCGAAAATATCCGTAAAGAAAGAGCCGGAAAAACGACCTTTATAACCGCTCACCGTCTCTCTGCTGTCCAACATGCCGATTGGATAGTTGTGATGGAAGAAGGCCGAATTGTAGAGGAAGGAACTCATGCTGAGCTTTTAGATAAAAAAGGTTGGTACAAAGAGCAATTTGACCGGCAACAGGCAGATTCCTACGGGGAGGTCAGCTAAATGAGAGAAAAGAATACGGCGAAACGACTTTTTCAATATGCTCTTTTATATAAACGAACGATTCTGATTGCTCTTGCGATGCTTGTGGTTGCAGTCGGGGCAGAATTAACAGGACCGATTATTGCTAAAAAGATGATTGATGAGCATATGATGGGAATTGAGACGCCTTGGGTTGAAGTGGTGAGTCAAGACGACAAAAGTGTTCAATATGAAGATCGTTTATATAAACGTACTTCGTATGTACAGGAGACAGATCGCATTGGAGAGGCTGAATTGCAACTTGTTCAAGTCGGTCGAGCTTTTTATGCCACTAGTGAGTATGTAGCTTTTGATGGAGAACGTTCAATCGAAGGTAATATCTTAACGATTTCACAGGGAGATAACACGGCAAGCTATGAAGTAAATCGCATAAGCCAGCAAGAGCTATTTGCGTTTTATGCACCAGCAATCAGGCCCATCATTCAACTTCTAGCTTTTTATGTTGGGTTACTCATTGTTGCAGCCTTTTTCCAATATGGAAAATCGTTGATGCTTCAAAAAGCAGCGAATCGGATTATCCAAAAAATGAGGACCGATGTCTTTGAACATATTCAGCGGGTACCGATTTCCTACTTTGACAATCGCCCTGCTGGCAAAATTGTCGCACGCGTCACCAATGATACGGAAGCGATTAGAGAATTGTATGTTAAAGTATTAGCCACTTTTTTCACAAGTATCATTTACATGTCAGGGATATTCATCGCCTTATTCTTCCTTGATGCTACGTTGGCTTTCATTACAATGTTAGTCGTTCCGATTATTGTCCTTTGGATGATTCTTTACCGGAAATTTGCATCAAAGTACAATCACTTGATTCGTACAAGAAACAGCGACATTAATGGAATGATTAATGAATCGATTCAAGGTATGCCGATCATTCGGTCATTTAGACGGAAAGAGCAAACGTCGAAGGAATTTGAAACGTTAAATGAAGAACATTTTATGTATCAAAATAAATTACTAAACTTGAATGCTCTAACCTCTCATAATTTAGTGTTTGTCCTTCGGAACATCGCTTTTGTTGTGCTTATTTGGTATTTTGCTGGGCAATCAATGACGGCAGCTGGAGTGGTCTCCATTGGATTACTTTATGCTTTTGTCGATTATTTAAATCGCTTATTCCAACCAGTGACGGATATCGTTAATCAGTTAGCCCAATTAGAACAAGCACGTGTGGCTTCAGAAAGAGTATTTGAACTTCTAGATGAAGAGGGAGAAGAGGTGAATATTGAACCACTTCCTAGATATGAAGGCAATGTGCGTTTTGATGGTGTATCCTTCTCTTATGATGGCAAGACTGATGTCTTAAAACATATTAGTCTAGAAGCAAACAAAGGAGAAACCGTGGCTCTAGTTGGTCATACTGGATCAGGTAAGAGTTCAATTATTAATCTTCTCTTCCGTTATTATGATATTGAAAGAGGGAAGATTACGATCGATGGAATGGATGCTAAGGATATCCCACGTCAACAACTTAGAAAACATATGGGTATCGTTCTTCAAGATCCATTCTTATTTACAGGAACGATTGAGTCCAATGTCAGTCTTGATAATCCGAATATATCAAAGGAGACTATTAAAAAGGCGTTGCAGGATGTAGGGGCTGACCGATTTATCGAAAAACTTCCTAATCAATATGAAGAAGAAGTTCTTGAAAAAGGAAGCACTTTATCTGCTGGTGAAAGACAGCTTATTTCTTTTGCACGTGCCTTAGCTTACGACCCAGCCATCTTAATCTTAGACGAAGCAACAGCTAACATCGACACCGAAACCGAAGCAATGATTCAACACGCTTTAAACATTGTCAAAGAAGGGAGAACCACATTTATTATTGCTCACCGTCTTTCTACGATTCGTAATGCCGACCAAATCCTAGTATTGGACCGCGGTGAAATTGTAGAGAGAGGAAGTCATGATGAACTGCTATCTCAAAAGGGTAAGTATTTTCAAATGTATCAACTGCAGCAAGGGAAGATCGTTGCGGAGGTTGGATAGGCCAAATTTATTTCGGTAATTTAGTAGCGGGGACATTCCCTGTTACTTTTTTTTGTTGGTAGCAGACAGTGAATTTTTAATCATTTATGTTAAAAGCAATGCTACTTGCTACGTTAATTATTAAATTCTAATATTACAATAGATATAAAGATTGTGAAGAAGTGTAATTAAAGTACGAGCACATTGTTTTGTAATCACTATGTAGTAACTTGTATTGGTAAATGTTTTGCGGACACAGGAGACCGACCTTATTTCAAAAAAATAGTTGATTTTTAAATGATCGGAATTACTTACGTTACTCCTCGTTGTTTTAAATTCTAAGAATGAGGGAAGTAAAAACGTAATCGAATGGGAACTAAGGAGGAGATCCTGTATGGAAAAGGATTATTCAACAAGACAAGGAAAAAAGGAAGTAAATAAATACAGGAAAAGACTATTTTTTAGAGTGGGCATTGTTCTTTCTTTACTCATTTTAGTTACTGGATTAGTAAGTAGCATTCAACTATATGGATTGGTTCAAAGTGCACCTGATATCGATGAAGAGACTTTTCATTTTGCAGAGTCATCAACGTTATATGATGAAAATGACGAAATCATTATGACTTTAAGTAATGGAGAAGACCGACAGTCCATAAAAGTTGAAGATATCCCACAACATGTACAAGATGCCTTTATCGCGATAGAAGATATTCGCTTTCGTGAGCATTCAGGTCTTGATCTAAAAAGAATTGGGGGAGCCGTTTTATCGAATATAACAAATGGATTCGGCTCAGAAGGTGGGAGTACGATTACTCAACAAGTAGTGAAAAATACGCTATTAACATCGGAGAAATCAATTGGAAGAAAAGTGAAAGAAGTCTATCTAGCTCTTGAGGTAGAGAAGGAATATACGAAGGATGAGATTCTCGAATTCTATTTAAATAAGATTTATTTTGGCAATGGTGCTTACGGGATTGTGAATGCTACAAATACATATTTTGACAAAGGCGTGGAGGAATTAACACTTGAAGAAGCCGCATTTTTAGCCGGACTTCCTCGGCGTCCTTCAAGTTATGATCCATATCAAAACGCTGACCTAGCAGAGGAACGACGAAATATAGTCCTTGGTGTCATGAACGAGCATGATTTTATAACTGATGAAGAATTTGAGAAGGCTAAAAGTGTTGCAATAGGAAAGATGGTGCAAGAGAAAAAAAGTGTAGAGGAGATATCAGATGCTTTTATGGACCAAGTGTATAAAGAACTCGAGAGCATAGAAGGGATAGATGCTTCGATGATCTATAGTGGTGGTCTAGAAATTTACACGACCTATGATAAAGAGGCACAAGAACATGTGGAGAAAGTGTTAAATTCAGATGAATTCGTCTCATACCCGGATGATCGCTTTCAAGCAGGAGTAGCTCTTATTGATCACCGAACGGGTGAAATTAAAGCGATAGGAGGTGGACGAAATCAAGAGTCTGGAAAGAACCGTCTAAATTATGGAACTAATATTCAACGTTCACCAGGTTCGACAATTAAACCGATCCTAAGTTATGGTCCTGCTATTGAACATTTTAAATGGTCAAGCTATCAACAAATTGAAGATGAAGAAATGACCTATTCAGGCTCGGACCAAGTGATACGAAATCACAATGATCAATACCACGGAATCATCTCGATTCGTGAAGCTTTAAAACAATCATGGAACATCCCGGCATTAAAAACGTTCAAGGAACTAGGACGTGAGCGAGCTAAAGAGTTTGCCTCTAACATAGGGTTATCGATTGAGGGTTCTCTTTATGAATCCTACGCGCTAGGATCATTTACTGAGGGAATATCACCTTTAGAACTTGCAGGTGCTTACTCAGCCTTTGCGAATGAAGGAACTTATAACGAGCCGCATGCAATTAGAAAAGTTGTATTTCCTGATGGAAAAGAAGTGACAATGCAGCCTAAATCAGTTGTTGCGATGAGTGATTACACGTCCTATATCGTAACGGATATGCTAAAAACGGTTGTTGAAGAAGGAACTGGACAACTGGCCAATATTGAAGGTATTGAAGTAGCAGGAAAAACAGGTACGACAAATTTCAATGATGAAACCAAACAGAAATATGTAATCTCAGAAGGAGTACCAGATGTGTGGTTTGCTGGTTACACAACTAATTATACAGCAGCTGTCTGGACCGGTTACCGACAAGTGAATGAAGACAACTACATTAAAACAAGAGAAGACAGACAAATCGCTCAACATATATTTAGAGAAGTGATGTCTGAAATGATCGATGAGAATACGGGTGATTTCACAAAACCCAATTCAGTTGAAGAAATTACGATTGATACAAAAAAGGGCGAAAGAGCATCAGGGAAATCTAATAACAAAGATATCGTAACGGAACTATTTGTTTCTGGTACAACGATTAAAGATGCGTACAAGCTTGTTGAAGAAGAATGGGAAAAGAAGCAATCAAGATCTAATAAAGAAGAAGAAAAGGAAAAGCAGACTCATTCACGACAGATTGAAAGAAGGGAAGAAGATCATACACCTGTGATAGAAAGTGAAGAGGATAAGGTAGAGGAGAAAGAAGAAGAAGATGAGAATGAAAAAAATGATGCTGAGGATGTGGAAGAAGAGAGCGAAGATAAAAAGGAAGATGACAAAGATAAAGGTAAGGATAAAGAGGATGGAGATGATGAAGATGAACAAATTGATGAAGAAGTAGAGGTTGAAGACAAAAAAGAAGAGGATGAAGAAGGGAGTTAAAACCGAGAATGTAAAGAACTTCAAGAAGCATTTTCTTAGATGAGAAATAGCCAGCAGTACTGTTATGATAAACAAAGACGAGATGGAGGAACATCTCGTCTTTTTCTTGTGCTTACTCCATTCGAATATGAGCCTGATAAAAAAAAGTCTGAGCTGTCTCTAAATAAGGAATCGCTTCATGCATCATTCCGCGTCCTTTTTCGATGTCTTTTGCTTCCATTACATCTAAGGCTTCAGCAAACATGACATGAAATTGTTCAATATCATGGTAGCTGTCCAAGAAAATGGCATGAATAGGAGTAAAGTGCCCTGGTACATTCTGAAACTCTTTGAAGCGCGTCGCTAATGCATACGTTGCATTATTTTCTGTACGAGCCGTTTCAATCCAGTCAGAACTTGTATCAAAGCTTTCTAAATGATCATTCAGGCTCAAAAAAGCGGCGTTTAAAGAAGACGTAATCTGTTTGATCTCGTCTTGATATTGGACAACTAATCCATCACGAACTTCAAGAATCTCTGGAGGATGCTCTTGTACATTTTGAGCTGTTATTCCATTTACATTAGCGGCCTCGTCCGTGAAAGGACCCATAATGATAACGATAAGGCCAAGGAGAAGAAGTCCGTAACCTAATGTAGCCAGGCCCATTTTCCAACCTGTTTTACTTCTATACCCCGGTAGTTTCATGATTGCCTCCTTATTTAAAGGGAAGATTTTTTATTAAGTGGTAAGGGTTAACAATACAGATTTTATTAGAATTTCAAAAAAATAAAGAAATATACGTGCTATTTATTGATTCCGTTATAGGTATGTCATGAAAAAAATTAAGAGTTTATGAAAAAATAGCCAGAAATATGAGTTCTCGGGATCGATTTGATGTTCACATGGATTCAGAATTAAGTTGTCCTATGCTGTTTATTAGCCCCTTAAGTTAGTTTGTTTAAAGAAGAATTCGCTAATTTTAAAAGAAAGAAAAATATGGAACGATCTATGAACCGACATGTTAAAAATTCATAATTAAAACACAGAATTCAAAAACAAAACAACAAAAAAATACATAACCAAAAATGTGAAATCGATAGACAAAATAAAAGGGGTGAGCAATAGTCGCTGCACAAAAATATATATGAAACACATCCACACATTGAATCAGTCATGATCGCGCATCCACCAAGTATGATGGCTTTTGCAGTAACTGAGGTGGAATTTGATATAAGAACAATACCTTTGTTTGCTTTGCAGGGGCTAGCCTTTTAATTGCTTTTGATCGTCTTGAAGTTGCGGAATAAAGTGCTAAAGCCTTTATCTTCACAACTGGTTTTGGTGAGATTTATCATATTGATGAAGATGAAGAAATAGAAGAATTGGAAGAAGCCTTTAATTTGTAGATAATGCTTTTAAGATAAGTTAAAAAGAATGCTAGATAGAGCAATGGATTTCTAGCGTTCTTTTTATTTTGTTATATTTGAGTAAAAAAGAGAATCAAAAAACAAATTTAAATGTATACAAAAGAAAACAGAAGTGTTATATTTAATTCAAATAAAAACAAACATCAATCGGAGGTAATTATGGTACAAAATCTATGGAATGAAGAAAAGTCTGCAACATTAACTGCTGGACTTAGTGAACTGGTATATCGTTCTAATTTAATAGGAACTGATCGCGCTGTTTGTAACTGGGGCGGCGGTAATACATCAATGAAAACGGTTGAAAAAGATTTCCGTGGTCGTGATATTGAAGTGATGTGGGTGAAAGGAAGTGGTTCTGATCTTGCAACCATGCAGGATCAGAACTTCACAGGTTTAAATCTTGAAGATATTCGTCCGTTAATTGAGCGTGATGAAATGCCAGATGAATTAATGGTAGAATACTTATCACATTGCATGATTGATAGCAAACATCCACGTGCATCAATCGAAACGTTGCTTCATGCATTTTTACCATTTAAGCATGTTGATCATACACATCCAGATGCGATTATCAGTCTTTGCTGTGCAGATAATGGAAAAGAATTGGCAAAAGAAATTTTTGGAGATCGTTTTGTTTGGGTTCCTTATGTTCGTCCAGGTTTCACTCTTTCCAAAATGATTGCTGAAGGCGTTCAAAATAATCCTAATGCAGACCTTGTATTAATGGAGAAACATGGTTTGGTCGTTTGGGGAGAAACAGCGAAAGAAAGCTATGACAAAACAATTTCTGTAATTAATGAAGCAGAAGAATATATTAACGAACGTATTGATGTGAACTTTACATTTGGTGGCAAAAAGTTTGACTCATTAACTGGAGAAGATCAAAAAAGCATTCTAGCAAAAGTGATGCCAGTTATTCGCGGGGCAGTAAGCGATGAAAAGAAAATGCTTTTAACTTATGATCATGCTGATGATGTACTAGAATTTGTGAACAGCCATGATGCAGCAGAGCTTTCTCAAGTTGGTGCAGCGTGCCCTGATCACTTAGTGCATACAAAGATGAAGCCTTTATACATTGATTGGGATCCATCTACAAAAGATGTTGAACAATTAATTGAAGCAATAAAAACAGGAGTTGAGCGTTTTAAAGAAGAATATAAAGCATACTTTGAGCGTAACAAAAATGAAGGCGACGTAATGTTCGAGCCTGCACCACGAGTCATTCTAATTCCTGGTATTGGAATGGTGAACTCTGGTAAAAATGTTGCAATGGCTAACGTAAGTGGTGCACTTTACCACCGTGCTATCGCTGTGATGAAAGGTTCAACTGCTCTTGGGAAATTTGTCTCATTAAACGAAAATGAATCTTATAATATTGAGTACTGGCCACTAGAACTTTACAAACTATCACTTGCACCTGCAGAAGCTGAGTTTTCTAGAAAGGTGGCTTTTGTAACAGGCGGAGCTGGTGGAATCGGTAGTGAGACTTGCCGTCAATTTGTGGCAGAAGGAGCACACGTTGTACTTGCTGACCTAAACCTAGAAGGTGCCGAGAAGGTGGCTGCTGAAATAAATGAGCAATATGGGGAGGGTCGCGCACTTGCGGTTAAAATGGATGTGACAAGTGAAGAGCAGGTACAAGCTGCCTTTGAACAAGCCGCATTAACATTCGGTGGTGTAGATATCATCGTTAATAACGCTGGTTTAGCAACATCAAGTCCTTTTGAGGAAACATCTCTTAAAGAATGGAACCTAAATATGAATGTGCTTGGAACAGGGTATTTCCTAGTTGCTCGCGAAGCATTTAAACAAATGAAAGATCAAGCCATTGGTGGAAGCATGGTCTTTATTGGATCAAAGAACTCCGTGTATGCAGGTAAGAATGCTTCTGCATATAGTTCGGTTAAGGCACTAGAAACTCATTTGGCAAGATGTATCGCTGCAGAAGGAGGCGAATTTGGGATTCGTGTGAATTCGGTTCTTCCAGATGCGGTTCTTCAAGGTTCAGCCATTTGGGGTTCAAGATGGCGTGAAGAGCGTGCAGCAGCATACGGAATTGAGCCAGAACAATTAGAAGATCACTATCGTAAACGTACGACGCTATTAGTGAATATCTATCCGAAAGATATTGCTGAATCCATTTTATTCTTCTCTTCTTCAAAAGCTGAGAAGACTACAGGTTGTATGATCACCGTTGACGGTGGTGTGCCTGCGGCATTCACTCGTTAATATTAACTATACAAAAAGGTGAAAATCTAACCTCGGTAGAGAAATGGATACTCCGGGGTTGGATGTTTTATGTATAAAGAGAGTTGCGCTTACAGGGGGGGGCCATATGAAGAATCATTGCCTGGCTGTTGATATTGGAGCTTCAAGTGGAAGACTTATTCTAGGTGATTTACATGAAGGGACATTACATTTAGAGGAAATTCATCGCTTTGAAAACCAAATCATTGAGAAAAAGGGACATTATTGTTGGGATGTTGAGGCATTATTTGCTGAGATAAAGGCAGGGATAAAAAAGTGCAACGATTTTGGTGTTCAGCCAGTTAGCATTGGAATTGATACATGGGCTGTTGATTTTGTCTTACTTGATGAACACGATCAGCCGTTAACAGAGGCGATTTCTTACCGTGATCCTCGTACAGACGGCATCATGGAGGAAGTAGTAGATCTACTGATGGAGGAACGCTTGTATTTAGAAACAGGTATCCAATTTCAAAAGTTCAATACAATCTATCAATTATATGCATTAAAGAAACAGAACCCAGAAGTATTAGAAAAAGCAAAATCATTTTTGATGATTCCGGATTATCTGCACTATTTATTAACCGGCGAAAAAGCGAATGAGTATACAAATGCAACATCGACACAACTCATCAATGCCTTTACAAAGAAGTGGGATAAAGAGATTATTGATACATTAGGTTTGAATTTTGAGATGTTTCAAGAGATTAAAATGCCAAAAGAAACACTCGGTAGTTTGAGAAGTAAATTAGTGGAGGAATTTGGTTTTGATATGGACGTCATTTTACCCGCTACTCATGATACTGGTTCAGCTGTCCTCGCAGTACCTGAACTCGAGGATACGATTTATATCAGTTCTGGAACATGGTCGCTAATTGGTGTTGAAAATCATTTTCCCATTTGTGTAACGAAAGCACTGGATTATAATTTTACAAACGAAGGCGGTATGGATTATCAATTTCGCTTCCTAAAAAACATTATGGGTCTTTGGATGATTCAAGAGGTAAGAAGGAATTACAATAACCAGTATACATTTGCAGAACTAGTTGAGTTGTCTCAGGACGTTTCTTTATTTAATTCCACCGTGAATGTGGACGATCAGCGATTTTTAAAACCAGATAATATGATAGAAGAAATTCAACAATACTGCCAAGAAACAAATCAGCAGATTCCTGAACAACCGGGCGAAATCGCTAAATGTGTGTTTGAAAGTCTCGCCAACAGTTATCAAAAGGCAGTTTCTGAATTAGAAGATATTTTTGAAAAAGTATTTAACACTGTAAATGTCATAGGCGGCGGTTGTCAGAACGAGTTATTGAATCAATTAATTGCCAATGTAACTCAAAAAGAGGTGTATGCTGGTCCTGTTGAAGCAACTGCGATCGGGAACCTTGTTGTACAGTTGATTGCATTAGGTGAAATTAAGGACATTGAAAAGGCAAGACATATAATCAAACAATCCTTTGAAGTGAAGAAATACGTATATTCTAATGGGAATCCATTTTGTATAGGCTAAGCGATGAAATATTACTTGAATCATTTGAAAAAGCCTTTGAATTAGAGTTAAATGATGATTTTCTTCTTCTTTTATCACAAGAGGTAGGCAGAAGAGGAATTCAGGATTTGTTGAAATTTGATTATAGTAAATGTCAGAAAAAAGAAGATAAATAAATGTCTACAAGGAGGCTAATCATGAGCGTCAGAAATCAGTTCGACCTAGCAAAAAAGGAATATGAACAGTGGGGAATTAATGTTGAAGAAGTTTTTGAAAAATTAAAGAATGTTCCAATCTCTGTTCATTGTTGGCAAGGTGATGATGTAAGTGGATTTGAAGTAAATAAAGGTGAATTATCTGGTGGAATCGATGTGACCGGTAACTACCCAGGGAAAGCGACGACTCCTGACGAGCTTCGTATGGATTTAGAAAAGGCTCTTTCTCTTATTCCAGGTAAGCATCGTATTAATTTACATGCGATTTATGCTGAGACAAACGGAGAAGTAGTTGAACGAGATCAGTTAGAACCGAAGCATTTTGAAAAATGGGTATCATGGGCAAAAGAACATGGTCTTGGTTTAGATTTTAACCCGACGTTATTCTCACACGAAAAAGCTGCAGATGGATTGACACTTACTCACCCTGATCCAGAAATCCGAAAGTTCTGGATTGATCATTGTATTTCTAGTAGAAAAATTGGAGAGTATTTCGGGAAAGAATTAGGAACACCTTGTTTGACAAATATTTGGATTCCTGATGGATATAAGGATACTCCGAGTGATCGACTTACACCGAGGAAACGCTTGAAAGAATCTCTTGATGAGATTTTTGCAGTAGAGTTGGACGAATCTTACAATCTAGATGCAGTAGAAAGTAAATTATTCGGAATTGGTTCGGAATCATTTGTAGTAGGTTCGCATGAATTTTACTTAAGTTATGCATTAAAAAACAACAAGCTTTGCTTGTTAGATACAGGGCATTACCACCCGACAGAAACCGTTTCTAACAAAATTTCAGCGATGCTTTTATTTAATGATAAGGTTGCCTTACATGTCTCCAGACCTGTACGTTGGGATAGTGATCACGTCGTCACGTTTGATGACGAATTAAAAGAAATTGCCCTAGAAATCGTTCGCAATGATGCTCTTGATCAAGTAATGATCGGACTTGATTTCTTTGATGCAAGTATTAACCGTATCGCTGCATGGACCATTGGGACCCGTAATATGGTAAAGGCATTATTGTTTGCAATGCTCATGCCAAATCAACAATTAAAAGAACTACAAGAGAACGGTGATTACACGAAAAGACTCGCTCTCCTTGAAGAATTTAAAACGTACCCATTCGGAGCAATCTGGAATTATTATTGTGAACAAATGAATGTTCCAGTAAAAGAACTGTGGTTAGAAGAGGTTTCAGAGTATGAAGAAAAAGTTCTTTCTAATAGAAAATAGGACCTAGTTGCAGTCAGGCTTATAGTGAAATAAATTTGCCTGGGTGCATTTTTCCTTTTATATAATAAAAATGGTATATTTAATTCAAAAGCTAAAGATTATTCTTGAAACAATATAAAACAAAGGTTTACACACGAGTGTTTTCGGAGGTGACGAAATGCTAGTAGCTGAAAGGCATGAAAAAATCACTCAGCTTGTCAATGAAAAAAGAAGTATCCGCGTTACTGAATTAAGTCAAATTTTTAGTGTGACGGAAGAGACTATCCGTCGTGATTTAGAGAAGCTTGAAAGTGAGGGGAAATTACAGCGAAGCCATGGCGGTGCAGTTAGTATTAAAGAAAATGAAATTGAGGCCCCGTACTTCGAAAGAGAAATACAAAATGTGAAAGAAAAATTGGCCGTAGCAGAGGAAGCAATCAAGTATGTAGCAACAAATGATCGAATCATTTTAGATGCGAGCACAACTGCCTGGTATATGGCAAAAAGATTGCCAGATATGCCCTTAACTGTATTAACAAACTCAATGAAAGTAGCAATGGAATTAGCGAACAGAGAAAAAATATCTGTCATTACAGTAGGTGGGACGATGTTACAGAAGTCTCTATCCTTTGTTGGGCCACAAACGAATAATGCACTAGAATATTATCATGTTAACAAGGCGTTTATTTCTTGCCAAGGGATTCATGCGAAACGAGGAATAAGTGATTCAAATGAAATGCAGGCACTTGTTAAACAGAAAATGATCGAAATATCTGATGAAGTCTATTTGTTAGCTGATCATACTAAATTTGATAAACAAGCATTTTCACGTGTAGCGACTATAAATACGATTACCTATATTATAACAGATTCTAAGACAGATCAGGACCAAATAGAAGCTTTCGAAGAAATGTCTATAAGGGTCATTCGTCCTTAATGGTTGTTTTAAAAACGCAATTCCTTGTAGTTCTTAAAATCGAGGATGTGGAATAGTCTCCTTTAAAATTCACGTACAATAAGTTATATCATGTGATTCGTAAAGAATGGGAGTTTACTAGTCTTCTCGGTAAAACGTGCTTCAGCTTCGGGGGGCTTAATTATGATTTATGAAGTCCTCTTCCTTTATTAGAAAAAAGAAAGTTTCGGTAATACATAAAAAAGAACGTATAGTTCGCATACTCAGAAGCAAACAGTATAGTGATGAACATTTTTAAATTTAATAAAAAGATTACTTATATTGTTAAATATAAAACTAATTCATAAGTTTTTCATATATAAAGTTACACATTTAAAGGATATAGTGGATCTATAAAGAATAATTTAATATATCCAAGAAATAGAAAAGTGAAAAACTACTTACATGAGGTGAATATTGTGCAAAATAGTGATCTGAAAAGCACGGAACAGACAACAAATGAGAAAGCGGTTTCAGTTACATATTCAAGGACGAATCCTTTTCAAGCGGAAGTTCTTAAAACTGTAAATTTGAATGGACCTGGCTCTAATAAAGAAACCCGGCACATCGAATTATCTTTAAATGGTTCGAACCTTTCATATGTTCCTGGTGATTGTCTTGGGATCTTTCCTGAAAATGATCCAGAGCTGGTGGCTACACTTCTTACGGAAATGAAATGGGATTCAGAAGAAAGCGTAACAATTAATAAAAAGGGGGATAGTCTTCCTCTAGGCGAAGCTTTGACAACGTACTTTGAAATTACTTTATTAACGAAAAAGATTATGCAGCAAGCGGCGCAATTTACAGAAAATGAGGAAATTCAAAAGCTTGTATTACCGGAGAATAAAGATCAACTAAAAGAATATATAGAAGGACGCGATTTGCTCGATCTTATACGTGACTTTGGGCCATTAAATGGATCAGCTCAAGATATTGTTTCTCTTTTAAGAAAAATGCCGCCACGCCTATATTCGATTGCGAGCAGCTTAACAGCACACCCAGATGAAGTACACTTGACAATTGGTGCTGTACGATACGAAACGAATGGACGTGAAAGAAAAGGGGTATGTTCTGTACAATGTGCAGAACGTGTTGACCAAGGAGATACACTCCCAGTATTCATTCAACAAAATAAACACTTCTTTCTACCAGAATCCACAGAACGAGACATTATAATGGTAGGCCCAGGAACAGGAATTGCTCCATTCCGTTCTTTCATTCAAGAACGAGCAGTGAATGAAGGAGCAGGTAAATCTTGGTTGTTTTTTGGGGACCGGCATTCGGCGACTGATTTTCTGTACCAAGATGAGCTAGAAAGATATCAAAACGATGGAGTTCTAACAAAATTAGATGTTGCATTCTCACGTGATACGGAAAAGAAAGTGTACGTACAGCATAAGATGCTTGAGAACAGCAACGAATTGTTTGCTTGGTTAGAAGCTGGAGCATATTTCTACGTGTGTGGAGATAAACAATATATGGCTAAAGACGTCCATAACGCGCTTATTGACATTATTGAAACAGAAGGCGATATGAGCCGCGAAGCAGCGGAAGAGTATCTAACAGAAATGCAAAAGCAAAAACGTTACCAGCGTGATGTATATTAAATGAAATCTAACCATAAAGAGACAGGAATTTTCCTGTCTCTTTATGTGCTTTTAGACATGTGCACAATCTTTAGGACGTCTAGCGCGACCTATGATCTGAAAGAAAGTCGGTGACAAATCTCGCTTCAGGAAAAAGTCTCGATGAATGAATCTATTCAGGCACCATTCACCCTTGTAAAAAAACACAACTGTCCAAATTACAATTCGGTGATTACATATATTCGGATTCTACAATGAGATATTTAATTCTCTGTATTCTGTACACATGATCCATTCGTTGTCTTCATTGAGCTAATCACAAGCTTGTTATAATATAAAGGTGCCTGACCAAATAAGATTAATGTTAAAATGGTCAGGCACCTATTCAAATCATATGCAAGCTTTATATTCTCTCATGATATTGTTGATGATTGTCTTAACTGGTAGAATATCTTTAATTTCATGTACTCTTGCACCTGCAAAAACTAGGCCATTCTCGCAATCTCCATTCTTAGATGTAATCAAAGAATCTAGCGTACAAAAACGATAAGAACAATTCTTCAAGCAATCCATGCACTTCTTAATTTTCACCTTTTTATCATCTGAAATAAGTTCAGTGAAATGGTTTTTAATTGCACGGCCCTCGAGACCAACAGTTGTTTTTACCAAAAGTGTGTCTTCATATTTCGCATGTACATATTTTTCTTTAAATGATAACGGTGCATCACACTCTTCACTAGCAACAAACCTTGTTCCCATTTGGACCCCAGAAGCACCCAGATTTAATGCGCGTGCGAGATCTTCTCCAGTCATAATCCCTCCAGCAGCAATGACTGGAATCTTAACCGCTGTAACCACTTCCGGCAATATATCAAACAAAGGTCTATTAGTACCTAGGTGCCCACCAGCTTCATGGCCCTCTACAACAACTGCGGAAGCACCAAGACGTTCTGATAGCTTAGCAAGTTTCGCTGAAGACACAATCGAGATGACGGGAATGTCAGCTTCTTTGCCCCAAGCATACATATCTCTTGAAATTCCAGCGCCTGATATGATGAAATCAACTTTTTCTTCAATGGCGGCTTTCATCTTTTCAGCAAAGTCATTCATGGAGAAGAGAACGTTTACCCCAATATATCCTGAATTGTTTATGTTCTCCTTAGTCTTCCTTATATGTGACCTCAATTCATTGACTGTAATCCCTGTCCCTGAGATAATCCCAATTCCTCCTGCGTTTGCAACTGCAGATGCGAGCCGACTTAATGAAATTCCTACACCCATGCCACCTTGAATGATTGGAACCTTTGGCAACATATGACCGATTTTTAATTGTGGAAAGTTCAAAAATACACCCCATTTCACATATTTATTAAGTTTGACCTTAATATCTCTTAATAGTAACAATAGGGTCTTCAAACAACTGTGACCTAATTAACACCTACTCCTAAAAGTTGATATAAGTTTTTCTTTGCCACACAATGGTCAAATTTTTAGTCCGTATCATTTTCGAGAGAGCGCCATTTCTCATTGCAACTATATAATAACTTTGGTTTTATAAAATTTATTAGGTGTTTTTAAATAGTTCTAAATTATGTGATTCCAATCACATGTTCTTAATTGTTTCTCTGGTAATCTTGTAAAAAAGGAGGTTTTCAGTTATGACCCAATTTTGTGAACTAGCAGGGAATGAATCAGTAAAGTTATGTCCGCCTCTTCAAAGACTCAAAAGCGAACATGTACCTTTAAGAGCACAAATGAAAAATTTATATGAATTGTCTGTATCAATTGAAAAAGAAAAAGAGATGGGGAGAATGAAAGATAAGTTATGGCAACTTCGAAATGGAGTCATCGAGTTCGTTACTCTCTTAGATCCTCATTCTGAAAAGGAGGAAGGAGTGTTATTTCCGATGGTGGCCAATTACATTGGAAAAGATGTAGGTCCGATATATGTGATGGAATATGAGCACGATCAAGCAAAAGGCAACTTACGAAAGTTTCTAGAGGAAACCATTCATGTAGAAAAATGCCTCAACAGTATCGTAATACTTGAAATGGCAGAATTCTATAACCAAGCTTACCATGTATTACAAGGACATTTTTTGAAGGAAGAAGAAATTTTATTTCCAATGGCAGAAAAACTACTAACTAGTGAAGAGAAAATAAAATTGGAGAATCAAATAGGTACCATTTAATAATTTGGTGAACATGGCTTACTCGTCCGTGTTCCCTTTTTTTCTAAATGCAAAAATTCATGATTTAGTGAGATGACGAGTCTTAGATCTATGAACTAAAAGATCCTGCTAGTCACGTGATGTATCTCACATCCCAACATCATACACAAGCCTATAATGGAGATGAATTGAATGGAGGGATTGTATGTTTAACCGTGATTTTAATGAAAATCCATTTATCGTTATTTGGGAATTAACTAGAGCATGCGAATTAAAGTGTCTTCACTGTCGAGCGGAGGCTCAGCACCACCGTCATCCTCTTGAACTGACATTTGAAGAAGGAAAAAAACTTATTAATGACATATATGAAATGGATAACCCGATGCTTGTGTTTACGGGAGGGGACCCACTAATGCGTCCTGATGTATATGAGATTGCTGAATATGCGGTTAAAAAAGGGATCCGTGTCTCGATGACACCAAGTGCAACCCCAAACGTTACGAAAGAAGCGATTCAAAAGGCAAAAGACGTTGGACTTGCTAGATGGGCGTTTAGTTTGGACGGACCTACATCTGCCATTCACGACCATTTTAGAGGTACGGAAGGTTCGTTTAAGTTAACAATGAATGCAATCCGTCATCTGCATAGATTGGAAATCCCTATTCAAATTAATACCGTGATTTCTAGATATAACGTTGATGCGCTTGATGAAATGGCTAAATTAGTAGAAGACTTGAATTGCGTGCTTTGGAGCGTATTTTTCCTCGTACCAATAGGGCGTGGGAAGGAAAACGATATGATTTCACCAGTAGAGCATGAACAGGTGTTTCGCTGGCTTCATCAATTGAGTAAAAAAGTTTCTTTTGATATTAAAACAACCGCCGCTCAGCATTATCGACGTGTCGTTATTCAACAGAAAATGAGAGAAAATCCCACTCCTGATCAAGCGATTCGCTATCAGGATGCATTGATGAAAGGGATGACTGGCCCATTTGATGGACTTGGTCGCGCACCAAAAGGAGTCAATGATGGTAACGGCTTTGTCTTTATCTCACACATAGGAGATGTCTATCCAAGTGGATTGCTGCCTGTTAAAGCTGGAAATGTTCGCACAACGCCATTAGCTGATATCTATCGCGATTCACCTATTTTTAAAGATTTACGTAATCCTGATAAATATAAAGGCAAGTGTGGTGTCTGTGAATTTCGATATGTTTGCGGAGGATCACGGTCTAGAGCCTATGCAATGACTGGGGATTACATGGAAAGTGAACCATACTGTGTATACATCCCAAAATCAATGAGAAAACAGAATAAAGAAAAAGTAAGACATGAACAATAGCGTTCATGTCTTACTTTTTGTGAAGAAACATTAGAAAAAAGGATCGTTTCATAAGACGATCCTTTTAAGAATGAATATCTGATTAAATGACTACCTTTTTGAGTCAGAACTTACACTTGCGCAACTGCTCGTGGGAACAGTACATTGTTTTCTAAATGAATGTGTTGGAACAGATCAGCCTCCAGGTCCTCAAGCCGTTGATAGACTAAACGATAAGTACCGCATGCTCCCTCTGGAGGAGTAAAATCATTTGTAATGTCACGAAGTTCTTTTAAAATATTACCGGCGTTGCTATGTTCAGATTCTAATTCATCAACGACCTTTTGCAATTTCTTATAGTTTTCCTCAGTCCTGTTTTGCTCAACTTCTAAAATGAGAGGGAAATCTTCCGTTTCCTCTTTAATTAAATGCTGTTCTAACTCAACCCGCAATTCATGAAATAATCGATGGATTTGAGCTAAATGAGGTTGTCCTGCCCCATGAACACGTAATACTTTTGTGACGTATGGACTTAATTGAGGTAGCTCTTCATTAATGTAGCGATGATGTTTATTGATAATGTAATCGATTAATTCACTATACGATGCGCGTTCCCACTCGATTCTTGATTCATTTAATGCGGTTGTTTCCTGATAAAGTGTATTTAGCTTTGTTAATACTTCATCTGCTGATAAACTTCTCTCATGAATGGCTTCTATAAGCGGACGGTTACCTCCGCAGCAAAAGTCGATACGATAAGATTTAAAAAGGTCACTTGCTTTTGGAAATTTCGTTACGATTTCACCTACAACAGATGTTTCAGTAAATGTTCGTTCCATTTCAATTCCTCCATGTGATTCAATTTTGGATCTAAATAAAGGATAACAACGAATCATCGTTTACGTAGTGATTTAGATCACTTAATAGTAGTGAATAATAATTTTCAAATAGACTAGTTTAGAAACAATCGCGCTTCTTAAGCTAACTATGATATGAATCACAGTGTTCTTTTGGGTGTTTTACTACAATTGAATGAAGAGTATAACTTGATGAGTAAGGGGTTTTAATATGAAAATAGCAATGATTAAAAAACATCTACAGGGAGTATCTCTCTTTAAGGAGCTTTCAGAAGAAGAAATTCAACCGATCGTCGATATCTCTCAATTACGGACTTATTCGGCAAGATCATTTGTATTTATGCAGGGTGAACCACTTGATCGAGTATTTTTTATCCATTCTGGCAAGGTGAAAATTCACAAAACGGATCTGTCAGGTAAAGAACAAATTGTGTCCATCCTCGAAGCTGGAGATATGTTTCCGCACGCTGGTTTTTTCCGGAAAGGGAACTTCCCAGCACATGCTGAGATCCTTGAGACCTCAGAGTTAATTGTTATTCCAGTTGGGCAGTTTGAGTCAATCCTTCTTAGATATCCTGAACTCTGTATTAAAATGTTCAAAGTTTTAGGAGAAAAAATCGTGGATCTTCAAAATCGATTAGAGGAAAAAATTCTTCGTGACACATATGAACAAATTGTGATGTTATTCCTTCGCTTATGTAAATCAAATGGTGAGCAAGTCGACGGAAAATATAGACTTACAACCCATTTTACCAATCGAGAACTAGCCAATATGATTGGAACATCGAGAGAAACGATAAACCGTACTATTAATCGGTTACGGAAGAAAGAACTGATTGATACGGATGAAGAGGGTTATTTCCTTATCAGTTTAAAAAAATTGCAAGATGAAATTATATAAATTCACGAGCCTCCTCACTGATACCGTGTGATTCGACTCACAAACCAATCAAAATCTTTTTGTTACAGTGTGACTGAGGATTTAATTAGTAGTTGAGAAGGAGTGAAGTAAATGAGTAAAAAAATAGTTGATCAAGTCTATGAAATGTTGAAAGAAGTAAATGATCCAGAGCTTGGAATTGATATTGTGAATTTGGGACTTATTTATGAAGTGGATGTAGATGAAGGCAATAATGCTTCGATCAAAATGACGATGACTTCAATGGGCTGCCCGATGGCAGGAGAAATCATTGCTGATTTGAAAACAAGAATTTCTAAAATGGAGGAGATCAATGACATTCAAGTCGATGTCGTCTGGAGTCCGCCTTGGTCAAAAGACCGGTTGTCCCGCTATGCAAAAATGGCACTTGGTGTTCCAAGTTAAAATAAAAGTTATTTTTATGCGCTGTTCTAACTGGGGGCAGGGCCTTTAAAAATAGGATTTAGGCTGAGGAATGGGTGTGTGAAAAACAATTAAGAGCACCTTTCTAATAGGCAGATCTCACTGAAAAATAAAGATTTCAATTAAGAATACGCTGATAAAGTTTTTACAACTATGGTACAGTTTCAAAAAAATGAATGGTGTGTGATATGAATCACCGAATTTGCACAACAGGTTTGCTAGGGTAAAGGCAGTCACCTAAAACTTTATGAAGGGGAGAAGAATAGAACGTTCAATTGGTTTTATGTAAACACTTATACTAGATCCATATCGTTAAAAGAGACGGATTAAAAAAGGAGAATGCAAAAAATGAAAAAATTATTCATTACTGGAGTATCCATCTTGTTAATCGGTTCTTTAGTGGCATGCGCAGGCAGTAGTGATGAACCTGCGACAACTAAAAGCGAAGAGGCTTCAACAATTGAAAGTGGTAGCACGATAGTATTGGAGGCATCTAATTGGAAGTTTGATCAGGAAGAATATAAAGTTTCAGCTGGAGAAGTAACCATCCAATTAAAGAACGTAGAAGGATATCATGGAGTAGAAATTGAAGGTGCAGATCTAAAAATCGATGGAGATGGTGAACAAACAGTAACTCTAGCAGCTGGAGAATATATTATTTATTGCTCTATCCCTTGTGGTGGGGATCACGACAAAATGACAGCAAAACTGATTGTAGAGTAAAAAAAGTACATATAGACTTCTACGCAAGAACCTTCTTTCGCAAAAGTCCTTTCTTATTACGAAATAATTTTTATAAGGGAAGAATATTACTTGCTAGGAAAGAGAAAGGAAACAGTTCTTTTACGATTTCAGTGATTTTTTTTAAGCAGGAGGGGAGAGAAAAAATGAAAGATGAGTTAACTATTGGTGGTATTAAGTTGAAAAGTCGACTTTGTATTGGTACAGGAAAATTTCATAATGATAGTCTGATTCCTGACGTCATAAAAAGTTCTATGGCGCAGGTCATTACGGTAGCCATGCGTCGTGTCGATCTATGTTCAAAAGAGGAAAACATTATGAATTTCATTCCAAAAGATATGATTCTACTTCCAAACACTTCAGGAGCTAGGACTGCTGAAGAAGCTGTGCGTATCGCAAAGCTAGCTAGGGCGGCAGGGCTTGGGAACTGGGTGAAAATTGAAGTGATTACGGACCAAAAGTATTTACTCCCTGATAACTACGAAACGTTAAAAGCAACGGAACGTTTAGCAAAAGAAGGATTTATGGTCTTACCTTATATGAATCCTGATTTAATGGTAGCTAAACAATTAGAAGAAGTTGGGGCAGCTGCAGTTATGCCATTAGGCTCACCAATTGGTTCCAATCGTGGATTTAGAACTCAAGAGTTGGTCCGTATTATGATTGCAGAGAGTAAGGTTCCAATTATTGTTGATGCAGGAATTGGAAGGCCGTCTGAAGCTTGTGAGGCGATGGAGTTAGGAGCAGATGCAGTGCTAGTCAATACAGCTATTGCGACTTCAAGCAATCCTATTAGTATGGCAGCGGCATTTGCAAACAGCGTCAAAGCAGGCAGAACAGCTTATTTGAGCGGGTTGGGTACTAGTACACTAGAGGCAAGGGCGTCCTCTCCATTAACAGGCTTTTTGTCATAAAATAACGAACCGAAAATGGAATGTGATTTTAGGGAGGGGACATAGATCGTGAGTTTTTATCATGTATATAAGCAATTAAAATTGCTTGATTTTGAAGGCTTTCTCAATTCGGTAACAAGTAATGATATAAAAAGGATATTACATAAAGATTTGATAAATGATGAAGATTTTTTAATGTTATTATCCCCTGCTGCAGAGGAATGTTTAGAGGCATTGGCGCAAAAAGCCCATCGTGTAACGGTTCAACATTTTGGAAAAACGATCCAGTTATTTAATCCTATTTATATCTCTGATCATTGTGTTAACCACTGTACCTATTGTAGCTTTAGTGTTACTAATCAATTTAAACGACAAAAACTTACGATGGAAGAAGTCGACAGGGAAGCGAAAAACTTAGCGAGTAACGGAATTAAACATATTTTAATATTGACTGGAGAATCGAAACTACATTCTTCTGTTTCGTATATTAAGGAAACAGTGGAAGTTCTAAAAAAATATTTCTCTTCTATCTCGATTGAAATTAATCCACTAGACACAGAAGAGTACAAACAATTAAGGGAAGCTGGTGTTGATGGAGTTACCGTGTATCAAGAAGTATACAATGAAGATGTTTATCGGGATTTTCATGTAAAAGGCCCAAAACGCAATTACCGTTATCGTCTTGATACACCTGAAAGAGGGTGTGAAGCAGGACTTCGTAGTGTCAATATCGGTACATTACTTGGCTTAGATAACTGGAGGAAAGAGGTGTTTTTCACTGGGATGCACGCCAATTATCTACAAAATAAATACATAGATACAGAAATTGGTCTATCACTTCCAAGAATCCGACCTCATTTAGGTAATTTCAATCCGCGATCAGAGGTGAATGATAAAGCATTTGTTCAAAGCCTCGTTGCATTAAGATTGCTTTTACCTAGATCGGGCATTACATTATCTACTCGTGAAAGTGCGGTCTTTAGAGATCACCTTATACCTCTTGGAATCACGAGGATGTCAGCAGGAGCATCAACGGAGGTTGGTGGCTATTCCCTTGAAAGCCAAGGAACAAATCAATTTCAAATTTCCGATGAACGTGGAGTAAGAGACATTTGCGATGCCCTTTATAAAAAAGGCTACCAACCCATTTTTAAAGATTGGATTCATTCATAGATCTGAGTTATTCTGACCTCATATCTAACTGAAAGGTTATACGTTTGTAGGTTCTACTACAATAATACCAAATGGCTAGGGCTTTTAATAAAAATATCACGGGTGCTGGTAGAAGCAAAGAAAAGACGTGCATCATCATAGATGAGTTGGGAGATTAGGGTTCAAAACATCTATGACCTCATAATTAAAGGATGGAGTATCTGAGGTTTATCTACGTTTGTTAGACAATCAAGCCTGGTTAGGAAGGAAACAAAAGGAAGTAAAACATGTATTTTATATATATTTTTTATTGTCAGGTTTCCTTACCAGAAGACTTACAGTTCTTATTATTGGTGTTATGATTGTTTTAACAAAAGAGACGATACTAAGGAGGTAATGATGATGAAAAATCAGAAGCTAAAAAACCCAGGTATTTTTACTTTAATGGCCCTTACACTTACGGTGCTTTTTCAATAAATTATAGATAAATAGATCAAGGCGCACAGTGACTGACATTGTGCGTCTTCATTTATGCTTAGAGAGAAAATTCATTCAATTAGATTTCTAAGGACAAATTTAAGTATGATTCAACTCTATTTCCGAAACACAAGAACCAATAACCATAGGTTATTGGTTCTTGTGTTACAGGCCCTAGTCGTGAGGGGGAAGATTAACTCCATAGTGTATTTACCTTTCTATAAATTGCCTTTATAATGAATTTTATGTGAATAAATCTAACAAGTCTCTTGACTTTTGGGTCGTGGAAGGAGAGGTTTGCTTTTGTCTTTGGAAAGAGGGGAACTAAAGAAACCTGCTGATATGGAAAAGAGTTGGAGTTTAACGCATTATATAAGAAAAATGAAGAGTGTTAGTGTAAACGATCATAGTGTAGGCATAACAGATTCTCTAGTATCTGCAGGTGGTGGACTAATTGCAATGACAATGATAAGCTTTCTCGCAGTTAGTCTTGGCTACCCAATGGCTTTAGGCCCTATAGGTGCTAGTTGTTTACTCGTATTTGCGGCACATGAAGGACCTTTTTCCCAACCACGCCATATTATTGGTGGACACTTTCTATCAACTGTTGCAGCATTGTCGATTTGGGATTTGTTTGGGAGGTCTCATATTACGATTGGAATTACTTTAGCTATTGTCGTATTACTAATGATCATTACGAAAATGATGCATCCGCCTGCTGCTGCCAGTGCAATTGTTGCGATCAATTCCCAAGCTGGTTGGGGATTGCTTTTAACGATTGTACTTAGTGCTTTTATCGTCGTAGGCATCTCGGTTTTATATAATAATTTATTTGAGAGCAGAAATTACCCCAAAAGGTGGGTGTAACTAGATCAAGTTTCTATTTACCTTTTTTTATAACGTAAGTGCTATGGAATAAAAAAATTCTATAGCACTTATTTTTTGTTATTATTTCACTCTTTTTCTTTTAATGGGTGCGTCACTAACCTTGATTCCTGAACGGCTCCTTTGATAATAGTACCAATTCAGTAAGATGGAAATAGCATAGAAACCAATAAAGAAGTACAACGCGGTTACTGGTGTACCTGTATTAGATACAGACCAACCAAATAAATGGGGGATAAAGAACGATCCGTATGCAGCAAAGGCCGCGGTAAATCCGAGTACAGGTGCCGCTTCTTTAGCAGGGAAGATGACGGGAATCATTTGGAATGTAGAACCGGAGCCGATTCCTGCAGCGATAAATAATAGTAAAAAGGATACAAGAAACCCGACGAAGTTTTGTTGATCAATAAAATAAATAACGGACAACGCGCCTAGGGACATAATAACTAATACATAGGCTGTTACTCGAGCTCCACCAACTTTATCAGATATCCATCCACCAACTGGTCGTGCAGCAGCTGCCAAGAAGGCACCAAGAAAGGCTAAAGCCACATATTCCGGAAATTGCGAACGCAATAACAAAGGAAAAGCAGCACCATACCCAATGAAAGAGCCAAATGTCGCAATATAAAGAATGGTCATAATCCAGGTGTGTTTTCTTTTTACGATAATAAATTGGTCTTTCACAGATTGTTTGGCTGTTGGGAGATTATCCATCCCAAAATAAGCAATGATTGTCATGACTATAATAGGGATAACCCAGATAAATGCAGCATTTTGAAGCCAAATTTCCTGTCCGTTAGGCAAGAGTTGACCTTCCCCTCCAATAGCAGCAAACGTACCAATGACAATAATAAGCGGAGTAACAAATTGGACAACAGATACCCCCATGTTTCCTAAACCACCGTTAATCCCGAGGGCTGTTCCTTTTTCTTTTTTCGGGAAAAAGAAACTAATGTTAGCAGATGCAGATGAAAAGTTACCCCCACCAAGTCCACAAAGTGCTGCTAAGGTAAGCATCACCCAGTAGGGTGTTTCTGGATTTTGAACAGCAAATCCAATTCCAAGTGTAGGAATAATTAATATTCCTGTTGAAAAGACAATCCAGTTTCTTCCACCGAATTTGCCCAGTGCAAATGTATATACAAAACGTAAAGATGCTCCAACCAAACCTGGAATGGCCGCTAATGTGAATAATTGTTCTTCTGTAAATTGGAAACCGATGTCATTTAATCGGACGGCAACGACTGACCAAATTTGCCAGACAATAAAAGCAAGCATTAACGTCGGAACGGATATCCATAGGTTTCGCCTAGCATGACGTTTCCCTTCCCTTTCCCAAAATTCATTATTCTCTGGCTTCCACTCTGTAATTCGCGCCATAGGTACCTCCTAATAATTTGTTTTTGTATGAATACTGATAAAAAAAGCATACAAATAAACGAAATACTTGAATGTGATCAATGTCACATAATCTTTCAATTGAGTAACGAAATGATTGCCATAGTGGGTGAAAATGGTAAAAGAGCACTTTGTGGAGATATTGTGAAGAAAAACAAGAAAGCTATGTGAAAGAAAAAAACACTTTAATTCAGAGGGCGCTGAAAACAACAAAAAACACTGCAAGGGGCTTTGACTAAGTAGGAATCGTCATCTAGATCTATAAGGGCAACTTCCTTCCTTAAATTCGCTAAAGAAAGCGCTAATTGCAACCGTTGATTTCCCGACGCCGCCTTTACCACTAGTAACGGGAATAACATTTTCCATTTAAAATTTGTCTCACTCCTTTAGGATTAGATTATCGAATGTCTAACATAAAGGCTGTGATACGGATCACCTTGTTGATTCTTATTTGTATTTACATGCCTGCCAAATTCAAGTTGGCCATTTTCGCCATGACAAATTTTTTAATTCGTTTTAGATTATTGATAAGTGATAACTGTGACAGACTTAACAGTTTTACACCCTTTTTCGTTTTATATTGTAAGGACAAGGAGGGAAAAGTAATGCAGTTAACTGGCGTAATATTAGATAGTGAAAGTTACAAAATAGATCATGATCAATTAATTAGTTTATTAAAGTTAGGGGATAAAACGTTAATTGAGAGACAAGTCATGGAAATGAAGAAAATTTGTGATGAAGTAATTTTAGTGACGAAAAATCCATATGTGTATTTGCCGCTCTTTGGAAACAGCATTCGGATCATCACTGACTACTTTAAAGGGGCGGGTACATTAAGTGGCATGCATGCGGCGTTATCGTTATCAAAGAATGATTCTTTATGGCTCGTAACGTCAGATATGCCACTATTAAATTCAGATATAGTCACAGAAATGTTAGACCTTAAAAAGAAAACAGGGGTTCAAGTTATTGCACCAGAATGGAACGGAAACCTTCAGTTATATCATGGGGTATATGACCGTTCGTGTTTGAGTGTTACGGAAGAATTATTGGAGATAGAAGAAATTGGATTAATGAAAATACTTGAAAAGGTTTCATTTAAAGTTAAGAGTTTAGTTGAGAATACAAATGAACAGAATCTTTTATTCACTTTCCACATACGAACACAAGAAGATTACCAACAAGTATTACAGGTAGAAAAAGATCATGCTTATTAACTTTATTTGACAGGAAAACGAGAGACCTCGAAACGAAAAGGAATCTCGTTTTTTTATGTTCAAATGATGAAGTTCATTAAAAATTCACATTGAATTTGTCTGATGTGATGAACCTCACAGTTTAACTTAGGAAGAAAATTTACAATAAACGTATCAAACTAAGAGTCACAAATAAGGAGTGGCAAAATGAGTCAGATTGAAAAGTCATTTTATTCGAAAGCAAGTATGTATTCTTTTGTTATTGTTATGGTCTTAATTATCCTAATGTGGATAGGAACGGGACAATTCTCACATGTCGATATCATGTTGTTCGGTTACTTAGTCGGTTCATTTGTTTTTGCTATTGGAATGACTATTCGATTATGTGCATGGGCAATTAGGCCAGCGACTCACCAAGTGCTTAAAAGAAGTTTTCAAAATTTGAAGAAAAAGAAAAGAGCAAAAAGCAACTGGAAAGCCATTGCAAAAACGGCTTTTGACAACATCATACTTCAGAAGTTCATTTTTAAACGCGGTATTTATAGAGGGATTATGCATTGGTTGATTGCATGGGGATGTATAGGGTCGTTTGCGATCACTTTTGGCCTCACTTTCGGTTGGATGCATTTCAAGCTAATTGATCCAGAAACTTATCAGATCGTTGTGATGGGAATTCCTACTATTGCGATGGCTGCAAATGGATTATTTGCTGAACTAGTGTACAACGGGTTAAATATTACAGCGATGATGGTATTAATCGGTGTAACTATGGCACTGATTAGACGTTCTAAAAACCAAGATGTGAAAGTAACCCAACGAGTTGAATTTGATTTATTTCCATTATATATCCTCCTTTGGGTAACGGTATCTGGATTAATACTAACGGTTTCTTATAAATTCTTAGGGGGCTGGATGCACAACTACTTAGCACTTATTCACCAAATAACAGTTGTTATTTTCTTAGTGTATTTTCCATTTGGTAAGCTGTTCCATCTACCGGTAAGGCCACTCGCAACAGCTGTACCTATGAATTATCAAGAAGTGGTTGGCAGCGATACGAGAGAGTGTAAATCATGTCAAGTACCTTATAGTAATGATGATCAAATTGCCGATGTAAAAGAGATTCTCGGCGTACAAAGCTTTGACCTTCAATTAGCAGATGGCTCGTATCTTGCGGATTACTGCCCAAGCTGCCGAAGAAGAATTCGTGTGATGAAGCAATTGAATATTCAATCGAATCTACCTTCTCCAAACAATCCAATCCAAACGAATACGGGCATTCATATTCCTGGGTTCGGACAAAAACGAGAAGATTCTTACTATGATAAAACGGGGGACGAATAAATGAGTGAATTTCTTGTAAAAGACGGAGTAAAGAATTTACAAAAGCCTGGCGAGAAACTAGTGACCACACATTGTTGCTATTGCGGCATGCAGTGTGGGATGCATATACGAGTGAATGAAAAGTCTGGAAAGGTCGTAGGAGTTGAACCGCGCTATGATTGGCCGGTTACACTTGGAAAAATGTGTCCAAAAGGGGTTACGGCTTATCAGACGGTCAATCATAAAGAACGAATTTTGAAGCCGCTTATTAAAAAGAATGGACAGTTTATAGAGTCAAGTTGGGAAGATGCGTACGACTTAATTGAGAAAAATTTCAAGAGACTTCAAAAAGACTATGGGAAAGATGCGGTTGGTGTATTTGGTGGGGTATCTATGACCAACGAAAAATGTTACTTAGTTGGTAAATACGCTCGTGTTGGAATCGGTACAAGATTCCTAGATTATAATGGCCGATTCTGTATGTCTTCAGCAGCTGGTGGATTTATGAAAACTCTTGGAGTAGACCGCGGGTCAAGTTTACCATTACCAGAATTTGAGCATACCAATTGCTTATTTATGGCCGGTTCAAACACGGCTGAATGTCATCCAACGATGATTCAATGGTTGTGGAAGGCCAAGGATAAAGGAGCGAAGTTAATCGTTGCCGATCCAAGGGAAACACCAACAGCACGAGTAGCTGACGTTCATCTAGATTTAAAACCAGGATCTGACTCGGCGTTAGCAAACGGCATTATGCATTTACTCGTAAAAGAAGGCTATGTTGATGAAGAATATGTAAACGAAAGATGTAACAATTATGAAGAGTTAAAGGCAATGGTTAAGAAGTTTACACCTGAATATACAGAATCGATCACAGGAGTAAAGAAGGAAAAAATTATTAAAGCTGCTCACATTTACGGCCAATCTCCTCGTTCGATTGTAACGTTCTGCCGTGGAATTGAACAACAAAACAAAGGGGTAGATAACGTTACACTCTATACGTCAATGGCTTTACTTCGTGGGCAAATTGGGAAATTCGCATCTGGTGTTGCGACGATTACAGGACAAGGAAATGGTCAAGGTGGTCGTGAGCATGGACAAAAAGCTGACGCATTGCCTGGTTATCGAAAGATTGATAACCCGGAGCATGTGAAGCATGTGGCGGGAGTTTGGGGAATTAAACCTGAGGAAATGCCCAAAGCAGGCGTCTCTGCTTATGAAATGTTTCATGAAATTCAAAAAGAGAACATTCGTGGCATGCATATTATGTGTAGCAATCCTGCCGTATCTGCACCTAATCTCGAGTACATCTGGAGTGGTTTAAAAAAGCTAGACTTTTTAGTAGTTAGTGACTTCTTCTTATCTGAAACAGCCGAATTTGCTGATGTGGTTCTACCGACAACGACATGGGCAGAAGATGAAGGGACGACGACGAATTTAGAGGGGCGTGTCATTCGCGTTAGAAAAGTGACTGAGCCAGTTGGAGAGTCCAAAACTGATTGGGAAATCATGTGTGATATTGCAAAAAGAATGGGGAAAGAACAATTCTTTAACTACGATAATCCAAAACAAATTTTTGAAGAATTAAGAATGGCTTCTAAAGGTGGAAAAGCTGATTATTACGGTATTACATGGGAACGGATTGAAAAAGAAGATGGAGTTTTCTGGCCGTGTCCGTCTGAAGATCATCCTGGAACACCAACTATGTTTAAAGAGAAGTTTGGGACAGAGGACGGAAAAGCGAACTTGGCTGCTGTTGATTGGGCTGAACCAGGTGAAACACCTACTAAGGACTATCCTCACATTTTAACGACAGGCCGCGTAGTCTTTCATTATTTATCAGGTACGCAAACAAGACGTGTTGACTTTTTAATGCAGCAATGTCCTTTACCATATATCGAGATCCACCCTGAACTTGCAAGTCAATATAACATTTCAGAGAAAAATCTTGTTAAGGTAACCAGTCCTCGTTCTACGATGACAGTTGAGGCTCGAATTACTAAAGCGATACGAAAAGATACCGTCTTTATTCCTTATCACTGGGGAAAAGAACTTGCAGCTAATTTGCTAACAAACCCTGCATTAGATCCAACTTCAAGAATGCCAGAATTTAAAGTCGCAGCCGTGAAACTTGAAAGAATATAAAACAAAAGCTTATTGGGGGACCCATTTATGAATAAAATCATGTATCTAGAATTTGAACGGTGTATCGGTTGCCGTGCATGTCAAGCAGCATGCCGAGAATGTGGAGATCATGACGCGAAAGAACGGAATTATGTGGAATACATTGATTTTACTGAGAGCAGACAGACATTTCCAATGATGTGTATGCAATGTAAAGACCCTGCCTGTGCGAGAGTATGTCCGGCCAATGCGATTCAGATTACGGAGGAGGGAGTCGTCTTATCAGCGATGGATGAAAAGTGTATCGGTTGTCGTAACTGTACATTTGCCTGTCCATTTGGGATTCCTAAGTTTGATTTTGAAGAAAACAAAATGTATAAATGTGACATGTGTTATGACCGCTCAAAATATGATATTGCTCCAATGTGTGCTTCCGTATGCCCAAGTGACGCCATTCGTTTTATCGATTTTGAAGAAATGCAGTCACTCCGGAGACGTCGTACACAAATGAACTTAATCGAAGGTAAGAAACCAAGTGAAAATGATAAATGGAAATATGTACCAGAATTTTTCGGGGTGTATTCAGACTAGAGAGGAGGAATAAGCATGACGGACAATATAAAATGTAAACGTGAGAAGTATCAAAGCAAGGAAGATATGATCAACTTAACGGATAACATCAGTCGTTTTGATGACTTAAAGTTTAATAGAAGAGCTTTCTTGAAAACGGCAGTTGGAGCAACTGTAGCTCTAGGTCTCACAACATTACCATTCTCAGTAAAGGCACTCTTAGGAGATTTTGAAGAGGAAAGAGAACTCGTAGAAATTGCCAAATTAGATTCTATCCCTAAAGGCTCGTCCATCACGTTTCATTATCCGACAGAAAAAGATCCTGCCCTGTTAATTCATACAAAAGCAGGGGAGCTAAAAGCCTATAATAGTGCCTGTACTCATTTAATGTGTCCGGTGTTTTATGAGCAAGAAAGTGAAGTGCTGTTATGTCCGTGTCATCAAGGATATTTTGATTTAAATAATGGTCATCCGATTGCAGGACCACCTCAGCGTGAATTGCCTTTAATCGAAATTGAAGTTCAAAATGGTACTGTCTATGCAGTTGGAAGGAAGATTAGACATGGCTAAAAAGATCTGTTGGGCTATCATTTTTATCACATTAGCCATTAATGTGGTGATGTTACAGTGGACGATTGAAGCATATCTTGGATTAGAATTTGAATTAGTCTTTCGTAATACCATTATTGCTTTACTATCTTCGGTAGTAGCCATAACCGCAATGTTATTTTGGAGGAAATGGGAGTATAACTAGAGAAACAAGGGGGACTTTTAAAAGTCCCCCTTGTTTTTATCCATTATATTTGTGAATCATTATTAAAAGATGTGCCATAATTCACAGATTTATCAAAACAAATAAATTAAAGTGAAGAAAGAAGTTTGACTCAAGTCAATTAAGACTTAATGTTGTTTACTAAAGTAAAGTAGGGAAGGAGCTAAAAAGATGAAAAGAACTGATTTACCTCTAGTGTATTCATGCTCTGGTTGTTCCTCGGCCGCACAAACCGCTAACATGATTGCGATAAAAATGGATCGAGAGAAAGTTGCTGAAATGTCTTGTATTGCTGGTGTTGGAGGTGATGTCAAACCACTTGTTCGAACAGCGAAATCTGGGCGAGATATCATCGCCATTGATGGCTGTCCCTTATCATGTTGCAAACATTCTTTAGCTAGACATGACGTTAAACCCATGCATTATTTTGTACTATCTGACTTTGACGTACCAAAGATAAAGGGGGAAGATCCTAATCTTGACCTTTATCAGAGTGCTTACAAACAGATTTTGGAGCTCACTAATAATGATTATTAACTGTTATTCATTAGTGATTTTCTAATCAAATAATTAGGTTGCTTTTCCGTTTGATTGCATCTATGTCTTGTAACAGATTTTCAATACGATAGTTGCCAAAATCTAATCACGTTTCTCATACATTTAAATCGGTGTAAGAAAACTGCATTTTGCGGTACGTGACTTAGGTCACTATGCTCCCTTTATAAAATTGATACTATTAATGCTAGAAGCTAAGATCTCTTTCTAGCTTATTAGTTTTCAATTTTATTCAAAGGGAGGGGTAGTAGATGAGACTAAATAAGTTTCCTTCTTTACAGTGGGGTGAGAGTTTCTATTTAATCTCTGAATTAACCACACTTGTTAAACGAGGGGTGTTGCTTTCCAATGTGTTACCTGTATTTATTGGATTTTGGTTAGCACTGTATTTTTCCAATGCCTCCTTTGTCAATCATTTGGGTGTATTTTTCCTAACGGTAATAGGGAGTACATTCGTCATTGCAGGTGCTCTCATCCTCAATAACTGGTACGATGTTGATATAGATCAGTTAATGGAAAGAACGAAAAATCGCCCAACGGTAACGGGTACGATTCCTCTTCATGTCGTTTTCACGCTGGGGATCATCTTGACAATTCTTGGATTAATTCTTTTACTTTTTACAACTGTGGAAGCAACCATTTATGCGTTTGTTGGGTGGTTCACCTATGTTGTTTTGTACACAATGTGGTCAAAACGAAGATATACCCTAAATACTCTTATTGGAAGTGTTTCTGGAGCCGTTACTCCACTAATTGGTTGGGCTGCCATACAACCAGCTTCAACTATCGTCCCGATCGTCTTATTTCTTTTCCTATTTATTTGGCAAATGCCACATACTTTTGCTATAACGATACGGAAATATGAAGAATATCAAGCTGCAGGAGTTGCGATGCTACCCGTAGTACACGGGTTTAACGTGACGAAGCGTCAAATGGTTGTCTATGTCGGTTGCTTATTGCCATTGCCTTATTATTTAACGCCACTTGGAACAGCCTTCGTTGTTATCGCAACTTTACTAAACGTAGTTTGGCTCGCTTTAAGTCTATACGGACTTTTCACAAGAAATGATTTAAAGTGGGCACGCATTATGTTCTTGTTTTCTGTTAATTATTTAATGATAATACTTATTCTGATGATTATTGTTACCTTACCCATATCTAGTTAACCAAAGTCATGACTCCGGAGTTTGCAATTTTATTGCAAACTTTCGGGGTATTTTTTTCGATTTTCCTTAAGAATCTGTTTTTCTCTTTTCTACTTTGGGAAAGTCGCATTTACATTTCTTTTAGGGAGTTAGCTGTTCACTATTTAGTCACTTAATAAGTGATTCAACTCACCACTCTAAGAAGCGTTATTAAATAAGATGTGAGTAAGAAGATAAGGAGGTTGATATTTATGGAAGAAAGACAGATTAAGCAGAAAGCTGTGGAAGAGTATATGGAAGAGCATGGTTCACGGATAGGTACCTGGTTTTCTTTAGGAGTGGTAGCGGCAGTTATTCTCGCAACGTATCTATTAATGTTTTCGGTATATTTAGCTAGAGTATAGGGGGAGTAGTGATGAAATTCCATCTCGATGAAAAAATATGGCTTATTGTAAGCTTTGGTATGATCATAGGATTTATGTTATTTACTGGTTATCAAACATTTGTTTTAGGCATGGGGCCACCAAGCCACATGGAAACCATTGATCCACAAAAGGTGGATGAAACAGCACCATTTGATCAACCAGGTGTTAAACAAATTGGGGAGAACGAATATGAAGTGGTTATGACATTGGAAATTTTTAGATTCAACCCAAACAACATTGAAATCCCTGCTGGGTCAACGGTACATTTCACGATGACGTCAAAAGATGTGGTCCACGGATTCCAAGTTGCAGGAACCAATTTAAATGCAATGGTGACGCCAGGGCATATACAAAAAATATCACAGACATTTAATCAAACAGGTGAATATTTAGTCGTATGTAATGAATTCTGTGGTGTCGGTCACCAGCATATGGCTACAACGATTACGGTGAAATAAAGGGGGGAATAAAAAAGTGGAAACAGCTAGTGAAAATGTATTTAATGAAAAGGCAAATGAAGTGTTCGGGATTAATTCCAAAGATGCTATTCTATCAAAATCTTATTTACTTATCGCATTTGCAGCTCTTTTTATTGGTGGAACATTAGGTTTATTGCAAGGATTAAACCGTGCGGGTCTTTTAGAATTGCCATCCTGGTTTTCTTATTATCAAGTGTTAACAGCACATGGTTTACTATTAGTTCTTGTATTAACAGCGTTCTTTACGGTTGGTTATTTCTATGCAGTACTCTCTCATACGTTAGGGAGCCTTCTTCCTAAAGTGAGAAAGTTGGCATGGACCGGTTTTGGATTGAAAATGATAGGGTTTGTGCTAGCCGTTGTTCCGATTTTAATGAATGAAGCAACTGTTTTATATACATTTTATCCACCTATGGCAGCCCATCCAGTTTTTTATATTGGTTTAGTCTTCATTGTGTTGGGTGTATGGATGTGCGCATTTGGAGCTTTTATTCAGGTAGCAAATTGGAGAAAGCTTAACAAAGGAAAACATGTACCAATCCTTGCTTATTTTGCCACTGGAGTATTTGTCCTGTTGTTTTTTGGAAGCATTCCTGTAACGATTGAAGTGTTAATGATTATTCCTTGGGCAATCGGCTGGGTCGAAACGATTAATGTGATGCTTGCCCGAACACTATTTTGGGCTTTTGGACACACGTTGGTAAATATTTGGTATTTAACAGCGGTCTCTGCATGGTATGTGGTTGTACCTAAGGTCATCGGTGGAAGACGATTTAGTGATACATTAACTCGTGTCGTTATTATGTTACTCGTCATAATGAATATTCCGGGTGGTTTTCACCATCAAATTATTGACCCTGGAATAACAGAGCATGTCAAGTTTCTACACGTCTTTATGAGTCTAGCGATTGGTTTTCCTTCGCTAATGACAGCATACGCTATGTTTTCTGTATTTGAGAAAACGGCAAAGAAGAAAGGAGGAAAAGGCGTAGTTAGTTGGTTCAAAAAATTGCCTTGGGGCGATGTTCGTTTCTTGGCACCCATGATTGCCATGATCGCCTTTATTCCAGGTGGTGCAGGTGGAATTGTTCAAAGTACGAATCAGCTAAACCAAGTCGTTCATAATACGATGTGGGTTGTCGGGCATTTCCATTTAACTGTAGGAACCTCTGTTGTTCTTACGTTCTTCGGAATTAGTTACTGGTTAGTTCCTTATTTATCAAAACGGGTGTTAACGCCTAAAATGAATAAATTAGGAGTGATCCAAACATTGATTTGGACAGTAGGAATGGCATTAATGGCAGTTGCGATGCATTGGGTTGGTTTACTAGGCTCACCTCGTAGAACGTCCTATACTACCTATTTTGACAATGCAACGGCATTGAGTTGGGACCCGTATTTAATGTTCTTAGCTGTCGGAGGAACTCTATTAATGATCGGGGTCATTCTCCAAGTTTATGCAGTCGTCCATCTAATGTTCTTTGCACCAAAAGGAGAAACAGAATTTCCTATCGCTGAAGTAGAAGAGAATGCAGCGAAAACACCTTATTGGACAGAAAATTGGGGACGTGTGATTGTCATTATGCTAGTTGTTATTGCAATAGGATACGTGATTCCGTTGATAGAAATTATCGGGAATGCACCACCAGGGTCGCCACCATACAAAACATGGTAATATCTTATGTAGTCGGTAGCTGGTTGTACGGCCAGACTGAGGTGAACTTTCTTAAAACAAAGAGCTACATTTATTACTTTTAAGAACTATAATTTTCATAATACTAATAACATCCTAGATCGTAGTTGTACTGTCTAGAAAAAAACAAGAGCAACCTTGCCGTTGCTCTTGTTTTTCACTTTATGGATAGGTATGTTTTTAAACTAGTGACCAGATTAAATAAAATAACAACAAAAAGGAGAACGATAGATCCAATGAAAAACAGATAAGAAGGTGTCATACCAGATAGGAATGAGCCAGCTATAACACCAAAAGAAAAGCAGGCATAAATTAATCCAAAGGAAAATTAGAAGTCGGTATGATAAGGGTTATATTTTAAAAAATGCGGCGACAAATTAAGGTAGTCAAATCGATTTAATTAAGTCTGGTAAGGGGCTTCGATGTAAGTTGGAATGAAGCCAGATGTTGCTGAGGAAAACAGCCTTACTTATCGCATGGTTATGGTTGCGATTCTACGAACTGAACCTTATTCAACAACTAGAAATGTTGTTGGGCTAAACTGGGGAATCCTAATTAATTCACAAAAACCAGGAAAAACTATACAGTCGCATCGTATTGTGAAAGGGCCTTTCTTTTTTTGAAAAGCTGTAAATAGTTCAACAGCTTTACTGTAACAGTATGTCACCACTGAAATTTACCAGCTTTTAAATAGCTTATTACTATCTTATATTAGTAGATAAATATTTTAATTTTTTAAAAATAGTGATACACTAATACTAGGTTATAATTGATCTAGAAAAGATGTGTGATTAGGTTGCGCCCTGGCTTGCTGTGCGCCTAAGCGGGAGCGTTTACATCCTTTCTGCAAATCTTAGGGTATAAGGAAGGTAAAAATGAGTAACAGACAAAATAAAACAGACGTTATCTTAATTGGTGCCGGAGCCATGAGTGCGACTTTGGGGATACTTCTGAAAGAACTGGTACCAGACTGGAAGATTACAGTATTCGAGAAGCTCTCAAACGCAGGAGAGGAAAGCTCTAACGAATGGAATAATGCGGGAACGGGGCATGCGGCACTGTGCGAGCTTAACTACACCGACGAAAAACCAGATGGATCTGTAGATATTAGTAAAGCTATAAAAATTAATGAACAGTTTCAGGTTTCAATGCAGTTTTGGTCTTATCTTGTAAACAGCAATCTCATACGTAATCCACAGAACTTTATCATGCCATTGCCTCATATGAGTTTAGTACAAGGGGAACAAAATGTATCGTTTTTAGAGAAACGTTTTGAAGCGCTCTCAACAAATCCCCTATTCCAAGGGATGGAATTTTCCAATGATCCGGAAAAACTGATGGAATGGATTCCGCTTATTATGAAAGACCGCACACCTGATGAACCTATTGCGGCAACAAAAGTCGACTCTGGAACTGATGTCAACTTTGGCGCTTTAACGCGCATGTTGTTTGACCACTTAGAAAGTGAAAATGTAGATATAAACTACAAACATAGTGTTAATGATATTAAACGTACTAGCGACGGCTTGTGGGAATTGAAAGTGCGAAATTTGGATAGCGGTACTGTCGAACGCCATACTGCAAAATTCGTCTTTATCGGGGGCGGAGGAGGAAGTATACATTTACTGCAAAAATCTGGTATTCCTGAAGGGAAACATATTGGAGGATTCCCTGTTAGCGGAATATTTATGGTGTGTAATAATCCGGATGTGGTAGCGCAGCATCATGCAAAAGTATACGGCAAAGCTAAGGTTGGTGCTCCACCAATGTCTGTTCCACATCTTGACACACGATTTATCGACAATGAAAAATCGTTGCTATTTGGACCGTTTGCTGGCTTCTCACCAAAATTTTTAAAATACGGTTCAATGTTTGATTTATTAACTTCTGTAAAACCGGATAATCTCTTAACTATGTTGTCAGCAGGTGTAAAAAACGTTCCATTGACAACATACCTGATCAATCAAGTTATGTTATCAAAAGAAAAGCGAATGGAAGAGTTACGTGAGTTTTTCCCGAACGCCAAAAGCGAGGATTGGGATATAGTAGTAGCGGGCCAACGTGTGCAAGTGATCAAAGATACTGAAGCTGGCGGCAAAGGAACGCTTCAATTTGGTACGGAAGTGGTTAGTGCCGCTGATGGTTCGATAGCAGCATTGCTTGGCGCTTCTCCGGGTGCTTCTACCGCCGTTCATGTCATGCTTGAAGTAATATCAAAGTGCTTCCCTGAACATATGAAAGAGTGGGAACCAAAAATTAAAGAAATGATTCCTTCTTATGGCGTGTCACTAATGGAGAATCCAGAGCTTCTGCACGAAATTCATACCTCAACAGCACAGACGCTTGGCTTAGTGGATAAAAAACAAGCAAATCCGAAAAGAGAAACTCGTATGTTAGTGGAAGTATAAATTGCCGTTTTGGCAAATTTATGCTTCTTTTTTTAGTTTTTTGAAGTCTCTTTATTGGTTGATATCTATGGAAACGTATGGATTTCTGTAATATTTATCTTATTAGATGAAGTTAGCAAGTGTAATGTAACTCCTATTCGTTTGTCGATAGAACCGTTAAGGTGAACCATACAAAAGTAATTTAGAAGAGCGTTACACATTAAACTCTTCTGATAGGAACGAAAGCAATGTCCGAACCGCAAAAGATTGATAACGGTCCTTTCGCGTAATAATTCCCAGTTCCCATAGGGGAGGAGCTTCTAATGAGGTCATTTGAATCGTTTTTTGATCCATCTTCGTATAAATCGATTTAGGTAACATTGTAATGCCTAATTGGGATCTAACAAGCTCTGCTATTAAATCCCATTGTGAACTTTCATAAGCGATCTTCGGTTGAAACCCTGCTTTTTGGCACTGTTCAATAACGAGTTCATGTAAGGCAAATTCTCGATTAAAAAGGATAAAGTTTTCTTCTTCTAACTGTTGGATGTTAACAGTTTCCATTTTTGCTAATGTGTGAGTAGTATGCGTATATAGCATAAATTCCTCTTTTATAAAGGGCAGAATATCAAATTTACTAGTATCTGTCGGTAAAACGATAATACCTACATCAACTTGCCCCCCTTCTACTAGATGTTCTATCCGTTTTGCCCCTAATTCTACTAATTCTAATGTCACTTCGGGATACGTCTTTCCGAAGTTCTTAGCAATGGTAGGAAAAAAGAGAGTTCCTATTAATGGTGGAATTCCAATTTTTATTTCTCCTGTAGGCAGGTTCATTAAATCATCCAATAATGAGTTAAGTTCATTCGTAGCTCCTAATATTTTTACTCCTTGTTTGTAAACAATCTCACCTGCATCTGTTAATTTCAATTTGCGTGTAGATCGCTCAAATAATTCTACTTTGAGTTCAGACTCTAATTTTTTTAACGATTTACTAAGAGTTGGCTGGGAAATGTAAATATTGGCTGCTGCTTTTGTAAAACTTCCATAATGAACGACTTCAATAAAATACCGCAGATCCTTTAATTCCAAAACAATCCCTCATTTATTCTGTATGGTAATAAAAATTATTACTTTTATTCATTTTACTCATATAAGAAGATGTTGTAAACTTTAATAAAGATTAATAGATAAAAAATTCAGAAAAAAGAAAATGCTTTCAGAAAAAGGAGGAAATAGAATATGAATATGAATAAAAATGACGTTGTTATTGTAAGCGCTGTCAGGACGCCGATTGGAAGTTTTGGAGGAAGTTTGAAACATATAAACGCAGTTCAATTAGGCGCAAAGGTTATTGATGCTGTAACGAAACGGGCAGGGATTACTGTAAGTCAAATAGATGAAGTGATTATGGGCAACGTTCTTCAAGCGGGGCTTGGCCAAAATCCGGCTAGACAAGCGGCACTTCATGCTGGATTGCCTCAAAGTGTTCCAGCTTTAACGATTAACAAAGTTTGTGGTTCTGGTTTAAAAGCGGTTCACTTGGCGACTCAGGCGATTTTAGCAGGAGATGCGGAGGTTGTTGTGGCTGGAGGAATGGAAAACATGAGTCAAGCACCTTACTTATCGATGAATGCTAGAGATGGTTTTCGGATGGGAGATCAGAAGTTTATAGATAGTATGGTTCATGACGGCTTATGGTGTGCTTTTAATGATTCCCATATGGGCATTACGGCTGAAAATATTTGTGACAAACATGAACTAACACGAGAGGAACAGGATGAATTTGCCTCTTGGAGTCAGGAAAAAGCGGCAAAAGCAATAGAAGTAGGTAAGTTCAAGGACGAAATTGTTCCGGTAGAAATTCCGCAACGTAAAGGTGAACCCGTTCTATTTGACACAGATGAATATGTAAAAGCAGGGACAACCAAAGAGAAATTAAGTCATCTAAGACCAGCGTTTAAAAAGGATGGCAGTGTAACAGCAGGTAATGCTTCGGGATTAAATGATGGGGCCGCAGCGGTACTTGTGATGAGCCGTCGTAAAGCGGAAGAATTAGGAATTGAACCGTTAGTGACGATTCGAGCCAATGCAAGTGCTGCCAATGACCCAAGTGTTATGGGCTTAGGTCCAGTACCAGCAACAAAGAAAGCTCTAGAGAAAGCCGGACTTACAATGGATCACTTACATGTAATTGAAGCAAATGAGGCTTTTGCTGCTCAAAGCTTAGCGGTAGGAAAGGAACTGCAATTTTCTAAAGACATTTTAAATGTAAATGGCGGAGCAATTGCTTTAGGACACCCAATTGGGGCTAGTGGAGCAAGAATTCTTGTCACACTTATTCATGAATTAAAACGGAGTAATGGTACATATGGATTAGCGACGTTATGTATCGGCGGTGGGCAAGGCGTCGCTACTATTATTGAGAAAAATCAATAGGAAGAGGGTAGGAAAATGAAAGAATTATATACAAGTTTTGAAGAGGCGATAAAAGAAATTAAAGACGGCATGACATTAATGGTTGGGGGATTTGGACTTGTGGGAATTCCGGAAAACCTCATTAAGGCCCTTTGTGAAAAAAAGGTAAAAGACTTAACCGTTATTTCAAATAATTGCGGGGTAGATGATTGGGGTCTTGGTCTCCTTTTAAACAATAAACAAATTAAAAAAATGATTTCCTCTTATGTCGGTGAAAATAAAGAATTTGAAAGACAAGTGCTAAGTGGTGAATTGGAAGTTCAACTCGTTCCCCAAGGATCACTAGCTGAAAAAATTCGAGCTGGCGGGGCAGGAATCCCTGCTTTTTACACCCCAGCTGGCGTTGGAACGCCGATCGCTGAGGGAAGAGAAACGAGACTGTTTAACGGAAAAGAATACTTATTGGAAGAAGCCTTTAGTGCTGATTTTAGTTTAATTAGAGCGTGGAAAGCAGATAAGCTCGGTAATCTAGTTTACAGAAAAACAGCACAAAACTTTAACCCAATGATGGCGGCAGCCGGAAAAATCACAATCGCTGAGGTTGAAGAAATTGTCGAAGTGGGTGAATTAAATCCGGGCGAAATCCATACTCCAAGTATCTACGTTCAAGGTCTAATAGTCGGAAAACAAGAAAAACGAATTGAGCGATTAACGGTGCAGGCGTAAAATTCGGTTAAAAATTGGAGGAGAAACGATGAGTAAAAATATTAGAGTTCAAATTGCAAAAAGAGCAGAAAAAGAAATAAAGAACGGATTTTATGTTAACCTTGGAATTGGAATGCCGACAATGGTTGCTAATTACATTTCTGAAAACAAAAACGTCGTTTTACAATCAGAAAATGGTTTATTAGGAATAGGTCCTTATCCATCAGAAGATCAAGTGGACCCAGATTTAATTAATGCCGGAAAAGAAACGGTCACAGCGATACCAGGTGCTAGCTTTTTTAGTAATGCAGAGTCGTTTGCTATGATCAGAGGAGGTCATATTGACTTAGCGATCTTAGGAGGAATGGAAGTGGCCGAAAATGGCGACTTGGCAAATTGGATGATCCCTGGAAAAATGATTAAAGGGATGGGTGGTGCGATGGATTTAGTGCACGGTGCTAAAAAAATCGTTGTTATTATGGAACACGTAAATAAAGCAGGCCAACCGAAAATATTAAAAAAATGTTCGTTGCCTTTGACGGGTCAAAGGGTAGTTGATCGAATTATTACAGATCGAGCAGTGATAGATGTGACAGAAGCTGGTCTAGAATTAGTAGAGGTTGTTGAAGGCTATACCATTGAGGACATCATTCATTCAACGGAACCTCAATTAATCATTTCAGATAAATTAGTTTTGAAAAAAACTAGATGAACATTTCCCCCAGTTGTTAAACACTGGGGGAAAAATCATGTTTCCTAGCTATAAATTGCCATTCGTGAATGACAAAGTAAGTATTGCTTATCTATCAAACTTGTATAAAACTTGTAGTATAATGAAAAGGATTGAATGATCTTGTACGTTAAAGCAGTGTTAGGAGGATTCCTCATTCTGTTTTAGCGCATAATATTATTTCTTTTTCTTTTTCTTTATCTTAGAAGAGGTGATCGTATGAAAGAGAAATCATGTTGTTCGGTTAAACGAAATCTAAATACTAGTGTAATAGTGGAAAAAAAAGAGTCAATGGAGATTAAGAAATCTATGAAGCGTAGGCATGATGAAAACCTTATTGAACTCCCCGGTGGAGAATTCTTAATGGGAACAGATGATAAGGATGGATTCGAATCTGATGGAGAAGGCCCCATTCGCAATGTATACGTGAAACCATTTGCTGTTGATCGCTTTACAGTTACAAACGAACAATTCAAAGAATTTATTGACGAAACTGGCTATAAGACGGATGCAGAACAATTCGGATGGTCGTACGTGTTTCATCTTTTGGCATCCGATCAAACGAAACGTGAAGTCATCGGTTCGCCCCAACAAACACCATGGTGGTTAGCAGTAAAAGGAGCTAGTTGGGAACATCCAGAAGGGCTAAATTCTTCCATTGAAGATCGAATGAATCACCCCGTTATTCATGTATCATGGAATGATGCGATCGCTTACTGTAAATGGTCAGGGAAAAGATTGTTAACAGAAGCTGAATGGGAATATGCAGCTCGTGGTGGTCTTGTTCAAAAGAGATACCCATGGGGAGATAAATTAACGTATAAGAAAAAGCATTTATGTAATATTTGGCAAGGAGAATTCCCAGTGAAAAATACAATCAAGGACGGCTATCTGTCAACAGCCCCTGTTGACGCGTTCGAACCAAATGAATTTGGCTTGTACAATGTAGCAGGAAATGTATGGGAATGGTGTTCAGATTGGTTCATCAGGTACATCCAAATGAGGATGTGATACAAAATCCTAAAGGACCGAAACAAGGAAGTGAAAGAGTGATGAGGGGAGGTTCCTATCTTTGCCATCAATCCTATTGTAATCGCTACAGGGTGGCTGCTCGAACGAAAAACACTCCTGATAGTTCAACAGGAAATATGGGATTTAGAAGTGCTGTTGATCTATAATGATTGTATAAGGAATTATCTGAAAAAAAGTTGCAAAGGAGGGGTGTCTATTGTTTAACCATACTAATCGCAATATGTTGGCTCATTATAATCAAGAGCTGTTGATGAGAGACTTACTAGCGGGGATCACACTTTTTGTTATGCTTATTCCTCAAGGAATGGCATATGCAATGTTAGCTGGGCTTCCGCCAGTTATGGGGTTATATGCAGCTACGGTTCCTTTGTTTATTTACGCTTTATTTTCTTCTTCCAAACATTTGTCCATTGGTCCAGTCGCCATCACATCTTTACTTGTTTTTTCAGGGGTTTCTATCTTGGCAGAGCCTGGTTCAAGGGAGTATATCTCATATGCTTTAATGCTTGCAGTGATGGTGGGGGCTATACAGCTTTTGTTAGGGGTTAGTAAATTAGGGTTTATTGTTAAATTCATTCCGCATTCGGTGATGAATGGATATACATCTGCTGCAGCGATTGTTATTGGACTTAGTCAGATCAAACATATATTAGGTATTGATTTAGGAAATCACTTACAAGTTCACTATATCCTACTTGGGGTTTTAGAAAATATAAAGGGAATTAATCTAATAACGGTTATGATTGGAGTAGCTAGTATCATAGTCCTTATCATCACCAAAAAAATGGCTCCTCGTGTACCGGGTGCTTTATTGGTTGTTGCTTTATCGATTCTATATGTCTCCTTATTTGGCTTAGATAAAAATGGTGTTCAAATTGTTGGAAATGTTCCCCAAGGTTTTCCACAATTGGTGATCCCTTCGTTTTCACTTGAAACGGCTCAGCTCCTCATTCCGATGGCAATCACCATTGCCCTTCTGGGTTTTATGGAGTCCCTAGCGATCGGAAAAGCGATTGCGAAGAAAGAGAAATATAAACTCAATCCAAATAAAGAATTAAAGGCTTTAGGGTTATCTAATATGATTGGAGCTTGCTTTCAATCCTTTCCAGTCAATGGCAGTTTTTCACGGACCGCTGTGAATCATCAATCAGGCGGTGCGACTCAAATGACATCTATCATAACAGGTGTAATGATTATTATTACATTGTTGTTTTTTACTTCATTCTTTTATTATTTACCAAATGCCGTCTTGGCAGCTATTATTTTAGTAGCTGTATATAAGTTAATCGATGTAAAGGAAATGAAGCACCTCTTTCAAGTGAAAAGGTTCGAAGGCTGGGTATGGGTTACAACGTTTCTCGTCACGCTATTTATAGGTATCCAATGGGGGATTATTATTGGGGCTGTCTTCACGTTAGTGTTATTGTTAAATCGAAGTTCGAAACCAGCGATTGTAGAATTGGGTTATGTAAAAAGAGAAAAAACGTTTCGTAATATTAAACGATACAAAGAAGCAGAGACTTCAGATGAGGCAGTTATTTTAAGAATCGATTCTAACCTCCATTTTGCCAATATCTCTTTTGTGGAAGAAAAAGTAAAAGACGTCTTAAAGAAGAAAAGGGGGGCAAGATGGTTGATCATTGATATGTCTGGAGTCAATGATGTTGATACAATATCGGTTGATACATTGGAGGAAATGATTGATTTCTATCATGAGAAAGGGATTATTACTTTGTTTGCGAGTATGAAAGGATCGATTCGTGATACCGTTAATACTGTCAATTGGAATCAAAAATACAAAGAACAACTGAACCATTTATCATTAGAGCAGTTATTAAAAGTGAAAGGAATTAGTATAAATAAGCGTGATGAATTTATCATTGATGTAATGGATTTTCAAATTTGAGAGTATATTGTTTATCTTCAAAAGTATTATATTGAATTGATGCAAAAAAATGTAGAAATGCTTTCACATTTTTTTTGTTCTATTAATTATTCTTTAGTTATGCTACTCAAAAGGAGATTGTTGAGAGAGTTCGAATACTCGGTCAAGTTATTCAAGAATTTCAAGGGTTACAGGAAGAACGTTAGAAAAGCATCTCTGAATTTCATTATGTTAGCCTTGCTGCTAAAACAAATGGATATACCGAGTTTAAGACGTCTTTTCTTATTTTATTAATAGATGGTCATTCGTTTGTGAGAATCCCTACATGAAGTGTGTAGGGATTTTTGTCGAATTTAAAGTGAATTCCTTGATCATACACGTACTAGGCTGATACAGAATATAGATTCAATGTTTGAGCCTCCATATCCTATACGGAATTATAAACAGAGTAAACTTTATTCACTTGAAATGAAGGAAGGAGACTATACTAGAAGTAAGTGCGGTCTTAAAAAATTCCAGAATGAAAATTCGTGAAAGAAGACTTTTTTAGCCGCTTTTCCATGAATTTGTTAGAAAGCTTTTATTTATTACTTTTCTTATTCAAACTATTTGATTTACCTTCTTCGGTAATTACACGGTCAATGTCAAGATATGGCTTGCCGCGAATGGCTTCATTAGTAATGATATTAACGGTTCCCTTCCTATTGTCTGCCATCTAACGATTAGCTCCTTTGAATAGTGGAATCATCACCTTGTTATCTCCATTGTTACCGAAAACGGTGCTGAATATCCAGTAGGAAGTTAATAAATTCACATACTGAATGACATGATACCTCAAGATAAAACGATGTTTTTCGATTAAATAGAGGAGTATTTGTACACATTAATAAAGCTTATACTTTTAAATCATCGATTTACCGAGGGCAAAAATTTATGAAGAAAACGTTAATTGGTTTATTAGAATCCTTAGAAATACAAGGGAACGAGGATATTGACATTACTGGAATTCAACTCGATTCAAGAAAAATTAAGGATGGGGATTTATTTGTAGCGGTTTCTGGGCATGAATCAGATGGTCACGAATTCATTCACTCTGCGATTGAAAATGGAGCTGTTGCTATTATTGGCGAGAAGAAACTTAAAGAAATACTGTCGGTTCCATATATCCAAGTGTGTGATTCAAGGAAGGCACTGTCGATATTGGCTAATCATTTCTACGATTTGCCTCACCACAAGCATAAAATGATTGGCATTACAGGGACAAATGGAAAAACAACAACCTCTTATTTGTTACACCATATATTGCAACATAATGGAAAAACGGTCGCTAGGTTAGGAACCGTTGAATATGTGATAAATGGGGATAAGAGAGAATCTAGTTTAACTACGCCGGATGCCATTTTGTTACAACAAATGCTTCATGAAAGTGAAGATGAATATGTAGTTATGGAAGTTTCTTCTCACGGTATAGACCAATATCGGGTACATGGTCCAATGTTCGACTATGCACTTTTTACAAATTTGAGTCATGAACATCTAGATTATCACAAAGACCTAGAAAATTATTATAGAACGAAGAAAAAATTATTTCGGTGTCTAAAAAATGAAGGCAAAGGTTTAGTTGGAACCTATGGCTCATGGGGAGAGAGATTGTATGAAGAGTTAGCGGAAGAATTGATTCCTTCTATTTCGTTTGGACAGTCAAGCGGGGGAGAGTCGATTTATTTAAAAGCTTATCAGACTGTTCCTAACGTGAATTTAGTATTTGATGACAATGGAAAAGAGCAAGTCATCCAAATGAAAATTCAAGGTGAACACAATGTTTATAATGCGATAGGAAGCTATATATGCGCAAGAGAGATAGGGCTTTCTCCTAATGAAGTCATCGAGGCGTTGGAAACATTTGAAGGTGTCCCCGGAAGATTCGAAACAGTGGAAATACCAAATGGCGCAAGGGCGTTCATTGATTATGCGCATACACCAGATGGTCTTCAGTATGCGTTACAAACAGCAAAAGAATGCACAGAACAATCTCTCTATCATATTTTGGGTTTTAGGGCAAAAAGAGATTGTTCCAAAAGAGAAACGATGGTTGAAATTAGTCAAAACCTTAGTGACTATGTATTCCTAACATTGGATGATTTGAATGAAACGGAAAAAGAAAAGATGTTGGCTGAGTTAAGAGAACTAAGCAAGCCATATCAAAAGATTGTTGTTTTGGACGATAGAACGGAAGCAATAGCACATGTTTTATCTCTATTAAGAAAAGGCGATGGAATGATTATTACAGGAAAAGGTCCGGAAAATTATACAGAAGAGTACCGTTATAAAACACGTAACGATAAAGAAACGATTTTAAAAATATTGGAAGAGTCAGGATTTGAGGGATTTAAGACGAGTTTGTAAAGATAGCGTCTCTTTCTTCTGTTGACTATAAAAGGCTATGCTTCGCTACCGAAGCATGGCTTTTTATAGATCAGTAAAACGGTTAATTTATGATTACATTATTAACCGCTTAAACTCCGATATTGAAAGTGAAAAAGAAATAGAAACATTGCTAATAAATGAAAGAGCAATCCTTTATATCTTCGAGAACACTGAACCGGTATTTTATTTTAACGGTGGTATAGACTTAGATATTACAGTTGCTGATATACTAAATTCATATCAAAAAGAAATAGATTCCAAATATGATATTGTCTCCGGCATGGATTCTTTCAATCGGAACATTGTAGTGATTTCAAATAATAAAGATAATAAGGTTTCTGAAAAAGGAGTCTTTAGTAATTTAAAAAGCTTCTATGTTATTCTAATCACCTTAATCTGTTTGTTGTTATTAATTGCTATATATTACGGTGTTAAAATAGGAAAAGTAATACTGCATGTGATGTCTTGGATTAATTGAATCGGCTACACTGAACTAGACAGAAAAATTAAGGTCAAGTAGACTACAGATAATACAATCGAGGAGAATCTACGATGACTAAAAGAGAACGCCGAACATTTACTGAAGAATTTAAACAACAGATTGTGCAGCTTTATAACAGCGGTAAACCAAGGAAAGAGATTATTCGTGAATATGACCTTACTCCTTCATCTTTAGATAAATGGGTGAGTCAGAGTCAGACCTCCGGTTCTTTCAAGGAAAAGGACAACTTAACAGACGAACAAAAAGAATTAGCGGAACTAAGAAAACGAAATAAGCAATTAGAAATCATTAGCATTGCATAAATAAGTATCTCTATTGTCAATCGAATTGTTTCGTTGAAGGTTAAATTAGAAAGAATATTC
>NZ_JAQQWT010000010.1 GCF_028610705.1 Halalkalibacter alkalisediminis
GGAGTAGCTCATGATAAAACCTCCGTGTAAGGGTTGTGTGGTAACTTCATTTTACACGAAGTATCATGGGCTTTTTTGTGTTTATTTTTAGGTGTCGCACTTAATATTACAATTCGTCATATGATAAATGATTAAATATCAAAAAGGAAGATCTTATAGAACAACCTTGTAGCCCCTTTTCCACTTTCTCATTTAGAGCATCAATGCGAAGATAAAGCTAATGATCAGCATTAAGAGCGAGCCCACTAAAAGCGGACTTAGGGAAAGAAGCTTACTTCCACTTTTGGGCACGTGGTTTCCAAGTGTCTTCATAGCAAGATGTGCTTCTGTTGCGGTTCCGCCGGTTGAAATTAACAAAGAAATAGCTCCTATTATGAAAGCTATGTTTACCCACTTTATATTCATATACCATCCAATTCCATAACTAATAATACTAAGTACAATAACAATAAGGAATGTAGTCCCAAGGAAATGTTTAATCTTGCTCACCTCTCTCTAAGGACTTATTTTATTAACATTCCTTCCGTATGTAAAGTCTTATCATTGCTATATACTTAAAAACATTAGAAAAGTTTACGGATGGATTAATACTACGCTACCACTTAAATATCCGCTACAAAGAAAGCAAATTAACTCTTTCAGTTTTTATACAACAAAGAAGAGGTATCCACTTCTGTGATTGAACACCTCCTTCTAAACATGTGTTCTATCTACTCTACTACAAACTCAAAATTTGCACTTAATTTACCATCTTTACCGATTAAGACACCGCCTGTTTCCAATGCTGCATTCCATGTTAATCCATAATCTTCACGACTAATCTTACCTTCTACGTCAAATCCAGCAACCTTGCTGCCGTCCATTGGATTTTTTGAAATTCCGTTAAATTCGACTTGAAACGTTTCCGTATTCGTTACATCCTCAATCGTAACAAGCGCTGTTCATTCATCGTCTTCTTCAGAAACCTTTTTAATTGATTGACTTTGGATTTTAATGTTTGGACATTTTTCAAATCGAAGAAATCTGCTGAATGCAAGTGTCCATCACAGTCTTCATTGTTTTATGAATGGATGCGACATCAACTGTGAGATTCACCCCTTCAAGGATTAGCAATATCTCCTTGGATACCTGCATCAAAATTCTTAAATTCACCTTTACCTTTAGTTTGCTTCACTTGAAAGGCTACACCACTGTGTGCTTTGTCTAATTTAAATGTTGTCATAATAAGAAACTTCCACCATATTTAATAAATACATTACCATTGAGCTAGGTCCATTAACTTTCACTCGTTTATTTATTCACTTTATGTTATTAACTATATTTCGGTGTAATCATTTCATGAATAGTTATTTTCAAAAAAGTTAAAAACAAAAAGCTATGCGCAAGCCGAGCTTTTTCACAAAGTTTATTCTTTAATTTTTAATAACCTCAAACTATTAAGAGTTACAAGTAAAGTAGCTCCAATATCAGCAAAGATAGCTAACCAGAGTGTTAACCAACCTGGTATAATTAATAAGAGTGCAGCTACCTTTAACACGAGGGAAAAAGTAATATTTTGTTTAATAATATTTAATGTTGTTCTACTTAATTTGATTGTATAAGGGAGCTTATTTAATTGATCAGACATTAAAGCGATATCGGCTGTTTCAAGAGCTGTATCAGTCCCCGCTCCCCCCATTGCGACACCCACATTAGCAGCTGCAAGTGCCGGAGCATCATTCACCCCGTCCCCTACCATCGCTACATGTTGATACTGGTTTCGCAATTCCTTAATATAGACTAACTTTTCCTCTGGCATTAAGTTCGCTTTTGTTTCTGAAACTCCCATTTTTATTGCAATGCTATTAGCCGTTTTCTCATTATCTCCTGTTAACATAATGGTTTTTTGAATACCCAAATCCTGTAGTTTTTTCATCATATTTAATGAAGATTCTCTGATTTCATCCGCAACAGCAAATATAGCAAGAAGCTGTGTGTTCGTCCCTAGTAAGATAACGGTCTTTCCTTGTTCTTGAAGAACATTAATTTCAGACCTCGTTTTCTCTGTAAGAGGAATGTCCATTTCATCAAATAAAACTGGACTACCTGCAACATACAAGATGCCTTCAATATTTCCTTTTATCCCTTTGCCTGTTACTGAATGAAACTCTTCAATCTGAACATCCTCTATGAAAATTCTTTCTTCGTTAGCTTTTCTAAGGAAGGCAGATGCTAATGGATGTTGGGACCCTTTTTCAAGAGCAGCAATCATTTTCAAAGATTCGGAGTCTTTATTTTGTAGAGAGATCATATCAGTAACTACTGGTTTTCCTCTCGTTAACGTGCCTGTTTTATCAAAGGCGACCACTTTGAGTGAACCAGCCTCTTCTAGATGAATACCACCTTTAATTAAGACACCATTTCTAGCAGCATTACCAATAGCCGTGACAATCGCAACAGGAGTGGAAATGACTAACGCACATGGACAGCCTACTACCAATACTGCAAGACCTCTGTAAATCCACTCACTCCACACTCCTCCAAAGAAAAGCGGTGGAATTAATACTAATAACAAAGAGAATACAATAATTCCTGGAGTGTAGTACTTAGCAAACCGGTCAACAAATTGTTGAGATGGGGATTTTTCTGCTTGAGCCTCTTCAACCAAATGAATAATTTTTGATAAGGTCGTATCTTCTACTTTTTTCGTCACCTTAACTTCAAGTAACCCTTCCTCATTTAGCGTTCCGGCATATACTTCATCTTTTGGCTCTTTAAAAACAGGTAAAGACTCCCCAGTGATTGATGCTTGATTAAGCGTAGAGGAACCTTTTACAACGACTCCATCCATCGCTAATTTTTGTCCTGGTTTAACAATCATTATGTCATTTATCTTAATGTCGTCTACATGAACTAAGCTTTCTATCTGATTACGACGAATCCAAGCTTCTTTCGGAGCAAGATCCATTAATGAATGAATGGACTGACGGGCTTTATCCATCGAATAACGTTCTAATGCTTCGCTTACCGCAAACAAAATAACTACAGTTGCGCCTTCTCCCCATTCTCCTATAGCGGCTGCTCCAAAAATCGCGACGGTCATTAATGTAGCCATATCAAATCTCAAACGAATTAAATTTCTTAATCCGTTCATAAAAAGGGAATAGCCTCCAATCACAATCGTTAAAGCGTAGCCAATGGTTGGGATTATATGACCTTCACCAAACTGTAATCGAAGAAATAAACTTACCATTAGAATGATCGCTGCAACGTAGACTTTAAGGTTTTGCTTTTGTTTCCAGAAAGATTCTACGACTGCTCTTTGCTCACGCTCATCTCGTAGTTTCAAATTTTCAAAGGCCCCCGCTTTTTCAAGTTGATCAATCGTCACCTTTCCATTAACCATAATTTTAGAAGCACCGAAATTTACCTTCGCTTCTGTTACCCCATCAATTTCTTGCACATTTTTTTCGAATTTCGCAGCACAGTTCGCACATGTAAAGCCTTGTACACGATATGAGTTCATTTCTTGATTAGACATCTGTCTTCACCTCTTCACTATGTGACAAAGCAATTTTAATCAGCTGATAAATGTGACTATCATCTAATGAATAAAAAGCTAACTTACCTTCTTTTCTAAACTTCACAATTCCTTGCTTATGCAGTGTTCGTAAATGATGGGAGGCCGTCGCCACAGATGAACCAATAATTGTCGCAATATCACATACACACAACTCCGGATCTTCGGATAATGCATAGACAATTTTCGTTCTATTTTCATCCGCAAGTGCCTTAAACATTTTTGCAACACTGCCTAAGTCCTTGTTGGCCATTTTTTCATGTAAATGATGTACTTTTTTTTCGTCATAGCTATAAATATCGCATTGATCTTTTGAAGTCATCTTGTCACCTCTTTATTCAAATGTCCATTTGAATATATTATAATCCTATATCCTTTTATATTCAAATGTATATCTGAATGTGATTCGTGCAAAATTCAATTTATGAAAACTTACGCACCAACTCCCGACAAAAGCGCGAAAAAAGCTAATGATAATCATTAGCTTTAAAAACTACTTTTTTGTAAGTCTAATAGTAAAGTGAATCTACATAGAGTTAAAATTCATCACACTCTCGAAGAGTTCTACCTTTGATTTGACTTAGAATATTATTTTCGTATGCTTTATTGATTATCTCTCAAGATGAAGGAAAATAAATTTTAAGCTTCCTCCAACTTGATTTCCAATCTTTTTTTGTTACTCGGCTTTCATAGATTCGTCATCTCTTCTTTATTCAAGTATGGAGGTGTGGGCTTCACATCTAAATGAATGGCATCATGAAGTCCCCATGGAGTTGTTAGCTTCAATAAACCATCCTCCCCTAACTTGACACCTAGAGCTGTTGCCGTTTCTGGGAAGTGTGCTATCCCATCAGTTGAAGATGAATATGGTGGCAGCTTATTTATTACATGCATTCTAGCCTGATTTTTTACTGACCATGGAATAGTAGGCATGAGGGAATGAAGCTTTTTTTCAAATTCTTTTTCTGTCTTTTCTTTCTGATCGCTTAGGTCAAAATATATAACGTCGATATCTTTAATAGGTGTTCTTTTCCTATAGTCGTGTAGAACATCCCATATTTTTGAACGTACAAACCCTGCACATATCCACCAATCAGGTAAATCCAAGGTTTTTACCGCTCTCAAAATATTCATCATCCATTCATCTTCAGCAATGGTCTGCATGAGATCTTCTTCATTTTCAATCCGCATCTTTATCACAACTTTCTTTAGTAATTATTAGTAAATAGAAACATAGACCCACCGTTATAATTTCGATTACATTTAAGATTGATGTGATCACCTAATATCACATATTAAAACACAATTCCTAAATATCTGTATCGAATAATGGCCTAATTAAAATAGGACCAACATATTTATTACAACCAAACCTTTTTAATTAGGAGGCCATTATGACTGATTCTCAAAATCCGCTTTCTAAGCCACACTTAACAACACGTCGTGTGCATCCAGAAAATCAAGAAACTCCCATTCACTTTATAGAAACTGACGAAATCAGCCATCACTTATTTTTTAAACGAAATCATTTCTCTTATCCCACTCTACCTCATTCTGACTACCGTTTAGCTATACAGGGTTTTGTAGAAACACCCAGACTTCTTTCACTGCAAGACCTCGCCCGGTTACCACCTCAGACTGCTAAAGTAGTTCTTGAATGCGCTGGAGATAAACGTAGTTTATTTGAACCTAAAGTCTTTGGCGAACAATGGGATAAAGGCGCGATTAGCCAAGGGCATTGGAAAGGTGTTTCGTTACGAACAATCCTTGAATTCGCCGGAATAAGAAAAGGAGCAAAAGAAGTTGTAGTGGAAGGATATGATTATGGAGAAAGGCCTGATTCAGAACATTTCTATAGTTACATGAGGAGTTTACCAATTGAGAAAGCCCTTCATCCAGACACCCTTATTGCATATGAGTATAATAATCAACCCCTTCCATTTAAACACGGTTATCCACTAAGATTAATCGTTCCCCAGTGGTATGCGATGGCTTCCGTGAAATGGATTAAACAAATTACCGTAATAGATTCTACCTTTATAGGACCCTATCAATCGAATGACTATGTTTATTTTCCACATAAAGAACATAACGAAGGCGCTAAACCCGTCACAAATATAAATGTTAATTCCACCATACAAACACCCTTAAATTTAGATATATTAAGCACCGGAACTCATGTCATTAAAGGGATTGCATGGACAGGTAAAGGGCATATCACCAATATAGAAATCAGTACAGATCATGGGCAAACATGGTCAAAAGCGATATTTAAAAAACAAGAAAAACCTGATTATGGTTGGGTTTCTTGGTCATTTATATGGACTATATTAGAAGAAGGCGAATTTACCATTATGTCAAAAGCAACAGATTCATATTATCAAGTTCAGCCAGTAACGCCCTTTTGGAATAGAAAAGGGTATGGATATAATGCAGTAGATCAAATCAAGGTTAAGATCGAATAGATAAATATATCACTTTTAGGCAAACGGTTTTATTAATCGAAAAAAGAGAACAAACCCCTAACAAAAATGACAACCAGGCGTCAATGTTCTCTCATTATAGGTCAAAGAAACTGAGAATCTAATAAAAGGGGTCTTTACATTAGATTAAAAATTGTTAAGTCTACTTTTTATATGAAATATTGGACGCCTGTCAAAAAAATGTACGAAAAACCTTACATGTACACTTTGCCTAACACTCGCTATCAGCATATTAAAATGATTAAAGGTTAAGGTTATTTCGAATTAAAAAGGCAAAAATAATTCTCGTAAATACAGTGTATTTACGAGAATTATTTCTATTCCAGCATCGTATAATGACCCCATTTTATAAGTTCACGACGAAGAACCTGTACGACTAAAAGTTCATTTGAACATACTATCAAATACTTTTGTTAGCCTTCCACTGCTATTTCAACACCTTAACAAACACCAAACATATATCATCGTCATGATCAGTTTGCGCGTGAATAAGCTCTTAAAATAAGCAATCGTTGGCTGCATTCGATTTTGACTCTTATGATATTCTTCTATCAATGTTTCAATTGATTATTGTCAGTAAGCCCATCTGTATATAATAAAAATTCATTTAGCTCTTCAAAACGGATCACCCCTGACGTGTTTTTGAGTTTCTTAAAAATTCCTAATGGAATGAAACACTATACCAGGAGAATGTCCCGCGTTCATATAGTCGATTATTTTCGTTCAGGTCAATTAATGGATAAATTCTAGTTACAAACGCCCTTATTCAGATTTATCAATTGAATAAAATAGCATAAAAAACGTTTGCGTATCATACACAAACGTTTATCTATTATATAGTTTCATACTACTTATTAGATTTGTTCTTCAATAAGCTTACTACCCGTTTAGACATTTCCTCATCATTTTCCGATAGTTTATTGACCTCAAGTGGCGAAATATCTCTTACCTCATCATCAGATTGGACGGAAAGAATTTGCAGATAGAATGGCTTTGTTCTTCGATCTCCCCTAAGATACCCTTTAAGAATATTCATTTTACTTATCGTACCAGTAACTTTACCGTCATATTCCCACTTAATCTTATTCTCATAAATCAGGTCCATTTTTTCCTTCAATGCTAACATCTCTGATACGACTTCTTGAGGAGTGTTAAACCAATGGTCCGTTCTTTTTAACATTTTCTTTTTAAAGCCATCTCCTGCTTTTGCTTGATAAGATAATCCTGTCATTTGGTCATCCTTCCTAGGTTGGTCTCCCACCTTTTGCAAAAAATTCTGCAATATTAGACCAAGGGAATTGATACCCTTCTTTTAATAGTATACCCCTATTCACCAATAAATACCATCGACTAGACTTTTCATTTAACTATTAAAACCGTTTTTCCCTTAAAGTATTAAGGATTTCATGAAAGATTCAAAAAAAAAAGGATAACTTCCCCTCATGTATGAGATAATGAAAAATAGAATACACAAAGGTGGGGAAACACATGAAAAATAAAAACAAATTTGTTTCTAATCAGAAAGTACGTTTAAAATCGACTGGAGAAACAATTACCATTAATAAGTTTAGTTATGTACCCAATATGAAGAGATACTCCTATACATGTATTGAACATCCTAGTACATTTTATTTCGAAGAAGAAATCGAACATTTAGATTCTTAAAAATGTTTCCTTTTCAAACATTTTTTACTAAATCTCTTGCTATTATGTTCGCAGGCTGTTATCATTAAGTTAATTATTTTTGTTCGGTAAAACTGATAGAGTAAAGACTTTCTTAAACAAGTGGTTTTGTCTTGATGGATTACAAATCGACAAGGATAGTAATAATTTTGTGGATAATCCACGTTGGAGGCAATATCATGACTGAAGGTAAAGTAAAATGGTTTAATGCAGAAAAAGGTTTCGGTTTCATTGAAGTAGAAGGTAGCGACGATGTATTCGTTCACTTCTCTGCAATTCAAGGTGAAGGTTTCAAATCACTTGAAGAAGGACAAACTGTAACGTTCGAAATCGAACAAGGTGCTCGTGGACCACAAGCTGCTAACGTTCAAAAGTAATATTGAGAACTTGTTTCTCATGTGAAAAGGACTCCTCTAAGGAGTCCTTTTTTATTTGTTCTTCTTTTGTTTTTTCGTTGCGCGGTTATCCGATGCTTCCATCCGAGCCATCGCTTCTTTATCTTCTGCATCTGCTAGTTCTTCTGAGTATTCTACTTCGTCAAATTTCCCTTTTTGAACATTCTTCTTACCCATCAAGTACATCCCCCTAAAATACAGATCAATTACGATAAAGTAAGTGCCCTTATCTAAACGTAGTTTGATCTTTACACTAGCAAATATGTGTTGAAAAATTTGGGGCGACTTCTTTAATGAAAAAAGGAATAGGATCCTTGCCTTTGATTAAAATAAGACCATCCTCTTAAAAGGGACGAGATTACTTTATTGGCTATAATAGTCTGATCTTTCATTTAGCCATTCAGTAAGCACACTAGGTACCTTTCCTGTCATAGCTACAGACACATGACCACCCTTTATTCGTTCATACGTTTTATCATCTATTGATAACGCTGGCATAATTGGCTTAATTAAGGTTTCAGGCACAACTTGATCTTCACTTGTTGCGAGAACTAATACATTTGCTTGTATGTTACTTAAATGGACTTTTTCTCCATTGATCTTTAATTGGTCCTTAATTAATTTATTCTTTTTTCCTAACTCATTTACCAACTGTTTAAATATAGCACCTGAAAAAGAAATTTTTCATCATTGGCTTTCTGTAATAATGAAAAACAAGAACTATATGCAAGAGGCGAGATCGCGATCCTCAATGCTAATTAAACTACTTTTGCAGGGATCACACCATACTGATCAATGAGATCATCTGCAAATAATTCATTTCTCCGTAACGATTTTACCCAACTTTTTAATACAGGTGAATGTTCAAAGTCTATTGGAGCAGCTATTAAAACTAGATTTTTAACTTCTTTCGTTGCAACAGCTGTATAAATCGTTGCCAAAGTCCCTCCTAAACAAAATCCGATCATCGTTAAATTGCATACACCTGAATGATCAAGCGCTCTTACCACTTCCCTACGTATATATTTCATAATATAATCATCTAACGTTAAATCCTTATCTTCATAGCCTGGTTTTCCAAAATCAAGCAAGTAAACGTCATACCCCTCTTTTAAAAAGGCTTCGATCATGCTCATACCAGGATATAAATCAAGGATATATGCTTCATTAATTAGAGAGTAAACAAGAAATAAAGGGGTTTTATACTTTTTCTGAGTTGTTGGATAGTACCATAAGACTGCTTTTTTTTTTCTCCATACCAACTCTTTAGGTGTTTGTCCGACTTTTAGCTCCGTACGATGATCTAAAGAACAATTGCTTACTTCCTTTCCCTTTAGCGTATCTATTCTACGCACGTTATTTCCTCCGCTCTATTAAACGTTCAAGTAGCGTTTCCATTCCTAGAGAAGAATCTTCTAATTGATTTGCCATTATCCTTTCAATTAAAACCTTTCTAATTCTTTCTTTCTCCCTTTTTCATTACTCTTCTTCACTTGATTACAAATTGGCCACTTAGCCTTACGTGATAATAGTGATAATACTTTGTCTTCTAGACCATCTGGATCCAGACTTGTTTATCCCAGAACGATTTGAAGGTGATTTCTTTAAAAAAATCCCGACCTACGCATACTTTCCTTTTGGCGGTGGTCCCCGCGTTTGCATCGGAAACCACTTTGCCCATATGGAAGTAGTTCTTGTGTTAGCTTGTATTTGCCAGCGCTATCGCTTTCAACTGATTGAGAATCATCATGAAATTAGGCCTCAGCCGCTCATCACTCTCAGACCAAGGAGAGGAATACAAATGAAAGTTGTAGAAAGAAATGGACAGTAGAAAAAAGGATCATACTTGTGAGTGGAGTTGCTTACAATATGATCTTTTAATCATCTGTTACCGTTTAACCATCGCTCAGCAAAATCAACGGCCTGTTTCAAAGTAAATAACCTTGATTCGGCTGAGCCAATTTTTCCTTTTAATATAGCATGTTCTTTTTCAAAATCTTTTCCTATTCCCTCAAAACACTCTTCATTAAAATCTATTTCATCATATTCTTTCCAGACTTTCTCCCCATTTATCGAGATAGGAGCCCCTTTTTTAGTAAACGTCGGATTCTTTCTCCGGTATTCAGCAAGATGAAAACTGGTATTACTATCGTAGCCAACACCAATCATTAAGACAAAAGCTTCTGCTTGATACAATCTAGCTAACGGTGATTGTTCACCTAATCCAAAATCGATAAAGTGAGATTCAGTTAATTCTACTTTGTCTTTCCCCCATGCGACAAACGAATACGCTGGATGACCACTTCTTAATACATCTGGGGATGTTCTAAAAACCTCCACGATGTTCCCCATCCCCCTTGTTGGAGTCATATGGGGATCATAAGCAGGCATCGTCTCTCTAATCTCACTCCACCATTCTTTCGGAACGGGTGGATAAAGCCATTCCGATGGATCACTCAAGTCAGTTGATTGAGAAGGCATGACGATGGTTCCTTTTTCTGTGATTACGTCTTGAAGTGCTTGTATGACCGCAACAGCTCCTCCATTTACCCAACCGATCGATGATAAAGATGAATGAACAAGCACGGTCATTCCCTTACGAATTCCTAGTTGATATAGATCATTGCTAATCGACTGCCTTGTTCGCGGCAATACTGTTTGATGTATGATTTTTTCCATGTTTTTTCACCTATTCCGTTAAATCTTTTATAAACATAATCATATCTTGAGCTTTAATTCCGTTTTCGTAAATCTCATTTGGATATTGATGAAAGAAATCCTTTTTAATGTAATCCATTCTAAATCCTACTTTTTGGTAAAAGGCAATGTTGTCAATGCTAGAATTAGCTGTGCCCACTACCATTTTCTGATATTGCTTTTTTTTATAAAGATTTAGCCCTTCTTCAATTGTTGCTTTTCCTAAACCTCTTCCTCTATACGCTTTCTCTAGTGCGATGTTTTTCAATTCGACTGTTTCCTTAGATAAAAATGTAAACAAAACCGTTCCCACTAGCTTCTCTTTAAAAAAAATAGCAAACATATCCCCTTCGTTCATATAATCCTTGATGACTTCAGTACTGTCATCAGCTAGTAGTAAATAATGTATATATACTTCCCGCTCATCCTTATTCATTTCCTTAAGTTTAATTTCTCCTTGCAAGTCCCATCCCTCTTCTCTATGACAATTGCTCTCTCTACAGTGTTGTAATGTAATATATGACAACGCGGAACATTTAACAATAGAAACATTTATTGGTAGATCCGAATTAAATATTTCAAATAGTGGAATATCTTTACATGAACAACGGAGCATTCCCGAGGTTATGCGAGCATCTAACTGATAAATCAATAAACAACGTCTTCTTTTCAATGAAAACAAGCAAATACCTTTACATATCTACATATATTAGCATATTTGCAGATTGAATATTCATGCAAGATTCTATAGAGTGAATCTCGTTAAAAGTTTTGATACACAAGGAGGTAATTGAAGGTGGCCAAAAAATTAATGATTCTCGTCTTCGTACTTTCCATTATTTCTGCGATGTTCTTTGTTGAAAATAGAAAACTCACTCACACAATTGAAGAAACACAAAAGATAAATGAGATACAAAGAATCAATCAAGAAATGCAGGAAATGCGTATAAAGTTAGCTAGTAAGTCCCTTGCTTCTGATTTGGCATTAAATTATGAAACATGGTTAGTCTCAAATGTTATTGCAGAGGAATTATATGTAGATAGTGATGGGAAATTTAAAAAAGAATGGGGATTGTTTCTTGGAGAATTAGCCCAACAGCATAACATTGATCCTTATATTGTTTATGAATTGTTAAAAACAGAAACAGGTGGAACATTCGACCCTGATTTAGTAGGTCCAAAAACACAATATGGACATGCATATGGAATAGCGCAATTTATGAAAAATACAGCACCTTGGATTGCAGAGATGGCTGAACTGCCATATAGTGATGAATTGTTACATGATCCTCTTTACTCCATTGAACTCTCTGTACACTATTTAAATTTTCTTTATACTCGATATGAAGATTGGGATCATGCCTTAACAGCTTACCACCGAGGTATGGGCGGTCTTGAAGCATATATTACTCGGAATGGACATGCAATGAGTGAGTACGCTGTCGAGATTCAAGAGAGAGCAACTGAATTTGACAAGGTTGCGTATGTAGAATAAGAATACTTGTATGAATCATTGACTTTTCATAATCTGAGGAGTATGTTTTATAAATGTACACTTGTGCTGTTATTTAACCAAGGAAAGACAAATAACAAAAGTTATCCACATAAGAAAGAAATGATTATTTCTTTTTTTACAGGTGAACCTATAGAACGTAAATGGAGGAATTGTACAATGAGTGATCAAGTTAACCAAACAGGTACATCTAAAAAGAAAATTAGTTTGCAGGAAGCTATTAAGCAACAGCTAGCAAGAAAAAAGAATGAAGCATCTACTAGTAATAATAAACGCAATCCAATTCAACAAACAAAAATGCAAAGTCAACAAACGAAGAAAACGAACAACCAACGAAAAAGACAAGTTGGCGGACAATAACCTTCGATTTCAAGAGCTCGTTCAATCAATGAACGAGCTCTTATTTATAAGTCTTAGTTCCGCAATTTAAAACTTCTTAAATTTTTTAAAAAAACGACGAAAAAGTGTTTAACCAATACTTTCGTATTGGTTACTATTTTATAATCCTTCCCTCTGCATGACTCCAGGAAGAGGCACGGAAGGTCCACCATGAAGAAATAAGAGAATGGGATTTTGTAAGCTGTTAAGAGCCTCACGATCATCTATGCTAATAGCTTCTTCATAAAGTCTCCTTATCTCAATCTTTATTTAGTGTAATCGTAAAAACCGTCCCTTCTCCTAAACGACTTTTCACGCTAATCTCTCCATTGTGGAGCTCGATCAGTTGTCTAATAATCGATAGTCCAAGACCACTTCCGCCTGTTTTGGAAGAGCGTGATTTATCTACTCGGTAGAATCGATCCCAAATAAAAGGAAGGTCTTCTTCTGGAATTCCCTGACCGCTATCTTTTATTTGAAGGATGACTTTAGTTGAATTTTGTTTTAGAATGGCTTCTATATTTCCACCCGGTTTCGTTGATCTAAGAGAATTCGTTACCAGGTTTAATATAACTTGCTCCATTCTTTCTCCATCAACATTAGCTATTATTTTATCAGTAGCAATAAATATTAATTCGACCTTTTTTTCCTCCGCATTTACCTTAACCTTTTGGAGAGTGTTCGCTACTAGTGAGGAAAAATCGATTTCTTGCTTAACAATTGTGAAATTTCCTTCGTCCAATTTCATTAACTGAAATAAGTCATTAACTAATCGTTCCATTCTAATCGCTTCACTGTGAATAATAGTGGAGTGTTCTTTAATGTCTTTTTCAGTAGAACTCTTTTCTTCTTTTAATAGCGCCGCATAAGCTTTAATATACGTTAACGGGGTACGAAGGTCATGAGACACATTTGATAGAAATTGTTGACGAGAATCCCTATACTCTTTGAGCTGCTCAGCCATTGAGGAAATGTGATTCATTAAATCAGCTATTTCATCATTTCCCCTAGGTGATAAGTCAACATCAAATTCTCCTTTGGCTATTTTTCTAGTTGAATTTCTTACCTTTATTAATGGACTAGTTAATTTCTTTGATAAATAAACCGTTATAACGGCTGATAAAAGGAGCGTAAATACTCCCATGATGACTGATATTGCCAGTAATTTTGTTTTCGCTAATTCAAATTCACCAGTATCTTGATCAATAAATAAATAACCAACTACACGGCCATCTTCTTCTAGAGGAGTTAATGACCAAATATGAGGAAGATGATGAGCAATCGTTTCAACAAATTCCGTTCTCTCCGCTTTTGAATTTTTTTCTAACCACTCCTTATAGAGAGCTAATTGCTCTGTTGGAATAGGATAATTACTTTCAAGGAATTGAAAACCTGAATCAAAAATAATGAATGACGTATTAGGTCCTCTTTTTTCCATTAGTACGACATGGTGAAGAGTGTGTTCTGACATATCCTCTTCTATTACTTCTCGATGTGCTTTCATCCGGTATTCAATATCATTTTGCAGTTGAGTTTTATAAAAAGATTTCGACACCTGGTAAAACGAAACACTCATAAGGATAATTCCAATCATAGAAGAAATGAACACAAACAACGATAACTTAACAGCTAGCTTCATTTACTTAACCTCTGGATATGAAAGTTTATACCCTACTCCCCATACCGTTTCTATTAAAGGTACATTAATTCCAGCTTCTCTTAATTTCTCACGTATATTCTTTATATGAGTGTCAATATTTCTGTCATATCGTTCTTCTAAACCTGTCCACTCTAATTCTAATAATTGTTCCCTCGTGTAAACCTGTTCAGGATTTGAAAAAAGTCTAAGAAATATTTGATATTCTTTTTTAGTGAAATCAATTTTCTCATCTCTGAACGAAAACTGTCTGCTATTTTGTTCGAGTGTTATTCCGTACATATTTGTTATAGCTTTTTCAGTATTCGAATGATTGCTCCTTCTTAGCAAAGAATGTATCCTTGCAATTAATTCACTTGGTTCAAATGGTTTTGTTACATAATCGTCAGCTCCTAAATTTAATCCTCTGACAACTTCCTCTGTTTCACCAAGTGCCGTTAGTATAATGACAGGGACCTTAATCGAACAGTACCTAAGTCTTTTTAGTACTTCAAAACCATCTATGCCTGCCATCATGATATCGAGCAAAATTAAATCATATTTCTTCTCTTTCAGTATATGCAAAGCTTCCTCACCAGAAGAAACAGCCTCAACAGCAAATTCTTCAGACTGTAAACATAGCATTAGGAGCTTTTGCATTTGAATTTCATCATCTACTATTAAAATCCCCTTCAAATTTCTCACCACCTTAAGACAAACATTATATCGTAAACGGATTAGTGATGTGCCTGGTCATTTCCTTCACTTGAACGATCACTAGTTTTTCATCAATATTACCCTGTGTAATAAAGGAGATACTATCCATAGAAGCGATGACATACCCATGATTATAAGGTTCTTCTGTTGGGTCATTGACATAGGTTCGTTATAGTTTTGCCAAGTAGTCAAACAGCGAATCTGTTACCTCTCCATGGCTTTTTCATTAATTGAGCTTGGTCGATTTTGCGCTTCGCTTGTACTTTTTCTCTATTTTCGGAATCAGCTACCTGATCAGGTGAATAACCCCTTAATGAAGCCGCTCCTATTATTAATCCTCCTGCTAATACTATCACTTTTGTCACATTCATTTTTAACGACTCTTTTAAAAAAATAGTTCAAGTACAAACAGGATACTCAATAAATATGTGAAAAGAGTGAAGTTATTTAAGTGTAATAAAATGTTCACAAGTTATTTTCAAAGGACTGCATCTTTATTTTGCTTTAACTATCCTCTATTTCCATATTTCCTTGCTCGTTTATCTGCTTTTCGATCCGCAACAATAAAACAAGCATGTATTGCGCCTGGCAACCAAAAAAACATGGTCAAGATTAAATTCAGCAATGCTTGAAATGGTCTACCGACTAAAAGAACAGCTAATGGCGGCAATAAAACTGCAATTAAATACATCATCTACATGTACCTCGTTTCATTTTCTTATTTATTTTAACAAACCAGTTTTCTATTATCTCACTCTAAAGGATTAAATTCATCATTTTTGGTTACCTCATCCTCACTTTGGGAAAACTTTATCTATAATAAATAAAGGAGGACGAATTTCTTGACCGATGTACCTGTTTCTCTTTTGTTTTTATTGCTATTCTTACTCCTTTTATCCGCTTTTTTTCTTCTGCAGAAACTGCCTTTTCAAGTGTAAATAGAATAAGGTTAAAAAATTACAGTGACGAAGGACGAAAAGGAGCAAAAAAAGCACTTGAGATTTCTACCAATTTTGATGAAGCTTTATCAACCATATTAGTTGGAAATAACCTAGTAAACATTGCAGCGGCAACACTTTCGTCGCAAATTGCCATTCAAATCTTCGGGCCAAATATAGGAATATTTGTTAGTACCTTTGTTGTTACAATATTAGTTTTAATTTTCGGTGAGATTTTACCCAAATCTCTAGTTAAAGAGTTTGCAGATACTTATTCTTTAAAAATCTCTGGTATTTTAACATTCTTGATGAAAATATTCAGTCCATTCACCTGGGCTTTTATAAAAATACGAAAAGCCGTTTCAAAATTAATTAGTCCCAAAGTGAACTATCCGTCTATGACCGAAGAAGAACTTAAAGTCATGATTGATATTAGCGAGGAAGAAGGTGTAATTGAAAAGCATGAAAAGGAGCTTGTCCACCGTTCTCTCGAGTTCAACGATATTATTGTTGCTGAAATATTGAAGCCAAGAACTGATATCATTGCTATCAATATGAATAGTATAGTCGAGGAAGTAAAGAAAGTTTTTTTTACCGAACGATATTCCCGTATTCCTGTATATGAGGGAAATATCGATAATATTGTCGGAGTTTTATCCGAGAGGGATTTTCTAACATCCTTAATAAAAGAAGAACAATCTCATATAAAAACACTCGTTCGTGACCCTTTATATGTTGTAGAATCGATGAGGGTTTCAAAACTCTTACCCCAACTCCAGAAACAAAAAACACATATGGCTATTGTAATAGACGAATATGGTGGCACTGCTGGACTTATTACATTAGAAGATATTCTTGAAGAAATTGTCGGAGAAATTTGGGATGAACATGATGAAAAAATTAAGCTTTTAAAAGAAGTTGATTCTTCTACTTATATCGTTTCAGCTGATTATCCACTTGATGATTTTGCAAGATTAACAAATATTGAATTACCAGACTCCACGTATCACACATTAGGTGGTTGGTTAACCGAACTTTTTCAGAGGTTACCAATTAAAGGTGAACAAATAACTTATGAACATCTAACTATTTCAGTGGAAGAAACGGATGAAAAAAGATTGCGTCAAATTAAAGTATCAATTTAATATGTTCATTTGCAGCTAACTCTCCGTTAGCTGCGTTTATTATTGCACCATATCTAATTTGCCTAGCGCATACGAAAAAGGATTCTTAAATGAGTGAGAGCTTACTTTTAATTCCTTTCGTACATTTTTTATATTTCGTCATTAAATCTCACAAGGTTTTTTGTGAAAACGTTAACAATTTCAATTAAACCTGCAGACAATTCTTTACACTTAATGTAGGATAGAAGTGAGCTAAAAAACGACTGTACGTAAAACGTTTTTGATATATCTAATTGAATGAATAACTTGTATGATAGGAGTGAAAAATATGCATCTAACTAGTTATACGGATTATGCACTGAGAACTCTCGTTTATTTAGGAACACGAAAGGATCTTCCATTAGCAAGAATTAAAGACATATCAAACATTTATAATATTTCTAATAACCATATGAGTAAAGTAGTCTATGAATTAGGTCAACTCGGCTTAATTAAAACAGTTAGAGGGAAAAATGGCGGAATAAAACTAGCGCATGATCCTGAGGAAATTAATATTGGTACAGTTGTAAGAAAAACGGAGAACCTTAACATAGTTGAGTGTTTTGACCCTAGCAATAATATGTGTATTATTAGTTCAGCTTGCAAGTTAAAGTTTACACTAAATGAGGCTCTACAAGCCTATTTGTCCGTTCTTGATCAGTATACTCTAGCTGATGTTGTGTCTAATAGTGATGAACTTCTTGAAGTTTTCTCTTCGCATCAGCAAAAAGCATGACAACAAAAAGATGAGAGGTTGATTAAAAGGTTATAAGTCAGAAGCTCTGACACAACCTTTTAATCAACCTCCTAGGATTTCATTTTAGAGTCTATTTTACTTTGTTTCACTTTAAAAAAGTCTCCTCCTGTACTTTGAACTTTTTTACTTTTATCCTTTTTTTCTAGTAAGGGGATATGCTTTGAACAATGAATAAAAGCCTCTTCTACCTCGATCACAACCCACCGCTCTGCTCTCTTGCCTTCCTTGATCTCAATATCCAGAATGTCTTCTTTTGGAAGATTCAGCGTATCTAATTCTTTATTTTCACAAATATATGCTTTTCCATTAACGTGTAATCCTACTCTACTTTCGAAAAAATCAATAAACATAAGGCCGATATGTGGGTTTTCGGTTATATTCCCCATACTCGCCATCACACCGTTTCCACGGTATTCAGGATACATCACTGTGGAATTATTAACCACTCTAACAAAACCGGGTGAACCAGCACGAAAAGAAGAGTCGCAATGACCATGCCGATCGGAAGTAGAGATAAAAACCATTTCCTGATTGCTAATAAATTCTTTCATAGTTGGATTCAAGCAATCTAACATCTGATTGTTATAAAAGGCTGCTGCTCTTTTGGAAGTGTTATACTTTTCCTGAAGCATTTGTTCTCCTGAATGTTTAGGCATGGTATTCACCCCCTTTTCATTACCTAAATAACTGAAACAAATTAGTCCCCCTTATTTTAACTGAAAATTCGCTCTTATAATTGCTATCTGTTAGTTTTTCTCACATTGTATGTTTAATCATTCATTTCTTATCTTTAAAAGACATGTTTAATAAAGGAATTACTCCCTTCAGAGTAAATAACCTTTTAGGCTTATAATCATCAACGGTTAGCGTGGCATTTCCACTTAAAATAAACATGCAATTCTAAATGACCCTTCTGATTCATGCTCTCGTTACATACTGGACGAAAAGAGGCTACCACTTGTAGTGTTAGCCTCCTCCATTGATACAAAGCACTTAAACCGTTTGCTTCAATATTCGTTTGTGCAATTTATAATATAGATCTTCACTCGATTCACTTTTAACGACTTTTCCATCAACTAATGAAAAGGGACACGCTTTACATGTTTTACATTTCCCTAGGCATCCTTTACGCTTAATTTTTAAATCCGGATAAGATGATTTAAGGGATTTATATGCTTTTTTTGTTTTAAATTCGTTTTCTTTACAAAAATAAATCTTATCCATTTATTTGCACCTCATACCAATTGATAATTATAATCATTTTCATTACAATCATACCAAATTTATAGGTGCTCGTATACTAGAAAGTTCAATAATCTGAAAGTTCATGAGAATTACATTTACTTTTTCTCTTTTTTAGAACTTGACGGTATTGATTATAAAGTATTTTTCGATTTTTCTTAGCCTGTACATTTATTACAAAGAACGTCTGTCTTTTTTTCTGATCTAATAACCAAGCAGAGCCCTGAGAAGATGTTTTCTTTTCCTTAACATACTTATAATTAATTATTTTCACCCAATCACTTGAACGCATACCCATTTGGTATTTGGACATAGGTTTTTTGACTACAATACCTTCTAACCCATATTCTTTTACAATATCGAAATACATTTGCGAGTTGCCTTCAACCCACTGAGAAGTCACAACTGTAATGTCATCCGTTGGAATCGTTTGATCTAACAATGTCTTGCGCTTTAAGAGTGGTAATTGAGTAACTCGTTTACCCTTATAGTACAAAATATCAAAAGCTACATACTGAATAGCTACATCTGTTAGTACTTGTTTAGACTTTAATCTATTCATTAATAGATCGTAGTTCGGTTTACACTCTCGGTCTGGTGCAATTAATTCCCCGTCTAAAACAATCCCTTTAGGTAGCTGAACCTCTAATATTTCTGGGAATAAATGAGTTACATCTTGGTTGTGCTTCGTGAATAATTTAATTTCCCCATTAAGGTTGCTGTAGATTAATCGAATTCCGTCTAACTTCAATTCAGTAATCACATTCGCATAATCTTCTGGTGGGGAAATCACCTCTTTTACTAACATTGGGGAAATAAGCATGAAATCACCTCACCCCTCATCATACACGGGACTGCTAAAATGATCATTAGTGTTTTATTGGCAGTAAATCATTGATCGAACCTGTCATTTTGTTTAGCTCTTCTATTATCTTAATGAATAATCGTATGAATCTACATCCATCCTAATACTACTTAACTTAAGGGGGATACGCTTTTGAAATTTATAGACGATTTATATCATCTATATAAAGATCATTTAACGGGTGACGAAGAAGATGCACTCATTATTATTGATGGAATTGTTCGCGATTTCAGTGATGAGGATATTAAAAAATTAATATCTGAGCTTCCAACTAAAGAACAGTTTGAAATGCTCTCCCTTTATTTATACGAGAAATTCCGTCTAAAAATAGCCAATGAAGGAATTGGACAAACTCTTAATCGAGATGATCAAGATGATGGTAAACTCTTTCACTAGTAGTCCAGTTATCAAAAGACCACTAGTGGCTACACAACATAACACCGAAATGGCGATAGGGGCAATTGCCCCACCTCCTTAGTTTTGGAAGGTTAAATCCCCAAAGTAAATCTTTTACTGGTTCTCTAAAAACACATCTTCACAATCTATATACCTTACATCCATTAAAACAGTATACATATACACTGTTTATCTCTACTTTTTTGAGTTAATCTCTTTTTTATTTTATTTGTAAATTCTCCCCACTTGCATTGAACGTTACTTGATCTTTTGTTACTCTTACATTATTAACATACATAATTAAATAGGGTGGGAAAATATGGGCAGTCTTTTTCAATCGAAATTAAAGTTATTACTAGAAATTTTTCTCGTTTCAACGAGACTAGGATTCACTTCTTTTGGTGGCCCAGTTGCACATTTAGGGTATTTTCATGAGGAGTACATTCGTAAACGTAAATGGATGGACGAAAAAGGTTACGCTGATTTAGTGGCCTTATGTCAGTTCTTACCTGGTCCGGCAAGCAGTCAAGTTGGGATCGGTATCGGAGTTATGAGAGCGGGAGTTTTAGGAGGAATCATTTCATTTCTTGGTTTTACTTTTCCATCCGTCGTTGTCCTTATCATCTTTGCATTGCTCTTACAAACCTTTGGTTTCTCTGATGCCGGTTGGATACATGGATTAAAATTAGTAGCAGTCGCTGTTGTCGCTCATGCGATTTTAGGAATGGCTAAAAATTTAACGCCTGATGTTCAAAGGAAAACAATTGCCTTATTAGCTGTTGTGGTTACTTTACTTTGGCAGACAGCCTTTTCACAAGTCATTGTTATTTTAGTAGCTGGATTAGGGGGGTTTTTCCTTTATCGACAATTGACAACCAATGATCCAGTCGATACAACCACCTTTCCCCTATCACGACGCTTCGCTATTGTATGTTTATTCTTATTTTTTGGTTTACTTTTTGCTTTACCTTTAATAAGAGAAGCTACGACTTCAAACTGGGTAGCTCTGTTTGACAGTTTCTATCGTGCTGGTTCTCTCGTTTTTGGCGGCGGTCATGTTGTTTTACCTTTACTTGAACGAGAATTTGTTCCTACTGGCTTGTTAAGTGAAGAACAGTTCCTTGCTGGTTATGGAGCTACTCAAGCAGTACCGGGCCCTTTATTTACCTTTGCAGCTTACATTGGCGCTATCATGTACGGCTGGCAAGGTGGCCTTATCGCAACCATTTCCATCTTCTTACCTGCGTTTCTTCTCATACTAGGGACCTTGCCTTTTTGGAATTCCTTACGACAAAATGATCAAATTCGAGCAGCATTAATGGGTGTGAATGCTGCTGTAGTGGGAATTTTAATCTCGGCCCTTTATTACCCTATTTGGACTAGTGCTGTTTTAACAACTCTTGATTTTGCTTTTGTAGCTATTTTGTTTAGTTTACTAGTATTCTGGAAATTCCCCTCTTGGTTAATTGTATTATTTGGAGCTATCGGTGGACTTTTACTTTCATTTCTCTAATACCATATGTATAAGCACGAACACTACGGATTCTCCGTAGTGTTTTTTAACATTTTGAATCTTAATGATTTTTACGTTGTTACTTTTTTAAAAAAACCTGCGTTAAATAGAAAACAGATTAGGAGGGTTCACATGAAGGAAGAATTCATTCATTTCTTTGAAAAAGCTCTAAACAGAGAACTAAGTGAGCTTGAACTAAAAGTGATAATAAATATGGTGAACCAGCAAGAAGCATTGAATTCTCCTGTTTCTAATAGTACGTGACAACATTTGCTCTTAGTGATTAGATCACTAAGAGCTTTTATTAATACCACGCGCTTCACCTCTTATGCCACACGGTTAACCTAATAAATCTATTAACCTCCGTTCGTTAAGTAGAATTTAAAGCAGCTTCTGCCCCTTTCATTCACGCATGTTTGTCCCGTTACGTATGATGAGTCGAGAATGTTTTGAGGTGGTGAATAAATGAATAAGAAAAATCTATCATTATGGTTGCTTGGTTTTGTCTCCCTCCTGTTTATCTTCACTCTCACTTTCTGTAGTCAATCCAATACGTCAGAACCTTCTACAGCTTTAGCTGATTCTACTGAAGAAACTAGCAATGAAGACAGCACAAACGACAATCATGATTCGAGGAAAAATAAAAACAGTCTTATAAACAATAACATTGATAACACCATAAAAAGTTCCTCTGATGAAGCTGATATTCATAATAATATAGAGAATCACATTGAATCGAATCAAGCAGATGTCAATAATTCTGTTGATAATACTATGAATAGTCATGGTGGTCAAATCAATAATTCAATTGGCAATTTGATCGAAGTTGAAGATGGAAATGTAAAGAATTTCATAAACAATCATGTAAATAGTGGAGAAAATAATACCATTGATAATAGTGTTACAAATCACATTGACGTCAATATCGGGTTAAATGTGACTAATAATATTACCAATGATATTACAGCTACGAGCAATGGAACAGCCAATGAAGAGAATAACAATGGTGAAAATGGAAGCAGTGACGAAGAAACACCTGAAACCGTATGGGGAGTTGATTCTGCTAGCTTAACAACAAACGAACTGCTCGCTTGTGTTCGTGCCAATTTCGGAGACCCAGAAGTATGGGGACGATATCTAGGTACAAATGAAGGAGTTTCCTATGGTTTAACGGAAAACGAAACTGATTTACTACATTCAAACGATATTCAAATTCTTGTTATTTGGAATCACTTTACAGATGGAACAGGGTATGAAAATGGTGAAAATGAAGCTACGGCAGCTGTTGAGACGGCTAGAGAGTTAGGAATACCTGAAGGAGTCGCTTTGTTTGCCAATGTCGAACCAATTTACCCAATCGATTCTGCTTTTATTCAGGCATGGCACGATGTGATGTCTGAATCTGAGTTTAGTTCTGGTATCTATGGAATATTTGACCCTAGCGAAGAATTGTATGTAGCCTTTGAAGAGGCTGCAATTGAAGATCCAAGTATTTTGGATGAGATGTACGTTTGGACAGCAGCTCCTAATGAAGGAATTACAACAGAAGCAAACGCCCCAGAAAACAATCCTGAATACCCAGACGGAGCATTACTTGCTGGCTGGCAGTATGGAATAGATGCGGAGACTTGTAACTTTGATACAAATCTTTTTGATGGTCAAGTGCTTGACGTCCTGTGGTAAAACGTGAGGTGAAAGTAAGGATTCCTTTTCTTATTTTCACCTTTTCCACTTACTTGTAATGTATACTTATTTAAAGTTATTATAATTAAGTATTGATTTTTCTTTGATAAGTGTTATCATTATCCATAAGTAAAACAAGTTGGCGTGTTCGTTTGAAAGTTATTATACAGTCTATTTTCGTACATGCTGCTTTTTTTTACTACACCATCTTTTCTCATCTTGATTTTATTTTATTCTCAACTCTCAATTCTCAATGATTAGGTATCAGTTAATAATCTGATACCTAATACAAATTATTAAAAGAGGGTCTTTGTATGCAGGATCAAGCAATAGTAGAACTCACCCCTTATTTAAAGGAACGTGGATTAAGAATTACCCCACAACGAATTAGCATTTTAAAAGTAATCATTGCTTTAAAAACACATGTAACGGTGGATGAAATACATAAAAAACTACCAAATATGAGTTTAGCAACTATTTATAGTAACGTTAAACTTTTTGTTAATTTGCGTATCTTAAGTGAACTTCCATACGGAAATGGGCTAAGCAAGTATGAATTATTTCAGACTACTCATTACCATGTGATTTGTTCTAAGTGTGGAAAAATTAAAGATTTTAACTATCCCATACTTAAAGAAGTCGAGTATCTTGGCTCTAATCTCACACAATATAAAATTCATAGTCATCAATTAGAATTCTATGGATTATGCAAAATTTGTCAATAACAGCAGAGGTGAAGACAGACTTCAGTATAGAAGTATACAATCGACGTGCCCAAAAAGTTGCTGAAGAATTAGGTGGATTAGAGATTCATTCAATCCATGATTGGTATCAAGAAAAGGGATTTATTCAATATTGGTCAGACCAAATTTCTAAGATACTGCTTGAACTTAATAAAGAGGAACTAGAGAGTACTGTGGTGATTTGCTCAGCTCATAGTCTTCCTGAAAAAATCCTTGAGTATTCTGATCCCTATCCAGATCAATGTACCTTTAGGATTTGTTTCCGATCATTTAGAGGTGCTCTATGACAATGACTATGAATGTAAAATAGTTACAGATGAACTAAAGGCGAACTACTACCGCCCCTCTATGCCTAACATTGACTCTAAATTTATAAATACTCTTGCCAATGTGGTATTGCGAGAAGTTATGACTATTAAACATAAGAGGAGTTAATCAATTTGAAAAAACATTTAATTTGTTCTCAATGCCAATCAGAAATCAAACATTTAAAGCACAGTACCATTTGTAACTGTGGGATTAAATTTAAAACAATCAAATCACTTGCCAGTTAAACTTCAACAAATGAAAACTTATTCGTTTTCATTTGTTTTTTTGTCCGACATACCTTCCAACTGCCTTACAAGACCAATTGTTGCTCTCACTAACCAAAATGTTAAGGATACGGAAATGAACGTATACGCATCCTTCCATTTTCTATATTTAATTAATTTGGTGTATCTCTCTGCAAAATGCTCTAATAAGGTCATCGGAACACTGAAGAGAAACACCTTAAAGAAGATTCCAACTAGGGTCGAGCGATATGTAATCTGATTATAAAGAACACAAATCATTGGAAAAAGTAAGCAATCAAATAATATATGTGCTTTGAAATAGTTGGGCAACAACCGAATTGGGTAGTTAATTCTTTTTTTAGATACAACTATAGAATCAAGAAACAATGAGTAAAACGCTTTTAAAAAGAAAACTAGCACCCAATCCTTCACAGGTCTTTTATACATAAATGGCAACAAAAGAAAACCAACTACCGTTAACATTTTCAATATTAATCGTTCAGTCATAACAAACACCCCTCTTATATTTAAAGTGTTTGTTTTTTTTATTTTTTTATTAACACTCAATTTTATTTGTATGCCTTAGAAGACTTAATCCCTACTACATCTTAAGTTCTAGTTGATTTCCATTTGTAGCATGAAGATTATTCCAACGATTCATAATATCCTTTTACTATAAGAGTTTGGAGGCATTCAAATGACAATTCATTTTGTGTTTTTTACTATCACAGTAAAAAAAAGAATTTACAAAACTGAGCAACTACAGGCGATATTCACAGACGAACATAAAAGGAAGTATTGGTCTTAAAAATTCTTCTATTTAATAGAAGAGTTTTTTTATGTTCGTCTCACTTGTGCAGAGCCTATAACTATATTACACATCTGACGGGTCCAGTTGTTTGATAAGCTCCGTCTCGCTTTCCATAGACTTAAGCCACATATCAACAAGTTCTATTCCGCTTATTATCTCTACCCCTAACCCCTCGGCATATTGCATGGCTTTATCCGTAAAACCTGCTGTTGTAATCACAAGTCCCCCTACAGCTCCCCATTTTTCCATATTAGAATGGACAAGCGCGATCGACTCAAAGCTCAAATCATCTTTGACACATTTGACCTGCCCTAGGTATAACCCGTCTTCTCGACGATTTTCAAAATCCACACCAAAATCGCCACTTGCCTTACTTACAAACATCTCGCCACCATAAATCGACTTAATAATATCTGCGACAAAATGCTCAAATGCTAACGGATCTTCTTTTATAAAGGTTGCACTGTACGAAGTCTCATCTTTGTTTTCTTTCTTAAAACGTAAATATAACCCCATCGCTAATGTTTGGCGTAATTCAATATCACTCTCAACCTTATCAAGTAGTAAGTCTGAGTATTCTTCTCTTTTGTGCTTCAATCGGATTCCGTTAATAAGCGTTAGGATCGTGATAAAAATAGCTGCTATCGTTATGATCGTTTGTAATTCCACTCTTTAACACCTCCATTAGTAAGTGTGTACAAAAGGAGGCACTGTCAAACAAGACGGTGGTAAATCCATAGGCACTGATAAAGGTACGGTTTTCACCTTTTTCAATAGCCTTTAAGCAATGAGTGGCACCGTTGCTTTGTCCTAAGCCTAGGGATTTTAGATGCGTGGCTTCGTTGGTAAAATTAGGTGATTTAGGTGTTAGCAAAATTGATTCCACCACATGGTCGAAGGCAATTGAAGCGATTCATCACCGTGGTCCTGATTCAACAGGGCCATATGGCCACTCTTCCTTCTGTGACTTCATCAACCATCTTAATAAGATCATGATCAAATGAAGCACTAATATTCGGACTTCAAGGTTAAACTATTGAATTAACTTCCAAAACTTTCTAACTATTATTAGGATTAATTCTGTAGCATTTGTATCTTTTATTTCAATCACCATTTTCATACTGAAAAAGCGGAAAAAATTTCGTTAACTGTTAGAGTTCCCTTTGCCTTTAAAGGGACATTCTCCATTTAAGTCTTGAAAATAAAATCCTGCATCAAGTTGTTTCACTTCTTCAAGCAACAATTCATCAACTCTTCCTTCTCCTTCTGTTGTTCGGTCAACCATCGGATCATGAATAGCCAGTAAATACTCATCTTTTGTTATATGTATATTAAACTCCAATGCATCGACACCTAACTCTACCGCTTATTCGAAAGCAGCCAATGTGCTTGATGGAGCGAGATGCTCTCCACCTTGATAAGCTATAATCAAAGGGTCCTCTCCATGAGAAAATGGTTTTACTTCTCTTCTTAAAAAATTCAATGTTATCCAAATAACGAACAGAACTCCTAGCACGATCAGTACTGTTTTTTTCTTCGATTTCTTTCTCATAAGATTTCTTCCCTTCGATTTTCATCTCTAGTCGTATACGCTTCTTTTCAATCATTCGCCTGCTCGTTAAAAAACCACTGATCCCTTGCAAAAAGGATCAGCGGTACGAATATTACTCTTTATTTATGACCTTCTCAATTTCCTCTAAAATCTCCATTTTAATTTGATCTATTTTCGTAAAGTCCATTGCCTCAATATAAAAAGATTCCAGCTTATCGCGCAGTTGCTTGGCTTCTGCTAAATAAGACACTCCTTCTTTCATCTTATCCTTATAAGGTTTCGTTGTCCTTGCGATGTCTTCTGCAAATTTTTCATCTGTTTCTGGGGCGATACACCTTGTATACATATCCACAACTTCATCCGTTTCTCTTTCTGGAAAATACTCATGCGGTGCGGTACTATCAAAAATAGCAATCCCTTGTTCTCTGAGGATAACCATATCTAAACTGTGCGGATCAAAGCCACAATGATACACCTCAACATCAAACCCTTTGGCTTCTCCCGCTGCTGCAATTTTTTTAAGCATCGTTGATTTACCAGAGCCAGCTCTTCCTTTTATAAAATAACGTTTCTCTACATCCTCTGTTAGATTTTGAATAAAGTCAACAGCACCTTTCGGGGTTGCTGCACCTAAAAAACGATGCTTCACTGTAGATTTTTTGTTTGACGTATCGTCATCAAAAAACAGTGTAATTAATTCATTGGTTAATTGATTCGCTTCCTCAAAATCCATATTATTAATATATATTTCCTCAATATCATCATGAGCCTTCAAAGCGGCTGCGAATGTATCGTATGCGGTTTGAAATTTCCGAGAAATTTCTTTGTTCAATTTAAGTATTTCTTCCTTATGAACAGCCAGTTTCTCTGAATCCCACGCTACTCCTAAATTCACATATTCATCTATAATTCCAGGGGCTTTCGGTTCAATAACATGAGGTGCAGTTCCATCCACTATTCCAATTTTGAATTTAGGGATAATGACGCCATCAATCGAGTTATTGTCGGAAGAACAATGTAAATATTCGATATCCAACCCTTTACTGACCATTTGCTCGCCAACAGCCTTCATAAGTGAGGACTTTCCTGTTCCAGGACCTCCCTTTAAAATAAATAAACGGTTTAATTGATTTAATGCATCTTCATAAAGGCTATAAAATCCTTTTGCTGTGTTTCCCCCTGCATAATAGTTACGAATTTTACCACTCATCTAATCACCCTTTCTTTCCTTTTACCTCAACATATGTAGATATTCTCACAAGGGTGAATGCCTAACTTTGTTATATTTACTCTTTTTCATTATCAATGTTAGATTTGGATCTACAGCAAAAAAAGCCTAACATCTACATGTTGGGCTTTCTTCTGGCAATTTCCATCTAGCCAATTTTCTCTTCGTTAGCGCCATCATTCAATAACGCACGCTTATTAAGTGTTAACTCATTTCTATTTACTAAATAGTTCATGTGTTCCGAGGGCATTGAACCGTGACCTTTTCCATTTCCGAGAGTAAATTGAATGGTTTTTTCACTTTGCCGAATAATAGTTAGCAATTCAGCTGAGTTAAAATGTCCTTTCGCTGTTTGAGCAATTTTATATTCCGTTCCCTTTTCAAATGTCATCAAGGACCCCCCTTTTGAAGTTTTGCTGTTAGTATCTCTCATATGATTCGTTTCATACATAAATATTCCATTCCTTCCAAACCTATACTTGTATAAGAACAACTTACTTATGCTAATAAGTCACTGAAGTTGTTCTTGAAAAAGGGGAATATGACCTCGTTTTTTCAAAAAAACTTATTTTGAATTATATTGAGGTGAAATGGTGAGTATCCAAGTTACTTTACCTTTGTCTCTTTTTTAATGATTCTTGTATGCTGATTACCTACTATGTAGGAAAAAGAGTAGAAAACAGTTTTTTAAATATATTCCGTCATGTTAAGGAATGAGACAATAGAAGTAACCTCGCTTTATAAATCCCACATAAAAACCTGTAGAGCAGTTTTTTACAGGAATATTTTTAGTTTTACTGATTAGTTTCATTATACCTAGTGAAGAACGCCCTTACCTTTTAAAATACCTTATTACTTCTGTTGCCGCTCTCTCCCCTGATTGAACTGCGCCTTCCATATACATTCTCCACTCTGTAGCGGTTTCTGTTCCCGCCCAATGTAAGGGACCTATAGGAGGTAAGATCGTTTGGCCGAATTGGCTGATTATACCTGCTGAAAAATGGGTTCCATATCCTCCACGAGTCCACTCCTCAGCTGACCAATCTTTTTCATGAATTTCCCTTGTTTGTAGGGCCTCTTTTCCAAAAAAGCGGACGAGATTCTCTCTTTCTTCTTTCTTTCGCATTTCAGACGACTTTTCGCTCAATTTTCTGGCAGAGTCACCCGTAACGAGTGCAGTCAAAACACCGTTTTTGCTTTTTGGTGAAGAACTATCTATTGTTAGTTTTACTAGCCCTTGATTAGAATAAACCATACCGCTTAACCCTTGCTCTCTCCAAAAAGGTCGCTCATAAACAAAAATAATTTTGATGACGGATGGTAATCCTGCTCGCTCATTGAGTTGAGCTCGATTCGCCGGTAGTGGAGGATCAAAATGGATTCGTGTTAATAGGTTCGGAGGCATGGCTACAATCACTTTTTTCGCTTTCCACGTTTGTTGATCTGTAAAAACTACAGCTTGATTATCCTCATACGTTATAGTCTTTACTGGACTATCATATCGAATTTGTTCGTTTAATGACTCGGATATTTTTCTAACAAGGCATTCTGCTCCCTCTTCTATCCAAAGATCTTCAGCTGTTAGCAAGCGCTCAATTGACCCAGCTCCCCTTATACACCACAGCAAGTCTAGTGTCGATACTTCATATAATTTGCTGCATAAGGCTTCTTCTAGTAAAAGACGATAAAAGGATTTTGCTAAAGGGGTGTATGTATGTAATTCAAGGAATTCTTCTACCGTTTTTTTATCCAGCTCCCTAGCAAGTTGGGACTCCCAAGGTTGAGTAGAATTTATTTTCTTACTTCGTTTGTTTAACTCTCTCTTAAAATGACAGATATCTACTTGTTCGAAGAGTGACATCGATGGCCACGCCTTTTCCGTTTTTTCGATTACTCCATCGATATCATAAATCGTTTTCCCCTCTCGGTAAGTTGAAACTAGCCTAAGTCCATAATCACGTACTAACTTCTTCACTCTTTCATGGTAAGGACTTATCCATTGTGCACCTAAATCAACCGGTACACCCTCCCCTGATTCGATTGTATGAATTCGTCCACCCGCGCGACTACGCGCTTCTAATAGAACAAACGGAATTTTGTGTTTCTTTAATTCAAGCGCAGAGACCAAGCCGCTTAAACCAGCCCCTATTATCACAACATCTATTTCTTTGACTCCCACACATCATTCCTACTTTCATTAAATGAGCTTTTTTAGTTCAGTATTTGGTTGAATGGTGCGGTTTTATGCATGTCTATTACATACAAAAGAGAGTGACCTTCAGCCACTCTCTCTTGTATGTACGAGGATTGGATGTTGCAAACCTCATAAGCCTTATTATTTCGAGAATCCTTCTGTTAATTGTGGTACCACTTGCTTCTTACGTGATACAACACCCTCGAGCGTAGCTGTGTGGTTCTCTAATTTAACATTAAATCCTTTTTCAACAGCTTCCGTTTCTTTTCCTAAAGCCAATACAACAGAATCGTTATTTAAAATATCTGTTACAACTAATACAAACAAGCTTAATTCTTTCTCCGCAATCACTTGAGTAATTGCTTCTTCTAACTCAGCTTGTCGTGATAGAACATCATTTGTATCGACTGCATTTACTTGAGCAATTTCAACTTTGTTGCCCGCCATATCAAACTCTTTCGCGTCTAGAGTGATTAATTGGCTAATCGTTTTATCACTTAAATCCGCTCCAGCTTTTAGCATCTCTAAACCGTACGCCGCACTATCTACTTCAGCAATTTTTGCTAGTTCTGCTGCTGCATCAACATCTTCTTGCGTGCACGTTGGCGATTTAAATAAAAGAGAATCAGAGATAATCGCCGATAGCATTAACCCAGCGATTTCTTTAGTAATGGAAACATTTTTCTCTTTATATAATTTTAATAAAATTGTTGCTGTACAACCGACTGGCTCAGCACGGTAGTATAGCGGATCTGTTGTTTCGAAATTGGCAATGCGATGATGATCAATAACCTCTAATACACGAACGTCATTAATATCACTCGCACTTTGTTGACGCTCATTGTGATCCACCAAGATGACGTTATCCACTTCATTCGCAACTGTTTCAACTAAACGCGGTGCTTCTGCTTTAAAGTAATCCAACGCATATTGAGTCTCTCCATTAACTTCACCTAAACGAACAGGTTCTACATTTAAACCTAGCTTACTTTTTAAATCAGCATAGGCAATTGCTGAACAAATTGTATCAGTGTCTGGATTTTTATGACCAAAAATAAGTACTTTTTCCATTTGTTCCACTCCTTATGTATATGATTAGGGTTTTGATTCCTCAATTGCTAATTTTACCATTACCTCATGCGGACAACAATATTTAATAGAATCTTTTTCCTAGTTTTATGATCTGTTTTCCCTCTTTAATCTTCAATAATAGATCGCAATTGATTCATTTTTCCCTTTAGATACTTTAGGTCTTTCTGATGCAGAACGTTTTTATTAAAGCTTTCACTAATATATTGGCTAAAGTGCCAAATTTCTTTTTGAACGGATTTATCATTTTCTTCTGCAATTAGGATAAATGCATCATATGCAGCCAGTAAAACTGAAATATCTTCTCGACCATAATGACAGATTTGATAGAAAGTCGCATAAAGCACATCTTCAATTGGTTTTTGTGGAGCAATTACTTTTACACCACTTTCGTCTGAGTAGATCGTGTAACAGCCATCCTGTTTGCATACATCAGCTAAAAGTCTTCCTAAATGTAAAAGGCCATCAATCGCTGTATTCGGATCATTGATTCCCGGTGATATCGCTCGAAGTGTTACTTCTACCACTTTGCGAATGCCAAACTCTACATCTTGAAGAATGGTCCGCTCTACACCGACCTCTACAAATTTATGCATATTTACATGAGGGAATTTCTTTTGATAATAGACGGTAATTAGCGGTTTATTTTCTGTTATAAATGCGCCAATTAATTGATTGACCTCGATCACGAGATTATGCTTTCGCGCTAGGTTATATAAATGATGATATTCAATTAACTGAATATAGCCAAAGGATTCACTTTTGAACTCCTTCTTTGAATATAAATGAAGGGGAATCTCAGGTTTTGTCTTTGCAATCGTTATCCTTTCATTTCGCTTCTTTGTCTTTTTCCGGTCTTTTACCGTTTCCAACGTTTGCCTTGTTAAATCACTTATTAGCTTGTTCACTTGGATTGACGTTGCTACAAAGTGAATAAAGTAAGCAAAGAAAGCGAGGCATACAATTGAGAATAGGACAGCAATAGTAGCACCCAACACTTCATATTCTAAATCTTCCCTCATGAATAACAAGGATAGGATGCTATACATGAATCCTCCCATGTAAACCCCTAGAACCCTCATCGTGACTTTATTCGTAATGAAATCAGATAAAGTTCTCGGTGAAAACTGCGAAGAATATGTCGTTAGTACAACCATAATGGTTGAAAAAGTTATGGTGATCATCGTTAATAATGCAGCCGAAATGGTGGCGAATATCGTCTGTGCTAAACTTACACTAATCAATAAGTTAGCCGGAACTACGGCCTCCACTTTATCGCCATGAGCCGTATCAATCCAAATAATGAAACCCGCTAGAAAGGAAGAAACGATACAATAAGCACTCGGTATTAACCAAATATTTTTTCTGACTTTTAACACCCATTCGATCACACCGGACACCCTTTCCTCATTAGATGTCTATATGGTTTCCAAAGACAAGCAGATTATCAGAATCACCGAGGACCGCTAAAAAAGTTGGTTATATCTTTTGGATGGCCTCGAAGCCATTTAAATATTTTAAAAGCCAGCTATGAGTGGTACTCATTGCTGGCTTTTAACGTGCGGATTCATTGCTCCTTGTCAGTGGATTCACGTCTCTTTTAACGTTGAGAAATGACATCCTTTTTCTTTTAATTTTCTAATGAGTGTAGGCAAGATTTGGATGGTCTGTTCAAGCTCATGAAGTAAAAGAATAGATCCACTAGCGACTCTTGACTAATAAGTTCACCGCTTCTTGTATAAATACTTCCGTATCTTCGCCTTTATTAATTTGTTCCCTTACACATTGTTCTAGATTCGTGCTCACAACTAGACCGATCGTACGGTCAAGTGCATTTCTTGCAGCTGACATTTGTGCTACGAGGTCTTTACAATCTTTTTCCTCCTCCATCATTCTTAACAATGCCCGAACTTGTCCTTCTACTCGTTTCACTCTATTTTTCATTTGATCATTGTATTTCATTTGGTTCACCCCTTTATTCCATTTCTTTCTCTTATCATATTTTATACACGCTAGGGTATGTCGTCAAGCGTTGTTCCGTTAACTCAATTCCTTTGGTAGAAAATGTTTGTTGAATACCGAACGTATTTTCGCATATAATAAATTACAAACATCTGTTCTTATTCGGAGTGTGAGCTTTCATGAAAACAATCTTTCTTGTCGATATGCAATCTTTTTATGCTTCAGTCGAAAAAGCGAGATACCCTCACTTGCAGCATAGACCACTCGTCGTCTCTGGAGATCCCAAACGACGATCTGGTGTGATATTAGCCGCTTGTCCTCTAGCCAAAAAAAGCGGGATTAAAAATGGAGAGCGATTATGGGAAGCACAGCAAAAGTGCTTAGATTTAGTCGTTGTTCCCCCAAAAATGCAAGACTATATTACAACATCGGTTGAAATTACAGCTATTTTGGAAAAATACACAGACTTAGTCGAACCCTTTTCGATTGATGAGCAGTTCATGGATGTAACAGGAAGCGAGCAGTTATTTGGCACTCCTTTTGAAATTGCGGAAAAAATTCAAAAAGAAATATGGGAATCTACAAAAGTACGAGCCCGAATTGGCATTGGTGAAAACAAAATTCTCGCGAAGATGGCTTGTGACAACTTTTCTAAAAAAAATAAATCAGGCATCTTTTGGCTAAAGAAAGATGAACTCTCCAAGACACTATGGCCTTTACCGGTTGAAAAGATGTTTGGGGTGGGAGGAAGAATGGCTACTCATTTACGGAACATGGGTGTTCGAACGATCGGACAACTAGCCGCTGTCCCTCTCAAACGTCTAAAAGACCAATGGGGGATCAATGGTCAAGTTCTTTGGATGACCGCACACGGGGAAGATTACTCGCCTGTAACAACGGCATCACACGATGGTCAAAAAGCAATTGGACATGGAATGACGTTACCTCGTGATTACATAAGCCTTGCTGAAATTCGTGTCGTTTTGCTTGAGCTTTGTGAAGAAGTTTGTATGAGAGCACGGAAATCAGGTGTGATGGGACAAACCGTGACCATTAGCGTTAGCGGCGCTAGCTATGAAATTCGAACAGGCTTTCATCGACAAACAACCTTATATGAGCCGACTAATTACACGATGGATGTGTTCCAAGCAGTTGAAAGGCTCTTCTTGAAGTTTTGGGATCAGAATCCCGTAAGGCGTCTCGGTGTGAGTTTGACGAAGCTTTGCTCTGATCATGAATTACAACTAAATTTATTTGATACAGGTCGGGACAAAAAATTAGATATTGGCTACGTTATGGACGGAATTCGAGAGAAGTACGGCACAACCTCCCTTATTCGGGCTTCTTCTTTAACGAAGGCTGGGCAAGCATTTGAACGTGCCAAAAAGATAGGAGGACATTATAAATGAATGAGCAGCATCTACAACGTGGAAATTTACTTTGGGAAAGCAGTCGCATGTTTTTACCAGAGCACAAACAAGCATTGCTTCTTCGAAAGGAAGAACTAAAAAAAGTCGAAAAACCTAAGTTAGATGAACAGGAATTACAAGAGATTGGCCTCATTGTACTCGATTCACTTAAACACGAGCTCTATGTTAAAATCACGTACTGGAGCGAAGGCTTTTTTCGTGAACTGATTGGTATCATTGATAAAGTCGATTTACAGTTAAAACGAATTAAAATAAGAATGGATGAAGAAATGGATTTCATTGCGATTGATTGTTTAAAATCAGTCGATAGAATGGAATAAATTCCCGGTTCTTTTTTTGAATAGTAAACAAAGAATCCCACATACTAGAACTACATTAACGAAAGAGGTGATACATCATGGCAAGCAACAACAATAGTTCAAATCAATTACTAGTTCCTGGAGTACAACAAGCTTTAGATCAAATGAAGTATGAGATTGCACAAGAATTTGGAGTTCAACTTGGCGCTGATACAACCTCTCGTGCTAACGGTTCTGTTGGTGGCGAAATTACAAAACGTCTTGTTCAAATGGCCGAGCAGCAAATGGGCGGCTCTCAATTCTAAGATTCATTCATAGTTATTCTATAGTAGCAGTTTGAACCTACTTCTAGGTTCAAACTGCTTTTTACAAGCTATGATTATCCCTTTTGCTTCACCTCAAAAAAATGACAACATTCGCCAGTTTTTCAGATGTATCTTTACAGCATGACGATCCACCGTTACCCTTCAAGAAAATACTCAATCTCATATTCTTCAAATTTTTCATTCAACCAGGCCGTATATTCCACTTCTAACATTTGATCAAACAATGTGGATTCAATTTCATCTCTCACATCTTCCAAAGTGGCTGCCGGTTCTTCCAATCTTTCCTCAACTTTAATAAGATGATATCCAAACTCAGTTTGAACAGGATCACTAAATTGACCCAATTCAAGAGAAAAGGCAACCTCTTCGAATTCTTGAACCATTTGTCCTCTTCCAAAAAAACCAAGATCTCCCCCTAAGTCACTATTGGAGTCATCGATGGAATGCTCGATTGCTAAAGCACTGAAATCTTCTCCAGCTTCGAGCTTATCTTTGATTTCAATGGCTGTAGATTCATCCTCAACCAAGATATGGCTAGCATGAACTTGCTCTTCTTCGCCAAAATAGTCTTTATTTTCTTCAAAGTAGGAAATAATCTCTTCCTCTGTAATGGTAATTCGCGTTTGGAATAGTTTCTCCAAGGCTAGAAACGTTTCAATGTCTCCTTCAATCGTCGACACCTCAACCCCACTCGCTTCAAGTAATTGAGTAAACGATTCTTCTCCACCGTATGACTCCATATAAATGGTCATTTCTTCCTCAATTTCTTCTTGAGTAATCTGAATGTTTGCCTTTTTTAACTCTTGTTTAATAATCATGTCTGCTACTAATGAGTCCAACACTTCTGCTCCATATTGAGCGACAAGCACGTCGAATAATTCATCTTTGTGAATGGATTGACCATTAACGGTAGCAACTCGGTCTCCTTGAATGGTGAAAAGTGTGAACGCAATACCAATAACTAAAATGAACCCTAAAGATACATACAAAAGCATTTTTTTCTGTTTCATAATGACTCCTCTTATGATTGATTGCTTCCTAGTGTAATTTCAACTGACATTAACTCTCCATGACGGTAATATTCAATTTCCACTTCATCACCGATTGAAAATTCTGTATATAAATACTTCCTAAGATCACCAGAATTTGTGATGGCATGTCCTTCAACGCTAATAAGAATATCTTCTACCTCAAGTCCTACAATAGCAGCATCAGAATTCGGGTCAATCGTTGTCACAATTGCCCCTTCTGTAACGTCAACAGGAAGACTTTGCAAATAAAATTGCGGGATCTCATTAAGGCTAGCTAATCCAACACCAACATAAGGCCTTACCACTTGTCCACTTTCCATAATTTCATTAATTACGGGTATGATTTCATTACTTGGGATCGCAAACCCTAACCCCTCTATACCACTTTCAGAAATCTTCAAACTGTTAATACCAATCACTTCACCTAGCGTATTAATCAAAGCCCCACCACTATTTCCTGGATTAATCGCAGCGTCTGTTTGAATGACATCTAAGTCCCATTCCCCAGCAGATGTCGTAACAGCTATTGTTCGTTCCACCCCACTGACAATCCCTTGAGTGACAGTTCTTGATAAGTCGAGTCCTAAAGGATTTCCAATAGCTAAAACTTGATCACCTGCACGGAGCAATGAGGAATCCCCGAACTCTAAAAAAGCTGTGACATAGACTGGATTCATTTTCAAAACAGCGATATCTGTTAACGGATCTGTCCCAACTAATTCCGCTGTCACCTTTTGTCCGTCATGAAGAGACACTTCGAGCGCACTAGCTCCTTCGATGACATGATTATTTGTCACAATATAAGCAGCCTCTTCCGTTTTTTTGAAAATAACTCCAGATCCTGTACCACTCTCAACTGATTCCGTTAATTGTCTAAAAGGATTTTGTTGCTGTTGAATATTGACAATTCCAACAATCGCTTCTGATGCATGTTCAATCGTATCCGCGATAGAAGACGCTGCAGTAGATACGGGTTGGACGTTTAAAGAAGCATTAGTCACCTCTTGTGGGAATGCTGTATTCTCAGAAATGGCCGAAGTTGGTTGAGTATAGTAGTCAAGATATGGCGTAATCGAAAGGGTTAAAACCGATCCAATGACCCCAGCAGAGAGGGTCATTAGAAAGCCTTTCATCTTTGATTGTTTTATCTGTTTTCGTTCAAGTCGAACATCGCTATCATTATGTTCATCCATCATGGCTATTTCTCCTTCTTTTCATTAAAGACTGTTCTTGGCAATTTTAGTGGGAAATGAAAAACCTAGTGCAGGAACAGCGATACTAACAGATCCAATTGTGATAACCCCAGCCACTACATAACCAATTAATTTTTTTTGCATTGTGAATCCCTCCAAAAGTAATTTTGCTTGTCTTACACTTGTACTTTAACCTTTCAATGTGTCAGGAAAATGTCAAAACAAAAAGAGCATAAAAAAACTACTGAGAGTATCAGTAGCTTTCAAAATCGTCTTCTATTTTAGGTAAGGTTATTCTAAAGGTTGTACCAGAAGAAGAGCTTTCTACTAAGTACAAGTCCCCCCCAAGCGACTGCGCCATCATTTTACTAAAAGGCAATCCTAAACCAAGCCCTCTCACTTTTAATTTTTTATTTTCTCCTCTGAAAAAACGTTCAAAGACTAGTCCTTGTTCTTCTTTAGGTATCCCATGACCCCAGTCAACCACATCGATTTGGACTTGTTCTCCGGATACAGTTAAATCTAATTTAATCGTTCCACCATGTACCATGGATTGCTTCGCATTATTAAGAAGATTTGTAAAGATTTGCTGCAATCGAATCGAGTCCACATCCACAAGGCATTCTTCCTCTAAGAAAACCACATCAACTTCCACATTCTTTTCTTCTTGAACAAGTTGCCATTGCCGAGCAAAATCAGCCACGAGCTCATTCAAACTATGGACTTGATTCACAACCGGTATCGCATTCGTGGCAAAAGAATTAAAAGCTAGCAAGTCTTCAACCATCTTTTTCATTTTTGTCGTCTCGTTCAATGAGATGGCTATAAATTCTTTTGCCTCTGCTCCGGTGACCACATCATCATTAACGGCTTGTAATAACCCACTAATCGAAGTAACAGGTGTCTTTAATTCATGGGTTACACCAGCCAAAAGCTCAGTGCGAAGTGACTCTAATTGCTGAAGGCGATTGGACATTTCCTTAAAGGAGTGAACCAATTCATAAACTTCCTGCTCTTTAATATCATTTTCAGGAAGAATAATATTATAATCTCCATCTTGAACCTGCCTTGCTGCTCGCGCAACATTTGTAATGGGATTAGACAATCTTCTTGATAAAAAGTAGATGGCTGCCCAGCCAAGCAAAGCTAGGCCACTAATCATGATCGCCAGCTGACGATATTCTTGGTTCACTTGAACTAAATTTTCTTCGTATTCAAGCATGACCACCCACCCCAACAATACACCCTCAGATTCAATTGGAGTTTTTACAACGTAAAAGTTACTGTTCTCACTTTCTACCCTTATTTTTTGAACCGACTCTTCCTCATTTAGAATTTCTTGTGGGAATGTCCTTACGAAGAATCGTTCCCTTCGTCTGTTACTCGAAAGAATCAGGCCATTTGCATCAATAATATAAATAGATGGATCGCTTTCCATATTCATAAACCGACCACGATCTAACAGAAATCCAGGAACATCCCCTCTAGGAGTCGGTCTCCCTTCGCTGATGTCAACAAAACGATCTGCGATTTCCTCAGCCATTAGTTTAGTCATATTTAAGCGGTGCTCAAGGGTTGTATGGCGAATCCATAAAGCAGAAATAATGGCGATTACGACTAAACCGATACAAAGAGTGCTTAAATATCGGCTTGTCCAATAACGAAGCAATGAAATTCTTTTCTTATTTTTTATAGACACAAAGTTGATACCCCAATCCTCGAAGTGTTTTGATTTCTCCTTCTGATTCAGGCCAATTGGATAACGCCTTCCTCAACCTTTTAATAGCAAGATCCACCGCTCGATCACTTCCATCATACTCCCAACCCCAAACATGCTCAATCAATTGATCTCTAGTAAACGTCTGATTCGGGTGCCTTGCAAAAAACAGTAACAATGATAGATCTCGCGGTGTTAAAACGACCTTTACGTTATCAATCGTGACTCGATGAGATTTACAGTCAAATTCCAATTTCCCAAACCGTAAAACAGTCTCTTCCTTTTCTAAAGAATTCCTTGAACGTCTTAAAACAGCTTGAACACGAGCAACCACTTCATCTGCAATAAAAGGCTTAGAAATATAGTCATCGGCTCCACCATTCAACCCAGTCAGCCGATAATTAACATCACCAAGTGCCGTCAACATAATTACAGGACACGAACTACTCTGGCGAATGTCTTTTAAGATCTCCCAACCGTCTTTACCTGGTAACATCACATCTAATAGAACTAAATCAGGTTTTGAGCTTTCAAGCTTACCAAGCACTTCGCCCCCATCAAAAACCTGCTCGATTTTGAAATTAGCTTTTTGTAAATAAACCTTTAGTACCTGACTGATCGGAATCTCATCTTCTACAATTAAAATCGTCTGCACGATTGTCTCTCCTTATATGCAAATTCAACTATACTATTTATACCATTTTAGTTGGAAGGATTCTAACATATAAATGAGTCAGACAGATGTCAAAGCATTATCTTACTGAGTGAACTCCCATGGATAAAATGAACCCAATATTGATTCTTTTCCCTCCTTCTGTTTAACTGAATAAGGAATGTATTACTTACATAGGACGTGAAAGGAGCTTTTTACATTGAACCAAAACGAAGCAGAATATTGGATTACCCATTTAGGTCTTGAGCCTCATCCAGAAGGAGGGTTCTTTAAACGATCTTTTGAATCAAAGGAAGAAATCTCAGAGAAAGCTAGAAAACTTTATACGAGCATTTATTTTTTATTACGTGCAGGCGACGTTTCTCATTTCCACCGCTTACAATCAGATGAATTATGGTATTTCCACGCAGGGAGCTCGATGTCCGTTCATATTATTCATGAGAACGGACACTATGAAGAGGCTAAGCTCGGTTTGAATGCAGAAAAAGGAGAAGTACCGCAAGTATTAGTTCCAAAGCATTCGGTATTTGGATCCTCTCTCTCAGAAGATAAGTCCTTTTCATTAGTCGGTTGCATGGTAGCACCTGGTTTTGAATATGAGGATTTTGAGTTGTTTACACAGAAAGAATTACTTACAGATTATCCACAGCATGAGGCTGTCATAAAAAAAATAGCTTACGAGACCATTCCACACTTTAAATAAAAGGAACTTAAACAGGATTTTGAGGGAGTTTCTAGCCGACACATTAGTTGCTAAAAGTGATGGGATTTGACGCAAATAATTTGAATACAAAACATAAGTTCTCAAAAGTCGTGCTTAAATTGGAAGCTTGAGATTCATACTTGATAAAAGAGAGACAGGAATTCTATTCATAATTGCTTTTTTCATTTAAATGTAGAAACCTGTTTTACTTTTCAAAGAGCTATATTTAGAAACAGCACATCATTTTCAATTTTTTCATCAATTTACGTGCATTTACCGCAATCAGATAACTAGAAAGAGGAGATACAGATCTATACGACTTGTATCTCCTTCTTTTATATGCCTATTTATTCATCTAGATAATTCAGTGCTTCTGCTGCTCCAAATGAAAGCTCATCATCTAATTTCCCGCCAAAGACTTGCTGATTTAAATCACTCACAATATGATGAGCTTCCTCTATATGTAATGACTCAGGAGACTTTTCAGTTGGTATCTACATTCTTTTTAATGCTAACCCACGGACGTTTATCTTCCCACTTCACTGCAATAGGTAACTGAAACGTTTTTTCTAAATTCGATTCAGTAAGTATAGACTGTTTATCCCCTTGAGCTACAATTTTCCCATGATTAATTAACAGTGCATGACTAATAACTGGAACAACTTCTTCTATATGATGTGTCACATAAAGAAGCGTCGGTCCGCCTTCAACTCTTGCCAAACGTTCAATCGTCTCTAATAGCTGCTCTCTAGAGTATAGATCTAGCCCGTTACACGGTTCATCCAAAATCAAAATTTTAGGCTGCCCCATCAAAGCTCTAGCAATAATTACTCTTCGTTTTTCACCTTGCGAGAGTTTCATAAATGGTTGTTTTCCTAGATGTTCGATTCTTAATTCAGCTAACAAAGCATTCGCTCTGTTGACGTCTTCTTTCGTCACTTCTTCATACAGACCAATGGAAGCATGCTTTCCGCTAATCACGACTTCTAATGCATTGTCACTTCCGCGCCCAGCATAGCGTTCATCCACAGATACACTCACCCAACCAATTGACTTTCTGAGTTCTGGAATATTCGTTTGACCAAATGTCTCACCTAGCACATGGACCTCTCCTTTGGACGCCCATTGATATCCTGTAAGCAAGTTGAGGATCGATGTTTTTCCTGAACCATTTAAACCAAGAATTACCCAATGCTCTCCCGGTGCAACATTCCAGGAAATTTGATCTAATATGGTCTTCCCTTCTCGTTTCCACATCACATTTTGTAAAGACACTACTTTTCCTAATTGCATGGTTCCCCTCCTACTTTTCAATACACTACTCATAACATTCGACCTCATCCGTTCAATCTTCCTCTAATACCGGTAAAAAAACTAGTAGACAAAACCATAATTTACAAATTATAAACTTTCAATTATTCTAAAGTATAGACTTTAGAATAGGTGGGATTTTGTGATGTTACATAACATATGTGTATTTTGTGGATCAAGCTTCGGACGTAATACAAGCTATGTTGATGCGATACAGGCTTTTGGTCAATCTCTAGTTCAATATAATATTAACCTAGTCTATGGGGGCGGCAATGCAGGGTTAATGGGTGAGCTTGCTCGCTATGTGTTAGAAAGGCATGGGGAAGTGGTAGGGGTCATCCCTCAAAAGATTTATGAAAATGTGGAACACGTAACATTAACTGACCTTATTATCGTTGAAGACATGCATCAAAGAAAAGCCAAAATGTACGAATTAGCCGATGGTTTCGTAGCACTACCGGGAGGAATTGGCACCATTGAAGAACTAGCCGAGGCCCTCACTTGGCAACAAATTGGCTATCATCAAAAACCGATTGGAATCTTAAATACGAATCACTTTTATGATAAATTATTAACGCTGTTAGAGCACATGAAAACAGAAGGGTTTATTAAGCAAGAATTTTTAGATAACCTCATCATATCGGATAATCCGGATGATTTGTTAACCAAAATGAAAGCATTTAAGCCAGTCTATCTTAACAAATGGGCAAAGTAGCACTAAAGCAGAAGGGGAGCTATAAAAAATAGCTCCCCTTCTTTCGTCTCTATCCATTTATATCATCAAGCAAAGGTTGCTCTACTTTAGTAGGTCCCTTTCGACCTTCTTTCATTTCAAAATAACTATCGAGTGCTTTTTTAGAAATTTTCTGCGCAATACCCTGTGCCCCGCCGTTACGTTCTAATTTAACGTTTGGAACCACAACAGCAAATGCAATCTCCGGATTATTATATGGAGCATATCCAACTAACGTTTGCGTGTTTCCATCGACAATACGCCTGTTATCGCCTTGACCAACCGCTACTTTAACCTGAGCAGTACCTGTCTTACCCGCAGGTTGGTATGAAGCCCCAGCAAATCGCGATTGCGCAGTTCCTCTTGTCATAACACCACGAAGTCCTTCTTGAACTCTTCTAATATGTGAATCACTCATATCAATTCGATTTAAAATAGTAGGTTCAAATTTTTGAATGACCGCCCCTTGCTCCCCTTGATTAATGGCTGGTTCACGAATTTCTCGTACAAGACGAGGTTCCATTCGATACCCATCATTTGCAATAGTAGCGATATACTGAGCTAATTGCAAAGTCGTATACGTATCATATTGACCAATCATTAAGTCAAGTAGGTTACCACCGGTTGTGGCTCCACCTGTTAGTCCTGAAGAATAGGCTGGCAAATCAATACCTGTCTCTGATCCTAAACCAAATTGTTGGAAGCTATTTCGAACCTCATTGTACGCATTTCCGATTGAATCTGTAGTCCAACCACATCTCGTATTCGGGGCTGTATACGTACAATTAGCCATCCTCATTCCAATTTCAAACATATACACGTTTGATGACTGTTCAAGGGCACGACGATCATCAATCCAGCCAAAACCACTTGTATTCCAAGAACGCTTAGGTGGTGTACCTGGTAAATACAAAGGACGATCGTTAAAACGAGTCCCAGGTGCCGCAACACCTGTATGAAAGCCTGTTAAGACAGAAGCTGCCTTGACAGAGGATCCCATTTCAAACGCTTTATTCACATTCCCAATGTGATCCGCATAACTATCACGTTCTTGATTCGCAGGATCCCAAAAACCAGCCATCGCTAAAATATCCCCAGTCCTTGGATCCATCAACACCCCATAGGCAGTACGATCTAAAATAAACGAGTGTTTCCCTGCTGCCCGCATTTCTTCATCAATAATTTCTTCAAGACGTTGTTGAAGTTCCATATCTAGAGATAATACAAGGTCATTTCCTCTTTGACCCAGTTTTTCATTTACAGACCTATCAACGGTTTGACTTCCCTGCCTAGTCATAGTGCTTTCTACAACTGCCTTTTGCCCTCGTAGAACATTTTCATATTGAAGTTCGAGGAAGCTCGTTCCAACAATGTCAGAACGATCATAACCACGTGATAAATAATAATCGATCCTTTCGCTTGGAATCGCGCTTGTTGAACCGAATAAGCTCCTAAAAGAATCACCATAAGCATACGAGCGACTAGAATCTCGCAAGAAATCCACTCCTGGCAAGCGATCCAGATTCTCGCTAATGACATGCGCTTCCTCATCGGTTATTCTTTGCTTAATTCGCTGTGGCGAATTAGCGTATCCTCTCGCCATCTCTCGATAGATTGCTAGAATTTGTAAATCCTTATTAGACAATGCTTCAATTTGTTCATCCGTAATTCGCTCAATCTCCAAGCGATATTCATCCGAAACACTATCCAATCCTCTTCTCTCTTCTTTCGTAACAAGATCAAATCGCTCATCTTGAGTCATATTAATTAATATGTAATCGCGTCTGTCCCTAGGTGTAATACGAGGAATGGCCTCTTCCATGTCAAGCATTGTCTCAAGTTCGCGCGCAATTTCAAGCATTGTTTCAGGCCTTGTTGATTGTGCAGGATTCGTATAATAAACCGATAATTCAACCTGGTTATCAACAACGACATTCCCATATCTGTCATACATGATTCCTCTATGAGCTTCAACGCGCGAAGTTGAAAAAACTGTATTTTCTAGCTGATTTATAAATTCTTGCCCTTGAACAATTTGGACGAATCCCAAACGCAGAATTAAACCAGAAAATAAAAGAAAGACCATGAAAAATAATATATTTAAACGAAATGACAGATGATTTTTTTTCTTTTGTTTCTTTTTCATACCCCCACCCCTTTCATCCTTTATTAAGCGTATTAACTATTCTTTACAAGCTCTTTTACAGGTTTTGCCCATTCTAGTGATCTACCATCATTCATTTTAACATAATTACCCATATTAATTCAGGAATATTCACATCTATCCCCTAAAATTTCCAAAAAAACATTTGATTGACAATCAGTGTAGTGTGCGATCTCCTGAAACTCTAAATGGTTACGAGGTTATAAAACACGAAAAAAGTTGATGAGCCTACTTACTCAACAACTTTTCTTTCATAACTACGAAGATGAAGATTCATGTTGCAATATAGGTTTTCTCTCTTCGATACCTGATTTAATCTCTAGAGTTAATCGGTCTCTGCTCCTCAATGCATTGTTTAAAAATGGACAAAACATAAATGATCAAATATGGATGAACATCATCGTCAATTGATTCTTGTTAAGAATGTTTGTTTTTCTAGCCACAAAGTCTAAACTTAATGCGAACAAAAATACCTTAACTTTAGAACACCAATATTCGATAGGAGGTTAATAAATAAAGTACGATTATCTTTCTTCTTATTAAACGTCCAAACTATTAACCCTGTATGAATAAGACTTAATAAACCAAAAGCTACCCTGTTTCGTTTATTATTGTTCATAGATCACAACTATGGTTATGACTAATATGTGTGTCTCTAGAAAATATATGTTCTCTATCACTATTTAGAGTTCCACTCAAAATCTCGAATTCGCTTAAATATATACAAAGGCCTTAAAAACAATCGATATAATGGAGGTTTAAAATGAACAACAAAACAACTTGTAACGATAAAAGAAATGAGAAGGATGATACATTTTTTAAACGTAAACAAATAACTAAGAATGAACATCTTAATATAAATCAAAACTGAACAAAAAAGGTTCCACCCATTTTGAAAGGTAATGGTCCTAGTTTTATAAAACACATATTCTGTAAAGGAAGATACAATAACCCATTTACTAATATAGATGATTTTTTTAGTGTTTGTCTTTGGGATCCCACTTAAATATAGAAGAATTAATTGAGGCATAATAACTAGTACATAGAATAACCGTAACGTCGTCACCTTAAAGATTTTCGATTTCATTTCCCAAAGTGTTTTTTTACTAAATAACTCAACTTTCGCACCAATAAAAGTTCAATAAGCTCAACCAACAGTAGTTGCTGACGTCATTGAAATACTTTCATTGACACGAAAAATTTGCATAAAAAAACACCCATCCGTTTGGTATAGTTGATTTGTCGAGAATCAAACATTCCATACAGAAGAGGTGTCCTCTATATGATAGCGAATAATGACCAAACTAAGCAACTACCAAATGAAATAAAATCTACCTTTAAAGAACTAAAAGTATTAAAACATCTTAGAAAAGCTGGAATTACCAAGTCTTTTGGCTTTACCTGTGCTTATTTATTTCAGCTCATTTTCTGTTTGATCTTTGAAAACAGAAACTGGTTTCGAACACTCGAAAGTAAGAAATCTACGGATATTCCAGCTAAAGACGCGGTCTATCGTTTCTTAAACCGTTCCACTTATTCATGGAGAAGGTTTCTACTTTTATTAAGCACACACTCGATTGAAAAAGTAAGTAAGCTTACGAATCATGAGCGTATCAAAGTGCTGATTGTTGACGATTCTTCTTATGATAAAAATCGAAGTAAATCGGTTGAACTTCTTGCGCGTTGTTTTGACCACGCTTCTCAAAAAATGCGCTTTTACAAAGGCTTTCGTATGCTTACATTGGGTTGGTCTGACGGTACAACGTTTATGCCTGTAGACTTTTCTTTATTGAGCTCTAAAAACAGTGTCATCAATGGAATATCAGATAAAATTGATAAACGCAGTTCTGGTTATAAGCGACGTGTCGAAGCATTACAATCTGCACCTGAACAAATTCCATCGATGGTTCAGCGTGCCATGAACTCAGGAATTGAAGCCTCTTATGTGCTGATGGATACTTGGTTTACACATCAGCCGCTTATTAAAGAGATCAAGGATCAAGGTCTTGATGTCATTGGCATGGTGAAAAACTTAAAGCAACGTTATCTTATCCAAGAAAAGAAGTTCGGTCTAAAAGAACTGTATCACTTAGCCACTCCTATCCAGGGTAAGAAAGGAATTCTTCGTTCGATTCATACCACACAAGCGAATGGGGTTCCTGTCAAAATTGTCTTTGTCCGCAATCGTAATAAAAAGAGCGAATGGTTGGCTATTTTAAGTACAGATTGTTGTTTAAGTGAACAAGAAATCATTCGTATCTATGGAATTCGCTGGGACATTGAAGTCTTTTTCAAAACAACAAAGTCATTATTAAAGCTACAAAAGGAGTTTCAAGGTCGTTCGTATGACTCCTTGATTTGTCATACCACGATTGTGTTTACTAGATACATTGTACTCTCTTGGCAGAACCGTTGTAGCACAGACCAAAGAACATTAGGCGGTCTATTCTATGAATTATGTGATGAAATCAGTGATCTTGATTGGGCTGTTGCACTTGGGCAGCTAATCGAGCTTCTTCAAGATGTCCTAAAAGAAAGTAACAAAAAGATTCAAAAGTTAATTCAATGTCAACTACAACACTGGATTGCAGGCTTACCTAACTACATCAAGGTCTACCTGCCTATTTCAGTGTGCGAAAGTTGAGTAAATAAGAAATAATATAAACAATTAAAGACCATGACATAGATTATATTTGGATAAAATTCATCTAACTTTCGATATGTTTTATTTCTAAAGTTTAGATAAAACAAACCCAACGCTACCGCTATATGCATTTTCTAACCTCACTAATTAAGTTATTACCTGTAGGATTAGCGGGACCAAGTAAAAAAATGTAAAAAATATTCCTTTTGGTTTAAACTTAATTGTTTTATTCTAAAAAACGACTTCTGAAGTCAATTGAAGGTCGTTCACAAACTTCTTTTTTTCCAAACCATTTATAACGATTTTTCGCAAATACATCATAGAACCAGTCTCTACATGGTCTCGGAACAATCATAAAAATTTGAAGGAGTTTCCATCCGCCTCTTAGAAACATGCAAATACGCAGTGCAGCAGTTGATTTTACATAATAACGGTCACCCTCGATTAAAACTAAGCTTTCAACCTGAGGAGGAACATTCCTCTGCCTTAATATCTCTTTCCCTTTTTCTCCTTGTAAAGAAGCAAATACAAATAAACCGTCCGGATCTCTCTTAATAATAAATTGCACACTATCATTACAGAAGTTGCATATCCCATCAAATAATATAATTTTAGCCATAAGTCCTACTCCTTTTTAAAAAGAATACACTAGTTCTCATTTTACCAAAGGAATGTTACTTCGCCTATTGAATAAAAAAAGAAGATACCAGCCTTTATTTCAGTATGATCTATATTAACAAGATATGTACCAAGTCTTTTAGGTTTGCATCTTATAAAGAACTAGAGCACCAACTTCCATCACAACCTGAAAGACTGACCTGATTGCAAACCTATTAAATTTGCGAATAAATGTTATAGTAAAGGTATAATAACTTCGCTCAGAATAGGTGAATGTTCATGGCTAATATAAAAGATATCGCTAAAATGGCGAATGTTTCCGTTACAACGGTTTCGCGAGTGTTAAATAATCATCCATATGTAAGTCAAGAAAAACGAAACGCTGTCTTACAAGCTATTGAAAAAAGCAATTATCAAAAAAATTACAATGCCGTTCATTTAAGTACAGGAAAAACCTTCTTAATTGGTGTCGTTCTCCCTTATTCAAATCATCCTTATTTCGGTTTATTAGTAGAGGGTATCGCAAATGAGGCGTTAACGTTGAATTACAACATTGTATTAATTCAAACAAATTATGATAAGAACAGAGAATTAGAAGCGTTAGACATGTTAAAACATAAACAAATAGATGCTCTAATTATCTGTTCACGGATCTGTGATTGGGATACACTTAAGCACTATAGCTCATATGGCTCCATCACTCTGTGCGAGGATACAAGAGGAAGAAATTTATCTTCAACATTCATTGATCATTACGAGAGTTTTTTTACAGCATTAGAATTTTTGGCAAGTAAAGGACACTCCAAAATCGGCTATTGTATAGGTAGAACTTCTGGTACGAATAGCACTCAAAGGGAGTCTGCCTATCGTGATTTTTTACAAAAATACAACCACCCCTATGAAGTACACTATATTTTTAACAACTGTTTATTTTTAGAGGATGGAGAACAAGTCATTAAAGAAATTAAAAAAATGACAGACCCTCCAACAGCGATACTAGTGACAAGTGATCAAGTTGCTGCTGGGATGGTTACTTGCTGTCATAAAGAAAATATCTCAATTCCGAACAAGCTTGCTCTTATTGGATTTGACAACCAACCTATTGCGAAATTAATGGCCATTACGACTATGGAAATTCCTTTGGTACAGATGGGTAGAAATCTTGTAATTCAAGCAACTAACAGCAAAGACACAACTTACGACCAATTCAAAAGCCGCCTTATTGAAAGAGAGACGGTATAAATCAATGACATACAAGAGGTGCACCTGTATCAGAACATTTGATCCAGACTGCACTTCTCTTTATTTTTTCACTAGGGAAAATAGCTCGCTCTCATATTCTAACTTTCTTGAACCTTCCTTCCACTTGATAAACATTAACAATTCATCGTCATGATCGTAATACCCACAACCTTCACATTGATAAACATATTCCTCGTTACGAGTCGTCTCAGACAACCACCCTACTCCAAAATGAGGGTGAACATCAAAAATAAGATGATCTAACTCTTCATTCCCTTTAAAGAAAAAAAGGATTTCATAACTCCCTTCGGTTCCCGCTAATTTCGCATTTAATTCCACTCTCCCATTTTCTGTTTCACCATAATAAGTAACAAAAGGAAACCGTAGAAACAACATATATAAACATATAAGCATGGTCACCATGGCCATAATCAAATAGACATTTTTCCTCATGTTGTCCACCTCCTACTTCATTAAATGAACAACCTGATTGATTTATACATGATACTTTGAGAAGTGCTTGTTTTAGCTAAGTAACTTTATTGGTATCTAATAGGGTATGTGAAATTAATTTAGAACCACTCGTCTCTCCATGAGACGAGTGGTTCCAATCAAATAATTTAAGATAGTAGCCCGATTTTCTCTCTTATTTCTTTTAAGAAAGGGACACTAATGGCTCTTGCTTTTTCAGCCCCTTCTAACAAAATCTCATTGAGTTTTTTGGGAGCATTGATTAATTCTAAATAGGTTTCACGCGGTTCCTCTAATACGTCATTCATTACTTTCCCTAGCTCCTGCTTAGCTTCACCCCAACTAATCCCATTTTCATATCGCTCTCGCATTATTAATACTTCATTAGCACTTGCGAATTCTTGATACAAAGAAAAGATAATTGAAGTATAAGGGTCTTTACAAGCTCCTGGTGGAGATGAATCTGTTTTAATTTTATTAATTAGTTTCTGTCGTTTTTTCGATTCCTCAAATAACGGGATCGTATTTTTATAACTTTTACTCATCTTCCGACCATCTAACCCAAGTAAGACGGCCGTATTCTCTTCAACCTGATATTGAGGCAACGAGAATGTATCCCCATATGTTTTATTAAACGTGTCCGCTAAGTCTCGGGCAATTTCAATATGCTGTATTTGATCTTTCCCTACTGGTACAATATCCGTTTTTAACAATAAAATATCAGCAGCCATGAGAACCGGATACGTGAACAACCCCATGTTCACTCCAAAATCTCGGTCTCTCCCTCTGTCTAGATTGCTATCAGCTAAGGCTTTATAGGCATGGGCTCGGTTCATAAGTCCTTTAGAAGCAAGACAAGATAAGATCCATGTTAGCTCAAAAATTTCCGGAACATCTGATTGTCGATAAAAGATCGTTTTAGTTGGATCAAGACCGAGAGCTAACCATGTTGCTGCAACTTTACATGAATGATCTTTATATTCCTCACGACCAGGAACGTTCGTCAATGCATGATAATCAGCTACAAAATAAGCAGATTGATAATGTTCATTTTTGGATAAGGCGATTGCTGGTTTAATCGCGCCAATATAATTACCAAGATGGATATCTCCAGTCGGTTTGATCCCTGTTAATACATTCTTTTTCATTAATAATCCTCCTCGTTTTAACAACACAAAAAGGGCTTCTCCTCCTATAAAAAGGACGAGAAACCCGTGGTGCCACCTTCATTCGCTCATATTCATAAGCGCACTTGATCGTACGGAAACAGAAACCTTTAACTAAAAGTAATTTTACCTTTTAGTCGTTTCATTTCGATACGTTGTCTCTTTTATCGGTAAGACTCTCCGACAAAGCCTACTATCCTTTCAGCTCTGCAGCTCAGAAGTCCATTCAATGGGGTTTCTACACTGATTCACACCACCCATCAGCTCTCTGTTCGTATGAATCCCATCTACTTCTCTTCATCATAGCTCTACATTTTCATTTGTTTCATTCTAAAATATGGAAAACAAAACGTCAACCTTTTTTAAAAAGTCGACATCCACTCCATTCTTGATAACGGTATCATATTTTCTTTAGCCAATCTAATTTAGAATCCTTCTCTATAACAGACATACTCACTCCTCCTCGGGTAAATCGGATATTATAACATATTATAAAAACAGAAAAGTAGATCGTTTAACCATGTGAACCAAACGAGCCACAAGGTGAAATGTTTATAGAAGTGATTTTTTCCAAGCTACAGACAACTCATTTAAGTTGAGCAATACGTGCTTATCTCTTTCGTTGTTTTGATCTTGATAGGTAGTGTGATTAACTACTTTAATGCTTACATCTGATTTCCGCTCCGTAAGTACACATCGATCCTTCACTGATACGTAACCTTCTTTTAACACTCTTAGATAATAACCCGAATATCCTGTTTGCTGGATGAGTAAGGGAAGTTTTGGTTCTTGATGCCGTTTCGCCACTTTATAGCAAGGTCTTCGTGGTTGACTTACTTGGACGACCGCCTCTCCCCACTGCCAGATGTCTCCAATATGTGTATCCTTCTCCACCATACCAGCTAAGGTCATATTCTCTCCAAAAGAGCCAATAGGAAAGGTCTTTTCTAATTCTTTTTCCCAGTAGGCGTAATGTTCAATCGGATATATGCAAACGGCTTTATCTATTCCTCCATGATTCACAAGATCTGCTTGTTGGTCTCCCTCAAGTCCCGTTTTTGACAAAAATAAACTTTTTTCAGAAACTGAATTTTTATAGATTGCTGAAATGATCTTCTTATCACCATCCCCACCAATATTTTGACTTACACCAATATTGAGCGAGAGAATCGTTCCCATCTGCTGCATAAAATGACCTCCAGTAATGAACTATTCCTATTATTCGACACACTTTAATGATCTTCCTTTAAAATCTTTCTTATCTACGTAGGGTATAAATATTCCCTCAAAGGTAAATATTGTAATAAGTCTGAAAAGGAGGTTACCATATGGATGTCGATATGACAGCTGAACAAGTACTGATGACCATTCAACAATTAAATGCTGCAGGTGAGAGTTTAAACAAAAAGAAAGTAAAAAAATCACATCCGCAATTAATGAGAAGTGCGCTACACTATTTTCCTGATTGGGATCATGCCATCGAACGTAGCGTGATGTAACGGTTGTTAGTGGTAATTACAACCATATGAGTAACCAGCGAGTAGCAAGCAAATCCTTTTGCTTGCTTTTTGTTTTTCTTAATAAGCCTTTTACAAAAACAAACAGACTAGTCGGTCAGCTATTTTTCCTTTATAGTAAAGATATCTTTATTTATAGAAGGGAATTTTTGATATGACATACAAAATGATTGTGCTTGATTTAGATGACACACTTCTACGTGATGACCATACGATTTCTGACCGAACGAAAAATGCTTTAATGGCGGCACAAGAACAAGGAGTAAAAGTGGTATTAGCTTCGGGCAGACCTACTTTTGGAATGAATAATATTGCAGAAGAACTTAAGCTACATGAATATGGAAGTTATATTTTATCTTTTAACGGTGCAAAGATTATTGATGCAAAAACAAGTGAGGAACATTTCAGTAGTACTCTTTCTCCGGAAATGGTCCATCGTTTGTATGAACTTAGCCAGGCTGAGGGAGTTGGCATTCATACCTATGTTAATGATTGGATCATCACAGAAAATGAGCATCCTTTTACATTGAAGGAAGGAGAAATTACGGGACTTCCAATAAAAAAAGTAACAAGCTTTGTTGACTCTGTTATTGCTCCCGTTGTAAAAGTGCTGATGGTAGAAGACCCTGAAAAACTCATTAAAGTCGAAGAGAAACTAAAACAAGAATTTAAGGGCACCCTTAGTATCATGCGCTCAAAGCCTTATTTTTTAGAGTTTCTTGAAGAAGGTGTTACAAAAGGTTCTAGTTTAAATGCTCTTATCCAAACTCTTGGCATCAAGCGTGAGGAAGTCATTGCAATGGGCGATAGTTATAACGATCTAGCTATGATTGAGTTTGCTGGCCTTGGGGTCGCCATGGGGAATGCACCTGAGGACATTAAAGAAGCTGCTGATTATGTGACTGATTCAAATATGAATGACGGTGTCGCTATGGTAGTCGAGGAATTTATTTTAGCAAAAGTTGCTAAATAATGTGTATAGGGTCATCTATGATGGATGACCCTATTATTTTCAGTTTAAATAAAAATCCAAATAAGAGCTATTACAACCGCTACCAATGGAATTAATGCGATATAAATAAAAGATAATTTGGCAATGTTTTTATTTTTTTCGTAATCTGGATCCACTGCTTGAGTCAGCATTAATGTGACAACCAGAGCAACCATGCACACAACAATAGCTAAAACAATCATAAAATTCATAGAGTCACCCCTTAAAATCTCCTTACTCTTACATTGACAATTCTAAAGCAATCGGACAATGGTCACTACCTAAAACCGTAGAATGAATGTCTGCATTCACTAAGTTATCTCTTAATCGATTGGAAACAATAAAATAATCAATTCTCCACCCGATATTTCTTTCTCTTACTTTATTCATATAGGACCACCAAGTATAAGAAAGTTCTTGCGTCGGATAAAAATACCGAAATGTATCCACAAAACCTGATTCAAGTAATTTGGTCATTTTTTCTCTTTCTTCTTCTGTGAATCCTGAGTTTTTCTTATTTGATTTAGGATTTTTTAAATCGATCTCTGTGTGAGCCACGTTAAGGTCGCCACATAGAACAACTGGTTTAACTGCATCTAATTCAATAAGATACTGACGGAACCTATCTTCCCATTCCAAACGATAATCAAGCCTAGCTAAATCCCGTTTTGCATTAGGCGTATATACATTGACGAGATAGAAATCAGTATATTCTAACGTGATTACTCTACCTTCTTTTTCTTCAAATTCTTCACCTAGCCCGTATTGCACCTTAAGTGGCTTTATTTTTGAAAAAACAGCCGTTCCCGAATACCCTTTTTTCTCCGCGTCATTCCAAAATTGATGGTAGCCTTCTAACTCAAGAGTAATTTGTTCTTGCTGACACTTTGTTTCTTGTATGCAAATAATATCAGCATTCACATCCTTAAAGTAATCTAAAAAACCTTTCGTTATACAAGCACGAATACCATTTACATTCCAAGATATGAGTTTCATAGTTTGTCCCTACTCCTTATATAATACAGAAATTCAACATTATCCTTTATGTGAGAATTTATCAATATCTACTATTATAGTTTAATCGTTCAGCAAAACAAAATAATACGAACAAAAGGCTACTGAAAAAGGTTATTCAGTAGCCTTAAAACAAAAAGTGCAATGTGTGGAAACATTGCTCCACCTTCATTCCCTCCAAATTTAGTTCGTTCTTTTTTTCAATACATCATTTATGCTCCAACAATTGATTCATCTGCTCACTTGCCTCATTCTCATTATTAAAAAATTGTCCTAAATAAAAATCAGTTAAAAGAGGTATCATTTTCTCCTGCAGGAACTCTGAGCCTGTCTTTAACGAGTCAACTCCTGTTTCCGCAAGGTCCTCAGGGGCAATATTAAATAAAAAAACAGCTGCCATACTAACAACGATTAACACTACTGTAAATTTAAACAAGATTTTCAGAAGGGAAACAAGGAGGAATACAGCAATGATACTTCCAATAATTATAAGCCAATTTGATTGTGTATGAAATAATTCAGCTAAATGTTCCACAGCTCCTCCTTTAATGTTTATCCGAGCGAATTCTTAGTAACACAGTGTTCACAAGTTCATCTAGCCTTAAACATTAGATGATCAATCGTTCTTTTGCCTATTTTCATCATCATACCGACCTCCTCTAGAGATGTAAATCCTAAATGGTCAAATAGCCACCTACGAAAGAGAGTTAACCTTCTACACCTTCGCTATCTGAAACGCAAATATTTTCACGCATAAAAAATTGCCCAAATCCCTCTTATAAATCTTTCTTTATTAGGGACAATAAGAAAATATTGATCATAATAATGGAGGAATTACAAATGGCCTTTTTCACTAAATCACCTGAAAAACCGTTTGCCAGAAGTGAATATGACGTCTTACGTCAAGTTATCTTATGTAAGCCTGAATTTATGACGATTCGTGACGTAATTAACGAAACTCAAAAAAAATTCAAAGATGAAGGCATTCACATTGAATTGGCGATGGCACAACACAAAAAATTTGTACAAACATTAGAGGATCATGATGTAGATGTCATCATTTTGCCTTCTTTAAAAATGTTCCCTGAACAAGTGTTCACTCGTGACATCGGTTTTACATTTGGTCATATCCTTTTTGTTGCTGAAATGGCAAATAAATTGCGCCAAGGTGAAGAAGAGGTATTAAAGGGATGGTTAGAGAAAGAAGATATTTCTTATTTTAATTTAAGAGGAGATAAAATTGAGGGTGGCGATGTGATTGTTAATGGCGAAACCATTTATGTCGGCCTCAGTGACCGCACAAACCAACAAGCGATTGACCATCTTCAAAGCATTTTACCTCATTATGAAGTGGTAACTGTTCCGTTTACAGAGAAATACTTGCACTTAGATTGTGTATTCAACATTATTTCACCAACAGAGGCCCTTTATTACCCAGGTGCCTTCACACAAAAAGAAATCAAAATTTTATCAAGCCGTTTTGAATTAATTGAGGTATCAGAGGAAGAACAATTTACTTTAGGAACAAATGTGCTCTCCATAGGAAATAAGAAAATATTTAGTTTACCGGTCAATACGAATGTTAACCAAGAATTAAGAAACCGAGGCTTTGAAGTCATTGAAGTCGATATTACGGAAATCATAAAATCTGGTGGCTCTTTCAGATGTTGTACTCTTCCCATTTTACGAGACGGTGACAAATAATAATACAGGTGTAGTCACTACTACACCTGCTTGGTTGTAACTAAGAAGGGACGCCTATTAACCTTTAATCTTGTTCTAAGGAGCAGAAATTTTGAGAAGACGCTACCGAAACCTTGATCATATAGAAAATCGTGTTAACCCATTCAAACTCGTTTCTTATTTTTATAATCGGAATAAAGGAAAAGATCTAAAAGAAAGAATTGAAGTTAATCAAACTAAACGCTCCATCAAAGCTAGTAAGAGAATGCACTATACATGGATTGGTCACTCCACCTTTTTCATTCAGATGAATGGATTAAATATATTAACGGATCCTGTTTTCTCAAACAGGATGGGACTGGAAAAACGATTAGTTCCACCTGGTATTTCAGTACATGAACTACCAGATATAGATGCCGTCCTTATCTCACATGCTCACTATGATCATTTAGAATTTTCCTCATTGAAAAAATTAACAGGCAATCCATTCTTCTTTGTCCCTATTGGATTAAAAAACATGTTTAAGAAACGAGGTTATCTCCGTGTTTGGGAAGCGAACTGGTGGGAGCATCTACATTTTAAAGGTTTAGATTTTCATTTCGTTCCAGCTCAGCACTGGAGTAGACGGAGATTGTTTGATAAAAACAAGGCACATTGGGGCGGTTGGGTTATAAGAGATAGACAAAAAGAAATCGCCCATTACTTCGTAGGTGATTCAGCTTACTTCCGTGGATTTGAAGAGATTGGAAAAATGTTTGATATTGATGTAGTCTTCATGCCTATTGGTGATTACGAACCAGATTGGTTATCTGGTCTTACACATATTAGTCCTGAAAAAGCAGTACAAGCTTTTAAAGACTTAAATGCACAAAGGTTTGTCCCTATGCATTACGGCACTTATCGCCTTTCGATGGATACAGGACCGGAAGCATTAAGACAATTATATAAGGAATGGGAAAAACAACAGCTTTCTAAGGAGAAGTTAAATGTTCTTAAGATAGGAGAAATGAACACTTACTAGTAGCTAGAATGCTTGGATTTAAATTCTCTCCAAAAAGATAGACAGTTTATTTTAATAAAACCTCTTTGTCCAGTAATCAATATATGATATACCAAAATAAAAAGGAGAAGTTGATTGCTCAACTTCTCCTTTTTATATTAAATTTTCTGCCTTTTAACCCCACCACTATGACTATAAAAATAAATTCGAATCAATCGAGAATGTAAGGTTTTCGCGCTCACGTTTTAATGCTAACTAATAATCATTTGTTAAGACTGAAAATGATTTACCTGTTGGCTTCCATAAATAAAACGATAAAGACCCAGCATACTATAGCAAATCTTTTCTTGTATTCCTTTTTTATTGATGACATTCAGCCTAGAAATATTTATACATATCTTGCATAGAATATATAGGTTACCTAAAGAAGGGAGAGGCAAGATGGATTTAACGGAAAAACAATTCTCACGATTAAGTCGAAAATCACTTTATACTCTAGAAAAATTACAGCAACAATATACACAAGAATTTGGAGAATTTATTACAAAGGAAGAGTTAATGGCACTAATCGTTCGATATTCCCGTGAAAAAATGACTAATAATGAAAAAAATTGACCAAAAAAGGCTATTGAAAAGTCGTTTAACACCTTTTCAGTAGCCTTTTTTCTTGGTCCACTTGCCTTTTACGTAATAGTCTTCATTGATTTTTATTGGAATTCAATGTATTCAAATAAAAATGATTCGCCATTCCTATAAAAGCGTGGATCAAAAATCCCCAACTTTTGATCCGTTTCCACCACCACAACAAAAGGAGACCATTGTTTTAAAACTTCCGCTTTTGGATTTTCTTGAAAAAGTAATTCTAAATCCGCATCCTCATGAGAGTAAAGGGTCTCTCTTGAGTCTTTTCCCCGCCATATCGTTGCATCATAAATCGTAACCGTTTCATTCTCTTTCCCTATTAATGAAAATTGGCCTGGCGCAAATCCAGCAGAAAGGGCAACCTCCTGATATTGACCTTTAGCTTCATTGAGTAAAAGATACCCTTGGATACTTTGGAGACTGACATGAAAAACAATAACAAGCCAAACGATTTTCCAGATTCGATGCCTTGGAAAATTTTTTTTCATTCGTATGACTAAAAACCCGGCAAACATGACAAACCAGATAAAGAAATCCACAATCGATATAACGCCAAAGCTAACTCTAATGTCAGAAAAAGGTTCGAATGCCCCTGTCCCCCACGCATTTAACGAATCCGATGCATTATGTATGAACACATTTAATAGCGCTAAATAATAAATCATCCGGTCTTTGCGCTTCCAGATTAGATAAGAGACTACATAAATAAGCAAAGCCCATATAGGAGCTAAAAAGAAAGAATGAGTTAAGCCCCTATGCCACATCTGCTCCATAATTCTTCCCGTTTCTGTGACACTTGCTACTACATCTATATCTGGAATTTGACTTGCTGCAATCGCTGAGAATAACAAAGCTTTTTTCGTTTGACGATCCATTTCACCTTTGTTCACTGCTCCATATGATGTTAGCCCAAAAAGAGCGTGAGTAATTGTATCCATATCCATCTACCTTATCCATTATTTGATTCCCGTAATTTTGCTTTTACCTAAGCGCGTATGAACCTTTAGAATAGAGAAGCTTTTTAAAATAATCCTTACTACTTATCATATCTCTCCTACCCTTATTTTCCAAATGAAGGGCTCTAACTTCTTACATAAACGAATGTCTTTCATCGAACAATAATGTAAGAATGAGGAGTGATTATGATGAAAACAAAAGCTGGTGAACAATCAGAAAAAAAGTTGCGATGGTGGGAATTATCCTTATTAGGCGTAGCTGGGACGATCGGAACAGGTTTTTTTCTCGGTTCAAGTATTGCTATTGATATGGCCGGTCCCTCTGTTCTTTTAGCTTTTGCATTAGCCGCAGTTGGGACTTATTTCGTTTTTGAAGCATTGGCAAAAATGACAATAGCAGATCCTCAAAAAGGCTCTTTCCGATCATATGCTAAAAACGCTTATGGGCGCTGGGCTGGTTTTAGTAGCGGTTGGGTTTATTGGCTTTCTGAAATGCTCATTATGGGTAGTCAAATGACGGCTCTATCGATCTTTACTCGGTTTTGGTTCCCAAACATTCCGTTGTGGGTATTTGCGTGCGTATACGCCGCTCTGGGCATCCTTGTTATACTAGTTGGAACTAAGAGCTTTGACCGAGTAGAAAACCTTCTAGCAGTACTTAAAATTGCTGCTATTTTAATGTTTATCATTTTAGCTGCACTTGCTTTATTTGGTATATTGGGCGAAGGAACAGCTAATGTTACGACTCCTCGAACATATGGATCCATTTTTCCAAATGGGATAACTGGCTTATTACCTGCTTTCATATATGGGTTCTATGGATTTGCCGGAATTGAAATAATGGGGTTACTCGCCGTAAGACTAAAAAATATGAAAGACGCTCCCAAATCAGGGAAAGTCATGCTTTTTGTCTTAGCTATTATTTATATTGCTTCCGTGGGACTAGCCTTACTCATGGTATCATGGAATGATTTCACAATTGAGCAAAGTCCGTTTGTTACAGCACTTAATGCGTTCAACATTCCGTATGTAAATCACTTTTTCAATGGAGTATTCATCATAGCCGGTTTTTCAACAATGGTCGCTTCATTATTTGCGGTTATTCGTATACTTGTCACACTGGCTGAAGACCATGATGCGCCGACTGTGTTTTCTAAGAGAGTAGGTAAAAGCATTGCTCTACCTGCTATTGGGTTAACAGCCGCAGGAATGGTGGTATCCATTATTTTGGCTATTGTCATCCCTGGACGACTGTATGAATATGTCACAACCGCAGCAGGAATTATGTTGTTATACAACTGGTTATTTATACTCGGGTCATTTGGTCGCTTACTTGATCTGACAACAAAAGATAAGATCAAACAGATGTTAGGTTTCATTTTAGTACTTCTAGGTGTCATAGGAACAGTATTCCACACAACGAGCCGACCAGGTTTTTTTATCAGCTTAGCTTTTATCGTTGTTGTTGCCATCGTAACACTAATCATGCGTCATTTTTGGAAAAAATCTCAAGATGATCAGCCACCTGACCAACCATCTTTATTTTCTAAAGTAAAATAAGTAATGCTTGAATTCCAAAATAAACACCGAAGCCAATTAGAGAGAAGCCAGAAACAATTGAAATGACGGTTAAAAGACGATCGGTTAAAAACTTTCGTAATGTACTCGCTAGTGCAGCCATCGTAATGTCCCATACAGTTATCCCTATAAAAATGGCTGCACAATAAATGATTAACTGACTTGTTCCATATGTAGTAACGGTTTTTGCCAAAATCGATCCGAAAATGCCTAACCAAAAAAGAATCGTTAATGGATTAAATAAAGACATAAAGAAACCTGAAAAGAATGATTTCATTTTAGAATCATGAGAACTCCTAAGATTCTCTGTAGAAATTCGACCAGCGCCAGAAATACTTTCTATCCCCGTATATACCAAAACGAAAAAACCAAAGATCCACAAAAAGGTTTGAATGATTGGTACTTCAATAAATTGAACGACCCCTATGAAGACTAAGAGCATATAAATTCCATCTGCAACCGTTGCCCCGAGCCCTACTAGCCAGGCATGAAAAAAACCACTTTTAATTCCCCTATCAAGCTGTGCTGCATTAACAGGTCCAATAGGAGCTGCTAAACTCAAGCCTAGGAATATATATCCTAAAAACGCACTCATATAACCATCCTCCAAATAAAAGTAAGTAAATCGGACAACCAACCTGCTTGTACAGTCTATGAAGGATGGTAAGCTCTTACGACAGAAAATTCCATATAAAAACTCAAAAAGCTGACTCCAGTATAGGAGTCAGCTTTTTTCCACTTATATTTTAGTATCCGTATCCACCTGACCAGCTAGCACCGATAATTACTAGTAAAATAAATAGAACTACTAGTAAAGCAAAGCCGCCACCGTATCCTGTTGTTCCATGTGTCATGAAAAATCATCTCCTTTTGTTTTCTGTTGATCTTACATTTTTATCCTATGTCTTTTTTAAAAATTCGTTTGGGCTCTTAGCGTTTTTCTCAAAAAAATTTCTGCACTCAGACTAGCCCTAACATAAATAAATGTTCAGTAAATATAATGAAATAAGGACAAGTGTAAACGGACATGGATAAAATAATTTTAGGAGCTAAAATGACAAATTCCATTAGAACCTACATCTTAATTACTTGTGGCGGATTAATCCAAGGAATGGGGATGTCTCTTTTTTTATTCCCTCATTCTATTCCTTCTGGTGGCGCTGGAGGCTTAGCTGTTTTGCTGAACTACTGGGTGAATATCCCGTTAAGTTTTGCTCTTTGGATTGTAAACTTCTCATTATTAGTTGCGGCCATCAATTGGTTAGGTAATGCCAGTGCAATTGGAACGATGTATGGGATTACCATCACGTCTTTAAGTGTTCATTTATTTAATTTTTCGTTGTACAGGCCATATGACAGTGTATGGATTGACTTGTTAATCGGTTCTATTCTATTAGGAATCGGCGTTGGGATCTTGCTTAGTCAAGGAGTCTCAAACGGTGGAATGGGTGTTCTTGCTCTCATTATTTCCAAGGTGAAAGATATCTCTCCAGGAAAACCCCTTTTTCTTTTAAATGGTTCCATTTTCATCTTTACTGCATCCATTATTGCTTGGCCCATCGTTATCCAAGCTTTATTATCGCAGTGGATATCAACTCGAATGGTTGATCTCATCTTCCAACTAAAAGCGCAAGTTATTGATACTCCGCTACTTGCTTTGCGAAGAAGAAAAAAGTAATTCCCTTTTTAAGTAGACAACATTTTATTTAACCTCTGCTTGCATATTCTTCATAGTACGACATATTAGAGGGGTTGGGGTAAGATGATAAAAAAGTGGATGGTCTTTTTTCTTTGTTTTAGCTTTGTATCTTTAGTGAGTTGCTCGAATGAACCTTCTTCAGATGATTTTCCGGATAAGAGTATTCAACTTATTGTTGCGTTTTCCCCAGGAGCTGCTACAGACACACAAGCCAGAATCATCTCTAAATATGCAAATGACTATCTAGGACAAGAGCTAGTCATTGTCAACAAGCCAGGAGGCGGTGGTCAAGTAGGGTGGAATTCTTTTTCAACCGTTGAGCCTAATGGATATACGCTCGCGGCTTATAATCTCCCCCATATTATTACTCAACCCTTAGTTGGCCAGACGAGTTTTGAAGTTGATACATTTGAACCCCTTGTTAACTGGGGGGGAGATCCAACTGTTTTTGCGGTCCGGAGTGATAGTGAGATCCAATCACTTGAGGATTTAATTGCTCAGGCAAAAAAATCACCTGGCAGCATAACCGTAGGGAATGCAGGTTTGTATGTAGGACAGCATTTAGCAACGCTCTTATTAGAAGATGCAGCCGATATTGATTTGGAAGATGTACCGTTCCAAGGAGCTGCAGATGCCATTGCTTCTCTTCTTGGAGGTCATACCGATGTCGTTGCAGGAAATTTATCCGATATTTATCGCCTAGGCTCCGATGTTTTACCATTAGCAATTGCGACGGAGGAACGTCACTCTTTTTCCCCAGACATTCCTACATTCGTTGAACTTGGTTATCCAGAAGTGATCATGAGTACAGATCGGGGAATTGCTGCAAGGAAAGATACACCACCTGAAATCATTGATAAATTAGAAAAAGCGTTTATGCAAATACTAGAGGATGAAGATTTTTTAGCAGAAATGGAGCAAGCTGGGGCTGATATGCTCATTTTAAATCGTGCAGAAGTAATTGCCGATATGGAGTTAAGAACAGGTACGTATCAAGAATTGTTAAAGAACATTGGTGTAATTGACTAAAGGAACAACACTTCTAAACTGCCGAGGAATTGGGCAGTTTAGAAGTTTAAGCATATAGAGGGAGGGTCAAAAGAAGCACATTCCTAGAATGTGCTTCTTTCAGAATTTCAACTGGATCCATCAACTAGAACAAACTAGGTAATGGTACCCTTAATAAAACAGTAAAGACCAAATATAAAACGAATGTAAAAGAAAAACTTACGACTAGAATTTTCTTGATCGAAACTTCTTTTTTATTAGTAGTATACACATACAACGGAACAATGAGCATGAGTATCAGGACTTGACTATAAAAGCCAATAAATGTGGTTAACAAGCTAATCATAGAAACCAGTCCTATTAAGACTATGAACGAGAAATAAACAGTCGGTCTACTCTTAGTAGTCACTTTATGCATCAAACAAGTTTTTATAAACTCAATAATCGCTAAGATCAATAAGAACATAAATATAACTTGAGGAAAGAGTCTTTGTTGTAAAGGCATTTCCATCATCAAATAGATACATAGTGCAACAAATCCGCTAAATCCCAACCAACATAAAGATCTAAGCGATGTTACTTTCTCCCAAGTAGAAAAGCGATTTGTTTTTTTACTTCCATTTCTGTTTTTAACACTTTTTATGATGGCGATAAGAATGGTGATCACCACTAATCCATACAAAATGATATTCCATCCACCCGTAAAAAAGTACGTGAAAGCTGAACCTCTGGCTCCTCCAAGCTGTAAACCATGCATAAGCCCTTGTTCTGCTATCGTTCCTAGAATGAAACCTAATGCAATAGGCGCAGGAGAAAAATCAAATTTCTGGAGTAGATACATAAAAAGTCCAATGATCACGACCGTATAAATATCAAATACATTGTTCTGTGTTGTATATGCCACAATAATAGAAAAAGAGATTATAACCGGGGCCATAAAATAGGCAGGAATATGAGTTAGTCTCGTCATATACTTAATCATCGCCAGTCCAACTACTAACAATAGAATTTGTGCTGCAATCATACTGTATAAAAAGGTATATGCTACATCAGCATGGTCAACAAAGAGATTTTTCCCAGGCCATATTCCATGAATTAAAAGTCCCCCTAAAAAAATAGCTGCTGTCGGTGAACCAGGGATGCCAAGAGTAAGCAACGGTATCAGTGACCCACCAACCATGGCATTATTGGCACTCTCAGACGCAATCACACCATTTTTTTCACCTTTGCCAAAACGTTCCTTATTCTTCGAAAATCTTTTCGCTTCATTATAAGCTAACAAACTGGCGATATTCCCACCTGCTCCTGGTACCATGCCTATGAAAGCACCGATCCCACTTCCTAGAGTCACTGCCTTCGGACGTTTTAACACATCGCCAAAGGATTCTTTAATCGTTGATTTTGATGGTTTGTAGGGGACATTTGTTACATGATCCTTCTTTCGTAACGTTTCAAGTAATCGAAGAGCTTGAGGAAAAGCAAATAGTCCTATTAAAACCGCAACCATATGCAGTCCGCCAATTAAACTTTCGAATCCAAAGGTAAAGCGAGCCGTTCCTGTAATCGTGCTAATTCCGATAAAGGACAAGGCAATCCCTAAACACCCACCAATAAGATTTTTAGTAACAGACCCATCTGAGATAGCCGCTATTACCGTAATTCCAAAGATGGCGATCCAAAAACTTTCAGTCGGACCAAACCTCAATGAAAATTCCGTAAATAGCGGTGCAAAATAAAGTAACAAAATCATTCCAAACAGTCCGCCAACGACTGAAGATATCGTTGCTAGTTCTAATGCTTTTCGTGGCTTTCCTTGCTTTGTCATCTCATAACCGTCAAACGTCGTCGCTACATTGGCTGGTGCACCCGGGACATTGAATAAAATCGCTGGAATGGAACCGCCGAACACACTACCGCAATAAATACCACCTAGCAAGATCAACCCTTCTGTGGGTCCGAGTGAAAACGTAAATGGGATCATTAGAGCTACACCCATGGTCGGCGTTAATCCTGGTAGCGCACCGATCACAATGCCTAGGACTAATCCGATAACAAGTACGAGTATATGGTGTATTTCAAACATTTGCCAAAAAAAAATCCATATCCTAGCCCTCCTGATTTAGCTAGGATATGGTATTCAGCTAAATGCCTATTAGTGCGTGTTCCACCAAGGCATTGGTATCTCAATCAATTATAAATAATGTAAGTGAACATATAAAACAACGAGCAATGGTTTTAATTCACGGCTTTAAAATACCTCAAAATCCTAATACACTCTTTAGGTAACTCGAATTTTATTAAATCAAGATTTCAAGTACATAATACGCTCTTTACATACCTCAAATTTTATTAAATCAAGATTTCAGGTCCCTAATACGCTCTTTACGTACCTCAAATTTTATTACATCAGGATTTCAGGTCCCTAATACGCTCTTTACGTACCTCAAATTTTATTACATCAGGATTTCAGGCCCCTAATACGCTCTTTAGGTAACTCAAATTTCATAAAGAACAAAATTCAGAACCAAATTCGCTCATTAGGTAGCCCTTAACCAATCAAATTGAGGTTCTTTTATTTAAGAACGTCGAAGCGACATATAGATATGCTATTTCAACTCCCAATTATGGTACTACTCCCTATTCTTCTTTCTCGCTTTCTGATCCAACCTCTACTTTTTTCCCACCTACAGATAAATATGAATACACTTCTAAGTCTGGCTTTAATTTCGTTAGCCCATCTAAGTATGGTTTCACTAAATCTTTAAAATCTTCACAAACTCCTTCTTCCTGTAACATCCCATAGACGTACATCTTTTTCTTTTCTGGTTCCATAAGAAAAGCCAAATATCCTACAGGCTTATTATCATCTGTCACAATGTTTAAAACTTGGGCATCTTCTTTTATAAATTCGGGAGAAAAATAAATTTGCAAGTTGGTTCCTCCTAAGTTATTCTGTCGTTAATTGAAATTTTCTAAATAATGTATGAGCTTCACTATCTTCTTCCTTTGATCCCGTTTTATTTTTCACATGAATCAACAGCAAACAGAGAAGTCCTACTAAAAGAGTTAATCCTGCGGTTGCTAAAAACATCCCCGTTCTTGACCAATTCATAAGTGCCTCAAAAATGGGTGGTCCTGCTGCAACTCCTAAGAAACGAACTGAGCCATATAAGGATGTGACAAACCCCCTTCTTTCTGCCCCAACAGAGCCAGTAATCAAACTATTTAAACATGGCAGAACCATGCCTGTGCCGATACTAGAGACAACTAGAACTGCGATAAATGGCCACAGTTTTTCGAAAAAGATCAATGTTGCAAACGAAGCTGTCATTAATAAAAATCCAAATACAATTAGTTTTTTCATCCTTTGTAAATCTTTACCAATTTTACTCCCAGTTGTAAATGATGTGATCATCATGAACAACAATGGAATGGCTAAGATTAAACCTTTTCTGACTCCATCAATATTGTACTGTGTTTCTAACGTATCCGATAAATAAAACAAAATCCCAAAAATCGTAAATAAACATGTTGCCCCTGCTAAGTAAGCAGTAAACAACCACCTGCCTTCATGTTTAAATACTGATAATAACCCTTTCGCATATTTCCCAATTGGAGGAGCTTCTTTCTTTTTCTTTTTTTCTTTCACAAAGAAAACTGTGAGTAAAAGTGAAATAAGAACAAATACTGGAAATCCCCAAAACGGTCCATACCAAACCAATAATGCTAAAAGGGAACCGACAATTGGTGAGAGTACTTTCCCAAAGCCATTTGAGGCTTCTACAATCCCAAGCACCTTACTTTGTGTTCCTCCTTTAAACAAATCACCGGTAAGTGCCATCGCAATGGGTGTTGTTCCCGCTGCCCCAAGGCCTTGTAAAGCCCTTCCTACCATAATCCAGATATAAGGACTATTAAACCATGCAGCCGCAACACCTGCTAACAAACCACCTATGCCATACAGTGTAAGTGCTGGTACGATAATCGATTTTCGCGAGAAACGGTCAGACATATAACCCAAAATGGGAATGGCGATAGCAGCCGTTATCGAGAAGACCGTGATCGTTAAACTAGCTTGAAACGTTGTGATACCCAGTTCTGTTTCCATTCTTGGCAAGATTGGGATTAGCATTGAATTTCCCAAAGTCATAATTAGAGGAATCGACCCTATTGCTAAAATGACTAAACCTTTGGCCTTCTTCTCCGTCATATACAATCTCCTTCTACCACATTATTTTTCCTTAAATGTGATACAACTATCTATTAAGATGCGATTAGAACATAAAAAAATACATAAAAAAAGACCTACACATTTAATTGTAGGTCTCAATAAAGTTTTATAAAGATGAAAACTCATCAACTAAGTCGCCAAATATGGCAAGGGCATTCTGTATAGGTTCTGGCTTTGTTAAATCAACACCAGTAGCTTTAAGTAATTCTAATGGATAGTCTGAACTTCCACTCTTTAAGAAAGTTAAATAGTTCTCAAGTGTCTCCGGTTTTCCTTCAAGAAGTTGATCAGCAATATGAATAGCAGAAGCATATCCTGTTGCGTACTTGTATACGTAAAATGGACGATAAAAATGTGGGATACGAGACCAACCATATTTGACCTCTTCATCAAATACAATCTCATCGCCATTGTATTCTCTAAAGATATTTTCATAAATCTCATTAAAGACTTCAGCGTTTAATGGTTCTCCATTTTCAACTTTTTCATGTGTAACCTTTTCAAATTCAGAAAACATCACTTGAGTAAATAAGGTCCCTCTAAAACTGTCAATGAAATGGTTAAGTAAGTGCTTTTTCATTTTCTCATCTTGTGTATTTTTTAGTAAATAACGAATGAGTAACACTTCATTCACGGTTGAAGCAACCTCAGCAACAAAAATCGAATACCCTGCTGAGATCTGTGGTTGATGATTAGATGAATACCAAGAGTGCATGGCATGCCCACATTCATGAACAAGCGTAAATAAACTATCTAAATCATCCTGATGATTTAATAAAACAAATGGATGAACCCCATAAAGTCCCAGATTGTAAGCACCTGATCTTTTACCTGGCGTTTCTCTTACATCGTAATAGCGTTTTTCTTTAAAGCTTTGTAATGCTTCCACATATTCTTCCCCAAGCGGTGCTAAGCTTTTTAACATCGTATCATATGCTTCATCAAACGAGATTTCTTCTTTCACGTCTTGAACTAGTGGCACATTCAGATCATACTGGCGTAATTCTTCTAGCCCTAAGGTCTTTTTACGAATGTTCGTATAGCGATGCAACGGCTCAATATTCGCTTTTGTTGCATGGATCAAATTGTCATACACTTCTTTAGGGACCATATCAGAAAATAGCGATTTCTCTAATGCTGATGGATACTGACGCATTTTTGATAAGGTAACATTGTTTTTTATAGCAGCAGATAACGTCGAGGCGATTGTATTATTAAGCTGAACATAAGGCTTATAGTAAGCTTTGTACGCTTCTTTTCGAACCTCACGATTGTCATCCTCGATTAATTTAGAGTACATCCCTCTGGTCAGTTCTACTTTTTCGCCTTCTTTATTCGTTACCTCACCAAATTTAATATCGGCATTATTAATCATTCCAAACGTATTACTAGGAGCAGAGAGGGATTCTCCTAATTGAGAAAGGACTTCTTCTTTCTCTTTTGTTAATACATGTTTTTTGTAACGAAATGATTCAAATAGGTCTTCTTCGAAATATTTCAAACCTTCAACTTCTTGGATATAATCCTTTAACGTTTTTTCTTCGAGACTTAGTAAGAATGGCATGAAGAAAGAAGTGGCTGAACTAAGCTTTACTCCAAGAGCCTTTGCCCGGTCTTGTAGTGATTGCGCTTTCGTATCTCTCGTATCGATATCCACTTGAAACATCGTGTAAACAAAAAGCTTTTTATACGTGTAGCCAGTTTCTTCACTTAGTGTTAAATACTCATATAGAGACTTGGCATCTTGAATCTTCCCATCAAATTCTTTTAACTTGACCGTTCGTTCCTCAACAGATTTCAGGTCCTTCTCCCATTCGGATAGGTCTGGGTAAATATCCTCTAAATTCCACTTTTCACTTAACGGGACTTCTTCTCTTGATTTATAAGTCGTCATCTCATCAAACTCCCTTCAACACACTAGTATGTATTCCCCTTATATGGTATATGTTACTACATTCTAGATGAAGAACAAAGAAAAGAGGCTGACTGAAATAGCCGCCTCTACTATTCTAATTATAGATCCAACTAAATTCGTTGTAGATCACATTAACATTTCTGCCAAACCCTCCTGAGAACTCAATAAAATCAGAATCCGGTGCAAATAAACTTGTCTTAAAGAAGTAAACGTTTTCCCCATGCTCAGCTGGAATCACATGTGCGTAAATTCCATCTTTTTCAAATAGAAGTTCTTCAATTCCTTGTGCTGGTATATTAATACCCTTCATATAGTTCTCTGAAGAAGCCTCCCTATACCCCATCTCACTCATCATTGACTTATAAGCTTCAATTTGTTCCTTTTGATCACCAGGATTATTCAATTGGAAAATTTCAAGAACAACTGGCTCAACTCGGCCATTGTCATTATGAAAAAACCATTGAATCGCTCTGCCTTCATCATAAGCCACTTCCTCAACAACCAAACGTTCATCATACCTTGTCGTAAAACCAAAAATATCATCCTGAAAAGGTTTCACTTGAATGACCTCTTGCATACCTTCTTCATTGGTAATTTCAAGCGGTATCGAATCCTCGTCATCCGTAAGCTCTGCTGGAATTTGTCTAGTCTCGGCTTGTTCCGCATTAAACACCTCTACCTGGTCTTCTGCTTCCTCAACAGCCGCAATACTCATGCTCTCCTCTGGCAATCCTTTGTCTGCAGTTAGTTCAGTTTGGTGTGCCGTATCACGTTGACCAGATAGTTGACTGACCCCTAGTACATAGCCGATCCCAATCATGAGAACAATTAGTGCGGCGACTTGCCAACGCTGATAATGCCTTGCCCAATTTCGTTTCTTCTTTTTCTTAATATTAGCCATAATATTCGCAGAGGAAGATTGTGTTGGCATTTGATCATAGTATTGATTAAGTCGTTCCATTGTTTTGTCAAAATTATTATTCTGACTCATAGCTGCTCACCTACTTTTTCATACTCTGCTTTTAGCTTTTGTTTCGCTCTTAAAATTCTCGTTTTAATAGCTCCTTCAGTTACACCTAAAACATTAGCAATTTCTTGATAATTTTGTCCATGAAAGAAATGGAGCACAATCGGCACTTTATACTTCTCTTCTAATCGATGAATCATCTGATGTAACTCTCGTGCCTCTTCATCAAAATGGTCACTTATATACGTTTGTTGCGTCGCGTATTTTTGAAGTTCAACGGTTTTGCGTTTCATCTGTTTTTCTTTACGGTAAAAATCTCTGATCACATTCAACGTGATCGAATAAAGCCATGTTGTAAACTTACCACGATTATGTTTATGAATAAAACGATAGACTTTCAAGAAAACTTCTTGGGTCACGTCTTCGATATGACTTGGGGACACCCCAATTTGAAAAGCAAACTTTTCAACTGTTTTTAAATGCCCTTCAATTAATTGCTGAAAGGCATCATCATCTCCTTGCTTCGCCCGTTCAATTAGTTGTTCTTCCATCGTTGTTAACCTCCGAATTTAATCGATCTTACTTTCTTGCATATAAAACGACAAGTCTTCAAAAAAGGTTACAAAAAACCAAAAAAACTTATACGGCTAAGAAGAAAGACCACTAAAAAAGGTTCCCCTATTTTACAAGCGTTCTCTAAAATGCCTCGTTTTTGCTCTTAGGAAGCCTCTTCTTTTTCGTGTTCGTAAATGTTATATCTGTGATTCAAAACTAGGGTGACCAAACCATTTTAAATAAGGGTAGTACCTTTTCTACCTTTTGCTTAATACCAACCACCACGTGGATGAAGTAAACGAAAATACTTACTAAGTAAAAAGAACGACTAGATACATAGATTGCCATTACACTAGTTTAATCAAGTAAGAGATTAGCTACTAGTATTGGTATGATTCTCATTTCTTCCGCTCTTCTTAAATCGTTGATCATATAGGTCTACTTTCGTAAAGAACCATTGAAGAGCTATTCCATGAAGCAAGACACCTAAAACTGTTGTACTTACAAAGAAAATAAGGCTGACCACTTTTTCCCCTTCGGTTATTCGTTGGCCAAAAAAGAAAAGTTAAAAAAAGACATGATAGAACGCTTCTGATAACGTAGTAATATTTTCTTCTATAGACCAAATAATAACGGATTCTATTGATAAAAAAGCTAACAGCAACATTAAAAGGAGCCTCGATGGATAAGTCACCTTCAAAATCAGCGGATGTATGTAGAATTTCGTAATGGTTTTCAGCCGAAAGAAATACATAACACGAACAAAACGAGCAATTTGAAAGAATGGATCAAACGGAATAATCGCAATCAACAAAAACGGGTTCTGCTTTATGAAGGCCACTTACTAGAAGACTTGAACACACGATAACAAAAATCAACAAAAAAAATAAACCATACCACCCAATTGATGCAGGATTTAGAAGAGTGATCTAACCAAAGAGTCATAATAGGTGACCATGACAAGTAGAAGCATGATTGCTTCATATATGCGTTGGAAGATATTCATGAAATCCCTCTCCTTCCATGCAATAATAACAGATATTCTCTAGTAAAAGAGCGCATGATTAAAAATCCCTGAAAGAGGTAAATCGCTCTCCTTCAGAACTTCTATTAACCAAACTTCCCAGAGCGATCATCCAGGCTGGCTTTGCGAGATGTTTCCTCTGTATTTATAACAAACGGGGAAAAGTTATTCAGATAAATTGGAGAAAGCCTTAAAAAATATTGCAAACATAAGTACCTTTGTTCACCAGAACCTTCTTAATACTAAAGCTTTTTCTTTTGTTCAATACTCTCAATCGTTTGACCAATAGTCGTTTTATATAATCGACTTTTCGGTTCATACATTGTTTGAGAAGGCCACAATCCATGGTGACCTGAAAAAATATAACTTGTTAAGCACGCCAAAAAAAAAATATTCCATCCCTTCTCCCCCAAACATCTCAACCGCCAACAGAAAGGCTGCTATAGGAGTATTCGCACCGCCACAAAATACTGCGATCATACCTAAGCCGGCAAGAAAAGACATTGGGAAGTCAATAAAATGATCTAAAGTATTTCCTAACGTAGCACCAATAAAAAATAATGAGATAGCCTCTCCACCTACAAAACCAGTTCCTAAAGTAACCGCTGTGAAGACTAACTTAGCAAGAAAGGCATAGGGAGGAACGTCATGTTTAAATGATTCTTCTAGCATGTCTAAACCACGACCATTATAGTCATAGGAACCTACTATATACGTTAAGGCGACAATCATCATTCCTCCAACAAAAGCTCTAATCATATGATTTTGCTTTGTATATTTTTCAGAAACCTTATGAATTCCATGTCTTAATTGGCAATATAATACACTTACAAGACTAAACAGAATGGCTAACAGAATTACTTTTGCAAACGACATGATTGATAGTTCTGGGATGGACTGTATAATAAATGTTTCATGTTCAACTCCCCAAGCTTTTTCGGTCATAAAATGTCCTACAAAACTTGCTACAAGACATGGGATAAGAGCTTCATATTTCATCTTACCTAAAGCGACCATTTCCATTCCAAACACAGCACCGGTAATCGGTGTACCAAAGGCTGCGCTTATTCCACTCATCAGTAAAATCTTCGTGTCGATTATGTTTACTTTAAAAAATTTGTTTACAACTTCAGCGACACTTCCTCCCATTTGAATGGCGGAACCTTCTCTGCCTGTCGATCCACCAAATAAGACGTAATAAAGGTTCCCAAATAGACAAGTGGTCCCAACCTTCGCAGTATCTTGTTTTTTCCATGAACCCCTTCGATTACGAGGTTATTTCCTTTGTACAAGTTTTGTCCAGCACTCGTTCCATAATTCATATATATGTACCCTAAAACCATACCTCCTAGAGGGAGACAATAAATAAGCCAAGAATTTTGCTCTCGTACTTCTCCAAGATAATCGTTCATGTTTAAGAGGAAGGCTGTTGTTGAACCAATCATTAGACCGATAATTGCTCCAAAAAAAATCCATTTGGAAAGGGTAAAAAAAAATGCTTTATACATATAACTTCACTTCCTGTCTGTCTTTCTCATTTCAGGTGATTTTGAGGTTGTCTACATACATGTTATGTAATTCTTCATAAAATAGGTTACCTGATACTTAATTGGGTAATTGGTGTTTGTTGAGCTGCAAAATAAGAACCCCACCAAAGACAATGAACTTAAGCTTTCCATCTAAAATGACACTCAAGTCACAACTTCCTTCCCGAGCTTTCCTCGCCTTTTTCTTTGTATCAATATCATTAACTAAAATTAATTTATATTTAGTGATTGAAACAATATAAAACACGATTCTAAACTCAATAACTTAATATGGTATACATCAGTCGTTCAAGCATATGAAGCATCATCGACTACGTACCAGAGTACCTCATACCCCACCATCTCGTACCATGTTGGAATATTAATTCAATGTCTATAAACCTTACCAGGATAGAAAAAGTAAACTTACTTTATAGCATGGTCTTCTTCAATGGTTTCATTAGCGAAACAATCCCATAAGATCGTTTTGATGTGTTTTGAAAGGACTAATAGGGGGTAAAGTGTTTTCCGAAGAGACCGAAACATCGGTCTTTTTAATCATTTTTATATGGCATACAAATTTCGGCATAATGACCTATGCTTTTTATTGATTCTGTTCATAGGATGGCAAGGTACTAAAAAAGGAGGGTTTTACTTTGAAATTTAGACGTGTTGATTCCGAGAAAAGTTTACCGAATTTTAATGGCTAATTTCCTCTACCACGGAAACTATACACTTCAATGAAGTAGTTACCTGTTCTTCGAGGGACAAATGAAACATTTTCCTGTCTGTCCGTTGTATAGGAGTACCCTACTAAATTTCCATCTGGATCATAGATATATAGGTCAAAATCATTTCTCTCATTCTCTTGAATTATGGTTACAGAGATAGGGTAGGATAAATTGGTCACTGTGTATTCCCATACGTCTCGTGATCGATTTTGTAAAGAGCCACTTTGTGAAATGTGGGCAGGGCTTTCTGGCAGATCTCCCCTTTCATTAGCGGCTGTCATGACTGCTTGGTAGCCTTGCAATCGTCCGAAGCCGTAATCGATATCCTTAGCAGCTTTTCCCCAATCCTCTGCAGTTCCAAACAGAATATCTTTTATTTGGTTGGTCGTTAACTCTCCATCAGCATCTAACATTAGGGCGATGGTCCCTGCTACATAAGGGGTAGCCATACTCGTTCCACTAAACGTCGCATTATAACTTATTTCTTCACTCTTTTATTAACTACTCCCCCATATACTAGGGGTAATCAAAAATCGATAAAATTTTATCCTAGTTCTTCATCTAATCGTTCAACTGAGCTTAATTAAGCTCATATTGCTCGAGCAGACATTCCAATTCACGTTTCGCAAATTTATACCAACCTAAATCCCTCTACTCTTTTGTTGCTGTTTCTAGTAGCTTGTTGCACGTTTGATCCCTTTCCTCTTGACAAAAACCTTCCACTTCAACAAGAAATCTTCACGTGACATCTTCATTATAAAAAGCCGCTTTACCTTCCCACCTCTTAATACAACAAATAAATTTGGGGAGATATGTTTAAATGATATTTAGATGAAACCTTCAATGATCATAAGTTGTCTAGTGAACTGATCTCTGATTTGGCGCTTCCTCATAGTTTGGCATTTATCAGTTGTCCAATAACTTTGGATTCTTTATAGCATTGGGGAGAGTTATCATTGAGTTCCTTCCTGCTTTTTACGTGTATTGGATTAACGAATACAAGCTCATCCCCCTTGCCTTAAGCAAATCAGAAAATAGGCCAAAATAGAGGCAAATCTCGCCGAATTATCGGCACATTTTCCAATTAAACGGCCGAAAAGAAGAAAATAGACGAATGAATCCTATTATGTAAGGGTTTTCAATATTGGCACACTATTTGCACTGTAAATAATGAATACATGAAATGGGAGGTTTTAAAATGAAAGCAGCTGTTGTTAATCAGTATAACCAAAAATTAGAGATTAAAGAGATGGAAGTGCCTACAATCGAACGTGGTGAAGTTCTAGTAAAAATTGAAGCCTGTGGAGTTTGTCATACAGATCTACATGCAGCCCATGGTGATTGGCCAGTTAAGCCAAAACTTCCATTAATACCAGGTCACGAAGGTGTTGGAATTGTAACAGAAGTTGGTGAGGGTGTGACAAACATTAAAGTGGGCGATCGAGTTGGTATTCCATGGCTCTTTTCTGCATGTGGTGAATGTGAATATTGTTTAACTGGTAGAGAGACTCTTTGTCCTGACCAAGAAAACGGTGGCTATTCTGTTGATGGTGGGTATGCAGAATACTGCAAGGCCCCTGCCCATTATGTGGCGAAAATTCCTGATAACGTTGATCCAGTAGAAATAGCTCCTATTTTATGTGCAGGAGTAACGACTTATAAAGCATTAAAGGTGTCAGAGGCAAAACCTGGTGATTGGGTAGCCATCTATGGTATAGGAGGACTTGGACATGTCGCCCTCCAATATGCAAAAGCAATGGGATTTAATGTGATCGCCGTTGATATTCAAGATGATAAATTAGAGTTAGCAACTAAGTTAGGTGCTGATAAAACGATTAATGGGCTTAAGCTAGATCCAGTTCAAGCAATAACAGAGGAAGTCGGTGGCGTCCAAGCAGCCATTAGTGTTGCTGTAACAAAAAAAGCTTTTGAACAAGCCTACCAATCCGTTAAACGAGGTGGAACCCTTGTAGTAGTTGGTCTTCCTCATGAAGACTTACCGATCCCAATCTTTGATACAGTCCTTAACGGCGTAACAGTACGAGGATCGATCGTTGGTACTCGCAAAGACATGCAAGAAGCACTTGAGTTTGCTGCCCAAGGTAAAGTGAAAACCAATATTGAAACGGCTCCGCTTGATAGTATAAATGAAGTTTTCGAAAAGATGGAAAAAGGACAAATAAATGGAAGAATTGTTTTAACGATGTAATATTCTAGTAACCCCTGTAATAGAATGATGTGAGCGGTTCAATAGACTATTTTTAGGGGAGATAATTGCTCTTCTATTAACAAGGAGGAAATGTATATGATTTATGGTCAACCAGGAACAGAGAATGCAAAGGTTCAGTTTAAAAAGAGATATGAGAACTACATTAACGGGGAATGGACTGCACCGGTAAAAGGGCAATATTTTGAAAATGTGACTCCCGTTACAGGTGAAGTATTTTGCGAGGTTGCTCGCTCTACTGCCGAAGATATCGAATTAGCTCTTGATGCTGCACACCATGCAAAGGTAGCTTGGGGAAAAAAATCTCCTACTAGTCGTGCAAACATTCTAAATAAAATTGCGGATCGCTTAGAAGAGAAGCTAGAAATGTTAGCGGTTGCGGAAACTTGGGATAATGGAAAAGCTGTTCGTGAAACCCTAAATGCAGATATCCCACTGGCGGTCGATCACTTCCGTTATTTTGCTGGAGCAATCCGCGCACAGGAAGGCTCACTAAGTCAAATTGATGACGATACGGTAGCCTATCACTTTAATGAACCACTAGGTGTAGTCGGACAAATCATTCCATGGAATTTCCCGATTCTAATGGCCGTTTGGAAAATTGCTCCTGCTCTTGCTGCTGGTAACTGCATCGTATTGAAGCCCGCAGAGCAAACACCAGCTTCGATTATGGTATTGATGGAATTAATAGAGGATCTCCTCCCTCCTGGAGTACTAAATATAGTAAATGGATTTGGTCTTGAAGCTGGTAAGCCATTAGCTACAAGTTCTAGAGTTGCGAAAGTCGCTTTTACCGGCGAAACAACAACAGGCCGTTTAATTATGCAATATGCTTCACAAAATATTATTCCTGTAACACTTGAACTTGGTGGAAAATCACCAAACATCTTCTTTAAGGACGTAATGGATCAAGATGATGCGTTTTTAAATAAAGCAATTGAAGGTTTTGTATTATTTGCGTTGAATCAAGGTGAAGTTTGTACATGCCCTTCCCGAGCTCTAATTGACGAATCTATTTATGATGAGTTTATGTCAAGAGCACTTGCTAGAGTAAAGGAAATTAAAACAGGGAATCCGTTAGATGTTTCAACGATGATGGGCGCACAAGCATCAAATGAACAATTGGAAAAAATCCTATCTTACCTAGATATTGGGAAACAAGAAGGCGCTGAATGTTTAACTGGTGGTGCTAGAAATACAATTGAAAATTTTGAAAACGGTTACTATATTCAACCGACTGTTTTCAAAGGTCACAATAAGATGCGGATTTTCCAAGAAGAAATTTTTGGTCCGGTCGTATCTGTAACAACTTTTAAAACCGAAGAAGAAGCTCTATCGATCGCAAACGATACATTATATGGCCTTGGAGCCGGTGTCTGGACCCGCAACATCAATAACGCTTATCGTTTCGGCCGTAATATCGAAGCTGGACGCGTCTGGACAAACTGCTACCACGCCTACCCAGCCCACGCTGCATTCGGTGGTTACAAAGCTTCAGGAATCGGACGAGAAAATCACAAAATGATGCTTACTCACTACCAACAAACGAAAAACATGTTAGTTAGCTACAGCCCAGATGCATTAGGATTCTTTTAAGAGAAAACCCCAAAAGGTATGCTTTTCACCTTTTGGGGTTTTCTCGAAGCATTTTAAGCGTCCTATGAGCGGGGTTCTCATAGGACGCGCGTAACGGACGGAGCCAGTGACTCTCTTATTTTTGCAAAGGTAAATTTATCTTCGATCCAAACACAGGCAAAGGAGGCTCCTATGGTCAAACGGGTCACTGTCACAGAAGAAGCTATTGATTTTATTAGGTACTTAAAAAAGAAACACGGTCCCCTCATGTTCCATCAATCGGGAGGATGTTGTGACGGAAGTTCACCGATGTGTTATGCCGATAACGAATTTATCATTGGTGACAGCGATACATTACTAGGTGAAATAGCTGGATGCCCGTTTTACATCGGTTCAGCCCAATACGAATATTGGAAACATACTCAACTCATTATTGACGTAGTTGAAGGTCGTGGTGGAATGTTCTCACTTGAAGGACCTGAAGGAAAACGATTTATAACACGTTCAAGAATATTTACAGCAAAAGAACGTGACCAATTAAACGAGACATAAGAGCCTAGTGCTCCTATGTCTCGTTTTCCCTTTTTTATGAACTCCCTTTCTCATTTAATAAATAGCGTAGTTTTCGCATCGATATATTTAATCGTTCTGCTGCCACTTTACGGTCACCAATCGTCGACTTAAGCGTTCTTTGTACAAAGGCTTTCCCTACTTCTGTCTCGAGTTCTTTTACTTGAATTAAAACAGATGACAAATCTACCTCACCCTCTGTTTTCCATAATGAGAGGATTTTTTGATTCCACCTCTTCAAATAAACCTCAAAACTTTCTTCTCTATCAAGAAGTTGTTCGGGGGGAGAGTGTGTTTGACTACTTAATAACTTCTCAGGTAAATAGTCTGTACCTATAATATTCACTTCACCATCAGCTAGTACTACAGCTCGTTTGATTACATTGCTCAATTCCCTAATGTTTCCTGGCCAATCATATTCCATTAATACATTCATGGCTTCATTAGAAAAATGCAGGCTGGAATGGTGTTTTTCTAATAAGTAGGTAATAAGCGATGGGAGATCTTCCTTTCTTTCACGTAGTGGAGGAATCGTTAGTTTGACAACATCCAATCGATATAATAAATCCTCTCTAAACCTCTTTTCTTGAACAGCATTTACTAGATTAACGTGAGAGGCTGCAATAATTCGTGTGTTTGTTTTCCGAATCGATTCGTCTCCTACTCTCATAAATTCTCCCGTTTCCAAAACCCGCAGGAGTTTTACTTGTGTAGATAATGAAGCCTCACCAATTTCATCTAAAAATAATGTTCCACTACTCGCAATTTCAAAGACACCTTTTCTCTCTTTAAAAGCACCTGTAAATGATCCTTTCTCATGTCCAAACAATTCGCTTTCTAATAAAGCTTCTGAGATAGCCCCACAATTAATTCCGATTAAAGGATGTTCCATTCGTTTACTTGCTAAATGGATATAATGGGCAAGCACTTCCTTCCCAGTACCCGTCTCTCCTTCGATTAACACATTGACATTTTTTTTGGAGATTTTATAAGCCATGGTTACAAGCTGCTTCATCGTTTGACTCTCACCAATCATAAATCCTGAATCTTTGGCTAGTTTATCCATCGTGCTTTGTTCTGATGTTACGGTCCCATCGAGCAATTCATCAATTAATGTTTCTAATTGATCAATGTCATCAAATGGTTTTTCAATATAATCATTTGCCCCTAGTTTTATCGCTTCAACCGCCGTTTTAACAGTACTATAGCCAGTCATAATAATGGTTTTACAAAGTGGAAATTTAGCTTTAACTTTCGCTAATAAAGATAAACCACTTGTATCAGGTAATTTCACATCAAGCATCGCTAAATGGTAATGTTCCCTTTCCAATAACTGATTACAGTCGGTACCACTATAGCCCACTGATACATCATATCCTTTGCTAGAAAGCAGATGGTTCAAAAAGTTGCCGACTTCTACTTCATCATCAATGATTAATATGTTCGGTGTTTTGCTCAATTTTCTTCCTCTTTCATGTTTTTTTCGGAATACATAATGTAAACGTACTTCCCTCACTAGGAATACTCTCGACTTCAATCGTACCACCATGTGACTTAGCAATACCTAGACTGACAGAGAGACCTAGTCCAGATCCTTTAATGGCTTCTTTCGTCGTAAAAAACGGGTTGAATATCTCCTGAATAATACGATCGTCTATTCCTGATCCATTATCTGATATTTTTATACAGACCAACGCACCATATTTCTCATCCATATTCTCAAACGTTTCAATTGTAATTATTTTACTATTACTATCCATCTCTTCAAGCGCTTGTTTCGCATTCAGCAAGAGGTTAATGACAATTTGTTCTAATTGCTGCAAACTTCCATTAATACTCGCTAGATTGGGATCCAACTGCAAATCAATCATTATATTTTGTTGTTCGATTTGATAACGTATTAAATTCAATACTTGTTCAATAACCTGATTCAATGAGCATTCTTGAAATAAATATTCGTCTTGACGTGAAAATGTAAGTAAGCTTCTAATAATATGCTTACACCGTATACCGCATTGGTGAATGTCTTGCAACAATTTAAATTCACTTGTTTCTCTTTCGGTCGTTCTTAATAATAGTTGGGAATTTCCTAAGACAGCCGTTAGTGGATTATTGAGTTCGTGGGCTACTCCAGCAGCCATCTCTCCTATTGCGGCTAATTTACCTGAGTGAATAAGTTGAGCTTCGATTTGAAGTTTCTCTGTTACATCATTCATGTATACCAGAACTTCAGTGAGTTCATTTTCCTCACTTAGCGAAGGATAACACTCTAACTCGCAAATTCTATTTTGGATGGTCAGTTGCCGAGATGTCATTTGTTTCGTTTGATAGGTTTCTGTTAAAGGACTATCTAGTTTTTGAATATCAAGCAATTGATGAAAGGTTTGTTGGAAGATAAAACGGTCATCAACCGAAAAGAACTTTCTTACCGCATCGTTAAATAAAGTAATTTTTTCATTTACATCAACAATAAAGATCATACTTGGGACGGAGCGAAACGTTTCTTCCCACTCCTTTTGGCTTTTTAAAACTGCATTATAAAGCCGTGCATTCTCAATACAAGCAGCTAGCTGATCGGAAAGCTGTTGAAAAAACAAGTAATCGCTTTGTTCATATTCAACTTGTCCCTTGCTCTCAAAACAAAATACACCTATCACTTTTCCTTTACATACGAGCGGATATAAAAAAATACATTGTGTACCTACTTCGATCAATGTAAGAGCTTCAAAAAACGCATCCTTTTTTTCTTCAAACACTAAATTCTTCATAAGTGGTTTTTTCGATTCTAACACTGACCGAAAAAGAGAATTCTCCCGTGGAAAACACGTAAAAGGCTGCAGCGTCAATTTATTTGTAGGATACACGTTTGTTAAAATCAACTCTTCTTTATCAATAACAGAAATATACAACCGCTCAACAGGGAAAATTTGGTTAAGTTTTTCTAAAATATTATGTAACAATGTATCAATGGACGTATCTACATTAAAGCTTTTCGTTACTTCATTAATAATTTCTAATTGCATATTCTTTTTCTCAAGCTCGAAAACCGTCTTCTTTAACTCAGCGTAATAGCTTCTCTTTGAAGACTTTACACCCGTTAAAAGATCGATCATTTCCACCCTATTTTTCATTTTCTCCACCTACAGTGCCTGTCTAAATAATGCTTCTACATCTTGTAATGTGATTTCGCGAGGGTTTGTAATCATGCAGGCATCTTCCAATGCAACTAAACTCATATCCTTAATGTATTCTTCTACTAAACCCATTTCTGACAACCTCCTCGGAACTCCAATATCAATTAATAAATTCTTAACATGTTCAATGCCTTTTTTACCTGCTTGCATGGAAGATAGTCCTATAATATCTTCACCAAGTAATTGAGCAACTGTAGCAAATTTCTCGGGACAAGCAATTAAGTTAAATTCCATTATATACGGAAGTAACACCGCATTCACTTCACCATGAGCAAATGGAAATCTTCCGCCAACAGCATGTGACATGGCATGAACCGCTCCAAGTATCGCATTTGAAAATGCTAAGCCTGCTTGTAAGCTCGCAATTGCCATTTGCGATTTCGCTTCAATATTTAATCTAGATGCCACAGAAGGTCGCAAATACTTAGCTACTAGTGAAATAGCATTCTTCGCTTGAACATCTGTTAAAGGAGTAGCAGCCACACTAACATAGGCTTCAATTGCATGGGTCAATACGTCGACTCCTGTCGATGCTGTTAGCTGCGGTTCCTTGGAAGAAAGCGTTTGCGGATCTATGATCGCAATATCTGGGATAAGCGATTTAGAGACAATTGTCATCTTTTTTTTCTTAATCGAATCAATGATAATCGAAAATTGCGATACTTCTGATCCTGAACCAGCTGTAGTTGGTATCATTATTTGCGGAGGCAACGGAATATTAATTTTATCAATGCCTTCATATAAATGAATTTCTCCCTTATTCGTTGCTATAAGCGCAATGGCCTTAGCTACATCTATCGCACTTCCTCCCCCAAGACCAATGACAGAATCACATTCATGATAAAGATACTGCTTTTTTCCTTCTTCAACCTCGTAGTCTTTTGGGTTCACCGTGAGTTCACTAAATACAAAATAGTCTATTTTGACATCAGTACAACTTTTAAGAATAATGTCTAGCCACTCTTCATTTACGATTGCAGGATCACAGACGATCAGCACCTTTTTAGCTCCAAGTCTTACACAACATTCTCCAACTTGGCTAATTGAACCATTGCCAAAGATCACTTCAGGCATAACAAATTTATTAATCATCTAGCACCTCAAAAGTAAATTCTCCACTGATCATACAATCATTCGACAAATAAATAGAAGTTTCCTGCTGTCGAGTTTAAAAAAAGGACTCATGCCAATTGCGCTACTAGTCATTTTCCACTACTACTAATGACATCGTTAATTGGCATGAGTACCATTTAGTTTAATAATATAACGCTTCTGTCTTTTGACATTTCAAGCACCTTTTATAAAATAGTTCTTTGTGAAAGTCATGCTTACAAATGTTTTGTATGTCTTTTAAATGACGTTCCCAGTAGATAAGTTGATTTTTTAATTGATCAATTTTTTCTTGAATATCATGGACTTGCATCGGTAAAACCTCCTTTTAGGATGTTCACTGATATATCTTTCCACCCGACTCTTTAAATTGTTCCGCTTTTTCTTTCATCCCTTTTTCAATTGCTTCATTCGTTTCGAGTCTATTTTCTCTTGCGTACTGACGAATGTCATGAGAAATTCTCATGCTACAAAACTTTGGCCCACACATGGAACAAAAATGAGCCGTTTTTGCACCTTCAGCCGGCAGTGTTTCATCATGATATTCCAAGGCACGCTCGGGATCTAAGGCCAAATTAAATTGATCTCTCCAACGGAATTCAAAACGGGCCTTCGATAAGGCATCATCGCGGACTCTCGCTCCTGGATGTCCTTTCGCTAAATCTGCTGCATGTGCTGCAATCTTATACGTAATGACTCCTTCTCGAACATCCTCTCGGTTCGGTAAACCTAAATGCTCTTTCGGCGTCACATAACAGAGCATCGCCGTTCCAAACCAACCAATCATTGCCGCACCAATCGCTGAGGTAATATGGTCGTAACCTGGGGCAATATCTGTTGTTAACGGGCCTAATGTATAAAAGGGTGCTTCATGACACATTTCTAATTGTTTATCCATATTTTCCTTTATTAAATGCATCGGCACGTGCCCAGGGCCCTCGACCATTACTTGTACATCGTGTTCCCATGCGAGTTTCGTCAATTCTCCAAGTGTTTCTAATTCAGCAAATTGAGCTTCATCGTTTGCATCTGCGATCGAGCCTGGACGAAGACCATCTCCCAAGGAGAACGCAATATCATAAGCCTTCATAATTTCACAAATTTCTTCAAAATGAGTATATAAGAAATTTTCTTTGTGATGATGTAAACACCATTGAGCCATGATCGAACCACCTCTTGAAACGATCCCTGTTAATCGATTGACCGTTAACGGAACGTATCGTAAGAGAACTCCAGCATGAATCGTGAAGTAGTCTACCCCTTGTTCTGCTTGCTCAATTAATGTATCTCTGTACACTTCCCAAGTTAAATCTTCAGCAATTCCTTTTACTTTTTCCAATGCTTGATATAGAGGAACGGTTCCAACCGGAACAGCTGCGTTGCGAATAATCCATTCCCTTGTTGTATGAATATTTTTACCAGTAGATAAATCCATCATCGTATCAGCACCCCAACGAGTTGCCCAGGTCATCTTTTCAACTTCTTCTTCAATAGAGGAAGAAACCGCAGAATTTCCAATATTCGCATTAATCTTCACATGAAACTGACGACCAATAATCATTGGTTCTGTTTCAGGATGATTCACATTGGCTGGAATAATCGCCCTTCCTTTTGCCACTTCTTCACGTACAAATTCAGGGTCTAAGTTTTCTCTCAGTGCGATAAACTCCATTTCAGGTGTAACTATTCCTTTTTTAGCATAATGAAGTTGAGTCACATTTTTCCCGGGCTTCGCACGCAAAGGTTTTCGTTTCAGACCAGGGAACACCTGATCGTTTGCACGGGGATCATCTTCATTGACATAACCATTGTCTTCCGGCTTGATGTCACGCCCATTGTATTCTTCTACATCATTTCTTTCCTTAATCCAATTGCTTCTAATAGCAGGTAAGCCTTTTGTAATATCAACAGAATAGTTGTGGTCAGTGTAAGGACCAGAAGTATCATAGACACGAACAGGAGGGTTTTCTTCTTCTCCGACCGTTCCTGTTGTCGGACTCAATTCGATCTCACGCATTGGGACCTTAATATCTGGTCTTGAACCTTCAAGATACACTTTTTTACTTCCAGAAAAACTAGACATAATGGAAATGTTCTTCTCGTTTAATGAGGATGTTGACATATAAATTTCTCCTTTTTTTAGATCAAAAGGACGAGATCTAGAACATAATACAGGAAGAAGTAAGGGTGCTTAACCATAAAAAAGCCGGGAACCAACAACATAATTGGTTGGACCCGGCTAATTGATAGAAGTAGTATCAAATCGATAATGTAACATCAAAATGATGAGTTCTTAAACTTCCCCACGCTGGTATGAGCCAGATCAGGTCCAAAGGGTCGACAAGCTTTCACGCGCTCGTCTCTCAGCCCAACTCATTGGACACCCCTAGTTAATCTATTATATTAATTACTTTCCCAGTATATAACAAAACGCTAAAAAGTCAAACACTTTTCTAAATATTAGATCTATATGACTAGATGGGCTGATTCTGTTTTTGAACTTACTTCAAGACATACTCGGCTAATACACTTTGCACTTCATAGATATTTAAACTCTTATTAAATTGCTTTTGGATCGCTGTTGAACTTCCAGATACCCAAATCTTCAATTCGGCATCTAAGTCAAAATTCCCAGCTGTTTCAATACTAAAATGAGTGATATTTTTGTAAGGAATGGAGTGAATTTCTACTTTCTTGCCAGTTACCCCTTGTTTATCAACAAGAATTAAACGCTGATCTGTAAAAATAAACAAATCGCGAATAAGTTTGTATGCTTTTTCTATCCGCTCACTATTTGTTAGAACTCTCGAAAATTCTTTTTCCACTTCACTTATGCTCACTTCTGAAGCATTTCCCATTAATCCATCAAAAAATCCCATAATCTGACCTCCACTCTACTCTAATATGTATACGTTGAGATTATACCATTTATCGTCCAAAAGCATATACCTTCCACTTCATTATTGGTTACATGACAGATTATATGATAATGTTTTACTATAATATAACTGCCTCTTGGAAGGAGCTTGTCATGAAACCGAAAATATTAGTTTATATGAGAGTGGACGACCGTGTCATTAAAGAATTGGCAAAAGATTTTGAAGTTACACACTTTAAAAATCATGAATATATAGGGGATCCTGCCTTTGATCAGGCAATAAGAGAGGCCGATGGAATTATCGGGTTAGCGTTAAAAGTAAATAAGGAATTGTTAGATGTTGCACCTAATCTTAAGATTGTCTGTAATGTTTCTGTCGGCTATGACAATTTAGATTTAGAAGAGCTTACGAGACGAAAAATTATGGCTACGAATACCCCTGGAATTTTAGATGATACAACTGCTGATGCCATTTTGGGGCTTCTTATTGCTACTGCAAGAAGAATTCCTGAACTAGATTCTTTTGTTAAATCTGGGCAATGGGACATCTCTTTGCAACCTGATCAGTACGGAGTTGATGTTCATCATAAAACTTTAGGAATTATTGGAATGGGGAATATCGGAAGTGCAATTGCACGCCGAGCTCACTTCGGGTTCAATATGAAAATCCTCTATCATAACCGCTCTCAAAATAAAGAAGCAGGAGAAAAATATCAAGCAACTTATTGTGAATTAGACGAGCTTTTAGAGAAATCTGACTTTGTTTGTTTAATGATTCCATCAACAAAGGAAACGGAAAAAATAATGGGATATGAGCAATTTAAGAGAATGAAGAATACGGCCATTTTTATTAATGGTTCACGAGGAAATAATGTCGATGAAGATGCGCTATACAACGCTTTAAAAAATGGAGACATTCTTTCAGCTGGTATAGACGTTTTCACACAAGAACCGACACCTAAAGATAACCCTTTGCTACAACTAAAAAATATCGTTACATTGCCACATATAGGCTCATCTACTATGGAGTGTGAGTATAATATGTCTAAATTGGCAGCTGAAAATTTAATGAAAGGGTTACATGGGAAAAAACCACCTTGTTTATTAAATGTAACATCGTTTTGGGAGCAATCTTGAAAATAAAACCATTTTGGATTTTGAATTAAGAAACGAACGTATCCAATAAGCACGATCATTTTAGATTTATCTCCCTACCCCTCCCTATTCGAAAAACAAACGAGAAGTCCGACATCTCACTTTAAACGGAGCATTAAATGAATGAGTAGTTATGAATGAAAATGGAGCATTAAAGATCCAAACCACTCTCCAAATGAAGCCTTTACAATATATAGAGACTCGAATCCGGGTTAAAGCAACAAAACAGAGGGTAACCATTATCGTCACCCTCTTTTTGAATCTGGATAATCACTTCTCAATTATTGAAGGAATTTCTTTTTAAAAATTAAAGGATGAGTTAGTACTTAAATACGAATAATAATGAGTACATCCTATCCTATTTTCCACAAACTCATTTGGGGTGAATACCTCCTAAAGGCCTGTTAACCAGCGACATCGATAATCGTTGGATCGCACAAAAACAGTGAAAATCAACCTCTACACAAAAATCAGTTTCCTCTAAACGAAAAATTTCACAAATAGAGTTTGCTAAGCAACCATTTTCATCGATGGGGCGAAGCAATGATAACTTCCCGCAACAAGAATTTTTGCAAATGTCTTCTACTTTAAATACACTCGTTTCAAAACATCCGTGGCAATCATCCTCAACATCTCCAACATTTCCGAAAGCTATAAATGGTGTAAAGTCTTTACTAAATAACATGATTGGTGTGATAATTCGATCTGAAGTACATTCAAGCTTTTTTTGAACCCTATCAATCTTCATGATCGTCCTACATATACAATTTGCTAAGTTTACACATTCTCTTGTGATCACAGTTTTATTACTCCCTTCTGAAGAATCATCTATTTTCAGCTAAATATCGAGCGTAACGGATCATTTGTTTGGCAACATCTAACTCAAGCGAAAAAGTAGGCGGACTACCAGGCCTCCAATTCACTTCAAAAATCCAAATTTTATGGTTCTTATCTAAACCGACGTCAATACCCAATTCATCTAGTATATTATGATATAAACGGTCAAAGTGCTTCGTAAAGTGAATGGCAAACTGTTCTAGATACCTTTTTATATTGTAATATTCATCATCAAACTCTTGTTTTAAAAAATTTTCAAATAGCATTGTATATCCACCACTGCTTATATTTGCTACAATCCCTTGTTGAGCCATACAGGGATAGATGGTTGTTAAATTCCATTCTCCTTCTCCACCCTTTTGCGTATGCAAGCGAAAATGAGTAGACAAACCATTTTTAGTTTTAGACTCTACAAAGACTTGCGCGAGATAAGTGTTATTTATTATTTGAGAACTGATAAAATCCTCAAATTCTTTTTCATTCAAAGCAACAGTAGTAGTCTTATTTAGTTGGACATTATATGTTTCTTTGTTTCTCTCAACAAAATAAATATTTTGTCCTTTATGACCAATAAGTGGCTTCATAACAATGCTCTCGTATTGCCTAAGAAACTCAAACACATCTTGAGATCTTGTTAGTTCAATAGATGGAATCAAATATTGAGCAAATACTTTAGCGTCTTTTATCTTATAGTAGACGTCTAATTTGTCCCCAATTGAATGGCTTGTGAATGGAATCATTTCACTTAGCCTTGCGACAACATCCTCCTGCTTATCAGTCTGAGGAGGACTAGCGTTATAAATGACATCAGGAAATGGCATGCTCTTTTGAATCCATTGGCCGTTTTCATAAATCCAACCATCGATGCTTCGATCAGTAAACTTGACACGGCCAGGTGAGAAAAAATAAAAGCCGACTCCTTCCATTTTGGCGGCTGCCGCGTATGCATAGGATTTAAATACGGTTCTTGGGTCTTTGCGATGTGACAACATCCCTACCGTTACCAATATTCAAGAACCTCCCTTCACTCTAGAGTGGGTACAAGTGAAATTGAATTTCTTTTGCTGCCTTTTGAGCTATCGTTTTTGCTTCCGCTAGTGTATAGGCTGAAGCCAAAACGTAACCATATCTATGTCCCATTGACAATGGAGGAGTCATAAATGCCCCTTTACGAGGTTTAATATAGACCTCTTCTACTCCTTCATGACGTAATGCTCGCTGTTTCCCCGTTACTTTTTTTAATCTGCCCTTTGAGCTCACTGTCATATAGTGAGCATAAACAAATTTTGAGTGCTGTTTAAGCAAGGAAGCTTTTTTTCCTGTAAACAAACGAACCGTTTCTTCAACAAGATTAATCCCAAATCCTACTTCAATAAGGCGGTTCATCACTCCACCCGAAATCCTAGGATTGATTTCTATTACTTTCCATTGGCCATTTACATTCTTCAATTCTACGTGAAACGATCCATTTTTCAGATCAATTGCTTTTACAATCGACTTCACAACCTGCTCAAGACTTTTTTTTATCTTTTTTTCAACCACAGCTAGTAACCCATAGCCAGTAACAATAAAACGATCTTGCTTGGAAATTTCCTGCTCAATCACTGCTACTATATGAGGATTTCCTTGTTGTACGAACACTTCCAATAAGTACTGAGGTCCATCCATGTATTCTTCAATTAGAATAGATTGATTACGGTATTTATCCATAATCGATTGAACGGATCCTTGCAGTTGTTGAAGATCTTCTACTAACAAGACATCTTTAGAACCTGTTGACACTGGTGCTTTTACAATTAGAGGTAAATAAGGTGTATAGCTTGTAAGTTGGTCTAATTGATCATTTTCCTGATCAATAACTTGATAAAAAGGAGAAATTGAAAGACCTTCTAAAGCTTGACGTGTTTGAATCTTATCCTCCATCTTTGAAATGGCACAAGTGTTAAAAAGCGAATGACAAAAATCTTCTGATAATTGAGCAGCGAGCTGAACAAACGGATCAACAAAGCTAAGGACAGCAACAATCTGTTTGCCTTGCCGCTTAAGAAAATGGATCTTTTTTCTAATTTGCTTAATTTCGATCCGGCTTACATAATACATTTGATGTACATCTGGAAACTCCGTTCGTTGTGCCAAAAACTTCTTCCTTCTTGTAAATAACACCGTCAAATATCCGAGTCGTTCAGCTGCTTTGATCGCTTCCCTGCTCGATCCAGATTTATTTGTTTCAATGAATACAATTGTCTGCATCGTTCTTCCAACTCCTATACCCCAAATAGTAAGCAGAGAACATTTTGATTTCGTTTGATACTTTTGGAGTAACATCTAAATTTCAAATAAATTATTAGGTTATCTCCCTTCATATATTTTATTAATTCAAAATAAACTATGGAAAGGACATAGAAATGGAGCAAGTACTTGTAGATTTTATTTTCAAAAAAATAAGTTAGTAAGCCATCAAACATATCGGTAATTGTGCTAAATAAGGATATGAATAAAGGAGAGTATAATGAAAATTCTTTATATTCCTTCAGGGTATGGACAAATTTATCAATCATTTGACCTTTCAATACTCCAGTCTATAAATCAATTAAATCACCAGGTTAGAAGCATTCCATTTTCTGAAGAAGAAACTCTAAAAAATGTAGTTCATTCCTTTCAACCAGATATCGCATTGACACTGACTGGATTTAACATGCCTTATACTATGATCGAATGGATTAAAAAACAAGGAGTTAAGCTTGTTGTTTGGATGACAGAGGATCCATATTATATTGACCGCAGCTTAAAGCTCATCCATGATTATGATTATGTGTTTACAATTGATACGGCTGCTTTAAAAGTGTATAAAGAAGCTGGTCATAAAGAAGTGTATTATTTGCCGCTGGGAACAGATCCTGACATCTATCATCCAACCGCCTTACAAAAGCAATATCAATCAGATATCTGCCTAGTTGGGTCCCCTTATCCAGATCGAATGAAAATCATTCAGTATCTCTTAGAGAAAACAAATTATTCCATACAAGTTGTAGGTAGACAATGGGAAAAAAAGCTAATTAAAGCAAAGCGATCTTCTAGATTATCCATTCACTCTCATTGGATTCCGCCGTCGATCGCGAAGCATTATTTTAATAGTGCCGCAATCAACCTCAACACACATCGTCCTTTTCATTTAAAGCAAAATAAAAATATTCGAGCGATCATTAACCAAAGCATTAATAATCGTACCTTTGATATAGCAAGCAGTGGAGCTTTTCAGTTAATTGAGTATAAACCAGATTTACATCTACATTTTACCGAGGGAGAGGAAATGGTATCCTTTAAAAGCTCCGAGGATTTACTTAAAAAGGTCAAATACTATATGAGTCATCTAGAAGAGCGTAAGAAAATATCTGAAAGAGCCCGTAAAAAAGTTCTGTCTAACGACACGTTTATCCATCGTATAAATAAAATGATGAATATTATTAATTAGGTTTAAAGACGGAGGAAGGAACGAAAATCATTATGTAGCCAGTGCGCTCTTCATTTTCAATTTGTGCACACCGGTTATTCTCATCTTTTATTCTTTAGAGTTTTTATAACACAAATTACTCAATTCCATCTCTTAGCTGTTGAATTCGCTCCATAACAGATTGGTTACGAGTTTCACAATGATCTCGCCTATCATTTAAAGCAACTTGCTGGACTTGTAACAGTTTTAAAAACAGGAGCAGTTCCATTTTCTCTGTTATTTTATTAAAGTGTCCTCTCTTATCATATTTCTTTAATATATCTACTTCGTTGATAAATGTTGCAAGCAATTTACATTCAATCGGCTCGTTAAAAACTTCAAAATTAACTTGCGAATATTGGCATTGATCGGCGCTGTGCTTACTTTGAGCAAGTTCCCTTCTTTCAAGCACTGTATTTTTTAAACTTGTCAATGCAGGATCACGCAGGTTCGCTAATTCGATTGTTTGATTACAACTAAAAGGAACATCTACTTCATAATCACGAATATAGCCGCTTCCATCTGCGTATTGAATATTTTTATGAATGAAACCAGTAATAAATAAGCTTACGAAATTGGTACCACTAAGTGACGGCACTGCTTTACATTGTGTTAGGAAAACATTCTTACGGATATTTTTAATTTCCTTAGCTGGGGTAGGAAGAGTTATCTTAGCCTCTAAATTAGCCGTTAATTCAATTTCCGCTAAAGGTACTGCTGCATGGATAACAGGAACATGTAAAACATTTCCTTCTACTTCTAAAGGAAAAGCCCCAAAGTCAGCTTGCGTTACGTCTGCTTGATCACCTTGTTTTAATGGAGGACATTTCCCCTGTACCACCGCTTGCTTTTTAGCTCCCACATCCTTTTTTTCCGGTTTTGAACAGCTTTCAAAACCGGTACGAGTTTTCTTGAAATATTTTTTATAGTTATTCACTTTTTTCACTCCTTATTTTTCATAAATAAATCTAAAAAGTGACATTGACCCTTTTAGACTTACTTTCTTTATATGTCTCAAAACTAAATCGGGATAGACAAACGTTTATAGACTTTAACCTATTTTAACAATTAGCATTTCATAGTCTATATTGAACTGATCAATCTAAATGATCTTACGTAAAGAGAGAACTTTTTGATCGTATGTAAAAGAATACTAACTCGAACTAAGAAAAATAGGATATTTCAATAAATGAAATATCCTATCAATCCTATTATTCAATACTATTTCTTAGCTGTTGACATCTTGCCTTAGCAGTTAAACCAGCCACTTCACCATTATCATCTAAAGCCACTTGTTGAGTTTGTAATAACTTTATTAGTAGGACGACTTCCATTTTCTCTGTTATTTTATTGAAACGTCCACACTTATCAAAATTCTTTAATAAGTCTACTTCGTTAATAGATGCTGCTAGCAACTTACACTTGATTGGCTCGCTAAAGAATTCCATATTAACTTGTGAATGTACACAACGATCTGCACCGTGTTTGTTTTTCGCAAGCTCTCTTCTTTCATAAACAGTATTTTTGATACTAAAATCTACTTCATCAATTGGATTAACTAATGCTACTGTTTGATTACAGCTAAAAGGAACATCTACTTCGTAGTCACGAATAAAGCCACTTCCATCAGAATATTGAATATTCTTATGAACGAAACCTGTAATAAATAAACTTACGAAACCTGGTCCTCTAAGGGATGGAACTGCTTTACACTGTGTTAAAAAAACATTCTTACGAATATTTTTAATTTCTTTTGCAGGCGTAGGAAGTTTAATATGAGCCTCTACGTTAGCTGCTACTTCAATTTCTGCTAATGCAACATTTGCATCAATAACAGGAACATTCAAGTTATTACCAACTACTTCCAAATCAAAAGACTCGCAATCAACATGCGATACCTCTGCTTGATCAGCCGGTTTATGAGGCGGGCACTTTTCATGGAAATCTGTGTGTTTTTTAGTCGCCGGACACTTCTGATCATTTGTCGGCTGACTTTTAAAACCAAAATGACTTTTTACGAAATTATTCTTATAATTCATATACATCTCTCCTTATTTTTTTTATCAAAAAGGAATCTAAAAGTAGATTTGATCTTTTTGACTTACTTACTATATATGTACTAAAAAGAAATAGTGGTTGGACAAACGTAATAGACTATAACACATTTATAATAATAATCTTTAAACCTAAATCACAAAACCAAGAGATACTAGCACACTTTATTACGTCGTTTTGAATTAATAGGTTTTACTCCCTTTAGTAACACCTACCTTGTAAACGACATAAAAAAATGAACCGTTTCATTATAAAACAGTTCATTGTCTCTTATTTATTTACTATTACATTATTCATATAAGCAAACCTACTACTCCATTCCAAATCGACCTAATTGATGGCTCTCACTATGAAAATCAGAACCACCTGTCATTAATAATTCAAACTCCTCTGCCATTGCTTTATATTTCTTATTATGAATTTTATTTTGACTTCGATGCCAAACTTCAATACCATCGAATCCAATAGATAATAGTTCTCGGACGATATTGTCATCTCCAATATAAACAGGATGAGCTAAAACTGCTTCTCCCCCTGCTTCGTGTATAAGACGTATACCTTCCTTTGGCGACAAAATTATTTTATCTATCGCACAAGGCTTATCATCAGCTAAATAGTCATCAAACACCGTTTGATAATCAGAAATATAGCCTTTTTTTACAACAGCTTTTGCGATATGTGGCCTAGCAATTACCCCGTCTTCACTGAATGCCTTGACATCCTCTAAGGTAAGTATAAAACCTAAATCATTAAACTTTTCAATAATTCTTTTTGCTCTTTCCTCTCTCCCTTCACGCATACGTAACAGAGTACTTTTTAGTTCTTCGCCTACAGTAATGTTATAACCCAATATATCAACACTTTTTCCTTTATATTTCGTACTTAGCTCTATAGCTGGAATTATTTGAATTCCGAAATGCTTGCCTGCTTTTTGAGCTTCTGCTATACCCTCAAGTGTATCGTGATCAGTAATTGCGATCGTTTTCAATCCAGCTTTTTTTGCTTTTTTAACCACATCCGTTGGGGAATAGTCTCCATCAGATGCTTTCGTATGGACATGTAAGTCAAAATGACCAGCCTCAATAATATCCTTTAAGTTCATTTAGATTCCTCACTTTTAACATTATATTATTTAGTCTATTACAAATGAAGCAATGCGTGTTCCAAAAATAGGCAAAATCTTTTTCTAATAAGTCGAACGAATCCTTTAACTTATTCATACTAAAATATATAACTTAATACGTATGGAGTGTTCTTATGTCGATTGAGGCAATAACTATTAGTATTGTATTACTTTTAATGTTTTTTAGTTTAGTAAAGGAATATTTCCCACCTGAAATTACGGTTTTTACCGCATTATCTACCCTTGTTCTTTTAGGTGTTATTCCAATTAACGAAGCATTAGAGGGATTTTCAAACCCTGCCGTCCACACCATTGCCTTACTAATGGTTATTGCATATGCTGCTCAAAAAAGTGGAGTAGTTCCAAAGATCATCACAAAATTATTAGGAAGAAATAAAAATATTTCGGTGGTTTTACTGAAAATCATGTTACCAGTGTCATTCTTATCTGCTTTTATGAACAATACACCTATCGTTGCGATGCTTACTCCCATCGTCCATAAATGGGGAATTCAGCATAACATTTCACCATCAAAACTTTTAATTCCTTTATCATACGCGGCCATCGTTGGAGGAACGGTTACATTAATAGGGACATCGACAAACTTGCTTGTTCATGGATTATTACAACAGGCAGGTCATCCAGGGTTTTCGATGTTTCAATTTTCGTTAATTGGAGTTCCGCTCTTTGTTTTCAGTCTTGTTTACATGATTTATTATGGTCATAAACAATTACCAAATAATAAAGATTTAATCGAAACCTATCAGTCGACAAGTAAGGAATATACAATTGAAGTAAGAGTGACTCCTGCATCAACTTGGATCGGAAAAACCGTAAGACAAGTAAATCTTAGAGCCTTACATGATGTGTTTTTAATTCAAATTAATCGTGATAATAATGTGATTACTCCTGCTTCTCATTATGAGGTGATCCAGGCAAATGATGTCCTTATTTTTTCAGGAAATATAGATAGCATTATGAACTTAAATCAAGTAAAAGGACTAATATTAACCACACCAAATGAAGATCTTAACTTAGTTGATAAACGATTTGACAAAAAATTAGTTGAAGTTGTTATTTCTCATTCCTCTCCTTTAGTTAATCAAAAGATTAAAGAGACAAACTTTAGAGCACAGTACAATTCTGTCATTGTTGCTGTTAGAAAAAAAAACCAACAAATTTCATCTGGAATTGGAAATATTATTATAAAGCCAGGAGATACCTTACTTCTTTTAACAGGAAAAGACTTTATTAAATCTTGGTCCAATTCTCGTCATTTTTATTTAGTCTCAGGAGTAGAAACAAGCGAAAGTTCACAACCAGAAAAAGCTAAAATTATTATTCCTACTCTATTAGGTGTTATTGTTTTAGCTTCATTGCAACTATTACCTATTCTGAAGGCTGCACTAGTTGGAATTATTATTCTCGCTGTAACAAAATCTATTACAGCATCAGAAGCTAAAAAAACAATTGATTGGGGAATTCTGATCCTTATTGCTTCAGCAATAGGAATTGCAAATGCTGTAGAACAAGTTGGTTTACCAATGCTCATTACAAACCTTTTAGACTTTGAAAAACCAGTAAATATTATCCTTCTATGTTTCTTTATCTACCTGGCAACACTTATCATGACAGAAATGATTAGTAATATCGCCGCAGCTGCGCTTATGTTTCCAATTGCCATCCCTATTGCCACTCAATTCGGATACAATCCTGAGTTATTCGCCATCATCATTGCAATTGCATCCTCATGCAGCTTTATCACTCCGATCGGTTACCAAACGAATTTACTAGTATATGGGCCAGGAGGTTATAAATTCACTGACTTTTTCAAAGTTGGCCTGCCTCTAAGTCTTTTATGTATGTTTATTACTGTTTACCTTGCTGTATTTATTTGGGGATAATAAAGGTGGTGAAATCATGAATAAGAATATTAAATGGCATCAAACTGCCGTTACCAAACATGACCGAGAGCAATTAAATAAACACAAAGGTATCGTTCTATGGTTTACAGGATTATCTGGTTCAGGTAAATCAACCATAGCGAATGCACTAGAAAAAAATTTATATGATATGTTAATCCACACGTATTTACTTGATGGTGATAACATTCGTTACGGTGTTAATAAAAATTTAGGCTTTAGTTCAAAAGACCGCAAAGAAAACATTAGGAGAATTGCTGAAATCAGAAAACTGTTTGTTGATGCGGGCATTGTTGTACTTGTTGCAGCAATTTCCCCTTTTAAAGAAGATCGTGATGCAGCTAGACATATATTTGATAAAGAAGAATTTATTGAAATTTACGTGAAATGTTCTTTGGAAGAATGTGAAAAACGCGATCCAAAAGGTCTTTATAAAAAAGCACGGACGGGAGAAATCAAAGAATTTACGGGAGTAACACAGCCTTATGAAGAACCAGCTAATCCTGATATTATCGTTGATACAACGAAACAAAATATTAACCAATCGGTTAACTTAATTATGTCATTTATTGAAAAGCGAATAAAATTGTAAAAGGTTGCTAATTTATCATACAGAAAGGAGCAAAGTCATGTCATTGAGTATTCCTCATGGTGGTCTTTTAATTAACCGTATTGACCCAAACTATGATTATTCCACTATTAAAAAGGAAGTTGAATTAGACAATATATCACTATCTGACTTAGAATTGATTGCCACAGGAGCATACAGCCCCTTAACTGGATTTATGAATAGAACAGACTATCTCTCTGTTGTGCAGGATATGAGGTTAGAGAATGGCTTAATATGGAGTATTCCTATTACACTACCAGTAGATGAAAACCAGTCAAAATCTTTAAAAGTTGGTGAGAAAATAAAACTCACCCAAAACAATAGTATATATGGAATTCTTGAATTAGAAGATAAATACAAACCAGATAAAGAAGTTGAAGCTAAGCATGTGTTTCAAACAACAGATCTTGCTCATCCAGGTGTAAAGAAACTATTCGAACGACCAGACGTCTATCTGGCTGGCACTATAACACTAGTAAAAAGTCCGCAGAAACAAAATTTCCAACAATTCTATCTAAGTCCAGTACAAACTAGACAAGAGTTTCAAAAACGTAATTGGAAAACAGTTGTAGGCTTTCAAACTCGAAACCCTGTTCACAGAGCACATGAATACATCCAAAAATCGGCACTAGAGATAGTTGATGGATTATTCCTCAATCCACTTGTTGGGGAAACAAAATCAGATGACATTCCGGCCGACGTTCGCATGGAAAGTTACCAAGTGCTTTTAAAACACTATTATCCAACAGATCATGTATTTTTAGCTGTTTTCCCTGCAGCAATGCGATATGCAGGACCAAGAGAAGCCATTTTTCATGCAATGGTCCGTAAAAACTTTGGCTGCACACACTTTATTGTCGGGCGTGATCATGCTGGGGTTGGTGATTATTATGGCACGTATGACGCTCAGAAAATTTTTGAGCACTTTAGTGATGACGAGCTTGGTATTACTCCACTATTTTTTGAACATAGTTTCTATTGTAAGAAATGTGGAAACATAGCTTCAACTAAAACCTGTCCACACGGAAAAGAAGAGAGATTGATTTTATCGGGGACTAAAGTTCGAGAGATGTTAAGAAATGGGGAGACACCTCCACCAGAGTTTAGTCGGACTGAGGTGATTGAGGTATTAATTCGAGGTATGAAAAGGTAAGTTTAATAAAAAACGTACTCCTAATTTGAACTGTAACCTTTAAAATGGACAGTTTTAAGAGTTACAATTATGCAGCTAACAAGTGACTCTGCTATTGTAAGGCGGGGGGCATTATCAATACTTATCCTGTCACGAAAATTAATTCACTAAAAGTATGAATATTTTTATGAATTCAAGTTTATGTCCCACAATTATAAAATCATTCACTTAAAATAATTATGATTATCTAGCTAAAAATAGTAAAGAAAAGAGGTATCGAACATTATACAAAAATCGTTTTATGAAGAAGGGAAATTACCAGATTACCTTATTATTGACGCCCAAAATGTGGCACTACATCACTTTATAATTATCTCAACTTCTGCATCCTGAAAAGGCACTGTAACTATTGAATTATCAAGGTTCAATGGACTTCAAGTACTACGCTACTTGACTAATTTTCATTGTTTTTTTCAAATAACTAGATAGTTGTTCAAAGAAAGCATCTAGAATCATTTGTATTTGCTCATCTGTAATGAGCAGTTCCTCTGATAATGTTTCAGATAGGTTTTCGATCAGTAAAAGGAGCGATTCAATGAAACGAATGTCTTCCAATTTATCGCAGCACAAATAGAAGTGTTGCCCAATTGTTTTTGGATCTTCCTCTTCTCTAGAACTTATCGAAGCATGATATAGCGTCTGAACACAATGGTTGTATGGGCAACTAATGCGTCATAGCTTCTTGGTCAGGTACTACTAGGTCTGTGGAAAGGAGAGCTAACCATTGCTTAGAACGGTTGCGGTCACGAACAAAAATGATTCGTGCCTGGATGTCGTTATTCTGTTCATCTGAACCAAGACTTACAACGACAGAAGCTAGTATCTTTGCACGACCGCGCTTTTTGCGAATGACTTTGTATAGTTGACTAAGGGTGAACTTTTCCCCTTCACATGTGTAATATACACGGTGCATACTCTTCAGCATACAAATCACATGGAGAGGATAGTTTGATACGACACGTTTTATGACTCTAGGAAAAGCAAACCAGCTATCAAAGAGCAGAGTCTTTGAACAAAGTTTGAGAGGATGGACTTCATCTAATAAGTGAAACAGGGTTCAGTCGACTTTTTTACAGCTTCCTTACGGCGTTGGTATCCAACTGTTCGTTTGTCGATTTTTTCATTGGCACCTTGGTAGCGATTGCTTTTCTTTTCAGAACTCATCAAAGAAAGGGTAGTGGCATAAACGTATTGCCATCCGACCATCCAAGTGTAAGCTTCCGAAAACCCTTTATGAACGTTCTGGTTGTATGATCGTGAACACGTGAAAGTAACTCTACCGCTTTACTGCGATTACGGTCATATGTAGAATCATCGAGGATCAAGATTCGTTCACGATCCTTTGATGTAACAGAATTATGAATAAAAATATCAAATGGCACCAGCCTGCGGTTACAAAACATAATCGTGAACAGTTAAAAAACCACAGAGGAACATTCTATGGTTTACAGGATTATCCGGCTTAGAAAAATCAACAATAGCAAACGCATTAGAAAAAAAGTTATATGAAAAGATGATCCACACATATTTACTCGATGGTGATAACATTCAGCTTTATCTTCGGGCCTTGAATTTCCACTTTCTACAAAGGCAACTGTTTTATCTTGATTGTATCTATTTACCCAGTTATGCAGGGTTTGCTCTGCTAAATCTAATTCATAAGCTACTTCTGCAATTCTTTTCCCTTCCTCCTTTCCATACGCACTGCTTGTAATTTAAATTCTTTGTCCTATGATTTTTCTTTAAAATACCGTTTGTATAATTTTTCCACTTAAAGCAGATAGGAAACGGTAACTGCCACTACTTCCTTAAAGTTTCATCGTATAAATTGATTCGTTTTAATTACGGACATTTCTTAAGATTCTAGGAAACTTTACTATCTAATTTAATTGATAAAATATTAGGTTCTTGACATACGTAAACTTCTAGACTAATTTCTCTTTTTCTCATTCTAGTTTCCCTTTCAGTTGAGATTTTTTAATGTATTTTGACATGAAAAATATCCCTCCTATGCAACAAGATCGGTTGTTTTTCAATGTCTACACACAAGAGAGAATATACCATGTAAATTAAAATATTATAACTTAAAAACCATTAAAATAAATCCCAACTAACTGGTGTTCCTTTGCTTACTGCTTTTTTGGCTTTTTTACCTAATATTTTATCAAAATATTTCGGCGGTAATCCAAAACCAGGACGAATACTTTTTATACTATCTTTAGTAAATGTTTCTCCTAAATTCATGTCTTTAGCTACATATAATGACCTTCTATACTGTAAAGATCCCTTTTCCTCATTACTCACACCATATTGAACATTCCCTAATGCCTGCCATGCTCGCTCTGTTTCTTTAACGAGTGATTTCATTTCATTTGGTTCCAGAGAAAAACTTGAATCAACTCCACCATCTTGACGTGATAAAGTAAAATGTTTTTCGATAACAGTTGCCCCCAGTGCAACACTTGCTACTGCTACACCAGTCCCCATAGTATGATCGGATAATCCTACTTGACAATTAAATAATTCTTTCATATGAGGGATTGTATTAATATTTGTATTTTTAGGTGTTGCCGGGTACGTACTTGTACATTTTAGTAATACTAAATCCTTACATCCTGCTTCCCTAGCGGTTCTCACTGTTTCGTCTAATTCTGCAACAGTCGCCATTCCTGTGGAGATAATCATCGGTTTACCTTTTGAAGCTACTTTTCGAATTAAAGGGATATCTGTATTTTCAAATGAAGCAATTTTGTAACAAGGGACATTTAACGACTCAAGAAATTCAAGTGCCGTTTCATCAAAAGGGGAACTAAAACCAATAATACCTAAATCTTTACAGCGTTCAAATATTGGCTTATGCCACTCCCAAGGTGTGTAAGCTTTTTGATAGAGTTTATACAATGAATGATCTTTCCACAGACTACTAGAGTCATTAATATAAAAATCTCCATGCGAAAGGTTTAAAGTCATAGTATCAGCTGTATAAGTTTGAAGTTTCAAAGCATGAGCTCCTGCTTTTGCTGCTGTTTCAACAATCTCTAACGCGCGGTCTAATGATTGGTTATGATTTCCTGACATTTCAGCGATGACAAATGGTGGATGATTTGTACCGATTTTTCTCCCTTGTATTTCAATTATTGTCATTTTCATTCACCTAATATTCGTTAAAATTTTTTTCTTTACATCTTTCCATTGATGAGAAAAAATAGCCATCGGAATTACATCAATATATTGATTATTTTTAATAACATGTTGTATAAACCTTCCTTCTTCTTTAAATCCTAATTTTTTATGATATCTTATACTAGAACTGTTAAATTCTAATACTTCTGCACATACTTTCCTAAGTCCCATTTTTTCAAAGACTAGGTCTAAAGCTAACATCCCCATAATCGTTCCGGAACCACGTGGAGCTTCTAAATCCCCTATATAAAATCCCCAATAACATTTATTGTTCATCTTATCAATATTTGAAAAGTTAACTAACCCTAATCGTCTATTTCCATATAATAGCAGTTTAAATAAGTTACTATCATCTTTTGTTATTCTTTGAAACCATCTTTCGTGTTCGGTCATAGTTATTTCATGATCTGTGTACATAAGATTACGAATCCTTTTAGAATTACGCCAATTGAGGATTAATTTCAAATCGCTTTCTTCTAATTCCTTTAAAGCATATTTACTAAGATCAACCATACTCATTCTCCTCTAAAATGTAATGAGAAACTAAACATTTAGATATTTCCGACATTGTATTTAGAGAATGCTTAGATAGTTTCTTTATTAATGAAGGATTTTCAATAATTTCTTCTAGTTTTTTTGCTATATCTTTCGATTGTATTTCTGCTGCATTTCCTAAATTACAAACAATCCCTTTTGTATCTGCAGCTGTAATTACTTCAACTTGATTCTGAGCTGTTATTATTGTTATTGTAGGTATACCTAAAAAGCACCTTTCCCAAGTTGTACTTCCTCCAGCACCAACTGCTAAATCTGCTTTAGCCATGATTTCTGCTATATTATCAATTTGGCAATGATATAGGACATTCGGTATTCCTTGAGCACTTAGTTTTATTTGTTCGTTATTTGGGTTCGAACTTCCAACAACAACATCTACGATAATATCATCTCTATTTAATAATTTTATTGCTTCTAACGCTTTAATTGTCTCATTTGTTGGATCAGTTCCACCAAAGAAAATAAAAATCCTCCGAACCTCTCCACCTTTTGTATTTAAATTTTTTCTAATTTGTTTGAATTCAGGACGTAACAATGCATATTTAGGACCTAGTAATTTCACACAGGATTTTGGTACTAAATCTTGATAGCGCCTTTCTGTGTTAGTATACAGATTTTGATCTAATAATAAATCACAATCATGAGGTCGATCTGCTAAATCATCAATAACCATGATTTTTTTTACATAGGGACGAACTTTTTCTTCCCACTTTTTATCAATGGCATAATGGTCGATCACTAACCAATGAACTTCTTTTTTAGCTATAACCTCTATTGTTTGATTAACATCTATACTCCAATCTACTCCGAGCCAATGTGAATGTTTAACTTTATGATCTACTTCATACTTTTTCTCTTTTGAGGTTGGTAAAGTAAAAACTAAAAAACCCTTTTGTCTTATATAGCCGTAAAGGTTACCTGGAAATAGACGACAAATAAAAAAAACTTTTGCTCCCTTACACTTTAATTCGTTAGCAAGTGTTAGGCAACGCATTACATGACCCGTTCCGATCTCAATAGAAGCGTCTGTTCGAATAAATATATTCACACGGACTCACACTTTCAATTTTTTTTTGTTCTATGTGCTGATTAATTAATGCCCACTGAGGAAACTTCTTCAATAATTTCAAAGCATCTTCGCAAGTAAACTGAGGATTTTCAGGATAAAGATTATCAATTATCCGTTTCAGGGATATAAAATCTTCAATTGTATCCACTGTCCATCGATGTTTACTCTGATTTTCCTTATAGGTCACATTTGCGAGAAGATACCTTTCTGGATGATTTCGAATAAATGAAGTTACATGCTCTCTTTCATTTTTTTCCACTGCTTCGTTGTATGCTTCATCTAAAACTTTATAAGAAAAGACCTCCGTATCCATTCCTCTAGGATAAGATCGTTGTAATGTTTTCGATACATAATCAATATTATGATGATCAAGGTAATATTTAATAACTTTATCAATTACGTTCGGGTCAATTATTGGACAATCAGAAGTTAGACGGACAATTAAATCAGCCTGATAAACTTTTGAGACTCAAAATATCGTGTTAATACATCTTCTTCGGGACCTCGAAAATATCCTAAGTTTAATTTATGACAAAGTTGAATAATTGGATCATCAGTCTCGTTATTTGTTGTTGCAACAACTAGATTATCAAATCAGTTAATTCAAGATCATTTTTCATAAAAAATAGAAATTCATCATACATATCAGTGCATCCAACGACTGAAAAATAGTTATTAATATTTTCCTTAGCCTTTCCTAAATTTAAAGGATCTCCTACTGATATATAGCGGGTAGCAAGATTCACTGTTCTAAAGCGTATACTACGTAAGTCCTTCTTTGGATATGGTTTATTTCCTAAATCTTCTTTATTCATATAAGATACAAATTCTTTGAGGCTCATCTTTTTAACTTGACTGTGGAGCGGGTCACGCTCATATCTTCGTATATAATAATAAGTAGATATCACCCTATCAACAGGGTCCCTTAACATTGTAAAATAGGTACATGGTTTATTAAGCTGTTTGAAAAATTTTCCGTGCCATACAAGGAAAGTATCTTTTTGCCTATCTAATAATCTCCATAATGTTTTCCCACCAGTTTTCGGTATATGCAAGAAGCATATTAATTCTTCTTGATCTAAGTCCTCTTTATTAAATTGAATCATGTGTATCCTCCCACCTTACTCTTTTATATCGTCTTTTATCCAAACTTCTGTCCTGTTTATTCCTTCTTCTAAGCTCACCTTTGGCTCCCAACCAAGGAGTAGCTTCGCTTTTTTATAGTTACATAATAATTTTTGCACTTCACTTTGCGGATGAATATGGGGAACATGTTGAATTCTTGATTTATCTTTAATAATCATTTTCGCCAGATCATTAATGGATATATCACGTCCTAAACCAGCATGGATGACCTCTCCATTCACTTTATCTGAATAGCCCGCTTCAACAACAAATCGTGCACAATCTTCCACATAAAGAAGATCTCGTGTTTGTGTCCCATCACCATAAATATACACTTTTCTACCTGCTAGTTTATTTTTATGAAAATTGCGAAAACTCCACCTTCACCACTTGTTTTTTGAAATGGTCCATACGTATTAAATGGACGAATAACAACAGTAGGAAGGTCATATGCATAGTATAATAAGACAAGACCATACTTTCTGCAGCTATTTTTGCACCTGCATACGGAGAAGCAGGTTTAACTGGATCGGTTTCTTTTATACCTTCGAGATTTAATGCCCGATCATAAACCATACACGTGCTCATAAATACAATTTTCACATTATGTTTTTTACACTCTTCTAATACATGAAACGTTCCAATCGTATCATTATTAAAAGTTGTGGCTGGATCATCAATACTATCTTGAACATTTATACTAGCTCCTAAGTGGTAACAAAGGTCAAATTCATTTAAAAACAATGTGTGTAAAAGGGAAACGTCTTTAATGTCGCCCTCAATAAATTCAATAAAATTTTTGTGATTTAAAAATTCATCAATGTTTACTTTTCTACCATTTGAAAGGTCATCCAAAACCCAAACACAATGCCCACTGTCAAGTAATTGTTTAACAACCCATCTTCCAATAAAACCAGCCCCTCCAGTAACTAGAACATTCAATCCTATTTCCCCTCTCTAAAACAGTTTTTCATTTAGAATTATCTCACGTACTTCTTCGATCGTAATCGGCTTCTGCTTTTCAGAGCTATATGTTCCATATTTCGTCTTTTTTACATTTGAATACATTCCCTGATCCCCATACATCCCAGGAATAATAAACATATCTGATAACTCCCAGGCCATTGTAGATTCATCAAAAGTCATTAATTCTTCATACATTTTTTCACCTTGTCTTAATCCAATTTCTTCAATCTTAATTTCATTACTTTTAAAACCATATGATTTACATGTTTCTTCTATTACTACTCTTACTAAATCCTCTAAAGAAATAACTGGCATCTTTAGAACAAATACTTCTCCACCTTTTAATTCTTGAAGTGCTTTGATTGTAAGTGTTGTTGCTTGGGTTAACGTCATCATAAACCGTGTCATTTTAAGATTAGTAATTGTTACTTTCCTATTTTCTAAGATTTGTTTAACAAATAAAGGAATAACTGACCCCCTTGAACCTATAACATTTCCAAATCTCACACTGGCAAAAGTTGTCTTTCCCTTTCCTTTGCTGTATTGAGCAGCTGATAATAGTCTTTCAGCAGTTAGTTTTGTAGCACCATACGTATTTGTAGGAGAAATTGCTTTATCTGAACTCGTAAATACAACCTTTGCTACATCTTGAGCAATCGCTGCTTTAATGACGTTATTGGTTCCATATATATTCGTTAGGACAGCTTCATACGGATTGTATTCACAGGCTGGTACATGCTTCATTGCGGCCACATGAAAAACATAATCAATATCTTGCATAGCACTAAGTACTCGATCATAATCTCGTACATCTCCAATTAGAAATCGGATATCACTTCTTTTTCCTAATTCATTTTGTAAGGTGAATTGTTTATATTCATCCCTGCTTAAGATTCGGATGACATTAGGTTGCTCTTTAAGAATTTGTTTCACTAGACTTTGCCCAATTGTGCCGGTTCCGCCAATAATTAAGATTTTCTTATCTTTAAAATACATCATCTTCCCCCTCCCATTTAATTTTATAAATTGTTAATAATGGTGCCATAACAATTATATTTAGATAAAAGTTAGTAGCAACATTCAATTCTCATTAATTAATTTATCCATTAGTTTTAATAAACGATTAACTGAATACTTTTGTGGATAGGCATACGATATAAACTCTTTTCTTCTCTTTTCATAACGTTTTTTTATAGAAACTTCATTCAATACTCTTTTGATTTTTTTCGCTAGTATACTTGGGTCAGACTGAACAAAATCACCTAAACTATTATAATAATTTGTAGCAGTACCTTTTAAAACTGCTACTGGTTTTCCAAATAACATTCCTTCAAGACCAACCGTTGAAGCACTTACTACTACAACATTCACGTTTGAAAGAACATCATATAAATGTAGCTTTTTATTCAAGATTAATTTAACTCTTCTATACTTTGAACTTAACATTTTGTAATATAAATAATCTTTATTATTTATTTCCAACGGATGTGGTTTAATAATAACTTCGATTGAGGGATCCTTAATAAGATGATTTATTAATTTCCCCCACTTTGATCTATCACTTGGCTGTGTTGCTAGGAGTACCCTTTTTTTTTCAATATTTAAATTGAGTTCTCTTTGAAGAGAACCACTAAATTGTTTTGTGAAAATTTCATCAAAACGAGGATGACCAACGATTTCAATTTGACTTTCCGATACGCCTTTACTTAAATACCATTTTTTTTCAAATTCTCCGTATACAGCCTGCTTTGTGGAAATAACGGGTAAATACCCATCCTCTCTTATAATTAATCCGTGTTGCATACATATACTAGGAATACCTTTCGTTGATGCTACTGCAACAATGCTCCTGCTTTGTGGATCCTCCGTAGTGCCAACCACAACACATGAAATAGGGACTTTATTAAAAAAGTTACCAATTGTTACTAGATCATTTAACAAAGGGGGCATCGCTTTATTAAATCTTTCTTGAAAGTCAATGTTTTTAAAAACTGGATGACAACTTGAAGATGAAAAGATATCTTTTGCTTGAACTTGCATTTTTTTTATCAATGCAGAAATATTACTTTTATTTTCGTCTAAGAAGTAGGTCGGAAGTAGTTTACTAGTTCCCATTTTTCGTTCTTTTCTTAATATTATTGTATTTTTTGGGTTGAAATTATTTTTTAATGTGTGATAAGGAAAGCGTAAAACGTACTCATAAAGTAGCACTTTGCCCATTTTTTGAGCAGGTACATTAGAATTTCTTCGAAAAGGTTTATATTGGTCAAAGTAAGGTTGAATCTGTTTTTCTAAATAAATTTTGTTTTTTAGATTATCTAAAAAATATGCTTTTTTCATTTCCTCTTGTATAGCAACATTTTCTTTTATTAACTCGGAAAAGTTCAAAAGTATAGGAAGTAGAATTCCTTTATAATTTAGCTCTTTAAACACTTCGATAAATTCCAAATACAAGGACCAATAATATTTAAGATGAAAATCCATCACATTCACTCCCCTAACTTATGAACTTTGAAGAACTAGTGAATACACATTGATAAATTACTTTAGATATCCTATGAAATTGATTTGAATTTGAATAATGTAAATGCCTAAAATAGCCAATAAAATTCCTGTCTGGTTATATAACGCTTCGACCTAATGATAATCACAGTGTTAATAAGTGAATACAAAGACCTCCTAAATTGTTAAAATGATTTAATTCTTGAAGAATGATCTATCTTAATAGATCGAAATTTTCTCACCTGGAAGCCTTACAAATTATAATGGACCCATAAATCCTAGACACGAAACAAGGAGATGTTAAAGTTGATTTATGGGAAGAAGAAAACGTTATACATCAGAATTTAAATCGAAAATCGTGTTAGAGATACTAAAAGAAGAAAATTCATATCAGAGCTCTCTTCCAAACATGGAATTCATGTAAACCAGATTCGCCAATGGTGGAAAGCAGCGCTTGAACAAATAACACAAATCTTCGAAAAAAACAATAAGAAAGTCGACCCAATGAGGAGGAATACGAAGACCAAATTGAACAGCTATATACCGAAGTAGGCCGACTAACCACGCAATTATCGTGGTTCAAAAAAATCTGCCCTTAAAGATTAGAGCTGATCGTATCGACATGATTGAGTGGGATCAACCAGAATTGCTAATTAAAACTTAAGCAGAACAGTTGAGTCTCAACCGTACAAGTTTGTACTATAAGCAAGTCGAACCTTCACCTGAAGAGCTATTGATCAAAAACAAAATTGATGAGATCTACACCCAACACCCTTTTTGGGGTTCAAGGCGGATCTCAGAAACCCCGAAACAAGAAGGACTTATTGTTAATCGAAAAGCCGTTCAACGTCATATGAGAGAAATGGGGATCCTAGGTATATCACCTGGTCGGAACCTTAGTAAAAGGAATCAACAGCATCGTGTCTATCCTTATTTATTACGAGGGCTGAATATCCAACACCCCAACCACGTCTGGGGATCGATATTACTTACATTCGTCTTCAACGTAAGCGTCAACTAATCCCCACCTGTTACTCAGATGGGGATTACCTTAGTATTTAGTTATCTTTCATAACGTGGCACTGATTTGGAAGACTCTCTGACTAAGGGAGTAGCTTGTCTAGTGCGTTCTTTTGTGTTGATATAGGGAGTTTCTTAAAAAGATACGTTAGATATTTAAATGGATTTAACCCATTTTTCTTGACGGTTTCCACTATACTGTAGATCCTGGCACTTGCCCGAGCACCTTTCGGTGTATTGGCAAACATCCAGTTTTTCGGCCAATGACAAACGGTTTGATGGAACGCTCTCTTCGATTATTGTCTATTTCTAAACGACCATCCTCTGAAAAGGCCTCTAACTTCTCCCATTGATTACAACAGTACTTGATCGCTTGGCCAAGTGTACTTTTAGGTAAGACTTTTGGTGTTTGTGCACGAAGCCATATTGAAAAAGAATCCAGCGCTGGCCGACTGCGTTCTAATCGAACATTATAGCGTTCTTCATAGGAGAGATCCTTGATCTCCCCTTCGATGGCAAAAAGTTGGTTACAGAAATAAGATCCTCTTTCGCTGTGACATCTGCTAAACGTTTTGATTCCGGTAAAGCTTTTAATGCTTCATCGATTTTACGTCGAGCATGTGCCCAGAAGCCAACAAGTTTTACATTCGGTAACCCGTTGTACCCAGCATAGCCATCGACAAGGAGATATCCTTTAAAATCAGACAGAAGCTGCGAGGGTTCTTACTCGCACGAGTTTGTTGGTAGTCATAAAGGATGATTGCTGGTCCTTCTTGTCCAGAGCGATAAAGCCAGAGATAAGAAGATGATGTTGCCGATCGAACTGGTTCACGAAGGACTTATAGGGTTGTTTCATCTACATGTCGAATATCTCTTTTTACTAGATATTGATACATATGATCGTAGAGTAGACTCAACCACGTATTTGCTCCATAGACCATCCAATTCGTAAGTGTTTGGCGTGATAATGAGACCCCAAGAGTGCAAATTACTGCTCTTGGCGATAGTGAGGCATGCTCTCAACATATTTTTGATTCATAATATAGGCCATTGCTGACGGTGATGCCAAACTCTTAGGAAAAACAGAGGCAGGCATTTATGCCGTGACAATAGGCGTATAAATTTCTTCACGCTCACAGCGGCGACATGAGTAGACATATTGAATGTGCTCAACCACTTTCACTTCTGCCGGCATAACTTTTAATTCTCTGCGTGCTTCCATACTCATTTATGTAGACTGCCATTGCAATACGAACAGACCTGCTCTTCTTCGAATAACCGAAACTCGATCGTTTCCGTAGGCAGGTTTCCAGCTTCATTTCATGTTGACCTTCTGTCTTTTTACGATTGTACGTAATCGTTTCAATAGCAAGGTCTGCTGAGATTTCCACTTCATTAAAGAGCAGATGCTCTAGTTGATTAGAATCTATTTTCTCACTGGAGGCTTCAAATTGATGTTGCTTACTGAGACGGATGATGGAAGAATAACTTATCGTCTGACTCAGTTGCTCCAGTGATTTCTGTATATGAACTATCTGGATCTTGTAAATCAGCTAAAATTTCTCCTGACTCATTAATGGCTATGTCATGAGAATATCCATTATCTTTAGGCAACAGAAAGTCAGGTAAGCGCAACGCTATAGAACGAAGCCATGGTTTGTTTGCACTATAGTCTAAAAAGTCATTTCGAGGAAAAATTAATCCGATCCAGTATCTCCCATCTTCCCCTTGCACTATATTATCACGTAGGCCTGGTAAATTATCAATGACGATCTGTGCAGATTTATTCTGTTTGATTGCACTGATGTTTTCTGCAGTTACGTCTAGTTTCCATATACGATATTTTCCTGTTTCGTTTATGAATTAATACTGTTCATCTTCACTTAAACGGCGATAATAGAGCCAAAATCCATTATGTTCCCAGTGAAGGATTTTGATCTTATCTTGTTGTCTATTGCAGAAAACAAATAGACATGGGGAGAAGGGATCTAATTGAAAGCTTTCTTGTACGATAGCCGCAAGGCCATCAATGGATTTTCGTAAATCTGCACTTCCTTTTGCAAGGTAGACTTTATCAATGGAGCGTTGATTGATCATCCATTTTTCAACACGCGTAGTACACGAGACAAATGTTCTTCACTCACATTTTCAGGAATATAGACAGACAGATCATCTAGTCTCACTTCAATGGAGGTGGTGGTGAAGGTAGGGACATCAAAAGGTGTCCAAGTATGATTTACCTCGTCACTTGAATCTGAGTTTACTTCTGCTTTCATCTTCTTTCGCCAATAATGGAATTGATATTCTGTAATGTCATCTTGTTTAAATACCCATTCTTGTATCGTCTCTCCGCTAGCTTCGTATGCCTCCATGCGTTTTTTCCACAAATCGTGTTTTTCTTTACGTTTCATAGCGACACCCCTTCATCATTATTGATTAGAGTATCGCATGGGACTAGGATTACTGGAATGTGTGTATTATTTGACGCTTACCTTCAAATCGCGCATTAGCTGTGACACTCATCCAAGAAGCGAATCAAACTGGCTCGCGATTAGCGAAGGCTTGCGACGAACTTCAATATCAGCGTTCGAACATACGAGCGCTGGGTGGCAGAGGGTGATGTAAAGGTGGATCAACGTCCACTTGTGAAAAGACCCGTGCCGAAAAATAAGTTGTCTGCGGAAGAAAAAAAGAAATACTGATGGTTGTCAAACAAGAAGAATACGCCGATTTACCGCCTACGCAAATTGTACCACAGCTTGCGGACAATGGGACTTATATTGCCTCAGAATCAACGTTTTATCGTGTATTACGTGAGGAGAATATGCAACATCACCGTGGGCGTAGCCAAAAACCAGAGCGAAGAATTCCTGAAAGTCATCTGGCTAGATCGCCCAACCAAGTATGGACATGGGATATTACTTGGCTTGGTGGACCTGTGAAAGGTTTGTATAATCGACTCTATTTAATTCTCGATTTATTTATTAGAAAAGCAGTTGGCTGGGAAGTTTGGGAAACAGAAGAGGCAAAACACGCCGAAACACTTGTGAAAAAAGCCGTCATCAGTGAAAACATCCAAGGTGCACCACTCGTATTGCATTCAGATAATGGGAGCCCGATGAAAGTCGAGACATTCCTAAGTTTACTAGAGAAATTGGGTATTCAAAGCTCCTTTTCAAGACCGCGTGTGAGCAATGACAACCCATACTCTGAAGCGATGTTTCGAACCCTCAAATATCGACCAGATTTCCCACACAAAGGTTTTGCTTCACTCGCCGAAGCAAGGCAATAGGCACAGCAATTTGTCCATCGGTACAACGAGATTCACCTGCATAGCGGGCTAAATTTTGTGACACCTGTACAGTGTGTAAATGTCAAGCTAACGATGTACATTTTTGATCATTTAAGAATGTACAAAATTAATCATCATCTTTTTCTAAGTG
>NZ_JAQQWT010000100.1 GCF_028610705.1 Halalkalibacter alkalisediminis
GTAAGCGTCAAATAATCCCCACCTATTATAGAGATGGGGATTAACTTATAATCTACTTATCATGTTGAATACGACAGTGAGCCGGAAGACTGTTTGACCAAGGAAGCAATTGATCAATGGCTTTTTCATCACTCACATCTATATTGGGAAGCTCCTCAAACAAGTGCATTAAGTATTGATAAGGGTTGAGGCCATTTTCTTTGGCAGTTTCTACAATACTATAAGTTACAGCACTTGCCTTTGCTCCTTTCGGAGTGTTGGCAAAAATCCAGTTCTTTCTGCCAATCACAAACGGCTTAATGGATCTCTCACTTCTATTATTATCAATTTCCAGTCTGCCATCATCTAAGAAAGCCTCTAGCTTATCCCATTGATTTCGACAGTATTTGATCGCTTGTCCTAGTGCACTCTTTGGTAATACTTTTGGCGTTTGCATGCGAAGCCATGCTGAAAAAGCGTCAAGAAGTGGTCGACTTTTTTCTAGACGTACTTGATGGCGTTCAGAGAACGACAAATCTTTGATTTCTCGTTCAATCGCAAAGAGTTGGTTACAGAACTTCAAGCCTTCTTTGGCTGTGACATCTTTCGACTGTTGTTCTTTAGGTAAGGCCTTTAAAGCTTCATCAAATTTTCGACGAGCGTGTGCCCAACAACCAACTAACTTTACGTTTGGAATTCCATTGTATCCAGCATATCCATCTACATGTAAGTATCCTTGGAAAGGAGATAAAAACTTTCTAGGATGTTTACTTGCTCGTGTTTGCTGGTAATCAAACAATACAATCGGATGGCCTTCCTGTCCTGAACGATAAAGCCATAAGTAAGAGGTAGCTGTTGATGGACGATCTGGCTCTCGTAGCACTTGCAGCGTCGTTTCATCAGCATGAGCAATATCAAGATTCATCAGATATTGATACATTCGATCATAGATGAGGTTTAACCATGTATTAGCACCATAAAGAACCCAATTAGCTAATGTTTGGCGTGACAAAAAGACACCAAGACGAGCAAATTGCTGTTCTTGACGGTATAATGGAAGCCCTTCTACATATTTTTGATTCATGATGTAGGCCATCGCAGATGGCGAAGCAAGACTCTTTGGAAAAACAGATTTCGGCATAGACGCTTTAACAATAGGAGTCTCAGTGCTTTCACGTTCACAACGGCGACACGCATAAACATGTTGAACATGTTCAATGACCTTCACTTCCGCTGGGATGACTTTTAATTCACGACGTACTTCTGTTGACATTTCATGTAGCTCTCCATTACAGCACAAACAAACCTGATCTTCTTCAGGTAATCGATACTCAATCACTTCCTTCGGAAGGTTCTCAAGTTTACTATCACGTTGACCTTTGGTTTTTTTACGTTCATACGTAATGGTTTCAACCGTAGGTTCTTCAATCGATGGGTCAGCAGTAATTTCTACCTCATTAAAAAGAGGTAATTCTAACTGATCAGCATTTGTCTTCTCACTTGAAGTACCAAATTGGCGTTGCTTACTAAGACGGAATTGTTCCTCATACCATTTAATTTTTGCCGTCAGCTCTGCGTTTTGTTCCTCAAGTGATGAGACACGTTCTTCTAATTCTTCAGTTGTAGGTTGAGAGGTGGTTTCTGTTGTTTTCATAACTTAATTATACATCACCTCTCATCGATTTGCTTTATCATTTATTCATTAAATGACTCGCTGTGCGGTAACTTTTGGATGTGCAGATTTTTGATCAATAGAAAGGCCGTCAAGTAACCAACGGAACTGACGGTGGCTAATCATTTGCGGAGAACAAGATGAATCTTCTGGCCAAGGGAACGTACCTTTTTCTAAACGGCGATAATAGAGCCAAAATCCATTATGTTCCCAGTGAAGGATTTTGATCTTATCTCGTTGTCTATTACAGAAAACAAATAGACATGGAGAGAAGGGATCTAATTGAAAGCTTTCTTGTACGATAGCCGCAAGCCCATCAATGGATTTCCGTAAGTCTGTACTCCCTTTTGCAAGGTAGACTTTATCAATGGAGCGTTGATTGATCATCCATTTCTCAACACGCGTAGTACACGGGACAAATGTTCTTCACTCACATTTTCAGGAATATAGACAGACAGATCATCTAGTCTCACTTCAATGGATGTGGTGGTGAAGGTAGGGACATCAAAAGATGTCCAAGTGCGGCTTACCTCATCACTTGAATCTGAATTTCCTTCTTCTTTGATCTTCTTTCGCCAATACTGGAATTGATATTCTGTAATGTCATCTTGTTTAGATACCCATTTTTGGATAGTCTCCCCGCTGGCTTCGTATGCCTCCATGCGTTTTTTCCACAAATCGTGTTTTTCTTTACGTTTCATAGCGACACCCTTTCATCATTATTGATTAGAGTATCGCATGGGACCCGGGCTATTGGAATGTGTGTATTATTTGACGCTTAC
>NZ_JAQQWT010000101.1 GCF_028610705.1 Halalkalibacter alkalisediminis
ATTGAAAAATATATCTACTGGTACAACCATGAACGATCAAAAGAAAAATTGGCTGGTTTAAGTCCAGTCGAATACCGAACACAAACCAGCCAAACAGCTGCATAATATAAACTCTAACTTTTAGGGGTAACTACCGTTGTAGCTGCTCTTTTTATTTTGTTCAGAAGAAAGTGATTCAAATGAGAATATCTGATTCCCTAGAGGGGTGAACTGTTTAGTTGACGGGATCAAGTCCCACGGGGGCCTCCCTTCTACCACGACTACCGTTAGCATATCTCGATATAAAAAAAGGTCAACCAGAAGTAGGATGTGTACAAAGAGTATGTGGAGAATGTTTTTCATGCTACCCATCTAGACCGCAGTCAAATTATAAGAGCAGCGCTATTTATTGCTGGGCACACAGAACAGTTTTCTAGAATAATAGAACCTTATATAAGAAGGGGGATGTCTTTGCCGTCTCCGTTATGGAATGAAGAGGATGAAGAACTTTGGTTAAACCAAAAGGTAGTTGAACCTATGGAAGGTCGACAAGTGACTAAGGCTGTTCAAAAGAAACCGGTTAGATTCGAAAAAAGAAGAGTGGAGGAACAGCCAATAGCAAGTCCAAAAGTATTTAGCAAGACCTATTGCGCTTGGTGTTTACCAGATGTAAGTGATCAATCTTTAAGAAAGAAGATTCCATTAGGAGTTAAGCTTGCGAATGCAGGAGCTGTCCCATTATTGGCGTGGTCTATATCATGGAGCAATTCAAACACACTAAAGCTTTTTAAAAAAATGTTTACAGAGGCGCGAAAAGGAGACTCAAGAAACATCGAACAATATTATCGATATAGTTTGCACTATAATTGTACCAATCAGTTGAGTAAAATAACTCTTCCTATTTTATTAGTGTACGGTAAAAAGGATAAACCATTTTATTTGTACGCTAAGCAATTGCATGAAACATTACCCTTAAATAAATTAATATTTATTGTGCCGATCATCAGATTCCAACAGATGCTGCAAAAGAGTTAAATGAATTGATAAGGCAATTTGTAATTATGCAACAAAATAAATATATTGACGACTTTTAAAAATCAATTTGTTACATAATGAAAGTAAAATTGGTAATTCTAATATCGAATTTAAATAAGGAGGAAATTTCATGGAGTTTCTTAAACGTATATCAATCTGTTTATTTGCCATAGCCTTAATTACTGGTTGTGCAATGAATGATGAAGCAAGAGATAACAATCGAACCGCAAACAACGCAAATATTCAAAATGTCGCTAATCGTAACAACAATGATACAAGAATGCAGGTTGCTGATGAAGCACAAGATAAAATTGAAAATTTATCTGAAGTAAGACACGCCAATGTCATCGTTACTAACAGAAATGCATATGTTGCAGTAGTTTTAGATGATGATTCAAAAGGTGAAGTGAGAAAAGACGTTGAAAATAAAATTTCTGATCAGGTGAAATCCACGGACGATAATATTCGAAATGTTTTTGTGTCAAGCAATCCCGATTTCGTTGATCGCATGGGAGATTATGGAGATAAAATTCAAAGTGGAAAGCCAATACGGGGCTTATTCGAGGAATTTAATGAGATGGTTCAAAGAATTTTTCCGAATGCCCGATAAAATTATTCTGTAATGTAGTAGTAAAACCCCTTTCATTTATTAATAAAATGGGAAACCCTTTTAAAGGATTTCCCAATTATCATTGCTAATTTCCTCTTCCATCACTTGAAGTCCACCAATTCCTTCAAGAGCAGCACCTAATGATACAAGAAAATCACCCGCGATGGCGATTTTTTGCTGGGGTGCTTCTATTGCACGTCGAGAAGTAGGAAATTCTCAAGATCGTGAGCTTATAAAAGAACGTGAACAATACAGTGTTCAAAAAGAAGCGGTTGATTATCTCTATCATCGTTTTATGGATCAACAAAAGAAGCAGCTTCAAGAGCATGAAGGTCAATTGTTTGCAAAAGAAGGAGTCACTCTTAAAGAAATGATAGCGATGAACCAGCAACCTCATCAATCGGCATCGGAAGTTTTAAAACAGGTTCGAGAAAAAGATTACAAAACAGAATTAAACAAAGAAATTCCACGTGCATCCATTCAAAATTATATTGATTTAGAGAGGGTCCAGGAACGACTCAATACTCAAAAAGAGTTTATTCATAAAACTGAAAAAACACTCGTAGAAAAAGAAGACCATTTAAGTAAAGTCAAGGCTCTCTATGAACGTGGGGTTGAAAAGCAGCAGCAGGGACAGTCAAACGTAAAAGAAATCATTGCGCTACGGTATATTGGGGACAGAACATTTTGTTAGTGATTTACACGGGGAGTATCAAGCCTTTCAACATGTGCTCCGAAATGGTTCGGGGA
>NZ_JAQQWT010000102.1 GCF_028610705.1 Halalkalibacter alkalisediminis
CTCCGTTAGAATTCCTGTAGTGCGTTAATTTCAACTTTGAAAAAATTAGAGCCCCTCAGTAAGATATGAGTATAGACACCACTCTAAAACTCAAAATCTTAGGAGGAAGCTCTACTATGAAGTTTAAAATGCAAGACAAACAAAATCAACTAATTGAACGAATTTCTGATCGACATCTTATTGTTGGAGTAGATATTGCGCAACAAGTTCATGTTGCTCGTGCTGTTAACTTCCGCGGAATTATTGTCGGGGAACCTCTATCTTTTGAAAATAACGAGGAAGGTTTTGATAGATTAATCAATTGGATGAATCAGTTAAAAACCTTAAAAGGCTTTAATACAACAATTGTTGGAATGGAACCAACAGGCCATTATTGGGTCAATCTTTCTAAATGGCTGTATGATCAAGGAATTGAAGTAGTAACTGTGAACCCTCACCTCGTTAAAAAGAATAAGGAAAACCGTGATAATACCCAATCTAAAAGTGATGTAAAAGACGCTCTGGTTATAGCTGATATGGTGAAGAATGGATACTATTCCTTTATACGCCCTAGCTCAGAGTCTTTTGAAAAACTACGAGTATTAATGTCTAACCGTGACATGGTTGTTAAACGACTTGTAAGTTCAATTAACCAAATTAATCGCTGGGTAGACGTTGTTTTCCCTGAGCTTCGTCAAGTATTCAAAGATGTAAAAGGAAAAGGTGCCATAGCTACACTGCGCTTATTCCCTACACCTATAGAAATTCATTCTATGAAGGCAGAGGATATTGTTGAAGCCTGGAAAACAAAAATGAAACGTCACGCTGGACTGAAAAAAGCTCAAGCACTCATTGACTTATCAAAACATTCTGTTGGGACTAACCAGGCACTTGATGCTTACAAGTTACATTTGGAACAATTGCTTGCAGAATTTGATCTCGCCACAGCTCAACTTGAAAGAGTTGAAGAGGAAGTGACGAAAGCTCTTGATGAAATTACTTTTGCCAGAGAAATGCTGGCCATGAAAGGCATTAGTAATATTACACTTGCCGGCATTTTAGGAGAAGCAGGAGATTTAAGTGGGTTCGCACATGGTAATTCTTTATTACGTCATGCAGGGCTGCATCTAGTAGAAGCGAGTTCAGGTAAATGGAAAGGTCAAATAGTCCTTTCTAAACGTGGAAGATCTCGTTTACGGCGCTTCTTGTACCTAGCGACCATGAGCCTTGTCATGAACAACCCTGAGTTTAAAGAACTGCACGCCCACAATGTTAATGTGAAAAAAATGAAAAAGATGAAATCAATCATGAAGCTGATTAATAAGTTTGCCAGAATACTAGTTGGTATGGCCCGTAATAACCAACCTTACTGCCCTAGCCTAGTATGGCCTACTTCGTCATTAGCAGCATAAGTATAGGGACCAACTGTAAACAGAACAAACTTTTATGCCGTATCCACCACCCTTGACCTTGTTTGTGTCCGTGGTCATTTTCTGATGGCGGATGGGAAAAATTTAGCCTATTAGGCACACCATCCGCACAGTCAGCGTACCACGGACAATCACTTCTAAGCTCCGCTGGCGGGGCCCCGACCCCTTCCAGCGATCACTAAGAAGTAGCACGGCGGTCAAGGGCAAGCAGCTATCGCTGTGGTTATAAACGTAATATCTTGATTAAGTTCTAGTATGATCTCATGAAAATAAGAGTGATTTTTAGACTTATTTTCGAATATTGGCTTATTCGTAGGATCTCAAAGAAAGTGCGGAGTACCGGATTTATTGTGCAAAAGGGCTCAGACCCGTTCCGTTAGAATTACCGGCCTCCACCACTTGGATAGGTGTGACGAAGGAATGAGAGGGCATTGACCCGTTGAGACATGGGAGCGAAAACC
>NZ_JAQQWT010000103.1 GCF_028610705.1 Halalkalibacter alkalisediminis
AGGAGCATTCCTGTAATGAAGTAATTTGAGGGTTGAACAAAAAAAGAGCCCCTTGGTATGATACGAGGTGTCCGAAGCTGCAGCGCAAGGACCCTTAATTGATACCCAAGGAGGACTCGAAATGAATTATACACAAAATCAAAAAATCTCGCAAATCACACCATCAACTTTAATTATTGGCATTGATATTGCCAAAGACAAACATGTAGCTAGAGCGCAAGATGATCGGGGCATTGAATTTGGAAAGCGACTCATCTTTGAAAACCGAATCCATGGGTTCCAACGGCTATTAGATTGGGTAGAACAGCATCGAAAAAAGAATGATAAGAACCATGTGATTTTCGGTGTAGAACCAACAGGACATTATTGGTTAAATCTAGCGTATTTCCTTAGGGCTAAAGGTTATGACTTTGTTTTAGTTAATCCCATGCATGTGAAGAAAACGAAAGAGCTTGATGATAATTCTCCAACGAAAAACGATACGAAAGATGCTAGAGTGATTTCACAGCTAATTAAAGATGGGCGATACTCCGTACCAAATCTCTTAGAAGGCATTTATGCCGAATTGAGAGAAGGCGTCAAAGTAAGAGATCAGCTTATTAAACAGCTTATGATCATCGAAGGTCGTATCCAAAATCATATTCAACGTTATTTTCCAGAGTTTTTTGATGTCTTTGGAGACTGGGAAGGAAAGGCCGCTTTTTGTACTTTAAAGATGTTTCCATTCCCCTCACAAATCATCGGAATGGAACCAGAGGAAATCCTTTTAAAATGGAAGCCTTATGTTCAACGTGGAGTAGGAATAAAACGAGCAACCAAGCTAGTGAGGACAGCCCAAAAAAGTATTGGTATCCAAATCGGGTTACAATTTGCCGAACATGAAATGAAGTTTCTACTTGCCCAATATGAGCTCTACAAGGAGCAATTGGAACAGTTAGATCAAGACATAGAAGCACTTGTAGAAACCATACCAGGGGCTAAAGAAATGATACGTATTTCAGGTCTAGGTACGACAACAGTCGCTCTATTTTTCGCTGAAGTGGGCGATATAAAAAAATATAGCCACCCACAACAGATCGTGAACCTAGCTGGACTCTCATTACGTGAACATAGCTCCGGTAAATTTAAAGGACAATCTAGAATTTCTAAAAGAGGACGGAGTCGTCTGCTAAGAGCTTTATATCTCGCTATTCGCCCCCTCGTCGCTCACAATGATACCTTTAAAGCGTTACATTCTTACTATACCAAACGACCTGACAAACCATTGAAAAAGCAGCAATCACTCATTGCCTTGTGTTGTAAGTTAATACGTGTTCTCTTTGTCATTGGTCAAAAACAATGTGAATTTGATGGTACTAAACTATTGCGAGGATTACCTCAACTAGATTCATTACAAGCTGCATAAAGCTTTTAAAGTAACAATTACTTCTGAAAAAGACATTATTTTAAAAGAACAAACACCAATAGTGCAGAGTCGGAGTTTATTTACACCATTCGGGCATATGACCCAGCAAAGGAGCATATCCGACCTCCACCTCATGGACACGCAGGACGAAGGAATGTATGGATCTCAATCCGGTGAGATATGGGAGGGTGAGCGGCCGTGAGTTGTGTGGAGATCTTACGCACGGTTATATATTTTTTCCAAACAAAACCAGTTTGGAAGATAGGATGGTCCCCTCTCTGTAAAATATTTAAAGATATTCAACGTCTATCCAATATTTTAGGTGAGTCTACTATTAGGTGTGAGAGTAATTTTGAGAATACGTAAGTATTCAGGAGATATTTTAACTTTATAGAGGGAGGT
>NZ_JAQQWT010000104.1 GCF_028610705.1 Halalkalibacter alkalisediminis
TTAGCTTCATAAGCTAGCATTTTAAAGGAAACTGACACTCTATGTTTCTAGCGAGTGGTTTTTGCACCAGAACCGTTCGTTCTATATATCCTTCGACACTACAAAAAAAGAAAAAAGCCAACAAATGTCTACTGACTTATCTTTCATCTTCATTTCTAGCATCACTTATTTGAGACCCGGTACAAACCAATCACAAACATAAAGAGAAATGAATAATCTTTTCTACAGTTTTTTCCATTTAGCAGAACGTCCTTTACCAGTAGGGATGATTTGTTTTTGCTCTTTTAAATGGTTCAACACTCGGTTAATCGTTGACTCACTTACATCAGGGCAAGCTGAACGAATATCCTCTTTTGTGAAGAAGCCAAGTTTGTTTTCAATAAACTCCTCGACTCTAGCAGCTTTGTTCCCTTTCCCAGTTATGACAACACCGACACGCTCTTCTAACTCCTTATATGCTCTTAAAATCGTTGATAGAAAATAAGTAACCCAAGGAAGAGAATCATGCTGATTTTTATGCCATCTAATAGATGATTTGCGTAGAGTTTCATAATAACTTTCTTTACTTTCCTCTATAATTTTTTCCAAACTGATAAATCGTCCCACTTCATATCCAAAGTGGTATAAAAGAAGGAGCGACAGAAGCCTTGCCATCCGGCCATTTCCATCATTAAAGGGATGTATGCATAAAAAGTCTAAAATAAACACAGCAACCAAAATAAGGGGGTCTATATCTTGTTTAGCAGCTCTTTCTTTAAAAGCTAAAGAGAGATCTTCCATTGCCTTCGGTGTTTCAAAAGCTGATACAGGAACAAAGCGAATTCGCTTCTCTCCAGTGGGGAGCTTCTCACTTATTACATTATCATCATGTTTCCATCGGCCACCTTCAGCCGTGACGTATTTATACATATCACGATGCAATTGTAATATGACTTTTTCATTTACAGGAATAGCTTCATGAGAAGCATGAACCAAATTTAGCACATCCCTATATCCTGCAATTTCCCCTTCTGATCGATCAAATGGGTCGGTTTTATTTGCCATGATCGTGTGTAATCTCTTATCTGTTATGACAATGCCCTCTATAGCATTAGACGCTTTTGTTGATTGAATAACTGCTACATTTTTCAGTGTATTTAATATTTGCGGAGATTGTTTCTTATACAATTCCTGTTTTCCTTTAAATTCATTTATTTTACTCAAGAGACTTACGATTTCCATTGGAAGTAAAAGATGTTTTAATTCTTCATAAAAAAATGTCCTCATATACAACCCCTTCTTTAATATATTCATTTTTATATTAATGAACATATTTTAACACAAAAGAGCATATTAAAAACTAACAAATATATTCATTTTATAACAGATGAATGTATTTATTATTATATTCATATTTGGGTAATGCGTCTGTGAACCTCTCCAACTAATTGCTATGCAATTTGAAGGGGAATGCGGCGTTCATTTTTGTTCAAATTACTTTGAATCAGAAGATTCCTTAAAAGGGGAACAAAAATAAACATCAAGATTGAGGAACAGGAAGATATTGGAAACTTCTTTGACATCTTACTACCTTGAGATATTGAATTTACAAACATATAAAAGCACCCCATAACCAAACAAAAACAACCCTTTAGAGAAATAACAAATAATACAAAATGATGCTAGTCTAAATAGTGGACACGGTAAATTGGGAGAATATCAAGTATAATGATAACTAACATTTATCGGGAGTG
>NZ_JAQQWT010000105.1 GCF_028610705.1 Halalkalibacter alkalisediminis
AGAGATGCTAAATAAAAACCATACAGAATGGCTTTGGGTTGATGTAGAATATGAGGAAAACATACAAATGATGCAGCAGCAAGAAGAGAGAGATTTCCCTTCTACTTTTCGTAGTGGTCAAGTATACGGATACCCATATAACAGTATAACCGACTGGAGCACTCCTGACTTTTTTATTAATCAACTAAGGCATGAAGAAATACAGTCAAGTTCATATCATCGAGACGTTGCCAATGATTTGTTAAAGATGTTAAAAGAAGATAATCCTGAATTAATTCCTGAAGAGGTTCATATTATTGGCGCTGTTTTGACTGGGACTGCTGATGAATTACGAGAATATCAGGATAAAGAATTTATAAGAGCTTCATCACTAGGAGCGTCTATTAATAAATATTGATAATTCGTCACAATGCTTTAAGAAAGGATGAGCGAAGATAAGGGGCTGTCGTAATACAGCTCTTTTGGCTTATTAAGAAGAGTTATAAAAGGAAGCCTGATAGTTGGATATACGGTGGCAGACTTCTTGATTTAGTTGGGAGTCTAGGTCGGAAAGGTGCTGAAATACTCAATCTTGTGAATAGGATTAGTGTTTATTATTGATTCTGTATTCCTCGAACGGGTGCGTTTCTGCAACAGCAACAGGGATGCATTTTCATTAACGAAGCAGGTTTCTTCAAGAAGAGTGTTATTGTTTTTAAGTAGTATCATTGCAATGTGTGAGGGGATTTAATATGTTTGTACTTTATATGTTGTTGGCAATAGCAGGAATGGCAATGTTGATATGCGTTTTGTTATTCTTTATTTACAGAATATTTAGAGACAAAAAGAACGTATACTCTTGGTTCTCTTTGATGATAATCGTTTTCTTTTTAGGTCTTGCCATTTGGCAAAGTTTATCTTCTTTTAACATAAGGTTTTAATTCTTATTAAAGAATAATAACAGAAGCGAGTGTTTAAATGGTAAAGTAATGGTAATGAGGGAGGAGGAGTAAAATGCCAATTTTCTCTGTAATCGCATTTACATCCTTGATTGTTGCAATCGTATCGTTATTTTTTGCTATCAGGAGTAAGTATCAATTTTACTGGATTTCTGCCATTGGAATTTATATTTTTAGCTTTTTAGCAGGTTTTTCGATTGGACAAATGACAGTTGGTTTAACCTTTATACCCTTAACTTTGGTTATTGGATATTCTTTTGGTTGCATAAAAAATAAAACGCACGGCATTATTTTTCTTTGTTTAGGCATTATTATTGGATTTCTTATGGTGATGTATGTAGGTAACTTGTTATTCTATCCATTATTTCCTCTATTGAACTAACGGGTAGCGTTAGTGCAACAAAACCTAACTCTGTTGTTGTGGTAAATGAGGTCATTTGTCGTACAAAAAAAGGATAGGCAAAGCAGTTATCCTCACTGCTCTCCTATCCTTCTTCTTTTGCCCTTTTAAATGTGTAACATTTTATAAATAAACTACAATATAAAAGGTTTTAATCATTTACTTGACTTTTAATAAAAGATTATGAGAGTTTATTTGCTCAATTGACGTTCTAATTCTTCTAACTCTATGCTAATACCTCCAGATAGACTTACCCCTTCTTTGTGGTTATGCTGCTCCTTAATAAAGGCATTCCACTTCTCTTTTTCTACAAAAGCGGTTTTA
>NZ_JAQQWT010000106.1 GCF_028610705.1 Halalkalibacter alkalisediminis
TGGTGTCTATACTCATATCTTACTGAGGAGCTCTATTTTTTTCAAAGTTGAAATTAACGCACTACAGGAATGCTAAACCAGCTAATAGAAGTCAATATTTCTCAATAAAATTATTTGAAAAATAAAATGATCTACTGAAAATGCCCATGCCAAAAAAGCCATTTAATAGCTTTAATCTTGTAAAGAACTGTATCTGGGATTGGGATTTGTTTTGGATGTTCCTACAGGAGCAAGAGACGTTACCATTTTGGGGTATGAGGTAGATGGCCATCTCATGACTCCCTCTTGGCTTATGAGTACACCCGTCGAAGCCTCCAAACGACTACATAGTTGCGTAAGTGATGTACTAGCGACTTCTTGGCTAAACCAAACACAAAGAGCGATGAGTTCATCTGCTTGATACTTACTAGATCGCCTCACAAAACCAACCATTTGGGCTGTTTCTTTAAGGACTCTTGGCGATAGAAAGCGTTGTATTTCTTGTGAAAAAAGTGTCAGTTCACTAGAGATGATAGGATTCATAAAAAAACACCATCCTTTCTCGTAAACTTCTTACGATAAGCATAGCGTTTTTTCATTATTGGAGGTATTGTTTTTACTTAGCTTGATGGGCATGCGGTGCTCCCCAAATTCAAAGTGTTTAGGATCAATTTAAAAGTAAAACTAAGCGGGATATATTTTTGTTAAAAATAGGAAAATATTCTAAGAAACTTCATATCTTATACTTACTTGTAGTAAATATAAATGATATTCTTTAGTTTACTGTGTTTTGCAAAATAAAAGTGCCGAGTATTGCAAAGACCAAATTAGGCTGCAACTTTACATGGAGAGGTGGGTATGCTAGCCTTCTCGGCACAGCCAAGCCCTATGGCTACTAGCTTCTTGGCTAAAGGAGCATGCCCATAGAGGCTCCATGTCAAGTTGCAATACTCTGCAATTGCAACTATGTGTACTTGTTTTCTGCAAAATACAGTTAACTTTTAAAGTATTATTGAAAGGAATGTTTTTATGCCTGAAGTCAGTATATATTTGGCGTTTGCCGCTGGGGTTTTAGCTTTTATTTCCCCCTGTACACTCCCCATTTATCCATCTTTTATATCTTATATAACAGGTATCTCGGTAAATGAATTAAAAGTTAATAAAAAGTTGTGGACAGTTACCTTATCACACTCAATAATTTTTTGTTTGGGATTCTCTTTTATTTACTATGTACTAGGTTTTTCTTTTAGTGCAATTGGAAGCCTATTTATAAGTTATCAGCCAACGATTCAAAAGATTGGCGGTATATTTTTGGTTTTAGTTGGATTATTCTTGGCAGGTGTTATAGAACCCAAGCTCTTAATGTCAGAATTCCGAATCAAGTATAGGCCCAAAAAAACATCTTATTTTAGTACTTTTTTAATAGGGGTAATTTTTTCAGCTGGTTGGACTGCTTGTATTGGTCCGATATTTGGTGCAATAATGTATTCCTCTATGGCTAATCCTTCTGGCGCCTTTATGAACATTACAGCATTTTCTTTAGGATTTTCGTTACCTTTTATAGTTATGGGGTTTGCGATCGCGGTGTTTGTCAATATAGTTGTCGCATTTAGTTACTTTAGTGTTCAGTCAAGGCTACCGCGCTACGCTTGCTGGCCT
>NZ_JAQQWT010000107.1 GCF_028610705.1 Halalkalibacter alkalisediminis
CTTTCATCCAAGTGTTTTGAAATCCTGCGAATAAGTGAGTATTTGAGAGCTATATGAATCTAACTGAGGGAGCACAATAAGAAAAGGAGCTGTCGTTATAACTGCTCCTGCTCTTTCGTTATAGCTTCCGTTAATTTCCGTAGTGCTTTTCAATGGAAAATCGCATACAAAAGCTTTCTATGTATAAGATTTATATTGGTAGAGTGGTGCACTTGAATTGGAGTGGCGGGCATGATAGCCTGTTTTGGCTGAGCCAGCAACCTTTGTTTTATCTGGCTCCTTGGCTCCATTGTCATGCCCGCAGAGGCTCCAATTCAAGTGACAAAGTGCTTGTACTCCCTATTAGAAAAGCTTCGAAATTTTTATGCTAATAATTTTAAAATGTTATTTAATTTAATCAAAGCACTACACTACATTTAAGAACAATCTTCACAATCACCAAAGCTAAAGATAAATTCATGAAGATTATGCATTTACTTTTTGTTTCTTGTAATAAATACTACTATATAGTTTTTTTAGCTGCTCAAAAACTAAGTAGCCTAAAAAACCACCTAAAGTATTTAATATTAAGTCATCAACATTAAAACTTCGCGGGTATGTGAAACCTAAATAACCTAATATAATTTGTAATGTCTCTATTCCGAAACTAACAGAAAAAATTATAGTAACAGCTTTTTTGATGTTATGCACCTTAAATATTGACAGATAAACTCCTAATGGCAGTAGTAGAAGTGCATTATAAAACGATAATTTTACAGCATTCCAAAAGAACCAATTATAACCTGAATTATTATAATGATTTATTAAATCACCTACGAAATAGAATGGTATGAGTTGAATATTAGAATCCCAACTCCAGTAATTCTCAGCAAGAGGTGGAATATGGATACCACCAGTTATTTGTTGCATTACGTTTATTGCGTAAACCAGAAAACTAAGGACTATTAACCTTCTAACCATATTTTTCTTGCGTTTTTTTAACAGGTCAATAATGAAATACAAAACAATAATAACTATTCCTATACTAGCTACATTTATTAAATACAATTTTATTCTCCTTATCTTTATATACCATCAACTCATTTAAAAGAACTGTTATCCTTCTCTTATAAGCGCTACGGTCAGTTTAACAACTTATATTTTTATCTCTATTTTCTTCTAAAATCTCTATTACACGAATGTTTTGGTTCTCTATACTCTTTAACCGTTTTTCAATTATATTTGAAGAAAGAAACACAATAGTATAAAACAATAACCACAGTTGCTACTCTTTTTTTAGATTTCAAATCGACATTCTCTCCCTTTGCCTTTTTAAACTCTTCTGCTCCGTTAGCTTAAGTACATTTCTTCACAATCTTCTCTATATACTTTAACATAAATATCCAATTTCCTAACTGAGTTTTATTCCACAATCTGGCCCTTTTCATGAAGAAAGACGCTTTCCTTATTTCAGAAAAGCGCCTATAGTTGAATATCACCGAATAGTAAAGTGAAGGAAAATAAAAACTCTCATGTATACAATCTATAAGTAATCTAAATTCGCCACTGTTATTGACATCCTTAAATGCCCCAAAGTTGACGGTATTGCCTATCCAGAATTAGACGATTATAATGTCCATAT
>NZ_JAQQWT010000108.1 GCF_028610705.1 Halalkalibacter alkalisediminis
CCCGTTAGCCATCCATGCAGCGCAAAATCGGCGCTGCACCACAGAGAATGAAAATGGTTAAAAACCGTCAATACTGATTCTACGGCTGGGAGAGGAAGGTCGATGAACTATGGTGCGTTAGAGCCCATCCGTTAGTCTGACTCCTTCGACCACGGTGCACCACTGACTGTTGCTCCCTTGCGGAAGCACTCATGGTAGATTAATCCTATTTTGGTTGTTGCACCAGCCTCCATATTAAGTCGTAGAAAGGAAGATTACAATGGATGTAATCATTGAACGAGCATGTGGTATGGATGTTCATAAAGACTCTATTACTGCATGTATTATTACACCAAAAGGAAAGGAGATTCAATCATTTTCAACGAAAACAGTGTTTTTGTTGAAACTACTAGACTGGATTAAAGAACACGGATGTACACACGTTGCCATGGAAAGTACGAGTGTGTATTGGAAGCCCATTGTGAATTTACTTGAGAGTGAAGACATTGTGTTTTTAGTGGTCAATGCCCAACACATTAAAGCTGTACCAGGTCGTAAATCCGATGTAAATGATGCCGAATGGATTGCGAAACTGCTTCGCCATGGATTGTTAAAAGCTAGTTTTATTCCTGATCGAAACCAACGAGAATTACGGGAACTCGTTCGTTATCGTCGGAGCATCATTGAGGAGCGTGCGAGACAACATAATCGGATTCAAAAAGTGTTAGAAGGAGCGAATATTAAACTCGGTTCTGTTGTGTCAGATATTATGGGAGTTTCCTCTAAAAATATGCTTCATGCCATAGCCGAAGGTGAAGAAGATCCTGAAAAACTAGCAAATTTAGCTCAACGTACATTAAAACGAAAAAAGGATGATCTTGAACTCGCTCTTCGAGGTTATATAAGTCCACATCAACGACTGATGTTAAAAACGATAATAAAGCATATTGATTTTTTAAGTGAGGAAATTGAGATGCTTGATCAAGAGGTAGCGAAAAGAGTCAGCTCCTATCAAGAGGATATCGATCGATTAGATTCTATTCCTGGGATAGCTACTCGAATGGCTGAACAAATCTTATCTGAGGTTGGAACCGATGTGAGTAAGCAGTTTCCAAGCGCAGCTCACATGTGTTCATGGGCAGGTCTCGTACCTGGACAGAACGAAAGTGCTGGCAAAAGGAAGTCTTCTAAAACCAAAAAAGGGAACAAGTATCTGAGATCGGCATTAACAGAAGCAGCTCATTCAGTAAGAGGATCCAAAAACTACCTTGGTGCACTGTATAGACGTACAGCATCACGAAAAGGCAGAAAACGAGCAGGAATTGTCGTCGCTCACGCCATGTTACGTATCTCTTATTATCTCTTAACTCGTAAAGAAATGTATGTAGACTTAGGCGAAGATTACTTCGATAAGCAAAGAGAGCAATCAATTGTTCGACATTCCCTGCGCAGACTTGAAAGTTTAGGTTACACCGTATCATTGTCAGAATCAGAAGCCTCTTGATCCAGTCCATTTAGCTTCAATAATACCAATGAAAGGCGCTCTCCCCTTTTTTAAAAATGAATGAGCTGCGTCTTCTTTAGTATTGCCTTTTTTCCTAAATTACAGAAGTTTATTTTCATGGTAG
>NZ_JAQQWT010000109.1 GCF_028610705.1 Halalkalibacter alkalisediminis
CCAAAGCAGTAGGGCATATTGAACTTGAAACAAGTAGTTATGAAGAATTGTTTGATTTTTTTCGGGATTAAGCAAGGGTAGGATGAACTCATAAACTTCCTGCAAAGAACAGGGGTTGTAATTACATCAATTTCTATCGCTATTGTACTAACGGAGCAGTTTTCTTCAATAAGATGATGGTTTTTTATGATAAAATCTAGGCGTACGTTTGTTGTTAGGGGGGGGTTTTATGTATAAGGTAGTTGATACTTTAAAAAATATGTTCTTAGATTTATTTTCAATGAGTAAAGGCTTTATTTATGGGTTTATAATGGTTGGATTATTTATTGTAATATGTGTTGCTTTAATATATGGTTTTCTTGTTCTAAAAAATCTAATCTTTTAACTGAGTATGAAAATCATAACTAACGGGTAGCTAGAGTTTAATAAGTTCGAGACAGCATCACCAGCCTTTGATCTTCCACAAACGGGCGCTTTTCTGGAATAAGAATTGCGCTCTTTCTTTATGTATAGGGCCATATTGTTGAGGAAGGATTTTCAAGGAAGCCAAAGAAATAACTAATGAAATACATTTTTTTATAAGGAGAATTTTTTAGTGATTAATGAAAAAGAAATCATTTCTCTTATTAGAGAAGATAAATGGATGATGGAAATATTAGAATCTACCAAATCGTTGAATTTGCCTGATTGGTGGATATGTGCTGGATTTATTCGATCAAAAATTTGGGATGTTTTGCACAATTTTAGCGAAAGAACAACCGTTCCAGACATTGATGTAATCTATTTTGACCCGATAAATATTGATGTATTAGAAGAAAAAAAACTCGAAGAAAAACTAAAATGTCTTATACCGAATATCCCTTGGTCGGTAAAGAATCAAGCGAGAATGCATGTTAAAAGTAATATGCCCCCATATTCTTCTTCTGTTGATGCTATATCGAAGTTTCCTGAAACAGCAACAGCTCTAGGAGTAAAGTTAGATGAAAAAAACAATGTAATATTAACAGCCCCTTGTGGAATTAGTGATGTTATTCATTTAGAAGTGAAACCGACACCATATTTCACAGAGACTAAAGAGCGAGCGCAAATTTACAAAGATCGCATAACAAAAAAGAATTGGAAATCGACTTGGAATAAGATAAAAGTTTACCACATCAACAGCCATTATTAAGCTAAAGGGCGCGATTGTGGAGCAACCTAGATAGGAAATGATCAAACTTTTTTATAAAAGAATGAGTCAATTGAAAATATTAAGAGCGTGTTTTGATCAATCTTTTTTTCAAAACACGCTCTTTTCTATGATCGTTTATCAAGGTTATTAGTATCAATTTGATCAAACTTTATTTTAAAGCAACATCTAAAATAAACAAAAATAGCGCTAGCCGTTAACTGGCTGCGCTACATATTGAAGACGAATAAAAAACACCCTCGATTATGAGAGTTTATTTGCTCAATTGACGTTCTAATTCTTCTAACTCTATGCTAATACCTCCAGATTGACTTACCCCTTCTTTGTGGTTATGCTGCTCCTTAATAAAGGCATTCCACTTCTCTTTTTCTACAAAAGCGGTTTTA
>NZ_JAQQWT010000011.1 GCF_028610705.1 Halalkalibacter alkalisediminis
GTATTTACTTTTTTGGCTCTAAACAGGAAGAACTTTAAAACTGAAAATTCAGTTAGTTTTTATGCAACACTAGTGATGCTTCATCACTTTAGATATATAACTACTTAGATAAGTTAAATCTTGTTCTTGCTTTCCTTCTCTGATCATTATTACTTAATCTCCTCCTCATACCAAAAAAACACAAAAAATGGCCTAACTTCACATATGTGTGAGAAGTTAGGCCATGAATAAGACTTCTATACGGTGTATATTATTCTTTCATTTACCAAGGGCTATTTAATTTGCTGTTTGGCAGTCACATTTAAAATGACATTTGCCTTTGACTTATATCAAATATAACTCTACCATATTGCCCTCTATTATTCAAATGATTTCCACCATGAAAATGAAACCTATTAAGATTTAAGCTTATAATAAGTTAGTCCTAACGCAAATGCTAGTACCGTTCCCTTTACAATATCCATTGCGTAATACGGAACCGACATCATGACTAATCCATTTGATAAAATCCCAATAAGCACAGCACCAATAAACGTCCCAAATGCGTTTGGTTTCCCCGCCCCTAATACCGAAAACCCAATAAACGCTGCCGCTACAGCGTCCATTAAATAAGGTGTTCCTGCACCAATTTCGGCTGTCATGACTCGAGAAGCAAGCACGATTCCTCCTACCGATGCAAAAAAAGCAGATAATAAGTAAGCAATGACTTTATACTTATTAACTGGAATTCCGGAAAGCCTTGCCGCTTCTTGATTGCCACCAATCACATACATATATCTACCATGTTTTGTATAGGTAAGGAAGATATGAACCGTGACCACAACCACCACCATAATGATAATAATCCACGGTAATTGTCCTAGTTTAGCGAATAAAGGGCTGATCGTTCCTGTTGCAAATGATCCATCAGCCATCACCATATTTTGTGAGACTGTTGCTCCTTTTGTATACGTTAGCGCAATTCCTTGAACAATAAACATAGTTGCCAATGTTAAAAGCATATCAGGAATCTTCACTTTTACAATCATGAACGCATTAAAGGCTCCCACAAGCAATGCTGCAACGATAGCAGAGAATATCGCCACTACCGTGTCTTGAGAAAACCATACAAACATAGAAATAACGATAGCGTTTGATAGGGAAGCTACCGATCCCACGGAGAGATCAAACCCATTAACCGATAATGAAATGGTAATCCCAATGGCTATGATTGTTACGATTGAAATCGATCGCAATATATTAATGAGATTATTACTTTGAATAAAGGCCGGATTAGAAAGCGCAAATACAACGATTAGAATGAAAATAGTTAATAAGGTTCCATACTTGTATAAAAAATCAAAAAGATCAAACGTATTCTTCTGTGTAGTCTCGTTCGTTGGCATTTTATTTTCCTCCCGTCGAATAGTGCAATAACTCTTCTTCCGTTGTATTTTTCGTTTCAAATTCCTTTGCTACTTGTCCATCATAAAGGACGTAGATCCGATTCGAAATTCCCATTACTTCTGAGAGCTCTGCTGATGCGTAAATTACCGCTTTTCCACGTTTTGATAGCGCTACAATCAATTCAAAAATATCTTTCTTTGCACCTACATCTACTCCTTTAGTAGGTTCGTCAAATAAATAAACTTCAGCGTCGGCAATGAGCCATTTTCCAATCGCTATTTTTTGTTGGTTTCCACCAGAAAGATTTTCGACCTTTGCTGTCTCAGAAGGTGTCTTAATTCCTAATCGTTTGATAATCTCAAGGGATTTTTCCTTTTCAGCTTTTCTATTTAAAAAATGAAAGCGATTTGAGAATTCGCTCAGACTAGCTGCACTAAGATTCGTTGCGACAGACTCCGCAATGAGAACCCCTTCCTTTCGACGTTCTTCTGGTACTAAAGCGATTCCCTTTTTCACAGCATCATAGGGACTTTTTAGCTTTAATTCTTTTCCTCTAAGATTGATCGTTCCTGTTGTTTTCTTTTCATAACCAAAAAGCACTTTACAAAGCTCTGTTTTACCAGCACCAACTAAACCTGCTACGCCAACAATTTCTCCTTCCTTTACATATAAATTGAAGTCCGTTAATTTTCCTTTATCCGAAAGTCCTTTTACTTGCAGAACTGAATGTCCAATGTCAAATGTATGGTCTGGAAATTGTTCTTCTAACTTTTCCCCTAACATATTCTCTATCACTTTACTTTGACTCGTAGCTGCAGTTTGTTCTTTCACTACGAACTTCCCATTTCTCATTACCGTGATCTCATCGGCAATTTCAAATATTTCTGGCAGGCGGTGTGAGATAAAAATAATTCCGACCTGATTTTCTTTCAATTGCTGAACAATTCTAAAAAACTCTGTTGTTTCAGCATGACTTAATGGTGCTGTCGGTTCATCTAAAATAAGGAATTTGCATTTTGTCGATACAGCTCTAGCAATTAAAACCATTTGCTTTTCAGCTAGAGTCAACTCACTTACTAGTTTCTTAGACGATACATTGATTTTCATCTTTTCTAAAATGTCCGTAGCTTTCGTATGGAGCACTTTCCATTTCATAAATTGTTTCTTTCCCATATTTGTCACCGTTTCATTTAACATAATATTTTCAGCAACAGATAAATAAGGGATAAGAGCCGTATCTACTTCTTGATACACAATTTGAATGCCATGAGTCTGCGCATCTTTCGGAGTTCGAATGAAAACCGCTTTTCCATTAATGAAAATTTCTCCCGTGTAATGACCATATGCTCCTGAAAGAACTTTCATTAAGGTCGATTTCCCTGCACCATTTGCCCCAAGTAATGCGTGAGTCCTTCCTGTTTCAGCTTCAAAGTCAACCTGATTCAGCGCCTTAACACCAGGAAATTCAATCGAAATGTTTTTCATTTCTAGTAATCCTTTTTCCACCGTTCATTCCCTCCTTTTGGTCATAATAAAAAAGGATAACACCCAAGGATCTGCTTTTTAAGAAACAGACCGTGAAGTCAGGAATTATCCTTTTTGACCATTGTTCTATTTATTGTAGTACTCCTTCAAAACGTCCATCCATTCTTCTTCAAATGCAGTGGATTGTCCCCAACCGTCAACTAAATTAGCAAGGTTTACCATATTTACTGCTTCATCTGCTTGTAATAACTGTTCTTGAGAAATAAGTGATGCTTCAAGATCGTATGAATCAGGCGTGTCTTCTCCGGCTAATTTCTTGGCTACAATTCTCATGTTAACCGCACCAATTAATTTAGGATCAACAGCGGCTGTATACTTCCAAGGATTGCCCTCTTCTTGAATTTCTAGTAAATCAGCATTAGATACGTCAATTCCATAGATTTTAATCTCATCTCTACCGGCTTCTTTGATCGCACGAGCAGCTCCAATGGCAAATGCATCCCACGTTGCGAAAATCGCATCAATTTCTCCTTCTGGATGCTTCGTTAGCATAGCAGCAACTGCATTTTGCGTTTGAACCGATGTATCAGCAGCGGCAACTCCAAATCTTTCTACTTCATTAATGCCCGGGTTTTTAGCTAGAACATCTTGATATACATTATTTCTTCTTACCATTGGTAGGAATCCATCTACCCAAAGATAAACGATATTTGCTTCACCATTGGAATCTTGAACTAATTGATCCAACGCTAATGTAGCTAACGCTTCATCATCTTGTGAAGTTAACGTAACCCCAGCAACATCTGCTAGATCTCCAGTTGAATCAAACGTAACGACGCTTTTTCCTTTTTCAGTTAATGCCTTTACACTATCAACCGTAGCTGTATCATCTCCGTGAGAGATAATAAATCCGTCATAGTCTTCTTCTAATGCTTGAGCAATTGCATCATGGAACTTAGCTGTATCACCATTTGCCGTAAAGACATCCACGTTAAATCCAAAACTTTCCCCTTCTTCCTTCGCTCCTGCTAAAAATTGAGCAGTATGGTCATCACCACCAATTTTACGAATGACTTTAATGTTTGCTCCTTCTCCATTTGCAAAACGCTCTGGTACATTTTCAAATGACACTGGGGCCGCCGCTTCTTCGGCTGCATTCCCTCCTGCTGAACAACCAGTTAAAAGTAAACCTAGTCCTAGCGCTGGTACTAATGCTCTTTTTAAAAATTCTTTTTTCATTTCTATCTCTCCCCTTTTTTCTATTTGATTATTTAATCACCCTAGTAAACAAAAAGAACCTCTCTAATAAAAGAGAGGTTCATCATAAATAAATTAAGGTTCCTCTCTTATCTTTCAAAGCATTAAAGATGCTTTGCAGGATTTAGCACCAATTCTAGATAGAACGGTTGCTGGGCGTCATAGGGCCAGTCCCTCTGCCACTCTTGATAAGAGTTTCTATTAAATTATCAGTCAAATTAATATATTCACTTTAATCTCTTATAAACATTCTGTCAATAAATTTAACGGAAAATATGTAAAATTAAATTAATTCTTATTTCTCTAACTTCTTCTAGTCTTTTCTGAATAAGCGCCTATTTTTAAAAAGTCATCGCAACTAAGTACCTTCTTTAAACATAGGCATATGATAAATTTGATAAAACCTCTGAAGGGAATGAGCAACATGTATGATCCTAAAAAGTATCCATATCCTTATTATGCAAATGTTAACACACCCATTTATAATCCAGACTCTATGACAAGGAAGCAAAACGGACAGGAGCAACAAGTAGTTGAAGCTTTATTAGCAGGAATAAAAAGAGAGGCTTCTGCCGTTGCTCTTTATAGGCGGTTAGCAAGTGTAGCCCCAAATGAAAAGCATAAAAGTGACATTCTTTATGCTTTAGAAAGAAAAAAAGCTCATTTGACACAGTTTACTAATCTTTTCATGAATCTTACTGGAAGTCAGCCCATGTACCAAATTGAGAATGCCCCTTTTCATAGTTATCAAGATGGGTTACAAAGGGCTTACGAAGCAGAAGTAGAGGGGTATGAACACTATCAAAAAAGTAGTTTACTGACGGGGCAACCACACGTTCAAAATGTATTTTTATGGGCTTTAACTGGTGATCAAGAGAATGCTACTCGTTTTAGTTTTTTAAATGAGGAAGTTTTAAATCGATTAACGGATTATGGGCCAGATCCGTTTGTCGTTAATATCGACGAGGTTACAAAGCAAAACCATACGTACCGTACCGCTTTATGGACAGGAACTCATTTGCAAGTGACCTTGATGAGTATCAATGTTGGAGAAGACATCGGCTTAGAAGTACATCCGACACTTGATCAATTCATACGTCTTGAAGAAGGGCAAGGAATCGTTCAAATGGGTGATAGCAAAGATACATTAGATTTTGAAGCAGAAGTCTTTGATGACTATGCGTTCGTGATACCTGCTGGCAAATGGCACAACCTAACCAATACGGGTAATAAACCTATTAAACTTTACTCCATCTATGCCCCGCCCGAGCATCCATATGGAACCGTTCATGAAACGAAAGACATTGCAATAGCAGCTGAAGAACATCACCACTATTAATTAAAAAAATTAAAATAAGAGGATGAGAAAAAGGTGATGCTTATTTTGGCCTTATTTCCACCCTTGTTTAAATGGTGATTAACCGTATTATTCATATCTAGTATTTAACAGTCTTAAATGGGTATTTAAGCACTAGAAGAAGACAATTATAAAATAAAAAAGCAATGGACTGAACTCCATCGCTTTTTTATTGCTAATATGGTTATTATTCCCACTCCAAAATACTGGTCAAACGATTTGTTAATTGAGGTATTAATTTGAATTCCCTCCCCCTCAACCAAACCTGATACTTCGAGTTTCATCCTTTTTTCAAACAATCAGATAACTGAATTGCAGAGTATTTCAAACCCCTCTATTTGACACTCGACACGGTCTCCCTTTTGAATCACTGTTGCTCCAGGCGTGCCCGTGATAATAATATCTCCAGGGTGGAGAGTACTCACCTTTGATAGAAATGAAACAATGTTTTCTGGGCTGTAAATCATATTTGAGACTTTGTTTTGATGAATAATCTGACCGTTTAAAACCGTAGCCACTGATAAGCTATCGACATTTTCAACCTCACTCTTAGATAAGAAAACAGGTCCAAAGCTAAAGAACGTGTCAAAGCTTTTAGACCGCTGCAAATAACGTGGATTTGCCGCATGAATATCCGCTGCGGTTACATCGATAGCAGGAGTGAAACCAGCAATGACATCCATGACCTCATTTTCCTCTATATTTTTGCATGTCTTCCCAATAATGATGGCGAGTTCTGCTTCTGCTGTCGTCCTATTCGATTGATCCGGTATAATAATCGAATCATTTGGTCCTATTAGGCTTGAATATGGCTTCATAAAAAAAATGGGGTCGGATTCTTCTATAGCTCCTAGCTCTGTTTTTACCGACTTATAATTCATGCCCATTCCCCAAATTTTACGAGGATTTCGATAGAGTGGAGCAAAATCTACTTCTTCTATAGGAATCAGATTCAGTGCTTTGTCGTTTCCACCTTTTAACCATTCCTCAACCTCTTTTAGTTTTCCATTTAAAAGGAGATCTAAAAAAGAGATATCTTTAAGCTCAAACTCCTCCAGTTGATCGAGTACAATGACTCCTTTACTCGTTAAGATTGCTAGCTTTTCGATATCCATTATGTTTACCGTTACAAGTTTCATCTTCATCACCTAGTCGTCTCGTTTTCAATCTTGTTTCCATATCTCTTTATTTTCATATACCCATCGAAGTAATTTTTTATCTTGATTCAAGCCCGCTATGATTGAAAGAGAGATTGGAATTCCATCGCCCCCTCTAAAAGGGATAGTCACCTGAGGCAATCCAACTAATCCAGCTATACAAGATAGCTGCATCGTTTGTGATCTTCTTTTCTCAATCTCCCCACCTGATAATTGGCATAATGGCGCTTTACCTGGTGTTGTAGGAATAATTAATAACTTATCTTCACCGATCATCTCTTTCATCCTGATTCGAACAAGGTCTCTTACCTTTTGCTCTAGTTTTCCTTCTGCGTCTGTAAGCGTACTTGCCCACTTAAATCTCGCTTCTATATCCGGACCAAAAACTGGCTTGTATTTCTCAATCCACTCTCCATGTGTTTTCCAAATTTCAATCCCTTGTAAAATCCTAAAGCTCTTCGCCCATTCTTCTAAGCCTTCTTCTGATATATCTAGCCACTTACTTATTTCGGCATCTGTAATTAAAGCATCTATATATGTGGAAAGTGTCGACCTGCTTTCATAGTCGGCCAACCGCCAAGCATCTTTTCCCAATAATAAAGTCGAGAAAGAATCTTCGTCAGCAGAAACGGTCTCACTCATTAATTGATTTCCTACATCCATCAGTACCTTAGCGTCTCGCGCCATCCACCCTACTGTATCAAAACTTTCGGCAAGTGGAATCACACCATCAATTGCAACAAGTCCGTGCGTAGGTCGAAAACCAAAAAGACCACAGTAGGCTGAAGGGACGCGGACAGATCCTCCCGTATCTGTACCTAAAGCAAAATCAACTAAATGTGCTGAGACGGCTACCGCGGACCCACTAGATGATCCACCAGGGATCCGTCCTTTCGCTTTTGGGTTTACCGGTGTTCCATAATGAAAATTCTCCCCATTTAAGCTATACATTAATTCATCAGTAATTGTTGTACCGTGAAGTTTTGCCCCTGCAGATAACAATCTATGAACAGCCGTAGCATGCAACTTAGCTGGTTCATGTGTCTTTAACCAATCTGGATTGCCTGCACTTGCTGTGATTCCTTTGATTGCAAAGACGTCTTTTACCGCAAACGTATAGCCTGATAACTCCCCTTCTTGAAGGGGTTCCACCTCAAGTGTTTCGTTGATGTATACATTAAATTGGTTGCTCATTAAATTCCCCACCCTTTTAAACGGTCACACTCGTATTTTGGTAAATATCTAGCGCAGCCTGAACACCCTCTCCTGTATTTACTTTCACCTTATGTCTAAGCAAAACTGCTTCTAGCGCGGCTAATGTAAGCAGGACATTTCGCTGCTGGCAACTATATCCCATCGTTCCAATTCTCCATATCTTTCCGTGCAATGGGCCAAATGAGCTGGCTATCTCGATACCAAATTCATCTAATAGCATCATTCGAACAGAGTCACCATCTACCCCATCAGGAATGTTCACACACGTAACCGTTGGCAATTTAAATTGATGATCACCAAACAAAGAAAGCCCCATCGCTTCGATTCCCGCAACTAATGCTCTTTCATTTAGACGATGCCTTGCATAACGGACTTCTAAACCCTCTTCTAAAATAATTCGTAGTCCTTCATATAATCCATAGAGCATCGTTGTTGCTTCAGTATGATGGTTTAATCTTGCCGGGCTCCAATAATCTTGCAATTGACTTAAGTCTAGGTAATTGCTTCGTATTCTTCTTTCACTTCCCGATAACGTAAGGCTAGGTGAGATAAGTCCTTTTTCAATCGATTTACGTTCTAATAAGATTTTCTCGATTCGGTTGTTATACGTTAATGGTGCCATTCCTGCAGGAACGGACAAACATTTCTGTGTCCCTGTAATTAACCCGTCAATTTTCCAATCATCTGTTTTGACTTCAGTACCTGCAACTGTTGCAACTGCATCAACAATGAGTAGAACATCTAGTTCCCTGCATGCATAGCCGATTTCTTGTAACGGTTGCATCCTTCCAGTTGAAGTGTCACCATGAACCATCGCAAGTACTTTAGGCTGAACTTTCTTTAATTCCTTAATGACATCTTCAGGATCAAATACACTCCCCCACTCACAACTCATCAGATAAACCTCAGCCCCACACCGCTCGGCAATTTCCGTTAGTAAGCCTCCAAAACGTCCAAAAGAAGGAATCAGAACTTTATCTTCTTCTTCAATCACACTGCATAACATCGCCTCAATCCCAGCTCTAGACGTTCCATCTACAGGGTATGCCCAGTGATTTTTTGTTTGTAGTACTTGGCGTAATTGGTTCATCGTTTCGTTCATTAAAGAGGTAAAGCTAGGATCAAATTGTCCAAGAATGGATGATGACATCGTTTGTAAAACTCTTGGGTCAACCTCCACAGGTCCTGGTGTCATAATCGTTCTTGCAGGCACTTGTAATCGATTTACCAGCTGCATCTATACGCCCCCATCGCTTCATTATTTAGCTAGTTTTACTAACGTATTTAGTAAAACCTGCGTTCCAATCATACAATCTTCTTTTTCTGTCCATTCCTTAGGATTATGACTCAGACCATCTATCGAACGAACAAAGATCATGCCCATTTTTGTCAATTTCGTCATTATTAAAGAATCATGCCCTGCCCCACATTGTAATTTCATCGTTGGCACTTGCAGTTCAGCGCAACTTTCCTCAATGAGTCGGGCAATCTCTTTTGAACAAGATGTTGGATCTACTTCTTTCTTCAATTCAACATTAACTGTAAGATTCCTCTTCTCACAAATTCCCGAAATAGATTGATGCAATTCCTTCACCATGTTTGCACGAAGCTCTATATTAACATGTCTTAAATCTATCGAGAGAGTGGATTTCCCTGGGATAATATTCACCCCGCCTGGCTCGATATGGACCTTACCAACCGTACCAACACCACCATGCTTCTTCGCCGTTTTTTCCACTTCTATCATGAGCTCGGCCATAGCAAGACCAGCGTCTCTTCTCATATTCATCGGAGTCGCTCCTGCATGATCCGGATGTCCTTGAAACTGAACCTCCATCCAAATAGGCCCTTGAATGTCTGTAACAACGCCCACTGACAACTGGTGATCCTCGAGCACTCTTCCTTGCTCTATGTGCATTTCAATATAGGCTTTTACTTCTTCTTCACTTCTTTGTGCTAATTTATAATTCGCCGGATCTAAGTGTGCTTGTTTAAAGGCCTCAGCATAGGTGATTCCATTTTCATCTTTCAACTCAAACGTGTCTTCTTCTAAGCAACCAACCATTGCTTTACTGCCAATATACCCAGTACCAAAACGCGTCCCTTCTTCATCCGTAAATGAAATCACTTCAATGGAATGAGTTAACTTCAGTCCAGATTCTATGATTGAGCGAACCGCCTCTATTGCCCCCAAAACCCCAAGAGCACCATCAAACTTTCCTCCTTGAATGACAGTGTCAACATGAGAACCCGTTATTACTACAGGAGCAAGTGGATCCGTCCCTACTAACTTACCGATAACGTTACCTACAGAATCAACTCGGACTTCTAATCCAGCTTCTCTCATGACGTCCATCGTATATTGTCTCGCTTTTAAGTCTTCTAAGCTAAGCGATAGCCGTGTGACTCCTTCTTCAGGCCTATTCGGATTAGATCCTATTTCACCTAACTCCATTAACGTTTTCCATAATCGTTGATGATTAATCTGATGTGTAGCGATCAAACTCGTCACTCCTCCCTAAAACAGACTCTTTTTCATTTTTTACTATTGTAGGTAATTGAACATGAATAGTCATTATTCAAACTAGCTAATAACCATAACAAGGATTATATATGTTAACTAAAACAAAAGCCTATTTTTATGAAGCCACACAAATAAATAGTGATAACGCCGTTCTCCTATGTTAGAAAATTTCCCTTTTATCTTAAACAAACGATTGTTTAACAAAAAAGGTCAACCAAATGGTTGACCTGTCAGTTCCTAATGTGCTGGTAAAAATTCGGTTGTGAAGATCTCATTGGCGTCAAAATCTTCTTCTAGTAAACCTAGTTCTAATAATTGAGAAATGAGTAATGCCCAACGTTCCTCAGTCATATAACCAAATCCATGTTCAGCCGCATCCCCACCATACACAAATTCTTTTTGTGCATCCGTTTCAAACTCAAGATCTTCAACAGCTAAGTTAGGGTTCACTTCGTGTATAATCTCGTTGATCTCATAAGGTGATTCTTCATAGTAATTCCACCCCTCAACAAATGAAGTCACAAAACGTTGAACCACTTCTTTGTTTTCAGCAATATAGTCCTTTGTCGTAAACAAAACAACGTTATATGGATCAAAACCTGATTCTGACACTAAGATTGTCTCTGTCTTAATACCTTCTTTGTCTAAGAAGAACGGTTCTGACGTTACAAACGCCTGACTAACAGACTCAAGATCCTCAATGAAATTCACATGTTGACCTGTATAACCAAGCTCCGTTACCCCACTCAAGTCATATTTGCTATTTAAGTAATCCCAATATGGAATTCCAGGTTGAATAAAGGCTGTTCTTCCATTTAGTTCTTCAAAGTCACTAATTGCTTCTCCTTCATGAAACATTAAGGCTGCTGGACTATTTTGCATAGTAGCAGCAAGTGTGACAAGTTCAATCCCTTCATTTCTTGCAATAACAATTTGATCAGCATGCGCTAATCCAAAATCCGCATTACCTGAAGCGACAATTTGAATGGAGGACACTTGTGGTCCACCTGCTTCAATCTGCACGTTTAAGTCATGATTCGTAAATAACTCTTGTTCTTGCGCTGCAAACACACCACCATGCTGACTCTTTGGAAACCAATTTAATACAAGCTTCACATCATCACTTGTCTCCTCTACATCAGTTGACTCACCATCTGTTTCTTCTCCCCCACATGCAGCAAGCATTAAAACAAGTGCAGAACTGACAATGCCCTTCCCTATTTTCCTCATAAAATCTTTTTTCATTTCGACCCCACTCCTACTTTTATATTTTATTAGCTTCCTCGATATGTGCTGTAACCACCTGGTGCAATTAGTAAAGGTACATGATAATGCTCTTGATCATTAGAGATCGTAAATTGAATGGGGACCACATTTAAAAAGGAAGCCCATTCCTTTTGTTCCGTTACACGAAAGTAGTCCCCTATATGAAATTGCAGTTGATAGACTCCCATTTTCATCGTTTCTCCTTCTAACAAGGGGCTATCTACTCTTCCATCTTGATTCGTTTTGCTTTCTATTCGCTTTTCCAACTGGTTAGACGCATTAAACGCCCAAAGTTCTATATGAACATCACGAGCGGGCTTACCTGTACTTATGTCTAGTACATGGGTTGTTAATCGACCTGACATGTTTATCCCTTCCTTTAATTCCCTATCTTTCAACCTATTTAAGGTCCATAAAAGATAGATTAATGTGTTTTTACTTGCTCATCAATTTTATCCCACAACCTGAATTTGGCTATTTTACTTACCTCTTTTAAAGCTGTTTTAAATTCTAGATCATATCTATTTTCAACTCTTTGTTCCATACAAGCTTTGATTTTGGTTTTATTTTGTCCTTTAACCGCCATGATAAAAGGAAAGCTAAATTTTTCAATATAACGCTGATTCATAGAAGAGAACTCTTTATACTCTTCTTCAGTCAATTGACTTAAACCCGCATTCATCTGTTCATTTTGGGATGACTCTGAAATCTCAAGCTTGGTACCTAAGTCTGGGTGCGCTCTTAACAAAGAAAGCTTCAACGAGTCCTCTGCCTCATACATCTTTTGTATCATTACCTCGTACATCCTTGCTAAATTAGAGAATGGATGCAACTCCCATGAATGCTCTGCCACCCAGGGAGAATGTTCAAATACAGACCCCACCGAATCAACAAACTCTTGTTTACTCATTGTATTTACATCTTTCATTGTTAGATTCATATGAACCACCTACCTTCTCTCATTTACATGTCTGTTATCTTGTTCTGATAATCACATCATAAGATTAAGCCACTTAGCAGTCATTGTTCGCATTACACAAAAGAAAAAGCAAACATTAGTTAATTAGACTAACTAGTGTTAAAACGGCGCTCAGACCAGACATTTTAATGTCCGACAATCGTGATATAAATTTGTTAAAACTAGTTGTACGCATTGGTTACGGTAGTGAAATTTTAACCAAACAAAGATTGTAAGATTAATTGACTTATTATTTAACTTTTAAGGAGGATCCCTTAGCTTTATGATTCATTCAAATGACTTGTAGCCTCTTCTTATATTTTGTACGAATTAACTAAAGATTTGATAATTGCCGTTACATTTTCTTACAAAAAAGTTACAGAGTCCTGTTTTTTCTTGTACATTTGTCACAAGACAATTAGACGCTGCTAGAGGAGTGAGGATGTTGAGATTACTTGAGATTTTAGAACTGCCTACATTTAAAGATGCAGTTATCGTAGCTGGAAAAGGTGGTCTAACAAATAACGTACAGTCCGTTAACCTAATGGATGCTCCCGATATTATTCATTATTTAAATAATGAACAGCTACTACTTACAACGGCCTATTCAATTAAAAATACACCACATGCCCTTATGAAACTCGTTAAGCAAATGGCTGAACAAGGTTGCGCAGGATTAGGGCTGAAGACAAAACGTTTTATAAATGAAATCCCAGAGAATGTCCTTCAAAAAGCAAACGAGTTAAATTTCCCAATCTTTGAGATTCCTCTAGATTATTCTTTAGGCGAAATGTTGAATGAAGCGTTAGGCTGCATTTTAAAAGAACGAACACATGAGTTGAATTACGCACTGAACATCCATAGAGAATTTACGAATATTGTGATCTCAGGGGGTGGCTTTTCTAATATTATTGAAAGCTTAGCCTCTATTTTAAAACTTCCAGTTATTCTATTAAATTATCGTCTGGATATCATGGCTTACTCTCATGATATAGACAAAGAAGCTTTCTTTGAGATTTATTGGTACATTCATGAGAAAATCCACCACGAGGACCTAGACACTTACAAAGTATTAACTTTACCACGGGAAGGAAAGGGTAATGAATTCACAGAGTTCTCGATTTACCCGATTAACACGACTAATCAACAAAAAGGCTACATTATCCTACTTGGATCAACGTTAGCAAATGTATCTCCTTTCACACTAGCTGTAGAGCAAGCCGCCAACGTGATCTCGTTTGAATTCATGAAACTTCATGCACTTGAGCAACATTCAAGACGATTAAAAAATGAATTTTTTACGGATTTAGTAGACGGAGTTATTCCAAGTGAAGAAGAGATTATCAATCGAGGTAAATCCTTTCATCTAAACAAAGCCCTTCAATACATTTGTATAACGTGTAAAGTCGATGACTCTTCTGATTTCTACCAAGATACGCATCCACTACAAACAGAAAAAGAAATAAACCTAAGAAGAGATCGAATATATGAAATGCTAGAATCGATTTTAACCAAACAATTTGAAAGCTCAAATGTCTTTACAAAGGGTGACCTATTCACCATTTTAATTGGGTTTGATTTTTATAACGAGGCAATGGAGCAAACGGTCTTAGAAGCAGTTACAGAACTCCAAACAGACTTATACCATTCAATTGACTGTCCTCTCTCTTTCGGAATAAGTAATTATACGGAAAGCCTTAAGGAAATCCCTACCTCTTTCCAAGAAGCAGTTGATGCCTTAAGAGCTGGATATCGTGAGAATAAAAAACGGTTTATCAAAACGTATCGCATAAAGGAATTAGCCGAGATTTTCAAAACCATTCCCACTCAAAAATTAAAAGAGTTTTATAAGTCTACTTTAAGAGATTTAGCTTATCCAAAAGATAAAGAAAAAGAAGATCTCGTCCAAACTCTTTCTGTTTTTCTAAACAACAACTGTCAAATCTCAGAAACGTCAAAGCTTTTATTTATTCATCGAAATACAGTTATTTACCGCATCAAAAAATGTGAAGAGCTTCTTGGAATTGAACTAAAGGGGTCTGACGAAACCCTTAGACTTCGAATTGCTTTATTTATACGTTCTTTTTTCAATAATCGTATCGAAAAACAAACCCTTTAAAAAAGAGGCTACTAGAAAAGGTAAATGTTCGCCTTGTTAGTAGCCTCCATAACTGACTCGCTTTAACCGCTCTACCTTCCTAAGGGCTTCCAAGTAATCTGCAGGTGTATCAATATCAAACAAAATACCTGGGTCCTCTATTAAAATCGCTTCTTTTTTTGTTGATTTAAACAACGACCTGCCTCCCTCATCACCTACAACTGTTGAAAAGTCACATTTTCTAAAGTTCCCGATGAAAATAGGATGACCCGGTAAATCATGATGGTAAGGACGAATGACAAATGGAGAGCCATCCACTTGCATCATTTTATTTCCTTTTTTCAATAGAGTTTCTATCGTTATTTCTTTGATAAACGGTTGGTCCCCTAGAAAAAACATCGCTGAGTTAACACTAGGTAGCACATTACGAATGGCGGTTAAGAAAGAAGTACTCTGTCCAAGCCGGTATTGGTGATTGAAGAGGTAATATAAATGTTTTGTGTGTTTTTTGGGTATGCTTTTTCTAATTTTTTCAGCTTCATGACCAAGTACAACGATAATTTGATCAAATTTTTGTTTAAGTAATTGGTCGATGACATGCTCGAGAATACACTTATCTCCTAGCTTTAATAGTTGCTTCGTCTGTCCCATCCGTGTAGATTGACCAGCTGCTAGTATAACGGCACTTATTTTTTGTTTCTCCATTTACTCACACCCTATTAAACAGCTTCTGATTTCACTCTTTTCCTCTTCTTATTCAGCGCTCTCTGCCGATTTCGAACTTGAATTAACTCCGCTAAGATACTAACACTAATTTCTTCTGCTCCTTCAGCATCAATATCCACTCCAATAGGAGAATGAAACCATTCAGGCACTTTTTTGGGGAAAAGCAATCTTTCTGTTCTTCGTTTAGGTCCTAAGACACCTAGATATTTCGGTTTGTTTTCTGAAAAATAGGTAACTAGCTGTTGGTCTCTTGTAAAACTGTGAGTCATAATCAACACATAGCTATTCACCTCAACCTGATTATCGTCTAGAAACCTTTCAGGATGCTCATTAACTAACCATGCGGCATCAGGAAAGTTGACCGCATTACACCTACTCTCCCTTGGATCAATGACAACAGGTAAAAAGTCAAATTCAGCCGCTCTTCTAACAATTGGTTCAACATCAGGACCTGCACCAAATATGAATAATTTCTCTTTAGCTTCAAAAAGCTCCATTATAAAGGATGATTGATATTCATCAACATATCGAATTGCTACAGATTGATTATTTAATTTAAATTCACGAATATATTTTTCCATCGATGAGAGATCTACCAGATTACTTGAATCAACCCAGTTTCCTTCCATCGTAATAAATAGACGAACAGCCGCAAATTCACCCGTCATCCCTCGTATTGAAATCACATCATGCCCATTCTCTAGTTCACTCATAATCTCTAAAAATATAGACTGCCATTGAAAAGGCTCAAGTAGCACAGTAATTCTCCCATTACAGCCCGCCCCCTGGCCCCAGCCCATATCATCCTCTGACTGCAAATCATACGTTATTGTTTTCGAGATCTGATGCGTTTTTACTTCTTCTGCTTGAATCTTTAAGTCTTCTTCCAGACAACCACCACTTATGAGTCCATGTTGAGAGCCATCCTGTAAAAAGAGCATCTTAGCCCCTTCATGGCGATAACTAGAACCTATAACCTCAATCACTGTCGCTATTACTCCAGAGCTCTTTTGATTACTTTTTAATATCTTAAGGTAGTTATAAAACTCTCTCATGATACTTTTCTCCTTTCCTTTAACAGTTAAGTTGTCAAGCGTCTTAATACTCGGTAAATGCCACCGTACCCTGTACAACGGCAGAGGTTTCCAGATACCCCCTCTTTTAATTCTTCAAAACTTGAGTTTGGATTTTCTTCTAGTAGCGCTTTTAAGGAGACGACCATTCCTGGTGTACAGTAACCACATTGAAAGCCACCCTCCTCCAAGAAAGCTTGCTGAATCGGGTCTATTTTCTCTTCACTTATTCCTTCAATCGTAGTCACTTTTTTCCCCTCACACTGATAGGCCATCGTTAAGCAGGAATTGTGTTGCTTACCATTAATTAAAACCATACAAGCCCCACACCTTCCCACTTCACAGGATACTTTTGTTCCCGTCAAATCCATATCGGTTCGGATAATATCTATTAACCGCCGTGAAGGATCCACCTCTACATTTATCGAATTTCCATTTAACTCCATCGATAAAAGAAACTTAGAGGCCTCTTGAACATTGCTTTTTTCGTTCATGATCTTCTCCCCTATCCTAGAACAACCTCATTCATAAATGGCTTCATTAAACGTTCTGGTTTAATAGGTAATTCTGTTACCCATATACCTGTCGCTTCTTTGATGGCAGCGACAATGGCAGGAGCCAAAGCAACGGAGCCAATTTCCCCCACTCCACGTGGACCAAACTGATCATCTGTCGGTAGCTCCTCTATGGCCATGACTCCGTTCTGTTCAGGCACATCAAAAATGGTAGGAATTAAATACGTATCTAGGTTTTTCGTTACATATTTTCCTGCACTCATCACCGCATCTTCCGTGAGTGTAAAACCTAAAGCCATAATACTACCACCCTCAATCTGTCCTAAATAACCCATTGGATTCACGACCGGCCCCGCCGCAATAGTATGATCCATTTGCTTCACGACGACCGTTCCAGTAAGCTGATTTACTTCTACTTCGGCAATGACAGCTGTACTCGTATAAAGGTAATGCCCTCCCATAATCGGGTCAGGTGTAACCGGGTAATGAAACTCAGTTGAACATTCAAACGTTTCCCCCATTTGGGCGAGTTCTGCATAAGTCATTACTAATCTTTCATTTACTTTCTCTGTACTCTGTGTCCAAATTCCTTCCCTCCCTGTTTTCAGGGCATCTTTTTCATATCCTGTTAAAGCACTAACTTTGGCAAATAGTAATGTTAAAAACGGCTCCTTCAACCGGTTTAAAGCTTGCCAAACCATATTCGTTGTTCTGGACGCTGTCGATGAACCACTTTTAGGTACTAAATCCGTATCACCAATAATGATATTAATGTCTTCTTTGTTGCACTGAAAATGATCTAAAAGTAAAATTTCTAATGTCGCTAGAAGCCCTTGCCCAAACTCTTCATGACCAAAGGCGACCTCAATTTCCCCATACTTGTTTAAGCGAATCGTTCCCCCTGCATGGTCAGGAATGCCGTAACCTAAACCAGAACCATGCATGGCCAAAGCTAGCCCAATCCCCTTTTTTATCCACGGATGTTCGGTTTGTTTTTTCCCTCTTTCTTTCCATAATGAAGATTGTTTAATAGTTTCAAAGACTTGGTTCGGCCCTTCAGTAGGCACAATCCGTTGACCGAGCGGACCGAGATCGTTCTTTCTACGCAAATTGATTTTTCTTAGCTCCCATGGATCCACTTTTAATTTCTCAGCGATTCGATCGAGTTGACCTTCTAAAGCAAAAATGACTTGATTGCCTCCGAATCCGCGAAATTCGCCAGATACCCCGTTATTTGTATAAACAGCTTTTCCATTTATGTCGACATGAGGAATCAAGTAAGGACCAACTGAATGCTCCGTTGCAAAGTTTAGTACCGGCCCACCGAGGGTTGAATACGCACCGGTATCAGAAAGTATTTCCACTTTGTGTGCAAGTATTTTCCCTCTTTGGTCCACACCTGTTTTCATTTTTATCTTCATTGGATGACGTTTTAAACCAGCTGTAACAGATTCCCACCTTGAGAAATGCATTTTTACAGGCCTACCGCACTGTAAAGCTAACAAGGCTCCGTATGGCTGAACATTCAGTTCGTCCTTTCCACCAAACGAGCCTCCAATAGGACTTGAGATAATACGAATAGTTTCCTCCGGTTGACCTAGGATACGAGCTAGTTGCATTCGGTCTTTATACCCGTGTTGAGTAGGGGCATACACAGTTAATCTTCCGTCTTCATTCGGGACAAAGACTCCACCTTCTGTCTCTAAATACGTGTGCATTTGTCGAGGTGTCGTATACGTCTCTTCAATAATAAGGCTCGCTTCAGCAAAACCTTTATCAATGCTTCCCTTCTTAAAAATGGTTTGATGGAGAATGTTCCCGTCCACATGCAAAGAGGGTGCTTCAGGTTCTAATGCTTTTTCTGGTGTATCTACGATCGGTAGTTCCTCGTAATCAACTTGAATGAGCTCCAATGCTTTCTCGGCCACTTCTTTTGAAATAGCTGCAACAGCCGCAATGGCATCCCCTTCATAACGAACCCATTCTTCAGTGAAAACTGGCTGATCTGGGTTGCTTATACCAAATCCATTCAAACCAGGTATATCATGATGTGTCAATACAGCCAATACACCAGGGAATTGGAGCGCTCCACTTACATCCACTGACTTTATTCGCGCATGCGGAATTCCGCTTCTTAACACTCTCCCAAAAAGCATATCGGGAAAAGCCAAATCAGTTAAATAGCGAAGTTGGCCCGTTACTTTCTCTTTTCCATCTGGCCTAACCTTCCAATTTTCTTTACTTGAATTACGATCCAACCACACGCTGCTCACCTCCTGGCTGACCACTTATTTTATATAACTCACTGGTAATCAAATTTGCCGCAACTGCCTTTTTATAATCTGCAGATGCAAATGGATCGGCTGTTGCTTGAAACTCGACTACAATTGACTTGTAAATTTGTTGAAACAAAGTTGGAGAAAAGCACTGATTCTCAAGTTCTAACTCAGCCTCTGAAAGCCTAATTGGATACCCTCCTCCACCAGCAGCGAGCGTTACATTTTGAAAAAAACCAGCGCTCGTTAAGGTTCCCTTCCCAGCAACCGATACAAGTGAGGAAGTAAACGTTTCCCTTCTTCCTACCTTCGTAAAAAATAAAAAAGCCCCTTTTACATCCTCTTCTGTCGCCATTTTTAAACCAACTAATATTCGATTATCTCGCTTAAATTGGTTAGCTTGAAGCGTAATGAGCCATTGTTCTAACGGTTCAGCTACAATATCCACCCCATTAAACCAAAGCAACTCAGCCTTAACAATTAATAACGAAGGAATCGTGTCTCCCGCTGTAGTATAGATATTTCCTCCAATCGTAGCCTGGTTACGTATCGATGGCGCAGCAATTTTTTTACAGGCAGCAACTAGTGGCGGAAAATATTGATTCAATAAAGTACTTTTCAAGCAGCGATAAAGACTTACTGAAGATCCGATCATTATCTCATGCTTACCATTTGAAACTTGCTCTTGTATCTCAGTCATTTCACTAACGTTTTCAAGGCTAATTAAATTCAGTGACATTGAACATAGATTAGCTTCCCACTGTGTTCGTAACCAAGTACCCCCTGCAACGTAACAATAATTCCCTAGACCGAGTTCATTTTGAATCTCCCAGGCTTCCTTTAAATCAACCGGTCTCCAAATTTTCGGCATAGATAACAAGTCAGCCACCTCTTTCTATCTTTTAGATAGTCTATATAGTCTAAATATTCTTATAATTGTAAAGAGAGTTGAGCTATGAGTCATTGGTTATAACATCTAAATTCAAACAAATATTTTGTTAACATCGACTAATTTAGTTTTATTCCAAGTCCGTAAAGTGATGGATCAAACTCGCTATTTCTTTCATACACAAGCTCTCCTCGAACGAGTGTCGCTTGAATTTTCCCATTTGCTTCTAGTTGTTCATAAGGACTGTAATCGTTCTTTGTTAAGATGTCAGATTTATTAACCTTATTTTTATTTGTTGGTTGATAAAGAGTCAGATCTGCTTGTTGTCCCACTTCAATTTTTCCTTGTTTAGATTGTAAATGAAACCGTTTTGCTACGTTAGAGGTCATTAAAGGTAGAATCTCTTCTATAGAAAACCCACGTTCCAAAGCTGCACTTAATAAAAATGGAAAAGCAAATTGGACACCTTGAATTCCTCCCCACGCTTTCCAAATGTCGTCATTTCCTACCGTTTTCATATCAAGCGGGCACGGAGAATGATCAGACCCAATCGTATCAACCCAACCTTTAGCTATACATTCCCAAAGTTCTTCCACTGTATTAACCGAACGTAAAGGGGGGGCGCATTTCAATATTGGACCTACTTTAATAAAGTCCTCATCTGTAAATAATAAATAGTGTGGACAAATTTCAACTGTGACATCTACCCCTTTTTGTTTATAATGATTAATTAATTCAATTGCTTCAGGACAACTAACATGGACGAAGTGAACAGCTGCTCCTGTTTTTTCAGCTAGACCTAATGCATGCTCAATAGCTACATACTCCGCCTGCTGTGGGCGACTTTCTAAAAAAGCAAGTCGATCATGGCGATTAACCTTTAACTTCTTCGTTCTTTCTTCTGTTAGGTCTTGATCCTCAGCATGTAAAGCTAAAATCGAATTTAACTTCTTTACCGTCCCCATAGCCTGCTGTAACTGATTTTTTTTAATGGCAGGAAAGTCCTCGATTCCGCTGTTTGACAAAAAAGCTTTAAACCCAACAATGCCTTGATCATTCATCTTCTTGAGTTCATCAAAGTGCTCAACATTATCTGATGTGATCCCAGCCCATAAACCATAATCAATAACAGACCGTACTTGAAGATGTATTTGCTTATTAAGTAGCAACTGAGCCGTCACCGCAGACGGACTACTATTTAGAGGCATATCAATAACCGTTGTTATTCCTCCTGCAGCTGCAGCCCTACTGCCCGTCTTAAAGCCTTCCCACTCTTCCCTTCCCGGGTCATTAAAATGAACATGTGCATCAATAAAACCTGGTAAAATCCATGAATCAGTTGCATCTATCACCTTACTAAAATGATGTTCGTTTATCTTTACCTGCTGTACTATTTCTTCAATTAATCCATCATTAATTACAATTGATCCTTTTTTAAAACCATCGCTTGTAAAAATCATTCCGTCTCTAATTAACAGTTGTTTCAACTCCATCGCTCCCCAAAACCAAATAACGTAGCTAGTTTTATCTATTTTGTATGATTTCACTAAACCATACATCGAGTTTGTTAGATTAGATTCCACAAAAAATGAATTTTCTGTAAATTCTTATGATATTCGAACAGTTTTTACAAACGTTTCCCCTATAAAAATAGTTACAACGGTGATAAGGATCGACATAAAAAAAAGAAGTAGTTCCTCTAATATGTAGTGTGCGATAATTGACATATACAAAAAAATCGTGTACTAAACAAACGTTTAATTAACCATAAAGTTTGTAATTAGCATGTAACGGGAGAGATTACTTTATGACAGAAGCTCAAAATACATTGCGCGAGTATTCCTCAATCTCTAAAGAATTAATAGACACTAAGTATGCTTTAGATCAATCTTCCATACTAGCTTTCACGGACGCTAATGGAATTATTATTTTTGTAAATGATAAATTTTGTGATATTTCCAAATATAGTAGAGATGAACTTATTGGCCAATCCCACGCTATCATTAATTCTGGTCTTCATTCAAAAGAATTTTTTAAGGAGATGTGGACTACAATTAAACATGGATTAGTATGGAAGGGTGAAATAAGAAATCAAGCAAAGGATGGGGAACTTTATTGGGTGGACACCACAATTGTCCCCTTTTTAGACTCAGAACAAAAACCCTATCAATATGTTTCAATTCGTACTGATATCACTACTAAGAAACAAATCGAGGAAGATTTACTACGAAGCAAAAAGCGTTATCGCTTTCTTGCCTATCATGATCAATTAACGAAATTACCTAATAGCCTGAAATTACATAAAACAGCTAAATATTTATTGAAAACGCACCCAAAGGTAGCGATTTTATACCTAGATTTAGATCGTTTTAAACTGATCAATGAGACATACGGGCACACATTCGGTGATCTATTGTTAAAGGAAATTGCAACAAGACTACGCGACAAAACCATAGAAAATCTACTTATTTTTAGAACTGGTGGAGATGAATTTGCTTTCATTCATCCTTATGAAAGCATTGAGGAAGTTCAACAACTTGCCGAACAAATTATCCAAGAAATTTCTACTCCTTTTCAACTGCATGGTAAAGAAATTTATCTTTCTTCAAGTATTGGCATTAGCCTATATCCAAAGGACGGTCAAAGTGTCGAAGAATTACTTAAGCAATCAGATATTGCTATGTTTAGTGCAAAAAAGACGGCGGGTAGCCGATATATATTTTATAGAGAGCAACAACAAGATATTATTGTTGAGAGACTTAAAATAGAGTACGGTTTGAGAAAAGCTATTGAAAAGGATGAGTTTGAGCTATACTACCAGCCAAAGGTAAATATCCAAACAGGTGAAATCGTCGGTTTAGAGGCTCTTATTCGTTGGCATCATCCTCATGAGGGAATGATATCACCAGCTTCCTTTATTCCCATCGCGGAACAGGTTGGAGCCATTCACACTGTTGGTGATTGGGTGTTAAGAACAGCTTGTTTAAAAGCAAAAGATATACATGCTCAAGGTTTTAATCTCCGGATCTCTGTAAATGTTTCAGTTATTCAATTATTACAGTCGAATTTTGTAAAACATTTAAAAGATATTTTGGTTGAAATAAATTTGCCAGCTACATTACTAGAGTTAGAAATAACCGAAACTACAGCCATGACACATACAGAACATATTATTGAAGTATTGCGCTCTTTGCAGGATATTGGCATACACATAGCCATCGATGATTTTGGTACAGGCTATTCATCATTAAATTATCTAAAAGACTTGCCCATTAACACCGTTAAAATTGACCGTGCTTTTGTTAAAGATATTCATGATAAACCTGTGGATTTGGCGATTATTGAAGCGATTATTTCTGTTAGTCAGACGTTAGGTTATTCAGTCATAGCTGAGGGGGTTGAAAGCCAGGACCAATTAACCCTTTTAAAAGAAAGAAAGTGCAATGAAATACAAGGATATCTATTTAGTAAGCCATTGCCAGAAACAGCTTTAGATCTTTTTTTAGTTGAACACAAAGAGGGCTTTTTCCTAACTAATCATGAATGAGGATGTGCATAGAATGGGTAATTTCTTTACATTTAAAACAGAGAAAAATAAAGATAGTCTACTTTCTTCTGTAGAAACTCAACTCAACCAAGTAGAGATTCGTGTAGATACAAATAGTACAGTGACAAAACAAATGGAAATAATCGGATTGAAAACGGAAGATTTAATGATCATTAGGACGTTTCAACCTATAATTGAAGAACATCTTGAACAGATCGTCAATCAATTTTACAGTAATTTAGCGAATGAGCCTTCCCTTATGAAAATTATCAATGACAATAGCTCTATTGATCGTCTGAAGAAAACATTAAACCGTCACATTTATGAAATGTTTAGTGGTCGGATTAACCAAGAATTCATTAAACAACGTAATGTTATTGCTCACGTTCATGTCCGCATTGGCCTACAACCTAAATGGTATATGTGCGCATTTCAAGATTTGTTGCTCTCTTTAGTAGAAATTATTGACCAACATACAATCAACAAAGATGAATTTAAAAAGGCCCTATCCGCTGTCACAAAAATTTTAAACTTAGAACAGCAACTTGTTTTAGAAGCTTACGAACTTGAGACCGAGAGAATTCGAAATGAAGCTGAAGCTCATACGAATGAAATCAAAATTACAGTTAATAAAAACGCAGAAGACTTAGCCGCGGTGAGTGAAGAAACAAGTTCTTCCTTACAAGAAATCTCAGTTAAGACAGATGAAATTAAAAAGCTGACTGAATCGAGTTCAAATATAGCTGTTTTAACAGAGGCTAAATCAAAAGATGGAAAGAATCGTTTAATTAGCTTAGAGAAGATCATGATTCATACACAAGCCAATATGAAGAATATCTCAAATGAGATGGAACAGTTGATCTTAACCTCTAAAAAAATAGAGCAAATCTCACAAATCGTTACCTCAATAGCTGACCAAACCAACTTACTCGCTCTTAACGCTTCAATTGAAGCGGCACGAGCTGGTGAACATGGTAAAGGATTTGCCGTAGTAGCAAGTGAAGTGCGAAAATTAGCAGAGAACACAAAGGATACCGTAGCAGAAGTATCCAGCCTAGTACACGAAATTAATCGCTATACGAACACGATGTCTGAATTAATCACAGAAAACAATAAATCCATTGAAAAAGGAACGGTTGAGTCAAGTCAAACAAATCATTTCTTTGATGACATTTTAAAATCGATGGAAGATATGAAACATCAAAATGTACTAATTGCGGGTGAGATGAAGAATCTAGCTGAAATTTTCGAGGAAATCAACCAAGCTGCTGAACATGTTGCCGCAGCTTCTGATCAATTAACAAATATTACTTCAAATTTATAACGTATTTCAGGCTAGAATCCCTGTTGATTCTAGCTTTGTTGTTTATCATCTGGACCTATGTCTGTATAGATTAAACGTTGATAAATGGATGCAGAGACGAAGATAATGGTGTATTTAATAAATAACAGAGAAACAGATTGGACCCTCATTACCCCTTTTCTCATTAAATAAACATCTACGATAAGCATGGTAAGAAGCATTTTTCCTTTTGACCAAGCACGGTGGCTTCTAACTTGCCAGGCAAGATATAGTGAAAGAATCATCCCATGGAGTGGCGCTAGTTTAAAGTGTTCTTTTAAATCTTTAACCTTTCCTTTCCCGTATAAGATCTTTCTAAAAATGGTAAAAACAAACATGGTGTTCTGCCAAGTCGTTTGGATCATAAAATAAAGTGAAAGAAACAGGACAGCTCGATTTTTCTTTTTTAGCTGCTCATACCAAATATCATTTCCTTTAAAAGAGAGTACGATTAATACAAATGTATAAATCGTACGCCACCAATGATGTTTGTATATATTTAAACGTAAAAACAAGTTTTCTATAATGGAGAAGTAAAGACCAAATAAAATCTTTACCTTCCAACCTAGCTGAAAAGCAGTAATAAACAATGCTGTAAAAGGAACATACACTCCCTGAGAGAAAAGCGATCCTAAATATTTGTCTAGCGGCTTCTTTTTAAATATATTGGGCTTATATGTATAACCACCAAAAATAGCTATAATCACATAATCAAAAATATAAGCAATTCCAATAAAAGACGATAAAACGATAGATAAACTCTTTCTATCTTTCTTTTTGTAAAAGGTGTATAGCACCAATAAGCTATGTACAAAAACTAAAAAAAGAAACGGATATTTTCTTTTTTGGCGGTCAAGCTTCATGGGTTACACCTCATTTTCTATGCAGGTTTATTTTCAAGATCAGTTAAAGTAGTATACGATTGACTCTGTAACTTCTAGTAGTGATTAAAGGAATCCATAAATAGGCATTTTGAGTTCATGTATCGCTATTATTTATTATTACAAAGCTCCAATTATCCATGTTAAAGGATGCCCGTTTCTATTCATAATTTCTACCTCTTTCTTCCTAAACGATTTTAATGCTGACACTTAATACAATAAAAGGTTTTACGAGAAGATATCGTATCTTTGACGATTGGTGACTGACAACGAGGACACGGTTTACCTTCCCGGTCATATACATAGCAATGGTCATTATACCCACCCGTTAGAGCACATCACCCTTATAAACCGGTAAATCGATATACCCTCCAAGAGAAATACCTCTTTTTAGCACCGATTGAATACTCGTATAAAGCATCGTTTTTTCTTCTTTAGTCAACTCATTCATTGGTCTATTTGGGAGTAATTGAGCTGTAAAACAAATTTCATCAGAGTAGAGGTTCCCAATGCCTGACACGATCTTTTGATTCACTAAGGTCGTTTTTATAACCCCTCTCCTCTTCGCCATAATCGTGTGATATTCATTTACTGTAAAAGAAGGAGCTAACGGTTCAGGGCCTAGATCTCTAAACTGTTCTTCTAACTCCTCTTTTGAAAGTAAGTGTAGATAGCCCAAGCGCAGACCAATAAAGAATAGTTGAGTCTCACCGAAGGAAAGCGTTACTTGTTTCGTACGTTCTGGACTATCATTAACATTCCCTAGATACACAAGACCACCTAACATAAGATGCAGCAATAATCCTTTGCCTGAGTCTAGATGAAAGACAAGGTGCTTTGCGCGGCGTTCAATGGCTACAACGGTTCTTCCTTCTACTGCATTCGTGAACTCTTCCACAGATGTGTTAATCGTTTTCTCTCTTGTAATCGTAATTTGAGTAATCCGTTTACCATTAAGCTTTTCATTTAACAATCGTCTATAATTTTCCATTTCAGGTAACTCCGGCAATCCCCACACCACCTTCGTACACTTATTTGGTTTTAGTATTTGTTTCATAAGCCATACAAATACAAATTTCTATACGACAAAAAGCCCTATTCATTTTGAAAGGACTTATTCCATTATAAATTTCTCACCCTACTTTATTTAGAGCTAAAAGAGTTTGCATCACATGATCGATCAGTTCAGGAATATCACCGATCTGCTCTTCATTGATGAGTCGGTTAAATGTTAATTCTATTTTATTTAAATACAGATTAGGCATTTCTTTATATGTAAAGCTCAATGTTTGTGTTGGCTTTAATACAGGCTTCCAAATTTTCTCGATGATTGTATCTATTTGTTGACATTCTAACGTTACATTCCTTACTTTTTTATAAAAGTAGATAAGTAATGTACAACCAGGGTCAGTGCCTGGCGTTTCCAATATTTCTGCAGATAAATCTTTTAATCCAGCTTTTAAAACGACTTCAGCACTGACTTTATTTTGACTCATTAACTTGAATTCTAGTGCCAGTTCTCTCGACATAACAGCCATATCTAAATAATCTTTTCTGTTGATAACTTCTATTTGACCTGTAATATTATCTAAATCATAAATGTGATTTTCAAACGCCACTTTTAAATTTTCGAAGATCGTTGGATCAAACAAAAACTCTCCTCCTCTTTCAACCTAACATTCCTTTTCAAATATTCTTTACTCAGTTTAACATTTTACTCTTTTAGCCATTAAGAGGCAAAATAGTGTGATATTGAAAATAGGGAACAACCACATAAGTTGCTCCCTCCCTTCACCTTACTCTTAAATCTTGTCGCTAATTCCTTTTCGGTTTAAAGTGTTTTTATACCAACAGCACTCGCAACCCAATAGCATAGCTATGATAGGAGAATGCTTTTCTCCACCTGCTTAAGCTTGTAAAAATAACCTTTCATCTTGATCAAATCGTTAAAAGTTCCACTCTCAACAATCTTCCCTTGATCCATTACGATAATCTGATCCATTCGCTCTAACCCTGCAAGGCGGTGGCTGACCAGAACCACCGTATCGTTTTTTGCCTGACGATACAAAAGTTCATAAATTTGTTGTTCCGTCCAAGAATCTAAAGAGGAGGTTGGCTCATCTAAAATCCAAAACGAAGCATTTTTTACAAGCGCGCGAGCCATGGCGAGTCGCTGCTTTTCACCGCCAGACAAATTTTGTCCTTTTTCCAACACTGTATCTTTTAATGAGAATCCCTTTAACTGAACCGCATCTAATACCTGTTGTAACTCGTCATCTGACCAATTATCTGTCTGTAGCAACAAGTTATCTTTAATCGTACCAAAAAAGAAGTGATTTTCTTGAAGTACGACATTGGTTTTTTGCCATAGGTTCTCTTGATCAATGTGAGTAACTGGTACTCCACTTAAGCTTATTTCACCTGCAGTAGCAGGGTATAATTTTAACAGTAACTGCAACAATGTCGATTTCCCTGATCCACTTGGACCGACAATGGCTGTTTTTGAACCTGCTGGTAACACCACATTGACGTCACTTAATATGTTACGATCGTCATTAGGAAATGAGAAGGACACTTCATTGAGCTTAACGGTCGGAGGCCCACTTGTGATCTCCTTCGTTTGAACTTGCTCTTGCTCTTCATCTTCACTCTCAATTACCGCATTCAACCTTTTCGCTGCTCTTTCACTATCTTCATAGTGAATGGGAAACACCGCCATTGGTGTTGAATGTTCAAACACGGTTAGACTAACCATAACGAGCATGGCTAAGAAAACGCCGTCCAAATTCCCATGAGCGACTAAAAAAGCACCCATAGCTAACACAGCCCACGATATTACTAACGCTATAGCCACATTCGTTGCTTGATTAACGTTTCCTTGAGTCCCTTCTCGTTGCTGTTCAAAAATATACTGATTTGAAGCATTCACGAGTTGTTGTTCTTTATCCTCCAATTTTTGGTGAATCTTCAGTTCCCGAAATCCATAAAACCACTCCGTTACTTCAGTAGACAAAGAAGCTCGTTCTTCACGGAGGCGATTGCTTACTTTCTTCTGTTTCTTAGCAAACCATGCCGGAATAATCAAGCCTGTTAAAGCCAAGCCAACTACTAGTAACACCACAATCTTCATCGAATAGAAAGAAACAAATAAAATCGTACTTACAAAAACGGTAATCATAATAATTGGTGGATAAAAAACCCGAAGAAATAAGTGTTGAAGGCTTTCCACATCTCCAACAATGCGTGCTAATAAATCTCCGCTACGATACTTATGAAAAAGACTCGGCGCATGCTGCTCTACTTTCTCATAGAAATAGACACGTAACTCACTTAGCATCGTAAATGTAGCCCGGTGGGAATAGTAACGTTCCGCATATCGGCTGATTGCTCGTATAAAGCTTCCTATTTTCACGACGGCAACCATTGTAATGAGAACATAAAGAGGTGGTTCAAGTGCCGCCCGCGAAATTAAGTAGCCGTTCGCCGCGAATAAACCAACAGCGGCTATTCCAGCTATATACCCAAACACTACTGATAAAATCACATCTTTTTTTTGACTAATCATCAAACGAACGATGGTCAGAAGCTCACTCATTTTGCCCCTCCTCATGCAAAGAGAAAAGCTCTCGATATGGTGAATGAGAAGCCTTTAATTCTTTATGTGTTCCTTGTGCTAATAGGGCTCCGTTTTCCATAAATAAAATGTGATTAGCTTGTTGAATCGTTTGCAGCCGATGGGCAACTGTAATCACCATTGAGTTTTGAGCTAATTGTTGGATGGACCTTTGAAGAATCTGCTCAGTGAATATATCAAGACCTGTTGTCGGCTCGTCGAAAAGAATAATCGATGGTTTCTTTAAGAAGGCTCGTGCCAACGCAATCCTTTGTTTTTCACCACCAGAAAGCCCTCTTCCCCCTTCACCGATTTGTGTGTCATAGCCATATCTCAAGGATTGTATTAGATCCTCAATACCTGCTTTCTTTGCTGCACTCTCAACCTCGTCCATTGTCGCATCGACACCAAAAGCTATATTTTCAGCAATCGTACCAGAAAATAAAAAAGGATGCTGCGTTATATAACTGATGTGCCTAAACCATTCTTCTTCCTTATAAACAGAACGATCCTCGCTCCCTACAAATACTTTACCTACTGAAAGTGGCAGAAGACCTGCTATTACATGTAATAAAGTGGTTTTACCTGATCCACTCTTTCCTACAATTGCTACCTGACCATATGAGGGAATATGGATGTTGAGATCCTTTAGCATAAATCCTTTTTCACCATATTGAAACTGTACATCTTTCAACGCTATCGATTCAGGTTTTGTAGGAAGAGCACGCTCTCCCCATTCAGGTATATGTTCGTTCACCGCAAGCTCCTTTTCGATCTTGGCAGCAGCACCCATACTGCTTCTCCCAGCATGGAATGCACTGCCTAGTTCCTTAAGCGAAGCGTAGAATTCTGGTATTAATAAAAGAATAAAGAAGGCAGTAAAAAAACTCATTTGATTGAATACCACCAGTCTCAGCCCAAGCTCTAGCGCAACGAGACCAATACTCAGCATCGAGATAAACTCGAGCATTAAAGAAGAAGTGAAAGCCACTTTTAAAATATTCATCGTCGCATCACGAAAATTCAAGCTGCTTTGCTTAATGACATCTTTATATTGTTTCGAGCGTCCGTATAACTTCAAGCTAACGAGTCCTTGAAGGGTATCAAGAAAACGGCCCGAGAAAGCAGCCAAACGATCGAGCTGTTCTTCTGATTTACGCTGCGTTGATTGACCAATAATGATCATAAAGATAGGGATAAATGGTGCCGTTAAGACAATGATTAACCCAGAATACAGATGTTGGCTAAAGACAACGACCAAAATCATAATGGGAACGATCGTTGTCACCATTCTCTGTGGAACATACTTACTAAAAAAGCTGTCTAACTCATCCACTGCATCCAAAAGCACACTCACTTTTTGACCAGATTGCCCTTGATAAGACCCTGTTAATGACTGACCGGAAAAAGCATTAATAAGCTTTTTTCGATAGGAAGTTTTCACATTCACAGCCATTTTCACACCGATCTGACCAGTCCAATAAGAGATGAACGACCTGAGAAGTAAAACCCCCAACAAAACAAGTAAAAGAGGAAATACTTGATTAAACGTTTGTTTACCAATAAAAAGTCCATCCACAATCGAAACAATCAGATAGGCCTGTATGAGAATCACACTACCTAAAAGAAAAGCCAAAAGAAGCAAACCATAATACTTTCCTTTTTGGGCTGTAGCGAGTTTTTGAAGTGACTTCATGATCAATCCTCATATTTCGTGCTTTTTACAGCAACGAAAAAAGAAACGGTCATAGCCATTACAACGATAAGGAGCGGTGCGTAAAACAGTAAAAAATTGTGCATGTTCGCTTCCTCCTTTAAGAATTCCTTTTCTGAATATAAGGCTTATTCATAATAAATAATTTAAACACTAAATAAAGAGACGGAATTAATAACATAAACCCAAAGACAAACGCCGTAATTAGCGCGTAAGCCATTGTTTCATTTGTAAACCCATCATAAATCGTTAAGTTTGGATAGAGTAAGTAAGGATATCGTGATACCCCATACGCATAAAAGGCTATAGCAAACTGTAAAACGACGAAAATAAACGACCTACCATAATGTCTCTTTTTCAACAGCCACAAGCTTGCAATAAAACAAACCAATGATAAAGCAAACAGCCACCAAAGTGAAAGCATGCCCTCATAATGGGTTGGGTTATGCCATTTCATTTCAATAATAATTCCCATTGCTGTCACGATCGTTGGAAAGCTCCAAATCCATGTGTAACGACGAAACAAGTTTAATGCCTCTATATCTTCAGCAACAGAAGAATAGTAAGCTAAAAAACTAGCAGAAATAAACAACACACTAACGAGACTAAGTGCAACAATCGACCAAGCAAACGGACTTGTAAATAAAGACAGGAAGTCTAACTCAATTCCACCAGTCGGTGTTTCACGAATAAAGCCTCCTTGTGAAACAATTAAAGCAGTTGATAAGGAAGCCGGGATAAGGACACCTGTTACACCATACATGAGCGTATACCCTACATGCCCCTTTGTCCCATAGGTTCCAAAGGCATAATAACTTCCACGCAAAGCTAACAAAATGATAGAGATGCTAATTGGTACAAGTAACACTGTACCGAAATAGTAAGCCGTCTTTGGGAAAAAGCCGATCATCCCCACAAAGAAAAACACAAGAAAAACATTTGTGATCTCCCATACCGGAGACAAATACCTCTGGATTACAGAGTTTACGATATGATGCTTTCTTGTAACGATTGTTGAAGCATTAAAAAAGCCAGCTCCAAAATCAATCGACGCTACAATCACGTAGCCAAACAGAAATAACCATAATACTGATATTCCGATCACTTCAAGCGTCATTTCGCTACACTCCTTTGTTCAATAGAATCTTTCTCCAGCTCTAGTTCAACAGGATTCTTTTTGAACATACGCGTTAACACGACAGCTGTTCCAATTAATAGAATGAGATAAAGTACAGCAAAAGCGACGAACATGATCCCTACGTGAGGAGAGTCTGTTGCTCCTTCAGCCGTTTGCATAAACCCTCTCATAATCCATGGCTGTCGCCCAACCTCTGTAAACCACCAACCTGCCTCAATCGCAATCATCGCAAGTGGGCCAGAAGTGACAAGGAGAATACGGAAAATTTTTGTTTTGATAAACGACCAATTACGCCAAAGCGCAATAAAATACACTAATGAAAGAAAAGTAAGCCAAATTCCAATCGTCACCATGATGTCAAAGAAATAATGAATTTCATATGGCGGATGGTATTCCTTTGGAATATCATTTAACCCTGTTACGACACCAAATGGGTTACTGTGTACAAGAATACTAAGGGCATAAGGAATCTTAAACGCATATTTCACTTCATTCTTTTCGGTTAGCACCCCGTAAAGAACAAGCGGTGCCTCTCCTTCTGTTTCAAAATGCCATTCCGCAGCAGCTAGTTTTTCAGGTTGATATTCTGCTAGATACTTCCCAGACAGATCACCAACAAGTGCTGTTGCAATGGAAAAGATAAGGGCGATCTTCATCGTTAAAGCAAGTGCCTTACGATGATACTCATGACGATTCCCCTTCAATAAATGATAAGCCGCAATCGATGCTAAGATAAAAGCGGTAGTCATGTAAGCAGAAGTTAAGACGTGAGCTACCTTCGTCGGCATCGCTGGATTAAACATTGCTACCAACGGCTGAATATTGGTTAACTGACCACCAATTAGCGTAAATCCTTGCGGTACATTCATAAACGCATTAACTGATGTAATAAATAAAGCAGACATTGCTGACCCTAAAACGACCGGGGCTAGCAAATAAAAATGGTGTTTCGGATTTTTGAAACGATTCCATGTATATAAGTAAATACCAAGAAAAATGGCTTCAAAGAAAAAGGCAAATGTCTCCATAAACAAAGGAAGTGCTACAAGTTGACCTGCAAACTCCATAAATCGTGGCCATAACAGAGCTAACTGCAAGGCAATCGCAGTCCCCGTAACAACCCCAACAGCTACACTAATGACGTAGCCACGTGCCCAGCGTTTAGCTAACAACAAATAATGCTCATCTTGTCTCTTTAAACCTAACCAGTGAGCAATTGTAATCATAATTGGAACCCCAACACCTACAGTAGCGAAAATAACATGTACTGATAGGGTTAACATGGTTAAATAGCGACTCAATTCTACAGACTCCATCTTCTTCCTCCTCTACATATGTTTCTAATGGAGATATAGTTATTGTATATGCAAAATGTATGTGAAATACATCACAAATTAAACGATTCAGTTACAAAAGAGTGAGGATTTAATGAATTTTTTATGAGTGAAAACAAAAAACTCTAAGTATGGGACTCAGAGTTGCTTACTTAGCAGGTATTTAACTATTCTTACGATGAAGAGGACGATATACCTTGCGAAGAAATTTTTCAATGATCAGGTGCAGTGTAAAGTAACGTCTGTAGTTTAGCGTTTTGATGATTTCTTTTTTATCAACCGTTGTTAAATTCCAATCTTCCGGAATATGGGAGACAACTTCTTCGAGTAACTGCGTTGGCATCACTTGAATTAATTGAATGGCCTTCTTAAAGTCTTCTTCTTTTTTCACATGTTTTGCGAGCATTTCATGAGTCGCACTCTCAATAAGCGTTTGAGGACGATTCTCGAGGTCATTTGTTGTCCAAGATAATGATCCAAAGCTATCAGCATTGTCAATAATCCAGCAATAATGACTCCCAGGCGTACTTTCCTGTAGCAGGATATTCTTCCGTGTTCTATCTATATTATATAACCAATAATCAAAAACGATAATGCTTGCAAGATTAGCGTTGTTCGTGATGTCCGTTACATTTACTTCATGTCCATTTTTACAATTGTCTATATACTTACTTGCAAACTGTTTAGAAGTAAATTGGGTGTCTGCACTCTTTGGCATTGCCTCAAAAAACTCCATTGGGATTTCTACTAGATATGAATATGGAATTGGTAGCATTAAGAAACGTGCAATACAATAGGCAATCCACTCATTTATGAGAGCCTTGCTTTCAGATTCTTTGTACAATTTAACGACGTAATCATTGCCATCATCGAAAGAAATAAGGTGAGCATTATTCGTTTTACTTTCAAAGAGTTTTTTGTAAGAGATGGGTTTCATTTATTCACCCTCCCCTTTTGTTACGTCTTTTAAAGTTTCAATATATTTATTTGCACATTGGGATAGAGAAAACCATTTCTCAACTCGTTCTCTTGCTGAATTCGAAAGCTTTTCATATTTGTGTGGTTGATCGACAATTCGGTAGATATGCTCAGCTGCTCCCCTTATATAATTCTCTCGATATAAATAACCAGTTTCACCATTTACGACAATCTCTGGAATCGAAGATATATCAGGGGCAATAACAGGAACTCCACAGGCCATGGATTCAATAAATGTATTTCCGAAAGACTCTGCCCGAGTTGTGGCAATGGTACAACCACCTGAGTGCTTTATTTTGGCATAAATCGTTGGCATTTGATGGTATGGAATAACAGGAAACCATTTGACCACATCGGTTAATTGTTTCTTCTTCCACTCCTCTTCGAACAAATCCTTGTCAACACTTCTATCTCCACCAATTACCCAAAACTCAATATCCCTTCTTTCTTTAGACACCATTTCAGCAATCTTTAGAAATAAACGCCAATTTTTTCGGTGATCTAATCTACCAATATAAGCAACTATCTTTTTACCCTCTGGTACTTTAGGTTCATTGCTTCGATTCACTTCCTCTAGGTCAAGTGGTCGAAAAAACAAAGTATCCGTAGAGTTGTGGATGACTTCAATTGGTTTTGACTGATCTAATAGTATTGAAAGAACTCTTTTTTGGTAATCAGAGGGGACAATAAATTTCTCCGGATTAACCTTTTCTTTCCCTTGCAAATTTTGTTTTAATTTTGTAATTTCAGGCGTGCGTGCTTCAATAATAATCGGTCCTTTATAATTCGTTTCCTTAAGCCACGTATAGGCTTGACTTGTATCGACAACGATAATCGCATCATATTGATTCTCTTGAATAATTTGATGAATCTTATCTTTGTCCTTTGTTAAAAATACTTGAGCAACATCCTCCATCATATGCATACCGCCAAGATCCTTAGTGTAAAGGAAGTCAGTTGTAATCCCTTGTTTCTTAAAATAAATCGCTCGGTTCCTCCAACCAGCATTTACCCCCCCGACTGTCAGGAGACGCCAAATGACTAAGATTTTCATCAATTTCACATCCTTTGTGCTCAACCTTTTGACTTTTAATCTATCTTCTTTTTACCTTTATTATTTTGTCTGCGTTTTTCTTGCTTTGCTATTTCTCTCTTTCTTTGTTCTTTCACAACTTTACGAACAAGATTTTCTAAACTCTTATAATGCATAGTAGAGTCTTTTGTTGTTAACAGTTTATCTGTCTCATACTTAAGCTGTTCTGTATCAACTTTTTCTTTATTTTCGAGTACATTATATAAATTTTTAGATCTCTCCTCCATTTTCATATAATACTCCCACTCCGCATAAAGCTCTGGAGCAAGTTCCTTCACATGCTCTACAAAGACATTTCTATATTCAACTCCTAAACTTTGCAAAAGCTTGCGTGGATACGGATACGTTCTATTTCTCCAAACTGTTCTACCAACATCAATTACTTTTAATGAACCATCATCCTGAAGATAGATTTGTCTTTTATGATGATCGATACGCTCATAGCCAATTTCTTTAAACGTGATCAACATTTTAATAAGCTCATGAGAAAGTTGTTCAGTTAATGGCTGGGATTACATATATTCACGTAAATCAACACCATACACCATTTCCATTACTAAAAAATTATCTCCTTCACAATAGATCTTTGGCAATAGTGATGTATGTTGACCTAGTGACATCGCGTAACGTTCTCGTTCACAGTCGGCCACGTCCCCGTATACTTTCATACAAACTTCATCAGAAATTTTAAAAACAGCCCCTTGTCTTCCTTTCCCTATCATTTCTAAATCAGATTCATTAATGACTGAAACATCTTCGTCTTCGTAATTTTCTACTTGAATTTTTTTAACCTGCTTTTTAATTTTTTTACAGTTAATCTTACTCATTTCGTCGCCACCTCTTCCTTTATTTTTTCAGACACCAATCAGTTATTTTTTAGAATCCATATTTACTCTAGTAATAGCTTGATTGTTTCCTTCTTATTATTTATATAGATTTGTAAAATAGTTGGAACGTTATCTGTCTATTTATATTAGGAATTTGTGTTTGTTTCTATTTGAATGGAACAAAGTCAGGCAGGGAGTGATTTGTAGATTGGGGTATAGTAAATGTCTTATATAAAAGGAATAATAGGTTAGCAGTTATTATTGAACATTTTGCTCAAGCCTTACTAACGAGAAAATGGTAAAAATAGTAGAAATCAACATACAAAAAAAGCTTGGTGGGTGATTCCAAGCTTTTTCATATACACATTATAGAATAGAAACTCATTCTTTTCGGGTTAAGAGATTAGAAAATCATCTCAAGCTTAACTCATATTGATAAAACTTCGAATCTAATTGGTATCCGTTCCTTTCATATAATCTCTGAGCAGCATTATTCGTTTGGGCTGTACTCAAACTAATGCTTATAGCCCCTGTTTCAATCGCGTATTCTCTAGCTTTTTGTAGGAGTCTTTCTCCTATTCCTTTTTTTCTGTCTTGAACATCTACATATAAATCATTCAGAATCCAGGCTTTTTTCATAGAGATGGATGAAAAGGTAGGGTACAGTTGAGTAAAACCTACATAATCCTGTTCATTTTTCACAACAAAAATGACAGAATCTTTGTTTTCCAAGCGTCTCTTTATGTAAGTGATTGCCCCATCCAAATCTGGTGTTTGCTGATAAAACATGCGATATGAATTGAATAATTTTGACAAACCTTCTAAATCTTCCATTTTTGCTTGATATGCATCCATTTGACTTCCCCTATTTTATTCTTAATATTCTTGTTTTTCTGTTTATGAAACACTATCTGTTGTTGGCACAATTTTTTTCAGATTCAGTTTCAGTTTGACGACCTTCCTTTTCCTTTTTCAGCTCTCAAGGGCTCCACACTTCTTTTTGTGACGTCCTCTTAAAACTTGAGATCCTCATTTTGTTATAATTTTTTGTTATGTATTTCTATTACTATCAAATCATGTAGGTAAAGTAAACAGGCAACGATCCTTTCAAAAGACCGTTGCCTATTTGCTATTAAAACTTTCATTTAAACCAGCCTTTTTCCTTAAATCTAGAAATGGCCTCTATTCGATTACCAACATCTAGTTTATCGAGAATAACAGAAATATAATTACGGACCGTACCATTAGTAAGGTAGAGCTCCTTCGCAATCTCATTTGTGCTTTTTCCATCTGCAATTAATTCCATTACCTGCTTTTCTCGCTCAGTAAGTGGATTTTTATTCTCAAAAGCAAGGTCGACTAATTCTGGTGCGTAAATACGCCTGCCATCCATAATCGTACGAATAGAGTTCGCTAATTCTTCGCTTGGGCTGTCTTTTAGCAAATATCCACTCACTTCTGCATTGCGAGCACGTTCAAAATATCCAGCACGAGCAAACGTTGTTAGAATAATGACCTTACAAGGTTGATCGACCATTTCTTCCGCCGCATCAAGTCCACTTTTTACAGGCATCTCAATATCCATGATGCAAATATCAGGCTGGAGTTGCTTCACTAAAGATAATGCCTCTTCCCCGTTCCTCGCCTTACCGACCACTTCCATATCCTCTTCCAAATCCAGTAAAGAGCCAAGAGCACCAAGCAACATCCGCTGATCTTCGGCAATAACAATTCGAATCACTTCAATCCCCCCTGTTCATTTGCTAAGACAATATTCGGTACACGAATATCAAGAATGGTTCCCTCTGATGTGACAATGTCTAAACTACCATTAACAAACTCCAACCGCTCTCTCATTCCTCTTAGGCCATGTCCTTTAGGAGGTTCATTGATATTCGAAATCCCTACCCCATTGTCTTGTACAAGGATTTGTAACTCAGCGGGCGATTCGTGGATACTCACTCTACAAATAGTAGCTTGACTATGCTTTATAATATTGGTTACAGCCTCTTTTAAACACATACTTACTACATTTTCAACATATAAAGGAGTGTTTCTTAGCTTGGCATTCCCTTCAAAGATGAATTCCATTTCAGCTGCTTTAAGAATTTGATGTACATGGATCATTTCATCTTCTAATTTGGCGCCCCTCATATCAGACACCATTTCTCTTACTTCTTTTAAAGCGGTTCGTGCCGTCTGGTTGATGTCACTAAGTTCTACTTTTGCAGAATCAGGATTGATCTCAATTAGCTTTCTAGCTAAATCACTTTTCAACCCAATTAGTGATAATTTTTGACCGAGAGTATCATGTAAATCACGCGCAATACGCTGACGTTCTTCCATCACCATTAGCTGTGAAATTCTATTATTGGCATCTTCTAATTGCCCTTCTAACTTTTCACGTTTGTTCCGATTATACGTGTTAAATGGCAACAGAATGACACCTATTACAGAAATAATAATAAAAGGAAACTGAGCAAAAAATAAATCGTTTTGTGTGAAGAAACTCAAACTTACTGCAATAATCGTTGTAAGCAGATGAACTACATATAACGTAAAATAACCAATTCTACTTTGGATGTTTCCAATGAAAAAAGCTAGGAAAAGGGCAAAATAGACATATCCGTAAAATAAAGTCATTCCTATGCTAATAGCCATCTCAATTCCTACCCATAAGTAAACGAGCCACCCTTTGGAAATAAAGGATAATCGATAGGCAACAAAAAATATCAAAATCATGATAATCCCAAAAATAATTTCCATAGCGGAAGAGGATCTAAATATAAAATAGAAGGGCAATAAACAAAATATAATCCAGACATAAATGCTTAACCCTGTATTTTTGGGAAAGATATTATACCAACTTTGCATAATAGCCTCCTCTCTTTTTTTATAATCTTAAAATGAGCCCATTTTTCTTTATCATACACTTTTATCCATTATCTTCCTATACCTCATTAAAAAAAGCCCCTCTTTGCAACGAAAAACCCTTCAATCCAAAGTTGAACGGTTTTTCGTTTTTTATTTAATTATTTCTTTATTTTCCTTGCAAGCTCGTTCGTCTACTCTTAAGCTCTACGCCAGGTTTTGATTTTGAAATAAGCGCCTTCGCGTCATTAAAAGTAACAAACGTTTTTCTATTCTCATCATATAGGCGGAAACGAATCGACTGTAGGCTAGTACCCATTGTGATCGTTGTCGCTTTTTGTAATGGTGGTGTCGTATCATGTGCTTTTTCCAAGTTATAATTTGGAACTCTTGGACTTAAGTGATGAACATGATGATACCCTATATTCCCTGTCACCCATTGTAAAAGTTTTGGTAGTTTATAAAACGAGCTACCATCCACAGCAGCCTTCACATAATCCCACTCTTTTTCATCTTCAAAATAAGAGTCTTCAAACTGATGCTGCACATAAAATAACCAAATGCCCAAAGCACCCGCTACGAATAGAATCGGTGCTTGGATGAGCAAGAATGCTTGCCAACCTATAATCCAGATGACTAAAGAGTAAAGGACTACAACAGAAACATTAATGAAATACGTATTTAATCTTTCTTTTTTTCTTGCGTCTTTACGATTGCAGCGACCTGTAATTAAAAATAAATAAAGCGGTCCAAGTCCAAACATCACAATTGGATTACGATAAATGCGATAAGCCAATCTTTCTTTAAAAGGTGCTTTCGCATATTCATCTACCGTCATGATCCATACATCACCAACACCACGCTTATCTAAGTTACCACTTGTTGCATGGTGAATCGAGTGCTCACGCTTCCACTTTTCATATGGAAATAATGTAATAATCCCCGTAATTGTACCAAGGATACTATTTGCCTTTTTGTTTTTAAAGAACGATCCATGTGTACAATCATGGAAAATAATAAAGATTCGAACTACAAACCCAGCTGCTACTACGGCTAAGGCAAGAGTTAACCAGACTGAGACCGTTAAGCTCTGGTACGCTAGAAACCATAATAAGAAAAATGGTGGGATTGTATTTATAATTTGCTTTATGCTCGCTTTAACATCTGACTTTTCAAATGGTGCCACACTTTTTTTAAGTTGAGCTAATTTTTGATTACTCATAATTTCCTCCTTGAAAGGATCCGAATTTATCATTTGTAAAAAACTAATTAACTCTATGATAATGGAACTTGAGGATACCAAGAAGTCATGAACGTCAACAAAGAGATATGACAAATGTCATATCTCTTGTCCTTTTTTATAAAAGTGCGAGTGTTAGAAATCAATTTTTTCCAAGTAAAGCCCTGTTGCATCCGCAAAACCGACTTGACTTCGATCCTTTGATTGCAAGATGCTTGGCACTTGATCTACCTCTTTTTCACCTAATCCGATTTCAATCAACGTCCCCACCATTTTTCTCACCATATTATAAAGAAAACCATTTCCCCTGACTCTGATCTCGATAAAGCCCGCATTCTCTTCAATATCAATCGCATAGATCGTCCGAACCATTGATTTTTTCTTTGATTTCGCATTTGAAAAAGCGGTGAAATCATGTTCTCCGAGAAAGTGCTTAGCTGCTTTTTCCATCATTGAAACACTCAATTTCTTTTCCACATGCGTACTGTACTTTCGCATAAATGGGTTGGTATATGCCTCATTCCAAATTTTATATAAATACGTTTTATCCTTGGCGTTATAACGAGCATGAAACCGTTCAGGAACTAATTGGACAGCGGTAATGCTAATATCATGAGGGAGATATTTATTCAGGTATGTTTGGACTTCTGATTCAGTCAGGTCACCACCTAGTCTCACATTGGCTATTTGAGCGAGAGCGTGTACCCCAGCGTCGGTTCGACTAGAGCCAATAATTTCAATTGGTTTTCCTACCATTTCCGACAAAACATTTTCTATTTTCCCTTGAATGGTCGTTTCACCGTTCCCGAGTCTCTGCCAACCTTTATAGCGTGCGCCGTCGTACTGAATGGTTAATTTATAATTGTTCATTATTTTCTCCTTATTTAATACGTAATCTTCTAGATCGACTAACAACCATTTTATCCTAAAAGGATTGCTTATGCTAATTATTGTACCCTCTGTAGGTTGGCCTGTTCTTAGATTTTCAAGTTTAAAAATGACATGCTGATCGTTGGCCGATCAGCATGTCATTTTGATATGTAGATAATGTTTACCCTTATTTGCCTTCATTCATTAGAGTTACGTTTACAGGTGCTGCTATAATCAATGGAAAAATTTTATACATTCATTTCTCAGGTGTTGCGAAAAATTCAATACAGAAACTGCAGCTGAAAGTTCAGTGGGTAATTGCTCATTTGAGTGTTTTTTTTATTTTAGTAAAAGCACCTCTTCTTGTAGTGGCATTGTTTTTTTGACTATTGCACTTTACCAAAGAAGGAGGTGCTTTTTCTTTGTTTATAAACACTCATTATGCAACACCGTTTATAAATCTAAAGCTTAGGAAGAATTACACAAAGGTTAATTTTCAAAGGTGAGTTAGTAAGATTAAGAACAAAATATTAATCACAACCACTCGGAAGAACATCTTCTTTTAATATAGCTAGAGCCATATCATGTATGACTCTATCACCCGGCTTCACATTCAGAGAAAAAACGTTCCCACCTACCCCTAACTCTATCTTTTTCAATACACCCTCGTTCGTCTTCAGTAGAAATAAAGGCTCCCATTCATGTACATAGGCCCCTTCATTTACGAACACTTTATCAATCGTTCCATTACACACACTAACAACTGTACGGTAAGTATTCACAATTAACTCCTCCCTCCTCAAACCCAGCCTCGAAACTTTGAAGCTTCAGCCATTTTTCTGGATCCTACCATATAGGCGGCTAACCGATTATCAATTTTGTGAAGAGCCGCTGTTTCAATGACATGGTTAAAAGCTTCTATTAATTTTGTTCTTAATTTGCTGGAAACCTCTTCTTCCGACCAATAATACCCTAAATTGTTTTGGACCCATTCAAAGTAAGAGACAATAACCCCTCCTGAACTAGCTAACACGTCAGGAATAAGTAATACGTTTCGTTGACTAAGAATTTGTGTTGCTTCCATTGTTGTTGGACCATTTGCAGCCTCAACCACAATTTCCGCCTTAATTTTAGCTGCATTTTTAACAGTAATTTGATTTGAAATGGCTGCAGGCACTAAGATATCACATGGGAGTTCAAGTAACTCCTGGTTGGTAATCGTATTTTTAAATAAATTAGTTACGGTTCCAAAAGAATCTCGTTTATCTAATAAAGAATTTATATCTAGTCCATCTTCATCATAAAGTGCTCCATAGGCGTCAGAAATACCTATTATTTTTGCTCCTGACTCATTAAGAAACTTGGCTAAGTAACTTCCCGCATTTCCAAAACCCTGAATCACAACCTTCGCTTTTTTTAATTCTATATTTTTGTGCTTTGCTGCTTCTTCTATACAAATTGCCACTCCTCTTGCCGTAGCCGTTTCTCTGCCATGAGACCCACCTAAAACAAGAGGTTTTCCCGTAATAAATCCTGGTGAATCAAACTCACGTATTCGGCTATATTCATCCATCATCCAAGCCATTACCTGTGAATTAGTAAATACATCGGGAGCGGGAATATCCTTTGTTGGACCAACAATTTGGCTAATCGCTCTTACATACCCTCGACTTAATCGTTCTATTTCACCAAAGGACATTTCCCTGGGATCACAAATAATGCCGCCTTTTCCACCCCCATATGGAATATTGGCAATGCCGCATTTTAAAGTCATCCAAATAGATAGTGCTTTCACTTCTTCTTCTGTTACGTCTGGATGAAAGCGAACTCCTCCTTTAGTCGGCCCTACTGAGTCATTATGTTGAGAGCGATATCCGGTAAATATTTTTACGTTACCGTTATCCATGCGTATAGGAATACGAACGGTCAGCGTCCGAAGTGGCTCTTTAAGCAGTTCAAAAATTTCTCTCGTATACCCCAATGTATTCAAAGCTTCTTTAATAATTAATTGTGTTGACTCTAGTTGATTAAGATGTTTCGAATGCTTTAGATGCAGTTCCTCTAATTGGTCTTCTTCTTTTATGGACAGCTTCATTTTATTCACCTCGAATGATTACTAGAAAACGATTCTCAAATAAAAGCATTTCTGGCTGTCTATTTTGAAAGTAACCCTCTTAATGCAAATGCCACATTTTGCGGACGTTCAGCCATACGTCTCATAAAATATCCAAACCAATCCTGACCAAATGGTACATAGACACGCATTTTGTAGCCTTTTTTCACTAATTCTAACTGTAAATCTGTCCTAAAGCCGTAAAGCATCTGAAATTCAAATTGACTGTTTTCGATTTGGTTTTCTTTTACAAACGTTATCACTTTTTCAATAATATGATGATCATGTGATGCAATCGCCGTATAACTCCCACTTAGTAAATGGGCTTTAATAATGTTGAAGTAATTTTCATCTATTTTTTCTTTGTCTTGTAAGGCCACTTCAGGTGACTCTTTATACGCACCTTTTACTAGTCTTAGAGATACGCCTTTTAGGTTTCTAATATCTTCTTCAGCTCTATTTAAATAAGCTTGAACTACCGTTCCAACATTGTCGTAATCTTTTCTCAGCTTTTGTAAAATATCCAATGTCTGTTGACAATGTGAGTAATCCTCCATATCAATTCTTACAAAATTGTTATACTGTTTTGCAGTGCCAACAATACGCCGCATATTTTCCAAACAAAACTCTTCACTAATATCTAAACCAAGCTGTGTCATTTTAAGCGATAGATTGCAGTCAACACCTGAAGAAGCAATAGAGTCTAGTGTCTTAATACAATATTCCGTCGCTTCTAGTGCTTCTTCCTTACTGTCTACAAACTCCCCTAAATGGTCAAGTGTACACGTTAATCCTTGTTTATTTAATTCGTTTACTCTAGCAATTGCACTCTCAATGTTTTTTCCTGCTACTACTTGAGATGCCCCTATTTTCAACCCCCATTTTTTTGCAGCAACATTCATTGCTTTATTTTGTGAAAGAAACATAAAGAAGATTTTCATTGGTTGATGTAAAATCATTTTGATCACTCCAGTATTCAGCCTAGAATTTTTTCTTACTACCCTTCTATATGCAAAACGCATGCCAATTCATTTTATAAGATTGTTCAGGGTATTTATTAAATAGAAATGCCTAGTTACCCACACATATTTGTTCAATACATGTCCATTTTAGACACATCTGTAAACGCTATCACATTTGTAATTAGCCCAAACTAATAAAGAAATCAATGATCTAACTATCTTAAAAAAAGAATAAAAGTCATGCTAAACAATTCTGATTATTTTAACTTTGTAACTATTAAATAACAGTCTAATAAAGATAAAGAAAAAATATATACAATTTTTAGTCAATTCCGTCTATAATAAAACCAACATAGACATAAATGTAAACTTTTTTACAGAATCTTATTTTTGTTGGGAGGTCTTCAATTTGCAACACCATATGACTCTTGAAACACTAGCAATGCCATGGAAATGCGATCTAGATATTAAAAAAATGGAAATATACAGTCCTACCAATCTTTTATCGGACATTAACAATATCGAAGAAGGTAGAGATATTGCTTTAAAAGGGGCAAATGATGAAGTTTGCGGATGGATTCCTTATTCAACACTTATGAGAGAAATTTTCAAACAGTGGAAACTTACAAAAGCTTATTATAATGCTGTTCTTAACTCGGTTGAAGCCGCTGTAACAACTGTTGATTATAAAGGGAATATCACATTTTTGAATCCTAACTCAGAAGAAATGTACGGGCTTTCACTAAACAAGGTGTATGGCCAGTCTATTACAAAATTTTTCGAAAAAGAGGCCATTGTTTTAATGTCAACGATGAAAGAACGACAAGGAGTTACAAACAAATACAACCAGCCTCACCCTAATGTTCATGTGTTAATTAATACATCTCCTGTCTATGTTGATAAAGAAGTTGTTGGAGGAATTTCAATTGAAAGAGATATCACGGAGATGGTTAAATTAAATGATGAGTTGTCTTCAACGACCGCCTATTTACATGATTTAGAAAGCACAAATCAAAGCCAACAAAATCTTTCTCCTTTTAACAAAATTAAAGGCAGAAGCCCTGTTTTAAAAGACGCTATTAATCTAGCCAATAAAGTAGCCAAAACAGATGCCCCGGTATTAATTACTGGAGATAGCGGGGTTGGGAAGGAATTGTTTGCTGAAGGAATTCATAATGCCGGAAAACGATCTAACCATCCCTTTGTTGCGATTAACTGTGGTGCTATCCCTGCCGCGCTATTTGAAAGCGAACTTTTCGGGTATGAACAAGGAGCCTTTACCGGAGCGGTAAAAGGAGGTAAAAAGGGGAAATTTGATGCTGCAAAAGGAGGTACAATCTTCCTTGATGAAGTTGGGGAAATGCCTCTTGAATTACAAGTTAAGTTATTACGTGTATTACAAGAAAAGCATTATTATCGCGTTAGTGGAAATGAAGCAATTCCAACCGACGTACGGATCATTGCTGCTACCAATCGAGATCTAGAAAAGATGATCGATGAAGGAAGTTTTCGGGAGGATTTATATTACCGTTTAAATGTCATTTCAATATCTATTCCTCCGTTACGGGATCGTATCGAAGACATTCCTGAGTTGATCCAATTATTCTTAAAGGAATTCTCTCTTAAATACACGATGCCGATTCCCAAGATCGATCCAGAAGTGATGTATACCTTTCTTCAACACCCATGGCAAGGAAACATCCGGCAGCTTCGTAATATTATCGAACGCATGATCATTTTAGCAAGCGATAACGAAGTGATTAAGCCCCATCATCTTCCTAAGAATTTTGTTAAGGAAAATAATCCTCCTACTCTAAACATTCAATTCGAAGAAATAAAGAAACATAACGGTCAAGGTGAAGAAGAGATTCAGTATGCACTACAAAAAACGTTTGGAAATAAAGCAGCCGCAGCGAAGTTATTAGGTATTTCAAGAGCCACTTTATATAACAAACTTAAGAAGTATGATTTAAAAATAGATTAGGTGAGAACGGCCGGTTCTCACCTTTTTCATTTGTGTCAATTTTCTAAACAGTTTAGACATTTTTTTAAAACACTTTTGTCTATGTTATGCAGCAACTATTGTAAAACGCCCTTATAATTATTGGCATAATTATTGCAAGTAAGAGGTAAACACCATCACCAAGAAAACGCTTTCAAGGGAAAGGAGTGTATACTGATGGATTATAGCCTTTCAGTTGCCACATGGCTTTGGATCTTTATTCCATTTGTAGGAATCATCGGTCTATCTATTTTAACAATTATTTTCGAAAAGGAGTGAAGAACTGAATGAATACAGCCACTATTATTACATTTATTGTTTATTTAATCGGAATGTTAGGAATTGGTTTATGGACCTACAGAAAAACAAATACCATTTCTGATTATTTCTTAGGAGGAAGAAGTTTAAATAGTTGGGTAGCAGCCATGAGTGCACAGGCCTCTGATATGAGTGGTTGGTTGCTTTTAGGACTTCCTGGTGCTATCTATGTATCGGGCTTAAATGGAATGTGGATCGCCATCGGATTAGCGGTTGGTACCTATTTAAATTGGCAGTTCGTTGCAAAACGATTACGAAAATACACTGAAGTTGTAAATTCAATTACTATACCAGACTATTTTGAAAATAGATTCAAAGATTCGACTAAGACGTTACGTGTTATTTCTGCGGTAACGATTATTGTCTTCTTTTTATTCTATGCATCCTCTGGTATGGTTGCGGGAGCTGTCTTGTTTGAACAAGCTTTTGGTATTGACTATGACTTGGCATTATTTATAGGAGCTATCGTCATCGTTTCTTATACCTTTCTCGGTGGGTTTCTAGCTGTAAGTTTAACAGATTTTGTTCAAGGAATTTTAATGTTATGTGCTTTAATATTTGTGCCTGCTTTAATTCTTGTTTCACTCGGAGGCTTAACAGGACTATGGAACAGCATCGGACAAGTCAACGTTGATTTACTAGATATTATGAAATCTGTTGGAATTGAAGATAGCACATGGATAACTAACGCAACTTCATTTAGTATGGTTGGAACCATTTCATTACTAGCATGGGGACTTGGATATTTTGGACAACCTCATATTCTTACTCGATTTATGAGTATTAGAAGTGTTGCTGAAATTCCGAAGGCTAGGCTTATTGCTGTCATATGGGTTGTCCTCTCCCTTATTGGCGCAGGATTTGTAGGACTCGTTGCAATCACACAATTCAATGTGCCATTAGAAAATCCTGAAAGTGTATTTATACTCCTAGTACAAACCTTGTTTAATCCTTGGATAGCAGGTATCTTACTCGCTGCCATTCTAGCAGCCATTATGAGTACAATCGATTCACAATTATTAGTTTCTTCAAGTGCAGTCGCTGAAGATTTTTATAAGCAGATTTTCAGAAAGAATGCTAGTGAAAAAGAACTTCTATGGGTCAGTCGAGGTTCTGTTATTTTCATTTCAATTCTTGCTGTTATATTAGCTAAAAGTGGAGGAAATGTATTAGAGCTTGTCTCTTATGCATGGGCTGGTTTTGGAGCAGCATTTGGCCCCGTTATTATCCTCTCTCTTTTCTGGAGACGAATGACGAAAAATGGAGCTCTTGCTGGTATACTATCTGGTGCTTTAACTGTTATTCTATGGGGAAATATTAATGTATTAAATAGCATAGGCCTATATGAACTTGTTCCTGGATTCATCCTAGCTTGGATTGCCATTGTCATCGTTAGCCTTATTGATAAAGATCCGTCCTTTGAAATTAAAGAGGAATTTAATCTAGCAGTTAGCCATTCAAGTAAGCAACAACAAGAGTATAACAAATCTGTATAGAACAATAAAGATAGAAATGGGCTATGTTTAGCTCTTTCGATATAAACATCAAGGTAGATGGACCGTGATTTTCCTCACGTCCGTCTACCTTTTTCTGATCCTGTTGTGAATTCTTTGCCGTTCTCTAAGGAGGTCTGAAATCATTTAAACATAGGTGTATTGGCAAATGCTTTTCTATAGGTCATCTAACTTCTAAGAAAAACGGCGCAACCTTCTTTTCTTAGTTGCTCTTCCTTGAGTAATACTACTGGACCAAAGATTTCTTCCTGCAGAATACGCGCCTTTGGATCTAAATCAACAATGATCGTTGGCTGAATAAAATAACCTTTTGAGCCACCTCCTTCACCACCTGTTACTAAACGGCCTTCTTCGTTTCCGATATTGATATATTCCATTATCTTATCAAAGGCTTTTTGATCAACAACAGGACCCATATAGTTTTCTCCAGAAGCAGGATCCCCCACAGTCAGTTCCTTTGTTCTAACACCTCATTATATACATCCTGATGGATAACTGCTCTAGAACCAGCAGAACACTTTTGACCAGAAAAACCAAACGCAGATACAACAATCGATTCAGCAGCAAGGTCAAGATCAGCATCTTTATCGACAACCACCGTAGTTCCTGCCCATAATAGCAAAGGCAAAATTCCACGGAGAAATAACGACTGCCCCCCCTGTTGGTGTATATATATAATTGTTTTATTCGCCTTCACGACTATTAATCTGTTTTCCATCTTAAAGCGATTATTTGACGGGCATAGTACTCCATAAAATCAATGGCTTCTGCCGTATCTGCATCCGCTTCTTTCCAAGGTTTCCCTGCCTCTTTTACAAGCAATGCGGAAAACTCATTTTTACGACGACGAACAATAGATGCAGCACGAATAATAATATTAGCACGCTCTTCAGCCGATACGTTTTTCCATGATTCAAAAGCTTCACTTGCAGCTTGTATCGCCTTTTCAGCTATGTCAGAATTTGCTTTTGTAACTATTCCAATCACTTCATCTTTATTGGCTGGATTATATGAAACAATTTTTTCAGGTGTCGCTTACTGTTACACCTTTTATAAATCTTCCCTTACAAGTAACTCATAGCACTCGACATGTTTCGAGTCTGGTCAACTATAAATTGGGCTTCTTCTCCTTATTGAATTGAAAATACTTCTTTCTTTTTTCAATAACTCTTCAGGGTTGATGATCATGTAATATTTCTATACCGATACCCTCTTTTAATTTCTGATTAGCGCTGAAAAAATGTTCTTGGTAAGTCATTGACTTCATATGCAGCATGTATTCCTGACTCGATTGCACCTTGGATCCAAGCGTGGGTAGTTGAGGCATGTTCACCAGCAAAGTGAACCCGACCTTCAGGAGTGGAAATATAAGGTGATAATTCTTTTACTTGTTCAGGTTTAAACATCGTAAAAGCTCCAGCAGAATACGGATATCGAACCCAACTGTGGCTCACTCCTCCTTGAAAATCACGATACACTTGCTCACCATGAATAGTAGCCAAGTTTTTTAATACATACTCTAAGCGCTCTTCATTTTCCAAACTGTCCCAAGGTACCGCATCATCATCCCATGTATAACTACCCAAAATAACACCGGATCCTTGTGCACCGAGGTCATGACTCGGATATTGAACATATTTAATAGGGAGATCAGTAACAGTTTGACCACCATACAAACCTTGTCTTTCCCAGAATCTGTTTTTAAACTGGACGCCGGTCTTCGTAGAGCCAGCATAGTTAAGTTCCCGAATTGCCTTCCACTTGTTTTCGGAAAAAGAATGACGCGGTACAATTTCTACAAATTGTAAAACAGAAAAAGGTATAGTCACAATCGCAAGATCGCCGGTAATTTGAAATGGCTCTAAGATTTTATGGACAGAATGAATCGTTACCTGGTTATCGTGCTGCACAATTTTCTTCACCTTATGCCCGTAATATATTTCATCTTTTAATTGAGTCGTAAATGCTTTAGGAAGTTGGTCATTACCACCGGTGATTTCATAAAAACGGATATCAGGAGTAAATAGAACTAATAGTTCACGTAACAGTTCTAAGAAAGAAAGCTCTGTAAGTCCTTCTAGCGTAAGAATTACTTTAATCATTTCGATCGCACCCGGAGATAATCTTACTCCAAACCGATTGTATCTCAAATAACTGTCCATCGAGTATTTATCCAATTCTTGTATGACCCATGGCCAATTTCTTCTCGGGTTTTCTTCAATTAAATCGGTCACCGGTTTTATAGCTAATTGAAGCAATTCCGTAGCGGTTTTACCTTTTTCATGTGGGTATACAGGAAAACGCAACATATCAGGATTTTGTTCATATACTCTAAAACGAGCTTTGATTCCTTTTACATGGATGATGTCACTTGGAGTTGAATTGATAAACCTATTAACCGGGAGTTGGAATTTGTTTATATATTCCAAAGTCAACAAATGAGTATGAGGAATACGCATTGCGCCAGCTTCCAGATATTGTCCATCCCTAAAATCACCTCTTAACGTATAGACCCGCCCTCCCACCCTATCGGTAGCTTCAATGACAGTAACATTGTGCCCAGCTTGCTTAAGTAAAGAGGCCGAGACTAATCCAGCCATACCAGCACCAACAATAATAATCTTCTTGGGAATTTTCGTTTTTTCAAGTCCATTTCTAATGATTGAAAGCATTTGATCAGAGGATAACTCAGGAAATACGTAGTTTAACATTGCTTCCCCCCTACAATGGCGATAGATCAAGACCTGATAAAAATATGGCTTACTGTCATCTTATTCAGTTAATAAGTAGAATTATGATAAAGGGAGTCAAATTTAATTTATATTTGATGATTGCGCTCGATTGTTGAAGATTCTATTATGAAAATTGTAATACCAAACACTTTAATTTCTTCAAGTAACCAACAAATTGCTAAATAAAAAGTTTTTGATTGTAAGGGTTTTTAAGACATACATTATTATTATTAAACTCTATTAATGTGTTGAAGATGGAAGCCTTACAATTCACTACCGATTCTCGGCTCCAACAAATGAATAGAAGCAGGTAATCCCTTATCGGGAACCTGCTTCTTCTTTTAAAATGATCTGCGCCACACATTCCACCTGGCTTCAGTAGTTGTCGCAGATAGAATGGCAATTTATCAATTTATCATTTATTTTTTCTATTCATTAAGTCATATGTATGATTGTTTACATCGTTTGGGAATATACGACTTGTTCGTATAACTCGTGATTCTCTGCAGTATTTTGTTTCCAATTTGCACATCTCCCTAAAACATATAAGTAATTTCTAAAGCAATGCAGGCACTTAAGCAGCCAATCCAAAAATTAAAATTTTCAAAAAACATAAATTAGAGTGTTGATAAAACACAATTTCTCTGTCTATCTCTATTAGATATTACTCGTTTTAACTAATCAAATTCTTCTATCATTTCTTTACTTGGAGTAGAGTCAATTTCAGAAAAAATAAGAATAGATAGTAAGGAAAGAAAGAAGCCTGAAACAAGTTCATATTAATAAAAGGGAATATGAGCTGCAGATTGGTCCATTCGTAGGCCATCCGTTCCCACTGGAGGCGTTGATAAAAGGCTCCATAAGATTACAGTGACACACCACAGGCTACTAAATTGTTTTTCAGCTTGAGTTACCTGAAAACTATATTGTTGCTGTTGTTGAATCGGTAATGTCTGGTGAAGAAAATGCTGTTTATCTAATTCTACTAATTGATGTATAGATTTGTTCATTAAGATGACTTCTTTTTAAAAAACCAAATGATATATTAATCTTCGTATTCGATCTAATACTGTCATCTGTTTTTTCATTCAGTTCTTCTTTAATTCTTTCGCTGAATACTCGTAGATATAGGTACCAATGTTAATCACAACCACTAGGTTGATCATCTTCTTTTAGTATAGCTAACGTCATATCATGTATGACTCTATCACCCGGCTTCACATTTAGAGATATAATATTCCCACCTACCCCCATCTCTACCTTTTTCAGTACACCCTCATTCGTCTTCAGTAGAAATAAAGGCTCCCATTCATGTACATAGGCCCCTTCATTTACGAACACTTTATCAATCGTTCCATTATACACACTTGCAACTGCACAGTAAGTATTCACAAATAACTCCTCCTTAAATCCATCCGCGAAATTTTGAAGCTTCAGCCATTTTTCTAGATCCAACCATATAGGCGGCTAACCGATTATCGACTTTGTATAGATCAGCTGTTTCAATAACATGGTTAAAAGCTTCTACTAATTTTGTTTTTAATTTTATGGAAACCTCTTCTTCCGACCAATAATACCCTAAATTGTTTTGGACCCATTCAAAGTAAGAGACAATAACCCCTCCTGAACTAGCTAACACATCAGGAATAAGTAATACGTTTCGTTGACTAAGAATTTGTGTTGCTTCCATTGTTGTTGGACCATTTGCAGCCTCAACAACAATGGAGGCCTTAATATTAGCTGCATTTTTAACTGTAATTTGATTTGAAATGGCTGCAGGCACTAAGATATCACATGGAAGTTCAAGTAGCTCCTGGTTGGTAATCGTATTTTTAAATAAATTAGTTACGGTTCCAAAAGAATCTCGTTTATCTAATAAATAATTTATATCTAGTCCATCTTCATCATAAAGTGCTCCATAGGCGTCAGAAATACCTATTATTTTTGCTCCTGACTCCATAAGAAACTTGGCTAAGTAACTCCCCGCATTTCCAAAACCCTGAATGACTATCTTCGCTTGCTTCAATTCTAAATTTTTACTCTTTGCTGCTTCTTCTATGCAAATTGCCACTCCTCTTGCCGTAGCTGTTTCCCTGCCATGAGATCCCCCTAAAACTAGAGGTTTTCCCGTAATAAATCCTGGTGAATCAAACTCGCGTATCCGGCTATACTCATCCATCATCCAAGCCATTACTTGTGCATTAGTAAATACATAGGGAGCGGGAATATCTTTTGTCGGACCAACAATTTGACTAATTGCTCTTACATATCCTCGACTTAATCGTTCTAGTTCACCAAAAGACATCACCCTAGGATCACAGATAATGCCGCCTTTTCCTCCCCCATATGGGAGATTGGCAATCCCGCATTTTAAAGTCATCCAAATAGATAACGCTTTCACTTCTTCTTCTGTTACGTCTGGATGAAAGCGAACCCCTCCTTTAGTCGGACCTACTGAGTCATTATGTTGAGAGCGATATCCGGTAAATATTTTTATTTTGCCGTTATCCATGCGAATAGGTATGCGAACACTCAGCATCCGAAGTGGTTCTTTAAGCAGTTCAAATACTTCACTCGTATACCCCAATGTATTCAAAGCTTCTTTAATAATTATTTGTGTCGACTCTAAATGATTAAGGTTTCTGTAGATTTACTTCCTCTAACTGATCTTCTTCTTTTATCGACAGACTCATTTTATTCACCTCGAATGATTACTAGAAAACGATTCTCAAATAAAAGCATTTCTGGCTGTCTATTTTGAAAGTAAACCTCTTAATGCAAATGCCACATTTTGCGGACGTTCAGCCATACGTCTCATAAAATATCCAAACCAATCCTGACCAAATGGTACATAAACACGCATAGTGTATCCCTTTTTTACTAATTCTTGTTGTAAATCAGTCCTAAAGCCGTAAAGCATCTGAAATTCAAATTGACTGTTTTCGATTTGGTTCTCTTTTACAAACGTTATTACTTTTTCAATAATCTGATGATCATGTGATGCAATCGCCGTATAACTCCCACTTAGTAAATGGGCTTTGATGATATTGAAATAATTTTCATCAATTTTGGATTTGTCTTGAAAGGCTACTTCGTGAGATTCTTTATACGCACCTTTTACTAGTCTTAACGAAGTACCCTTTAGGTTTTTAATATCTTCTTTCGCTCTCTTTAAATAAGCTTGTATAACCGTTCCAACATTGTCATAATCTTTTCTTAATTCTTTTAAAATATCCAATGTCTGTTGGCAGTGTGAGTAATCCTCCATATCAATTCTTACAAAGTTGTTATACTGTTTTGCAGTGCCAACAATACGCCGCATATTTTCCAAACAAAACTCTTCACTAATATCTAAACCAAGCTGTGTCATTTTAAGCGATAGATTGCAGTCAACACCTGAAGATGCAATGGAGTCTAAGGTCTTAATACAATATTCCGTCGCTTCTAGTGCTTCTTCCTTACTGTCTACAAACTCCCCTAAATGGTCAAGTGTACACGTTAATCCTTGTTTATTTAATTCGTTTACTCTAGCAATTGCACTCTCAATGTTTTTCCCTGCCACTACTTGAGATGCCCCTATTTTCAACCCCCATTTTTTTGCAGCAACGTTCATTGCTTTACTTTGTGAAAGAAACATAAAGAAGATTTTCATTGGTTGATGTAAAATCATTTTGATCACTCCAATATTCAGCCTAGAATTTTTTCTTACCACCCTTCTATATGCAAAACGTATGCCAATTCATTTTATAAGGTTGTTCAGGGTATTTATTAAATAGAAATGCCTAGAGTTACCCACACATATTTGTTCATTACATGTCCATTTTAGACACACTTGTAAACGCAATTATATTGTAATTAGCCCAAATTAATAAAGAAATCAATGATCTAACTATCTTTTAAAAAAAGAATAAAAGTCATGCTAAACAAACCTGATTATTTTAACTTTGTAACAACTAAGTAGCAGTCAGGTAAAGAATAATATATACAATTTTTAGTCAATTCCGTCTATAATGAATCCAACATAGACATACATGTAAACGGTCAAAGTGAAAAAGAAATTCAATCTGCATTACAAATAACGTTTGGAAATAAAGCAGCAGCAGCATAGTTATTTTGGGTATCTCAAGGGTCGACTTTATATAACAAAATTAAAAAGCGTAATTTAAAAGAATAAACAAGGTGAGAACGACTAGTTCCCACCTTGTTTCATTTGTGTCAATATTCTAAATAGGTAGACATAATTCAATACACTTTTGTCTAGCATTACAGTTAATATCATAGAACAACACTTATTATGTTTGGCACAATTATTGCAAGTAAAAGATTAACCCTATTATAGAAACTCTATGAATCATTCAGGTGCTCTGCTTTTTTATCGATCTTTCAAAATAGGTAAATGAGATCTGATAAACCAACTAAGCTTTCAATTAAGCTTTAATAGAAAAGTTTTATAATTTAGGTAAATATCATATAAAGAAAAATGGATTTTTAAAGAGATTCTAATTGTTAACCATTGTCTTAATCATTAGGAAGAAGTGTCCTAGTTGTTTAACCCTAAACCATTTTATTCATTGAAAAATAATTTGAACTTTACGGTAACAAAAGTTAATAGATTTTTAAATAATATATTTGGGGGCTAAGTATGGATTTCTTAAATACTCTAGTTGGACAAGCCAATACACTTTTATGGGGGAATATTTTAATTGCTTTATTAATAGGTTTAGGAATTTATTTTACGATTGGAAGTAAATTTGTTCAAATACGTCATATTGGCGAAATGTTCCGTATTTTAAAAGATAAAAATACGATTTCCCAGAAAGGCGAAAAACAAATTTCTTCACTTCAAGCATTCTTTATTGGTGCTGCAACTCGTATTGGAACAGGGAACGTTGCGGGAGTTGCGATGGCCATTGCTTTAGGTGGACCTGGTGCGGTTTTCTGGATGTGGGTTGTTGCCGTGCTCGGTGGCGCGAGCGCTTTCATCGAAAGTACTTTAGCGCAAATTTATAAGGTGCCTGATAAAGTAGGATTCAAGGGCGGACCTGGTTATTATATGAAAAAACAATTAGGAAAGAAATGGATGAGTACTATTTTTGCAGTTACGATTATAGCATCCTTTGGTTTAACTTTTAATGCAGTACAGAGTAATACGATTGCTGAAGCATTCAATTCTTCGTTCGGAATTAAAGGAGGAGTAGTAGGAATAGTATTAGCCATATTAGCAGCCATCATTATTTTCGGTGGAGTTAAACGCATTGCAAATTTCTCATCTGTAATCGTACCAATCATGGCGTTCTTTTATATTGGTTTAGCTTTGTATGTTTCAATTACAAACATTACAGAAATTCCAGCTGTTATAGGTTTAATTGTAAAAAGTGCTTTTGGACTTGAGCAAGCTGTTGGTGGTGGAATAGGCGCTGCCATCATGATGGGGGTAAAACGTGGGTTATTCTCTAACGAAGCAGGTATTGGTAGTGCGCCAGTCGCAGCTGCAACTGCATCCGTGTCCCATCCAGTAAAGCAAGGTTTTGTCCAAGCATTAGGGGTATTCTTTGATACTATATTAGTATGTTCAGCGACTGCGTTTATCATTTTATTATCTGATTCTTATGGTTCTGGTTTAGAGGGAATTGCACTAACGCAAGCCGCTATGGGAGAACATTTCGGTCCTTGGGCTGGAATATTCTTATCCTTTGCGATCTTAACATTTGCCTTTAGCTCTATCATTGGAAGCTACTACTATGGAGAAGCAAATATTGGGTTTATTCATTCCAGCAAAACAGCACTTTTGGTTTATCGTTTACTGGTACTTAGTATGATTGTATTTGGTTCTGTTGCAAGCTTACAGATTGTTTGGGATCTTGCAGATCTTGCAATGGCATTTATGGCATTAACTAACCTTATTGCCATTGGAATACTTGGAAGAATTGCTTTTAAAGCATTGGACCATTACATGCAACAACGTAAAGCAGGTCAGGACCCTGTCTTCTATGCTGATGATATTGAAGGTTTAAAAGGTATAGAAGCGTGGCCAAAACGTGAGCAAGAGAAGAAGCAAATCAGTTAATAAGAACTAAAAGAAACATTTGGGAGGTACATTTATCTTTCTATAAAAAAAAGAGCCCAACCTTTGGTAGAGTTAAAGTGAACTAAAGGCTAGGCTCTTTCTATGAGAAGAATAAAGGATTCAACGATGTCTTTCAATTTACGGATCAAGGTTGCTTTTAATGGAGGCGACTTGCCTCTGATTGGAAATGATTTACTCGTCAAAGAATTTAATGAAAAAGTAGGGTTACATGAATTGATTATAGATCTTCGTTAGTCGGACTAATAATCACATAACACTTGGGCTCTAAAATAAATATCATGTGGGCGCATTAACCGCAATTCTGTATTCATCGGTACGGATATTCGTGTCATAAAGCTGGACACATTAACTCTTGACCACTAAGATTACGTTCATTATGCCCTCAAAGATAATTTCCCCTCTCTCCAGTCTTAATGACTACATAAAAATTCGATGCGCTACCTTTCGCATACTTTCCCCACCCCCATAAGGCTTCATAATAAGCAATTTGTTCTTCTAGAAAAGCGTTCACCTTCACGTGGACCGTATCTTCAAGATTTTGATATTCCACTTCATCAAACTCCGTACTTCTAGCTAAAGCTGGGTGCAATAATCAGTTTCAGATTCTTTCCTCTCAATAGAAGCCATAATGATAAAACTTTTTCTTCCTTGGTAACAGGGATTTTAATATCACATTTTTTTACCTGAACGAATTCTTCTAGAGACGTCTTTCCTTTCCCATAAAGCAATGGATTAAATCTCACCTTACTTCCCCCACCTTTAAAAAGATATTTTGCCTCCCATAGCCCTGGGTAACTTGATTGCCGATCTTAATAATATCCCTCCACCAGGACTAAACACTTTTTGACTTGCTGTTGGTTGCTTATTTTCTCTTTTTTGTTCGTGTTGAATTTGTTCTCCTTGTGCTGACTTAACTCCTTTTGGAATCTCCGCCTGTTCAATAGTCTTGGGTTAAGCCACAACTCTTCCTCTTTTTCCCACAACGGGGATGATAAAGTCATGCCTCTTGACTATTTTTTATACAAAAGTGTAAAAGGTAAACACTTTTGTAAACCGATTGTACAAAAACACATTTCAGTCATTTTGATGAAAATGTGTTTTAAAAAGACTTTAGTGCCTTTTTACTTTTTGGCACAAATATTGCATTGCTTATAGGTGTATACAAGATAAACTACACAGGAAGGAATGTGAAAGTATGAGTAACGGAATTTTCAAAATCCCAACACCTAAAAACGAGCCTGGTAATACATATGCTCCAGGTACAAAAGAGAGGGAAACATTAAAGGCAGAATTAAAACGCCAATCTGATAACGTAGTCGATATCCCTGTGATTATTAATGGAGAAAATATTAAGACAGATACAGTGAAACAAGTGGTTATGCCTCATGATCATCAACATGTTTTGGCAAATTTTTCGCAAGCTGGAGAAAAAGAGTTGCGTGATGCTGTAGAAGCGGCAATGGCTGCAAAAGAATCATGGGCAAATATGCCATGGGAACACCGTGCATCCATTTTCTTAAAAGCTGCTGATTTAATCTCTGGTCCATACCGTGACGTAATCAATGCTGCCACGATGTTAGGACAATCCAAAACAGCTTTTCAAACAGAAATTGATGCTGCACAAGAATTAGCAGATTTCTTACGTTTTGGCGTTGATTATGCTAATCAAATTTACCAAATTCAACCGGATAGTGTGAAGAATATTTGGAATCGTTTAGAATACCGACCATTAGATGGTTTTGTATTGGCCATTTCTCCATTTAACTTCACCGCAATTGGCGGGAATTTACCATCAGCTCCTGCAATAATGGGGAACGTAGTCGTTTGGAAGCCAGCAACAACTGCTTTACTATCAAATTACTACTTTATGCGTATTTTAGAAGAAGCAGGATTACCAAAAGGCGTAATCAACTTCGTACCTTCTCGTGGTTCACAAGTATCGGAGGTAGTATTAACAGACCCTCGTATGTCTGGATTCCATTTTACTGGATCAACAAGTACGTTCCAAACAATTTGGAAAGCAGTAGGAGAAAACATTACAAACTATAAATCATATCCTCGTTTGGTTGGGGAAACGGGTGGAAAAGACTTTGTATTTGCTCACGAAACTGCACAAGCAGACAAAGTAGTAGCTGGCCTTGTTCGTGGTTCGTTTGAATACCAAGGTCAAAAATGTTCAGCAGCCTCTCGTGCTTACATCCCTGCAAGCATGTGGGAAGAAGTGAAAGCTGGTGTAGTGGAAGAAACGGCTAAGCTTAAAGTAGGGGATATCCAAGACTTTACAAACTTCATGGGTGCAGTCATTGATAAAGCAGCTTTTGATTCAATCACAAGCTACATCGACTATGCTGCAGCTTCTGAAGAAGCAGAAATTATTGCTGGTGGTACTTATGATGATTCTGTTGGATATTTCGTTCAACCGACAATCATTGTGACAACAAATCCAAACTTCAAAACAATGGTAGAAGAAATTTTCGGACCAGTATTAACGATTTATGTATATGAAAATGATAAATTAGAAGAAACATTGACTGCAGTAGATACAGCGTCCATGTATGCATTAACAGGCGCGATCTTTGCACAAGATCGTCAAGCAATTATGCACTTAGAACGCCGCTTATCTGGTGCAGCTGGAAACTTCTATATCAATGATAAACCAACTGGTGCGGTGATTAATCAACAACCATTTGGCGGTTCTCGTGGTTCTGGTACAAACGATAAAGCAGGTTCTGTATTTAACATGATTCGTTGGACAAGTCCTCGTATTATCAAAGAAAACTTTGCTCCAACTACAGAAATTGCATATCCATTTATGGATGCAGAATAATTTAATAATGAAAAAAAGAGGTTGAAATGTTTTGTTTCAACCTCTTTTTTTACTAGATTTGTCCATCTCTTTCTGACATCTGTATGTACTGGCTCAAGTAATCTCCTGCTTTTCCCCTGTTCCACACAGAACATGCAAATTTCCCAGCATTCTGCATTCCATCTACCATTATGTACTAGATTATAAGTTCTTCGTTACTTTTAGACATAAGGATTTTACCGACCTTTTCGAGTCCGCACTTGATTCGGTATTGATTTATCTTATTTATGATTGATTTGCGCAGACCTAATGTTTGGCTTTCTGATAAATCCTCTCATTCTTTAGAAATTACATAAAATAATTGATGTCAATTATCGATATTCCCAACCTCCAGTTCTTGCGATACTAGATAAAAGGACCCACCTAATTGATAGCATCGATTATAATCAAAAAAGATTTGCAGCAGCAGATTGGAAAGTAATTACCGATATAAGAAATTGATAAAAGTTTTTATTAGTTGTATCTTCTAAGAAAAACAGAGCCTCTCCATAGGAAAGGCTCCTTACTCACTATTACACCTGTTTTAATCTTTTCTACAAGTAGTGAACAGCACTCAACGTGTCCAGAGTGTATGTGGCAATACAAAGGTGCTGGTGGGTTTATCACATTCTTAAGACCTTTTTCTTTCAGAAAACACACTTGATCAAAATAAAAGTTGACGGCTGCAAAGGAACTTGAAAAAACTGAATAAAATAAGTACACATGAGTTGATGTGATTCATTTTTTCTCTAACTTTTTGAGAGTTACATCATTTCACTGTCCTCATCGCATCAACATTCTTTTTCAAAGTTATCAAGCAATGCACGCACTTCATCTGTTGATTTGGTGTTCATCAATTGATTTCTTAATTCACCAGCTCCACGAAATCCTTTGACATAAATTTTGAAAAAGCGATGAAGCCCTGTGATTGAACGTGGCAGTACCTCCGCATATTGATCTTGAAGATCAAGCTGCAGTCTTAATAGATCAAGGTATTCTTTGCTGCTATGCTCTTTGGGCTCTTTTTCAAAAGCAAAAGGATTTTTAAAAATCCCTCGCCCGATCATAACGCCATCAATACCATATTGTTCAGCAAGCTGTAGCCCAGTTTGACGGTCAGGAATGTCTCCATTGATTGTTAGCAGTGTATTGGGTGCGATACGGTCACGTAATTTTTTGATTTCCGGAATTAGCTCCCAATGCGCATCTACTTGGCTCATTTCCTTTCTTGTACGTAAATGAATAGAAAGGTTCGCAATATCCTGTTTTAAAATATGCGTTAGCCACTCCTCCCACTCATTTACATCCTTATAACCAAGTCGTGTTTTCACGCTGACAGGCAGTCCGCCCGCTTTTGCTGCTTGAATAAGTTCTGCCGCAACGTCTGGACGCAGAATAAGGCCACTCCCCTTCCCTCTCGAGGCCACATTCGGTACAGGGCAGCCCATATTAATATCTATGCCTTTAAATCCTAGCTCTGCCATGCCAATACTCATTTGACGGAAATATTCGGGATGATCCCCCCAAATATGTGCCACCATTGGCTGTTCATCCTCTGTAAAAGTCAAACGTCCACGCACACTTTTCATACCCTCTGGATGACAATAGCTATCCGAGTTTGTAAACTCTGTGAAAAATACATCCGGTCGACCGGCTGCACTTACTACGTGACGAAAAACAACATCTGTCACATCTTCCATCGGTGCAAGTACAAAAAAGGGTCGTGGTAAATCACGCCAAAAATTATCTATCATTTCAAACTCAAATCCTCTCACTATGAATACAACTTCCAACCCTAGGTTAAAAATTAATGCCGAATGTTCCACTTCTTTTTCACTTATATCATGCTTAATTACTTATGATCAAATACAAATACATTTGGACATTTATAATTTTTGAAAATCAGCAATGTTTATTTTAACGAAAATCGTTCCTGAATGGTATTTTTATAAACAAATAAGCAGATGATATAGATTTTTCTATATCATCTGCTTTTCTATTATACCAACTCCAACCGCGCTACACACTCCACATGTGTTGAATGCGGAAACATATCCACCGGTTGCACTTCTTTCGTCTCATATCCACCAGCCTCTAGGATTTTCAAATCCCTCGCCAACGTAGCAGGATTACAAGACACATAAACCACACGCTTTGGCTTCATCGATAGGATTGTCTCTAGCAATTCCTCATCACACCCTTTTCGAGGAGGATCAACCACGACTACATCTGCTCTTACCCCTTGTGCATACCACCATGGCATCACTTTTTCGGCCTCTCCTACGGCGAAGTCGACATTGGTGAAGCCGTTTAATTCGGCATTGCGTTTTGCATCGGCAATCGCATCTGGAACAATTTCTACTCCGTACACATGCTTAGCGCGTTGAGCGAGGAATAGCGAGATCGTACCAATTCCACAGTAGGCATCTATGACGGTTTCTTCTCCTGTTAGATCCGCGTATTTCAGAGCTTGGTCGTAGAGGACTTTCGTTTGCTCTGGATTGACTTGATAGAACGAACGAGCTGATATGGCAAATTTAATATCACCAATGTAATCATGGATGTACTCATCGCCCCATAGAACGATCGTTTCATCACCGAAGATGACATTGGTTCGTTTCGTATTGATGTTTTGAACGATTGATTTGACGTTCGGTACTTCCGCTACAATTTCATCGATGATCGCTTTTTTGTTCGACAATTCTTGGCCTCTTGTGACTAATACGACCATAACTTCATTCGTGACCTTTCCTTTACGAGCCACAACATGTCTTAAGGTTCCACGGTGCTTCTCTTCATCATAGCCTCGAATTCCGTGTTTGTTTGCAATCTTTTTGACGACACGAATGATCTGATCATTCTCTTCATGTTGAATCAAACACTCATCCATATCGATTATTCGGTGGCTTCGTTCTTGGTAAAAACCTGCAATGACAAGGCCGCCTTCTTCACCAACTGGTACCTGGGCTTTGTTGCGATAACGCCACGGGTTTTCCATACCTAGTGTGGGATGAAGCGTTACCTCTTTTAAGCCACCAATTCGTTCTAGTACATCCTTCACTTGCTTTTGTTTGGATATTAACTGGGCTTCGTAACTTAAGTGTTGAATTTGACAGCCTCCACATTGGTGATAGATTGGACATGGCGGTTCAGCTCGGTGTTCACTTGCTTCTTTTATTTCAAGTAGGCGAGCAAAGCCATAGCCTTTGTTCGTCTTTACTACTTTAATATCGACAGTTTCTCCTGGTAATGCTTTTGGTACAAATAACGTGTAGCCATCTACTTTGGCGACACCGGCTCCTTCATGGGTTAAATCTTCAATCGTCACTTGAAGCTGGTCGTTTTTCTTCACTGGTAGTTGCTGTTTCATAATTCATTCCGTCCTTTTAGGTCTATTCGTTTTGTTATTGTACCACATTCAAGGACTGTCTCGAAATGAGCGGTGATTTCTTGATTGTTCGTGTGTGAATTCACTTTTTATAGAATAAAAAAAGAACCTTCCAATTATAAGAAGGTTCCATCAAATGGGCTATCTTCGTAACGTACGTCCTTTGGGTGTCAGCATCTCAAAATGTTGATATAAATTAACAAATTCCGTTGGTAGTTGCCCACCATGTTCTCCATCTAAGTTCAGTTGCATATCGCCTTCGACTTCTACTTTAATGCGGTTGGCATGTACATACATCACTTTAGAATGATGAATGTGCTCACCTCTAAGCGCTAATGTGCAGAGGTGTAAGAATTCTGGAAACGAAAGCTTTTTTACAACAATAAAGTCAAACATCCCATCTTGAAGGGAAGCATCTGGAGCTAATTTTTCGAATCCCCCTACCGAATTCGTATTAGAAACGAGAAACAACATAATTTCTCCTTCAAATAATTTCCCATCATATTCTATTTTGACTTTTCGCGGGGCTACTTGTGGAAGTTTTTCAAGCCCCTTAATATAATAAGCTAATTGTCCTACTGCTGTTTTCAGCTTACTAGGAACTTCATACGTTAATTCTGTTAATGTACCACCCGCTGCAATGTTGATGAAGTATTTTTCACCAGCACGTCCAATATCGATCGGCTCGAAATGATCTCCACAAAGAACATCACACGCCTTTTCAATATCTCTAGGAATGTGAAGAGCTCTAGCAAAATCATTTGTCGTACCAGCAGGAATCAGACCGAGGCTTGGTCTTTCTTTTAAAGGAGCCAATCCATTTACGACTTCAAAAATCGTTCCATCTCCACCCGCAGCAATCACTAAATCATATCCATTTTCTCCTGCTTTGCGAGCAGCTCGCTTAGCACAACCTTCACCTGTTGTTGCATGTGCTGAAGTTTCATATCCTGCTTTTTCAAGTCGCTCTAATATATATGCCAAACTTTTACGAATTTGTTCACGCCCAGACGTTGGATTGTAAATAAGTCGAGCTCTTTTCATTGTAGATCTCCTTACTTCATTAACATAATTATCTCTAGATAATATCACTATCCTACTTGTATTGTACCTTACAAGGACACCATTCAGCAAATGGACAAATCATTTTACGAAAAAATCTGATCTCTCTATCATTAGAGAAATCAGATCTATATCTCTTGTTCACAAGACAGCTGGTTAACGCTTCGCCATTTCCTCAAGCAAGAGTTTATTCACCATTGGAGGATTTGCTTTTCCTTTTGAGGCTTTCATGATTTGACCAACCAGGAAGCCAATCGCTTTTTCTTTCCCGTTCTTGTAATCCTCAACCGATTGAGGATTATTGTCAAGAACCTCTGTGACCATTTGTAGAATGGCCCCTTCGTCAGAGATTTGAACAAGTCCTTTGTCTTTAACGATTTGCTCAGCATCTCCACCGTTTTCAATTAATTCCTTGAACACACTTTTAGCAATTTTAGATGAGATTGTTCCTTTTTCAATCAGTTCAATCATCCCTGCTAAGCTTTTAGGAGTAAGAGCAATTTCATGAAGTTCTTTTTGTTCTGCATTTAAATAACCGGATACTTCGCCCATTAACCAGTTAGAAGCTTGCTTCGCTCCTACACCTTGTTCAATCGTCTCTTCAAAGAAGTCAGACATTTCTTTTGTTAACGTTAGAACGACTGCATCGTAAGCGGGTAATCCAAGCTCTTCTACATAACGCTTCTTTCTCGCATCTGGAAGTTCAGGGATTTCAGCGCGAATACGCTCTTTCCACTCTTCATCAATATATAAATCGACTAGATCTGGCTCAGGGAAATAACGGTAATCATCAGATCCTTCTTTCACACGCATGAGAAGCGTTTTATTCGCTGCTTCATCATAACGACGTGTTTCCTGTTCAATGATCCCACCAGATAAAAGAACTTGTTCTTGACGTTTTTCCTCGTACTCAAGACCTTTGCGAACAAAGTTGAACGAGTTCAAGTTTTTCAACTCTGCTTTTGTTCCGAATTTCTCTTGTCCAACAGGGCGCAAAGAAATATTCGCATCACACCGCAATGAGCCTTCTTCCATTTTACAATCAGACACGCCTGTATATTGAATGATCGCTTTTAGCTTCTCCAAATAGGCATATGCTTCAGCAGGTGTACGAATATCAGGCTCTGAAACGATCTCAATAAGAGGTGTTCCTTGACGGTTATAGTCTACTAAAGAGTAACCGCCTCCTGAGTGTGTTAACTTACCAGCATCTTCCTCTAAATGAAGACGAGTAATTCCGATCCGCTTCTTCTCGCCTTCTACTTCAATTTCAATCCAGCCATGCTCCCCAATTGGCTTATCAAACTGAGAGATTTGGTATGCCTTCGGGTTATCTGGATAAAAATAGTTTTTGCGATCAAACTTTGTATCTGTAGCGACTTCACAATTAAGCGCCATTGCCGCTTTCATCGCAAATTCAACCGCTGACTTATTTAATACAGGTAGTACACCTGGATATCCAAGATCAATGACACTCGTATTTGTATTCGGCTCTGATCCGAAGTGGTTCGGACTAGCTGAGAAAATTTTCGAGTCTGTCTTTAATTCAACGTGGACTTCAAGTCCGATAATCGTTTCGAAATTCATCGCAGTCTCCCCCTTACAACGTCGGTTTTTGCGTGTGATAGTCTGTTGCTTGTTCAAAAGCATGTGCCACACGATAAACGGTGCTTTCATCAAAATGTTTACCAATAATTTGTAATCCGAGTGGAAGACCATCTTTAAATCCACACGGTACGGAAATTCCAGGAACGCCTGCAAGGTTTACCGGAATCGTTAAGATGTCATTTGCATACATCGTTAATGGATCTTTTGTATTTTCACCGATCTTAAACGCAGGTGTCGGCGTTGTTGGTCCAATAATGACGTCATATTTTTCAAAGACTTTTTCAAAGTCTTGTTTAATTAATGTACGGACTTGTTGGGCTTTTTTATAGTAAGCATCATAATAACCAGAGCTAAGCGCAAATGTTCCAAGCATAATACGACGCTTCACTTCATCTCCGAAGCCTTCTGCACGTGTTTGCTTGTACATTTCAAGAAGATTTTCTGCATTATCCGTCCGGTAACCGTAACGAACTCCATCAAAGCGAGCAAGGTTCGCTGAAGCTTCAGATGAAGAAATCAAATAATAGGTTGCAAGCGCGTATTTTGAATGTGGTAGTGAAACCTCTTCCCATGTAGCGCCTTGTCCTTCAAGTACTTTTAAAGCATCTAGAACGGATTGCTTAACTTCTTCTTGCACACCTTCACCTAAGTACTCTTTTGGCACAGCGATTTTCAACCCTTTTACATCACCCGTAAGAGCAGATAAAAAGTCTGGAACTTCCACATTGGCAGAAGTTCCGTCCATTGGGTCTAAGCCTGTAATGGATTGTAGTAAGTATGCATTGTCCTCAACGTTACGAGTAATCGGACCAATTTGATCAAGTGATGAGGCAAAAGCCACTAATCCAAAACGTGATACTCGTCCATATGTAGGTTTTAATCCAACTACACCACAAAACGATGCCGGTTGACGGATCGATCCACCCGTATCCGATCCTAACGAGAAAGGAACTTCTCCAGCTGCAACGGCAGCAGCTGAACCACCACTCGAACCACCTGGTACTGTATCAAGATTCCAAGGGTTTCTTGTTTCTTGAAGGGCAGAGTTCTCAGTAGAAGACCCCATCGCAAATTCGTCCATATTCAGCTTACCAATTGTGATCGCTTGAGCTCCTCTCAGCTTTTGCACAACCGTAGCATCATAGATTGGATCGAAATTCTCAAGTATGCGACTCGAACAAGTCGTACGTAAGTTTTTCGTTACAATGTTATCTTTTATACCAATCGGCATCCCAAATAATAATCCACGTTCGGCGTCTGAACTAAGAGCTTCGTCCAACTCCTGAGCATATGCACGTGCTTTTTCTTCATCTAAAGTGACAAACGCTTTAACGCTACCATCTACTTCGCTAATTCGTTTGTATGATTCATCAACGAGATCAGAGACTTTCACTTCTTTGTTTAGAAGCATCGTATGAAGCTCTGACATCTTATGGTCAAATAAAGACATGAAGCTTGTCCTCCCCTACTATTCTATAATTGACGGTACACGGATTTGTCCGTCTTCATGGTCTGGTGCATTTTTCAATACATCTTCAATTGGTAATCCTTTAGTTGCCTTGTCCTCACGTAGTACATTCTTCATATCAAGAACATGTGTAGTTGGCTTTACACCTGTTGTATCTAATTCATTCAACTGCTCTGCAAACGTAATAATGGCATCTAATTGTTCTGTGAACATTTTCGCTTCTTCTTCTGTAATCGCAAGTCTAGCGAGATTAGCGACGTGCTTGACTTGTTCCTCTTGGATTCGTGACATTTCTCCTTCACCTCCGAAAAAATTTCGAGCATTTTGACAATATGATTAATAATACCAAATAACCCTTTCACAGGCAACAAAGCCCAAGTAGTGTAAACTTTGCATAAGATAGGTGTCATCCTGCTTTTTTAGAGTAGAAAGAAGCGTCACTGTAGTGTAGAGACGCGGTAGAGTGAGTATCTGTATTAGGTTAGGTAAGGAAATTATTTTTTCTAAATAAAAATAGAGGTACTCACTGCGCCCAATAAGTGCCTCAAGATTTTAGATACTAAAAATATAAGTAGTTAATTCTCCCTTTAGGTATCTCTATTTTTCAGTTACTACAATACAGGTACCTAATGCTCCATTTTGCAAACAAAACAAAATCCTCTCTTAGTCATTACTAAGAGAGGATGGATCTTACGATAATACTTCCTGTTTCGATTTCTCAAATTCTTCCTGAATGTCCTTTGAAGGCTCTTGGCCAAGGATACTAATTACCACGATGGCCATCCAAGCGAGAATAAAACCTGGAATGATCTCGTAAAGGCCTAATATCGGAAATTGTTCCGCAGAAAAGCCGAACCACGTATCTAATTCCGCCCAAATAATCACGGTTAGACCACCCACTACCATTCCGGCTAAAGCTCCGTTTCTCGTCATTCGTTTCCAGAATAACGCGAGGATCAGTACTGGACCGAATGCTGCTCCAAATCCAGCCCAAGCATAACCAACTAGATCGAGGACCGAACTTTCTGGATTGTAGGCAAGTACAATTGCGATTAACGCAATCAGAACAACCCCGAATCTCCCTACCCAAACAAGCTCTGTTTGAGAGGCATTTTTTCTAATAAACCCTTTATAAACATCTTCTGCTAGAGCACTAGAAGAAACTAAAAGTTGTGAATCAATGGTACTCATAATCGCCGATAAAATCGCAGCTAACAAGAAGCCCGCTACCCAAGGATTAAAGAGCACTTGAGTAAACATAATAAATAATGTCTCATGAGATCCATCAGCAAGCGGCTGACCTCCTGGACCATTTACTGAGAAGTAAGCAATCCCTACAAAACCAGTGAAAATCGCCCCAAATAAGGCAAGGACCATCCATGTCATACCGACTGCGCGGGCTTTCGGTATTTCTTTTACTGATTTAACAGCCATAAAACGTGTAACAATATGAGGTTGACCAAAATAACCTAAACCCCAAGCAAGTAAGGAAACGACACCAATAAACGTTGCTCCTTGAAATGCATCTAAGTAGGATGGATCCATCACACCGACGGTATTAACCGTCTCCCTCCATCCTCCCATATTTGAGATTGCTACAATGGGAACAATAATTAACGCCAAGAACATTAAAATCCCTTGAAAGAAGTCCGTCCAACTTACAGCTAAGAAACCACCTAAAAATGTATACGATATAATAACTAATGCACCAATCCATAAAGCTTGTGTATACGTCATACCAAACGAAGCTTCAAAAAGTAGGGCACCACCTACAAGACCTGAAGACGTATAAAAGGCAAAGAAAATAAGAATAAGAAGGGCCGAGATAATACGCAATGCCTTCGAACGGTCATGAAAACGATTCTCCAAAAATTCTGGTAGAGTAATAGAATCATTTGCTATTTTTGTATAAGTTCTAAGTCTTGCTGCGATAAACTGCCAATTTAAATAAGCACCAATAGCGAGACCAACTGCTATCCAAATTTCACCCATACCACTGACATACATGGCACCTGGCAATCCAAGTAAGAGCCAACTACTCATGTCTGAAGCCCCAGCACTAAGCGCCGCCACACTTCCTCCGAGTCGACGTCCCCCTAGAACATAATCGGATAAATTACTTGTTAACCGGTACGCAACCAGTCCGATCGCAAGCATTCCTACTAAATAAATAATAAACGTAATAATCGTAGCTAATTCCAAATTTACTCACTCCTCCTTCTAAGTAATGAGATGATTGATAAAACAATTAATAAAGGCATCGGAACGTACAGCAAAAACCAAGTTGCTGTTGTTAAACCGTAATCCATCTATGGCACCTCCTTAACTAAACCCGCTTTTGGAAGATCTATGCAACCATTCTGTATAACATTACATAAACAAGCGTTTGTTTAAATCACACTCGCAAAATGGACCTCCTATATACCATAACATAATATTAATTTCAGAACATTTAAACACAGTTAAACCCTCTCAACTTTATGGATATTTATTCACCACCACTTCAGATGCAAACGTTTTTAGCGCTATATACTGATATACATACATCTAGACTAATCTTCATTAATTTCTCTCCCCCACTAAAGCAAACGCGTAATAATCGTTTCTCTATAACAAAAGAACCTTCTGGTTTTTTCCAATCAGAAGGTTCTTTCTCTGTCATCTTGACCCTTTTACATAAGGTTTTCCAATTGCTTTTGGCCCTTCAGCACGTCCTACAAATCCAGCAAGTGCTAAAATCGTTAAAACATAAGGTGCGGTCAAAAGAAACACAGACGGGACATTAGCTAGTAATGGAATTTGTGCTCCTGTAATACTTAACGCTTGGGCCAATCCGAAGAATAAGGCTGCTCCCAACACACCAAGTGGATTCCACTTCCCGAATATTAACGCAGCGAGTGCCATAAATCCTTGACCGACAATCGTCGTACCCGAGAAGTTCCCTGAAACAGTCACCGCAAATACGGCTCCACCTAGTCCAGCAAAAGCTCCACTTAACATAACTCCTATATAACGCATGCGAACCACGTTGATCCCCATCGTATCAGCAGCCATCGGATGCTCCCCAACGGATCTGAGACGAAGACCAAACGGAGTATAGAACACTACAAAATACACAACGATTGCAAATAAAATGGCAATGTACGATGTTATATAGACATTCGAGAAGAACAACGGACCAATAATCGGAATATCACTTAGTACAGGAACATCAAAACGATAAATGCGGTTACGGATATAATCCGTTTGCCCTTTTCCATACATTAATCGAATAAGGAAAACACTTAATCCTACCGCTAAAAAGTTTAGAGCGACGCCACTTACAATCTGATCCGCTCGAAACGTAATTGAAGCAACAGCATGAAATAATGAGAAAGCAGCTCCAATCATAACGGCCGCGAGCATCGCCAGCCAAACAGAAGAACCTCCAAATCCCATTCCTTCTAGTGTCAATGTGACTACAATTCCAGTAAACGCTCCAATTACCATAAGTCCTTCTAACCCGATATTAACAACACCAGAACGTTCACTAAACAAACCACCTAAACCAGTTAAGATAAGGGGAGCAGCTGCGTAGATCGCTGCAGGTATGACAAGCGCCAATATTTGCATGAAATCCATTTAAATCCCCTCCTTCTTAATTCGATTCATAACCCAGCGAATGATGTAACTAGATGCTACAAAGAAAATAATTAGGGCGATAACAATGTCGATTAATTCAACAGGTACGCCCGCTTTTGATTGCATGTTTAACGCACCAATTTGCAACCCACCAAATAGGAAGGAAGCTAATAAAACCCCTACTCCCGTATTCGCACCTAATAAGGCTACGGCGATACCGTCAAAACCGACTCCAGTGAACCCAGAAAGAATGCTCATATAACCATAAGTTCCTAGACCTTCCATCGCACCGGCAACACCAGCAAATCCTCCAGAAATCACCATCGCAAGAACGATGTTTTTCTTGACATTCATACCAGAATATTGCGAAGCATGTTGGTTAAACCCAACGGCACGAAGCTCAAACCCTTTTGATGTTTTCCATAAAATAAACCACATGACAACACAACCTAGGAGCGCCACAATAAATCCATAGTGTAGCCTCGAATAGTCTGTCAATGATTGTAAAAATGGAGATGCAAGTGAAGCAGATTTCGAGATCGCTTCCGTCCGCTCTCCTGGTACTAGTAAAAAGGCGCGAATCAAATAATTAGCTGTATATAAAGCAATATAGTTCATCATAATCGTTACAATAACTTCATGAACTTGAAAACGAGCCTTTAAAATACCAGGGATGAATCCCCATAACGCCCCAGCCAGTGCTCCAGCAAGGATGGCTACCGGCAAATGAATCAATTTAGGTAATTCTAGTACAATCCCCACATACACAGAAGCAAGCCAACCGACAATTACTTGACCTTCTACCCCAATATTAAATAGTCCCGTTCGGAAAGCAAATGCTACCGCAAGACCAGATAAAATGAGAGGGGTCATCGTTCTGATCGTCTCACCAATGTAGTACGTATCACTAAAAATTCCCGCCAACAATGCAGAGTAACCTAATACTGGATTGTAGCCAGTAAAAAGCATGACAATCGCGCCAATTAAGATCCCTAATAAGACAGCTATTAAAGGAACAGCTAACGATATCAACTTATTTTTTGGAAGCAATTTTTTCATCATCTTGCTTTACCTTCCTTCTCCTTCTTGCCACCAGCCATCAGTAAACCTAATTCTCGTTCATTCGTTTGATCAGCATCGACAATGTCTACAATTTCTCCTTCATACATAACAGCAATTCGATCACTTACGTTCAAGATCTCATCTAATTCTAATGACATAAGAAGGACCGCTCTCCCTTTATCCCGCTCCATCACAAGCCTTCTATGAATGGATTCAATTGCACCAACATCTAAACCACGAGTTGGTTGCGCCGCAATTAAGAAGTCTGGTGAGCGGTCGACCTCACGTGCAATAATGGCCTTTTGTTGATTTCCTCCAGATAAAGCACGAGCCAGTGTGTATTCACTCGGTGTTCGCACATCAAAGTCTTCAATCAAAGATCGAGCTTTTTTATAAATTTCATGATGATTTAAAATGCCATTTTTTGAGTACGGCTTATGATAATACGTTTGTAAAACAATATTTTCTCCAATGGTGAAATCCAATACAAGACCATGCTTATGCCGATCCTCAGGGATATGTCCGAGACCAGACTCTGTCACCTTACGAGGTTTGAAATTAGTCACATCTTTACCATTTAATGAAACAATGCCTGATTCTGCTTTACGTAAACCTGTAATAGCTTCTATTAATTCTGACTGTCCGTTCCCATCAACACCAGCAAGTCCAATGATTTCTCCTGCTTTTAAATCTAGACTCAAATTGTTAACAGCCGTTACCCCTCGTGAATCATTTACAGTTAAGTTTTTAATTCTTAGAACTGTTTCTTTTGGGTTAGCAGGACCTTTTTCTACACTGAAATTGACTTCGCGTCCGACCATCATCGCTGCTAACTTATCCGGATTCGTATCGCTGACATCAACGGTCCCAATTCCCTTCCCACGTCTAATAACGGTACAACGATCACAAACCGCCATAATCTCTTTTAGTTTGTGAGTAATCAAAATAATGGACTTTCCTTCATTCACCAACGTCTTCATTATACTGATCAACTCTTGAATTTCTTGTGGGGTTAAAACGGCGGTAGGTTCATCGAGAATAAGAATATCAGCACCGCGATAAAGCGTTTTTAAGATCTCTACTCGTTGTTGCATCCCAACAGAAATATTCTCAATTTTTGCATATGGATCTACCTTTAAACCGTATCGGTTCGAGATTTCTTCTACTTCTTTAGCTGCTTTTTTTATATTAATTCTGCCAAACTTTTTAGGCTCATTTCCTAAAATAATATTTTCTGTAACTGTGAATTTATCAACAAGCATAAAATGTTGATGGACCATTCCTATCCCAAGATTGTTCGCTACATTCGGGTCGGTAATTTTTACTTTTTCCCCACGAACGACAATTTCACCTTGTTCAGGTTGATATAATCCAAATAACACGTTCATTAAAGTGGATTTGCCCGCTCCATTTTCACCAAGGAGAGCATGAACTTCTCCCTTTTTTACTTGAAGTGTGATATTATCATTTGCCACAATTCCAGGAAATTCTTTACGAATGTTATTCATTTCAATAACATAGCTCACCTGTAAATCACTCCTAACCTTTCAATACTTGAACCGTCATTTCTTATCTAAAAGAGGCAATGAAGGATTGGGCAATTAACAATCCTTCATTGTCCCTTCTTCACACGATTTATGTAAGATTGAAAACAAAAGGCTAGTGCGATACTAGCCTTTTGCCTTAAAAAAATTTAAAGTGAAGATAGATACTCTTCGTATTCTTCATCTGTTTGAGGAACTGAAATGTCCCCCCCTTGGATTTGTGCTTGATAGTCTTGAACAGCTTGTAGCGCTTCCTCAGACATGTTGTCTTGTGAAGGAGCAATTCCTACCGCTTCATCATCTAGACCAAATTCAAGAACTTCACCACCTGGGAAGTCACCATTCATCGTACGCTCAGATACTAAATATACAGCTCTGTCTACACGCTTAACCATTGAAGTTAATGTTACTGATTGACCATCGTCACCAAAAACACCTTCTTCATGTTGGTCACGGTCAACACCAATTGCCCAAACATTTTCGCCATTACGAGCACGGTTGATAGCTTCTGTGAAAAGACCATTACCTGTATCACCAGCTGCGTGATAAATAATATCAGCGCCTTGGCTATACATTGTATTTGCAATTTGAGAACCACGGTCAGGGTTGTTAAAGCTTTCAGCATACTGAACGATAACTTCAGCATCTGGATTAACCGCTTTAACACCTGCTTTAAATCCATTTTCGAATTTCTTGATTAAAGAACCTTCAACTCCACCAATGAAACCGACTTTATTTCCAGTCGTTTGAAGACCTGCTGCCACACCTACAAGGAAAGATCCTTCATGTTCTTTAAATGTAATGTTTGCTACATTCGCTAATGGAACTCCGTCCTCGTCTGCTACAACTGAATCAACAATAGCTAATTGAGCATCTTCCACTTGTTGTGCAATCGTTCGAATCGCATCTTCCATTAAAAAGCCAATTCCCCAAACAAGATCGACATCTTCACGTACTAAAGTACGAAGGTTTGGTTCAAATTCTGCCATATCACCAGATTGTAAGTAACGGTAGTCCGTTCCTTCTTCTAAGCCAAATTCACTACCAAATAGCGATAAACCTTCCCAAGACGATTGGTTGAATGACTTATCATCAATTCCTCCGACATCTGTTACCATGCCTACTGTAAAGTCCGTAGCTTCAACTGCACCACCACCTGGTGCTGCTTCCTCATCAGTAGCAGGAGCTTCTTCGCCTGCTCCACACGCTGCAAGTGTCACTGCAACAGCTGCTGTCATCGTTAATGTACGTAGCCACTTTTTCATGTAAAATCCCCCTTTTTTTCTATCGTGCGAACGCTTTCGTTATGTACGTACACACATTCATGATGTAGAAGTGCCTTCTCAGACAAACCTTTCTTGTATAGGGTTTCACTTTGCTTAGGTTCTATTCCTCTATAAAGAAATCTATTTGTCTTTGTTTGCACAGTTTGATGTAATTTATGTAAGTGCTCAGTACAAAGCGCCAATGTCAGACATCTGACCTCCTACAAGGTGTCAGTCGACGAGATAAATATATCATGTACAATAGGAATAATAAATAGTTTTTTTTATTATAATTCGTTTCATTTCGACAATTATTTTAACATATTTACAGACAGACGCCTTTTCATTATACTTATTAACTTTCGTTTCATAAAAAGCATAAAAAAGTAGCTCTATTATAGAAGTGAGTTACTTCCTATCTAGAACTACCTTTTTGTATGAATATTATTTTAATCTAGTTAAATACATGAATAAATGGTTCTTCATCTGGATTCTGAACCACAATACTTTCTGTATTTCCGGATACAGACGTGATTTCAACACTTACCTTGTAATGCCCTTGAAACCTTTGTTTCAATTGGCTCGCTACGTATTGCGAAAGGGCAACAATCTCCGCTTTCCCCTGAAAACGTAAAGGGATCTCAATATTCAACTCTTGGATTTGATTATCTAAATAACGCCCTTTACCGACAACTCCTAGATACGTATCAAAAAAGTCTTGAATATCGTCTTTGAACCGTTGAAACTGGTCCGCTTCATTTCGAGCCTCTTGATTGGCTTCACTAGAAGGAAACAGAAAATAACGTTCATTTAAACGCTGAAACCGGTCTAAGTCCCCTCTCGGATCAGCTATCGCTTTTGCAATAAACTGCCCAGGGATCACAGATTCTCGAGGTTGTTCCTGAAATACAGCAAAAAGGATCGGAATGTCCTGAAAAGCTCCATCCTCCATTGAACGTAACCTGTTCAAAATTTCTTTAGCGATTCGGTCTGCTTCTTGTTCAATTGCTTGTTCAGTTAGTGGCAACTCATAAAAATAGTAACGCCCTTGTTCATCTTCCACTCTAAAATTGTACACACTATTCATGGAGAGTCCGATCACTATTCCACCAAGGTTTAATTGGCCATTAGAATCTTCGACCAAGTAATTGTGTTCTAAAATATGAGATAAATAACGGGGCTGACTTTCTTCCCTAGCACGCATATCCTCGCCTTGACCAAGTCCCGGATTAAGCCCATCTGGATTTGACTCCTCATCGTATCGCATCAACCAATTATTTAACTGATTCCTTTTAATGAATTGACCTTCTCTAAAGAAATAGTTTTCCGGGTCAAAATGCTGTTGAGCAATCCGCGTTAATCCCATCTCTAGCTGATCTAAATCTAGGCGATTATAAACGACGGAATTACCAAACCCTCTAGATTCTCCGTGCTTATAAGAACCATCGTATAAAACGCTTTGATAATAATTGTCAGGCGTAATAATTTGTGGAACGACTTCTACGACTTGTTCCTGTTCATTCACATTTCCTTCCTCTACAACCTGTTCTTCTTCTTCGGGCATACTTGGAAAACACCCTGTTAAAAGAAACAGAATGAGAGAAGCGGTTCCCCACCTTCTTAACATCATCCACTTCCCTCCTCCTTCTACTTATTTAATTAGAATTGAACACTTCTACTAACTTCGCTTCATCCCAAATTTCAATGTTGAGTTCCTCTGCTTTTGTTCGCTTTGATCCAGCATCCTCTCCGGCAATGACAAGATCTGTTTTTTTACTGACGCTTCCAGTAACTTTCCCACCAAACGCTTCAATTTTCTCCTTGGCCTCATCACGAGTCAGTTGTTCAAGCTTCCCTGTTAACACAATTGTTTTACCAGCAAACGGACTATCAGTAACTTCGTTTTCAGTTGGTGCCCTCGGACCTTTATATGCCACATTGACTCCAAGATTGACTAATTCATCTATTAATTCTAACACTTCAGGAGTGGAAAAATAACGTTTTATTGAAGATGCCATTTTTTCCCCTATTTCATTAACCGCAATCAACTCTTCTTCTGTTGCATGTTGAATGCGATCGAGCGTTTCAAATTCCATCGCCAACGTTTTGGCCGCTTTGGCTCCAACAAAACGGATCCCTAACCCAAACAATAGACGTTCAAGTGAATTTCCTTTTGTTTTTTCTATCGCATCGAGTAATTTATCAACTGACTTTTCACCCATTCGTTCTAGCTTCAGTAACTCATCTCGATCTAGTTTATAAATATCGGCGACATCTGAAACGAGGTCATGATCAAATAGCTGACTAATGACCTTTTCGCCAAGACCATCAATGTTCATTGCATTTCTTGATACGAAATGAATTAACCCCTCTTTGATTTGCGCCGGGCATTGTGGGTTAATACAGCGCAGTGCAACTTCTCCCTCTAACCGAACCAATTCACTTTCACAAGCTGGACAGTGGGTAGGCATCGTAAATTCGCGTTCAGATCCATCTCGTAAGTCTGTTAGAACATTCACGACTTCAGGTATAATATCTCCCGCTTTTTTTATGACAACAGAATCACCAAGCTTCAAATCTTTTTCACGAATTAAATCCTCGTTATGAAGCGAAGCTCGTTTCACTGTAGTTCCAGCAACCGTTACGGGTGATAAAATGGCTGTCGGTGTCACGACTCCGGTTCTTCCAATATTAAGTTCAATGTCTTCTAGAGTCGTTACGACTTCTTCAGCTGGAAACTTAAACGCAATGGCCCACCTTGGACTCTTAGCGGTGAAGCCCATCTCCTTTTGTTGATCTAAACGGTCAACCTTAATGACAATTCCATCTATTTCATAAGGAAGTTCCCCGCGCTTTTGCACCCATTCTTCCGTATAAGCAATCACTTCTTCAATAGAAGAACAGTGTCTGCTTTCCTTATTTACTCGGAATCCGAGCTCTTTTAAATAATGAATCCCTTCATGATGGGAGGGAACTTCTTTTTCCTCGAGATAACCAATTGCATAAATAAAAATAGATAAGTTTCGTTTTGCTGCAAGCTTAGGATCTAGTTGACGCAGTGATCCTGCCGCTGCATTTCTCGGGTTCGCAAACTTCTCTTCCCCAACTTTCTCTTTAGCCACATTCAACGCTTCAAAGGAGCCTTTTGGCATAAAAGCTTCACCACGAACTTCGATATTGACCTGTTCTTTTAACCTGAGAGGAATCGCGGGAATCGTTTTTAGATTAGCCGTAATATCTTCTCCAACGGTTCCATCACCACGCGTGGCCCCTCTTTTGAATTTACCCTTTTCATAAACAAGAGAAACAGCTAGACCGTCAATTTTCAACTCACATGTATACGTAACATTGTCCCCCACTAACTGTCTAACACGTCGATCAAAGTCACGTAGATCGACATCTGAAAAAGCATTTCCTAAACTTAACATCGGCGAGCGATGTTCCACTTTTTCAAAGAAAGGAAGGGGTTCTCCACCGACTCGAACGGATGGAGAATCTTCACTGAAAAATTGAGGATACTGCTCCTCTAATTGAATTAATTCTTGCATAAGAGCATCATACTCTGCGTCTGAAACAACTGGGTTATCTAGCACATAATAATGGTGGCCATACTCCTCTAAAAGCTTACGAAGCTCTTCTAGTCGTTTGGGGGCTTGCTGCTCCATGGCTTTCGTCCTTTCTTATGTAAAAGGGCTTTTACAATTAAGACTACTGAAAAGGTCCAATCACCAGTTTCAGTAGCCTCTTCCTTTTGCCCTTTTTAATAGCTTGTTTTACTGTTTTGTTATCGGTGCGAATTTAGCAAATAGACGTTTCACACCGGTTGGATTAGGAAAAGCAATATCAAGTTCTACTGATTCTCCGGCTCCTTTTATACTTACTACCGTTCCAACTCCCCATTTTTTGTGGGCTGCTTTATCGCCTACATTCCAAGAGATCTGATCGCCACCTGTATGAGTCACTCGAGGCCGCTCAATATTGCGACTAGGCTGGGTTGGTGATGTTTTTCGAGACGTCTTCATCCAATCAGGAGTTTGCTTTTTCTGTTGCTCATTTAACGATTCAAGACATTCTTCCGGAATCTCATTGATAAATCTTGAAGGCGGATTCGTATTTGTTCGACCAAACATGGTCCTTAACCTTGCATTAGTTACATATAATTGCTTTTCCGCTCTCGTGATCCCTACATATGCTAAGCGGCGCTCTTCTTCCATTTCTTCTGCTTCAAATAGAGAACGGCTATGAGGGAAAATCCCTTCTTCTAAACCAATTAAAAAGACAAGTGGGAATTCTAACCCTTTTGCAGAGTGGAGAGTCATTAACGTAATCGCATCTTTCGGCTTTCCATCATTCTCCTCATCTAACTTATCAATATCAGCGACAAGTGCTAAATCGGTTAGAAACGCCACAAGTGATTTATCTTCATTTTGTTTTTCAAATTCATTTGTTACAGTTAAGAATTCATCAATGTTTTCCAGTCTACTTAATGCTTCGAGTGACTTTTCATTTTTAAGCATGTCACGATAGCCCGTTCGTTCAAGTAACTCCTCAACCAATTCTGTCACTGATAAATACTCCTGCATTTCAACCCAGTGAGTCAGTTGCTTAGAGAATTCTTGTAACTTCACCGCTGTACGACCAGCAAGTCCAACCTGTTCAACCTCTTGAAGCGCAGCGAAGATCGATATTCCTTCTTCGATCGCATAGGCTCCAATTTTGTCAACGGTTGTTGCTCCTATCCCACGCTTAGGTACATTAATGATCCGTTGTAAACTAATATCGTCATCTGGGTTTGCGATTAAACGTAAATAAGCAAGAACATCTTTAATCTCTTTTCGATCGTAGAACTTCGTTCCTCCAACGATGTTATATTCAATGTTCGATTTAACAAAGTATTCCTCAATCACACGCGACTGAGCATTGGTTCGATAAAGAATGGCTATATCTGAGTAAGTGTAACTACTCGATTGCATCGCTTCTCTAATTTTCTCAACTACAAATTGAGCTTCCGACTGCTCGGTATCTGCTGCGAAGTATCCAATTTTCATCCCAGAATCATTTTCTGTCCAAAGGTTCTTCGGCTTTCGGTTCGAGTTATTTTCTATAACACGGTTCGCCGCTTGTAGAATGGTCTTGGTTGAACGATAGTTCTGCTCAAGAAGGATTACCTTAGCTTTAGGGTAATCTTCTTCAAATGACAGAATGTTAGCAATATCCGCTCCACGCCAGCGATAAATCGACTGATCGGAATCTCCGACTACACAAATATTTTCAAAGCGCTCCGCTAACATCTTCACAAGCATATACTGTGCTCGGTTCGTATCTTGATACTCATCAACCAAAATGTACTGGAACTTACGTTGATAAAACGCAAGTACCTCTGGAACTAGCTTAAATAGCTCGATCGTTTTCATGATTAAATCATCAAAATCAAGCGCATGATTTTTCTTTAATTGCTTTTGATAGTCGACATACACATCAGCAGCCGTTTGATCATAGGGACCCGACGCCGTTTTTGCAAAATCATCAGGCTTTTTCAATTCATTTTTTGCGCTACTAATCGTCCCAAGAATGCTCCTTGCTTCAAACTTCTTCGGATCAATATTTTTCGTCTTCAAAATTTGTTTAATGACCGATAGTTGATCTCCTGAATCCAAAATGGTGAAATTTCGGTTATACCCAATTCGGTCAATGTCTCTGCGTAATATTCTGACACACATGGAGTGGAATGTGGAAATCCAAATATCTTCTGCAACTGGTCCCACTAGTTGAGCGACACGATCTTTCATCTCACGTGCCGCTTTATTTGTAAAGGTAATCGCTAAGACACTCCATGGAGCAACCTCTTTCTCTCTTAAAAGGTAGGCAATCCTATGTGTTAGTACCCGCGTTTTTCCACTTCCGGCTCCAGCCATCAATAACAGAGGTCCATCTGTATGCTGGACGGCTTGTCTTTGCTCAGGGTTTAAACCAGAGAGCATTTTCTCAATTATCTTCGCTTGCATACCCTCACCACCAAACGTATGTTCTTTTATTTTATTCTAGCTTGTTTTTCATTGGATTTCAATGTTCCTCATTTTTTTAAGCTTGTGCTTTTCACTGCCTCCACGGTTGCTAATGAAGAATCTAAATCTTCATATATCAAGTTTCCAACGACTACAGTGTCTGCAAACTCAGCCATTTCTCTTGCTTGTTCCACCGAACGGATTCCGCCCCCGTAAAATAACTGTGTATTTTTTAAAACGGTTGACACATCTTTCACGACCTTTGGATCACCGTACGTTCCACTGTATTCAAGATAGAAAATCGGGAAGTGGTAAAGATGTTCAGCCATCCGTGCATAGGCAACAATATCTTCAGTCGTTACGTTCGTATTCGCATTTGTCAGCTTTGCAGCTTTGGCTTCTGGATTTAAAATGCAATAGCCTTCCACCGCTATTTCATCCCAATTCATAATCGCCCCGAACTCTTTAATCGCTTGATGATGGTAGCCTTGAACCCATTTTAAATCAGGACTATTCATCACAGATGGAATGAAGAAATAGTCAAACCCTGGAGTGATTGCCTCCAAATTTGAAATTTCAAGAGCGCACGAAACCGTATAACGACGAACACGAGCAAGCAACTGTAACGTATTATCAAGAGTCACTCCGTCCGTCCCACCAATGATTAATCCGTCTGTTCCTGTCTCACAAATAGCTTCTAATGCTTCATCTGTTATTTCTTTATTCGGATCTAATTTAAATACATGTCTCCACTCATTTACCTCAAGCATCTTTACCACTCCCGCAACAGCTAATTACCAACAAAAATACATATCTGATTAGTCATTATATCAAAGATGAGATTGGTTGTCGCCCGAGGATCATATCTAATATGTTAAACCCTCTCCTGCGAAATACGAGGCCACTGAAAAAGGTACGATTTTCACTTTTTTCATTGCCCTTAAAATACAGTGTTGGTTTTGCTCTATCAGATTTAACCCTTATGTGGTTATTTACGATCTTTTGAATATATCAGCGAGAACGGATTTTTATCAGCAAGTTCTTAAATATATCAGCGAACTCCATTTTATTTGCAAAAAGCATGCTGTATCAGCGATTTTCTCCAGGTTATTAGCGTTCTTAGTGACGGCTGACATAGAGCTAAAAAACCCTATCCAAATATAGATAGGGTTCAATCCTTATAAAACCTACAACTCATCAAAACCATTGTCACTTGATACTTTGGCGTATTGGCGTGATTTTTGTTCAAAGAAATCACTTTTTGCTGCATTTACATCCTCATATGCTTTAATCCATCTCATTGTATTGGTTCGGTGATCTGGGTATATTGCTTCATAGCCGAGTTGTTTGATTCGCTTGTTCGCCATGAACTTCAAATACGATTCCATCTCCTCCGGGTCAATTCCATCTAACTTATTACCAATAATATAACGAAACCACTCGATCTCAAGATCTGTCGCCTTCATAAAAGCCTCTTCAACAAACTGTTTCAATTCTTCTGTATCTAGTTCTGGATTTTCCTTCAACAGCTCTTTGTATAAATTCGTAAAATAATAGACATGAAGCTGTTCGTCCCGATTAATATAATTAATCATCGTGGAAGTAGACACCATCTTTTGATGTCGTGCTAAGTTGTAGAAGAACGCAAAGCCTGAATAGAAGTTTAAGCCTTCTAAAATAACATCATACACAATCGATTTCGCTAATGTTTCCGGTGTTGGATCCGTTACAAAATCCTCATAGCCATTAACGATAAATTCATTTCTTTCACGGAGAACTGGATCGTGTTTCCAGTATTCATAAATTTCATCTTGTGTTGCCTTAGGCACGATGCTCGATAGAACGTAAGAATAGCTTTGGTTATGAACCACCTCTTGAAAAGAAAGTACACTCATCAACGCTGCCATGCTTGAATCTGTTAAATAATCTGCTACACGGAGCGTATAGTCTGTCTGAATGCTATCAAGAAAAGCAAGTAAGCCTATAATTTTTTTAAATGCTTCTTGCTCCCCTTCAGTAAGGGACGGAAACTGTTTTGCATCGTGAGTCATATTTATTTCAAAAGGTGTCCAAAAGTTAGCTAACATATTTTTATATAAAGGATAGGCCCAAGAGAAACGAACATCATCCCAGTTTAATACATTCGAACTTCTTCCATTGATTAATGCTGTTGAGGCATTCGGTGCTTTGACATCATATAATTTTCGTTGGTGCATTCGATCCATCACGTATTCCCCCTCTTTAACTTGAACAACTTTCACAATCATCTTCGATTGATACCGAAGTCGATCTCACATAATACGTCGTTTTCAAACCTTTCTCCCAAGCTAGTAAATGCATTTCTAGTAATTCCTTTGCTCTTACCGTATTTGGAACATACAGATTAAACGAGATACCTTGGTCAATATGACGCTGCCTTTTTGCATTTTGAAGAATACTCCACTTTTGATCAATGACATGTGCTGGCTTATACAGCCACGTTGTTTCAGCATTTAAACTGGGTGCAACGACAGGAATGCGATAATTTTTCTTTTCTTCCATATACATCTTTGCAAAAATGGGATCGATGGAGGCTGTTGATCCAGCTATTAATGATGTCGTTGCATTCGGCGCAACAGCCATTAAATAGCCGTTTCGAATTCCGTGCTTTTTCACTTCATCTCTTAAGTCCTTCCACCTTGTAGATTTATAGTTGCGTCTCTCAAAGTATTCTCCTGTTTCCCAATCCGAACCTGCAAAAACTGGATAGGCTCCTTTTTCTTTTGCGAGTTGCAATGAGGCTTTCACCGTTTGATAGGCAATTTCTTCATAGACCTCATCTGCATAAGCAACCGCTTCATCACTCTCCCAACGAATACCCTTCGTTGCTAATAGATGATGCCATCCGAACGTACCGAGCCCTACGGCACGGTATTTTTCATTCGTCAACTGAGCTTGCTTTACTTCAATCGTATTTAAGTCAATAACGTTATCAAGCATCCTTACTTGAATGGAAATTAATCGCTCAAGCACTTCATCCCAAACGGCTCTTGCTAGTGCAATCGAAGAAAGATTACATACAACAAAATCACCAGGTGTTTTCGTTGTAATGATTTTCCCATCTTCTGTCGTTTCCTCCTCTATCACGGTTGGAGTCATATTCTGCATAATTTCTGTACATAGGTTTGAACCATATATCATACCTTTATGCTGATTCGGATTTAGACGATTGACTGTATCACGGTAAAACATGAATGGACTCCCTGTTTCGAGTTGCGAGAGCATGATTCGCTTCATAATATCAATGGCTTGGACTTCTATTCGCGATAATTGCGGATTTTCAATACACAATTGATATTTCTCACGAAAAGATCCGTTTCCTTTTTCCTCATCATAATAATCTTCAAGCGAGAAACCCATTACTTGACGCACTTCATGAGGATCGAACAAATGCCAGTACTCACGATTATCTACAGCCTCCATAAATACATCTGGTATCGATACAGCTGTAAACAAATCATGAGTTCGCTGACGCTCATCACCATTGTTTAACTTTGCATCAAGGAAAGAAAAGATATCCTTGTGCCATACATCTAAATAAACAGCAATGGCGCCTTGACGTTGGCCCAATTGATCGACACTTACAGCCACATTATTTAATTGCTTCATCCATGGAATCACACCTGATGACACACCCTTAAATCCACGGATAGAAGAGCCTTTTGCCCGAATTTTACCGAGATACAGTCCCAAACCACCACCATTTTTGCTTACCGTTGCCGCATCTGTACAGCTATCAAAAATCGCTCTTAAATCGTCCTCTACCGTATCAATAAAACAACTAGAAAGCTGACCGTCTTTCTTACCGGCATTCGCAAGAGTCGGTGTTGCCACTGTCATATATAAATTAGATAAAGCCCAGTAACTTTCTTTTACTAATTCTAATCTTTTCTCAACCGGTTCCTCTACCATTAACGTCATAGCAATGATCATCCATCTCTCTTGTGGTAGTTCTAGTAGAGTTCGATCGTAATGCCTAGTTAAGTAACGATCGGCTAACGTTTTAATTCCAATGTATGTAAAATGTTGATCTTGCTGGAGATCTATTGATTGAGCTAACTCCATTACATCCTTTTTTGAATAGCTTTCTAGCCTTTGGTCATAGAAACCCTCTTCAATCAGTTTCTTGACCCAATCAGCAAACCCTGTCTCCCAATCTGTTGACCATCCTCTTACTTTTGTTATTTCCTCATATAATGAATGTAAATAAGCTTGCGCAGCAACAAATGTCCATTCTGGTTGTTCCATATCGAGAAAGTTTAAAGCATCCAATGCTCGCTTTTCCCACGTTGAGTTTTCTTTCCACCACTCATTGATCGGTAATTCCGGAAATCTATTTTTTAATAGTTCAACTAAAGAACCCTTTGCTACCACTGTATTCATTACGATCACTCCTCTTATTATATTAAAAAACGCTCTTCCTCATCATTGAGGAAGAGCGTAAAACGGCGTAAGAACAGGACACATATAAACAATAGATTTCATTGTCTATGTTAGTTGCCGTCTCACTTCTCACACCCCGAAGAAACCTGACTGAGGAATATAGGTAGGTCTCCTGACTCGTGTTTCAATCTCCTCAGACCTTCCCATGTCATCGTTTCCTGACACAGTGGTTTCTCTGATTTGTCGACACTTACAGTTGCGGGGACAGTTCTGGTTTCTCACCAGATTCCCTATTAAGCCATATGGCACCTATTATTCCGCTTAAATCAATATATAGTTGTTTTCGATTACTAGATTACGATATATTGTATATAGTAATAGAGTAAGTATAAGATTGCAAGTCAAAGTTCTTAAAAATGGAAAAAAAACGTCTAAAGGCGCTTGCCTCTAGACGACTATTTCCTTCTATTTCTTCGTAATCACAACAGCCGTTCCATACGTAATAATTTCAGCCGCTGTACTCATTACTGTTGACGTTTGCATACGCATGCCAATAATCGCATTTGCGCCTTTTTCCTCTGCCTCTTGAACCATACGATGCATGGCAAGTTTACGTGCTTCGATCATCATCTCGTTATAGCCTTTAATCTCTCCACCGACAATCCCTTTTAAGCCTGCTGTGATCACGTCCAATGTGCTTTGTTTGAATCGTACTTCCCTTTACATACCCCAACACATCCGTGATCTCATATCCTGCTACTTGATCAGTAGTCACAATCATCATAATCCATTTCCTCCTTTTTTTCCTTCCTGCGCTCCAAAATAAAAATAATTAATAATGTAAGTAAAGCAACTCCATAAATACTAAAAGCAACGATGGCCCAAGTCATATTGAAAAATAAAAGAAGCAATCCTCCTAATTGGCAAATGACGATGAACACGATCAGAATATATTTCATCCACTAGAGACATGTTTATTCAACCACATTTTAACCAATTCTAAAAAAGGAGGCGAGAGCGGTTGGCTTCCCACATCTTTGTATGCCTTTTTTAATTGAAGTATGCCTACATCATCTGCTTGATCTCTGAGCATATGGTTCATTCCATCAACAATGTGAGCTTCTGTCTCTACCTTTGTGTACTTTACGGTCTCATAAACTCGTTCCGGCATTACCTGAAGATCTTTTGAACCCGTAACAGCAAGGACCGGACAATCAATCTCGACAAGTCCTTCATAGATGTTGTAGGTTGCATGTTCACGAAACCATTTCGCATTAATCTTAATGCCTTGATAACGAACCACATCTTTCGTAGATCGCAAGATTTTTTGGTCGAATTTCTGCCCTTGCTTTTCTGCTTTTTCACCAACATTAAATAGAGATAGTAATTTCCCCTTTATACCTTTTACATTCTTTAATTCCTGGACCGTTTGTTCTCGCTGAAAGGCTAGTGCTTCCGGCAAGGATTGTGCAGCCCCTGCCACAAGAATAAGCCCAGCTAGGTTATGGCCTTTTACAATTTCAGGAGCGAGTATGCCTCCCTCACTATGACCGATAACGAAAATCCTCTTAGGATCAACGGCCGGCTCCTCTTTTAATGTTTGTATGGCCGCTCTAGCATCCTCGACCAAATCCCAAAAACCTGTTTCCATAAAAGAGGCCTCACTTTTTCCAGTCCCTCTTTTGTCATAACGCAACGTGATAAAGCCTTGCTCTGTTAAAAAGGAAGCTAGCTGATTATAGAGATTTAATGTTTGACTTTTCCTTTTCCCGTTTCCGTTTCGATCGAGTGGACCTGAACCTGGAACAAGTAAAATAGCTGGCCTGCGCTGATCCATCGAGGTTGGTTGTGTGAGCGTCCCAAAAATGTTCATGCCACTGATGCTTTTAAATTGGACCTCTCTTTCTTTCACTTTCATCCCTCCCATTATTTTTGCGGGATAAACATCGTTGCAAACGTTCTCGGTTGCCTTTTGGCAGAAGCCTTTTGTTCAGCCCATTTTTGCACAACATCGCTAAGTTCTTTTCTGAATTGGGTCATTTCGTCATTTGTTAAATGAAAAATTATGTGCCTATACCCTAAGCCATCTTCTTTATACTGATCTGGTTGGGACTTAGTTGCATATTGTTCAAACTCTTTAAGGAGATTGGCCTGATACGTCATAAAATACCGAAGATGTCTCAACTGACGTATCTTCTAGATCTGACTCGGATAAGTGTACATTTTCTTTTTTTACGGCATAGGTTTTTTCAATGGTCCCTCTTATTCTATATGTCTCTATAACTTCTATTAGATTGGCATCGTTTAGTTGTTTTAGATGACGGTACATTGTCGCTTGAGGAATATCCTCAAGCTTTTCTAATAACTGCACAACGGTCATTTTCTCATATGAGAGTAAGGCTTGAATGATTCGCATACGTACGGGATGTAGCATTAGGTCCGCTTTTTTAGTTTTCATATGAGCCCCTTTCATTATTATCATTATCTATAATGATAATGATGATAATAGATATAGTTTGCAAGTTTATTTTTACATTCTATGCTATAGTAACAATAAACATACGGTCGTCATATGAGGAGTTGAATCATGGATACAAAAAAATTTGACCGTGTCTTCGATTCCCTTGAAGACTTCGTTGACACAGTTAGTAATGTTTTAAATTGCCCCGTTACTCTCGAAGATGCTAATCATCAATTATTGGCTTATAGTTCACATGACGATACAACAGATGCCACTCGAATTTCTACGATTATTGGTAGACGTGTTCCAGAAAAAGTAGTGAATCGATTCTGGAAGGATGGGGTCATTCCAGCTTTAAATCAAAGCAATGAACCTTTAGATATTCATAGTATTACCGAAATGGGCCTTCGGAATCGTGTCGCCGTATCGATTCGTAAAAACAATGAAGTATTAGGTTACATTTGGGTGATTGAAGTAAATAGGAAACTAACGCACGAAGAGAAACAACTATTAAAGTTAGCTGCGAGCAAAGCCAAGAACTTACTCCTTCAATTGAACCTTCAAAAAAAGCGTCGTGAAAAAAATCATCAAGAGTCACTCTGGCAAATTATTACAGGTGATATGACGACACATGAAGGAACGGCCCATTTACTTGAGAAAGTGAATATCAGAGCGGAGTTCTTAGCCATTATGATTTTTCAATTTGAAGAAATTTCAGATGTTCTGTACCGTAACATAATGTACATTATCAAAACTACAAGTAAGGTTACGATGCTCATTCATACCGTTGATGAAGATCAAATGATTTGCCTTGTTAGTCCTATCCATAATCATTCAAAACAAGCGGATTTAACACACTTTATGGAAACTCTACAATTTCAAATGAAAGACCGTTTTGACATTGATCATATGCATATTGGCTGTGGTTATTTGTACGATGACTTTTCCAAATTGACTGAGAGTTATCACGAGGCTCAAAAGGTTGTTAAATTAAAACAGAACGGTGATACTGCGATGAGGCATGCCTTTTTTTATCACGAACTAGGTGTTTTTAGACATCTCGATATTTTGTTACAAAATGAAAAAAAATTGGTCATGAATCCTGCATTGAGTCAAATTAAGGCATACGACAAGCAACATGCGACTTCCTTATATGACACGCTGGAATTGTACTTAAGCAAAGATGCCAATATGAATGAGGCTGCAAAAGAACTTCACATACACGTCAACACGCTAAGCTACCGTTTAAAAAGGATTCAAGAGATCACCAATATTCAACTTAAAGATCCTATTCAGCGAATTGGTCTTTACTTAGACGTTAAACTTGATGCCCTTAAATAAGAAAAGCGCGCATCCGTCTTTGTTCATTGTTGTATTCCCAAAGAAAAACAGCCTGTGCCTCCTTTTTTAGGAGAACACAGGCTCGTTTATTTTTTTTCAATAACCTCTACAGAAATATGTTCAAAACTCTCGACATTAAACAAACCCGAATCAGTTAGTTTGAGTGAAGGAATGACAGGAAGAGCTAAGAAAGATAAAGTTAAGAACGGGTTCCAGCTTTCATTAAACCCAATCTCCTTTAACGCATCCTCAAGTTTTTCTAGTGCGCTATTTACTTGATCATATGGCTGCAGCGACATTAATCCAGCCAATGGTAATGCTAGATCTGCTAGAACCTCATCGCCTCTCACTACGGCGACTCCTCCTTTTGTTGCCGCCACATGTTCAATCGCTTTTTTTATGCTTTGATCATCTGTCCCACATGCAACGATGTTATGTGAGTCATGGGCAACAGTAGCCACGATCGCTCCTTCTTTTATGGGAATTCCTTTTACAATGCCTACCCCAACATACCCAAGCTCATGATGCCTCTCAGCTACAACCAGCTTCAACTGATTTTTTTCCACCGATGGTGTAAACAGGCCTTCAACCAAATCGACTTCTTCAACGAGATGCTCTGTTACAATCGAGCCTGGTTTGACACCTATGACATTGGCTTTGGGGGATTCCATTCTTAATTCTAATTTTTTTTCCGTAATAGGTGCTAAATGAACACTGTTCAACAATGAAGTTGGTGGTTGAATGGTTTCTCGTATTCCTACAACCATTTTTCCCTTTTGCGCAACTTTCTCCCCTTTTATATACACCTCTTCAATTTCGAGTTTCTCTAAGTTACTTATAAGAACGAAACTTGCTTCATACCCTGGAGCAATCGCCCCTTTGTCCTGTAATCCAAAGCATTCAGCCGCATTTAAACTAGCCATCTGAATGGCTTGTAGTGGATTTACTCCAAGCTGGATCGCTTTTCTAATACTTGCGTCAATCGAGCCTTCTTTTACAAGATCATCAAGATGCTTGTCATCTGTTGAAAACACACATCGCCTCGCGTTCTCTGGAGTAAGAATAGGTAGCAGTGCCTCGATATCTTTTGCGGCTGTTCCCTCACGCATTAACACATACATGCCTCTTCTTAAGCGATTAAGAGCTTCATCGGCTGTCACAGCCTCATGATCATTCCGTATTCCTGCAACTCTGTAAGCATTTAACCCCGTCTCGTCAAGTCCTGCCGCATGTCCATCGATCAGTTTCCCACGTTCCGTTGCAGCCTCAAGTTTGGACATCATTTTTTCTTGAGCAGAAAACACAGCAGGATAATCCATCACTTCGGCAAGCCCATACGCTCCATAATCATCAAACAGCGTTTCAATATTTTCAACAGTTAGTTCTGCGCCATTATGTTCAAAATCAGTTGCTGGAACACTTGAAGGTACCATGATTTTCACATCAAGTGGCAAGCCCTTTGCTGCTTCTATCATGTATGTGACAGCTTCAAGCCCTCCTACATTTGCTATTTCATGTGGATCGGCAAAGATCGTCGTCACTCCTCGAGGTACAACGACTTTGGCAAACTCCTCAGGAGGTACCATCGCTGATTCAATATGGACATGTCCATCGATAAAAGTCGGAGCTAGAAAAGCCCCCTTAGAATCCATTTCCTTTATCCCTTCATACGTTCCTATTCCTATAATAACACCATCAGTGACAGCTACATCTGCCTCAAAGATGGTAAGTGTAAATACATCTATAATCTGAGCGTTTTTAATCACTAAATCCGCTTTTTCTCTTTTTGTAGCTGCCGCTAATCTTCTTTTCAAATCTTGTTTCATCATCTGCACACTCCGATCTCTTATATTTTATCTATTGTAGTACGAAAAAGCAGGAAATACACGTAATCGGAAAGGTTATCTAACAAAAAGTGAAAAAAGTATCGCTAAGGCCGTTAAAAACACAAAAAAAACCGCAGGAGTGTCTGCGGTTTACTCTTCTACCTTTACTTCATCTTCTTTTACTCGATCTAACGTCATCTTATAGCCATCGTTACCATAGTTTAAACAACGTTTCACACGTGAAATCGTTGCTGTACTCGCACCTGTTTCTGTTTCGATCTTATGATATGTGTAGCCATTTTGAAGCATTCTTGCTACTTCTAAACGTTGGGCTAAAGATTGAATTTCGTTTATCGTACAAAGATCATCAAAAAACTCATAACATTCTTCTAAATCCTTTAAAGATAAAATTGCTTTGAATAACTGATCAAGTTCTTTCCCACGTAATTTATCAATTTGCATTTTTTCTCACCTTCCTAGGCACCTTACTATTTCTTAATCATTCAACTAACTGATGAATCAATCTGTTACCTGTATATTGGAGGAATTCACTTTAATACGTAACCATTTTTTCTATCTCTGGAACGACATTAATCCAAGTTTGGCCCGGCCTTAACGGAACTACTTGATCTCCTTGAACCGGAACAATTTGTCCATTTTGATTTTCCCAACGTACCTCATTGGCAATTCCACTTTGGAAAAGAACGGCTTTACCACCAGATGTTAGGTCAATCGCTCGGCGCCCTTTATCATCTAACACGCGATGGTCCGTTTCAATAATCAATAGATTTGAAATCTCTATCGGAGCTTCCGTTTCAAGATCTATTGTTTGGCTTTCTCCGTTGAATCGATGATACAATCCAACTGTTTCATCAAATTTATATCGTACCCGGTTAATATTATAATAATCAATGTCAATGTTCTTACCTTCTACACCAACGATGTTAATATCCTCATTCTCAAAAAAAAGTAAAGAAGGCACTTCCCTCTCTAATGAATAGCCTAATGAACTCATTCCTTCAAGAATGTCGTCAGAAGTAATGTACGAATTATGAGGAGCCTTTCGATCAGAAGAGCGCTTGAAATAGGTGCCATCGTAAAATAGGCCATTCAAAGCATCAATCTCTCCACTCTCTATTTTTTGTCTAGCTTCTGGGCTCCATCCGTGAGTGACCAACAAACCATCATACCCATTAACCAAATCAATATGGTATGGTCGAGAACTTCGCACAGGACCTACTCGCTTAGGTAATTGACTATGGAATAGAGCCACTAACCGCGTAACCTCAAATTCAGATAAGATTTCAAAAATAATGTCAGCATCACTAAGACCAGATTGCGGTCGAGCTGCCGGATGATTATTAATGGTTACCCCAATCACACGACGATTGACCTCTTCTTCTGCTTCCATCCCTGTGAGTGGATAGCTTAACAAAGAAGGCGCCTCAACAAGCTCTTCTTCCACTGGCTCTTCTTGTTCTACCTCGGCATCTTGATCTTTATCGTTTGCACAACCGCTTATCATAATAGCAGCGGCGATTACGAAAGATATTTTCCATCTTTTCTTCATCACATACACGACCTTTTCATATTACCACACTAAAGCAGTTCAGTGTTCTTTCTTAGTTTAACGCATAATCGCAGGAAAGAGTACCGTTTTCTTCTTCACATCGTAAATTCCTCTTTGTGTCACCCTTATATAGGGAAGGTGTGTCGAGGAGAAAAATAATAAACTGTAAATTGGATCCTCATGTTTGTACCCGCGCTCTCTTAATAATGAGACAAACTTCTTCTCATCTTCCATGACTCCTTCCATGGTTTTGGAAGATAAAATTCCAAATAACTCTAATACAATACGACCAATAACCTCTCCTTCTTCAACAAGGGTCATGCCTCCCCCTTGTTCTTTTAACGCATTAAAGGCCAGAATCATATCAGATACCTTTTTCCCAATTAAGATGATATCACCGGTATTTGTAAATGAACTTGCAAACCCAGAAATATGAGTCGCAAATCCTTTAATCATAGTTGCAATATGCCACTTACCATGCTTATCAATCATGACAAAGAAACTTTCATCATGGTCTTTACTCAAAACATGACTCGTACCTTCAATCGGTATTTGATACGGTTTTAGAATAACAGAATTTATCATTTCAATGCCCATTGGCATCGAAAAATGAAGCTCATCTTCATGTAAGTCCCACTCAATGTTAAATGGTTCAATTCCATGTTTTTCCCAAGGAAAAGTCGTCATACAGTCGCACTGTCTGCCATCACGTACAACCCATTGACCTTTTGCAATAACAGACCTTGGAGTTGGATCATTAATGTCATCAAGAATATTTAAATGCGCAATTCGACCAGGGGCAATCATCCCTAGTTTATGGTCGAGATTATAGTATTTCGCAGCATTATAGCTAGCCATTGCATATGCATCAATGGTATCGATTCCACTCTCTAACGCAATTTTTATTAAGTTGTCCATAACCCCTTCTTCATAAAAAGAAGGAGGAGATCCGTCTGTTGTCATTAAACAACGTTCGAAATAATCAACACCCAATTCTTGTATCTCTTTGAAAAGCCTAGGCAAATCGGGACGTATAGAAGAATGTCTTAAAGAGGTTGTGTAGCCATTGTCCAATCTTCTAACGACTTCCTCACCTGTAATCGCCTCATGATCGCACGTCACTCCTAAAAGCGCCATTTGAGCAAGAGTACGCTCGGATGCACCTGGCAGATGCCCTTCAATCGGTTTACGAAGCCTGGTTGTTTCCTGCATCCAGTGTAGGGTTGAATCATCACCATTTAATACTTTAGGCCACGAAGTCAACTCTCCCCCTTGAACGACAAGAGGATGTTCCAACCATTCCTTTTTTTTGGAATTTGATAAAGGTTCCTCGTCTCTTAACTCCGTTTGCGCATCATATCGAGACCACCAATACATAGACGTTGGCAACTCATCAAGTGCCTCGATTAAAGAAAGCGCTTTCTTTTTTTCTAGATGTAAAAAGAACATAAGATTGTCATTGATCAATGTAGTTGTCCCCCTAGTTGCTGCATACTTCCCAAAGCTATGGGGATTATAAAGTTGAAACGGGTGAGCATGGTGCTCAATATATCCTGGTACAACTTGTTTATTTTCACAATCTACAATTTCTGTATCCGTTAAAACGGCTGGCATGTCTTTACCAACATATACAATACGATCTTCCCAGATCCAAATGTTAGCAGTAAGCCATTTACGCCGTGCAAAATTTAAATAAGTAGCGTTCCGGAGGACAAGTGAAGGAGCTTTCTCTCCTTTTACTACAGCTAATTGCTGTCGTAATCGTTGTTTTGTCCAGCGGTAAAGTCTCTCAGTCATTTGTCTTCACCCATTTCGTCATTTCCTATTTTTATAATCGTAACACAAAATTGTTAAAACATTCACTAACAATGTTAAAAGATTTAACATTATTTATTGTAATATTTGACAAACATGTGAAAGGTGGATCAATTATGAAACCAAATGTAGGTCGTGTTGACGCATTATGTCGAATTTCTCTAGGTTTCACAGTACTTGCATACTCTACCGCTAAGCTTGTTCGAAATCAAAACGACGGTATGTTGCTATTTGGTGCTCTGTGCGGAGGAATGAAAGTAGCAGAAGGAATCACTAGATTCTGTCCTCTAACGTATTTAGCAGAACAAAAAATGGACACCATGCAAGAACAAGTACAAGAGCAAAATCAAACTGATAACACGCAACAGTAAATAAAAAAACCGTATAAGATTCTACGCGATCTCATACGGTTTATGATTCTTTTTTAGAGGTTGTTCAATTTGAACAACCTCTCCCCCTTTATTAACGATTAATAAGGAGATGATTATATGTTTAATATTCAAGAATATGCAACAGACAGCCTATTTATCTACATTATGGTTATTGGTTGTATCGTTGCACTTATTTATTTTTTTATGAAGAAGAAACGCGTGAAATAGCTTTATTGCCAATATCAGTACGGTAGTATATTCCTTTTTTACTCACTTTTTCAAGCTCGCTATACACACGTTGTTGTGCCTCAAGTAGTGAGCTTTTTGTGGTAGCAAGTAATAAGACACGACCACCATCGGTTGTCCATTCCTCATTGACCTTTTTCGTACCTGCATGAAAAACAAGTACATCCCCATCTACTTGCTCAAGCCCTTTGATCACCGTTCCCTTCTCATAAGATCCCGGATAGCCTTCACTCGCCACAACGATACCAACGACTTCTTCATCAGACCATTCTAATTCAGGAATGTTGCCGTCAAGTAAGGTCGTATATACTTCAACAAGATCTGATTTTAGCCTTGGAAGAACCACTTGTGTTTCAGGATCGCCAAAACGAGTATTAAACTCAATTACTTTTGGACCGGCAGACGTCATCATTAATCCCGCATATAAAATACCTGTAAAAGGAGTTCCTTCGGTAATTAAAGCATTGGCAGTCGGCTGTAAGACTTTTTCAACAGCTTCAGCGACATCTTCTTTTGAAAACTGTGGAACTGGTGAATAAGCTCCCATTCCTCCTGTATTTGGACCTTGATCTCCGTCTAAAGCCCGCTTATGATCTTGTGCTCCAACCATAGGGAGAACGGTATCGTTATGCACAAAGGCCATGAGTGATAACTCTTCACCTTCAAGATATTCTTCAATCACTACTTGTTCACTTGCTTTTCCGAACGCTTGGTCGTTTAACATCGCAGACAGAGCTTGAATGGCTTCTTCTTCTGTCATCGCCACAACTACACCTTTTCCAGCAGCTAATCCATCTGCTTTAATAACGATAGGTGCCCCTTGTTCTTTCACATAAGCGACGGCTTTTTCATAATTGGTGAAGGTTTCATAACTTCCTGTTGGAATGTCGTATTTTTTCATAATCGACTTGGCAAACGATTTACTTCCTTCAAGCATTGCTGCATTTTTTCTTGGACCAAAAATACGTAATCCTTCTTCCTCGAAACGATCAACGACTCCACCAAGTAAAGGAACCTCTGGACCAACAATCGTTAAACCGATTTCTTGCTTTTTTGCAAAAGCCACGAGCTCGTCAAAATTATTTTCAGCAATGTTGACTGGTGTCGCCACATCAACCATTCCATCGTTACCTGGTGCGACAAATACATCTGTTACTTGCTTGCTTTGAGCGACTTTCCATGCAATCGCATGTTCACGACCACCACTTCCGATAATAAGAACTTTCACTAAGATTCCCTCCTATATTAATGTTTAAAGTGTCGAACTCCTGTCATGATCATCGCAATTCCATATTTATTTGCCATTTCAATAGACTCCTCGTCGCGAATCGATCCTCCTGGCTGGATAATCGCTGTGACACCTGCTTTACCCGCTAATTCAACGGTATCCCCCATAGGGAAAAAAGCATCTGAACCCATTACAGCTCCTTCAATACGCTCACTTGCTTGCGCAATGGCGATATCCGCCGCTCCGACACGGTTCATTTGACCTGCACCGACTCCAACTGTCATTTGACCGTTAGCTAAAACGATCGCATTTGACTTTACATGCTTGACTACTTTCCAAGCAACTTTAAGAGCTTCCCACTCTGCTTCTGTTGGCTCACGCTTTGTTGGAATAGTAACCGATGCATCATCAAGTCCATAATGGTCCTCATCTTGCACAAGTAGTCCGCCGTGAATGGATGTAAGCATCGCTTCAGGTTTCTCTTGTTTATTCATAGGTACTGTTAAAAGACGTAGGTTTTTCTTCGTTGTTAACACATTTAATGCTTCCTGTGTAAAAGAAGGAGCAATAATGATTTCTAAGAAAATATCTTTCATCTTCGTAGCGGTTGCTTCGTCAATTTCACGGTTTGCTGCGACAATTCCACCAAAAATAGAAACAGAGTCCGCCTCATACGCGCGTCCATAAGCTTCTTCAATCGTTGTACCTGTACCGACACCACATGGATTCATATGTTTAACCGCAACAACAGCTGGCTCCTCAAATTCCTTAACAATAGCAAGAGCGGCATCAGCATCATGAATGTTGTTGTATGAAAGCTCTTTTCCATGTAATTGGATCGCGCTAGCAATCGAACTCTCATCTGCTAACGGCTTTTTGTAGAACGTTGCTTTTTGATGTGGATTTTCTCCGTAACGTAACCCTTGTTTTCGCTCATACGTAACCGTAAACGTTTCGGGTTCTTCTTCACCAACAGCCTCAGTTAGATATTCAGCAATTAACGCATCATAAGCTGCTGTATGTCTAAATACTTTCGCTGCTAACTGACGTTTTGTCTCAAGCGAGACTGCTTGTCCATTTGAAAGCTCATCAAGCACCGTTTGGTAATCTGTTGGGTCAACGACAACTGTTACATGCTGATGATTTTTCGCTGCTGCACGAAGCATGCTAGGTCCACCAATATCAATGTTTTCAATAGCATCTTCAAATGTACAACCAGGCTTGGCAATCGTCTCTTTAAAAGGATATAAATTCACCACAACAAGATCAATTGGGGAAATATTGTGTTCTGCAAGTTGTTGCTGGTGTTCTTCGCGTTCTCTCATAGCGAGTAAGCCACTATGGATATTAGGGTGTAACGTCTTCACTCGACCATCTAAAATTTCTGGAAAACCTGTTACTTCAGATATACCTATTACAGGTACATCCGCTGCTAGCAAAGCATTTTTTGTTCCACCTGTTGATACCACTTCAAATCCTAAATTTACTAGTTCTTTCACAAATTCAACAATTCCTGTTTTATCTGAAACGCTGACCAACGCTCTTTTTTTGCTCATTACTTACTCAACCTCTCCATCTGATCTATAATCGTTTGCAATGTTGTTGGGTATAATGTGTGTTCAACGACCTGCACTTTTTCTTGTAACGAATCGACTGTATCGTCTGACTCGATTCTTACCGGCTCTTGCGCAATAATCGATCCCGTATCCATACCTTCGTCGACATAATGAATGGTAACTCCCGTAACTTTCACTTTAGCTTGAAAGGCTTGTCCAATCGCATCAAGTCCTGGAAAAGAAGGAAGCAAGGAAGGATGTATGTTAACAATCCTTCCTTCATAGGCGCTTAGCAAAGTTGTCCCAATTAATCGCATATAACCTGCTAGCACGACAAAAGAAACCTTACTCTTATGAAGTTCATTTACTACCTCTTGTTCATATGCCGCCTTTGTTTCAAAGGACTTGGGGTCCATCGCAACAACGCGAACGTTATAATGAGTCGCTCTTTCAATCACCTTCGCTTTTGGCTTATCCGTGAATACAAGAGCAATTTCGGCATTAAGGAGACCGCTTTGAGTTGCTTTTATAATCGCTTCTGCATTCGTCCCACTCCCTGATGCAAAAATAGCGATCCTCATTACTCGACGCCTCCGATTGTGACGCCTGTTCCTTCTTCTACTAGGCCAATAATATGAGCAGATTCTCCATGTTCTTTTAACAAACGAAGCACATCTTGACTTTCTTCTTTAGGAACGACGACGACCATCCCGATTCCCATATTAAATGTTGAGAAAAGCTCTTTATCTGTTAATTCTCCATACTTTTTCAACAAGTTAAAAACCGGAGGAACAGGCCATGATCCGTTCGTTACATTAACGCGAACACCTTCTGGCAACATGCGCGGGATGTTTTCATAGAAACCGCCCCCTGTTATATGGGCCATCCCACGTACAGTATGTTCCTTTAAACAAGCAAGTAATGGTTTTACATAGATTTTTGTTGGAGTGAGTAATTCTTCCCCTAAAGTCTTACCTAACTCATCAACCTGATCGTTTAAAGAAAAAGAATGATCGTGAAGGAAGATTTTTCGTACTAAAGAGAATCCATTACTGTGTAAGCCGCTTGACGATAAACCGATCACCACATCACCTGGTTGAATGGATTCACCGTTTACCAGATTTTGTTTTTCTACGGCCCCCACTGAAAAACCAGCTAGATCATATTCCTCTTCACTGTACATACCTGGCATTTCAGCTGTTTCTCCACCGACTAACGCACAGCCAGCTTGTTCACAACCATCTGCCACACCTTTAACAATCGCTTCCAAACGTTCTGGGACTGCTTTTCCACAAGCAATATAGTCTAGAAAATAAAGGGGCTCAGCGCCTTGAACGACGATATCATTCACACACATTGCAACAGCATCAATTCCAATCGTATCATGGCGATCTAGCATAAAGGCAAGCATCAGCTTTGTCCCTACTCCGTCTGTTCCTGAAACAAGTACGGGCTCTTTTAGATTTAATGTAGACAGGTCAAACATTCCGCCAAAGCCACCAAGTGACCCCATCACACCAGAACGTTTCGTTCTATTTACATGACTCTTCATTCGCTCTACTGCTTCGTACCCTGCTTCAAGACTGACACCTGCTTTTTTATAAGCTTCTGACATTCTTCTTGCTCCCTTCTCCTCTAAACCTTCGCGTATGGATGTAGCGTATCTGGATATATTTCAGTTGGATATTCACCGGTAAAGCAAGCTAGACACTGACCGCAGTTAGATGTCGTATCAGGTCGTCCAATTCCTTTTTTCAAGCCTTCTGGTGATAAAAATTCAAGCGTATCTGCGCCCATCATTTCTCTCATCTCTTCTAGAGAATGATTCGCCGCAATTAATTCCCCTGAATTAGACGTATCTATTCCGTAGAAACAAGGATTCTTAATCGGAGGTGAACTGATTCTGACATGGACCTCTTTAGCGCCTGCTTCACGCAACATATTCACAATTCGTCTACTTGTTGTACCACGCACAATCGAATCATCAATCATGACCACACGTTTTCCTTCAACGACACCACGAACAGCAGAGAGCTTCATTTTAACCCCTTGCTCACGTAACTCTTGTGATGGTTGGATAAACGTACGACCGACATAGCGGTTCTTGATCATCCCTAACTCATAAGGTATGCCTGTTTGCTCCGCATAACCAATCGCAGCTGAAATAGAAGAATCAGGAACACCCGTTACAACATCCGCTTCTACTGGAGCTTCAATGGCTAATTGTTTTCCTAAGCTCTTTCTTGCTTTATGAACATTGATCTCATCCACATTACTGTCTGGACGAGCAAAATATACATATTCCATGCTACAGATGGCTCTAGTTGCCGTCCCTGAGAATCTTGTTGAACGTAAGCCATCCTCATCAATAATGATCAATTCCCCTGGTTCAACCTCACGCTCATACGTAGCACCAATTAAATCGAAGGCACACGTCTCAGATGCAACGACATAGGCATCGCCAAGACGGCCAATTGATAATGGACGAAGACCGTTTGGATCTAACGCTACCATTAATTGCTTTTCATTTAAAACAGCTAGAGCATAAGCCCCTTTAAGCATCTCAAGAGCATTGCGCAGTTGCTCTTCAAGCTTGTTATACCCACTACGTTTAATGAGATGAGCAACAACTTCAGTATCAGAAGTAGATTGAAAAATACTTCCCTGACTTTCGAGTTGATGCTTCATGCTATTGGCATTGACTAGATTCCCATTATGAGCAATCGCTAAGCTTCCCGTTTGCGAGCGGAAAAGAAGGGGCTGCACATTGGCAAATCCCCCTCCACCAGCCGTCGCATAGCGGACGTGCCCAATCGCGGCATGTCCACTTAACTGAGCAAAATCATCAGGACTAAAAACGTCATTCACAAGCCCTAAGCCTTTATGAACCTTTAATTGTTCTCCATCGGTTACGACAATCCCAGCACCTTCTTGACCGCGGTGCTGCAAACTGTGAAGACCGTAATAAGTTAAGTGCGCCGCATCTTTATGTCCCCAGATGGCAAACACACCACATTCTTCATTTAGGCCTTTGATTTCAGCAAACATGGAATGGCTCCTTTCCAAGCCGTTACAATTTCATCCTGTGATGTTTCAAGGATGATCTGTTGTTCATCATTTTTTATTTGAAGATTCTTTGTATTTGTTACTTCACCAATTTTTGTAGCTGATACAAGTTGCTCGAACTGTTCTGCTTTTTCACTCGGTACGGTAACAACAAAGCGAGTTTGCGACTCAGCAAATAAAGCAGCTGTTGTTTCTCCAGCTAACATTACACTTGCTCCAACTTCACCTGAAGTCATACATTCGGCAAGGGCAACCCCTACTCCACCTTCCGCAACATCATGCGCGGAAGCTACAAGACCTGAACGAATGACTGTTAGCAATTGCTTTTGAAGTCTCTTTTCTAGTTCTAAGTCTAGAGATGGTGCTTTACCTGAAATATCACCCTCTACTAGCTTTTGCAATTCACTTCCACCAAATTCAGGCTTCGTTTCACCAATTAAATAGATTGCATCTCCAGCTTGTTTAAAAGATTGAGTCGTAATATGGTCAATGTCTTCGATTAAGCCAACCATTCCAATTACAGGTGTTGGGTAAATGGCTACACCAGCAGTCTCATTATAAAGTGATACGTTTCCACCGATAACTGGCGTTTCTAACACACGACAAGCTTCGCTCATACCGTCTGTTGATCTTTCTAGTTGCCAGAAGATCTCAGGCTTATCAGGACTTCCATAATTCAAGCCATCCGTTAATCCAAGTGGAACACCACCAGAACAAACAACATTACGTGCTGCTTCAGCAACCGCAATTTGACCGCCTACTTCTGGATCGAGATATAAATAGCGAGAGTTACAGTCTGTTGTCATCGCTAACGCTTTTTTCGTACCACGGATACGAACAACCGCTGCATCTGAGCCTGGCTCAACAACTGTATTCGTTTGAACCATATAATCATATTGATCATACACCCATTCTTTGCTTGCAATCGTCGGTTGAGCTAACAACTTTAGAAGGGTTTCTTTATAGTCTTCAACAAGTGGCGTTTTCTCTTCTTGTTGTTGGAATTTTTCATAATAAGCCGGTACAGCAGATGGTTTGTGGTAAACCGGTGCTTCCTCAGCTAGTGCATCAACTGGAAGGTCGGCAACGACTTGACCTTTGTGTAGCAAACGAAGGCGTTTGTCGTCGGTTACAACCCCAACTTCTGCAGATAACAAGCCCCAACGATCAAAAATGTCTTTAATCTCTTGCTCACGGCCTTTTTTCACAACGATTAACATACGCTCTTGTGATTCAGATAACATCATTTCGTATGGAGTCATGCCTTTTTCACGTTGTGGTACTAAGTCTAAATTCATTTCAATTCCTGATCCAGCTTTACTTGCCATTTCAGCAGAAGATGAAGTTAACCCAGCTGCACCCATATCTTGAATTCCAACAAGTGCATCGTTTTGAATTAATTCTAAACAAGCTTCAAGTAAAAGTTTTTCCATAAAAGGATCTCCAACTTGAACGGCAGGACGCTTCTCATCCGAATCTTCTCCAAGTTCCTCTGAAGCAAACGTAGCACCGTGAATTCCGTCGCGACCTGTACTCGCACCAACATACATAACGGTATTGCCGACACCTTTAGCTTGTCCTTTTTGAATATCTTTGTGATCGATTAAACCAACACACATCGCATTGACAAGTGGATTTCCTTCATAGCAAGGATCAAATTGAATTTCTCCTCCTACGGTTGGAACACCCATACAGTTCCCATAACCAGCAATACCAGCTACAACTTCTTCAAATAAATAACGAACACGTGGAGACGTTAACTCTCCAAAACGTAATGAATTTAGTAATGAAATTGGACGAGCTCCCATTGAAAACACATCTCGAAGAATTCCGCCAACTCCAGTTGCAGCTCCTTGATAAGGTTCGATAGCTGAAGGGTGGTTGTGGCTTTCAACCTTAAATACAACGGCTTGCTCATCACCAATATCAATGATTCCTGCTCCTTCACCTGGACCTTGCAGAACGCGTTCTCCTTCAGTAGGAAATTTCTTTAAAAGCACTTTTGAATTTTTATAGCTACAATGCTCAGACCACATAACAGAGAAAAGACCTGTCTCTGTATAGTTCGGAGTTCGACCAAGAATTTCTTCTACCATTGCAAACTCTTCATCTGTTAAGCCCATTTCGCGGTAAAGCTTTTCCTCTTTCACTCGCTCAGCTGTTGGTTCAAGAAGTAGTGACATGAGATTCCCTCCAATTTCTTACGATCGATTGAAATAAACGTAAACCGTCTGCGCTACCTAGAATAGACTCTACAGCGCGTTCTGGATGCGGCATCATCCCTAGTACATTTCCACGTTCGTTTGTAATTCCAGCGATATTTGCTTTCGAGCCATTAATGCCTTGTTGATAACGGAATACCACTTGATTATTTGCTTCAAGTGCCGCTAGTGTATCTTCATCACACTCATAGTTCCCCTCACCGTGTGCAACAGGAACTGAGATCACTTCACCTTTTTCGTATCCTGTCGTAAACATCGTCTCATTGTTTTCCACTTGTAGGTTTACAGGGCGACAAATGAATTTCAAACCATCATTACGTTTCATCGCACCAGGTAGTAATCCTAATTCAAGTAACATTTGAAATCCGTTACAAACTCCAAGAACTGGCTTTCCTTCTTCAGCAAACTGTTTCACTGCTTCCATAATCGGTGAAAAACAAGCAATTGCACCAGAACGTAGGTAGTCTCCGTAAGAGAAGCCTCCTGGTAAAAGAACACCATCAAAACCTTCTAATGACGTTTCATCATGGCGAACATACGCCACTTCTTCATTAAGAGCATCTTGGATGGCAAAGAACATGTCTGAATCGCAGTTTGAACCTGGAAAAACAATTACTGCAAATTTCATGACGAGACAACCTCCTCGATTTCATAACGGTAATCCTCAATTACAGTATTTGCTAATAGTTTAGAACACATTTCATCAATACGCTTTTCAACGTCATCTGTATTTGCAAGCGATAATTCCATGTATTTACCGATACGAACTTCTTCTACTTCAGAATAGTTCATTGTATGAAGAGCGCGTTTAACCTGACCTCCTTGTGGATCTAAAACACTTTCTCTTAACGTAATATAAACTTTTACTTTGTACATGATGCGCCTCCTAAGCGTGATAAAATTTCTTGATATCCTTCTTGTAAGCTTCCTAGATTTCTTCTAAACAAGTCTTTATCAAAACGTTGGTTCGTCTCTTTATCCCAAAGACGGCATGTATCTGGCGAGATCTCATCAGCTAAAAGAATATCTCCTTCAGACGTACGACCGAACTCTAGCTTAAAATCAATCAAACGTACGTTTAAATTATCAAATAAATTAATCAAATGTTTGTTTACATCTTTTGCTTTCTCTCTGAGTACGGCTAAATCCGCATTAGATGCCACGTTCAGAATAGCAATATGATCTTCTGTAACGAGCGGATCACCTAGAGCATCGTCTTTATAATAGAATTCAACGATCGGTTCAGTAAGCGCTGTTCCTTCTTCAATCCCAAGACGTTTTGCCATGCTACCAGCAACCACATTACGGACGACAACCTCTAACGGAATGATCTCAACTTTTTGTACTAGTTGTTCCGTTTCTGAAATTCTTTTCACGAAATGACTCTCGACCCCATTTTCGTGTAAGTAAGCGAAAATGAGTGAGGTAATCTCATTATTTAGTCTAGCTTTTCCAAGAAGAGTCTCTTTCTTCTCACCGTTAAACGCCGTTGCATCATCTTTATAGCTGATCCAAAGCTCATTTTCATTTTCTGTTTGAAAGATTTGCTTCGCTTTTCCTTCATAAAGCAAGATACCTTTTTCCATGTTTCACCCTCCGAAATACAGAATATTAACATTATTGCGGATAAAGAGGGGCTAGCCCTCTCCATGCCGTTATTCTTGTAACCCTACTCTTGTAAAAATAGTATCTACATGCTTTAAGTGATGCTCATAATTAAAGCAATCTTCAATTTCATCTGGAGTTAAAAGCCCTGTGATTTTCTCTTCAGCCTCTATTAGTTCACGGAATTGAACTCCTTTTTCCCAAGCTTCCATGGCTTTCGGTTGAACAAGATCATACGCTTCCTCACGTGCCATTCCTTTATCAATAAGTGATAAAAGCACACGTTGGGAATAGATTAAACCATACGTACGAGTCATGTTTCTCTTCATATTTTCAGGGAAAACCGTTAAGTTTTTCACGATGTTTCCAAAGCGGTTAAGCATATAGTTAAGGGCGATCGTTGCGTCTGGAAGAATAATACGCTCTGCAGAAGAGTGAGAGATATCTCGTTCATGCCATAATGGCACGTTCTCATAAGCAGCTAACATATGCCCACGAATGACACGAGCAAGTCCGGTCATATTCTCTGACCCAATTGGATTACGTTTATGTGGCATAGCGGAAGAACCTTTTTGACCTTTGCCAAACGCTTCTTCCACTTCTCTTGTTTCACTCTTTTGAAGACTACGAACCTCTACCGCAAACTTCTCAATTGAAGTTGCCACAAGCGCAATCGCTGCTAAATACTCAGCATGACGATCACGTTGCAATGTCTGTGTAGAAATCGGTGCAGCCTGAAGTCCTAACTTTTCACAAACAAATGCTTCAATAGAAGGATCAATATTGGCAAAAGTACCAACAGCTCCAGAAAGCTTTCCAACTCTAACGCCTTCAGCTGCATGCTTGAAACGTTCCAAGTTACGCTTCATTTCTTCATACCATAGCGCCAATTTCAAACCGAACGTTGTCGGCTCTGCATGTACACCGTGAGTACGTCCCATCATCACTGTGTATTTATGTTCTTGAGCTTTGTTTTTCAAAATTTCGATAAAACGCTCAATATCTGCTAGTAAAATGTCATTCGCTTGCTTTAATAGATAAGATAAAGCTGTATCAACGACGTCCGTTGACGTTAACCCATAATGAACCCACTTTCTTTCTTCCCCTAATGTCTCAGAAACCGCACGAGTAAAAGCAACAACATCATGACGTGTCTCAAGTTCGATCTCATTAATACGGTTGATATCAAAACCTGCATTCTCACGAATTTTAGCAACATCTTCTTTTGGAATGTCACCAAGTTCTGCCCAAGCTTCACATGCTACGATTTCAACTTCAAGCCATGCTTGAAACTTATTTTCCTCTGTCCAAATAGCTCCCATTTCAGGGCGTGTATAACGTTCGATCATCTATGACCAGCCTCCACTTTATCTATTAGTTTAAAACGTTTTTCTTTGCTAATAGGTTTAACCTGTCACAAGCTTCTTCTACTGAGCTAGCTCTAACCGTTAAATGTCCCATTTTTCTTTTTTCTTTTGCTTCTTTTTTTCCGTATAGATGTAATTTAATATTTGCTAACGTGCCGATATTATCCATAATAGGAGCGAGTTGCTCTCCAAGGATGTTCTCCATGACAACAGGTGAATGTAAGGTCGTTGGTCCAAGCGGCAAGCCACAAATAGCTCTTATATGCTGCTCAAACTGTGATGTCTCACATCCCTCAATCGAATAATGTCCTGAATTATGAGGACGAGGAGCGAGTTCATTGACATATAATCTGCCATCCTCGAGCATGAAAAGTTCAACAGCAAGAGTACCGACGACATCAAGACCTGTTACAATCTTTAATGCCAATTCCTTTGCTTGTTTACAAACCTCATCACTTACCCGTGCAGGTACATGTGAGCGATATAGAATATTTTCTCGATGTTCATTTTCTACGACTGGAAAAACAGACGTTTCACCATTTCTCGAGCGTGTTACAATAACTGACAACTCTAACGTAAAAGGAATCCAAGCTTCTAGAACACATTCTCCATTCACAAGCAGCTCTGTTGCTCCTTGCTTAAGTTGTTCTAGATTTCGTACTACTCTTTGACCCTTGCCATCATAGCCACCACGACATGTTTTTAAAACTGCTGGAAACCCTAATTTTCTTGCCGCTTCGTCCGTATCCGTTATGGAACGAACAGAATGAAATGGAGCTAGAGGAATTCCTAACGATTGAATCGCTTCTTTTTCTAGCAATCGGTGCTGTGTAATTCCTAATACCTTTGCTCCTTGCGGAAAATCGGACTTCTCCGTTAACCATGTCGCTGTTTTTTCATCTATATTTTCAAATTCATACGTAATCACATCAGATACTTCAGCCAGCTTTTCAGCTCCAACTGGATCATCATAAGCTGCTTCTATAACAATATCAGAAACTTGTCCACATGGAGAATCTTCTGTAGGCTCAAGGACCGCAATCCGGTAACCCATCTGTTTGGCTGAGATCGCCATCATCCGCCCTAACTGTCCTCCACCAATGATTCCAATGGTTTGTCCTGGCTTAATGACTCGAGTCATAGCGTATCACTACTTTCTATTACTGCTTGTCTCGTCTTTTCTCTTCTCGCCTCAAGACGTTCTGCAACTTCAGGTTGAGTTGTTCCTAAAATTTGAGCCGCTAACAATCCTGCATTTGTCGCTCCTGCCTTACCAATAGCAACTGTTGCTACAGGAACTCCACCTGGCATTTGTACAATCGATAAAAGGGAATCTAAACCTTGGAGAGCTTTCGATTGAACGGGCACTCCGATTACTGGTAATGTCGTTTTTGCAGCCACCATCCCAGGTAAATGCGCCGCACCACCAGCTCCGGCAATAATGACTTTAAGTCCACGCCCCCTTGCTTCTTCTGCATATTGAAACATTAAATCAGGTGTTCTATGTGCGGAAACGACTTTCTTTTCATAGGCAATCTCTAATTCTTCAAGAACATCGCAAGCAGCCTTCATCGTTTCCCAATCAGAAGTACTACCCATTATTACGCCAATTTCAGGATTCATATTGAATTCCTCCATTAATCATTATCTATTTATAGCTCATATACATGAAAAAAGCGCAGAGTTGTCTTCAGTATCTGCTCATTTTGAGAGAAAGGAAGCCACTTCTGCGCTTTCATGGTTTCAGAGAAACAATTAGATCAATCTAAGCAACCACTTTCCCTCATAGTCCGATTTTTTACGGTAATCGGGTAGAAACTTATGGACCATATTCCCAAGATTATATGAGGTCTTATTCGTTTTTCGATCGTTCTTATGTGTATATCTTACAATTATCATCGGTTACTGTCAACAAAAAGTCGAACGATTAAAAATGTCAGACTTTTATTGTTCGCTTTCTACTAATAAACCTTCAAAGATGATTTGTTGCTTCACAGGCACATACTCCTTATTGGAATTGACCGTTCGTTCTTCAAAAATCGGTTTTTCCATCCTGCGAATAGGTTGATAACCTTCCGCTTTCATTCTGCCTAAACATTCTTCTATCGTTTCTGTTTCTTTTACTTCAAATCGCGCTTTTCTTTTTTTTGCCAAAATATGTACCTCCGTTATCTAGCACGTTTCGACTATTTATTTAAGTAAGAGTAACATGATCTGTTTATTAAAGGAAGAGGGGAGACAAATCTACCCTCTGCGATTATTTATCATATGTGGGGATAAATCTTTTGCGTTTCTCAAATGTTTTATGGTAATTCGTGGCTTCTTCAAGTGCACGCTCTTCGACTTGAATACGAGTAGAAAGGGTAACAGCATTTAAAATAGTAAACACAATAGCTGTCCAATAGGCTTGAAAAATTAGAGGCAGGCACGCAATTTCCGCTATAACAATAGCGTAGTTAGGATGACGCAAATAGCGATAAGGTCCTTTTGCAATGACTTTAGCTCCAGGTAAGATCATAATGCGCGTATTCCAAAAACGCCCTAAAGACGAAAGTGCCCAAACACGCCCAAGCTGAGCTAATAGAAACACGCCTAACGGGAAAATAGACCATAGCATAAACGTATGTTTTGTAACCGTTACTTCTATTAGTAGCGAAACGAAAAATAGTACGTGAAGTCCAACAATGTATTTATAATGCTCTTTCCCTGCTTCATACCCTCCTTGGCTTTTAATCCATTTAGCATTTCGATTTGCAATCAGCAGCTCAACGAATCTTTGAACAATAACCAGTAAGATGAAAAGATATACAGCTATCATTAGTGAACTCCCTTCCAGTTTACTAAAACTAATTCCGATGAAAAACCAGGACCTAGAGCAGCCATTAATCCATATTCATTTTCTTCATGTTCTTCAAGCATAATCTGCTCTAGAACATAGAGAACAGTTGGTGAAGACATATTCCCATGTTTTCGCAGGATTTCTTTTGAGACGTTTATCATGCTTTCATCTATATGTAGGGCTTGAACATAAGCGTCTAATACTTTTTTGCCACCCGGGTGTGCTATAAACGAAGAGAGCTGTTCGAGTGTCATGTTATTTTGATCGAGAAATTCTCGTACATTAGGTTCTAGCCATTCCTTTATAATCATGGGGATATCTCGTGAAAAAACGACATGTAATCCGCTATCTTTAACTTCCCACCCCATTACATCTTCTGAATTAGGCATGAGCGTTGATTGACTTGAAATAATAGTAGGCCTAGTTGGTTTAGCTATTTTCTTAATTAACGTTGATTCATCACCTGCAACAAGCGCACAAGCAATACCATCGGCAAATAATGACGTTCCAACTAGATTGCTTTTAGAACGGTCATTTCTTTGAAAGGTTAAACTACAGAGTTCCACACAGACAACTAACACATTTTCTTTTGGAAACCCTCTACAATACTCATTTGCCCTGCTGACTCCTGTAGCACCACCCGCACAGCCAAGGCCCCATAATGGAATTCTTTTTGTATGTGGGGAGAAAGGCAATTCATTCATTATCCGTGCATCAAGACTAGGAGTCGACATCCCCGAACTTGAAACTAACACAATCGTACTGATTTCACTTATGTCGATCTCCTCCTTTAAAAAGGGATTATCAGCAGATAAACATTTTTTAATCGCTTCTTTAGAAAAGGTCGTTGCGAGCTCGATATACAGATCGTTTTTTTCCTGTAACGAACGATCTGTTTCAAACCAATTGATCGGTACAGCAAATTGCCGTTCATCAATCTGGCCATTTTTAAAGACCTTTAACAACCGGTCAATATCTTGAAAGCTCTCACTGAATAACTCTCTAGCAAATTCAGTTGTCGTTTGTTGATCTAATGTATATGGTGGGTTAAATGTACTAACGGAGATGATAGATGGCATTTCTTTTCACCTTCCCCTAACTTTTAATGTAACGTTAGGTTCTCCAATATATAGCAGTTCATGCATTTTTATGTTAGTTTGGGTATGCCTTTCTTAGAGCTATTTGGATTGATTAATGGGGAAGTAGCGACGTGATGTTAAGCGTACTTTATTCTTCTGTTAGAAAATGCGGAGTAAGGAGTGGATTTCCCACTCTCAATTATCTTCTGCCGAACTTTGAGTTACCTAATGTATCAACAATGTGCTTAATTCTAGTAAACGTTACCGTAAAACGATCTGGTTTGCGTGCGAATATGCTTATTAAAGTTAAAATATCCTTACGTTAGTCGCCATTAAAAATCAAAACATGATAATATTGCTGCTCCTAGTTTAAAGTTAATGCTTTATATTGTAGTAAAAGAAAGCCATTCACAAGGGAGTATGATGTATTTAGGCCTTTCATTGCTTTTTAAGAACAAAATTTCTTTTTTTCTCATTTTTATGCACAAAAAAAACACAACCCATTGGATTGTGTTTTATCAGCCTGGCAACGTCCTACTCTCACAGGGGGAAGCCCCCAACTACCATCGGCGCAAAAGAGCTTAACGACCGTGTTCGGCATGGGAACGGGTGTGACCTCTTCGCTATCGCCACCAGACTATTGAAAGAAACAAGGTTCTCTCAAAACTAGATAATGCAAAATAGAATTGTCAAGAATATATTGGATAAGTCCTCGACCGATTAGTATCTGTCAGCTCCACGTGTCGCCACGCTTCCACACCAGACCTATCAACCTCATCATCTCTAAGGGGTCTTACTGGATTTACTCCATGGGAAATCTCAT
>NZ_JAQQWT010000110.1 GCF_028610705.1 Halalkalibacter alkalisediminis
TCATTAGCATTGCATAAATAAGTATCTCTATTGTCAATCGAATTGTTTCGTTGAAGGTTAAATTAGAAAGAATATTCTGATTTTACCGTGGTGGACCTAAGTGAAAAACGGACAACACTGACGTGTGCGGTAGTCCTTATCCACAATTTTACATTTATAGATGTTCCTAGTTTGTAAACACTGGATCGTACAGTAAGTCGTCTAAATGGCTCACCTCACCTCACCTTCAAGGAATTGTTGCTCGATCACTTGAAACTCTGCCTCCCAGTTCAGTTTTTGACGTCCTTTCGATGAACGCGCGGGCTGCCTGAAAAGAGCGCATAGGAATGCATCAAATCCATCAAATAAAAGGGTTTTCAACGTTTGCTTGACTTCAAGTAATGGTCCCTCGTGATGGACACTTTGTTGTAAGAGCACTTGTAAACAGTATGTGATGAGAGCGATCCAGATTTGATTACATACGGCATTCTCACTCTTGCCGTAGAAGCTTTTGACTTTGAGGTGCTGTTTCATCCACTTAAAGAAGGTTTCGATTTTCCAACGATAGCGGTAGAGTTCGCCGATTTCGTTAGCTGAGAGCTCAAAACAGTTGGTGACGATGATCACCGTGTTTCCTTCACGATCTTTGGTTTCAACAAGACGTAAAGGATGGGTCATTTTCGTTCCGTTCTGTCCATTGCCGAGAAACACTTCTTGGTCTCTGAAAATAAGAGATTCAGGATCAGGTACTTGTTCAGAGAGCACCTCAATTTGCGCATTCTTCTTTAAGCGCGTGATAAAACGAACATCCTGTAAACAGAATTCGTCAAACTTCTTATAGTCGTTGTACCCTCGGTCAAATAAGTGGATCGCTTCTGAATCAATGTCGATAAGCTCACTCATTTGTGTACGATCTGCGTGTTTAGCTGGTAGTAATATACCTTTATCAGGAATCGTCAACTCTTTCGTCACGATCACTCGTAAGTGAAGCCGTATTCCAGCTTTCGTTTTACGGAAGGTTGCCCAAGGAAATTGGCTAAGACTCATACTCATCGTCGTTGAATCAATCACGTATAAACGACCTATATCACGAATGATCGCAGGTTGTTTGAGGGTCGCTTGAGTCTTTAAGACGAGGTGATGAAAGATCTTTTCATAGATTTTAGGTGATAAGCTCCCAAGCTTTCTAGAAAGTTGCGATGTACTGATTGTGTCCAACGCTAGTTCAAGCTGATAGGATTTCTGGTCTTTCACCTGCTTTGATAAGAACGTTAGGCTTTCCGTTTCTTCCAATTGCGAAAGAATAAGCAGTTGAAAGAACTTGTATACCGATAATTTCTTCACATATTTATCCAGGTCTATGACGTTAATCAGCTTAGAAAAAGTTTGTTCATCTATTCCTTTTAGTAGTTCATTAATTGTAGATTTTATGGTATTCTTGTCCATGGTGAGCTCCTTTTAATTGGGATTTGGACAGAACTACCAATCCTAATTATAAGGAGTTTTTTTGTGCCTTGAAACCATAAAT
>NZ_JAQQWT010000111.1 GCF_028610705.1 Halalkalibacter alkalisediminis
GCAATATATTAGTTATTCCATTGAAAGGGCGCTTTTCTGAAATAAGGAAAGTGTCTTTCTTCATGAAAAGGGCCATTATATTGAATAAGAGGTTGCATAAAACCCCACTTTTTTATGCAACCGCCAGGCTTCTTCAGAAGTCAAAAATGTGAATTTAGGTTTAATTATGATCACAATAAATTTGTGGATCTTTATCTATACCTTTTATAATTGCATACTTATTACCCCATTCACACATTGTGTTTAATACTGGTACAAATGATCTTCCTAGATCAGTTAAGCTGTATTCTACTTTTGGTGGTACCTCTTTAAATATTTCTCTTCGTACAAGTCCATCTCTTTCTAATTGTTTCAATTGATCTGTTAAAACTTTTTGTGTAATTCCAGGTATTAATTCGTAAAACTCTTTTGTCCTTACTGATTTTTGGCTCAAGAAAAAGAGTATTAAACATTTCCATTTTCCACCTGCAATGTTCATAAAAATGTTGATTCCAGTATTATAGTTAACCATGTGCTGTCCCTCCTGAATAGGCACTTAAAAGTGGCTATACCACATTTTTGTGCGTTATTTTCTCATTTATTATTGCTTACTATAATTAAAGGAGCAATAAATAAAAATTTCGGAGTTGATAAAATGAGTGTAAAAAATATCTTGGAAAAAAGACGATCAGTTAGACATTATGATTCAAGTTATAAAATAAGTTCAGAAATTCTAACCTCATTAATTGAAAGTGCAAGTAAGTCACCTAACGGAAATAATATTCAAGCAACTCGATACTTAATTATTGATGAACCAGACTTAAAAAATTTATTGCTACCTATAGCTTTTAATCAACATCAAGTGGTAGAAGCTTCAACTTTAATTGTTATGTTGGGTGATTATCAAGCATTTGATAAAGATAATATTATTAAGATACATGAAGAAGGCTTTCAAGCAGGTTTTTTTGATGAATCGCTAAGAGATTATCTAGCGAATGCTGCAATAAAATATTATGAAAATAAATCAAATGAAGATCTAAAGCTAGAATTAACAAGAGATGTAAGTCTTGCGTCAATGTCATTAATTTTGTTAGCAAATGAAGCAGGTTTTGAAACAATTACTATGTCAGGCTATGATTCTAAGAAATTAAAAGCAATCTTAAATATTTCTGATAGGTATTTAGATGTTATGCTTATAGCTATTGGTAAAGGTACTAAAGCCGGTCATAATACCGTAAGGCATAATGTAAATAAGGTAATGTATAGAAACAAAATAATTTAGTGTTCTTATCTGATTATGTGAAATAGGTATACAAATAACTGCGCTTTTCTTATTTCTCAATATCAGTTAATAGAAGATTTGTTGATTATTCAAGAATCGGGCGCTTTTCTGAAATAAGGAAAGCGTCTTTCTTCATGAAAAGGGCCAGATAATGGGATAAGACTTGGCAGTTAAATTGGATATTTATGTTAAGATAATTAGAGATTGTGAAGGATTGTACTTAAAGTAAAGGGCAG
>NZ_JAQQWT010000112.1 GCF_028610705.1 Halalkalibacter alkalisediminis
AGTATTGACGGTTTTTAACCATTTTCATTCTCTGTGGTGCAGCGCCGATTTTGCGCTGCATGGATGGCTAACGGGTGTTGTTCCAAACGAAACACTGTCATTACCGACTACGATTTGTTTTATGAATTACCAGATCATACAACCAGAAACGATTGTTGCTGCATTATTAGATTTAGTCCGAAAAGGCCATGTGAAAAAGCTTGATAATGACTGTTTTCGATTACTGAATAAAAGTGGTTTAATGCGTCATGAAAAAAATTTGGTTAAATGGCTTTTTAATGAGATAGGATCAGGTGATGAATTTAGCTTTGATGATATAGAGAGCTATCTGAAAAATAAAAAAAATCATCAAACATATCAACAATTAAAATCGAACTGGCAAAAAGAAGTAAGAGCAGAGATAAAGGAAGCTGGCCTTTATATAAATAAAGTGAAGTATCGAATTACAGTAGGCCTTTTCAGTATATTGCTAGTTCCTTTAATTATTTTATTTGCAACCCACGGTTTAACAGCTTTAGCAGTGACGTCAATAATTATATGTTTAGGGTTGTTGCTATTTGCTATTTTTTACTATCCAAAAACATTGAAAGGGTTTAAAGTGACGCTAGAGTTGCGCCATTTTAAACAGGAATTTCCAAAATTACTAGCATCAACGTGGCAAACATTATCCGACGATGATAAAATGCGGGCATTTATTATTGGAATTGGGAGCAATGAAAAAAAGCTTATTAAGAAGAACGAATCACTAGTTAATGCCTTTAAAACAAATGAACAGCAGTCAAGCACAGCCTATGGCTTTGATCCGACATGGTTGATCATTGCCGCTGCTGCAACAGCAAATTTTAATAGTGCGGAGCAGAGTACTGGTACAGGTGCAAGTTCAGGTGGGTTTACTAGCGGCGGTACAGGTACTGGCGGTGGTGGCGGTGGATCAGGAGCATTTTAACATTAATTTCATCTCAAGGATTAACAGCGCTTTCCTTCGGAACGGAAAGTGCTGTTTTCATTGGAGCGAGAGATAGGTTCATGTCATGTGAAATTTGGAGATTCTGCACACTTCTTAGTTTGTGTAACTTGTTGTAGGTTAATGGTCACCTATTTCTATTGTAAAAGAAGGTTCACTATTTTAATCATGCTCACCGTGCCATCAAAAATATCAATTGTAAGCCCAATATAAAATAGCTTGTTAATCTAATGATTACATTTGTAACTACTCCATTTATACATGAACAAATTAAGATAATAATAACAAGGAATACAAGGAGGTTATTTTATGGCAGTAGTTCATGTGAAAAATATTGTGAAACGTTATAGCTCACATTTAGGTAAGGGGGATTGGCTATGGAGATCATTAGTTCAGCATTGCTGGTGCTAGCTGTATTCTTCTATTTTGAATATAAATCGAAAATCACTAGAGTTGCATTAATCTAATCCAATTCTTAAGAATACTCAAAATGTTCAATTATTTTATTTTTTGCATAAAAAA
>NZ_JAQQWT010000113.1 GCF_028610705.1 Halalkalibacter alkalisediminis
CACCCTTTCATCATTATTGATTAGAGTATCGCATGGGACCCGGGCTATTGGAATGTGTGTATTATTTGACGCTTACTTTGATATTAACTCCCTTGTTTTCCCCCTAAGAGAACCATGCTATGAATAAAAATCCGTCCCACGGCCTGTATAATGAATGAGTCCTGACTTTGGTTATTGGCGTTTATAAGCCATTTTCAGCGCATTAATAACTAGCTGTCTAATTGATATGTTAATTAAGCTGTTATTTGACTTTTTAAATCATCTAAAGTGTTTTTTAATCAACACAAAATGGAGTATAAATTATGTGCTTATTTATACTCCAAATAGGGTGTTATTTCGTATATCCTCTCCCGTAAGTAAACCCGTTAACATAAAATACAGGCTTTTTAATTTTTAGTGAAATGTATTATTCTATAAACTAGTTCTCCCACTATACTTATGTCTATGTGGAGTAGCACCATCAACAGTAGTTACTCCACTGAATTCATGGTAATGTCCCCCTTCTGGGAGGAAAATTGCTGGTCCAGTAACACCTCGAATTTCATGTCTATGTTGTTCGTCGAAACTAGTAAAAGTCCAATAACGATGTGTATGTTGTACACCACTAGGAGCAGGTTCTGTTGTTCCAGCATAACGATGGTCATGCCCTACATCAAATGATGTTACTCCTCTAAATTCATGTGTATGAACAGGTCGCCCGTCCCATGAAGTTATATAAAGATTATGCGAGTGTTCAGAATTATCTTCATCAGAATGATAAAGAAATCCAGTTACTGGTATGCTTGTCATCTAAGCCATCATCCTTTCACTTGAGATCTTACATTTTATGTTAAAAACGATAAAACGTGTGGATATCAACTTAGAGGAAGATGAGAAGTAGGTAGCCTATTTTTTCACACCATTTACCTCGTTAACATAAGAGGAAATGACTTATGATTACATGTTATAAATTATGTGAGTTATACGATTTAAAAAACGAAAACGAGGGATAGCTCGTACTGTCATTAAATACCTTTATATTCTTTATTACATCAAATGTGGTTTTGTCATGCATAGTTCGTCCAAACAAATTTATAGAAAAAACATAAGATATAGTAATCTTGTAAATATGGAGGTGAAACTTCATGACTGATTATGGCCACAAAAAAGACAATAATTTTGCGTTAATTGTTGTTTTATTTATTTTATTAATTATTGTCGGAACAGCTTTCGTTAGAAACTATTAGAACTATTAATGCGAGCACTTGAAGAAGTGCTCGCATTTTAAATTATGTATTCTAACATCATTTAATAAACGATGTTTATTGTCCAACCATCAATATTTTCAAAATAGTCTACTAAATAGATACATTCTAGTTAATTGTCTATTTACTATATATTAGTTCATTAGCATTGCATAAATAAGTATCTCTATTGTCAATCGAATTGTTTCGTTGAAGGTTAAATTAGAAAGAATATTC
>NZ_JAQQWT010000114.1 GCF_028610705.1 Halalkalibacter alkalisediminis
AAATCAGAAAGAATATTCTGATTTTACCGTAGTGGACCTAAGTGAAAAACGGACAACACTGATGTGTGCGGTAGTCCTTATCCACAATTTTACATTTATAGATGTTCCTAGTTTGTAAATACTGGATCGTACGTTAAGTCGTCTAAATGGCTCACCTCACCTTCAAGGAATTGTTGCTCAATCACTCGAAATTCTTCCACCCAGTTCAGTTTTCGGCGTCCTTTCGATGAACGTGTGGGCTGCCTGAAAAGAGCGCATAGGAATGCATCAAATCCATCCAATAAGAGGATTTTTAACGTTTGCTTGATTTCAAGTAATGGTCCCTCGTGATGGACACTTTGTTGTAAGAGCACTTGTAAACAGTACGTGATGAGAGCGATCCAGATTTGATTACAAACGGCATTCTCACTCTTGCCGTAGAAGCTTTTGATCTTGAGGTGCTGCTTCATCCATTTAAAGAAGGTTTCGATTTTCCAACGATAGCGGTAGAGTTCACCGATTTCGTTAGCTGAGAGCTCAAAGCAATTGGTGATGATGATCACCGTGTTTCCTTCGCGATCTTTGGTTTCAACGAGACGTAAAGGATGGATCATTTTCGTTCCGTTCTGTCCATTGCCGAGAAACACTTCTTGGTCTCTGAAAATAAGAGATTCAGGATCAGGTACTTGTTCAGATAGCACCTCAATTTGTGCGTTCTTCTTTAAGCGGGTGATAAAACGAACATCCTGTAAACAGAATTCGTCAAACTTCTTGTAGTCGTTGTACCCTCGGTCAAATAAGTGGATCGCATCTGAATCAATGTCGATGAGTTCACTCATTTGTGTACGATCTGCATGTTTGGCTGGTAGTAATACACCTTTATCAGGAATTATTAACTCTTTCGTCACGATCACCCGTAAGTGAAGTCGGATTCCAGCTTTCGTTTTACGGAAGGTTGCCCAAGGAAATTGGCTCAGACTCATACTCATCGTCGTTGAATCAATCACGTATAAACGACCTATATCACGAATGATCGTAGGTTGTTTGATCTTCGCTTGAACCTTTAAGACGAGGTGATGAAAGATCTTTTCAAAGATTTTAGGTGGTAGGCTCCCAAGCTTTCTAGAAAGTTGCGATGTACTGATTGTGTCCAACGCTAGTTCAAGCTGATAGGCTTTCTTGTCTTTCACCTGCTTTGATAAGAACGTTAGGCTTTCCGTTTCTTTCAATTGCGAAAGAACGAGCAGTTGAAAGAACTTGTATGCCGTTAATTTCTTCACATACTTATCAAGGTCAATGACGTTATTTAGCTTAGAAAAAGTCTGTTCATCTATTCCTTTTAATAGTTCATTAATTGTAGATTTTATGGTATTCTTGTCCATGGGTGCTCCTTTTAATTGGGATTTGGACAGAACTACCAATCCTAATTATAAGGAGTTTTTTTGTGCCTTGAAACCATAAA
>NZ_JAQQWT010000115.1 GCF_028610705.1 Halalkalibacter alkalisediminis
TCAGTATTGACGGTTTTTAACCATTTTCATTCTCTGTGGTGCAGCGCCGATTTTGCGCTGCATGGATGGCTAACGGGGTGCGATTGCTAAACAAGGGCAGTCGCTTCTTGTGCTAATAGGCAGTTTACTTCAAGAAGAAAAGACTGAAAAATTTTTGAAAAAACCATTAAATGTTAAAAATACATATTTGATTTAGGAGGAACTACAATGATAAAGGATGAAGTAACTGAATGGATAAATACCGATGGATTTACAATCAGCACCAATAAAAGTTTTTTGGATACGGAAATAATACATAATTTCCTTTGTATCGATTCTTACTGGGGTATGGGTATCCCTAAAGAATTAGTAGAAGCATCAATTGAAAATTCTATTCTTTGTTATGGGATTTACGAAGGTAATCCAAATGAGGGTATTGCTAAACAGGTTGGTTTTGCAAGGGTTGTATCTGACCTTGTTAGATTTTCTTGGATAGGTGACGTTTTTATACTTCCAGAATTTAGAGGTCGTGGACTGAGCAAATGGTTAATGAGCATCATAACAGAACACCCTAAATTAAAAGGAACAAGTTTTCAACTTGCTACAAATGATGCACATACTCTATATGCACAATATGGATTTAAGCCATTAGAACAAATTGAAAATAGAATGAATAGACCTCTTAATTGGGAAGTTGTATATAAAGGGTACAAAATAATTAAATAATAGCACATATTTTGTTCAACTACCATGAAAATAAACTTCTCTAATTACATAAAAAGGACAATAACAAAGAAGACCCTTCTAATTCGTTTTAAAAAAAGAGCCGTATACATTGAACTATGGATTGGTTGACTGGATTAAGAACCAGTATAGACAACTTAGTATATTTTCATTCTCTGTGGTGAAGCGCTGATTTTTGCGCTTCATGGCTGGCTAACGGGAGCGATTGTTCAATAAGAACAGTCGCTTTTCTTAACGACGTGGTCAGCACGAGAAGACATTGGTTTTTATGGGAGGGTAACAACATGATAGAAGAAAATTATGGACACTGGCATTTAGATTTTTATTGTGATGAATCGGAATTCTATACAAGTGCGACTGGTTTTTGGAATGAAGAAGGTAGTTGGGATGTGTTTTTCAATGAATATAGTAACGATGAGTTATACAAGTTATTTGGTGGTTTTAATTATGAAATGGATGAAGATTTTGGTCTCTTAATTTTTAAGGCAAAGGATTATGATGAGGCACATGATAAGTTTGTAAAGTGGGTCGAGGATGTGTTATTACCATTGTTAAATAAGAAATAAACTGCGATGTTTCGATAAGAGGAATCGCTTTATTGTTATTCAAGTAAAGGGCGCGATTGTGGAGCAACATAGATAGGAAATGATCAAACTTTTTTATAAAAGAATGAGTCAATTGAAAATATTAAGAGCGTGTTTTGATCAATCTT
>NZ_JAQQWT010000116.1 GCF_028610705.1 Halalkalibacter alkalisediminis
CACTAGTGTTGCATATATACTGACTGAATTTTCAGTTTTAAAGTTCTTCCTGTTTAGAGCCAAAAAAGTAAATACCCAATCAAAGGTGGTTCCATCCATTTGGAAAAATATTTACAATTAGACGGTTGCGACGACGACAGTTTGTGTATTAAGGAATGGATTTCCCTTCGATTTTCCGAAGCCAAATATATGCCGGCTTCCACAAAGAAGCTCTTAAATAACGACTAATTTGTAAGGTTTTACGCTTGCTTCTTGTCTCGAGTTGTACGAGAACGTGGAGGCAAAAAACGATTAATGCGATAAACACTTGATTGTGGATCGCCCATTCACTTTGACCGTAGAACTTTTTGATGCTGAGGTGTTGCTTAATCCATTTGAAAAACAACTCAATTGCCCAGCGTGATTTATACATCTCTGAAATTTCTTCGGCACTCAAATCGAAACGATTTGTCAGTAACTGAAGTTCATTTCCTTTTGAATCAATCACTCTTAGAAGACGAAAGTAGTTCTCCGTGCGGTTTTGAGTTGTACCAATCAACACCATTTGATCGGACAGAACAGTCGAATTCTCGGGTAGTTTAAAATCGTAAACTTCTCGTATGACTGCGTTTTTACGGAGTCTAGATAGAAAAAAGTAACCGTCATCTGTCATACGGTCAAAGCGTTCATAGTCTAGGTAGCCACGGTCAAACACATACATGCATTCCTTGTCATCGACCATGATTTCTAGTTGACCACGATCATGTTCCTTTGCCGTTGTTAGCACAGCCTTTTCAGGATAGGAAATCCCTTTTTCCATAAACACAAGGCGCAAATGTAGCTTTACCCCGGCTTTTGTTTTTCGGAATTGTGCCCACTTATGATTGGTCAAATTGAGTGGCAATGTGCTTGAATCAATGATTTTTAACGGCATGACTAGTTTGGTGTAGTGTGTTTTGGCATGAATTTGTGCAACTAAATCCAGGAAAAGCCTTTGAAATAAATCTGGATTCATGCCATTTAATCGTCGTGATAGCTGAGAAATACTGATCGAATCAAGGTTGATTCCTTTTTGAAGCTGGTCATTGAAAAGACAATCACTCAACGCATGAAGACTTTCAACTTCTTCGAGCTGTGCGTAGAGTAATAATTTTAAAAATGATTCCGTCGTAAGTTTCTTTGTATAGAAATCTAATTTCAATGTTTTCACTTGTTCATCAAATAATTCAAGATTTATTGGTGAAAACCATTGTCCAAATGAAGTTTTTCGTGTAATCTTATCCATGCGTATGTTCCTTTATTATTGGATTTGGACGGGATTACCACCTGACTTATCCATTATAAAGGACTTTTTTTATGCAAAAAATAAAATAATTGAACATTTTGAGTATTCTTAAGA
>NZ_JAQQWT010000117.1 GCF_028610705.1 Halalkalibacter alkalisediminis
AAATGGCCCTTTAATGGAACAACTCTATTGTCACTCAACAGTTCCTTAATCCACCTTTCAATTCAGATGTTCTTTTCCTTTTCACTATAAAAACACCCCTTTAGAAAAAAACATATCCAAAGGGGTAAAACGGTTTAACTTTTATAAACGGTGCAACTTTATTTCAAATTCACAAACAGCTGCATGTTCTTCACCCCTTTGTTATATACTCACTTAACTTTTCACGTAACTGCAAGTGGCCAAATGTTTCTCTATAGTCACGGATGGCCGCATCCAAACGATTTTCTACCATGATTTCATTTGAAGTTGTATTACTTAACTTTTCAATAAGTTGAGCCACAGCCTCCCGCATAAGAGCTGTTCTTGTGACTCCCTTGACTCCAAATTCCTCTACAAACTGATCTAACCGATCAAAAGCTTCTTGTTGCATTTCGATTATAAAAGTCTCGGTATCACGAGGTCTTATTTTTAAGGCTTCTGTATTAGCTGATGGTTGATACTCTTGCAAAATAAACTGATTTACTACTGTGTTCCGATCAGCACGAGAAACATAACGATATAAAGCTTCTGCTGTTCCTTTTGGAAAATAAAAAGAAACCCGTTTTCGTTGTGAGCTTTTATATCCTTCTTCTTCTCTTAGATGTTTTAACAGTTCCGAAAACCCATGGCGCATAATTAACGAACGATTTGCCTTCACCCCTTGATTTTTCGCTTGTTTGACATACTCATCTAATAAATCAATTGTATCCTGATCTAAACGAATGGGTTCCGCTGCTGTTTCCACTTTTTGAAATGAGGATAGCTCCCCTATATTTTTGGGGAGCTCATACTGTCCATGAAAAAAACTACGAATAATTTTAGAGTATTTATTTTCATCAATTAATGCTTTCACTTGTTTTACAACATCCGGCTGCAAGGTAAATCCTACACGTTTTTTCAATCTAGACACTCCTATCGAATCATCATGTTTCCGTCTTTTGCTGTATATCCTTGATCTAATCCGTATTTTCTAAACTTGATGACTTGTAGCGCTAGTTCAAAATTGTCCTCATCTAAATAGCCAATCAGATCAAGTGGATCAACGGTCTCATTGTTATTAAATAAGTGTACAGCTAGCTTTGCCATGACTTGTAATGACGTACTAAAATCTTCTTTCTCAAACATCAATGCTGATTTGAAAAAGCCCTCATCCATATCAAAATACGGTTTCATTTTTTGCTTTAGTTCTTCATTGCCAGCCATTAGAAAAGCAACACTCATGTACTCTTTATTATTTTTATACTTTCCAGCTGCTTC
>NZ_JAQQWT010000118.1 GCF_028610705.1 Halalkalibacter alkalisediminis
ATTTTTTGTTGCGAGGAATGATTTCATCACTCGTCTTCTTCTTGCGACAATCGCGAATAGCACAACGGACTGCCATATATAACGCATGGCGAAGCCTACTTGAACCACGCTTCGTAATTCGGTTTTGGGTAGCTGTAAACTTACCAGACTCGAATACACTAGGATCAACACCAGCGAAAGCCACAAGTTTCTTAGGATTATCAAATCGATCTATCTCACCGATTTCAGAGATAATCGTTGCAGCGATTTTTTCTCCAATACCAGGGATAGATTTGATAATGGTATATTCCTCAACTTCTTTGGCAAGGGCATCTATCTCTGACTCCAACTTTGATAGGTGCTCTTTGTATTGAAGAATAATGTTGATAAACATATCAAGGCTTAAAAGATGGCTCTGATAAACAGTTTTTTCAAATGGATTACGTTTTGCCGCAGCTATAAGTTCATTCGCTTTTTCATTTGCCCACCTTATTGAACGACTTCTACAAAGCTCATTTATCTTTTCAGATAGTGTCTCTTCACTTGCGTTTAGAATGTCCTCCGAAGATGGAAATTCTAATAAAGTTAAGAGAGAAACCACCGAATACAAATCACCAAAAACGCCTCTATATTCAGGAAACACTTGGTCAAGAATGGCTTGAAATTGTAATTTAGTTTGAATAAGTGTCCCTGTAATATTTTCATGTTGTCTTGTTAGATTACGAAGGTTTAAGAGTTGAACTCCACGCTTTTTATAGGGTTCTAACTCTTCCTTGTAAAACAGCTCGCAGAGGTGATAAGCATCAACCGCATCGGTTTTAACCTTCCTTAAACTCGAACTTTTCGCTTTATAAGAAATCAGTGGATTAATGATAATTAATAAGTACCCACGCTCCTCTAAGTAATGAACAACTGGTGTTTGATAATGCCCCGTTGACTCTAGAATAATTGGTGGTTTTACACCTGACTGTTCTTTTACTTTCTCAAGGAACTCTCCAAGGGAAGCAAGCCCCTCCAAGGTATGACTAACTTTAAAACTCTTACGGTATGGTTTTCCCTTATCTAAAAAAGCTTGAACCTGACTTTCCCCTTTTGACACATCCAGACCTATGACTGGATTCATTCTAAATCTCCTCCTAAACTTGTAATTTGCCAGTACCCCTAATTTCATCTTGCAGTGTCACAGCTTCGCTTGTTATACGAGATCTAGGTCCCAACCAGCCTCAATCATGTTTCTACAAGTAGGGGGCAAACTGTTTACTTGACGGGATCAAAGCCCCACGGGCAGTTACGTTTTACCCCTGGCTACTG
>NZ_JAQQWT010000119.1 GCF_028610705.1 Halalkalibacter alkalisediminis
TGCTCGTTAGTCGAATAAGAAAAGGATTGCCGCAGCAACCCCTGGTATTCAACTCAAGCATCCCGTTAGCACAACAAGAATAGAGCTTTAATTTACCTCTTTAACAAACAATACCCTATCTTGATTTGGTCCATCGTAATCAGTAAATACAGATACTCCATCAACTTCTTTGTCACCCTTTTCAATATGAAAACCCATCTTTGGATTGTCAACACTAAACTAGACAACTTTTTTAAGGTGTCCAAGTTTGAACTCAATTGGGCTCAGATAGCCTAGTGTTCCATGGATTCGTTTGTAATTAAACCAATAGATATAATTGTGTAATTCGTTTTCCAGTTCACCAAGACTGTCAAAATGACGACCCCTGATGAACTCAGTCTTGATGATTTTAAACGTGGCTTCTGCTACTGCATTATCATAAGGACATCCTTTCATACTTAACGATCGCTGGATGTTAAATGTCGCTAATGCCTCATCAATAAGCTTGTTTTTGAATTCGCTTCCGCGATCTGTATGAAAAAGTTTGATCTTACGTAGATCCGTTTTTATGGACGCTAAAGCACGATAAACTAATAAAGCATTTTTATTACGACCGGCACTATATCCAATGATTTCACGATTATAAAGATCAACAAATACACATATGTACTGCCATTTTTTATTGACTCTCACATATGTTAAATCACTCACAACGACTGATAATGCTTCATTTTGTGTGAACTGACGGTCAAGTTCATTTTTCTGTTCTGATTCGTTTGTTCCACTGGAGTGTGGCTTGAATTGTGCAAGCGTATAAGTGGAAATCAAGCCCTGCTCTTTCATAATTCGTCCGATCCGACGACGTCTAGAGACGCTCTTTCCGCGCTTCTTTAATTCCTTTTTAATTTTACGAGTCCCATAGTTTTGATAGCTCGAATGGAAAATCTCAATTATATCGGAAGTGATATCATCTTCGGCCTGACGCTCTTTTGCTTCATAATAATAGGTGCTCCTGGGGAGTTGTAGGACTTTGCACATTGCTGATATCGAGTATTTGTGTTGATTATTCTTAATCACATTTACTTTCGTCCTAGTATCAGCGCGGCTTGCTTTAAAATGTCATTTTCCATTTCTAATCAGTAGCTTTGCATAAAGTTTCTTCAAATTTGTCAAGTAGTTTTGAGTAATTTATGGTTTCAAGGCACAAAAAAA
>NZ_JAQQWT010000012.1:0-97288 GCF_028610705.1 Halalkalibacter alkalisediminis
GGATTGGATCGATTTCAATTGTCGAAAACACCGCTTCAAAACGGTGGGTAGGTTCTAATTCATATAAATCTTGCAGGCCAAATAGGCTTCCTTGTCGTATAATAGTCATAAGGGAGTCTTCCTCCAGTCTGAGAGTTGGTTTGGTCACTTACTCATTCGACTTTTGGGGAGGTACTCCTTTTTTTGTGTCTTGAAAGCTTTACGAGACTTAGGATTCAAATTATGAAATTCACTCATTTGTAAATTTAATTATTTTTACTATCTTCTATGCATTATTTACTACTTTGCCTATTTATGTGATTTACGACATACAAGGAACAGAAGCACAGGCAGGCCTCATTGTTACGGCCATGCTCTTATCTGCCATTTTGATGAGACCTTTTTCAGGAAACATCCTAGAGCGTTTTAGTAAAAGAAACGTCTTGTTAATTAGTGCCGTAGTATTTGCCTTAACATCCTTTGCGTATATTTGGGTAGAACAATTTATTCCACTTATGATTTTACGTTTTATTCATGGTCTATCTTTTGGTCTTTTGACCACTACAACTTCAACGATAGTGGCCAATATTGTACCCGTTGAACGGAAGGGAGAAGGTCTCGGCTATTTTATGATGTTTATGAACCTAGCCATCGTCATTGGACCATTTTTGGGGTTAACTTTAATCCAATTCATGTCGTTCCATCAGTTGTTTATCGTCCTTAGCCTGTTCGGCATCATTAGCGTTATCTGTGCTTCTTTAGTAAAGGTAAAGGAGGCAGTCACCCGTGCCATTTCAAAAACAAAAAGAAAGCTTTCCATCCATGATTTTTTTGAAATGAAAGCTTTGCCGATTGCGCTTATAGGCTTACTAGTTGCTTTTGCTTACTCTGGAATCCTTTCCTTTATTTCGGTTTATGCAATTGAAACCGGACTTGAAAGAGTCTCAGGTTACTTTTTCCTTGTTTTCGCTGTCACCATGCTTGTCACAAGACCTTTTTTAGGTCGAGTCTTTGATGAACGCGGACCAAAAATCGTCATCCTTCCTTGCTTAGTTATTTTTGCAGTGGGGTTGGTCATTTTGAGTGTGGCTGATTCTGCTTGGCTCTTTTTAGTTGCTGCTGGAGTGATTGGGATAGGTTATGGATCTATATTGCCCTTTCTCTTGTCATTATCAACAGATTCGGTGTCTAAAAAACGAACCGGTCACGCAACAGCAACTTTTTTTACATTTTTTGACACGGGTATTACAGCAGGATCCGTTATATTAGGACTGCTCGTTCCATATACTGGATTTGGAAATCTATTTATTTTATTGGCGGGTCTTGTCTTACTTATTACAATAGCTTTTTACTTTTTGAATAATAGGATGCAAGCAGCACGAGCAGAAAAAGTAAATTTAAAATTAAATAAACAGAGTTCATAAAGAAAAATTACAATTGAAAAGACGAACATAAAAAGAGGTGAAATGGACTGATTGACTATTCCCTTGCACCCCCTCTTTTATGATCTTAACCTTGAAGGTAAATAACAGATTCCTAGGCTATAAATATTCACCTCCAAGCATTCAAACTATTTATTTACCGCTAGATCAAATGGTTGCTTCTAAAACAGAAAAAATCAGGATGCCATAAAAGCACCCTGATTTTTTCTGTTTAACTATTCATCTATCAATCCTTACATCCAATTCGTATGGAACACGCCTTCTTTATCCACTCGTTGGTACGTATGTGCACCAAAGTAGTCACGCTGTGCTTGTAATAGATTGGCTGGTAATGTTTCTGTACGATAGCTGTCGTAGTAGGCAATCGCACTTGAGAATGAAGGTACAGGAATACCCGTATTCACAGCTAGTGAAATCACTTGGCGTAAGGCAGCTTGGTACTCTTCAACGATTTCTTTGAAGTATGGATCTAATAAAAGGTTCGCTAACGCTGGGTCCACTTCATACGCTTCTTTAATTTTTTGTAGAAATTGCGCTCGAATGATACAACCACCACGGAAGATCATTGCGATGTCACCGTAACGAAGATTCCAGTCATACTCTTCAGAAGCTGCGCGCATTTGCGCGAATCCTTGTGCGTACGAAACGATTTTACTCATGTATAACGCCTTCCGAACGGCTTCAATTAATTCATCCTTATTCCCTTCAAACGACTTTACTTCAGGTCCACTTAACAGCTTGCTTGCCTTTACACGCTCTTCTTTCATAGCAGAGATGAAACGGGCAAACACAGACTCTGTAATAATTGGAAGGGGTACACCAAGGTCTAAGGCATTTTGGCTTGTCCATTTACCTGTTCCCTTTTGTCCCGCTGTATCTAAAATGACATCAACAAGTGGTTTGCCTGTTTCTTCATCCACTTTTGTAAAAATATCTGCTGTGATTTCAATTAAATAACTGTCTAGCTCACCTTTATTCCATTCAGCAAAAACTTCATGAAGCTCTTGTGCACTTAAGCCTAGAATGTTCTTTAAAATAAAGTAAGCTTCAGAAATTAATTGCATATCACCATATTCAATTCCGTTATGAACCATTTTCACATAATGACCTGCACCATTCGGTCCAATGTAAGTACAACAAGCGTCATCTCCTACTTTGGCTGAAATGGCATTAAAAATTGGCTCTACTAGTTTATAAGCCTCTTCTTGACCTCCAGGCATAATCGAAGGACCTTTCAGCGCACCTTCTTCTCCACCTGATACACCTGTTCCAATGAAATGAATGCCTGTTTCGTCTAGATCATTATTTCGTCTGATTGTATCTTCGAAGAATGTATTCCCACCGTCGATTAAAATATCACCTTTTTCTAAATAAGGCTTTAACGAATCAATCGTAGCATCTGTCGGACCGCCTGCTTTTACCATTAATAAGATTTTGCGAGGCTTTTCTAATGAGTTAACGTATTCTTCAATCGTCGTTGCACCAAAAAAATTCTTCCCTGCTGCTTCGTTTTTTAAGAACTCTTCTGTTTTTTCGGTAGAACGATTAAAGACTGAAACAGAATATCCGCGACTCTCAATGTTTAAAGCAAGATTCTTTCCCATAACTGCTAGACCGATAACACCAATTTGTTGTTTTGACATAGTCATTTCCTTTCTCATTCAAAATGAATAAATTCTAAATGATCTTTTTTATTTAAGCAATTTATTCCCATGTTATTTAGTTTGTTTATAAAACAAACTAATGTTGATTACAATTGAAGAATATCATTCTATGATCATTATGTCAATAAAATTATCAATCAAATTAGCCTCTGTTCCAGGAAAAAAAACGAAATTCTTCTATTCTAATTACACCAAACGATAATCGGTATTTGATGAAAATACCATCTTGATTCCATAACTGCACCAATATGGTCCAATGCTCAGTTGTAACGTGATAACCATGATCAGAGAATGTACGTTGGATGCTGTTCGATAACGACCGACCAGCCATTCCAACAAGAAAACCAAGAGCGTCTTCTAACCGATATTCAGACATCTTCATTCCCTCCCTTACCACCATACATCCGATATACTTGTTTATGCAAGTAAAGTGGCCAAAATGTCTGCACAACGATTTCTTGTAAGAAGGTATGAAAGCCTAGCTCCATAGGAAGGTAGCTAGGCTTTCATAGATTAAACATATATCCTAAACTTCATTTCATAAGACTATTCAATCAATAAATCAGGCAAAAACAAAACAAGGCTTGGGAAAAACGCAATTAGTAATAAAACAACGATCATCGCTGCATAAAATGGCATCATCGATTTCGTTACTTTTTCGATCGAGATTCTTCCAATCGCGGAACCGACAAAGAGCACGGTTCCAACCGGAGGAGTAATTAGTCCTACTGCTAAACATAGAATTAAGACGACACCGAAATGTACAGGATCCATTCCAATGCTTGTCGCAACAGGCAATAGAATGGGTGTTGCAATTAGAATGAGCGGAGCCATGTCCATAACCATTCCTAATGCGAGTAATATGATAATAATCATTAGAAGTGTCACGATATCATTAGGTGAGATCGATAACATCGTTTCTGCAACAATCGTTGGTACTTTTAGTAGCGCTAACAACCAACCAAAAGCAGATGAAGCTCCAATTAAGAATAGTACCATTGATAATGTCTTAAACGTTCTATGCAATATAACGCCGAATCTTGAGAGTGGGATATCCCGATATACAAAAAACGTAATAATGAATGCATACAATGTTCCTATAGCAGCCGACTCAGTAGCTGTGAAGAAACCACTTACAATCCCCCCGATAATGATAACTGCTGTAAATAAACCTAAAAGACCTTCACGTATAATCTTAGGGATTTCTTCTTTCTTTACTGGCTCCCCTTTAGGGTGATTGTTCTTAACGGCAATTACATAGGCAATGACCATTAACGTTAAACCAAGTAAGATACCTGGAAGCAAACCTCCCATAAATAAGGCAGCAACAGATACACCACCAGCAGCCGTTGAATAAATGATCATGTTATGACTTGGTGGAATCATTACGCCTTGTGCCGCACTTGAAATCGTTACACTAACCGAGTAATCTGTTTTGTAGCCACTTTTTTTCATCATCGGAATTAACACAGAACCGACTGATGAGGTATCTGCAACCGCAGACCCTGATATTCCACCGAAGAACGTACTTGCTAATACGTTTACTAGAGCGAGTCCCCCTCTAATTTTACCAATAATCACATTGGAGAGATTAATTAATCTTCGAGAGATTCCACCTTCATTCATGATCTCACCAGCAAGGACGAAAAACGGGATCGCGAGTAAAGAAAATGAATTTAACCCACCTACCATACGCTGCACAAGTGCTCCTAAATTTATATCTAAATACATTCCTGTTATAAAGGAAGATAAGATAAGGGAAAGCGCAATAGGCACTCTTGCTATTAGGAGAATGATAAAACTACCAATTAAAAGAAAGATACCCATACTTTACGCCTCCTCACTTATATCATCGTATTTTTCATGTAGACCTTTTTTGAACATAAGCTCTATTCCAAACAATAGAACGAAAATACCGGTTACAGGAATGGCTGCATATAACACACTAGAAGGAATGCCTAGACCAGGCATCGAAGATTCATGCATTAAAATTGTAAACTCAGTTCCATAATAAATGAGTACTAGACCAAATAAGATAATCAATATTTTGGCTATATAATCAAACACATCTTGTATTTTTTCTGGGAGCATTCCTACGAAAAGCCCAACTCCAATATGAAGCTTTGCCTTAAACCCATAGGCAATCCCCATAAAACTTACCCACACGAATAACAATTTAGACAATTGTTCTGACCAGGCTGGTGTCGTACCGAGGATTTGCCTTGAGAATACTTGGTAGATAATCGTGATAGTCATTATCGTAAGCAGCGTTAACGAAAATAATAGTTGCAGACGAACAAGAGTGTCTCTAAGCATTTTTAACGTTTTCATACAACGATCCCCCTAAATGAAAGGAAAGCGGGGTAGCAAAGATCCCCACTTTCTCTAATGATTCGAAAATTAATAACTGTTAATACGGTCAATCCATTCTGAAAATTGCTCGCCATACTTGTCATATACAGGTTGTACAGCTTCTCTCCATGGTGTAATATCGTCAATTTCAACGAGTTCACTACCGTTTTCTAAAACAGCCTTTTGAGCTTCATCTACTAGATTCGCCCATGCTTCACGTTGGACAGCAACAGATTCCAAAGCTGCTTCTCTAAATACTTCTTGATCTTCTGCACTTAGCTCATTCCAAAGCTTCTCTGATCCTAATAATACTTCAGGAACTCCTTGGTAGCCGTTCACAGTAAAATACTTAGCCACTTCATAATGGTTAGACGTAAAGTAACTTGGGAAGTTATTCTCTGCTCCATCAATGACCCCCGTTTGTAAAGCTGAGTACACTTCACCATATTCCATTGGTGTCGCAGAAGCTCCAAGAGAATTGATAATATCAATCGCTAAGTCAGATTGTTGAACGCGAATTTGTAATCCTGCTAGATCATCTGGAGTCGTTACTGGACGTTTTGTATTGTAAAAGCTTCTTACTCCAGAGTCATAAAACGAAAGTCCTACCAATCTTGATCCTTCGAACGTTCCTAAAAGATCTTGACCAATTTCTCCATTTAGAATTTCCCATTTCTCATCTTCATCTTCAAATAAGTAAGGCATAGCTACTACACCGATATCACTCGAAAATTCACTTAATGGAATCGCATTCACACGTGTCAAATCGATTGTACCTAGCTGCAATTGTTCGATAACACTTTTTTCATCTCCCAATTGTCCACCCGCGTACACTTCAATTTTATAGCGTCCTTCCGTCTTTTCTTCTACTAATCTTGCAAATTCTTTTGCCCCAAGCGTCGTTGGGTAATCCTCTGGCTGGTTCTCAGCTAATTTCAATGTAACCGCTTCTTCAGAAACTCCGGTGTTATCAGCGTTTTCTGTTGTAGCCCCATCAGAACCTCCACACGCTGCTAAAACGCTTACAGATAGAAATGCAGTTGAAAATAATGCTAACCATTTTTTCTTCAAGTGTTTCTCCCCCTTGTGTGTATGTTTAAAAATACTTTTCTAACCAGTGATTATTTGTTCATTACCTTTAATTTGTTTATCAAACAAATTATCGGTTAGTTGAATTATAATTGTAAGCGCTTATCAAATCAAGTCTTTTTCTTTAGAATTTTTATCCTTCTTCGTTAACTTATGATTTATCAGCAACGAACTACCATAATGTCGCTCCGTTGCCTGTTTTAATGGATTCAAAACAGGCATCAATCACACGCATATTGTTATAGTAATTTCAAAGGTATATTTAACTTCACTCTTAAAAACAAGTTATCTGATTTACTCAATTTCACGAAGAGAATTTGCCCCCTTTAAATAACCTTTTTTATAGTAAAAGATAGGCTACTAGTGACCCTATTCCACTGAAAATAAAAGCAAACAGTAAATTATCGAACGTGATCCGATATGGACTCTGTTCGGTATTTAGAGCCGTCAATGTGACAAGTAAACCATAGGTGCCTACTGTTAATGTCGCAATTGAACTCGTGATCAACACAATAGCAAGACTAATAGGATTAAATAGCTGTAATAAAGGGGCAATAATGCCACTTAGAATCCCAATTGTTGCAATCGGATGAATCCCAAACAAACTCAAAAAGATAAACAGTAATTGAATCAAGAAAAAAATCATGAGCGGAAAGTCAGCAAAAAATAAAACCGGTTGTTGAATGACTTTTAAAAAAGTGGTTCCATTAAGGGTAGTAGCAAAAAACGAAAGAGTAATAAATAAAACCACAAAATTTTGCATCTTATTCATTTTCATTTTCCACGTCTTCCACCCTATGCTCCAAAAGCTCCGCCCTCTTCTCATCAATAGAGCCCAAATAAAAGCAAATGGAAAAATAAGCATCGTCACCGTTAAGATGAAATCTAAGTTCAATAAATTCCCAAACAAGATGACAAGTGCTAAAAATAGAATAAGAGAAACAATTAGATGAAGAACTTTTTTCATTAATTTGTTCATATTGACGTCATGACTCTTGTTTACCTGGTTGTTGTCATAGGAATATTTCTTGAAAATCAAATGACACGAAAGTGAATCTACTAAAAAGGTTATAACAGCAATGAATAACAACCACGGTAACAAGGCAACATAGTTTGCTCCGGTTGTGAAAATTGAGACAGCCACCAGCATCTCAAGTGGACTCCATACTAAGGCTAAGGAATAACCTCTGAGGGTTGTCCTATTAATAAACGAGTTACGAATGCTCTTAGAAAGGGAGCCTAGATTTCTTTTTAAAACATCTTGTGAAATCGAGACAGCTGACAGGTTTAAAAAAGCAGCTAACGTTAACGTCGTAATCGAACTTCGTGTGTACAGCTTCCCTAAATCGGCAACATTTACATTCATAAGCTCATTTAAATAGCAATCAAAGCGACCACTTTTCACGACGCTATTCATCCAAGGTAACATCGCTAAAAGAGTTAACAATGATAAGTTCGACGTTAACATTCTAGGAATATCAATAATTGATTGTCCTGCTGTAAGATATAAGACCCCACCTACTAATAGAAATGAGCTACCTAAAACCTTAAATAATTTTAAAGCCCCTATAAAGGACACAACCAACATGCATAACGCTAATATCCCAATAACATATTCTAGATGTTCATTTTCAATAAAAGGTTGATCAGATGAATTAAAAAAACAAAAGAATAAAAGATATATAGATAACGAAAAAGCGAATATGGTCTCATGTTTCCCCCCTTTATATGTGTAAGTACTCCTTAATTTGTATAGCAAACAAATTAAAGGAAACCACTTCATCATAAAGGCAAACGTTTAGCATTTCAAGTAACTGTTATCATTTTCCCTTCAATTAAATTAATTTATTAGAAGGAGTTTCCCTACTTTACTAAGTGATTCTATACGAGAGATCAACATCAAAAAATTTCACTAAAACAGTTGTTCATCCTCTCTTATAAAAAAGTTGACTTATCCTTTTGATCACGGTAAGCTTCAATTAGTTTGTTAGCGAAACAAATTAATTGAAGCTTACTGTAGTTCTATCTCTTTCATAGGACTATTCTCCCTTCTCCTTATTAGGATAAGACTTTCCTACACCTATAGAGAACCCATACGTCACTACTGAAATAGGAGGAACACTTATGCAACAACCTGACCATTCTTGTTTTCTGCAAATCCAAACTCTATATTCAACATTTAGTGATAAGGAGAAAAAAGTCGCGGATTATATATTAAATCATTCTAGCAAAATGATTCATGAAACCATAAATCAAGTAGCCAATGAGTTAGGTCTAGCTGAAGCTACTATTTTTCGTTTTTGTAAGCGCATTGGTTATAAAGGTTTCCGAGCACTGAAAATATCTCTTGCATCTATAGGAATCAAACCTATCGAGGCTGATGATACACTAAATGAACAAGAGGAAACGAGCGTAGCTAATAGAATCCTTAAAGCAAATATCCGTGCATTGGACTCCACAATGCAAGCGCTTGATTCACAGATGTTGAATCAAGCAATAGACGCCATCTCACATGCACGTCGCGTCGAATTTTACGGCAACGGGGCTTCTGGGTTAGTTGCCGTTGACGCACACTATCAATTTTTAAAAACAGGCATTGCTACTGCAGCCTATCAAGACTTCCATTTTCAAACGAGTTCACTCTCGCAATTAAAGAAGACAGATGTCGTTATACTCATTTCTCAATCAGGCGGCGATCCTCATATTCTACATTTGCTCAAACTAGCAAAAGCTCAGGGGGTTACTACAATTGGCATTACAGCATTAGCTCAATCTCCTCTTAGTAAGGGTGTCGATATGGCCCTTTTTACAGTTACAACCGAAACACCTTATCATTCCGCTATACTCTCATCTCGCATTGCACAGCTGAGTATCATAGATATACTATATGAACATGTCAGCTTGTTGCTTTTAAAGAATTAGGTATTGCTAGTTTCTATTTCTACCATATCGAAAATAAGAAAGTAGGAAGTCTTTATGTTACTAAAGACTTCCTACTTATTAGTATTTCTTTTTTCATACGACTAAAATCTTCTACTCTATTTTACTTACTCATTACTTCCTTAAAATTCTTCACCACATTCTCAACCGTAAATCCATACTCCTCAAGCAATTTGCTCGCTGGTGCAGAGGCACCAAATTGATCGATTGCAATAACGGCTCCAGCGTCTCCTACATATTTACTCCAGCCAAGTGAAGAGCCCATTTCAATTCCAACACGAGCTTTCACCTGTTTCGGTAAAATTTGTTCTTTGTACTCGGCAGACTGTTTGTCAAAACGATCCCAACTTGGCATACTAACGACCGATACGAAGATGTTTTCTTTCTCAAGTTCTTTTTGCGCTGCAATGGCAAGCGAAACTTCAGAACCTGAAGCAAGAAGTAACCCACTAACGTCTCCTTTAGCTTCTGAAACAGTATAAGCACCCTTTTTAACACCCTCGTAGACTGCTTCTTGTTCCACCGCTAATGTCGGTAAGTCCTGACGTGTTAAAATTAACGCAGTAGGTGTATCTGTACTTTCAATTGCTAATCTCCATGCAGCTACCGTTTCTTTCGCGTCCGCTGGGCGAATCGCACATAGTCCAGGCATCGCACGTAGAGATGCTAATTGTTCCACTGGCTCATGGGTAGGACCATCTTCTCCAACAGCTATGCTATCGTGAGTAAATACATAAGTTACCGGCAGATTCATTAACGCAGCTAAGCGAATCGCTGGACGTAAATAGTCAGAGAATACGAAGAATGTCGCACCGAATACTTTCATTCCTCCATGAATCGCCATTCCGTTAATGGCTGCGCCCATTGCAAATTCACGGACACCAAACCATACATTACGTGCTGCAAAACTATCTAAACCGTAATTCTTTTCAGAGGTAATGAGTGTTTTATTAGAACCTGCTAAGTCAGCAGAACCCCCAATTAATTGCGGGATTACGTTCGCTGCTGCATTTAGAGCTTTACCGGAAGAAGCACGAGTTGCTAATGACTCCCCTTCGTTAAAAGTTGGCAGTTCAGCTTCCCAATTTTCAGGTAATTCGCCTGCTAATGCTACTTCGAATTGTTTCGCTAATTCAGGATATGCCTGCTTATAGCTAGCATATAATTCATTCCAACCTTCTTCTTTTTGTTGACCAAGTTTAGCAAACTGTTGAAAGTGGTTGGCCGCTTCTTCTGGCACGAAGAACGCTTCGTCATATGACCATTCATATGCATTTTTTGTTAATTTGATTTCTTCCTTGCCAAGTGGAGCGCCATGAGAAGCGGACTTCCCTGATTTATTTGGAGAACCATAGCCAATAACCGTCTTCACTTCAATTAATGTCGGATGATCTAAATCTGCCTTTGCTTCCTGTAGTGCTTGTTGAATCGCATCTGTATCATTACCATCTTCAACACGAATCACTTGCCAACCGTAGGCTTTGAAACGATCTTCTACACTTTCTGAAAACGATAGATTTAAATCTCCATCTAATGAGATATCATTTGAATCATACATCACAACAAGACGTCCAAGTTTCAAGTGACCGGCAAGTGACGCAGCTTCTGCTGAAACACCTTCCATTAAATCACCGTCGCCACAAATGCTGTACGTAAAATGATCTACTAGATTAAAGTTTTCTTTATTGTATGTTTCTGCTAGATGTCTTTCCGCCATCGCCATCCCAACAGCCATTGCAATTCCTTGTCCTAATGGACCAGTTGTAGCTTCTACCCCAGGGGTATGACCAAGTTCCGGATGACCCGGTGTTCTACTTCCCCATTGACGGAAGTTTTTCAGATCGTTCATGGTAACATCATAACCAAATAGGTGCAGCATGCTGTATAGTAGCATCGATCCATGGCCTGCCGATAATACAAAGCGATCACGATTAAACCAATGAGGATTCGCTGGATTATGGTTCATTTCTTTTGCCCATAGAGTATAGGCCATTGGCGCTGCCCCCATTGGCATTCCTGGGTGACCAGAGTTCGCTTTTTCGATCCCGTCAATTGAAATCGTACGAATGGTATTGATGGCCAATTGATCAAGTTGTTTGTCATTCATAACTGTTTGCATGTAATACCCACTCCCTATTTATCTCTATTTATAATTATTCATAATTATTTATATTAAACTAATATTGCTAATTTTTAAAGCGGCCGTATTATTTTCTAGTAATATCTTTCCTGCCTCTTCACTAGATTCAACCCAACTAATCACTTTTTTAGCTATCTTTTTAGCAAGAATTCGATCACTAGCTGTTGGTGACGCTCCCATGCACTGTGCCTCATCAAATATACTAATTTTCCAAGAAACACCTTCTAAAACAGGATGTAATTTCTCTTCAACGTAATTAAGCTCATCTCGTTCATCAAAGATGAGAAACGAGTGGTTTTTGCCTTGTTTAATTTTTTCATTTACGAATCGAGATACGTCTGCTGTTGTCTTAATATCCCAATAACGGATTAAATCTCCGACAGCATCTGCCACATCGTTTGCTAGGAAACTTCCTTGTCTTCCAGGCACTTGAATTCCAAAAAGACGAAACTGTTCGTAGCGACATGAAGAGATCGTATCTTCTATTTTATAAATATCTTCAATCAAGGTATTAAGAGCCGAGTCATACCCAAGTGATTGTTTCGATTCCACGACATCATTGTAGATCGAGACAGGAATAAACAATGCTTTTTTTCTCAATTGGTTCTTAACATGTTGATAAAAGCGATATCCTGCCTCTCCACCCATCACAATAATTGTGTCGAAGATGGCTAGGTCACTCTGACTAAGTAGATATGAATCCTTTTCGGTATAACAACGTAATAAATTTCCACCAAATGAACGCCATGAAACTAAGTCTTTTTCACGGTATTGTTTAACATTTGTTCTTTCTTCAATTGAGTAAACTTCATGATCATGAATTAATTGACTTACCATATCATAAGTTAATAGATTCACAATGGAGTATACTGATTCAATATTTATGATTCCAATTTTCATAAGAACCTCTCTTCTTTTTTACTCATTTTATCATTAGTCTTTCACAAAAAGAAGGTTCCACCTTTTTTGTTTTGATTCAAGTTAAATCGAGAGAGACCGTCATTCATTTTACGAGCGATCTCAAATTCAATTCCTTCTAAACTTGCTCATACACCTTTTTTAAAGGGACTTGGTGGAACTTCGCAATACTCTTGTAATCTTCAAATTCTGGTGATTTCCCCCACTCAGTAGACACCTTGTTGTTTTGCCTTCTTCACTTCCATTTTAACCATTTGATCATCGGTATGTTGATGATCCGGCGGGAGATAAGAATGTATCTTTCAAACTCCTCTCATCTGTTGCATAGCTACTCGCCAATAATGACACGAAGGACATTAGGCTGATCTTTAAAGCTCTTTGTCCCTGCCCCGTATCCTACTTCTTTTATTTTCATTGCAGGTAAACCACAGAAATCTTCAGCTAATACAGCAACTATAGCTGCGCCCGTTGGTGTGGTTAATTCAGCTTTCAACTCACTTTGTGCAATGGGAACTCCCTTTAACATTTCCAATGTCGCAGGGGCGGGCACTGGATAAACCCCATGATCAATCCGAATCTTTCCGTTCCCTACTGGAACCTGAGACGATTTGATGATGTCAATTTCTAGTTGTTCAAGCAGAATCGCTGCCCCGACTATATCGATAATGGAATCCACGGCACCAACTTCATGAAAATGCACCTTTTCCAACGGCATATTGTGAATACGCCCTTCAGCTTCCCCAATTTTCTTAAAGATTTTTAACGAAGTTTCCTTTACCCGATCAGAAAAGCCCGCGGCCTCAATCATTTTTACAATATCTTTATAGGAGCGGTGATGATGATCGTGGTCATGGCTATGTCCGCGATTGTGACTATGTCCATGATCATGACTGTGTTCGTGATTATGACTATGTCCGTGGTCATGACTGTGACCTATATCGTTTAAAAGTACGTCGAATTTAGTACTTGTGATTCCGTTCTTTACAACTTTCGTCCACTTCAACTCATACTCTTCAGTGATAGGCAGTTTTTTTAGTTCTGCTACTAATTTAGCTGGATCCGCTCCTGCATCAAGAAGAGCTCCGATCATCATATCGCCACTGATTCCTGAAAAGCAGTCCAAATATAATGTCTTCATTCGCTTTCAGCCCCTTTCCTGAGCTAATTGGTAGATTAAGGCAGCGTTGTAGGCTCCACCGAATCCATTATCAATGTTAACCACGCTAATCCCAGAGGCACAAGAATTTAACATTGTCAGCAATGCGGATAAACCGTGGAAATTAGCCCCATAACCTACGCTTGTCGGCACGGCAATGACCGGATGAGATACGAGACCACCGATTACACTGGGTAGCGCACCTTCCATTCCAGCGACAACCACCGAAACCGTTGCCTGTTGAATTTCTTCATAGTGGTCAAATAACCGATGGATGCCTGCCACGCCAACATCATAAATCCGATGGACATTACACCCTAATGCTTCAGCAGTAATGGCCGCTTCTTCTGCTACCCTCAAATCAGAAGTACCTGCACAAATAATACTCACGTACCCTTGTGATTCATTCGCTACCGTTATCGGTTTATCCTTCCAAAGCAAAATTTGCGCGATTTCATGATACTGAAATTCAGGACACGCTTGAATCACCTGTTTTGCTTTTTCTTTTGAGATTCGTGTCACAAGCACGTTGTTGTTTTTTTCACGTAACGCTAGAATAATGGAGGTAATTTGTTCAGCTGATTTTCCTTCTCCAAACACAATCTCTGAAAAACCTTGTCTCTTTTTGCGGTGATGATCGACTTTAGCAAAACCTAAGTCTTCATAAGTGGCTAGTTTTTTTTTCGCTTCTCCTACACTTAAATCCCCTGTCTGGACTTGCTTTAAAATCTCTTCTAACATGGTTAACACTCACCTTGCTGTTTAATAGTTACTACTTAATGTATCATTTGTTAGAAGGATTTAAAAATACGTTGATAAATCGTTCGCAATATCCTCGTACTTTTCATATACACTCAAATAAGTTTTGTGATTTTCTGCATTTGGTTTCACCACATCACCCATCGGTACATTCTTTTTAATGTCTTCAAAGGATTCCGCTTTCCCAGTTGAAACGAGTGCCGTCCAAGCTGCTCCCCACGCTGCACTGTGATGACTTTCAGGAACATACACCTCTTTCCCAAATACATCTGCTAACATCTGAAGCCATAACGGAGACCTCGCTAACCCACCATTGACGTACAACTTGTCAGGTTCACCTGCTACTCGTTCTAAAGCTTTTCCGATTTGATAGAGATTAAAAGTAATTCCTTCTAGCACTGCACGAATAAAGTGCTCCTTCTTATGAGTAATCGTTACCCCGTAGAAGTTTCCTTTAGCGCTCTGATTCCATAATGGCGCTCTCTCCCCATTAACATATGGATGGAACAGCATTCCTTCTGCACCTGGAGAAACTCGTTCGGCTTCTTTCGTTAACTCATCAAAGCTACCTTCGTAATTTAACAGTTCCTTTAACCATTGAAGAGTAATTCCCCCGTTATTCGTAGGGCCTCCAATGATCGAATAATCGTCTGTAAACGCATAGCAAAAAGTTTCGTGCTTTTGATCAATTTGAGCCTTTTTCGTAAATTGTCTGATCGCTCCACTTGTTCCCACCGTCACAGCAACTTCACCAGGTAAAATAGCTCCAATCCCCAAGTTCGCTAACTGCCCGTCTGCCGAACCGATTACAAAAGGAAGTTCATTCGTGATACCCATTGCCACGGCAATATCCTCTTTGATACCCTTAATGATTTCAGTTGGCGGAACAATTTTTGAAAGTTGATCTTTATCAATATCGGCAAGCGCGAGTGTTTCTTCGTCCCATTGGAAGGAATGGCGATTAAAAAGTCCACTTGCAGATGCCATGGAATAATCAACGACTCTTTGACCAAACCACTTTTGAATGACGAATTCTTTAACGGACATAAAATAAGCTGCTTGTTTATATGGCTCATATTCCGTTTCCTTCATCCAAAGGAGTTTGGTCAATGGAGACATCGGGTGAATTGGCAAGCCTGTTTTTTCGTAAAACTTCATGCCTTTTGTTTGCATCAAGTTCTCTGCTTGAACTTTGCTTCTCCCGTCAGCCCAAATGATTGCCTTTGATAAAGGTTCACCCTGTTTGTCCACACAAATCACTGAATGCATGGCACACGACAGACCAAGCGTAACGATTTCACCATCTTTGACGTTTGCTTTTTTAGTGACATTCCGCACAGCTTGGACAGATAAACGTTCAATCTCATTCGGGTCTTGTTCTACCCATCCCGTTTGAGGATAATACGATGTGATCATCTCTTCTGATTCAGCAATGAGATTGCCACTTAAATTGAAAACAACCGCCTTCGCACTTGTCGTTCCAATATCCAGACCTATCACGAACTCTTTTGACATCATGCATCTTCCTTTTCGCTCTTTAAAATGTGTTAAATGTGAAAAAGACTTTGAAAGAGCTCAAAGCCTTTTTCTACTTTTTCGCCCTTTGTTACGAAAGAACTTTATTCATGCTACCACTTTGATAGCCAATTAAGTCTAGTGTGACATATTGAAACCCATACGTCTGTAGTTCTTTTGAAATCGATTCATGATTTTCAAGGACCACTTTCATATCATTTGGTTCGACCTCAATTCTAGCGACTTCCTGATGAGTTCGAACCCGCACTTGACGAATGTGCAGAGCTTTTAAATACGCTTCTGCTTTCTCCACTTTCGTTAGCTTTTCTTTCGTTATCTTCTCACCATAGGCAATTCTTGATGATAAGCAGGCGAAAGAAGGCTTATTCCACGTTGGTAAGTCAAATTGCTTGGAAAGCTCTCTAATTTCCTCTTTATATAAATCAGCTTCTTGTAAGGGACCACGAATTCCATTTTCCTTCGCAGCTTTCATACCAGGACGGTGTTCATTCATATCATCGGCGATAACCCCATACACAACATTTTTGAACCCTTTTTCTTCCATAATCGGAATTAGCAATTCAAATAAACTGTTTTTACAGAAATAACACCGATTTTTATCATTCTCTGTATAGCCTGGTATCGCTAATTCTGACGTTTCGATCACTTGGTGATGAACTCCTATTTTCTGAGCTAATTCCTTGGCTTCTATTAGTTCACTCGATGGATACGTTTCAGAATCAGCTGTAACAGCCAATACACGGTCTTTACCTAACGTTTCAACCGCTACTTTTAATAAAAAGGTACTATCGACACCACCGGAAAAAGCGACGACCACTGAATTCATTTCTTGGAGAATAGATCCTAATTTCTGATATTTTTCGTTGACCATTGTCCTCTCCCTTCTAGACATGTAGAATGGTCTTTCTAGTTAATTATCTCTAAAGTGTATTGAAGGCTCAACTTTAAAAGACCAAATGTCTTATACTGTTTAGATGGTCATGCTTCCAAAACCACCATCTACTCGGATCAGGGCACCCGTCACAAAACTCGATGCTTTATCTGAAGAAAGCCACACAGCTGCACCTTGCAATTCATCTGGTTCACCGAAACGATTCATTGGAGTATGATTCATGATGGATTCAATTCTTTCTTCGCTCAAAATTTTACGATTTTGCTCTGCTGGGAAGAAACCAGGAATAATCGCATTTACACGAATGCCGTGTGGAGCAAATTCTCTCGCTAAATACTGAGTCATACTATTTACCCCTGCCTTTGAAACCGAGTACGTAAATACTTTTGATAATGGTGTTGTTGAAGAAACGGATGAAATATTAATAATGCTTCCTTTTCTTTCTTGCTCAATCATTCTCTTCGCAAAGATTTGGCACGTGACAACGATGCCTTTCAAGTTTACGTCCATAATGTCGTCCCATTCATCCATCTCAAGATCAAAGAACGGTGTCGCACTATTTTTCCCTGGAGCATTCAATACGACATCCCAGCCACCTGACCACTGTTCAATTTCATTTGCCGCTCTCTCCAGTGACTCACGTGAACTAACATCTGCAGCAAACGCTTTTGCTGTTCCGCCATTCTCCTCAATTTCTTGAACGACCAGATTGGCTTTTTCAAGATTTCGACCAAGAATGGCTACTTTCGCACCATGTTCCGCTAATCCCTTGGAGATTGAAGCTCCTAATACACTATTTCCACCGATCGCTACAACTGTTTTACCTGTTAGATCAAATAAGTTCCCCATTTAGTTCTCCCCCTATAATGATGTTTTTTACTTACCTTCTGTGATATTTCCATTCTCATCAAACTGAATTTCATACAGATCGCTACACTGCTCCATTTGCGGATGTTGTGTAATGTGTTCAAGCAACGCTTCTGAAACTTCAATTTCACTTATTTCTAATGTGTTCTTAATTCGGACCATTTTCACTTTCGTAAAATCTAAAATATTACATGTTTTAATCGCCGCTTTAATCGCCTCTTGATCATTCGCTAACGTTGTAGCAATTTTTGTTGGTGCCACAACGGTTGAAGTTAAACCATTAGCATACGTGAATTCACGGTTCATTTTATCGACAAGACGTTGCGTCGTGAAATCAGCTGTTCCAACCCCATTTGCATTTCCCTCAGTCTCGTGTGTTAAATCAAGAACAACCATTTTATTGACATCTGGACCACCATGAGCGTAAGGAGTAGGATAACGTCCAGTAATATTCGGGTCCATGCCGTCTCCACTTATATTTTTCCCAATTTCGTTAATAACAAGAACATCAAGTTCGTCAAAGAACAATTTAGGTAATAATTCTTTCGCTAACGCTTGTAATTCTGGTTCTTTTTCTTCAATTTCTTCTGTTGCTAGCACTTCAATTCTAGCCACTTTATCAAATGCATTTTCTAGCGTAGCTACACCGAACAAAATCGGCGTTTTTTCCATTATAAGCTTAGCCATTGCCGGGACGTTTTCCGCCATGTACTTAAATCCAAGTTGATGACAAGCTTCAGCTCCTTTTTGCTTACCTAGACCAATGCTGATCATCTTCATAATTCCACTTTCAACTCGTCCACGAAAAGCTGTATGAGGCTTGATGCGGTTGATCACAACAATTCCATCAGCAAGTGACGCGTATCGATCAATATAAACTGGAAGACCATTTGGTAATTCTCCAAGCTTGATCACTTCCATTGAAGAACGGATCTCCGCTTTCACACTCTCTTCTGTTACCCCAAGATGCGCTAACACTTCACGCTGCCCTTCAGCCGTTGCCCCCCCGTGACTACCCATGCTCGGGACGATAAAAGGTTTTGCCCCTAAATCTTTTAAAAATTGGACCGTTAACGCTGTAACTTCTACAAGGCGATCCATCCCTCGGCTTCCAACCGCTATTGCCACTTCCATTCCTGGCTTAATTTTTCCAGTAATCTCTACCCGTTGTAACTTTTCGTTTAAAGCTTCATCAATGTTCTCAATTTTACGATCATCAAAACGCTGCTTTACTTTTGCCATCTTTGGTAGTGGAATATCTTTTAATAGATCTTGAAGAATACCCATAGAGTTCCTTCACTCCTTTTCTAACGATTTGTAAAATATCTTTCCGCATTTTCATAGCCAATATTACGTACCATCTTCTCAAGGAGGCGATCATTTGGCGCCTTCCCTTCTTCTACCCACTCACCGATGAGGTTACATAGAATTCTCCGGAAATAATCATGACGAACAAAAGAGAGAAGACTTCTAGAATCAGTTAGCATTCCGATAAAGTGGCTTAAAAGTCCGAGGTTCCCTAAATCTTTCAGTTGCTGCACCATGCCATCAATATGATCATTAAACCACCAGGCAGATCCAAATTGAACTTTCGCTGGAATCCCCGCCTCATAGAAGTTACCAGTCATCGTGGCTAAAACATAATTATCCCGCGGATTCAAATTGTAAAGCACCGTTTTAGGTAATGCATTCTCTTGATCTAATGCATCTAAAAAGCGCGATAGGCCTTCAGCCATACTAGAATCTCCAATTGAATCAAAACCTGCATCAGCACCTAATCGGTTAAACATCTTCGTATTGTTATTTCTAGTAGCTCCAATGTGCAACTGCATCACCCACTTCTTTTCTGCATACATCTTACCTAGTTCAAAAAGAAGAAAGGACTGATAGTTGACAATCTCTTCATTTGTGAGCTTTTCATTGCTGTATCGTTTGATAAAAATTCGACCTGCTTCTTCTTTTGCTACATCTGTAAACACCATTTGAGACAAACCATGATCAGAAGCACGACAACCGATTTTATCAAAGTAATTTACTCTTTGTTGCATCGCGTTAAGCAAATCATCAATCGTTTGAACCGATTGCCCTGACGATTTTTCTAATTTTTCAAGCCAATCATGGAAAGTGGTTTTTTCAAGAAATAATGCCCCATCTGGTCTGAATGTCGGTGCGATCGTCACCTTAAATGACTCATCCTCTTTTAATAATTTATGGTATTCAAGCATCGAGGTTGGGTCATCTGTCGTCCCGATAAATTGTACGTTCGATCTTTCTACGAATTTACGTGGTTTAAACTCTGGTTGTTGTAACTTTTCATTGCATTCTTCCCAGATTTCACGAGCCGTTTCTGGACTTAACAATTTATCAACATGAAAGAATGTTTTAAGCTCCATGTGCGTCCAGTGGTACAAAGGATTTCCGATTAAGTTTGGAACTGTATCAGCCCAAGCTTCAAATTTTCCCCAATCACTTGAGTCCCCTGTAATAAATTTTTCACTAACTCCGTTCAAACGCATTGCTCTCCATTTATAATGGTCCCCTGCTAACCAAACCTGAGTCATATTTTTAAAGGATTTATTTTCTAATATTTCTTGTGGATCTAAATGACAATGAAAATCGTGAATCGGTAAGTCTTTCGCTATATCGTTGTAAAGCTTTTGAGCCGTATCTGTATTAAGTAGAAAATCATTATCTAAAAATCTCTTCATCTTTCTTACCTCCTATTTATCTTCCTTCATTTAACCGTTATTTCTTTATCTTGGAGTCATTATTTTGTTACAATGTTTGTAACCGCATTCCTAAATGAAAAACAAACTAATTTTAGTATGATTTACTTTAATTTGTTTACAAAACAAACTAATTACTTGTAGAATAACACTGTCACATTTTTTAGTCAATCTTTAATTTAAATCCTTTCGTTATAGTGGCAAACCTTTTATTTACTAATTTAAATAGGATATATCTCTCAAAAAATGTATAATGATTGTATTCTTTATTTATCTTATTTGAACTGTAAATGATTTATGTTAAAGGAAAGAATGAAGATCAGTTAGACAATTGTTTTTCATTAAGAGGAGGTCTATATGGTTACAGGCGATGCAGCATATATCAAAAAAATAAATCGAAGCTTTTTAATTAGTAAAATTATTGAACACGGCTTAGTATCCAGGGCAGAGTTATCAAAGATTACTGGTTTAAATAAAGCTACTATATCTGTTCAAGTGGCAGATTTACTAAATGAAGAACTTATTGTGGAAACCCAACAGGAACATAATAATTTAGGTAGACGGCCAATCATGCTTTCACTTAACCGAAAAGCTGGATTCGCATTAGGCATCGATCTAGACTATAAACAAATTACTTTTACCTTGTCTGATTTACTAGGGTTCCCCCTCTCTTCAGAAACCATCTCATTAAATACATCTGATTATGAGAACGTACTCGAATTATTAGTTGAGAACATTCAATCCTTTCAAGAGAAGTGCTCAAACAGCCAATATGGCATCGTCGGGATCGTCATTGGAATTCATGGAATTGTGACAGAAGATGAAATCATTCACTTCGTCCCACAGCACAATTGGCATAATAAAAATTTGAAATTAGACATTAAAGCCAAAACTGGAATTGCTCCGCATATTAAAAATAACGCTAATTTATGTGCCTTTGCTGAACAAGTATACAATCACCACGAAAGCGAAAATCTATTATGCGTTAGTTTATACTCAGGGATTGGACTTGGCATTATGATTAATGGGGAACTGTATGAAGGCTACCATGGCTACGCCGGTGAAATGGGCCATATGATTATTGTCCCTAACGGTAAACCTTGCAATTGTGGGAATAAAGGGTGCTGGGAGCAGTACGCATCTGAATCGATTTTCTTTAAGCAACTCTCTGAAAAACAAAATAAAACAGACATTACTTACTTAGATATCCAAAACTGGATTAATGATCCAGACGCAATCATAAGTCAGGAAATGAATGATTACATTGAATATTTATCCATTGGTCTAAATAACATCATCAATCTGTACAACCCTGAAACGATCGTTCTTAACAGTGAATTATTAAAAATGCACCCTGAGTCAATTAATGAAATCAAAGCCAGATTAACCTCTTCTGTCAGCCACTTTGAAGAGTTACTCGTCTCCGAATTCGGGAAAGAAGCTTGCGTCATGGGCGCCTGTTCTTTAGCTATCAAGAACTTTTTGGAGATCCCAGAATTAAAGTTAAATATTGAAGAAGAAGATATCCCCAAAATTGCAGTGGATGTACCTACTTGGAGATAAATATTTACGAAAGCCCTTACTTGGTTGTTACGCCAACTAAGGGCTTTTTTTATAATTTACGGTCAGTTTCACCTTTTGTTGCTTCATCCATTAAGACCAATACTTTGAATTGTCTACTTTTTTCAAGCGCTAGTTCATGATTTCCCCTCTATTAAGACGGCTTTAGAATGTAAAAACAGAGAGCCCAACTAAATTAGTCGGCTCTCTGCTTTTAAAGTATCTCTTTTAAAAACTATTGGAGTTTGTTTTGCTGTGCAACTGATTGTGCTTGCTGTACCCCTTGTTGCGCCTGTTGGACTTGTTGCGCTTCTTGCTGAACTTGTTGCTGGGCTTGCTGAAGATTTTGTTGTGCTTGTTGATATTGTTGGTTTTCTTTCGCTAACTGTTGCTGGGCTTGTTGAACCATTTGTTGAGCTTGTTGCATTTCCTGTTGGTTCCCACTAGCTTGGCTTTGTTGAACCACTTGCATCGCTTGTTGTACAGCTTGTTCAGCACGTTGTATTGCTTGTAATTGATCCTGTTGCGTCATATTAAAAGCCCCCAATGTTTTTAGTAGGATGATGAATCCCACTATGTATTTTGCTTTATAGGAGCGTTTATATGCCTAAAACATTTTGCAAAATGTTTGAAGCTTTGGTAAATCAAAAACTAGCCTTCATGTGTAAAAGGTGTCTAAATCACCACCGCTTGATTGAATTTGTCACACATACCTTTACTTACACCTTTTCCTCTAACCTATATTCCCTGAATACCATTTACTAAAAAAGTCTCTCAGAAAGTCAAAAAAGATCTTCTCCGTTGGCAGTAACGGACGGTCTTTCGGTGTAATAACCCCGACGGTCCGAAGCACACTCGGATCAATAATTGGCACTTTAACTGTCGATCGCGGGAAATTATCAATAAGTGTCACTTCAGGTAACAGAGAAATCCCTAAACTCGCAGACACCAAGCCTTTTAGCGCATCCACGTCATCGCCCTCAAATGCTACCTTCGGATTAAAGCCTTGCTCAAGACAAGCATCAACCAACATGTCCCTGAGTTGCATTCCTTTTGGCAATAATATGAACGGTTCGTCTTTTAATTGAGTTAATTTCAACGCCGGCTCATGAGCTAAAGGATGATTGATCGGCAACAGTGCAACTATTCTTTCAGTGAATAAAATGTGTCCTTCTACATTTTCTTCTTGCATCGGAACGGCTCCAAGTAATGCCATATTATACTCACCATCTAACACTAAATCGATCAACTCATAATAAGTGGCTTGCTTGAGTTGGAATTTTGCATCTGGGTACTGTTCTCTAAACGCAGATATCGCCGTTGGTAAAATATAAGCTGCCATACTAATCGGGAACGAGATCCGTATCGTCCCCCGCTCAGGGTCGAGTATCTCTTTTACTTCTCGAGTGGCGTTATCAAGCATCTTCATCGCCTGAGATGCACTTTCTAAAAAAATTCTCCCGATGGGGGTTAAGCGTACTCTTCTACCTTGCCTGATAAACAGAGCCACCCCAAGTTCCGATTCAAGATTCCCAATTTGCCTACTAACAGCCGATTGTGCTACATGCAACGCTTCTGCAGCTTCTGTCATATGCTCACGCTTAGCTACTTCCATAAAGTATCTTAATTGCCTAATTTCCATGTGATCCCCCTATCTCTACGTATCGAAATTTAACACTTGGCCTAGTTTCTTCTCCACCATCACAACATTTGCTATCCTAACAAAACATCCCTAACCCACTATTCATCTCAAACTGATATTGATTCTATCTTTTATTCATATTGATTAGATAATTTATTAGTAATAAAATACACCTAAATAGAGAAATAAACAATCTGAATAATCCGGACTTCGTTAGAGATCATCTGACCTATTATCTATTTAATATAAAAATATTTGTTAATAAAAAGCCTATCGTGTAAGGGGTCCTCCCTTTTTCCTATGTAAAAAAGAGGCCATTATGATCAAATAGTAATTTTATCATTAGCTTATTTATCCTGCCACAAATACTATAAAACATTTAGAGGTGACCACAATTGGTTAATAAAGACTGGAAAGACTGGCAAAAAGAAGTATTGTACGAAGAGTATGTAAAACCTGATTTAACGAAAGAGCTTTTATTAAAGAAATTAGAAGAAGTAAATAAGAAATACCAATTCCACCGCGTTGTAGCCCAAAAATAAAAACTACTTCAACAAGAATTAGCTGACTAGCCCTTATAAATGAAGGCTTTCTTACATCAATCACCCTTTTTTAGATCTCCTAAGAAGAGGCACGAAAGAAAATTCTTGCCTCTTTACAACTGAATGAACCCTCCCCCCCTACTGGAGACATTTATCCATCCATCTCATTTCGGCATTAATATCATCTCCTTTTTGTATTGTTTCTGATAACTCAAAAATAATAAAATACGATATAACAAATTATTTAACAAAGAAAAATCCTGTATTTTATTTCCATTTTCAAATTTCTACTTTTTGGAGGGTACTATGTTAGTTATTAATAAACCAACAGAAACAAACACAGATTTGGCAAAAGAGTACGTGAATGGGGTATTTGAAACCGTAAAGAGTCGCAACGCTAACGAAACAGAGTTTCATCAAGCGGTGAGAGAAGTATTTGATTCGTTAGTACCCGTATTTGCTAAACATCCGCATTACATGAATCAAGGAATTCTAGAAAGAATGGTTGAGCCTGAGAGAATGATTTCCTTTAGAGTTCCATGGACGGACGATCATGGACATGTAAAAGTAAATCGCGGCTTCCGCGTTCAATTCAACTCAGCCCTTGGTCCTTATAAAGGCGGCCTACGTTTTCATCCGTCTGTCAATGCAAGCATTATCAAGTTTCTAGGCTTTGAACAAATTTTTAAAAATTCATTGACAGGTCAACCGATTGGTGGAGGAAAAGGCGGATCTGACTTCGATCCGAAAGGAAAGTCTGACGCTGAGATTATGCGATTTACTCAAAGCTTTATGACGGAGCTTTCTAAATTCATCGGACCAGACGTTGATGTACCAGCTGGAGATATTGGTGTTGGTGCAAGAGAAATCGGCTATCTTTTCGGCCAATACAAACGAATTCGCGGTGGGTTTGAAACGGGCGTGTTAACAGGTAAAGGTCTAGGTTATGGTGGAAGCTTGGCCAGAAAAGAAGCAACTGGCTACGGAACCGTTTATTTTGTAGAGGAAATGTTAAAAGACAAAAACCTAAGCTTTAACGGAAGTACTGTCGTTGTATCTGGTTCAGGAAATGTTTCGATCTACGCGATGGAAAAAGCGATTCAACTAGGTGCCAAAGTAGTTGCTTGTAGTGACTCAAGTGGTTATGTGTATGATCCAAACGGCATAAACCTCACTACAGTGAAACGCTTAAAAGAAGTTGAAAACAAAAGAATTAGCGAGTATGTAAATGAACACCCACACGCTACATTTTATCAAGATTACCAAGGCATTTGGTCCATTCCTTGTGACATCGCTTTGCCATGTGCAACTCAAAATGAAATCGATGAATTAGCAGCCAAAGTTCTCGTCGCGAACGGGGTTAAAGCAATCGGGGAAGGTGCTAATATGCCTTCTACTTTAGAAGCCATTGAAGTATTCCTAAACAATGATATTCTTTTTGCACCAGCCAAAGCGGCAAATGCAGGCGGAGTTTCGGTTTCAGCTCTAGAAATGGCTCAAAACAGCTCAAGACTTTCTTGGACATTTGAAGAAGTTGACGCAAAATTACAGGACATCATGATCAATATTTACCGAGACAGTGTAGAAGCTGCAAAAACGTATGATGCTCCAGGTAATCTTGTTGTCGGTGCCAATATCGCTGGCTTCGTAAAAGTAGCCGATGCTATGGTTGCGCAAGGAGTTATTTAAATCTATGGTAAAAGGAGGAGACGTCGGATCAAGCGTCTCCTCCTTTTTATGCGTCATAGACATCTGAATGTCGTGCTGTCGTATCTGCGACTTAACCTTTTGCTCCCTATCCACCTTCTCATCTAGACGAGAAAGAATAACAATCGTCGCGATAATGCAAAATGCCCCTACCCATTCAGACCAACCAAACACAACGTTTAGCCAAATAACCAGCAAGAATCGCTGCAGATAGCGATTCAGCTGATGGACCACTGGTTTCTAAAGGTGGTATTATCTATGAGTATTTTGCTTTATATACTTTACATGATTTGGTTACAAGTTATTTTGAAAACATAAAATGATCTCAAATTTGGAAGGTTGAGAAGCTAAAACTAGCTTTTATGCTATTCAGTATTTTTGACCTGCTAATCAGCACCTCAGAATAAAAATTTCAAATTTTGCGTCGCATAGAAAATTAATGCGTCAAATTCACTTTCCTTTGCGTCTAAATCTCTCAGACCCAGACTCAGGCGGCCCCTCTCTTCCATATTACTTTAAAGCGTTGCGCATAAAGAACTTTACGACAACTGGTATACTTTTTATTTTTTACCGAAATATATATGTATATGCCAATTGTTACATAAACAAACGAGGAGGAACTATCCATGAAGAGATTACTTTTCACATCTCTTATTACTATTATGATGGCTCTACAAATTCCACTATCAGCATTTGCCCAAATCAGTAACGAAGAAATTGATCAATATCTTTCTCCAATCGGCTGGACAACTGAGAAATTGGAGAATTATTTACAGGACTATTTCGACATGTCCATCCATGAATTTGAAACTTTTGAAGACCTGAAAAATTGGATTGGAACACCGATAACTGCAGAGAACCGCCAAGCACTTTTAAATCAGTTCAATATGACTTTAGAAGATCTTGAAGTTCTTCTTACCGAATATGGAGAAAGCCCAGCAGACTATTATTTTGTTGAAGACTTAGAATCTGCGATTCACTTTTATATGAATTTCGATAACGAACTAGGGGAAGTGACAAACTTTTTTGCTTTATTAGGGATTACAGATGAAGAGCTTGAGAAATTATTTCTTCACTTGAGCAAATTAGATGAAGAAACGGTAGAAGCTCATATGTCAGCTTTAGAGGAACGAATTATTGCAATAGGCGAATTTTCAGATGTAAAAGCATTAACTCAAGAACAGAAAGAAGAAATGGTCTCTTTATTTACGGACATGCTAGCAGCCTTTAAAATGACTGCCAAATTTCACTTAGAGTCAAACGGACAAAGAGAACCTGTTTCTTTATCTGATCTTTTAGATATGGAAACCTTAAATGGAAACATTCTGATTATCGAATTTTACGATGAGGAAGGAAACTTACTGCTAGATATGTCAATTGATGAAGATTTGTTTGATTCTGCTTTTATAGAAGAAGCGGGAGAATTATTGACTATTTTGCCTCAATTAGCACATGAGCATCCACTCGGAGCAAAGATGCCAGAAACAGCTTCACCTTACGTTGAAAACATGCTGATCGGTTTATTTCTCTCCATGTTAGCTCTTGTTTTATTTGCTCGCTTTCGACACAAAGGGTTGAAAAATGCTTAATTTTATAAGAAAAAGAAGAATGGCGATTCAAACCATCGTCATTCTTCTTCTCTTGTTCATAGGGTTAACTACGGTCATCGTGAATGCCTATTGGTTCGTGAAGGGAATCTCAGTGGTAGAATCGATCCCACATGAAGTAAACGAGTCTACTCCAGAGCAATTATTTCAGCCACTAGCTTCTACTGAAGAAGTTCAAAGACAGCAGTATAAACCAGCTTACGGAGAGCAATACGGCCATCTTCTCATTTCAAAGTTAGAAGCTAAGATTCCTATCTTCTACGGTTCAGAAGAGGAGCAATTAAAACAAGGTATTGGACACATGGAACGTACAGCATTTCCTGGTGAAAATAATAATATGGTTTTGTCTGGTCATCGAGATACGGTCTTCCGTCACCTAGGAAAGATTGAAAAAGGCGATACATTTGTTGTCGAAACAAAAACAGGAACATTCACTTACCTAGTTAAAAAAATAAGAATTGTTGATAAAAATAACCGAACCGTTATTGTTCCTAAACCTAAAGCCACCTTAACGGTCATCACCTGTTATCCATTTGGTTTTATTGGAAATGCTCCAAAACGTTTTGTTGTCTTAGCCGATTTAATTGGAGAAAAAGCATCCTGACCCCTAGCTTTAAAGCCAAGGCCACTGAAAAAGGACGCTTTTTTCACCTTTTTCAATAGTCTTTAAGCAATGAGCGGAACCGTTGCTTTGTCTTAAGCCTGTTATGAGTGGGTTTCTCAATCCGCAGGCGCGCAACGTATGGAGCCATTGCTGCTTCCTCAAATCTGCTAAAAGGGACTTTTTTTAGGGGGCAGAATTGTTCTTTAACTCTCTTCAATTGTACGAATACCAGCGATCCCATCCAATAAGGACTAGGACCTCTTTATCTATTTTTTCTCTCCCCTCATACACTATTTATCTATTTAATTGAAACAACTGACTTTCGAACATGAACTTCATTCTTTTTTCTTTCTTCCTTAACTCGTTCGGGGCTAATGAACCAATATACCCCTCCAACAAAAATGGTACCGCCCACGATATTCCCTAAAGTGACAGGCAATATATTGCTAACATAACCGGCTAACGTTACGGAGTCAGGACTAGGATGAATCAGCGCTAAACCTAAGATTGCCATGTTAGCAATGCTATGTTCATAACCTGAAACGATAAAAGTCAAGAGGATCCATAGAATCATCATTATTTTAGCTGCATCATTTTTCGTTCGTAAGGTACACCAGATCGCTAGACAAACAAGCCAGTTACATAAAATCCCTCGAAAGAATAACTCTGACGTACCTAAGCTCATTTTATTTGAGGCTACTACCATGAGAAAATGATCGTTCGCAATGTTTGAAAAAACACCTGAGAGTAAGATTAAAATACAAAATAGTGAAGCTCCCAAGAAATTACCGAGATAACACCAAGCCCAGTTTTGAATCGATTCTTTCCAAGTGGTTACTCCTGACAAAGTACTAACGGTGAACACCATATTATTCCCCGTAAATAGTTCAGCACCCGCAAAAAGAATTAATACTAAGGCCACTCCAAACGATAAGCCAACTAACAAGGGCGCAAGCGGTGGTGATAATTCAGAAAACAAACCCCCAAGTGAAAAACTCAAAACAACTGCGAGTCCGATGTAGGCACCTGCTAAAGCTGCTGAAATTAAAAATCTACTTCGACTTGTCTGTAATAGTTGTGTTTTGGCTATGGCCATCTCATTCAATTTCTCTAATGTGTCTTTGTACATCCTGTTCCTCTCCTAACCATGCTTTTATGAGAGTGTCACTATTTAGAATAGGACCCTCAAAAAAGTTCTCTATATTAAAGCGGTATTTAGAATACATGTTTCATCGTATAGGAACGATTTATATAAATGTTGAACCTTGTTACTTTTTCTTACAGATTTTTCAGAAAGGTGGCTTTCCTTCGCACGTTTTAAAATGATTGAAAGCTTAGTTAATATACACCAACTCCTATTCCCTTCCATTTATCCTTCTCAGAAACCAATCTTATAAGTAAAAAGACGCACAATGACTGCCATTGCGCGCCTTCCCTATAAAATATTTGCAAATAACACTTTACGATTTATGTAGTACCGATGGATGCGGAGAGCTGCACTAAAAAATACATCATTAGCTAACATTTTAATTCACAGCAAGAATCGCATACCGATCTAAGCGTTGATTCTCTCGATGTCCTTATTCAGCTAAGTACCTGTATGTCCCATAATAAAATTCCTAGGATTAGTTTATAATAAGTCTAACAAAACTATATTTTTGGGGAGAACTAATTAAATGCTAGATATATTTAAACTAATATCTGCCATGAACCTATTGACCATAAACCCTAGTTGGGATGAAATCATCCAATTACGTATCCAAATAAGAAACTTGCTTCTTGATTATTGGCTTACTGAAAGCTTATTTTCATTTAATTGGTGGTTTCTTTTATCTACATCCATTTTTATTTTTATCATATGGTTAATCGTTTTAGATAAAAAAAGAATCATTGAAATTATTACATTTGGACTATTGGTAGGAACGATAACGTTTATTTTAGACTTAATTGGTACTACACTGGTTTTATGGTCATATCCTGACAGAATAATTCCAATGGTACCGCCCATTCTTGAAATTCATAAACTTCATTTACCTATTATTTATATGATTGTTTATCAATATTTTAATACTTGGAAATCATTTTTTTTAGCAACTACAATTTCTTCTTTTACCTTTTCTTTCCTCTTAGAACCATTGACTGTTTGGTTGGGGATCTACGAAATATATCATTGGAAATACATTTATTCTTTTCCCATTTATATCTTTTTAGGAATTACAATTAGATGGGCCCTCATTAATGTTAAAGAATATGAAAAACGATAAAGGAGCCCATCACACTAAATGTAAAGTGCTCTACCATTACGTCGCACCTTTTCTTTATGTATAGATTTCAATAAAAGAATGCCCAAACCTATTCATTCTTCCTTAAATTATTCTTGCCACCCTGCTTTGCCTTGGAATAATCAGTTGAAATGAATAGGCAATTCTTGTAAGGCTCTAAACCCAATCAACTTTCTCCATTTCAACTCAGAACTAGCAAATTGAAAGTCAGGTATTCGACGTAGAAAGACTCGTAGGACAGTTTGAGCTTCTAGACGAGCAAGGGTTGATCCTAAACAAAAATGAATACCATAGCCAAATGCAAGATGCGGATTAGGGTTCCTTGTGATATCTAGTTGATTAGGCTTAAAGAACTTTTTGGGATCTCGATTCACTGCCCCCAAAAGCAAGTATACTTGTTCCCCTTTTTTTATGAGATGATTACTGATTTTTATATCTTCCGAAGCGAAACGAGCTGTCATCTGAGTAGGACTTTCATAGCGTAAAAACTCCTCGACAGCGTTTTCCATAAGAGCAGGGGTTTCTTTTAGCATCTTTAATTGTTTAGGATGATTTAATAAGCAATAGACTGAATTACTAATGAGATTTACTGTTGTTTCATGGCCAGCAATGACAAGTAAAATGCATGTGGATACTAATTCGTCATCCGTTAAATTGTCACCATTCTTCTCATTGATTAACATACTAATTAAATCAACTTTAGGGGATTGTCTTCGTTCTTTTATAAGCTCTTTGAAATAATCGACTAACCTCTCAGTTATATGATCGCCATTTGCTAGTGTGTTTATAGACCTGGTAAAGTCAATCGTTTCAATTAATGTTACAGCCCATATTCTAAATAGATGACGATCTTTCTCTGGTACTCCTATTATTTTAGCTATAATAAAGCTAGCAAGTGGGAATGCAAGATCTGAAACCACATCCATCGTTTTCTTTTCCTGTACTTGATCTAGTAGCTGATGAACCGTTTCTTCCATGTAAGTTCGATACTGTTCCAACACTCGTGGGGTAAATGCTTTACCTACGAGCATTCGTAAACGTGTATGATTCGGGGGATTCTTAAAAAGCAGCATATCTTTTTGTATCGTTTTTAAATTTTTATACTTTTTCCTCGTCTGAGGCAGCGGGCTACGCGTTAAGAACCTTGAATCTTTTAAAATGGCGACCGCCTCGTCATAACCGGTTACATACCAACCTGGATATTTTAATAGAGTTCCCTTAGAGATGGGGTTTGAAGCTCGCAGTGCGTCGTAAAAATGATAAGGGTCATCGACAAACACTCTTGTATTCATTGCAAATGGTACAGTTTCTAGATCTTCTATCGCATGATTAGAATCGCTATTCATTTGAATCGCCTCCCCTGTCATTTGAATTACTCTATGATCATTTGATTTAAAAGTGATTTCAAATCAATATGCTCTCTGACCATTCTCGTAATACTTTCATTTGTTAGATTCGTAAGCCTTGGTGTGATCCCTAAAATAGGAATCCCACATAATTGTTCAATCATTTCTGGATTCGTTTCTTCTGATAGGTCTGGATGCTCACTTAATCCATTTATCACGATCCCTGCAATCTTTAACCCTAAACTTGATGCGTATTTTACCGTTAGATACGTATGATTGATCGTACCAAGATTTGGTCGTGCAACAATAATCATCGGAAGCTTTAAGGCTTTAATTAAGTCACTAACTAAAAAATTTTTACCTAGTGGGACTGAAATCCCACCAGCTCCTTCTACAATGAAAAATTCATGCTTCCTCCTAATGGTATCCCAATGCTGTAGCACCTCTTCGATACGAATGACTTTTCCTTCCAATTTCCCAGCAACAAACGGTGCGAGTGGTTTCTCAAATTCAAAAGGAGTGATGTCTTGAATGGATAAAGTAGTTTGTGACATCGTTTTCAATAAACTTGTATCACTTTCTGGATCATGACGAGATATCCCACTTAATAAAGGCTTAAATACCCCAACATCGATCTTTTTTTCTTTTAATACAGCTGCAATTCCACTAGAAATGATCGTTTTTCCAACACCCGTATCTGTTCCTGTTACGAAAACACCCTTCATGTAATAAGGCCAAGCTCCTTTCCTATTAAGTTAAATACTTTTAGCAAATAAGCGATTTCCTCTGAGCTATGATCAGCCGTGACCGTTAACCTGATGCGACTTTCTCCAATTGGAACAGTTGGTGGCCGTATGGCTGGAGCAAATATGCCTTTGTCCTGCAGCCTACTAGAAAATAAAACAGCTGTTTCGGCTTCCCCCATCATGACTGGAATGATCGGTGTCAGATCACCCTTCACGACATAGCCCATCTCTATTAAATTGGTTTTGATTTGTTTTACCTTTTCTAGCAACTGTTGGCGCTTTGCCCCGCTTTGTTCAATGATCTCCAAGGCTACATACGAAGCTGCACAGCTAGATGGAGGAATGCTTGTTTGAAAAATAAACGTTCTGGCGTGATTCAGAAGAAAATCTATTAAAACTCTTGAACCAGAAACAAATCCCCCTTCAGTGCCCACCGCTTTACTTAAAGTACCAATCACTACGTCTGGAGAGACATGAAAATATTCACTTGTTCCTCTCCCTTTTTCTCCCAATACACCTGTTGCGTGGGCGTCGTCAACAATCACGTAAGCATGATAGGATGAAGCAAGCTCCATGATTTTGTCAAGAGGCGCAATGGTGCCATCCATGCTAAAGACTCCATCTGTTACAATAAAACGTCGTTGACTAGACGCTGTTGCATTTAATTTCTCCTCGAGATCGTCCATGTCAATATGACGATAGACAATGGTGTCCGCCTTTGATAACCGGCAGCCATCAATGAGACTAGCATGATTGAATTGATCACTAAATAGGACGTCTCCTTTTTCAGGTAATGCTGTAAGAACTGCCATATTCGCTAAATAACCACTAGAAAATAACAAAGATGCTTCTGTTTTCTTAAAGCTTGCAATCCGTTCTTCCAGCTTTTCATGCCATTCCGTATTACCTGTCGTCAGCCTTGAGCCACTGCTCCCTACGCCGAATTTATGTAAGATCGTTTCAGCTGCGTAAACTAATTGTTGTTCTGTCGCTAAACCTAAATAATTATTCGATGAAAACACGATTTGTTTTTGATCATCTATATACACTTTTGTACGAGGGGCCGTATTCATCGTACGTAATTTCCGATACAAACCAGCCTCTTTCGTTTTTTCTAGTCGCTGGCTTAGCCATTCATTCATTACAACTCACCATTTGTGATTACATTTATCGCTTCTTTCATAATAGTGACCATTTCTTCCAACTCCGTTTTTGTGCTTACAAGCGGAGGCATAAAGACAATCACATCGCCCATTGGCCTTGTTAACATCCCTAATTCTCTCATTTTTAAAGACACTTGATAGCCCACTCTTTTTTCAACTGGATAAGGTTCTTTTGTTTCCTTTGACTGAACAAGTTCGATTCCGCACATAAATCCAAGCTGTCTAATATCGCCAACATGAGCGAGTGTTTGTAGATCATCAAGAACTTCTCTCAGCTCCTCGGCTTTTTGGGCGACCTGCTCTACGATTTTTTCTGCTTCAAACAAGCGGATATTCTCAAGAGCTACTGCACATCCAAGCTGATTTCCTGTATAAGAATGACCATGGAAAAAAGTTTTTTGCGTTTGGTAGTCATCATAAAATGCTTCATAGATTTCCTCTGTTGTATATGTAACAGCAATCGGTAAATATCCTCCGGTAATCCCCTTCCCTGCAGCCATGATGTCTGGTTGTACACCCTCGTGTTCACAGGCAAACATTTTCCCCGTCCGCCCGAAGCCCGTTGCGACTTCATCCACAATCATTAAAACTTGATATTTGGTGCAAAGCTCACGAACACCAGCTAAAAATCCTTCTGGCATCACAATCATCCCACCAGCCCCTTGGACGATTGATTCAATTGAAAGGGCAGCTATTTCTTGGTGTCTGTCTATAAGTAAACGTTCAAGAGCTTGCAAGCATTCATCTCGACATTGAGTCGGATCCTCTTCTAAAGAACGATACACGTTCGGAATAGGAGCTTTAAAACTCTCAAACATCAATGGACCATATACATGATGAAAAAGCTCAATTGCTCCAATACTTACTGCACCAATCGTATCGCCATGATAACCATTTCGCATCGAGATAAATTTTTGTTTCTCTGGTTGGCCAATATTCTTCCAATACTGAAAGGCCATTTTAAGAGCAATTTCCATGGCTTCCGCTCCACTATCGGAATAAAAAACACGAGTTAATTTTTCAGGACTTATAGCAATTAGCTTTTCTGCAAGTTCTGTTGCTGGCACATTCGTCATTCCAAGCAAGGTCGAATGTGCAATTTTATCAAGCTGTTTCTTAATTGCGTTATCAAGCTCTTTTTTTCTATGTCCATGTACATTAAGCCAAACGGAGGAAAATCCGTCATAATACTCCTTGCCATTAATGTCTTTTACCTTAATTCCCTTCCCACTCTCAATGATTAAAGGGTTTTCATTATAGTCTTTCATTTGAGTAAAAGGCAGCCATAAATACTTTTTACTTTTTTCAATTAATTGCTCTGTCATCGTCTTCCCCCCATTGAATCAAAATTGGCTGTTTCTCGAGATAGGAAATATATGTACTTACATTTTGTATACCATCAACAAAAAAGATTCTACACCCTTGCTCATCACCATATTCTTTTAATCTCGTAATTCGTTGATAACCAATTTTTTTACTAGCAACATATCCTGTAATGTAGTCAGGATCATCTGACCAACATAATTCTGCAATCGTTGCAGGATGATCACATACCTTAGTTGCAAGAACAAGTGCCTCCTTTAGTCTAGAACTTGGTGGTATGTGTTGGTGAATAGCCCACTTCTCAAAGTTAGATGGAAGCCAATCCATTCTGGACACTCGTACACCTTTTTCATTCCAATTGTCCAAACGCTGACCTGTTTGAATATCCAACAATATAGCCCCCCTAATACTAGAACATTCAGCTATTACCTCGTACGCTTTTTCTACAATTCTTTTTGGGACACCAGAATTTTCTAAAATTCTTCTTGCTAAAGCCTGCCCGCATTCTACTGATTCTACTTCATTCGTTTGAACTTCAAGTGGTTTAACTAGGTTGATAGGTTCATGAATCAATTCCACTTGTACTTGAAAGAAATCAGGCTTACCCCTTGAATGAGTAATGGCCTTTTCCACTAACTCATTCACTGCATACTTGATCGTATCGTACGTTGAAATCATTTCCCCACCTGAAATATGCTTCCCACCATTTTCATGCGAATTATGCTTGGCAGCCCTCATCCTAACACTATAAAACGGATCACCTTGCAAACGGTCTCCCTCCTTTGTTTTTTGTGCATTGGAAGAATAAGAGGTATTATGAGAGAATATTTTTAAATCCAATGTTTTATTCAATTGATCAAGATTAATTGTTAACCTTTATTTTTAATTAGTTAACAATTGGAGTTTATTATTTTTATTCTTTTTTGTCAATGCGTTTTACCAACCTAGTTCCACGATTTACGCGATTTCTAAAAAACCACTTTTAAATTTAATTCTGTTTACAGCGTTTAGTTGTTCTTCTAGACTAGGACTATCGAATAGATATCGCTTCTATCTCTATCATTAGACTGACATTTCTTTTACATAGATAAAGGCACACAATGTTAGCCATTGTGTGCCTTGCTTTCACCTATTTGTCATTGCTTTATTGAAAAAATATCGTAAAGGTAAGGACCAGTAAAGTAAAAATTCCTGGGTTCTTAAGTTTCTTATTTGCCATCATTATTACCTCCTGGACATGAATTTTTTTGTTAAATTAATCGTAACAGCGATCCTCTGAACTGTATGTATTTTTGTCAGGTAACCTAACAGCTAAATATATATTTAATATACATGTTTTATAGTTGAAAAAACATTTGAAAACAATTTACACAATATTATTAAGGACTTGACTTCTTCTAGCTTCGTTGCGTCACAGCCTCTATCAAACAAAAAGCTGCCCAAATGGGCAGCTTCCGTGACCTATATTAAACTCGAACTTTAACAACCGACTGTCTTAACTCACTCTTAATACTCGCTTGTGCTGCTGCCAGGCGTGCAAGTGGTACACGGTACGGGGAGCAACTAACATAATCAAGTCCTACTTCATGGCAGAATTGGATAGAATGTTGTTCCCCACCATGTTCACCGCAAATCCCTGTTTTCAAGCCAGGCTTCGTTCCTCTACCAAGTTTCACACCTGTTTCTACTAGCTTTCCAACGCCTTCTTGATCAAGAGTCGCGAATGGATTTTCTGGTAGTGTTTTGTTCTCAATATAAGCCTGAAGGAATTTTCCTTCTGCGTCATCACGGCTATATCCAAAAGTCGTTTGCGTTAAGTCATTCGTGCCAAAGGAGAAGAAGTCAGCTTCTTCAGCAATCTGGTCAGCCGTTAGGGCTGCACGTGGCACTTCAATCATTGTTCCAATCAGATAGTTGAAATCTAGCCCTGTTTCTTCCTTCACTTGCAGTCCGACATTCATTACCAATTGGCGCATCTCTTTTAACTCATTCACATGGCCTACTAGAGGAATCATGATTTCAGGACTCACGTCAATGCCTTTTTCCATAACTTTCACAATCGCATAGAAAATGGCTTTTGCTTGCATGACATAGATCTCAGGGTGGCTCATTCCAAGTCGGCAGCCACGATGCCCTAGCATCGGATTCGATTCATCTAAGTGACGTACTTTCCGTAAAAGGTCTTCCTTCTCTTTTAGTTCTTTAGAAGTGGGATCTGTGATTTGAAGCTTTGTCACTTCGACCAGTAACTCTTCCTTGTCTGGTAAGAACTCATGAAGTGGAGGATCTAATAAACGAATGGTGACAGGGTGTCCCTGCATTACTTCAAAAATCCCCTCAAAATCTTCTTGTTGCATAGGCAATAGCTTACTAAGAGCTTCTTCGCGCTCTGCGTAGCTGTCTGCTAGAATCATTTCTTGCACAATCGGGATTCGATGTGCATCCATAAACATGTGCTCTGTACGACATAATCCAATACCACCTGCGCCAAATTCAAAGGCTTTTCTCGCGTCTTCTGGGTTATCCGCATTAGCTCGTACGCCAAGTCTCCGCTCTTCATCTGCCCATGTAAGTAGTAATTGAAATTCATTCGAGAGCTTTGGTGCGATCATTGGAATTTCACCTAAAATAATTTCTCCTGTTGATCCATCAATCGTAATAATGTCCCCTTGCTTCACGACTGTGTCCCCTACTTTAAACTGCCTTGCTTTTACATCAATATTTAAAGATTCACACCCACAAATACAAGCTTTTCCCATTCCTCTTGCCACAACCGCTGCGTGACTGGTCATTCCTCCGCGGCTTGTAACTGTCGCTTTTGCAGCGACAATCCCATGAATATCGTCAGGAGTCGTTTCTGGACGGACCAAGATGACTTTTTGGTCATCCTTCGCCAATTTTTCTGCTTCATCTGCATCAAATACAACTTGCCCCGTTGCGGCTCCCGGAGAGGCTGGTAAACCTTTTGCAATTGGGTTCCGTTCAAATGAATCATCAATGCGACTATGAAGAAGCTGATTTAACTGCTCAGGATCTACACGGAGAATCGCTTCTTTTTTGTTAATAATCTGTTCTCCCACTAATTCAACGGCTATACGAATCGCTGCTTCAGCTGTTCTTTTCCCAGTCCGAGTTTGGAGAATGAAGAGCTTCCCGCGTTCTACCGTAAATTCAATGTCCTGCATGTCTTGGTAATGCTTTTCTAGAAGATTACAAGTCTCAACAAACTGCTGATAGACTTCTGGCATTTCATTTTGAAGTGTCACAATCGGCTGAGGGGTGCGAATCCCTGCTACGACATCCTCACCTTGCGCATTAATTAAATATTCTCCATAAAGCTTCGCTTCCCCAGTAGAAGGATTACGTGTAAACGCAACACCTGTACCCGAATCGTCTCCCATATTTCCAAACACCATACTTTGAATATTGACCGCTGTTCCAAGATGTCCAGGGATTTTTTGAAGACGACGGTAGACGATCGCACGTTGGTTATTCCAAGAATCAAATACAGCACTAATCGATAGGAATAATTGCTCCTTCGGCTCTTCAGGAAAAGCTCTCTTCGCATACTTTTTCACGATTTCTTTATATCCTTTAATAACTTCTTTCCAATCCTCGGCTGACATTTCAGGATCTGTTTGATAGCCTTTTTCTTCCCTGATTTCTCCCAATAGTTGCTCAAAGTAAAAACCATCGATGTTTAAGACCACATCACTAAACATTTGAATAAACCTGCGGTAAGAATCATACGCAAAACGAGCATTGTTTGTCAGCTCCGCCATCCCTTCCACCGTTTCATCATTCATCCCAAGGTTTAAAACAGTATCCATCATCCCTGGCATCGAATGGACAGCACCAGAGCGGACAGAGACGAGCAATGGATTAGACGGATCGCCAAGTCTTTTCCCTGTTTGATCTTCTAAATTTTGAAGAGCTTTTAAGACTTGAAGTTCGATCTTGGATGGAAGTGATTTATCTGCATCGTAATAAGCATTACAAGCTTCCGTTGAAATGGTAAACCCATAAGGAACAGGCAAACCGATTCGCGTCATTTCTGCCAGATTTGCTCCCTTCCCTCCTAATAGTTCCTTTTTCTTGCCGTTCCCCTCATTGAACATAAATACAAATTTATTCATTCTATCAAACTCCCCTCTTTTTTAACATTGCTAATAGAACATCGGCCGTCTCTTCTACTGCCTTGTTTGAGACGTTAATAATAGGACAACCTATACGTTTCATGATCTTCTCCGCATAATCTAATTCTTCCAAGATCCGGTCGAAATCTGCGTAATTCGCAACCGGCATCAAGCCTAAATGTTTTAATCGTTCCTTCCGAATTTCATTTAATTTATCTGGTGTGATTACTAGCCCCACACATTTATTTCTCGGCAGTTCAAACAGTTCACTAGGAGGTGCTACTTCTGGTACTAAAGGGACATTTGCTACCTTAAATCTCTTATGAGCCAAATACATAGAAAGGGGTGTTTTCGATGTCCGAGAAACACCAATTAACACAATATCGGCCCGTTTAAGCCCTCGTACATCTTGACCATCATCATATTTTACGGCGAACTCAACCGCTTCCACTCTTCGAAAATAGTTATCATCTAATTTCCGCATGAGCCTTGGTTCCCGTTTAGGGTCTTTATTAAATTTTTTTGCAAAAGCTTCCATAAGAGGATTCATTAGATCGATCGCTGTGATTCCTTCTTCTTTAGCCTTCCCATCTAAATATTGTTTTAACTCAGGGATGACGATCGTGTAGGCAATGATCGAATGACTATATTTTGCAACAGCGATGATGTTCTCAAGATCTTTGATGTCCTCTACAAAGGAATAATGTTGAATTTCAACATTTCCCCCATTAAATTGTGTAGCAACGGCTCTCACCATCAACTCAGCCGTTTCTCCAACTGAGTCAGAAACAACGTAGACCATTTCCTTATTATTCACATTCGATCCCCCTTTTACGTTTGTATTCGTTTGTAAGTTTAGTAGCTTAGGTGAGCATTAGATATGTACTCCAGTCATTTAAAACATTAGGAGTTGGCTTATAACTGCAATGTTTGACAAACGGTCGTTTATTGTTTTTCAAACTTCCCCCAATGATTCTAAATAAACCATTATGTTATAAATGCTTATTAAAACTAAAATGTGACATACTATATAACCGATAAAACTTAAATATGTTATACACTAAATTAAATAGTATATTACCATTGACTAAGATGAGATACAACCCTTTTGTTTTATTTTCTTAAATAAACTGAATTTTCGCCTTTTTTACATCTACAAGAAATGATGAATCGAGCTTTCTCAAGAACAAGGGTTGTAGATCATTTTTTCTAGTTGATTTGAACAAACTATTAATTCCTTTCTTGTTCTAATGTGTCTTTAGTAAGCGTCGACAACTAATGGCAACAAGTGTGTATCTTAATTGAGCTACTGAAATAATCACTTTTCAGGATTTCTAGAATTGAAAAAACCACCCAAAAAATAAAATTTCGAGTGGTTTATGACAAAGTAAAAAACATTTAAGTGTAAGAAAGGGCTATGTTTAAGGAGCGAAAATCTTATAAAATCAAATTCACTCCGCTCGTTTTTTGTTCTAGCATTTTATGAATGATGGTACCAATATGGGCTGCCGCTTCGACTGGAGGGGTTCCACCGCGATGAATGTTCGAAATAACCATTCTACTCGATTCTTTTATCCCTTTTCGCGGTTGGTAACACATATAAGCGCTGAGTGATTTAGCCGTTACAAGACCGGGTCTCTCACCGATTAATAGAATGAAAGCATCTGGCTTTAACACTTCTCCTATTGCATCCATGCACCCTACTCTTCCTCCTTTTAAAAAGAACGGAGTCCCTGTTTCTAACCCATAGGATGAAAGTGAATCTTGTAAGGTAAGGAAAACATCTCTTACATTTTCTTCAATCGCACTAGCACTTAAACCATCTGAGATAACAATTTGGACCTGAGGATTTTTCATGCAGCACTCTTTTATCCAATTCATTCCTTTTGTTGATAGAAGTCTCCCATGGTCTGGTCGTTTTAAATAGTTTTCCTTCGTTTCATAGCACGTGCTCACAGTAAATAAATCTAATTGCTTTAATAGGTCCTCAGATACTTCTCCATATACTGAGTCAACGGCTGCAGCATGATCAATCCGAAAGGACAACACATCCTTCGTCAACGGCCTTGTTCCTGTTCGGCCTACTCCGATACGCGCAGGGGTAAATTCCTTTAATTTATTTACAGAGTACATGTCATTAGGTATGGTCATGTTTCCACTCCTTCTACCTCTTATTTAAGAATAACGTTGGATTACCAGCTAGATTTGTTAACGAACCGTTCCACATAATCCCTTGATTTTCTAACCATTTTTCAAAAACTGGTGTTGGCTTCGCACCTGAGATATTTCTTAATGTCGCAATGTCATGGTAGCTTAACGATTGATAATTTAACATACAATCATCGGCCATTGGGACACCAATCACGAAATTCACTCCTGCTGATGTTAGTAACATACTCAGGTTATCCATGTCATTTTGATCCGCATCCATGTGGTTCGTATAACAAACGTCGACTCCCATCGGTAAGCCGTGCATTTTTCCCATAAAATGGTCTTCTAGTCCAGCACGAATGACTTGCTTGCTATTATACAAATACTCAGGTCCAATGAAACCAACAACTGTATTGACCAAGAACGGCTGATACTTTTTTGCGAAACCGTAGCATCTTGCTTCTAGTGTCACCTGATCAATATCAAAGTGTGCCTCCGATGAGAGTTCCGATCCTTGACCTGTCTCAAAATACCAACGGTTTGAACCAGTTGCCGTTCCTTTTTGCTGAATTAGTGCGTTCGCTTCCTCAATTAAGGAAACAGAAATCCCAAATGATTCGTTTCCCGCTTGAGTACCTGCTAGACTTTGAAAAATCATATCGGCCGGAGCCCCTTTTTCAATCGCTCTCATTTGACTCGTTACGTGTGAAAGTACACAGTTTTGCGTAGGAATTGAAAATTGATCAATGATCTCTTTGGTTTCGCTCAATAGGGCAAATATATTATCTGTAGTATCGATTACTGGATTAATACCTATAACCGCATCTCCAATTCCATAGCTTAAAGCTTCATATAGAGAGGCGCGCATTCCTTTTAAATGATCTGAAGGATGATTCGGTTGTGCTCTTGAAGCCAGCACCCCCTTCTGACCGATTTGCGTTTGGCACGTTGTTAAAACCTCAATCTTTGATGCAGCTTGAATTAAGTCAAGATTGGACATCAGTTTTGTAACAGCTGCTATCATCTCACTTGTTAATCCTTCACCTAGAGTCAATAGGTCTGTTCCAGATTGCAAATCACTTAAAATATATTCACGTAAATCGGCAACTGTCCAATCCTTCACTACTGCATACGTACTCTCTTGTACATTCTCTTCAATCACTCTCGACACTTCATCTTCTTCTGCTGATAGCAGTGGGTAATTACGGATATCAGCAAGTGTCAAATCGGCTAAAACAACTTTTGCCGCCATTCGCTCTTTCATGCTTTCGGCCGCAATCCCTGCAAGCTGATCTCCTGAGCGATCCTCATTTGCTTTTGCCAAAATTTCTTTCAAACTATGAAATTGATAGGTTCGCCCTAACAAAGTGGTTTGTTTAAACATCCTCTTCACCTCAAAAAATTATTAAAATGCCAATGTTTTAATCGAAATCGAAATAGCCTCACCTGCGACAGGTAAACCCAAATCAATATAATCTCCATGTGTAAAATCTACTTGATCAATGCAAATGATGCGTAAATCTATTTGATTGATTTTCGTCAAAGCTTGCCCCAGAGCTTTGGCCATATCAGCCTCACAAATAACAACAAGTACTTTAGAATCCGGAAAAATTCTCGAAAATGTTTCATAAGCAGATGAACTGATTTCTTGTAATATGTCATAGCTACAAAATTGAATATCTGATAACGCTAAAGCAAAGGGTGGATCATGACGGATATCAAAGATCCCTCTTGCTTGTAACAAAATTTGATCTAGACGTGCATGAAAAAGTTCTTTTTTCCATTGACCGTCCTCTTCTACTTTCACTGATATAATAGGTATGTTTTTTATTGGAAGAAGGGATTTATCGACAAAAACCGTGGCCCCACTTACCTCAGTGTTTTGCATCCCAGCACCCATTACGGTTGCTCTCGTTGTCTCAATCGCTTTTCTCCGTTTCATTGAAGAGTCACTCGCTGCAGACACTAATGTTTTGGCAAGAAGAGGACCGATATCACCATATTTAGTTACTTCCTTTATGTTTACAGGATTTTCATCAATCATCATTTGGCCAACGCCACCTGAATAAATGATCTCTGTAATCGGTGGAACTATGTGGGTCATCTTTTCAACCAGTAATAATTCACACTCATACTTAGGAGAAGACGTCAAATAAGAAATCATGCTTTCACTCATGGTCATGCACACTTTTTCAAGTGCATCATAGGAAATCAAGTCTCCTTTTTTACATGTTAATTGATTCGCGGCAAGCCATGACTGAATGTGAGTTGAACTATATTCAACCCTACCTTCTTCTGTTAAACGAATGAGCCTTCCACCCACATGGAATGTAAATGTTTGAATCGCTTTTCCTTGCTGAAATAAGGCAACATTCGCCGTACCACCACCGATATCAATATTGGCAATCACACCTTCAACCTTCTCTGAACGTTGCATCGCACCAGATCCTTTTCCTGCAAGTACTCCTTCTAACGAAGCACCCGCTGTTGCCACAACAAAATCACCTGCACGATCCGCTAAGTAATGGATGATGGTTTCTGCATTTTGTTTTCCTGCTGTTTCCCCTGTAATAATGACTGCTCCTGCTTTTACATCCTGTAAATCAGTTTGTGATTGACGATATTCATAAGCCAAAAGATCTGCTAATTGATTCATATCAATTTCATAATCGTTTTTTAGTGGAGTGGTGTATATCCGACTTGCATATGTGATTTTCCGATCGACAATTTGACAGCTTGGTAGACTAAAATGATTTCCTTTTTCCGCTATTAGTAAGTGGCTGACAATAAATTTCGTTGTACTCGTTCCGATATCAAGCCCAATACTTGTAATCCAGCTTTCATTCATAAGTTTCCTCCCTCTTATGAAAAAGGCGCTCCGAATGAACCTTACTATTTGTAGTAAAGGATATTCAAAGCGCCGTTGCTTTTCATGATTGATTAACTTCTCTCGATTATCTGTTCAGCTAATTTAATCAAAGACATTTGATTGCTCATACTCTTCTGCCTCATTTGTCGGTATGCTTGCTCTTCAGAACAATTCCATTCCTTCATGAGAATGCCTTTTGCCTTTTCAATTTTTTTGCGGTCCTCCATTTTTTGTTCCATTTTTTTGACTTTTTCGTTTAAAGTCTGGAGTTGTTCACGTTGGCTAAAAGCAATTTCAATAGCCGGAAGCAGTTCTCTTTCCTTAACTGGCTTAACGAGATATGCGTTTATGGAAGCTTTTTTTGCATCTTCAATTAATTCTCGGTAGCTATAAGCTGTTAGTAATAAAACGGCACAATCGGAGAAGCCCCTAATAACGGATGCAGCCTTAACACCATTCATTTCAGGCATCTTCACATCCATAATGATCAGGTCAGGTTGTAACGTACGGGCTTTTTCAATAGCTTCATTGCCATTTTTCCCTTCACCTACAACCTCATAACCATTTTCCTCAAGCATTTCTTTTAAATCTAATCTAGTAATCGGTTCGTCATCTACAATTAAAATTTTTAAACGTTTCATTGGATCTCCCTGTCTATGAAAGGGAACGTGATTGTGACCATCGTCCCTCTATTCGAATAAAAGTATGAGAGTACGCCTTGTAATTGCTCTTCCACCAGCATCTCAACGATTTGAAGACCTAACGACGATTTTTTCTTCGTCATCGTTTCATCCATCCCACAACCATCATCACTAACAGTCAGATAGACCATTTGTTTTCGACACTTAACATCAATTTTAATGTTCCTAATGTTTTCGGTCTTAAAAGCATGTTTAATGCTGTTTTGAACCAGTTCAATCACAACCAAAGCAAGAGATGTTGCTTTCTCAGCAGGAAGAAACAAGGACTCTCCTTTAACAGAAAGCAAGATCTCTTTTTCCGGTGTGCTTGAGGAGGAGATTAATAATGTAGCAATTCTCTCCATGACAAATTTGACATCCGTTTCTTCCATACCATTTTGAGCTAAATAATCATGAATCATTGCCATACTCGAAATCCGCGAAGAGCTGTCACGAAACACTTCCGCTACTTCCTTAGATGAAGCACGGCGCATGCGTAAACGTAGTAGGCTTGCAACCACTTGTAAATTATTCTTCACTCGATGATGAATTTCTTGCACCGTAATCGTTTTGACTAATTCCTGTTTTTCCTCATTTGTACTTTGCAGGAGTGTTTTAATTCTCTTTTCATTTTCGAGGTCGTGTGAGATGTCAGATTCTTTTATTAAGACCGCAATGGTCTTCCCAGCTAAATCGTTAATTGGAACAATATCTTGCTGCATCACAACATTCTCCTGAGTAATTCCCCGTGAACGAACAATTGGCTTCCCTGATTTCAGACTAAACATGACTCCAGGTTCTGTTTCTTCAAAGGCAATTTCCCCCAAGACGCTATTTTTATAAAGGGATTGCGTCGTGTTAGGAATTGCTTCCGCTACAACGATCGCCTGATTATCTGATAGAAGACAATCAATGAACACGTCTGCTTGTGAGATATCAGCGATAATTTGCAAATTTTCCGACAGATGAATCAACATTTGTCTTTGTTCTTCTGTTAAACACACCTTATTTAAACTCTCTATGTCTATCATGTTGATCAGTTCCTTCTTTAAAGCTTGCATTTCCCTATGTAGTAGAGGATTTCTTTTTATTGTACCACTACATAAATCATCCGTTACACAGCTTTTTTATCAAATTGTTCTGATTTACTATGCTCTTCTAGATATTCCGTTTCTCCAATAATACCTTGCTTCCTATCCTCTTTCTCTAGCTCCAATGCCTTATTTACACATAACCAATGAGCAAGTCCAATGGCTGCAATTCCAGCTATAAGTTTACCAGCTATAATCGGCAAAATAAGATTAGGTTGAAAGTTTGCTGTAAAGGAAAGATGGTCTCCAAGTAAAAAGGCTGCACACACAGCAAAAGCGATATTTAGGACTTTATCTTTCGGACGCATGGATCGAATGAGACGGAACATTGCTAAAATATTTGCACTGGACGCTAGAATTCCTGCACTTCCAACAGCATTCAATCCTACTTTCTTTCCAACAGCTTCTAAAGGTTTTGATAAGTACTTACGGATTAAGTAAACCATTGGAAACGCACCTGCTAGCATAATTCCAATATAACCTGCTGTTTCAAGTGCCCGGAACTGATCTTGTTCATCAGCAATAATCGGATCAAATCCCCAGTAACCAAAGAATGTTGAGAACACCCCTGTAAAATATTCAACAATAGAAAAGACGAGAACTAGCTTAATTCCTGAATCCATCAATTTCCCAAAAATCATAAATGCTTTTACCATAAAGTCAGGATAAAACCGCAAACCAAGTGCGATGACTATCACCAAGACAACAAGCGGAACTAAATTCACAAAAATAGATCCAAAACCAAGCGCCAATTGATAGGTTGCATCGGAATTCGTTGAAATGACATCACGTATGTCTGGATTAGAAATCGCAATGATCACACTCGTGATTAAAACACCAATTGGAATAGATAAGATTCCGGCCATTACACCTAATGCCATGTATTTATGATCCCGTTGATCTAACATCGCAAGTCCCATGGGGATGGAGAAAACAATCGTTGCTCCAGCCATATACCCAACGGTCATGGCCATAACCCACCCTTCACGAGTTTGGGCTAAAGCGTCCGCTAACTGATAGCCCCCCATATCTACTGCAATAATCGCAGTAGCCGCAATCGCAGGATCTGCCCCTAACGTATCAAAGATAGGACCAAAAAAAGCAGAAATAAAAGTGGATAAATAAGGGATTGAAGCCATGATTCCAGCTGCAGGTACGAATATATATCCAACTGAATGCAAGCCTTCCATAAACTCTTTACCGAGTCCCTTTTCTGAATTCTTAATAGAAGCAAAAGCCCCAATGATTGCACAAGCCATAATGATATAAATCACATAAGTTCCTAAATTGGACATATCCAAACCCCCTGTAGTAATAGAATGAGCGATCGCGCTTGCATGAGTTAAGACTCCATACACACTTCTAAACTTCTTTATTGTTACATATTGAAACATTCTAACAAGACAAAAAGGTGCCTGACCTATAGATTGAGAGTAATAACTCATCATATAGTACCAGGCACCTTTGCCAATGAATCTATTCTTTTGTCTGGTTTAAAAGTCTCTTTACCTAAATCTTTCTAAATTGGCTCCATTGCCAACCCAACTTAATTAAGTGTATTTTACCTAACCTTTTTTCAGAACGGTTTGTTTTTGTTAGATTATCTAACTTGAAAATTATTATTCTAACATGCTATAAGATTTTTCGAGGCTAAACTAACTTATCATTAAAAAACCATTAAATACAAAAGCCACACTTACCAGAACAAGAACAAAGCTACTTACAACTACACACGAAATTACTAAGCAGCAACAATCAACTCCTTTGAGTTAATTCTTCATCTTCGGATCCAGCGCATCGCGTAGTCCATCTCCAATCATATTAAATCCTAATACGACTAGCATGATAGAAAACCCCGGGAATAGAACTGTCCAAGGCGCGGTTTGAATATATTGACGAGAATCCGAAAGCATTTTCCCCCACTCGGGCATGGGGGCTTGGGCGCCGAGTCCAAGGAAGCCTAAGGCTGCCGCTTCCAAGATCGCCGTCCCAAATCCTAATGTCGCTTGAACGATAATGGGAGCTAAACTATTTGGTAGAATATGATGAAGAATAATGCGTCCATTTTTCATTCCTTGTGCTTTCGCAGCCATTATATACTCTTCTTCTCGTAAACTAATGACCTTTGAGCGAACGAGGCGTCCAAAGATAGGGATATTAATAATGGCGATCGCGATTAAAGCGTTCTGTAAGGATGGCCCTAAAATAGCAACGATCGCGATAGCTAGTAATATACTTGGGAAAGCAAGCATGATATCAAAAATACGAGAAATCAACATATCAATCCAGCGTCCATAATAGCCTGCAATGATGCCTAGTAACGTTCCAAAAAAGAGCGCACCTGTGACAGCAAAGAAACCGACCCAAAGCGAAATTCTTGCTCCATAAGCAATACGGCTAAACGTATCTCGGCCCAGGTCATCTGTACCAAACCAGTGCTCAGAAGAGGGAGCTTGTAAGCGATTTTGAAGATGCGTTTCATCATACGAGTATCCAGAAAGAAGGGGTGCAAAGATAGCCACTGCAATAAAGAATACGATGATTACGATTCCAGCAACAGCTAGTTTATTTTTCATCAACTGTCTCATCGCATCTTTCCACGGAGATACCGCCTCTACTTGTTCTTCCTTAAGATGTGGAGATCGATTGTTTCCCGGCCAATGTTTCTGCTCCGTTTGGGTTGTATCCATTTTTCTCCCTCCCCTTTAATATTTAATCCGTGGATCGATGTACGAATACAACAAGTCGACCATTAAGTTAATCATCACGAACATCGTTGCCACTATTAAAATCCCAGATTGAATAACCGGGTAATCTCGATAACCAATCGCCTCAAAAATATAACGCCCAATCCCTGGCCAACTAAAGATCGTTTCTGTTAATATCGCTCCACCTAGTAACGCGCCGGTTTGTAATCCAATGACGGTTAGGACTGGAATCGTTGCATTTTTTAACGCATGTTTGTAAATAACCAACATGGTATGAGATCCTTTCGCGTAGACGGTACGAATATAATCGGAACGCAAGACTTCAAGCATGCTTGAACGAGTCATCCGGGCAATAATCGCCATTGGTATGGTTCCTAAAGCAATCGCTGGTAAAATTAAGTGTTTAAGCGCCACCCAAAGCTGATCCCACCTGCTAGCAAGAATCGAATCTACAACATAAAGGTGTGTAATCGCGGTTATAGGATCACGTGGATTATCACGACCGAATGCTGGAAGCCACCTCAGTTCTTGCGCAAAAATCCATTGTTCCATTAAAGCAAGCCAAAAAATAGGCATGGACACACCGACTAAAGCAATTAACATAGCCAAGTAATCAAACCAAGAATTTTGCTTCCACGCACTGATAATTCCGGCATTGACTCCGATTACAATCGCGAATAACATCGCAAAAAAGGTTAATTCAATGGTTGCGGCTAAATAAGGCCAAATTTCTTCATTAATCGGTCTTTTGGTCCGTAAAGATGTTCCTAAATCACCCGTTGCTAAATCCTTAACATAGACTCCGTATTGAACAATGTAAGGTTCATTTAATCCTAGACGTTCCTCTAAGTCGTTAATCGCTTGCGGTGTCGCCTGTTCTCCAAGGATCGTTTGAGCTGGATTACCAGGTATTAAATGAATGATCGAAAACGTTACGAGTGACATGCCTATCAATACGGGTAAAAGCATGAACATCCTTCGAATGGTATATGCAAACATACTCGTTCACCCCAGTTCTTGATCAGTTAATGTATGAAAACCTTTTTGAAGATTTAAACGTAAAGAAAGCTTGGTCATCCGCGTTTTCATCAAAAAGTCTATCCTGCAATCACAAGGGCTTGCCAAGTTTTCTTCATGTTTAAATCCTCATTTTCAAAAAAAAAGGGTAGCAGAGTTTCGATCTGCTACCCTTTTCCGTTCGGATTAGTTGGCAAGCTCGACGTAGGTTAGTACTTCACTTGTAGACGGATGTGGTACATAGTTGTTCACATTAGAAGCTCCTGCTAGTACAGGAACAGAGTGAACGAGTGTGACCATTGGAGCGTCCTCATGAATCAATGCTTGTGTTTGTTTGTATAGAGCTTCTCGCTCAACTGGATCCACAATCGTTTTTGCTTGATCTAGTAAGCTTGTAACCTCTTCATTTCGATAGAATGTCCGGTTACCGCCTGGAATGGCATGAGAGCTTAATAGATTAGATAAGAAATAATCTGGATCTCCATTAACACCTGACCAACCTAACATAAATATATCTTGTTCACCTTGTTCTGTTTTTTCAAGGTAAGTGGCCCACTCCATTGTGACAATGCTTGCTTTTAACCCGACTTGCGCTAAGTCAGCTTGCAAGGCTTCCGCTGCACGTTCAGGGTCTGGCATATACGGACGAGCTACTGGCATTGTCCAGAGGTCAAACTCAAAGCCATCTGGATATCCAGCCTCAGCTAGTAGACTCTTTGCTTTTTCAGGATTAAAATCATAGGCTTCAATGTCATCGTTATATCCTAAATACCCTGGTGGTACTGCATTTTTTGCAGCCTGCGCCATCCCGTTATAAAGAGCAAAAATCAACGATTCTTTATCAATTGCGTGGTTGATCGCTTGACGAACTAATTGGTTATCAAATGGAGCTTTTTCTGTATTAAAACCTAGGTAACCAACATTATTCGTTGCACGTTCAAAAATTTGTAATTCAGGGTCTCCCTCAACGGTTGCGATATCGTCAGGATTTAAACCATCCATAATATCAATTTGACCAGAACGTAAAGCGGTTAGACGTGCTGAATTATCGGGAATAACTTGGAAAATAACACGGTCTAGCTTTGGATACCCTTCTTTCCAGTAGTTTTCATTCTTCTCTAAAATAATGGAGTCATCTTTTTGCCAGCTTACAAACTTAAATGGTCCCGTTCCTACAGGATTTTCATTAATTCTACTACCATGCTCTTCAAACGCAGCAGGAGACGTTATGGCAAAATAACTCATCCCCATGTTTTGCATGAAGGCACCTAAAGGATGGTTTAACACAAACTCAATCTCATGGTCGCCTAACACATTAATTACTTTAATGGCATGACCTTCGTCGCCTTTAAAGCCACCAAATTGCGTACCATACACACTATATGTATAGCCCTCATTGGCGAAGTTGAATGGATGTTCGTTATCAGCCCAACGCTCAAAGTTTAACTTAACCGCTTCCGCGTTAAAGTCAGTTCCATCATGGAATTTGACTCCTTCACGAAGTTGGAATGTAAACGTTAATCCATCGTCTGAGAACGACCAATCTGTTGCAAGACCAGGTCCAATGTCGAAAGAATCTTGATCAAACTCAATTAACGTTTCATAAATCTGTTTCGTCACACGAGAAGATTCCCCATCAGTTACACTTGCATAATCAAGACTTACTGAATCACCGCCACGAGCAAAAATGAGTACTTGATCGCCACTAGGCTCAGTTTGCACAACCAGATCTTTGTCACCATCTTCCTGATCTGTTGGAGCAGACGCGTCATCATTCCCTCCACACGCAGCAAGGAATGTCGTTAATGCTAGTACAAGCATTAACAAAAGTAGCATGCTTTTTTTCTTCAATTGCTTTTCCCCCTTAGAAGTGTAATGTAAATCTTGTGGATGACAGCCTTTTATGGATAAAGATGACATGCCACAAAATGATGATCCGCTATTCGTTTAAACGATGGACGCTTGGTCTTACAAATATCTATACGTTCAGAACAACGGGTGTGAAAAGCACAACCTGTTGGTGGATTGGACGGACTTGGAACATCGCCTTCTAAAATGACACGCTCACTCTTATGATCGGGATCAGGTACAGGTACTGCTGAAAGGAGCGCTTTTGTATATGGATGCAACGGTTGATCATACAGCTCTTCTTTACCTGCTAACTCGACCATACGCCCTAAATACATGACACCGACACGATCACTTATATGCTTGACCACACTTAAATCATGAGCAATAAAAAGATAAGTTAATTGAAATTCGTTTTTTAAATTCTCCATTAAGTTTAAAATTTGAGATTGAACGGAGACATCAAGAGCCGAAACCGGTTCGTCGCAAATAAGCAGTTTCGGATTGACTGCCAGCGCCCTCGCAATCCCAATTCGCTGCCGTTGTCCTCCACTAAATTGATGGGGATACCGAGAAGCATGATAGGCGTTTAATCCAACGATCTCAAGTAGCTCCTTCACCTTTTTCTTTCGCTCTTTTGCCGTTCCAATCCCATGAACTAGCAGTGGCTCACTTATTATTTTTCCAATCGAATGTCGCGGATTTAAAGAGGCATATGGGTCTTGAAAGATCATTTGCATATCACGCCGAAGTTTTCTCATGTCTTCTTCACTTACCTTCGTTACATCCTTCCCATCAAAAATAACACTGCCTTCTGTTGGTTCAATTAAGCGAAGAATTGTTTTTCCCGTCGTCGATTTCCCGCAACCACTCTCCCCTACAATTCCAAGGATTTCTCCTTCATAAACCGTAAAAGAAACGTCATCAACCGCTTTAACCTCGCCTACTTTCTTACCAAAAATGCCACCTTTTAAATCAAAGTACTTCTTGAGATTTTTCACTTCAAGCAATAGCTTAGCCAACGTTTTGCCCTCCCTCCTCAGCATATAAGAAGCAACGACAGTGATGACCGTCCTTGATCGAAATTAATGCAGGATCTTCCTCATAACATTTGGTCATCACCGATTCACAGCGTGCAGCAAAACGACAGCCCACCTTAATGGAACCAGGCTTTGGAACCTGACCAGGAATCGAGTAGAGCTGCTCTTCCTTTTGGTGAATTTTCGGTAAAGAGCGAATTAACCCTTTTGTATATGGATGTTCAGGTGCCTTTAAAATCGTACGCACATCTCCTTCTTCAACAACCTTTCCTGCATACATGACCACTACACGGTCACATATTTCAGCCACAACTCCTAAATCATGTGTAATCAGCATAATAGCTGTATCATTTTCCTTATTTAACGTTCTCATCAAATCCAATATCTGAGCTTGAATCGTTACATCTAGTGCCGTCGTCGGCTCATCCGCTATTAGCACTTCTGGGTCACAGGACATCGCAATGGCAATCATGACCCGTTGCCTCATTCCTCCAGATAACTGATGTGGATACTCATCCACAATTTGATCTGCCCGTGGAATCCCTACTTTATTAAGCATTTCAACAGCCCGCTCTTTCGCCTGTCTTTTACTTATCGAGTTGTGATTACGGATCGCTTCCATAATCTGGTCACCGATTGTAAACAAGGGATTTAACGAAGTCATAGGTTCTTGAAAAATCATCGCAATTTCATTTCCACGAATTTTTCTCATACGTTTTATAGAAGCCTGTGCCAAATCTTCTCCTTTAAAGAGAATTTGGCCGTCAACCACTTTCCCCGGTGGACTCGGAACAAGTTTCATGACCGATAGCGATGTTACACTTTTTCCACAGCCAGACTCGCCAACAATTCCAACTACTTCACCTTTATATACCTTAATACTGACACCATCCACAGCTGGGATTTCCCCCCCATCAGTAAAAAAATGAGTTCGTAAGTCTGCTAATTCCAATACAACATCTGCCATCATCTAGCTCCTTTCCTACTGTCAAAGGTGAATCACTTTATTCGAAAAGTTTTTTGTATTCTCTAGGGAAACATTTATATTTGTTGAAGTGTTTAAAAATCGGGGGTAAACTGCTAGTCACACGCTGTCTTCCCACTGAATATATTAAATGTCCTTTAAGAATATTACATTTTTATATTTTTTTATTACAAATGTTCTTTTCAAGCAAACAGACTTACTTTGCTAATTTACTAATATACTGTTTTAACGCGTTCTCACATTACAAGAAAAAGAAAAAGGTGACTGCCTCTAATGCTTTATCACATCAGAAGACAGTCACCTTTTCCTATTTTCTATTCTCAAAAAACTCAATCCACTCTCCATCAGGTCCGTGAAAGAAAAAGTACCTTGTACCGTTAGGTAATGTCGTAATCTCCTTATCAATCAATTGTACGTCAAGGCCTCTAATTCGATTTACTTCCTCGTCTAGGTTATCCACCGTAATAGCAAAATGATGGACCTTCCCTTCCGTAGGAAGTTGATCATTATACCCTTGTATTAATTCAAGTTCCGTTTCACCTTTCTGATCAAACCCTAAGAAAGCTAACTTAATCTCTCCATTTGTATGAATAAGAGTATTTTTTAACTGCATACCTATGATATCCTCATAAAATCTAATTGAAGTTTCAAGATTTCTCACCATAACTCCAACATGTTCAATTCGCTTTTTAGCCATTTAAATCCCTCTCTCTATTTTACAAGTATGACTCTTATTTAGAGTTTCTTGCTTAGCCGTTATCGTTATGGTTCACACGATCCCCTCCTCTTCCACTTTATCATATAAAAAATATCCAGTTTGTTTGTTTGTTTGTTATAACTAATGAACAGCAAAAGGATGAAATCTTTGAGATTTCATCCTTTTGCTTTATTTCTTGTTTACATGCAATCCCTTAAAGAATGAACGTCACTGCTACGTAAAACACCGTCGTGATTCCCGCTGCAATCAGAGCCGGTTTCAACTTATACTTGGCATATTCGATTACCGAGAGACCTAAAATTTTTGCGATTGTATTTGTATCATCACTTAAAGGTGAAGCAAATGCCCCAAACGACCCACTTGCAAATACCGCGCCAATGACTAATGGAAGAGACACGTCCCCTACAGTCGCCAGCGAGATTCCAAGAGGCATTAATATCCCCCACGTTCCCCAAGCCGATCCAATAAAATAGGAAACCGCCGCACCGAAAACAAAAATGAGAGGTGCGATGAACATCTGTGGGATCCAGCCAGAATGTGCTGTCACAAAGGCTGAGAATCCTAAGTCATCCGTAATTGACGAAAGCCCCCACACAATCGATAACAACAAGATAACAGACATTAATTCATTTCCACCCGCGACAAAACCTGAAATTAAATCCTCCAACTTAAACCGTTGAATCAGGTAAAAACCCATCGAAATTAACACGGTAATCAGGAGAGCGACGACCATTGCATCTAGAACCTCCGCTTCAAGAAAGGCTTCAAAAAAGTCAAAGCCCTGTACATGCCCATCCCACCAAGTTAAAAATAATGTGAAACCAATGACTAAAATCAATGGTAAAAGGAGGTTCATCGGTTTTATTGGTAACTCCTTTGCCACACCAGGATGACAGTCATGCCAATCGTCCTCCCCTTCTACCGTCTCTTCATCCATTTGCATTGGTGCATCTGATTTCTTTTTGGCATGGTGGAAAAAGCTTAAATACACCCCTAACAGAATCGTGACAATCGAAAAAAAGTTAAATGGAATGCTTTGTATAAAAAGCGAGTAAGGATCTAGTTCGATACCTTGGTTTTCCGTTGCTATTTGAATAATAGAAACCATATAACCGACGAATGCTGTGGCAACAGGAATCAATACAATGAATGGAGTTGCCGTCGTTTCAATAACAAAGCCTAGCTCAGCCGTCGTCATTTTGACCTTCTTCAACAAGGCTCTCATAATAGGAGCAATGGTGACAAAGCGAAACGTTGGAGCAGCGAAGGTCCCAATCGTCGAAACATACGTTAAGATTAACGCTTGTTTCCTTGTTTGAATTTTTTCTGCGGCTTTTTCGACAAACCCCCTTATTCCCCCTGTCATCTTAATCATGCCAACGAGACCGGAAAAGGCATATAAAAAGACAATAATTTTTATATTATTTGTGTCAATGAGTGCTTGTACGACGTAGACAAACATCGCTTGAACACCACCCAAAATAGTAGGTTCCATTAAATAGGATCCAACCAGCAAGCCAAGAAAAAGTGCTGGGAGCACTTGTTTTGTATAGATCGCTACTGGGATTACCACTAAAAAAGGAAGTATTGAAAGCCAACTCGATTCCATCTCCATCACCTCTGACTCTGTTAAATGTCATGTGATTATATCTTGTGATAGAGTTGGGATATTATACTGACCGTCATTTTAGGACATGTCAGTATAGAGAAATAGGGCTACCGCCCAAATCCCTTAAAACCTGGTCATTCGCCCACCCATTTCACCCTTTTCTACATAGGTATAGGGTGTAGTCACTCAAAAAGGAGGAATTCTTCATGAGTCATGTTACTGGAAGTAGCTTCACTTTAATTGTCGTATTATTCATCCTACTTATTGTTGTAGGTTCAACGTATACATTTTAATACAATGGAGGGCAAGAGACATCCGTCTCTTGCCTTCACTGTTTCTCATGAACTCTTCTAGAATGAAAACCACTAGGATGATCCTTTCCGTTAAAAAAGATCAATCGTCCCAAACCTCTTAATAGCACTTCGACGCCCTGATCGAACACAAAACGAAATCAACCCACAATATTCTGAAAAGAAATTCTATCTTTATTATAAAACAGTATTGATTTATAATAACTGTTATATTACAATGAGGGTAACAAAAAAAAACAAACGGAGGTATTTACTATGACACCAACACCTGATTACTTTAGAAATATTGAACCGAAAACATGTACAGATTGCGGCAAAACGATCGATGAGATGCATGAATGTTACTTGAACCAATGTGATCAATGCTTAAGACACGCGGATCACTTTTAAGTTTCAATCGACTGTTATAAAACAGAATGGAGGGTTTATAATGAAAAAGCATTTGACACCGCCAACTCGTACTCTTTTAACATTAGAGCCTAAAACCTGTCATGACTGTGGGGATCACATTGTAGAAATAAATGAATCCTGTTTCACTCAATGCGAACAATGCTTAAGACATGTTGAACATTCTTGAATAAAAAGACTGACTCTACTTTGAGATCTTAAGTAGAGTCACTTTTTTGTGGTTAAACGGAAACTCATCTTCAAATCAGCAAAAAACGAGCGACTGTTACATATGAGCTATCCGTTTTTTGCTATACTTTTCCTTTACTATTTACGAATCTAAACACCCCTTACAAAAGAGGGATTTGAATACGTATAACCCAGATAAAACAAAGTAGAGGGTTTCATGCGGTTAATTACTAGTACATAACTTTATTTAAAAAGGGGAAAATATGGTTCAAGATGATCTAAAGGGTGGGTAAAATGAAAAGTACAAATAAATATATATTTTGGATGACTGTGTTGCCGTGGCTGACAACTCCATTTATTGGATACAAGACATTTAAAAGATTTCTTCCAGGAGCTTTATTTATGTGTTTATATGTAATCGCTGAAGGTAGCGTGGCTGAAAAGAAAAAATGGTGGTGGTTCCCGTTCAACGTAAAACCAAATGTATTAGGTGAAATGCCGTTAATTTTTGGTCCCTTTTTCATTGGCTCACTTTGGACCTTAAAATATACGTATGGCAGCTTCCGGTTATATGTTTTAGTGAATCTCATCATTGACTCGCTTTTTACATACTTTGGACTCAATTGGTTTAAAAAGATCGGTTATGTTTCTCTTGTTAGATTTTCAAAGCCTCAGTTATCCCTTTTATTTTTAGTGAAATCGTTCGTCATGTATGGCTTTCAAGTCTTCTATGATAAATATGTCATTCGGAGACAACCTAGCGATACCTTAAAATAGTTCCTTGCTGAAATAGCGTGGGACTTCCCTCGCTATTTCAATCGGATCATCCTCTAGTCTGACCTTCTCCCTAAACCAAGCACGTGGAATATAGCCAAATTCTTAGATCAAAGCCCAAGCCTAAAAGCTTTCACAATGACCCCGTCATTGGCTGGTTCAAAATCATGATCAGGTAGGCGTTCAAAGCCGATGCTACCATATAACTTAATTGCACTTTTCATAAAATCTGCCGTATGTAACCCGATCTCATCATAGCCTTTTGCTTTCGTCCGTTCAACACATTCCATTATTAAAGCTCTAGCCACACCTTTCCCCCGTGCCTCAGGAGTAACAGCAAGTAAGCGAATTTCTGAATATTCGAGTTCATCTACTTTCCCTTCATAAGCGTCTGCTTTTGGTGGAAAAAGAGCAACGCTTCCTAGAATCATTCCATCTACTTCAGCTACTATCAACTCCACTCTGTCTTGCGTATCTGCTTCTGAAGAAATCGCCTGTTTTAGAACTTGCCAATGTTCTTTTGAGACGGCTAGTGCATGTTCGCTGTACGCAGCTATTCTTTTCGTGCGAATTTCATTCAATTCTTCCTGTAGAGCATCACGTATATTCATTTGTTCCTAAACTCCCTTCATTTATTAATAATTCCCTTCTTGCTTACTAAGCAAGGGACGATTATGTTCAGAGCACAGATAAATTGAACCTTTAGGGAGTATTTTCACTCTCCGTTATTTTGAAAAACAGTGATTGACGTAAGGTAGTGCTTTTTAATTGCGTCAAAGTCCGTTGTGTCTCTAAAACCTACTGTTTGATATAAATCACATCCTAAAGACCACGTAGTTTGCGAACCATCACTGAACGGCGTGCCCACAGAAAACTGCCGTCCATAACTGACGGTAGCGACCTTTTTCTTTTAGTCATTCACCAGGTTGATTACCAAAAGGTGCCGTGAAACGAATCGTTTGACGATGAAAGGATCGTCTTTTTAACTCATTGGTCATTTCGGTTGTTTCATCTATAATTTGACAACTAGCTTTCTAACTCACTTTGCGTCATGGAAAACATCGCCTTTTGTTGACCTTCAATAATTAGATCTCTGCTCCAGTCATAATTCTAATTCTATTCTTTAAATATAGCTGTTATAGTTATCAACTCTTGCAACTTTCTTAATATGATAATGATCAAACATATAGGTGAGACTTATTGGAATAGTAATGGAACTCTTGTTTTCTGTCAATCAATATAACTTCATCATTTTTCCGTGTTGGAAAAAAGCACAAAAGTGGTCAAAACAATGGAAAATCGCTATACTATGTGGGAATTGAATTAATGGAGGTAGATACGATGTTGTTCATTGAAATGTGGACGGACTTTGCTTGACCATTTTGCTATATTGGCAAAAAGCGTCTGGAGGACGCTATTGGGAACCTAGAACATCCCGTTAAAGTTGTGTATCGATCTTTTGAGCTAGATCCGACAGTTGAACGAGATGTACCATATAATATTTATGAAAAATTAGCTTCTAAATATGGAATGAGCCTAGACCAAGCGAAGGCCAATTGTCAGAACATGGTACGAATCGCTCAAGATGCTGGTCTAGAATTCCACTTAGATACGTTAGTTTTAACAAATACCTTTGATGCGCATCGCTTAGCAAAGTTTGCAGGCGACCAAGGTTTAATGCAAGAAATGACTGACCGATTATTACGTGCTTACTACACCGAATCCAAACATATCGGTGATCATTCCACGTTAATTGATTTAGCTGAAGAAGTTGGCTTAAATCGTGAGGCCGTCATTACCATGCTCGCAAGCAATAAAATGAGTAATGAAGTGCGTGCAGATGAACAGGAAGCTCAAGAACTAGGCATCCGTAGCGTTCCATTTTTCCTTGTGAACAGAAAGTACGCGATCACTGGAGCACAACAAACGGAAACGTTTGTCAATTCTCTGAATCAAATCATTGAACAAGGTGGGCCTTTTGCGGATCCAACTGGTCTAACTTGCGATGATAATGGTTGCGAAATCCCTAAAAAATAAACGAAGCCGGTGACTTGGTCATGTAAGACACCGGCTTTTTTACTTTGTAAAAGGCTCAGACTAATACAACTTCCCCTGACGATACAGCACCGTACACAATTTCATAACGGAATGAATAAAACAGTTCTGTCGTAATGAAAATGGATCTCCAAAATACTGGGGCAGGATCGTATCCATCGTTGCCTTCATCTTATCAACAAGCAACTCAAATACTTCCTCTTCACTGTAAAACTGTGTTTCACGACCTTGTAGCCATTCAAAATAAGAGACGATTACCCCTCCAGCATTGGCTAAAATGTCTGGAATGATGATAACACCTTTATCACTTAAGTATTGATCAGCTTCTCCTGTTACAGGTGCATTCGCACCTTCAATAATGATTCCAGCCTTAATCTGTTCCATGTTGTCCGGACGAATTTGGTCTTCTAATGCTGCTAATAACAATACATCCACATCAAGTTCCAATACATGATCACGTTCACGAACATCTGCTTTGATTCCAGATTCAGCTAATTGTTCTACTGTTGTAGGTAAATCTCCTCGGTTCTTTGATGTAAAATCAATTAACGCAGGAATGTCTAATCCGTCTGAATTATAAAGTAATACATTGCGATCACTAACAGCAACGACTTTATTTTGTAGGAGAGAACAAGCGATGCGCTTCAAGTGCCGCCACCGAACCAACATTACCAAACCCTTGCACGGCAATCGTCAATGGTTTATTTGAATAACTTAATAATGTTTGAGCAAATTTGTTTTTAGTATTTGATAGAAAAGCTTGTTGTTCCTTTAAGAAGTCATGGAGCATATAACGAAATGTGAAGTACACTCCCTTACCTGTCGCATCTCTTCTTCCTAAAGAACCACCGTTGATTACACTTTTTCCCGTGAAGCTCCCTCTGTAAGGCTCTCCTGGACGGATGCTTTTATATTCTGCCATCATCCAGTCCATTTCTCGATCACCCGATCCCATATCAGGTGCCGGAATATCTTTATCAGGTCCTAATATATCACTAAAATAATGAACATACTTTTGACAAATAGCATTAATTTCTTTGGCTGAATGCTCCCGTGGCGTCACGACAATTCCACCTTTACCCCCACCAAAAGGCACATCATGCAGCGCGTTCTTTAGTGTCATTAACGCAGCGAGGTTCATCACTTCTTCCTCATTAACCGATCATGAAAACGGATACCACCTTTATAAGGACCGAGCGTATTATTATGCTGAACTCTGAAGGCAGGAATTCGCACGACCTTGCCACTTTCCAAAGAAACTCGTAAAAAGGCCTTGTGTACTTTATTCGGGGTCGACAGAATCGCCACTAAAGAAGCAAACGCCTTTTCTCTTGTTTCATCTTGTAGTTCAGGTAGAAATGAAGAATCCTCTAACAAAGCCTCTAATGATTCTTGTACAATCGCTCCCGTTTGACTAGCCATAAAAATAAAAACCTCCTATTTTTTTAGCTTGTGACTAAATATCAGCCTACTTATTTAATGATAAAAACTTCCGAACCTTATTTACTCACTGAGAACATCTACCCATTTATCTAATAAAGCAAACACTCTTTCCATAGATCTAAACATTAAAATACCGCTTTATATGCGAATTCCGTCAAACTCTTTATTGCTACATACACTCTTTCCAAGTATCTACGTCTCTTTCATACAACATAAGCTTCTTTCACGTCAACCAGCCTTCATTTTGTAGATTAAACGACATTGCCTCACAAATGATTAGCATTATTGCTTTAATAACGAACTCTTATAACCTAAAGAGAGTAGTCTCAAGTAGAGCCTACTCCTTTAATCTAAACGTTACAGTTCTAAGGTAATCTTGTCTCACCCATCAGAAAACGATCACACTCTCTAGCAGCTTCTCGACCTTCGTTAATTGCCCAAACAATTAAACTTTGGCCACGACGCATATCCCCAGCGGCAAAAACACCTTCCACATTCGTTTCATATTCCCCATATTCAGCTTTAACATTGGAACGTTCATCCGTTTCAACAGCAAGCTCCTTAATTAAGCCTTGTTCGGGACCGCTAAAACCAATCGCAAGAAGGACGAGCTGAGCTGGCCAAACTTTTTCCGTACCCGGAATCTCTTTTCTCACTCTTCTCCCGTGATCATCCACACTCGTTTCAACATTGATGGTATGAACCTCTTTCACATGACCATTCTCATCGCCAACAAACTTAGTCGTCATCACAGCATAGGCACGAGGATCTTCGCCAAATACTGCTGCCGCTTCTTTCTGACCATATTCGACGCGGTGAATGACCGGCCATTGTGGCCAAGGGTTATCGTCAGGTCTCGTATCGCCCTTTTTCTCGTAAATATCAAACTGCGTCAAGCTTTTACATTCATGGCGGACAGACGTAGCTAAGCAATCAGTCCCTGTATCACCGCCTCCGATGACGATGACATCTTTATCTTTTGCCGAGATATAATTGCCATCTTCTAAGCGTGAATCTAGTAAGCTTTTCGTATTCGCATGCAGAAAGTCCATTGCATAATGAATACCTTTTAACTCTCTACCTTCCACTTCCAAATCCCGATGCTTCGCAGCCCCCCCGCAAAGAACGACTGAATCAAACTCGGAATGAAGCTTAGACGCAGAATAATCCTTTCCGACTTCCGTATTCGTCACAAACGTAATGCCTTCTTCTTTCAAAAGATTCACACGACGTTCTACAACCGCGTACGGTAGCTTCATCTCAGGGATTCCATACGTTAAAAGACCACCAATACGATCATGTCGCTCGAACACAGTAACGTTGTGCCCCGCTTTATTCAGCTGAGCGGCACAGGCAAGGCCGGCGGGGCCTGACCCGATTACCGCTACCTTTTTATCTGTTCGGACTTCCGGAGGCTCAGGCTTCACCCACCCCTCCTTAAATCCTCTTTCAATAATTTCGAGCTCAATCGACCTAATCGCAACAGGTGGCTCATTAATCCCGAGCACACAAGCCCCTTCGCACGGTGCCGGACAGGCCATCCCGGTGAACTCAGGGAAATTGTTCATTTTATGCTCACGCTTTAACGCTTCTTCCCACTGCCCTTGATACACTAAATCATTCCACTCGGGAATTAAGTGGTGGACGGGACAACCGGATGTCATCCCGTTTAACATCGCCCCTGTATGACAAGTTGGGATACCGCAGTCCATACAGCGAGCCCCTTGCTCCTGTAACACTTTTTCATCTAATGGTAATGTATAATTGTCCCAATCCTTCGTCCGTTCAGCAGGGTCACGCTCCGGACGCGTTCGACGCTCGAAATCAATAAATCCTGTTGGTTTTCCCATTGTCGTCACCCTCCATCCTTCATGGCATTCACAGCTTTTTTACTGTCCTCAAATGCCACAAGTGCTGCTTTATGTTTTTCTAATCCACTGGCCGTGTAGTGCTTAATTCGCTCTTGCATTTCTAAATAATCTTTAGGAATGACTCGGACGAACCGAGTTTTCATTTCTTCCCAGTTTTCAAGGACCCGTTTCCCGTAGCGACTATCCGTGTAATGGACATGTTTGGTAATCATATCATAAACGCTTGTAAGCTCATCTTCGTCCTCAACCTTTCCAAGTAGAACCTGCCCCATATTGCATTTTGTTTGAAAGCGTTTGGATTCATCCAGTACATAGGCCACGCCACCAGACATCCCTGCAGCGAAGTTTTTCCCGGTACTTCCTAGAACAACAACCTTTCCACCTGTCATGTATTCACAACCATGATCGCCAACCCCTTCGACAACGACATTGACTCCACTGTTTCTCACACAAAAACGTTCTCCCGCAATGCCGTTCACATAGGCTTCACCTGCGGTTGCCCCGTAAAAGGCTACATTTCCAATAATGATGTTTTCCTCAGGGATAAAAGAACTTCTCCTCGAAGGATGTACGATCATTTTTCCTCCTGATAACCCTTTTCCGATAAAGTCATTGGCATCACCAATTAATCTCATCGTTAATCCTGGTGGGATGAAGGCACCAAAGCTTTGTCCAGCAGATCCTTTAAACGTGAGTTGAATCGTGTCTTCAGCGAGTCCATTTGCCCCATATCGTTTTGTGATTTCACTTCCAAGAATCGTTCCAGCCACCCGGTTTATATTTCGAATGGATAACGTCGCTTCTACAGGTTCTCCCTTTTCAAGGGCTTCTTTACATAGCGGGATTAGCTCTTGAGAATCCAACGTTTTATCTAGCCCATGAACTTGCTCAACCGTCGCATATCGACTTACACTCTTTGGTACATCGGGCTGATAAAGCAATTCAGATAAATCAATTCCTTTTGTTTTCCAATGAGTAATGGCTTGATTCGCTTCTAATACATCGGTTCTTCCAACCATTTCATTGATCGTGTGGAAACCAAGTTCTGCCATTAATTCTCGCACTTCTTTTGCGATAAAACGCATAAAGTTTGCGACATGCTCTGCTTGACCTGGGAATTTTTTTCGAAGCTCTGGGTTTTGCGTTGCTACACCAACAGGACAAGTGTCAAGGTGACAAACTCTCATTAAAATACAACCTAAAACCACTAATGGTGCTGTTGAAAAACCATATTCTTCAGCCCCAAGTAAAGTTGCAATCACGACATCTCGACCCGTCATCATTTTCCCGTCTGTCTCAACGACAATTCGGTCACGCAACCGGTTTAATAGCAACGTTTGGTGGGTTTCCGCCAGCCCAATTTCCCATGGTAGCCCGGCATGCTTTAAGCTCGTTCTCGGAGCTGCACCTGTTCCTCCATCGTAGCCACTGATCAAAACGAGATCCGCTCTTCCTTTTGCGACACCTGCTGCAATCGTTCCAACTCCGACTTCTGATACGAGTTTGACGCTAATTCTCGCAGCTGGATTAGCATTCTTTAGATTGTGAATCAATTCAGCCAAATCCTCGATCGAGTAAATATCATGATGAGGAGGGGGGGATATCAATCCAACACCTGGTGTTGAGCCTCTCACTTCGGCAATCCATGGATATACTTTCTTTCCTGGGAGATGACCACCTTCCCCAGGTTTAGCTCCTTGTGCCACTTTAATCTGAATTTCATCGGCGTTCACTAGGTAATGACTATTCACACCAAATCGACCGGATGCGACTTGTTTAATCGCACTGCGCCTTAGATCCCCATTGGCATCAGGTGTAAACCGAGCTGGATTTTCTCCACCTTCACCGGAGTTACTTCTTCCGCCAATGCGGTTCATCGCAATCGCAAGTGCCTCATGTGCTTCACTACTAATCGAGCCATACGACATCGCACCAGTTTTAAATCGTTTGCAAATCGATTCGACGGATTCCACTTCATTTAACGGGATCGGCTCTCTTTTCTTAAACGATAATAAGCCTCGAATCGACTGTAAGTTCTGATCTGTATTTGTTAACAAATTCGAATATTCTTTGAACAGTTTGTAATTATTTGAACGACAGGCTTGCTGTAACAAATGAATCGTTTTCGGATTATATTGATGATCCTCTCCGTTTTGACGCCACTGAAAATCATCACCTGATTCTAGTGAATCCTCTGAACCTCTTGCATCAACAAACGCTCGCTTATGCCTTAGCATCACTTCCTCAGCGATAATATCTAAGCCTATTCCACCAATCCTTGATGCCGTTTCTGTAAAGTATTGATTGATCACATCCTGATTAATGCCAATCGCCTCAAAAATTTGAGCTCCACGGTAGCTTTGAATCGTTGAAATCCCCATCTTTGATAACACTTTTACAATGCCATCTGTGGCTGCTTTTATATAAATCTTTACGGCTTCCTCAAATTCAATATTACGTAAGTCTTTGTTTTCAATTAATCCTCGTAAAGTTTCAAACGCTAGATACGGATTAATCGCTTCTGCTCCGAATCCTAATAACGCAGCGAAATGATGGACTTCTCTCGGTTCAGCTGATTCCACGATTATACTCACCTGCGCACGTGTCCCTTCACGAATCAGGTGATGATGCAATCCTGAAACAGCGAGCAAAGCTGGCACGCTAGCCGACTTTCTGTCTACTCCCCGATCTGATAAAACGAGCAACGTGACTCCGTCTTTAATGGCCTTTTCTGCCTTGTCAAAAAGCTCGTCTAAGTGAGCAGCCAATTCAGGTGCCTTTTCAATCGGAAAGAGAAGCGATAACGTTTCACTCTTAAAATCAGTTTGATAGAGCTTTGCTAATTGATGATCACTTAATAACGGTGTCGCAATCTGAATTTGCTGACAACTAGCTGGTTCTGGATGAACGAGATTTTTTTCAGGTCCGATCGTTGTTTGAATCGACGTGACGACCTTTTCTCGAATCGCATCAATCGGTGGATTGGTCACTTGAGCAAACAGCTGCTTGAAATAGTTATATAAAAGTTGTGGTTTTTTTGATAACACCGCAAGTGGCGAATCGTACCCCATCGAGCCCACAGGATCTTGCTTATCCGTCACCATTGGCTTCATGATTTTATTTAACTCTTCATTTGTATACCCAAAAGCAAGCTGTAGTTTCAGCCGATCTTCTGTGTTTAAGGGTTCAGTCTGATTGCTTGCTTCTGGCAACTGATCTAAGTGAAGCAAATGATCAGCTAACCACTCTTGATAAGGCTTATCCTTGGCGATTTGCCGCTTAATCTCGTCATCAGGAATAATTTTCCCCTTTTCTAAATCAACCAACAGCATTTTCCCTGGGTGAAGTCGTTCCTTATACTCAATATCCTCCGCAAAAATTTCCAACGCCCCAACTTCAGAACCCAAAACAATCATGCCATCTTTCGTAACATAGTATCTCGCTGGTCTAAGACCATTTCGATCGAGACAGGCCCCAATTTGTTTTCCATCTGTAAACACAACCGCAGCCGGACCATCCCACGGCTCCATTAAACAGCTGTGATACTCGTAAAAAGCTCTCTTCTCTTCGTCCATCGTTTCATCATTGACCCACGGTTCAGGAATCATCATCATCGCTGTATGGGCAAGTGATCGGCCGGAAAGATGAAGAAATTCAAAGCAATTGTCAAACATCGAGGAATCACTGCCATTCGTATCAATAACCGGAAATAATTTAGCTTGATCAACATCTTCAAACAGTTCCGATTTACACAGCCCTTCACGCGCTTGCATCCATTTTACATTCCCTTTGATTGTGTTAAATTCTCCATTATGTATCGTATATCGATTAGGATGCGATCTCTCCCAGCTCGGAAATGTATTTGTACTAAAACGCGAGTGCACAAGCGCTAAGGCTGATTTGAAATAACGATTATTCAAATCAAGATAAAACGAGTCAAGTTGCTCCGGAATAAGCATGCCTTTATAAACAATAATTCTTGTTGATAAACTACAAATATACAAACCTTCTTGATGTTCCTGATCCGCTGCTTGTGCCTCATTTTCTAGTCGCTTGCGAATCACATATAATTTTCGTTCAAATGCGTCCTGGTCTGTTATGTCACTTGACGGGGCAATAAACATTTGGCGAATAAAAGGCTTTGACTTCTTAGCCATATCCCCCACAAAAGAATCATTAGTAGGCACTGTCCGCCAACCGAGAAAGACCTGTCCCTCGTCTTTAATGATGTCTTGGACTTGTTTTTGTGTTTGTTTCCTTATTTCAGGATCCTGAGGCAAAAAGACCATCCCAATCCCATATCCCCCTTCTTCCGGGAGCGTAATATTGTCCTTGTCACATTGCTTTTCAAAAAATGCATGAGGAATTTGTGTTAAAATCCCCGCTCCATCCCCCGTACTTGTATCGGCCGATTGACCTCCGCGATGCTCTAAATTACATAAAATCGTAATGGCATTTTCGACAATTTCGTGTGACTTTTCCCCATTAATATTGGCCACCATTCCAATCCCACAAGCTTCATGCTCAAAGTCAGGACGATACAAACCTTGTGCAACTGGATAACTTTGCTTATTCATGACAACATCCCCTCTTAATAGTATAAGTTCATGTTCGAGGCCACGCGCCTACTCGCTTTTTCCCTAAGGAAAACATTCACTCTACCAACAGTTTCAACATCTGCTTACCATTTAATACAAACATTGCCTTTGGAATCTAAACAAACAAAATAACGGTCATCTATAACATATATTCCTGAAGATGAGGAAAAAGTAATTTTATTCGAATCATGAAAGACACAAGGAGGTGTTTATGTTGAAAAAAAACTGGTCTGTGTTATTAGGCGAAGAAATCGTTGAAGAATACAAAATTCCTTTTAAAGGCATTATTGTAGAGTCTGAAGGAAAACCCAACGAAAATGAAATTAATGCTTATTTAAAGGAACATTATTTTCCTGAAAAAGAAGATGTTTTTTATGAGCTGATTACAAATATTTCTGAGATTCAAATCGAATCCAACTAATACAGTTATAACTCGAACATTAATCCCTTTAAAGATCGTGAAGTGAAATTTGAAGGGATTATTTCTTAAGTGGAAGTTAAAAACTTAAGGCAAGCGGACATAGGTTCCTCTATTTGAGTTGAAAACGTCTTTTTTCTAAAAATTCGGACAAGAGTTCCCCTATTTTGTTAAAAAACAGTCCAAACAACTATAACTTTTAGCAAGTAGCGGAATCCATGTCCGATTAAGTTCTTCAAAATGATGGTTTCATGTAAATAAGGACTTCCATGTCCGCACAGTATGTAAAAACCAAAAACACACGCCCCTTCTCCTAAACTCCTGCCTATTTTCTCTAATAGATAGGCACTTGCCCACCCACTTCTCTCCTTTTTACATAGATATATAGTGTAGTTACTCAAAAAGGAGGAATTCTTCAGGAGTCACGTAACTGGAAGCAGCTTTACCTTAATCGTTGGTTATTTATCCTACTCGTAAATGTAGGATCCGCATATACTTGCTAATAAAAAAGAACGGCAAGAGACTTCGGTCTCTTGCCTTGTTAACTATTTAACTGTAATAATAATTATTAAAAAAAAGTGCCAGATCCCTCTATTTGATTGGGCACTCTCCCTTGAGAAGTCACTACTGACTAGTCCTTCCCTTCACTTTTTCCTTGATCTCTTGAATAATCCTCATTTTGTTATCCCAGCATTTTTGACTTAGATCCACTGGATATTCTTCAGGATTGAGCGTACGCTGATATTCATCCCAAAGTAGATTAAGATTTTCCGCAACAAATGCCTGTATCGTAAAAATGTCCGGATTTTCATACACAAGCTCCCCATTCACAAAAATCTCTTCATGAAGGCTTCTCGCCTCAAAATCGGTCACATACTTGCTAATAAAGGTGTGAGTCGGATGAAACATCTTTAAGCGCCCTTCCTTTTGTGGATCCTCTTCTTGCAGAGCGATATAATCTCCTTCTGATTTGTGAGTAAGAGTGTTCACAATTCTGTACAGTTTTTTCATGCCTGGTGTCGAAACTTTCTCCGGATTAGAAGAGATTTTAATTGTGTCTACCATCTTGCCATGCTCATCTTCTATCGCGACAATTTTATACACTGCTCCAAGTGCCGGCTGATCAAAAGCCGTAATCAACTTCGTCCCAATCCCCCAAATGTCAATTTGGGCTCCTTGTGCTTTTAAACTAAGAATCGTATCCTCATCTAAATCACTTGAGGCGACGATCTGTGTGGACGTAAACCCGGATTGGTCGAGCATTTGCCTCGTTTTTTTAGACAAATAAGCCATATCTCCACCATCTAACCGAATTCCCGTGAACTCTATCTTTCCTTCAAACTCTTTGGCTACTTGAATCGCAGCCGGAACTCCTGAACGTAGAACATCATACGTATCCACAAGAGGGATAAAGACTTTATTCTTACGTCTTGCACAGCTCTCTGCGTATTTTTTCATCGCAATATAATCGTTTTTATACACTTGAATCATCGAATGAGCATGGGTACCTGAAATAGGTATACCAAATTTTTTGCCTGCACGTACATTACTCGTTGAGTCAAGTCCCGCAATGAAGGCTGCTCTTGTTCCCCAAATAGCCGCATCCATCTCCTGTGCACGACGAGTTCCAAATTCCAACGCTTTTTGGTTGCCTATGACCTGTTTGATTCTAGAAGCCTTAGTGGCAATCAGCGTTTGATAATTGACAATATTTAAGAGAGCCGTTTCAAGTAATTGAGCCTCTGCTAGAGTAGATTCCACTTGAAGAATGGGCTCATTCCCAAAAACTAATTCTCCTTCTTTCATTGAACGAATGGTTCCTGTAAATTTAATTTCCTTTAAGTAATCTAAGAATTCCTCTTCATATCCAACAACATTCCGTAAATAATCAATGTCACTCTCGGTAAAACGAAATGCTTTCACAAATTCAATCACTTTCTCCAATCCAGCAAACACACCATAGCCATTGCCAAATGGAAGCTTTCTAAAATACAACTCAAATACAGCTTTGCGGTAATGCATCTTGTCGTGCCAATATGTTTCTGTCATATTGATTTGATAAGCATCGGTATGTAAAGCTAAGCTGTCATCTTCGTATTTATTGCTCATTAAGTAACCTCCTCATAACGCTATCTTCTCAGTATTTCCTTAATTGAAGAAACTAAAAAGAAAAGCTTTTCTCATATTAAAACTTTCAATCATGGCGTCATCATATTAAAATAACTATAAAGCGTGACAACAACGTAAACAAGGAGAATGACATGAAAAAAGGGAAAACGAACGCCATGCGAATACTCGATAAAGCAAAAGTCGCATATGAAATGATGTCCTACCAGGCCGATGATGGGAAAATCGATGGCCTATCAGTTGCAGCAAAAATCGGTAAGAATGTTGATATGGTTTATAAAACATTGGTGTCTCAAGGTTCAAGCAAAACATACTACGTTTTTGTCATCCCAGTTGAAGCAGAACTTGACTTAAAGAAGGCAGCGAAAGCAGTAGATGAAAAGAAAATTGAAATGATTCCCGTAAAAGACATCACGAAAATAACCGGTTATGTACGAGGTGGATGTTCACCAATTGGTATGAAGAAATCATTCTCTACGATCATCGACCAACAAGCCGAGTTACTTCATACAATTATTGTCAGTAGCGGCATGATAGGCATGCAAATGGAATTAAAAGTCGATACGTTGCTTTCTATTACAAAAGGGCGATTGGCTGAATTAGTGAAAAGTCAGTAACCTTAGTTCTACGAAAGTCAACTATTGATCATAAGACAATAACTCTTCTCTACCTAATGTAGATTAATAGGCTCGAACCTATGGTATTGAAATGGGATTTTTATAAATTGCTGTAATTTGCCTATGGTATTAGTAGCGCATATATATTAACATAGATGTATGTGTTCTACATAAATCAGCAAGATGCGCATTATTAGGAGAGTAAAATAATGAAGAAGGAAGAAATCCTATCGTTAATTGAATTAAAACGAGAACAATTATATTTTTACGTAGAGAATTTCGGTATGGTATCCAAAGAAGCGCTAAAATGTAGTGAAGAATTAGATATCTTTATCATTACATACCAAAAATTAAGAGATTAAAGACAAATAAGCCATCCCTTGAAAGAGGATGACTTTAAAGAAATCGGAAACCTACACATCCGAGGAATCGTCATAATCGTAACGAAACCCATCACTCTGTGCTATTTTTTTACTATCACGTTTTTCCTTTTGACCACCTTGAGCAGGTTGTGCAGCTGGTGATCTACGCTGTTTTTGATCTTTATTCAAATGTAGGCCCCCTATTATGATCATTTCTACTAGTATGCTTCAGTATTTTCTTTTTTATTCTCTCCAGAAAAGTTCCCTATTAGTGAGAATCTTTCACATTAAAATGAGCTCTTAATACTTGAGCTAAATAATGAACCGGAGTCGTCTCAACTTGTCCGTACTCCTTCAATGTGTACAAATGAACTGCATTGGGTAATTCCCTCTTTAACTGTTTGCGCAAGCTTTCTCCAGATTCATCCGCATCGACAAGAATGTACACCTCCTTATCTTCAATAGGTAAAATTAGTGTCTCAAGCTTTTCCTCACCTAACGTTCCATATGTACAGATGATATCAACTTCTTCATCTAATACTTGCTTTACACGTTTTCGATCACTCGTTCCCTCGACAATTAGTACTTTGTCTTCCATCTAATCATTCCTTTACAGTCCATTGTCTTATCTATCATTATATTCAATTTCTTTCACTTCATAACGATGTTGATTATATTGTAAGTCAATTGCAGCGAATAGAGAAATTTTCAATTCCACATGACTCCTACAAAAAAATCCACCCCACAATCATTGTAGGCGGATTCGGTATTAATAATAGAAACCATGTTCGATCATATGTTTCACTCTTTTTTCTTGATAATTACATAAATTGGCATACAACTGCGATAAGAAATTTTTCATGTCAAATTCCTTCTTTCGATTTAGGGTACCTTTATTATGATGAACTCGCCAAATATTTACAAAAGCTGTACTAGCTGATGAAAACGAAAACATTCATCATGAAAACGGAGAACATCCACGCTTTTCTTCTTTGATCATACGTATCCACTTTTTTCTAATAATCGGTCCCTTAAGTCACATACATCAGAGAACAAAATCAAATACTATAACACAGATTGAAAGGAGCGAATTCAGTTGGACATTGATTTTAAAACCATATACAACCAAATGCCTGATTTTACAAACCATCAAGAGGCTAGCGATTGGTTCATAGGTCAATTTGGTAATCGATTTGTGTTAAAGAATAGTGACGTGATTGATGACGAGAAAGTATATTACTATCATGTGGTAAAAAATCCTGAAGTCTATCAAGCATACATGGAAAGCCTTTCTAATGAGGAAGGAAGTCACATCACAAGCATGGAGCCTTTTGAGAGTTACTCAACCATTGAGATAAGCGAAGATGGCGGCATCAGTTTTTCCATTTAATTCGACAGCCAACTCTTTGTTCTGTTTGGTTAACTCAAGCAATTTATTTGACTATATAGGTAGCGAGGCATAATATATCACTTGCACGCTATTCTATTTCGTTTCGTCATTGTAAATCTTAATAAGGCACAAGGAGGAAAATCGATATGAATGAAACGTATAATAAATTATTTGAAACCATTGATTTTAGAAGAGGGCTTCAACTGAAAAATCGCGTTGTCATGGCACCGATGACCAACTTTTCTTCTAATCCTGATGGGACGGTCTCAGACGATGAAGTGAATTATTACATTCGCCGTTCCAAAGGAGTCGGCATGGTAATTACAGCATGTACGAATGTGACAGCAAATGGACAAGGATTTCCTGGTGAATTTGCAGGGGACCGTGACGAGATGATCCCCAGTTTACGCAAGCTAGCAACTGCTATTAAAGCACAAGGAGCTAAAGCCGTCTTGCAAATTTTTCATGGAGGTCGCATGTGTCCAACTGATTTAGTACCAAATGGAGACATCGTTTCAGCAAGTGCCATTGCAGCTGCTGAACAAGGCCCTGTACCTAGAGCGTTAAATGAAAAAGAAGTTGAGGACATTATCCATGCTTTTGGAGAGACGACAAGACGGGGAATTGAAGCTGGTTATGACGGAGTCGAAATTCATGGTGCAAATGGCTATTTAATTCAACAATTCTTTTCTCCCCATTCAAATCTTCGTGAAGATCGTTGGGGAGGAACTTTGGAAAAGCGCATGACTTTTCCAATGGCTATTGTTGATGAAGTGAAACGTGTCGTCGACACTCACGCGAAAGACCCCTTCATTATCGGATATCGGTTTTCACCAGAGGAAGCATCCACACCTGGAATTACGATGGCTGACACATTAGAACTTGTCAACGCTTTGGCTGACAAGGAGCTAGATTACCTTCATATTTCCTTAATGGAATTTGATTCTTCACCAAGAAGAGGCGTCGACGATGCACGGACCCGTTTAGAATTAGTTTTAGATAAAGCCTCGAACCGAGTTCCTGTAATTGGTGTGGGATCCATTCAAACAGCAGAGGATGCACGAAAGGCTATGGAAACGGGCGTACCATTAATTGCATTAGGTCGACAGCTCATTATTGATCCCGATTGGGTGGAAAAAATTCAGGAGGATCGCGCCTCTGAAATTGAAACAAAGCTTGACCTAACAGGTCAAGACCGCCTTGTTATACCAAAGCCATTGTGGAATGCGATTGTTTCTAGTCCAGGTTGGTTCCCGGGGGTTGAGTAGTGTTTCATTAATTTTGACTTCGTACATAAATCGTCTCTCATTTTAATACTTCTGAACAGTTGGACTCATTAATAAAGAGGATACTAAGATCGGAAACCTTTTTAGTATCCTCCATTCCTTTTTTCTTTGATATAAGGCTTATCTTCAGACCACTTTTTCAGATTACTTACTCCTGACATAATAATAAAACCTGATAGATCAAAACACACTTGATAATCCAATGATAGCGGTACTAACAAAACTGGGAAAACTACTTGTGTTAAGCGATTCAAGGATAACCTTAAACCTAAGCCCTCTCCTACTCTGTTCTTTGGTAATGTCGTAATCGTCCTTGATATCGATAGAGGAGCGCCCATTCCTAAGCTAAGCCCCAATATAAAGGACAATAAACCTAACATAACCACATTTGAAAAGGCTTTTATCCTTTCTTATGCTCTTTTGGTTCATTGTTTATCAGGAATCAAAAATGGTATTTCCTATTTCCATTTAAATTTTTTTAGGTATTCCAGACATTATGTGTTATGCTGTGTCTAACCTTTTTACCACTTGTTTAAGGTTGTCTTTAAAACTGACTCAACTTGCGAATTCCATACACTTTATTTATTAGCTTTTGATCCCAAAAGCATTGGATATAAGATGTATGACCTGAGCATGAAGAGTCAGTCTTTTTTCGTGCTTTTTCCGCAAAAAAAAGGACTCTACGAGAGAGTCCTTTTCTAATTATGCTTTGTTAACGTTAGTAGCTTGAAGTCCACGTTGACCTTGCTCAGTGTCAAATGTAACTTTTTGGCCTTCGTCTAAAGATTTGAATCCTTCGCCTTGAATAGCTGAGAAATGTACGAATACATCTTCTCCTCCTTCGATTTCGATGAAACCGAATCCTTTTTCTGCGTTAAACCATTTTACTGTACCTTGTTGCATGTGTGTTTCCTCCTAGGTGGATATAATCCACATTTTATTACTATAGTTGCTCAATTAGATATCAAAGGCGAAAAGTTCAAATACTTTTTCTTTAATGACAGACCGAACAAAAATAATTCTTCCTTAGAATAACAGATAAAAACAGAAAAAGCAAATCGAATTTTAAATTTTTACCAATAGCCAGTCATTTTTCGCTCCTTTTGCATGTGTATTGCCTCAAAATAGATAACGGTAGACATTAAATCTACATCTTAAACTACGCACTAGCGTTTCATGATACCTATTCACCTTTTCTTGAAAATATATTCGTAAGAAATGAGCCAACGGAAAGATTAATAATCATATTGACGATTGGAGGAATCACAGCTAATTCTCCAATGAATTCCAAGGCTAAGATCGCCGCAAGAGCTGTATTACATAAACCTACATGAAAAAGAATTCAAGCGGTGTAACTATGGGACTTACAGCAACACCAATTCGCCTTAACATTCATAGATAAACCAGTAAAAAAATAACGACACCCAGCAAAAGACTTGGAAGCCAAGAATCCACTTGTAAATATAACGGTGATAAATAGGTCAACACCGCTATTAGAACTATAAGAATCGATAATCTTCTTGAAATCCATTCATTTAAGGAGCTTATCGTTCGAGCCATTTACTACTAGCCTCCTTTTATTAAAGTAGAAGATTCAGTCTACATTTTACACATTATTAAGAATAATCGATCTCTATCTTTTTTAAAAGAAATTTCCTTTTCTAAGAGTCACGTTTATTTACTCACCTCTAGATGTTTAATTTTCTTCTAAAAGGTTATTGAAAAAGTAGATCATCAGAAAGAGGAGGAATTAAGATGCTTTACAAAACTAATTTAGTAGAATCTTGTGTGGTACAAGCCACAGACGGAGAACTAGGAAAAATAAAAGATCTATACTTCGATAGCGACAACTGGGTAATACGTTATATGGTGATCGATACACAGAAATGGCTACCAGGACGAAAAGTATTAGTTTCACCGAGTTCTTTTGATCGTGTTGATGTAAAAAATAAAAAAATTTCTATTTTTGCAAGTAAGCAACAAATAGAAAGCAGTCCAACCATCGAAGAACATCAACCACTTTCTCGTAAAAACGAAATCGACCTTCATCAGTACTACGGCTGGTCACCTTATTGGATTGGTAGTGGTTTAACAGGAATGGGGCATGTACCAACTGCCGTAGAACTACGTGAAGAGTCACTCCCCTATCAAGACTATGATGAAGCTGATCCATCATTAAGAAGCGTAAGTAAAATCAAAGGACAACTGACAGGCTTTAAGGTCTTTGGCATCGATTCGAAGCTTGGGAATGTCATTGATTTTGCTATTGATGATCATTCATGGGCCATTCATTCTTTAATCGTTGATACCGGAACATGGCTACCAGGACGAAAAGTCGCATTAGACACAGATGCCATTGAGTCTATCGATTGGGTAAATAAAGAGTTTAAAACCAATCTCACTTCAGAAGATGTTGAAAGAAACGCTAGCACAACTGATTCCATCTCAGAATTTGCTGAGCTACCAATAGATAAGCTCAGCAAAAAGTAAGACTAGAAAATAGTTGAATGCATGAAGAGGCTCAAAGAATTTGTTTGAGCCTCTTCTAGTGTTTAAAACTCCATTGCAACTAGAACATCCTCTCTTTATTTTGTGAAATATTTCACAAAACATTAACAATGAAAACGCCTCCTATTTGTCGTGAATTTGACAAAATTATATAGCGAATCATACGTCATTTTTCTATGGTAAAGTAAGCATGATTAAAGCCTAATGAGAAAGGTTGTTACTCCTATGGAACATGTTGCGTTATCACAAATAGAAAGCTTAGCCTTAAAAAAACTAAAGATCTATCGTCAAAGTCGTGTTCGTTATCTATTAAGGTCGATTTTAGCCAGTCTCTTTATCGGATTTGGAGTTATTGTAGCCTTCAAAACTGGAAATCTCTTTTATTTAGAAGGGTCTCCATTAACTTATCCGATGGCTGCTATTACATTTGGAGCCGCCATCATTTTAATCGCATACGGAGGTGGCGATCTTTTTACAGGAAATACATTCTACTATACCTACGCCTCTTTGCGAAAAAAGATGGAGTGGCAAGCTGTCATCAAGTTATTAAGCATGAGTTATCTTGGTAATTTTTTAGGAGCTGTTGTTTTTGCGGTTCTCATTTATTTTACCGGTCTCTTTAATGATCATTCCGTTAACAGCTTTTTATTTAGTGTAACGGATCAAAAAATGAATACACCTTGGTTAGAGTTATTTTTTCGTGGAATTTTATGTAACTGGCTTGTGTGTCTAGCCTTCTTTATTCCAATGACACTCAAAGATGAGGGTGCTAAAATCCTTACGATGGTCTTGTTTGTGTTCTGTTTCTTTATTTCTGGGTACGAGCACAGCATCGCAAATATGTGTACGTTTGCGATTTCGTTAGTTCTAAATCATCCAGATACGATTTCCTTTAATGGCGTCGTTCATAACCTTGTACCTGTGACGATCGGAAATATAATCGGTGGAAGCTTGTTCATGGGCATGTTCTACTTTTACGTGAACAAACCAAATTTAGAAGAAATCGAAATTGATAATGAACAAAAGCAGCGAATCTCCTAATAGAGACTCCCTGCTTTTTTAGTAGTTCAACTGATAAATCAAAAATCTTTCATTCTGATTTTTCTCATATAAATCTGGTATAATGACTTCCTTCTTTAATTCAAAAGATGTGTCATTCTCTAAAAAATGAATGTAATCCTTCGTTGGATAATATAAAACAAGTTCGATTTCCCTGGCATGTGTTTCAACTGAACGTAATATTCGATTAATCACTCGTCTAAATACTTGTATGGAAAACGGGTTAAAAAAATAAAATTGATTGTCTGATTCATTAATTTGATATTCCTCGGCCTTACAGCAAAGGAAAAGGATATTCTCTTTTCCTTTGTTCCAACTTGGTACATAACTCTTTTGATTCTCTATCGCTTCCAAATATAACATCTCGTCCACTTCAATCCCGACAACAGACGCATGAAACCTGTCATGTATGAAGAAATTCAATCGCCCTTTTCCACATCCGAAGTCAACGATTCGATCACTATTTTTTAATTCATATTGCGAAAATAATGTTTCGAGAGCACGGTAAGGAGTTGGTTCATAACGATTATAATGCCAAGATATGTGTAATTCCTTCCCGTCTTCTCCTGTTTCAATGTTTAACAATTTGTCATAGTCCTGGTCCTTCATTTGTTTGCTCCTATTCCAATTAACTCCAACTATCTATTCACCGATTTTGCGCAATTGAACATCAAGTTTGTCAAATACGTTCCTAAGTGTTTCTTTTGGTATCTTTGCATAAAGATCACCTACACTCACTTCGAAATAACAAGATTTCGCGCTGATCTCTTTAATATGGTTAGTTATCCCAATTCCAGTGTCCTCCATGATGGCGATTAAAATAGGCGCAACCTTCTCTTTTGACCAATCCAAATGCACATGAAACATATTCGAAACTGGTACAATCGGTTTCGTTTCAACGGTATCACATTGATTAAAAAAAGAAGCTAACTCTTTGGCATCGTTGTAATACTGTTCCATTTTATTTACTCTTAGATTAAAGTAATAGGCCGCACTAATCACATATGGATATAAGCTGATTAAATCACCACCATGTCGCCTTTTCCACTTTTTTGATTCCTCCGTGAAGACTTGATCTCCGGCCAAAATCGCTCCAGCAATTCCACCAATTCCTTTATAAACCGATACGTACACACTATCAAATAAATTTGAAATCTCAGCAGCTGTTTTATTATAAAATGGCAACACCTCTAGTAGCCTTGCTCCATCTAAATGTAACTTAATGCCTTTTGCACGACAGTACGTACTAATGGCTTCAAGTGTATCATAATCAGGCAATTGTCCACCAATTTCTCGTTGCGGTAATTCAAGCAATAAGCAGGCTACATCTTCATTCATGCTAGTCACATCTTCTAGTGTAATGACACGTTTTTCATCGGCAAGCAATACAGGCTCGATCAGGTGCAGTTTTTTCAACCCATCTTCTTCATGAATTTCTAAGTGACTCAATGGGTGATAAGCAACTTTTTTTAGGTTTTTCTGATCACACCAGATTCTTAAAGCAATTTGCTGAGCCATCGTCCCACTTGGAAAAAACACTGTTTTTTCTTTTCTCAAATAGCTCGCCATCTTTTTTTCAAAAGCTTCTATAATCGCACCTTGGCCATACATATCAGTTTCTAATTTGTCCTCCACCTGTTCAAAAGCCTCTTTCAAGACTCGCGCCGTTCGAAAACCATTTTCCCGCTAGTTGAATAGTCGTTTGTTTATAGGCTTTTATTAATTCGTTCTTCATAGACATGATTGGACTCCTTTCCCTACTCATCTTACATGTTTTTGAGTTTGAGGTCTTAATCGACTTCCTATAATGTTCCCATTCTCCTATCTTACGACCTTTCAATGATCCTCTTAATCATAAGTTAAAATATCCGAATACACTAGTGATCGATAATCATGAAAACAATTAAACACTAAAATAGAGGTTTCCATCTAGCTGACAGAAACCCTATATTCACTCAGTATCGATACGATAAAGGCACCTTCAAATTCGCATTCTCTCGAATCCAATCAAGCAATTCTTGATCGTTTACCTCATTCTTGCTTCGAATCGCAAATGTATATTGAATCAGCGTTCGTAGATTCGTATATTTGACCAAGGTAAGACTGCTCCGTGTAACGTTGGAAAATGTCGTCAAACATGTTTTCATGATTTAAAATTTTTGGAACGTTCACTTTCAATATCTGCATGTCTTTACCTTTATGAAGCGTAAATTAACAGATCGATCTGCTACGCCAGGAAAAATTTGTATATTAGGGTTGACACCAAATTTTTCACACATTACATTTATGTAAAGATGAAGTAGCCATTTTTATGTTTGTGTACAATTTTAAAAAGTTAAAACGGAGGTCTAAATTGAAAAACAAAACTCAAGTTTCACTTGTCATCCTAGCCTGCATTGCTATCCTTGCATTGGGCGCTTTTAGAATCTTCCAAATCGAGAGGAATTATCAAGCTAACCTTCTTCTAGCAACAGCCTGCATCGAAAACGAAGGGACAGTCGTATCAACTCAAAATGGATTCTTTGCTCTTTCTAAGGTAACTTGTGAGGAATAGTGAATCTACCAAGCTGCGGTTTTGCTTTCCCTCTTCCTTAGCGAACGTAAGATCCCTTATTTATAAGAAATCTAGCATTTTTCACCGCTAGGCGGACATGAGTTCCCCTATTTAGTGTAAAAAGGGAGACAAAATCGACTAACGGCCCTATTAGCGCAACATCTGTCCACTAAACCTTAAACTCCAGCCATGATCGGCTTAGTTAAACTTCCAAATAAAAAAGATTAAGAGAAAGTCCTCTTAATCCTCATTGAACCACTCTTTCTCTCCCCCGTACAGTTCCTTCCCCTTCCTTACCAAACTCAGGGTAAACCTTTCTAACTACGGAAGGTCTAGCTAGAACAAGAACAACACTAATCAGAAGCAAAGCAGATAAAGTGAGAATCCACTGTGCCGGAAAAAGATCGTATAGGAAGCCATACAAGATCATACCTAAAGGCATTAACGCCATCGCACACGTTTCGATGATTGAAAAAACACGTCCTTTATACTCATCATCAATTTGTTTTTGGAGCATAACTTGCAAAGGAGTATTTACAACCATAATTATCATTCCGAAGAAGAGCATGACAACTAAATAATAAACAAAAATAGAATTATATGTCATTGAGATAGTTAAAGGCACTGAAATACTACCCATAATAACGCCAAGCGCCATAATGCCTCTTTTTGAAACGATCAGTGGAAATTTCACTTCTTTTCTCACCGAATAAAAAAGCGACATCAGAAGCATACCGACTGCAAAGGCACCTTGTGTCGAGCCAAAATGCTGGGAATCCATTTTCAGAGTTTCAATAAGGATAAATGAATAGCCAACTTCAAACGCTCCAAACAAGAAATTTACGAGAAAAGAGATCCAGATAATTGTTAAGAGAATGGGTTGAAGTCTTAGATAACGAACTCCAGCTTTCATGCTTTGCCACATCGATTCCTTACCCACGTCTTCTCCCCCCTCTTTAGCCTTTGAGTAAAGAGTAAAATTCATCGTTGATTCAAGAATGACGGCAATAATCGAAGCAGCCATATAGATGATGAGAAATAACTCCATGGAAACAGCTCCATATAATAACCCACCCGCCGCAGGACTTCCGATCGCAGCAAAAGAGATCGCCATTTGATTCAAGGACATTGCTTTTTGGATACGAGCTTGATCCACAAGGCCAGTAATCGAAGAGGTAAAGGTAACACCTGAAAACATCGAAGTAAGGGACAAAATACAGGTCGTTATATAAATTGCGGCAAGAGAGAGACCTGACATTACCGTGGTCACAAGTAACCCAGCAATCGTTAATGTTGTCGCAATTTGTGAGACAATGATAATCATTTTTTTCGAGTAGCGATCAACAAAAAATCCAGCAAATGGAGCCGCTATCGTACGCGGCAAAATGTTACAGACAAGGTTTAAGGCAAAGCTTGTTGCCGAACCCGTCATTTGCAAAATATAAAAACTAATGGCAAAAGCATAGATTTGCGTACCAAAAGAAGAAATCAGTTTACTAATGGTAAAGGTATACAAATGGTAGGTTGCTTTTTTTAGCTTGAGAGCCTCATTCATTAAAATTCCCCACTTCATAAGTTTAATTAAATTAAACAAATCATAACATAGCCTTTCTCGTCTTTTCAAGATAAAGTTTAATTAAATTAAACAAATGATGTTTTTGCCTAGTGTCCCTTTTATTCAGTGTTTATTTGTCAGCCACTGAGAAGTTCAATATAATTAAACTAACGAGACAAGGAGAGTGCCATATTACATGCTTGGAGACCGAATACGAACATTAAGAAAACAAAATAAGTTGACGCTAGAGGCACTTGCTGGGGACAAGTTAACAAAAGGCATGCTCAGCCTTATCGAAAACAACAAAGCGAAGCCATCGATGGAAAGCTTAACGTACATTGCAGAGCGTCTGGAAGTAGATGTTAGTGATCTTTTAGATGAAGTGAGCGTCCAGGAATTGCGGAATATATTAGAGAAAGCTGAAAAAATCTATAACGATAATATCGATCCATTATCTGATAAATATAAACAGCTAATTACTCTCATCGAACCACATATCCAACATCTTACCCAAGGTTATGAATCAGCACGTTTACTAGACATCTATGGACGCAGTCTTTTTCATGACAAAAAGGATGGATGGCAACCATATTGTAATAGAGCTTCTCATATGTATGATCAAATGAATCTAACAAGTCAACGTGCTTTGGTCAGTACTTTTAGAGTGCAAGCAAAATTTTTCAATCATGACTATTTTGACGCTTTGCAGTTATTTCTTGCAGAGCGTAAAGAAATCGAGACCCATCACGCTTATATCGATCCATTGACACAACTAGACTTAGATTATTATGAGGCGATCTTACAGTATGCTGTAGGGGATTCGACGTCAGCGGTACGGATTATGGAAAAGGCCATCGCCTTTTCAAAGGAAAAAAAGATTTTCTATCTAGTAAGCGATTTATATAGACTGGCTGCTGCGCATGGAATGATGACAGGCGCAGCCGAGAAAAGAGAGTTTTATAAGAAGAAGTTAAAACAATATGCAGAATTCGCTGATGATACAGAGCTAATGCTCTTTTATGATCTCCTTACAGTTATGACGCTCATTAATGAGGAACAAGATTACAAAAAAGCACTAGCTATGATTGATCCTAACTTAGCAAACCCACAAAAGAGAGATTCGTACGGACCTTGGTTTTCCCTTGAAAAAGGAAAAGCATTATTCCATTTAGGTCAGTTGGAAGAGGCACTCGAGTGGTTAAATAAAGTGGAAGTTCCTACTTATATTCACCATCCATTTGATTTATCGATTCTTTATATCAAGGATGCGTATATTGCCCTTTGTTATCTTGAACTCGGGAAACAAAAGAAGGCAATTACTTTTTCCAAAGTTGCGATGGAGCATTTTGATCCCCTCCCCGATACATCATTCAAACAATTTTGTATAGAAGCATACGAAAAGATTAATCAATAAATAAAGATGGAACTCAAAGCTTGTTAAGCTTAAGTTCCATCCTAATCATTTAACTCAGCCGACCTTTTCTCCCATCAGAGCCTATCTCTAATGACAAAAACTCTAAAAACCTCCTAAATGTCAGCACCGACAATCCAAAGAGCACTAGAGATAATCCCATCGTACTTAGTTCCCCTAAAACCTAATGCGAGTAGCGCTCGAAAACCCGCTATACCTACAAAGAGAACGGTTACTATAATCGCTACCACGCTCATACTTCCTCTCCACTCACCTAGATTTAACGATCATTTCTTGCTCATTGCTCCCTAGTTAAATAGAAGGCTTTGACATATCCATCATGCTTGAAAACCCAATATTTTCATAGACTCATCCTCCACTAGAACTTGCCCAAAGTCTTGCTCGGTTTGCTCCTTTTTCTTTAAGCCAATCACAAACTTCCTCTACCAACTTAGAGGCTAAGCCATTATTACGATGTTGCTCTACCGTATATACGTTTATGATCCAACCAAAAAGGCTTTGTTCTTCAGCAAGTGGAAAAGCATACTCCATTTTAAGAAGACCACCCGCACAAGCAACAATCGCTCCATCTTTATCGATCGCAACTTTAAATAAGAGTTGGTTCATCTCACTTTCATCTAAAAATAACTGCTTTACTCTCTCAAGCTTATGCAAATCTGGTTTAGGTATGTTATCAACTTCTCCCATTTCAATAGCCATCTGAAACCAGAAATCTGCAACAGTTTTAATTCATCCCATGTAGCCGAGTGAGTTTCCTACATATGAAAACCTCCCTACCTTTCCATCTTAGCCTCCTATAGACATTGGTCTATTGTTTGCAAACTGTTAAGTCTAACCGAATCATGAACCTCTTCTATTTATCTCTTAAGAGTAACTTCTCCTATAGGATACTACCATTATTTAGCAGTTCCACTTCTTCGTGACCTTTAACACCACGTCGGATAGTAAGCAAAGCCACTCTTTGAATAAAAGAGTGGCTTTGCTTACTATGAATTTATTCCTTAGTGTTTTCCTATCATTCTCGTATGACAAGGTTTCTTGCTTACTTATCTTTTATTTTTTCATGAATGCTTTCTAGTTCTTCTAAAGAAAGGTTACTGAGTGAGTTTTTAATTTCTTCTTCTATTTGTTTTCTATTACTTTCTCGGTATTGATCCCACCATTCCCGTAAGCCTTCTGTATGATCAAATAAGTATTCAATGTCGATTTCTTCTATTTCATCATCTGATAAATAATTCAGTACAGCAGCTAACATCCGGTTAAGCTCTTTCACCTCAGATGAACGATCTTCTATAAGCTCATCCGTTTCCGTATCCTCTATAGTTGTAGCAGCTTTTCGCGCCATCCTTTCCCCTCCTTAATTTTGATATACAGGTTAGTATTACCAAAAAAACCATACTCATTAGCCATTCCGCGAATTTCATACGGGATCCTATATTTTTTACCGACAAGACCATTTATCATAACCATCAAAGGCCCCACTGCTCGAACCCTACTCTAATCCCATACTAAAAACCTATTAAATCACCTATTAATTTCTAATTATTGATTCCTCCAATAAAGATTTTAGACTAATTACCTATTAAATAATTTAAATTTTTAAAATAAATAGTATAATACGTGTAAATCTCTGTAGGAGGCGGAAGGATATGAGTAAACAAAAAGAACCAATGACCTATTTTAATGGAAAAGGATTAAAGAACTTAAAACCTTTAAATAAAAGGACAAATCCAGAATGGTTGAATAAACCGCAGCACTTAAGAGCATGTGTGAAATATCCTATTTTCCCTTATTCAACCTAATTTGAGAATCAGAAAAAAACTTAATAGACACTGTCTTTTACTATATTTTAAAAATTGATTCAAGAAACTTAAACACTTCTATAGAATACTCGCAAGAGTACAAGCACAATAGAAAAAACAGGGATCGTCTACCATCATCCCTGTTCCAGTTCTTATTTCTTATTAAAATTCCTTCGCTACTGCTACAGCTTTTTCAAGTCCCTCTTCAATAATGGTCTCAGCTTGATCTCGATATTGATTGTGACCTTCAATGATTACAGTAGAAATGTCCTCAACACCCCAGAAACTTAGCATGGTATTGACATAGTTAACTGCCATTTCAGCTGATTGAGCTGGGCCTTCTGAATATACGCCTCCTCTTGCATTTAAAAGAGCAACTTTTTTATCAGTTAGTAAGCCAACTGGACCTTCTGCCGTATAGCTGAATGTTTTCCCTGCTTGTGCCAAGTAATCTAAATACGTGTGCAAAACAGCTGGGACCGTGAAATTCCATAGTGGAAAGGCGATGACTACTTTATCAGCCTCAATGAATTGATTTAAGTATTGATTAACTAGAGTAGTAGCTTCTTGTTCAGCAGGTGTTAATTCCATCCCTTTTGAAAGTTTAAACATTCCATTGATTTTATCCGTGTCATAATAAGGTAAATTTTCTTCAAATAAATCTAGTTCTGTAATAGTATCCTCTGGATTTGCTGCTTGATAGCTCTCTAAAAAGGTGTGATAAAGCTTAACGCTTACCGCCTGTTCGATTGGTCGTGAATTTGCTTTAATGAATAATACCTTTGCCATTTTGAAAGACCTCCTAGAATCTAAAAAAAGTTGTTGTAGCAACTACTCGTTTTAATCAAGTTGATATAGCAACATTTTTATCTAAATATCGACTACAACGAGCTTCGGACATTCTCTTTCATTATTAAGAGCAATCTTTCTAGCTCCATGAGTTTTTCATTTGAAATCCCTTTACAAACGATGGCATTAAACTCCTCAGTAATCGGAAGAATCTTTTCGCCTAGCTCTTTCCCTTGCTTAGTAAGAAATAACTTTACAGACCTTCGATCATCCTTACAATGACTCCTGATAATAAAGCCCTTCTTCTCCAGGCTCGAAGGCATTCTTGCGATATTCGTCTTGTCTTATTAAGTTTATCTACCAAATAATGCTGAGTTAATTCATCTTATTCCCATACAAGCATTTATAATCAAATTCTGCTGAGGTGCGAGATTAAAAAGCGCTAGTTTTGACTTCACAAAACTAAACAGAAGCAAATCTGTTCTATGAATTTTTATGCCGATATAGTCCTGAAAAGATAATTTCAAATGCATTCTCTTTTAGTTGCTATACATACCAATTACAAAATTAAGTATAGTTAATGTCCTCGTTGTTGTCAATTTAAAAGCTAGTAGAATATTTAACTTAATTTGAGTTGGGAAATTTGCCTCAGTTCTTTAATCATTTAAGGATTCATTTCGCTTCTTTGACGCCCTTTTCCATCTCTCTTCTCTGTTTTACGCTTCATTCTACTTAACATATTCTTGTTTAGGTGACCCATATTGAAGAACAAGGAGCTTCTCGAAATAAATTCCCCGTTTTTTGACAACTTTTTCATCCGTCTCCCCCTCATAAACCCATAGTCATATAGGCAGCTATCCATTTTCTAAACGGATCTTCTTCTTCTCACATAAGGTACAAAAAGGAGGAGTTTGATCTTGGATCTCATCAAAAAAATCTCTCAAATCCCTAACATCATTAAGCAATCCGCCATTCATAAATTCGAAAAAAAACACTATCAATCAAAAATTCACCCAAGCGGTTTTGATCTTTCCATTCATTCAGCCACTCTCAAAGAGTTAAAAAACACAATTCTAACGCAACTCGTTCACCACAAAATAACTCTATCAGTCTTATCAACTGATGAACAAAACCTGATCAATCAACTAAAAAAGAAAGTTACATTAGCAAATCAAAACAATGTCACTCGAACCAATGCCTATTTTCAAATTTATGAAAACCATCCTGAACTCCATTGGGCGTTGCTCGCACATCTTGTTTCGAGAAATGGTGGTTGGAACATGACTGATCTTCAAGGTGGGTTAACTGATGTTCTCACATCAGAAAGACAGAAAGCATTTTTTATGTTTTTAGAGTCTGCTAATGCACTCATTTTTTATGATGCTTATCCGCAACTTTTACTATACGAAGAAAGCAAAAAACAAAAGAAGAATCTATTCCATCTTCTTCCTCATTTTCACGTTTCCAGCTTTATGAAGCCTATTTGGGATCATTTTTTCATTTCAAACGAGTCAAATCTGATCACTGTGGCATTGATCATCAATGAACAACATTACATTGAATCGCGCATCATCCAAAATTCATATTATAAGGAACACGTTTTAGATACTCTTCTATTTCAAGCTCAAGAGCTTTTCCAAATGACTCAAGTTTTGTTTCCTTTTCAATACAAAAAGAAGAAAACTAGATTGGCTGGCTTTTCTTTAGCTGATTTTGCTTCTGTTTACAAGCGGATTCAATTTGGCAAAAAACTTTATGCTATGCTCTTTGGAATCAGTCCTCTTTATGATAATATTTACACGTTTGCCAAAGAAAATCGCCACACTGGTTCTAGAAGTGATTATTGGCCAACCACCTTTTCCACAAGAAACGATGATTCCACAAAAGGAGGAACATCTTGTGGACTAAGAGAGCGAATGTATAGCCCTTCTTTAGAGGACGCGTGGGCTGATGTTCACCATACATTCACCAATTACCGTGACTGGTATTCCCCAGGGAATTCAGATGTATTTTCATTTTTTAATCAAAGCGATATCCCTCATTCTTTTGATATTACAGCCGATTATTGTCGCAGTTTACAAAAGCTGTACGTAGCTTCACTAGCTTATAAAAAAACGGAAAAGTGGCTTTAATTCAAAAAAAGAAGCTGTTCCATAACTGGATTTCAGCTTCTCATTTATTCCATTCTAGTTTGATTTTAAAGGTTGTGAATCCAATGTTTCTTCTCCTGGCTTGGTATACTTTACAAAAAACGAAGTAATCAGTCCGATTAACGAAAGAACTGCTACCACCATAAAGGCCATATTCGCTCCGTGAATATCCGGATAAGCGATGTCCGGACGTTGCTCACTCTGTAAAGTGACCGTTGTCATGACCGTGACTAGAATTGCCGTCCCTACAGAAGCGGCAATCATCCGCATGGTGTTATCCATAGCCGCACCATGTGGAATCAACCGTTTCGGCACCTGATTAAGAGCAGCTGTCTGAATAGGCATCAATATCATGACGAGTCCTAGCATCCTTACTGCGTACATGATCGTGATAAAAGCAAAGGATGTCTCTGGCCCTAAACGAATAAAACTAAATGAGGCAACCGTCTGAATTGATAAACCAATCATCACTAACCATCTAGCACCAATTCGATCAAAAATCCGGCCGATAATCGGAGCCATGATCCCTGTTACAACTGCTCCAGGCAATAACGCAAGACCAGCTTCAAATGCTGTAAATTCTCTCATATTCTGCATAAATAATGGGACAAGTGTCTCTACCCCGATTAGTCCCATAAACGTAATCATCCCAATGATAACCGCAAACGGGAATACCGAGTATTGAAACACTCGAAATTCAAGCATCGGATGGGCCAACTTCAATTGTCTTGTGATAAACAAAACAAGGGCTACGATTCCAACACCAAGAGAGACTAGAGTAAGCATAGCCGTCCAGCCGTAGTTTCCAGCACTAGTAAACCCGTAAAGGAGCCCTCCAAACCCGAAAGAAGATAATATAATGGAAAGAACATCTACCTTAGGTCGAGTGACTTCCGTTACATTTTTCAATTTAAAAAAGGCAACGACAATATCAATTAGGGCAATTGGTAGAATAATAAAGAACAAAAGTCTCCATGAATAATGTCCCGTTATCCAACCTGAAAAGGCTGGTCCGATTGCCGGAGCAAATGATATAACGAGACCAATTAGTCCCATCGCTGCTCCTCGTTTGTTTACGGGAAAGATCATTAAAAAGACCGTTGTCATCAGTGGCAGCATCACACCGGCTCCAGTTGATTGGATCACTCTTCCAAGAAGCAACACTTCAAAGTTCGGTGCAACCCCAGCCACTAATGTACCGAAAGCGAAGACACTCATTGCTGTAATAAAGAGCTGCCTCGTTGTAAACCGTTCTAATAAAAAAGCACTGATCGGAATCATAATTCCATTTACAAGCATAAAGACAGTAGTAAGCCACTGTGCACTGTTTGCCGTCACACCCATTTCATCCATAATAGGCGGGATCGCGGTTATCATCAAAGTCTGATTTAAAATGGCGATAAAAGATCCTGCAAGGAGAAGTACGACAATCGTCGACTTCTTATAACTCGTTGACTCCATTTATTTCCCTCTTTCCTTTATAAAAAAGATACTTTTACAGATTAAATGATTAGAGGCAATTAAGCTATGATTTGTTTTTACATTTTCCTTTCCGATGTATATTGGCACAAAAAAAGCTGTCGTCATGACAACTTCTTCTCTGGCAATCTGCTATTGCCGCCTTGAGATTTCATCATTACATAGATAATGATAAATAACAGCACTGAAGAACCTAGTCCAAATGCCAACTTAAGCATGAGATGTTTAAATTTTCTTATTATCTTTCGAGGTTCTCCCTCTTTCTCTATCGTAAAACAACCCCACTAACCCCTAAAATAAAAAAGCATCATAAAAGTCGCCAATTTTTATTTCCATCTGCCTTTTGTTCATTCTTGTTTTCGAAATCATTCACCTTCTCCTTTTAGTGAATGATCGAAAAAATCATTAATCGTTAAACATTCCTTTAAGGTCATCCCATCCATAAACGAACTCTCTAAGTTGCTTCCCAGAAATCTCAATATCAATGGCATCTAGCTTTCGACCCCCCTAGAAACTCATAAAAGGCTCGGGAAGGATTGTCAGCCAATACGTGAACAAGCATGGAGTTAATATGTAATATCTCCAATTCATCTATAACTGGTTTAACCAAGCACTTTCCAATTCCTTGTCCTTGGTACTCTTTTAACAGATAAATAGCATATAATTCCCCACCAAACTTTGAATACTTCCCGCTTCTTTCTTTACCACCTGATGAAAAACCGATTATTTTTTCTTCCTCGTCTTCTGCAACAAATACATTCCCATTAGTAATCTGATCTGACCATACTTGCTCACGGCGATCATAAGATAAATTCGTTAAAAATTCATCTGGAATGATATTTTTATAAGTCGTCCTCCAGCTCTCAACATGTACTTTGGCTATTCCTTTCACATCGGCTAATCGAGCCTTTCTTACCTTCATACCATCCCTCCATTCTCCTATTTAACGGTCACTATAAGTATCTAGAATCATCCCATTCGTATTTGAATCCACTAAAGTCAATTCACTATCTTCAAGCTGAGTGTCACTATGAAAATACCAAAGTGACTGCTCCTCTAGTTTGTATGTTTCGATGATATTTTTTTCTAAAACCATATTAAGATCTAACTGTATAGCCTGAATCCCGTTCACTTCCATATGGTGATTACTAGATATTAACCCATAGATTAAGTTCCCACCCTGCCTCTTTATAAAAAAGAACAATGCTTCATCGTTCATTTGATCAGCTGGAATTAACATAAATTGTTCATCCCAATGAAATAAAGCTTCCTGTGGTTCCGAAAAAGACTCCGCTCTCTCACCTAGAAACCAGATAAGCCCTATTATAAAAAGGATTAAACCTAGGATGAATAGTGATCTGTATTTTAAAAAAGAGTTCATTTTCTCCCCCTCTCTGTTCACAGGATTGTTCCGCATCTCCACCCATATTATACCATTTAAAGAGGACTCTCTATGGCTCAATTTAAAAAAGCGGAGTATAAAATCAGTTCGATTTTATACTCCATCATCGTTTTTTTTATAGGTAAAAGACTCTCTTATTACCCGACTAAAAACAAGCTAATCGCTGGAATGAACGAGATAATAAGAACACAGACGATCATCACCAATATAAATGGGACAATGGCTTTTATTAAACTCTCAAATCTCGTTCCAGCTATATTAGCTGCAACAAATAAGTTAATCCCAACTGGCGGGGTAATAAATCCGATTGCTAAGTTGACAATCATGATAATTCCAAAATGGACCATATCAATTCCAAGTGCCGCTGCCACTGGTGCTAAAATTGGAGTTAAGATGATAATCGCTGCCGCCGTCTCTAAAAAGACACCAACAATTAATAACAAAAGGTTAATAATTAATAGCGTCACAATCCAATTGTCCGAAATCCCTAACATGAGTTCTGTAATTTGAGCAGGAATTTTCTCACGTGTTAAGTACGACCCAAAAACAGATGCACCCACAATAATAAACATAATGACAGATGTAATTTGAATCGAAGAAGAGAAAATATGGTGAAGATCTTTCCATTTAATTTCTCGGTAAATGACTACACCTACGATCAAGCCATAAACAACAGCGACTAGCGCTGCTTCTGTCGGTGTAAAGATCCCTCCGTATATTCCCCCTAATATGATAACAGGCATCATTAAGGCTAAAAAGGCATCCTTTAAAGCGATTAGGAATTCTTTAAAATCATATTTTTCTCCGCCGCCATATCCTTTTATGATGGAAATGACATAAACGAGGATCGTGAGAGCGACCACAATAAAGATTCCTGGAATAATACCAGCAATAAAGAGGTCTCCAATGGAAGCACCTGCTGCTACACCAAAGAGAATTAATGGAACACTTGGTGGAATCACTATACCAATAGTCCCTCCAGTTGCTTGAACGGCTGCTGAAAAATTTCGGTCATATCCTTTTTTCACCATTGCCGGAATTAAGATCGAACCAACTGCCGCTGTTGTCGCCGCAGCTGATCCAGATAAAGCTGCAAAAAAAGCACAAGCAATAATAGACACGACTGCCAATCCACCACGCATTCGTCCAAAGACTACATTCGCTAGGTGAATAAGACGTTTTGATATTCCTCCACTTTCCATTAGCTTCCCTGCTAAAATGAAGAACGGAATCGCGAGAAGAGGAAAAGAATCAACAGAATTAAACATTCGTTGCATAATGGAAAGTAAAGGAACAGAATCTTGAATAATAAAAATAATGGCTGCAGACATCCCTAGTGCTATGGCAATGGGTACATTAATGAGAAACATCATAATGAGTATAACAAAGACGAGCATTTCCATTTATTGTTCCTCCCCTCGTTTTAACTGTTGCCATGTGACATCCAATAAATTGATCGATAGCAAGACACCGCTAATTGGAATAACAGAATAAATAAGACCCATTGGAATTTTTAATACAGGTGAAAGCTGAGTCATGGAACGCTCTGCTAGATTCCACCCTTGTTGGACCATAATGAAAAAGAAACCTAAACAAACGATTCCTGAGATGACAATCAATACTCTACGCAAAGCCATTGGTGATTTCGCAACGATTGCTTCCATCCCAATATGAGACCTAGTTGCCATCGCATGCGCAGCTCCTAAAAATGTAATCCACACTAAGGAATATCGTGAAAGTTCCTCAGTCCATGCTAATGGTTGGTTTAAAACAAACCGAAATAACACTTGGCAAAATACTGCAACAATTAACACAATCAAAATGAGTATAAGGAGATAGTTTACTGTCATATTCATTGATTGAATTACTTTTCTCATAAGTCTCCCACCTTTTAAAAAAAACGGGAAGAAGAAGCTTCCCGTTTTTCAACTATTCACATAAGATTATTGAGCGTCAAGAATACGTTGTAACAATTCTTGGTTCTCGAAGTTATCAAATACAGAAGTAATCCCTGCACGGAATGGTTCAACATCAACATCTTCAATGATTTCCATTCCTTGGTCTTTCAACGTTTGTAAAGATACTTGCTCCATTTCAACGATTAATTCACGTTGATAAGGACCAGCTTTTTGTCCTTCTTCAATCACAATCGCACGTAAGTCTTCAGGAAGTTTATCATACGCATCCTTACTCAACATAAATACGTTTGCTGAGTATACATGGCCTGTTAACGTCATATATGCTTGTTTTGCTTCAAACAGGTTAAATTGGTCTGCCACGATCGCAGGGTTTTCTTGACCATCTACAACCCCTTGTTGTAAAGCTGTTAGTGCTTCAGTCCAAGCCATCGGTGATGGTCTAGCTCCTAACGCTTCAAACGCAGCCATATGCACTTCATTTTCTTGTGTACGAATTCTTAATCCATCTAAATCAGCTGGCTCATTCACTGGATGCAAGCTGTTCGTGATGTGTCTAAAACCATTTTCCCCCCAAGAAAGTGGAACAATGCCGTGTGCTTCAAAGCTAGCAAACAATTCTTCACCAATTTCACCTTCAAGGACAGCAACTGCTGAATCACGGTCATTGAATAAGAATGGTAAATCTAGTACTTTTAGTTCTGGAACAAAATTTGAAATAGGAGCGGTAGAAGAAATAACTAGATCAACCGTTCCAAGCGTTAATCCTTCTGTTAATTCTCTTTCTGCACCGATTTGACTATTTGGAAACGTCTCAATGGTCACTTGTCCATTCGTTCTTTCCGCCACATTTTCAGCCATTTGTTGCAAAGCTAATTCATATGGATGATCTTCTGGCAATGAGTGACCCGCTTGTAATACAAAGCTTTCTCCAGTTGAAACTGATGGCTCCTCTGTTTCACCACCCTCTTCGCCTTCTGTTTCTGTTTCCGTTTCTGAACTCCCGCAAGCTGCTAATAACAGAACTGTTAGTAAAGTAGCAACTGCTAAGAAAGATAATTTTTTCATCTTTCTTCCCCCTTTTATCTATGTTTTTATTTTTAATTTGTCGATTTTTTAATCAACAAAAATTTTACCAGGGTTTAAGATTCCGTTTGGATCAAGTGCGAGTTTAATAGCTTTCATCACTTCGTAGGCAGGACCATGCTCACGCTGTTGATAAGCAGATTTCCCAATCCCTACTCCATGTTCCCCTGTACAAGTTCCCCCGCGCTGTAGAGCATAACTTACGATGTGTTCATTGACTTCTTTAGCCTTTTGAACCTCATTTACATTGTTCATATCGATCATCAAAAGAGCGTGATAGTTTCCATCACCGACATGACCAAGGAGTGCTCCATCTAATTGGACTGCGTCCATTGCTTTTCTTGCATCTAAAATGGCTCCTGCGAGTTCTGTTAATGGTAAACTAACATCTGTTACCATCATCTTTTTACCAGGGAAACCGTGAATAAATGAGTAAGCTAAATTATGGCGGACTTCCCATAACTGAGTTTGTGCTTTTGTATCTGACTCAAATTGAATATCTGAACATCCTAAATCAGTAACAATTTCTTTCGTAAATTCAACATCTTGAGCAAGTCCAGCTTCATTTCCATGAAATTCAAGAAACAGAGTCGGCTTTTCCTCGTACTGCAATTCGTTATATGTATTAACTTGATGGATCGAACGATCATCCACCAATTCAATTCTCGCGATTGGAACCCCTGATGTTAAAATGGTCGTTACCGCATCTACCGCTGCTTGTACATCAGGAAATGTCGCTCTTGCAGCCATAATGGATTCCGGAATCCCGTACACTCTTAAAGTAAGCTCCGTAATCACACCCAAAGTTCCTTCTGATCCAACCATCAGGCCATTTAAATGGTATCCAGATGAAGACTTAGCTGACATGCCACCCGTATGGATGATTTCACCACTAGCTAACACCACTTCTAAATCTCGTACTTGATCTCTCATAATCCCGTACTTCACCGATGTCGTTCCACTAGCATTCGTGGCAGCCATACCACCAAGAGTCGCATCAGCCCCAGGGTCAACGGAAAAGAATAGCCCATATTTTTTTAATTCCTTATTAAGCTGGGATCTTGTCACCCCTGGTTGCACTTTTACTAGAAAATCACTGTTTCTCACATCTAAAATTTGATTCATTAATGACAGATCAAGAGAAATTCCACCATTGTATGGAATGACATGCCCTTCTAGGCTTGTCCCAAGTCCAAAAGGCACAACTGGGACTTTCTGTTCATTGGCAAATGCTACTACTTTACTAACCTCATCTTTCGTTTTCGGAAAAACCACAACATCAGGCAAACTTGAAGCATGGTAGCCTTCGTCATGACTATGTTGTTCGAGCATAGTGGGATTTGTTGACACTTGCTCCTTAGAAAGAATCTCTATTAGTTGTTCAATATAGCTCACGTTCTACTCCCCACTTTCATTTCAAAACATTATATTGTTATATAATCTTACAAAAACAAGCATACTTTTTCTTTTAAATTCAGATGTTGAGATTATTATTATATGTTAATACTTTTCAGATAATTTAGTCAATAAAAACTGTATAGTATGTTCAAAAAATATAATAGTAAAATTACATTTTAGTGAATTTTCAGTTTTATTTTTGTAAACTTTTAAAAAAGAAAAGAGATGATTCTAAAGGAACCACCTCGAACTAGTTATAATGAAAGTTACTCCAAGATTTCACTCAGCTAGATTTAGACTGTAATTCTTCCATCTTTTTAACAGGCATATCATCTATCTTTATTAACGATTTGAATTTACTATTAGAAAATTGTACAACTCTGCCTAAAGTCACTGCTATGATGACCGTACCTAGCCCAACAGGACCACTTAATAACAAGGCAAAGATCACACCGCTTAATTCAATTCCAATTCTTGACACATTTAAACTCCAGTGAAACCTCTCATGTAAAGCAATCATTAATCCGTCCATTGGCGTACGCGGTAAACGGGCTTCTATGTAAAGACCTATACCAATTCCTACTGTGACCACACCAATGAATAAAGTAAACCATTGTAATGTTTCTGAAGAAGTAAAATCCACATTCTTTAAAATCACGTAAATCCAAATATCTAAAAACCAACTTCTAAGGACGATTGCCACAACCGAACCGTATTGAAATCTTTTTCTTTCAACAAGCCATGTGATGAACACGACCATCGCTTGAGCAATGATCGACCAAAGTCCAATCGTTAGCCCTAGATGGGTATTCAACCCTACTGCTACTGCATCCCAAGGTCCTGCACCGATCTGCGATAAAATAATTAACGCTATACCGAAAGATGTGAGGCTAAGACCAACAAGATAAATCGCTATTCTTTTTCCCACTTACACACCTTCTCATCATCAGTTAGTAATAGTATAGCAAAGTAGACAGACTTAGGGATAGAGGCAATCGTTACCTATAAAAGGGTGATGACTTAGACTTAAGAGGTAAGCTTGATCAGATAAAATGGTTAAACAGTCTAACTTTTCAACTTTCAATTCCAGACAACAGGGAAAAAGACATCCTAAATTTAGAATGTCTTCTGTCAAATCAAATTTAAATTACTAGCAAGAATCACTTTGTTCCTTGCAAATGATTTTCCAACTCAAATGTCATAATAGCATTGCCACTACCTGATGATTGAGCATACGTATGGAAAGTTGGTTTATAACGGTCTTCTAAAGCACCTAGCATCATGGCTAAATGACGGCCACCACCTTCTACACCAGCTACATTCGCATACTGTGGTAGCATCTCTTTTGCTAGTTCCCAGTTTTGATTGACTATATAATCAATAAATTGATTGTCTAATGCTTGTTCAGATACAGTTGGCATGTGATGACGACCACGTACTAAATTATGGGCAAGGGCCCCGCTAAATACAAACACATATTTCTTGTCGGATTGGTTTAATACTTTTCCTATTTCCTGTCCCCATTTATACGTCTCTTCCAACCCAGCTGCCATTGTGATCGACAAGTTCACTACTGGAATATCTGCATTTGGTACAAGGTATCGCAAAGGAACAACTGTCCCATAGTCCCAAATATACGTTGGATCATTAACCGCTATGACAGGAAGACGCGCGTGCTTTCCTGCTAAAACGAGTGCATCTCCAAGCTCTTGGTCACCAGGATAATCATATTCCACATCAGAAATGATATCTGGGCATTCGAATGCCGTTAAAATCCCTTTATGTCTTGGTGAGACGTCAACATAATGGTGAAATGTCGATGGCCAATGACACGATACTAAAATTACAGCATCTGGCTTCATCTCTGTAATTTTCACTGCAATGTCATCCATTTTTGCTACGATCTCTTGTTGGAAATGAGGTACATTTTCCCTATGACAAATACTAGGAACATGAGCAGCTAAAATACCTAATTCAATGGTCATAAATAACCCTCCTACTATTAAAATTTATAATGAAGACTACTTGGAAGCATTACGTTTCTCGACAGACTCCCCTGCAATTCCCCAATGGCTCTTTGGAACCTCCGTAACAATTACTCGAACCGTTTCTCTAGGAACTTCTAGTGTATTCGTAATGGTTTCTGTAATATCAGCAATAACGCGCTCTATTTTATCTTTCGGGCGACCTTCCATTATGTTAACGTTCACAATCGGCATTTTCGTTCTCCTTTCTATCTTTTTTTGAAATAGAACTCTGTATTTAAGAGATCGTAGAAAAAGGTAAAAACCGACCTTTTTCTGATTTAACAATTTAAGCCTTCTCGAAGATGGCATTGGCTCCTCGCGCTGCGCGCCTTATGAGAAGATCGCTCATAAGGCTTAAAACATTGCAGCGGTTCCGCTCAATGCTTGGAGAACGTAGAAAAAGGTAAAAACCGACCTTTTTCTGATTTAACAATTTAAGCCTTCTCGAAGATGGCATTGGCTCCTCGCG
>NZ_JAQQWT010000012.1:97388-109746 GCF_028610705.1 Halalkalibacter alkalisediminis
CTGCGCGCCTTATGAGAAGATCGCTCATAAGGCTTAAAACATTGCAGCGGTTCCGCTCAATGCTTCGAGAACGTAGAAAAAGGTAAAAACCGACCTTTTTCTACGTTCTCTTATTCTCCTACTGAGAAGGTTACTTCGCCTAGGCCGTCTAGTTTGGCTGTTACGTGGTCTCCGTATGATAAGTGGACGGCTCCTGTAATGCCGCCTGTTAGGATGACTTGACCTGCTTTTAGTTTCTCACCTTTGCGATGAAGCATATTCGCTAGCATGGCTACTGAATTGGCTGGGTGTCCGAGTACTGCTGCACCGGCGCCGAGGTCTTTGATTTCACCATTGATGGATAGCACTGTTCCAACTAGATCTAAATCAAGGTCTTCTGGTCTACGAATTTTGTTGCCAAAGACTACTTTAGAAGACGAAGCATTATCAGCAATGACATCAGGAAGAGTGAAGTTGAAATTTTCATAGCGACTATCAATAATCTCAAGGGCTGAACACACATAATCTGTCGCCGCTAAGACTTGGGCACCTGAAATACCCGGTCCTTCAATGTCTTTTCCTAGGATAAAAGCGATTTCAGCTTCAACTTTAGGATGAATAAAGTCAGCTAACGAAATTTCAGACCCTTCTTGAACAACCATGTTGTCAAAAATGTATCCATAAATTGCTTCTTCGACATTCATCTGTTTCATTTTAGCTCGACTTGTTAAGCCCATTTTAGGTCCGACAATCGAGTGACCTTGCTCTAGCTTTAAGTTTACTATCTCTTCTTGAATCGTATAGGCTTCTTCTACCGTTAAGTTAGGAACCTTATCTGATGTGATTTTCACAACTTCTTTTCTTTGTAACTCTGCATCTAATAAAAATTTAGCTAATTCTTTATTCGTCATACTCACTTCATTTTCCCCCTATCATATTTTCAGACTATGTTGGTTATTTGCAATTTCAGCAGCAACGTCGATAATCATATCTTCCTGACCACCTACAACTTTTCTTTTCCCTAACTCAATTAAAATATCTCGAGGGTCCAGTTTAAATTGTTTTGCTGCTCTTTGTGCATGCAGTAAAAAGCTAGAGTATACTCCTGCATAACCCATCACTAGACTATCTCTTGTAATCTCCTGAGGCTGCGGTAAAATGGGAGCAACAATATTTTCAGCTAAATCCATCATTTTATATAGATCAACACCACTGTTTAACCCCATTCTTTCTAACACAGCAACCAATACTTCTGTTTGTGTATTTCCTGCTCCTGCTCCTAAACAACGAACACTTCCATCGATTCTCGTAGCACCTTCTTCCACTGCAACAAGGGTATTCGCCATCGCTAGTGACAAGTTATTATGAGCATGGAAGCCAATGTTAATAGTTAAACTTTGACGAAGTGCTCTAATTCTCTCTCGTACTTGATTTGGGAGTAAGGCACCAGCTGAATCCACTACATATACGGTATCCGTTCCATAGCTCTCCATTAATTTCGCTTGTTCAACAAGCTTATTTACTGGAGCCATGTGCGACATCATTAAGAAACCAACCGTTTCCATTCCAAGCTCTTTTGCTAGATGAATATGTTGCGGAGCCACATCGGCTTCGGTTACATGTGTCGCCACTCTAGCCATTTTTGCTCCGAGTGCAGCTGCTTGTTTTAAATCCTGCTTCGTCCCAATACCAGGGATTAACAGAACGGCTACCTTTGATTGATCGCAAACAGACACAGCAGCTTCAATTAATTTCATCTCATCTGTGAGTGACACTCCGTATTGCTGTGAAGACCCTCCCAATCCATCTCCATGAGCTACTTCCATGTACGGTACTCCTGCATCGTTTAAACCACGAGCAATTTCTGTTACTTGTTCAACCGTATACTGATGTCTAATCGCATGACTACCGTCTCGCAAGGCAACTTCAGTAATGATGATATCTCGATTATCGGTCATCCAAAACATTCCTTTCTGTCAGTAGGCAAATTTTATAAAATGGCTGAATTCAGTTTATTTTTTGCAAGTTCTTCTGCGACTTTCACAGCTGCAGCCGTCATGATATCCAAATTCCCAGAATAAGAAGGTAAATAATCACCTGCTCCTTCTACTTCTAAGAAAATCGTTACACGATTGCCATCATAAATCGGCTCTGTTCGTAACCGATAACCAGGTACATACGATTGAACTTTCTCGGCCATTTCTTTTATCGATTGTGTAATCGCCGCTTCATCCATTTTTCCTGGTTCCACAACAGCATAAACGGTGTCTCTCATCAAAATTGGTGGCTCAGCTGGGTTTAATATAATAATCGCTTTCCCTACTTTTGCTCCGCCAATTTCCTCAATCCCTCTTTTGGTCGTTTGCGTAAATTCATCGATGTTTGCCCTTGTACCTGGCCCGGCACTTTCACTAGAGATGGTGGCCACAATTTCTGCGTATTCGACTGGACACACACGATTTACAGCATGCACCATTGGAATTGTCGCCTGACCTCCACATGTAATCAAGTTGACGTTAGGCACATCTAAATGAGAGCCTAAATTAACTGGAGGTACGACAAACGGTCCTCTTGCAGCTGGTGTTAAATCTAGCACTTGTTTATCTGCTTCTTTTAATAATTTTGCGTGCCTTACATGTGCTTTTGCCGAGGTAGCATCAAAGAAAATATCTGCTAAATTGCTTTCTGTTGCTAAAAACTCTTCTAGTCCATTAGTAAAAGTCTGATATCCTCGCTCCTTCGCTCTGGTCACACCATCAGATTCAGGATCAATTCCAATGAGTGCTGTTAATTTCAGCGTGGATGATCTTTCTATTTTCAACATTAAATCTGTACCGATATTTCCAGTTCCGATTATCGCTACTTTAATTTTTCCCATGTAAATCACCTTTCCCACCTTTAATTATGAAGAAAAACGTACAGATACCTCACCTAAATGGGCAATTTTTGCTGTGAAGACATCACCAGGATTTGCCTCAACAGCAGCCGACAATGCACCTGAGAGTATCACTTCTCCTGCTTTTAACGTAATGTCAAATTCACTTAATTTATTAGCAAGCCACGCTACACAATTAATTGGATTTCCTAATGCGGCAGCTCCTACGCCTGTATTGATGATTTCTCCGTTTTTCGTAAGAACCATACCAGCTAGAGCTAGGTCCACTTGATCTAAGCGAACAGGCTTACCGCCTAGGACATAATGGCTGCTAGAAGCATTGTCTGCAATCGTATCTTGTAACTTGATTTTCCAATCCTTCACACGGCTATCGACAATTTCTAAAGAAGGAAGAACATAATCTGTTGCTTGAATAACATCTAGTGGGGTTACGTTCGGCCCTTTAAGATCTTTTTTCAAGACAAAGGCGACTTCCGCCTCTACCTTTGGTTGCATGACACGATCAAACGAAAGTTCACTTCCATTTTCTACGACCATTCCATCTAATAAATGGCCGTAGTCTGGTTCATCTACTCCTAACAATTTTTGCATCGCTAGCGAAGTTAAACCGATCTTCTTGCCGACAATCGATTGACCTTGCGCTAATTTTTGCTTAATGATTTCGAGTTGAACCTTGTAAGCGTCTTGTGTCGTTAATGTGGAATCCTGTTCGGTTAAAGCAACCGTCCCCATTCGGTCTTGTTCAGCTTGTAAGAGCTGATTAGCAAAAAGTTCTGTACTCATTTGTTTGGCCTCCCTTAAAGCTTAATGCAAATATTTTTTAATTCGCTATAGAATTCAAAGCTATGCATACCGCCTTCACGTCCGATACCGCTTTGTTTCAATCCGCCAAATGGTGTACGTAAGTCTCTTAAGAACCATGTGTTAACCCAAATAATACCTGCTTCTACTTCATTAGCCACACGATGAGCACGACGAAGATCATTCGTCCAAATCGAAGCACTTAGCCCGTAATGAGAGTCATTAACTTGTGCAATAACTTCATCTTCTAAATCAAATGGAATGACGGTAACGACAGGTCCAAAGATTTCTTCACGGACACAGCGTGCGTTGCGATCAAGGTCTGTAATAATCGTTGGTTCAATGTAATAGCCTTTTTCAAATCCTTCTGGACGACCGCCCCCTGTGCGAATCGTTCCACCTTCTTCTCTTGCTAAATCTATATAGCCTAGAACTCGATCATAATGTTCCTTCCCGATCATTGCCCCGATATTAGTTCCTTCTTTAAATGGATCTCCCACAACTAGTTCTTTTGTTTTTGCGACAAACTTCTCAACAAATTCATCGTAAGCAGGACGTTCAACATAAATTCTAGATCCACATAAGCAAACTTCCCCTTGATTAATGAAGCTTGACTTGATAGTTGTTTCTAACACTTCATCTAGGTCAGAATCTGCAAATATAATATTTGGATTCTTTCCACCTAACTCGTATGAGAGTTTCTTCAATGAATTAGCTGCTGCTTTCATGATTGCCGTACCTGTAGAAGTTTCACCGGTAAATGTGATCGCATCGACATCTGGATGTTCAGTAAGAGCAGCCCCCGCTGAATTTGGTCCAAATCCATGAACGACGTTAACAACACCATCAGGAACTCCCGCTTCCTTACAAATTTCAGCTAATACAGTTGCCGTCATTGGTGTCCACTCTGCTGGTTTCATTACAGCAGTATTTCCTGCGGCTAAACAAGGAGCAAGCTTCCAAGTTAGTAAAAGCATTGGCAGATTCCAAGGATTGATTAAGCCTACAACCCCAACTGGTTTACGCACCGCATAATTAATCGCTACATCATCATGCTGATAAGCTTCTGTTCCCATTGTAGTCATATAATCAGCGAAGAAGTGGAAGTTATATGCAGCTCTTGGAATATCAATCGTACTTGATAGCCAAATTGGTTTTCCTGTATCTAGTGATTCGAGGCGAGCAAGCTCATCTTTTCTTTCTAAAATTAAATCACCGATTTTGCGAAGAACTTTTGAACGTTCTGTTAGCGGCATTGTTTTCCAACGCCCGTTAAGAGCTCTTCTTGCGGCTGTTACGGCAAGATTGATTTCTTCTTCTCCACCCTCAGCAACTGTACCAAGAACTTCTTCATTGGCTGGATTCGTATTTACGAATGTTTTGTTGTTTATAGAATCCATATACTGTCCGTTAATAAAATGTCTACAATCAATGCCTGTTGCTGTAGTAATCGTTTTCATGTTTAATTCCTCCATTTATAAAAATTTGTAGTAGCAATCTTTTGTTACGTTTAGAATACTCAATATTCGTACCTCATAAAACACCAAAGTTCTTCTATGAGCAACAAACTAAAACTTTTTTAAATAATTTTTTGATTATTCTTTTTTCTTAATTAGTATGATATAGTAAATTCAAATTCAATAAAAGAACAATGTTCCTCTATACGGAACAAAAGGGAGGTATTCAAATTGGTGACGGAAAAGAAAGATTACACGCTATCTTCGGTTAAAAATGCTCTTCGCATTTTACGCAGATTTTCAATGGAAGAATCGGAGTTAAAGATTACTGATTTAGCAAAAGATCTAGACTTAGGAAAAAGTACCGTCTCACGGCTAATGTCCACATTAGCTAGTGAAGGTTTTGTTGAAAAAAACCCTGACAATCAACGTTACCGCTTAGGTTTGTCTATTCTATCTCTGGCAAGTGTCTGTACATCTAACTTTGAGATTCATAAAGAAGCGATGCCGATTCTACATGATTTAGTTGAAAAGACCGGTGAAACATCGCATTTGGCCATTCTCGATGGACTTGATGTCATTTACTTACATAAAGTCGAAAGTAAACATCATGTTCGAGCATTTACTCACATCGGCAAAAGAAATCCTTCTTATGCCACCAGTTCTGGGAAAGTCATGCTTGCCTTTAATGACGAACACTATGTTAATCAGACGATTGAAAAAGGACTAGAACGCTTCACAAAAAATACCATTACCGATCCAAAAAAATTAATGAAAGCACTTGAAGAAGTTCGAACAAATGGCTACGCACTTAGCATTGAAGAAATCTTTGAAGGTGTTGTCTCGATCGCATCTCCTGTTAGAGATTACACAGGACAAGTGATCGCATCGGTTAATATTATTGGACCTATCCAACGACTAAATGACCGAACAATCCCTCCAAATATTAAGAAAGTCATTGAAGCAGGCAAGCAAATCTCTGAAAGATTAGGCTATAGACAAAATCATTTTTAAAATAAAAGGAGCTGTTAATAATGCATGATTTTCATACTCATTTTATTCCTGAAGACGTTTTAACCTGGATTAAGGACAACAAGAAAACTGTAAACGCTAAATGGGTTCAAAATAACCCCCAAAAAGAGCCTTTTCTATCAATCAACGATAAATGGGCTTTTGAACTAAAAAAAGAATTTACAGATGCTCAATTATATCTAGATGAAAAAGAAAAAATTGGCGTAGCGCATGCCATTGTTTCCCCAATCCCACAGCTATTTTTATATGAGTTCTCTTCAGAGATTACAAGTGAACTAGCAACGGTTTATAATCAGTCTCTAGCTAAGTGGTGCCACTCCAATATCGATTGCTTATCTGCATTAGGAACAGTTTCTCTTAACGATCCTGCTTTAGCCGCTCGTGATTTAATAGAGGCCATGAACGCTGGGCTTAAAGGGGCCATTATTGGACCAGGTCTAAATGGCAAGCTGCTCTCAGACCCTCTTTTTACCCCTTTTTGGGAAGAAGCGAATAGACAAAAAGCCATTATCTTTATTCATCCTTTATTATGCGAAGACCCTCGCCTGAAGCAGCGCATGATGCCGAATTTGATTGGCGTTCCTTGGGAAACGACTGTATCAGCTACCGATCTATTACTTAGTGGCATGCTAGATACATACAGTGATGCAAGGATTTTATTAGCTCATGGTGGAGGCTTTTTACCTTATCAAATCGGTCGCATGAACAAAGGATACGAGCAGTGGCCTTTAGTCTCCAACGCCTTAACTAAAGAGCCGATTGAGTATTTAAAAGATTTTTGGTATGACAGTGTCTTATGGAATACAAATACATTAGAGTACTTAGCTAAAACGGTTGGCGAGGATCGGATTGTACCTGGATCTGACTTTCCATTTGATTTATGTTCATGGCCTCCTGCTAAAAATTACGCAAAGGGTGCAGATTCTTTATTACTTATATAAAATTAGGGCTACCACTTTTATGGTAGCCCTTTCATTTCTAGTAACGTCCTACATTAAACTAGTAATGACTTAGGACTTTCCCATTCTAATGGCAATCCAATATAGTTTTCAGACAAACTCGTTAAAGCGGCTCGAGATGACGTTACATACTCTAATTCACTAAGCTGAATACTTCTTTCAAAGGAGCTATGATTAAAGTTGCGATGAAGCATCGTCGTCATCCACCATGAGAAACGTTGAGCTTTCCAAATACGCCTTAATGCAATTTCTGAGTAACGACTTAACATGTCTTGGCTTCCTGTTTCATAAAAAGTTACAATGCCTCGTTTTAATACCTGAACATCAGACATCGCTAAATTCAATCCCTTTGCCCCGGTTGGTGGAACGATGTGAGCGGCATCCCCTGCAATAAAGAGACGACCATACTGCATCGGTTCACAAACAAAGCTCCGCATCGATACGATGTTCTTTTGAATAATGGGGCCATCCGGTAACTTCCAACCATCTGTTTCAACTCTTGCTTTTAGCTCTGTCCAAATTCGATCGTCAGACCAATTGTTAATATCATCATTTGGGTCAACTTGAATGTAGTGACGCTGGATTTCCGGTGTTCTTGTACTAATTAAAGCAAATCCTCTGTCATGATTGGAATAAATCAATTCAGGATTTGCAATAGGGGTTTCAGCCAATATCCCTAACCAACCAAAAGGATAGATTTGTTGTTTTTCTTCTCGTATGGATTCAGGAATCATTTTACGACTTGGTCCATGGAAGCCGTCACATCCCGCAATAAAATCACATGTTAACTCCTGCTCTCCTCCATCATGTTTAAAACGAATTTTTGGCGAATCGCTATCCACATCATGTAGGCTCACATCACTTACACTAAAGTAAATCTCAGCACCGGCTTCTAGGCGTGCAGCAACTAAATCCTTAATTACTTCATGCTGTGGATAGACCATAATACTCTTTCCTTCTGTCAATTCATGCATATTAACGCGGTGTCTGATTCCATTAAATTGGAGTTCAATTCCGTGATGGAGATGGCCTTCACGCATCATACGTTCTCCTACTCCAGTTACATTTAAAAGATCAACTGTTCCTTGTTCAAGAACCCCTGCACGAATCGTCCCCTCGATCTCCTCTCTCGTGCGGTTTTCAAAAATAACAGATTCAATACCTTCTAAATGTAATAGATGTGAAAGCATAAGTCCGGCTGGACCTGCCCCAATAATTCCGACTTGAGTTTTCATTTAAAAGCCCCTTTCTTATCCTGCAATTTTGTTGTAAACGCTAACTAACTTCAATTAAAATGTTATTATAAGAATGTTCAGAATAAAAGGTTGCGTTTCTTTCATATGAAACAACTAACTATTTTAAGGAGTTTTTATTTGATGACGATCGAGGGAATCATGAAATCCGTTTATAGTGGGCTTAGTATTTTACGTTTGTTCTCAAAGGAAAAGCCAATATGGGGAATCTCAGAAATTTCAAAAGCTCTATCCTTAAATAAAAGTACCGTAAGTCGTCTTGTTAAAGAATTAGTATCAGAAGGTTTCTTGGAAAAATCAGGAAGGTACTATCAAATTGGCCTTTCCGTTCTTCGTTTAAGTGGGGTCATTACGTCTCACATGGAGATCTTTCGTGAAGCAAAACCTTCTTTACAAAAACTAGTGTCAGACGTCGATGAGACGGCCCACATTTCTGTTTTGGAAGATTCAAGTGTCATTTACCTACATAAGATTGATTGTAAACACCCTATTCAGCTAATGTCCTATATTGGGAAGAATAACCCAGCAACCTGCACGAGTTCAGGAAAGATTCTATTAGCCTTTCAGCGTATGGACGTGATCCACAAAATACTAGACAATGGACTTCCAAAATGTGGACCTAACAGTATCACGGACCGGAATCAGCTCATACAAGAACTTAAAGAGATTCGTCTACAAGGTTTTTCCATCTGTGTGAACGAAATGCATGAAGAGATTGTTAGCATAGCGGCGCCAATTAAAGATTATACAGGGGAAGTCATTGCATCTGTGAGTATCGTTGGACCTAGACAGAGAATGAACGACAATCATTTTCCGAAGTACATTAAATCGGTCACTACTGCAGGTCAGGAGATCTCAGAAAACCTCGGCTTCATTAATCTTTAACTCTTACAAGAAAGGGAGATTGCCATGAGGTATCCTTCTATAAACACAGAATCCTATTCTTCAATGAGAAACGCACTACGTCTGTTAAACTTATTTTCCATTGATGAACCAGAATTAACGTTAAGTGAAATAGCGGAAAGGTTACAAATTGCCCAGAGCACCGCTCACCGCTTATCGAGTACATTGACTCATACTGGCTTCCTTGTAAAAGAACCGATTTTAAAAACGTACCGTCCCGCATCATCCATCTTATCAATGGGGACCACGTTTTTGTCAAAGTATGAATTATACCAAGTATCTGAACCGATCTTAGAAGAACTTACGAAGAAAACAGGAGAAACTGCTCATGTTTCGGTATTAAAAGGGAATAAAGTCGTTTACTTATATAAAATTGATAGTAAGCATCCTGTACATTTACTCTCACACGCTGGAAAAGAAAACCCGATCCACTGTACTAGTTCCGGACAAGTGATACTTGCTTTTCAATCACAAAAGCAGATCAACGAGGTAATCAAGCAAGGTCTACCACTTTATACAACTAAAACGATCACATCACCCCCAGATTTTATAAGCCGTTTAGAAAGCATTCAAAAACAAGGTTTTGCGATTAGCCAAGAAGAGTTGCATAAAGGGGTGACTTCTATCGCTGCGCCTATTTGGAATACGGAAGGCAACGTAATTGCATCTGTAAGTATAGCGGGGCCAACCACACGAATGACTCCATTAAAGGTCGATCGATTTGTTAAACTAGTTAAAGCAGCTGCAAGCAGCATTACAAAAAAGTCTAATAACCTCTTACATTTTTAATCTTGTTCTTTTATAGCTAATCATGCCATTGCAATCCTTTATATAACATGTAAAATATATGAAAGAAAATCTACTATAGAGCTATTTCACTCAGAAAGAGGTGTACATGAATAAAGAGTCTCTTCTTTCTTATAAGAGCCTTCTCTTCCTCATTGGAATTGTGTTCGTGGCTTTTAATTTACGGTCATCCATTACAGCTATCGGACCTTTAATTGGAGATATTCGAACAGATACCAACCTCACTAACAGCTGGATCGGATTATTGACTACACTACCGTTGCTCGCGTTTGGTCTATTTTCAACGATCACACCAAGAATTGGACGGAAATGGGGAAACGAAACAACGGTCTTCATTGCGCTCATAATTCTTACGATAGGCATCCTTTTTCGTTCGACTGGTTTCGTGTATGCATTATTTCTTGGAACGGCTCTGTTAGGGTTAGGTATTGCCATTTGTAATGTTTTAATTCCAGGCATTGTTAAAGATAAATTCCCTGAAAGAATGGGATTGATGACAGGCATTTATACGACTTCCATGTCGACGATGGCCGCACTTGCTTCTGGGGTTAGTATCCCTTTAGCCAAAGGAGCCAACCTCGGTTGGGAAAGATCTCTTTTAATTTGGGCTATTTTAGCCTCACTCGCGGTTCTTGCTTGGCTTCCACAATTGCGAAACCAAAAGAAAACAGGTTCATTCCCTACATATAAGAGAAATTCCATTTGGTCGTCTACAGTCGCTTGGCAAGTCACGCTTTTCATGGGTTTACAATCTTGTGCATTTTATTGCATCATTGCTTGGATGCCAGAAATTCTCGTGAGTCGCGGAGTCGACCTACCGACAGCTGGATGGCTTCTAACTCTAACTCAAATTGCCGGTCTCCCTGCTACCCTTTTTATACCGATTTTAGCAGGTCGACTCTCCAATCAAAGGAGTATTGCTATAGCTATTTCTTTATTTTATTTGACTGGGTTTCTAGGGATTTATATAGGGGGATCGCTTGGACTTATTACCATTTGCATGATATTTTTAGGTGTTGCGCAAGGAGCAGGAATTAGCTTGTCTTTAAGTTTGTTTGGATTACGAACGCAAAATGGACATGACGCTTCTAATCTATCTGGTATGGCCCAATCTGCAGGCTATCTACTAGCAGCCACAGGACCTCTTATTATCGGTCTTTTCTTTGATCTCTTTCAATCCTGGTCACCAGCTTTTCTCATATTTATTGGTCTTTCTATCGCTCTTGGAGTTTTCGGATTTTATGCTGGTAGAGATCAATATGTCTTGCACGTAGAACCTGACAAACTAAGAGCATAAAGAAAGCATTCATAAAGAACCGATTTTTACCTTTAAGAACATTGAAGGGGTGACCCAAAAGGCCTGTTATGACCTTTTGAGGCACCCCCCTCTTTTAATTAAAAAGCAAACTGACGATACTTCGTCTGCACCGATACCCACTTTGTTGTCGTAAATTCTTCTACCACCCACGGGTTTCCAAATCGTCCTAATCCACTCGCTTTATTGCCTCCAAACGGGATATGAGGAGCATCATTAACGGTTTGGTCGTTAATATGTGTCATTCCTGAATCAATTTGCAAAGCTAGCTCTTCTCCGCGCTCAAGGTCACTCGTAAAGATCGCAGAACTTAGCCCATGTGGTGTATCATTGGCTAGTTCAATCGCTTCTTCATCGCTCTTTGCTTTGATAATCGTCGCAATTGGTGCGAATAACTCACTTTGTGCAATCTCGCTTTTGTTATCAACATTCGTTAGGACAAATGGTGTCAGCACATTCCCAATTCGTTCTCCTTCCAACGCAACCGTTGCCCCTTCACACTTTGCCTGTTCGATATAGTTCAAGGCCTTCTCCATTTGTTTTGCATTAACTAATGGTCCGATGACGGTTTTCGGATCACTCGTATCTCCATAAGGAAGTACTTTGGCTTTTTCCACAAATTTTTGAACAAATTCATCATGCTTATCTTCATGAACAATGATTCGATTAATGATCATACAGATTTGTCCTTGATGAATAAATTTGCCGAAAATAGCCGCGTCAACTGCTCTGTCGACATCCGCATCAGATAGCACGATAAACGGGCTATTTCCACCTAGCTCAAGCGCTACACGCTTTAAGTTGCGACCTGCGATTTCACCAATATGGCGCCCAACTGCAGTCGATCCAGTGAAACTGACCAATTGATAGTTTGGATTATTCAGCATATCATCACCGATTTCCTCGACATCGGTTTGGATAACATTAAGTACACCAGCAGGAAGGCCAGCCACTTC
>NZ_JAQQWT010000120.1 GCF_028610705.1 Halalkalibacter alkalisediminis
ATGATGGTTGCTTCTAGATTATTAGGAACTTTACTTGCTCAGGTATTTTTTATTCCTGGTGCAAAATACGTCGCTTGGTTCACTAAATTTATAGTTTAGTCAAGTTAACAATCTTAGGTAATGAATATTATAAAACTTATAAAAATTAGAGTTAGTTTAAAATTCTTGTTAAAGGGGGCTTTTGTTCAATAAGGCTTTGCAATGATCTTCAACAATCGGGCCATTTAATGGAATAACGCTCTGGTAGTTAAATTGGATATTTATGTTAAAATAATTAGAGATTGTGAAGGATTGTACTTAAAGTAACGGAGCTGGTTAGTGAAAGAAGCCATTGTGTATAAATCAATATTTATAGTAACGAGTCGTTCTATTTGGAGGTGTTTTTTTGACAATTGTTCTTCCTAACTGGTTACACTCTATTCTTTCGATATTATGGATTGTTTTTTTAATAATATTGTATAGTTATATCGTTACTAAGGCATTTGAAATATTTAAGATAAAGGCAAATCAATGGTTGATAGGCGTTGTCGTTTTCTTAGCGTTAATTGGCACTCAATTCATTCTTGAAAATCATTATCGAATATTTTATCTCAATGAAAGTGACATTGTAATTAAAGGGAACGGTGAAACAGTAGAAAACGCTACAAATAAGCGTTTAATTACTACCAACAAAGACTCATTTGTATATATTGGTGGCGGAATACCATTTCAAGATACCATGTCATATTCTTTTGATACAAAAGATGGGCAAAAACATGATGTAGAAATACTAATCTATTTTCATGAAACAGATGTCGAAACAATTACGAAGGCATTTCAAGTTTTCAAAGAGGTAGTAGAACCTTATGATAATTCTCTCGTATATTACTTTTCGAGTTCTAGCTACTACAGTGAGGTGGTAGAGGAAAAGTTTAGAGATGAAGTTAGTCACCAAATCAAAAAAGTAAAAAAAGATGAATTAACAAAAGAGATGATGGTAGAAATAGTTGAAACTTTTGAATCTCAAGTCTTGAATGAACATGAAAAGAAACTGTTTTCAATACATTTGATTTAGTTTTTCAATGAACCTTTGTTGTGCTAACGGGATGCTTGAGTTGAATACCAGGGGTTGCTGCGGCAATCCTTTTCTTATTCGACTAACGAGCA
>NZ_JAQQWT010000121.1 GCF_028610705.1 Halalkalibacter alkalisediminis
AGAGATGCTAAATAAAAACCATACAGAATGGCTTTGGGTTGATGTAGAATATGAGGAAAACATACAAATGATGCAGCGGCAAGAAGAGAGAGATTTCCCTTCTACTTTTCGTAGTGGTCAAGTATACGGATACCCATATAACAGTTTAACCGATTGGAGCAATCCTGAATTTTTTATTAATCAACTAAGGCATGAAGAAATACAGTCAAGTTCATATCATCGCGATATTGCTAATGATTTGTTAGAGATGTTAAAAGAAGATAATCCTAAATTAATTCCTGAAGAGGTTCATATTATTGGGGCTGTTTTAACTGGAACTGCTAATGAACTAAGAGAATATCAGAGTAAAGAATTTATAAGAGCTTCATCATTAGGAGCAACAATTAATAAATATTGATAAATAGTTTATTTTAGACTAAATCGCTTATCTTCTGCAACGGGGCAGGTTAACAAAATAGGAAAAATTAAGTTGTATTATAATTTTAGTAGATGTATTTCAGTTTGGAGGGTTAAATTTGAAAGCAAACATTCTCTACGGTTTAGTTATCTCAATAGGAATTTATATACTAATAGCTTTGATAACATTTTTAATCAAACAGGAACTAAACCTTGAATTAATCAAAATGGTTGCGTTTGGAGTGGCGATAGTGTTGTTTATTTCAGCTTTCCCGTTATATAAGACATTATATCACGGTAGCAGAGTAGCCAACCCAACGTACACAGTGTACATACCTCCAGATGAGCATCATCAGCAAAAACTTCAGAATGAATACGAGTCTTCTCTAAAGAAACCAAAAAGCACTCTTGGAGGAATATTCGTTTGGGCTGCCATTTTAATTATAATATTCACAATGCTATTGACGGTACTATTTTGACTTATTTATTGTTTACAATCAATTTTTTGTTGAAGTAAACCAGCTAATAGTTTGTCAACATTTTTCAATAAAAATCTTAAATCAGCCATGATATACTAAACATGCGTATACCAAATAGCCTTCCAATTAGACACTTTTGGAAGGTTTTGTGTTATTTAGTTAGATATAGAGTTTAAGCTATATCTTGGAAAGCACTCTTGCTTTTTAATAGGGCGTAGATCCAGTGTAAGAGCTTATTAACACATGCGATGACAGCTACTTTAAAAGG
>NZ_JAQQWT010000122.1 GCF_028610705.1 Halalkalibacter alkalisediminis
CAAAAAACAATTAATGCGATAAACACTTGATTGTGGATCGCCCATTCACTTTGACCGTAGAACTTTTTGATACTGAGGTGCTGCTTGATCCATTTGAAAAACAACTCAATCGCCCAGCGTGATTTATACATCTCTGAAATTTCTTCGGCACTCAAATCAAAACGATTCGTGAGTAACTGAAGTTCATTTCCTTTTGAATCAAGCACTCTTAGAAGACGAAAGTAGTTCTCAGTACGGTTTTGAGTCGTCCCAATCAACACCATTTGATCGGACAGAACATTCGTATCCTCGGGTAGTTTAAAATCGTAGACTTCTCGTATGAATGCATTTTTACGTAGCCTGGATAGAAAAAAATAGCCATCATCTGTCATGCGATCAAAGCGTTCATAGTCAAGATAGCCACGGTCAAACACATACATGCATTCCTTGTCATCTACCATAATTTCTAGCTGACCACGATCATGTTCCTTTGCCGTTGTAAGCACAGCCTTTTCAGGATAGGAAATCCCTTTTTCCATAAACACAAGGCGCAAATGCAGCTTTATTCCTGCCTTTGTTTTCCGAAACTCTGCCCATTTATGATTGGTCAAATTAAGGGGCAATGTACTGGAATCAATGATTTTTAACGGCATGACGAGTTTAGTGTAGTGTGTTTTGGCATGAATTTGTGCGACCAAATCAAGGAAAAGAATTTGGAAAAAATCAGGATTCATCCCATTTAATCGTCGTGAAAGCTGAGAAATACTAATGGAATCAAGATTAATTCCTTTTTGTAGTTGATCATCAAAAAGACAATCACTCAGAGCGTGGAGGCTTTCAACTTCTTCCAGCTGCGCAAAGAGTAGTAATTTAAGAAATGATTCCGTCGTTAATTTCTTTGTATAGTAATCTAATTTCATGGTTTTGACCTGTTCTTCAAAAAGTTGAAGATTTAATGGTGAAAACCATTGTCCAAATGACGTTTTTCGTGTAATCTTGTCCATAGTGTGAGTCCTTTTATAGTGGATTTGGACGGGTTACCACCTGACTAATCCATTATAAAGGACTTTTTCTTTGCACAAAATAACAAAATTGAACATTTTGAGTTTTTCAAATAGTGAAATTAAATTAATGCAACACTAGTG
>NZ_JAQQWT010000123.1 GCF_028610705.1 Halalkalibacter alkalisediminis
TGGGTTCGGGCCTCCATTCAGTGTTACCTGAACTTCACCCTGGACATGGGTAGATCACACGGTTTCGGGTCTACGACCACGTACTCATTCGCCCTATTCAGACTCGCTTTCGCTGCGGCTCCGCCTATTCAGCTTAACCTTGCACGGGATCGTAACTCGCCGGTTCATTCTACAAAAGGCACGCTGTCACCCATAAACGGGCTCCAACTAGTTGTAGGCACACGGTTTCAGGATCTCTTTCACTCCCCTTCCGGGGTGCTTTTCACCTTTCCCTCACGGTACTGGTTCACTATCGGTCACTAGGGAGTATTTAGCCTTGGGAGATGGTCCTCCCGGATTCCGACGGGGTTTCACGTGTCCCGCCGTACTCAGGATCCGTCTCGGAGAGACGAGCATTTCGGCTACAGGGCTGTTACCTTGTTTCGCGGATCTTTCCAGATCGCTTCACCTATGCTCGTCTTTTCTTACTCCATATGAGACGTCCTACAACCCCAAGAGGCAAGCCTCTTGGTTTGGGCTGTTTCCGTTTCGCTCGCCGCTACTTAGGAAATCGAATTTTCTTTCTCTTCCTCTGGGTACTTAGATGTTTCAGTTCCCCAGGTCTGCCTCCTCGTATCCTATGTATTCAGATACGGGTACCATCCCATTACGGATGGTGGGTTCCCCCATTCGGATATCCTCGGATCAAAGCTCACTTACAGCTCCCCGAGGCGTTTCGCCGTTCGTCGCGTCCTTCTTAGGCTCCTAGTGCCAAGGCATCCACCGTGCGCCCTTCATAACTTAACCAAATTAAAAAAGGTTGTTGTCAATTTAACATTGACGTGAATTCTCGACATGCTCGTTTGACCTTCTCTTAAAACTAAGATTCCGGTAAACTTACATATTGTTTCTATTTGCATTATCTAGTTTTCAAAGAACCAAAGTCACTAACTTCAATTTAACAAAGTTAGTTCCTATAATATAGAAGGAAAGTTCCTTCAAAACTGAACAAAAGACCAAAGCGCAAACAACCGAAGTTGTTCGTCGACTAGAGTTAAATACTCCATAGAAAGGAGGTGATCCAGCCGCACCTTCCGATACGGCTACCTTGTTACGACTTC
>NZ_JAQQWT010000124.1 GCF_028610705.1 Halalkalibacter alkalisediminis
GAAAGTCTTCATGCGCTGAGTGATTGTCTTTTCGATGACCAGCTTCAAAAGGGTATTAACCTTGATTCGATCAGCATTTCTCAACTATCACGGCGATTAAACGGCATGAATCCAGATTTATTCCAAAGACTTTTCCTTGATTTGGTTGCACAAATTCATGCCAAAACACACTACACCAAACTAGTCATGCCGTTAAAGATCATTGATTCAAGCACATTGCCACTAAATTTGACCAATCACAAATGGGCAGAGTTCCGCAAAACAAAAGCGGGTGTAAAGCTACATTTGCGACTAGTATTTATGGCAAAAGGAATTTCTTATCCTGAAAAGGCAGTGCTAACAAGCGCAAAGGAACATGATCGTGGTCAACTAGAAATCATGGTCGATGACAAGGAATGCATGTATGTGTTTGACCGCGGCTATCTAGACTATGACCGCTTTGACCGTATGACAGATGACGGCTACTTTTTCCTATCAAGACTACGTAAAAACGCAGTCATACGAGAAGTCTACGATTTTAAACTACCCGAGGATACAACGGTTCTGTCCGATCAAATGGTGTTGATTGGTACGACTCAAAACCGTACTGAGAACTACTTTCGTCTTTTAAAAGTGATCGATTCAAAAGGAAACGAACTTCAGTTACTTACGAATCGTTTTGATTTATGCGCCGAAGAGATTTCAGAAATGTATAAATCACGCTGGGCAATTGAGTTGTTTTTCAAATGGATCAAACAGCATCTCAATATCAAAAAGTTCTACAGTCAAAGTGAATGGGCGATCCGCAATCAAGTGTTTATCGCATTAATCGTTTTTTGTCTACATGTACTCGTTCAACTTGAGACGAAAAGCAAGCGAAAAACCTTACAAATTAGCCGTTATCTAAGAGCGGCTTTGTGGAAGTCAGCACATATTTGGCTTCGGAAAATTGAAGGAAAAGCCATTCCTTAATAACAAAACTGTCGTCGTCACAACTATCTAATTGTAAATATTTTTCCAAATGGATGGAGCCACCTTTGCTTAGGTATTTACTTTTTTGGCTCTAAACAGGAAGAACTTTAAAACTGAAAATTCAGTTAGTTTTTATGCAACACTAGTG
>NZ_JAQQWT010000125.1 GCF_028610705.1 Halalkalibacter alkalisediminis
AAAGCGCCCGATTGCGGAAGATCATATATAGAATAGTTTGTTTCTTCTTGAAAAAAAGCACCCGTCAATAAAATACTTTTGGAATTCTCAATACCAAGGACAGAGAATATCAATTTTATTTCTTCGTAAGCCAAAAAAATATATATCCGAACAAAACAAAACCTATAATAATAGAAAAAGCGGATTGACTAATAAATGAATAAATATCCGCAAAAATAATTTGTAATGGTTCATAATCAAATATTTGTGTGAACAAAAATAATGCATTCAATATTCTCATTGGTGTTAAACACCCCTATATATCGTTTAATACGTTTGCACACCATAAGTAACGTTCTTCTTATTCAAGATAACGCCTATAGCTTAATAATGGTTGTTGATGTGGTAAACTTTTATCTGATTCCAGGTAGATTTCCAATTCTTTTTTGTTATACGTTCATCATAAATTTCAGCTCGTTCTTCAGATTTTGCAAAATAAGGTGTAGGTTTTACTTCTAAATTAATAACATCTCTAATTCCATAAGGGGCTGTTAATATTACATTGTCTTTTTCATCTAACTTTACTCCTAAAGCTGTTGCTGTTTCAGGAAACTTCGATATAGCATCAACAGAAGAAAAATATGGAGGCATATTACTTTTAACATGCATTCTCGCTTCATTCTTTACCGACCAAGGGATATTCGGTATTAGACATTTTAGCTTTTCTTCGGTTTTCTTTTCTTCTAATACATCAATATTTGTCGGATCAAAATAAATTACATCAATGTCTGAAAGAGCTGTTCTCTCCCTAAAATCGTGTAAAACATCCCAAATTTTTGATCGAATAAATCCAGCACATATCCACCAATCAGGCAAATTCATCGATTTTGTACATTCCAATATTTCCATCATCCATTTATCTTCTCTAATAAGAGAAATAATTTCTTTTTCATCATTAATCACTAAAAAATTCTCCTTACAAAATGTATTTCATTAGTTATTTCTTTAGCTTTACGTAAAAATCCTTCCTCAACAATCTGGCCCTTTTCATGAAGAAAGACGCTTTCCTTATTTCAGAAAAGCGCCCGATTG
>NZ_JAQQWT010000126.1 GCF_028610705.1 Halalkalibacter alkalisediminis
TAATAAGACCATATAAAAAAAGGTCAACCAGAAATATTTTCTTATCTGGATAACCTTATAATACGAACGGGTGCGTTCCTGCAATAAGGCAGGAACGTATTTTTTTACAACATAAAAGGAAATTAATGTTAAAATTATAACAATGGTTATTCAAGTAGCAGAGCAGTTTACTTTAACAAAGACCTATAAGGTGATAATCGGTAATTGGAGGAGGAATATGATGTTAGAATTTATTGTTGAAAACATCTTTTTCTTATTGATTTTAATAGCAATAGGAATGTTTATTATTTTAAGGATAAAAGTGTATAAATCTAAGAGCGGACCAAAACAAGACAAAGAAGAAATTGAACTATTGAAGAGACGTGTGGAAGAATTGGAGCGAAATAAATAGTGTTATAAAAGTTTCAAGTGAAAATATTATTCAATTAAAGGGAGGCGATGCTTTAACTAGGCATCGCTACCCTTGTTCCGCTAACGGTGCAGTTTAGTTGAAGAATATCCGAAGAAAAAAGCACCCTTTTTACAAAGGATGCCTGCATTCAGTTATTTCATTTGGCTTTAACCTTCTTCTTTTGAAATCAATAGCCTGCCACTCTATGGTTTTTTCATTACTAAAAGTGATTGTCACTAAATCATGTGGGGGATTGTGAGCACCTTCAAATGTTGTTACCTGCACGGTGATATTAAATAAGTAACTGCCTTGTGGCAGCTTCTCAATTTGGGTTATATTACCACAGTAATTTTGTTTAATTTCGCCATATTGCTTCTTCAATTCCTGTTGAATTGAGGGGTAAAGCAAAATGTAAATAAGGTCATCACGTAATTGTATTTCATTTTTATTTACGGTTTCTGCTTTAACTGGCGTAAATGGAACAAGAAACTAACAGGCGATAACTAACAGAATGAATTTTTTCATAGCAGACCTCATCCATAGTTTTCTCTTATTTTAATCAATTATGAAATGATTAATGCATAGGTTCAGAAGCACTAGTGTTGCATATATACTGACTGAATTTTCAGTTTTAAAGTTCTTCCTGTTTAGAGCCAAAAAAGTAAATACCC
>NZ_JAQQWT010000127.1 GCF_028610705.1 Halalkalibacter alkalisediminis
ACTTTTGGGGAGGTACTCCTTTTTTTGTGTCTTGAAAGCTTTACGAGACTTAGGATTCAAATTATGAAATTCACTCAATTGAGTAAGTTACATAATTTGAACCTCAAGTCTTGCAAGGCTTTCAAGACACGAAAAAAGGAGATAACAAAAATTGTGAAATTGATAAGTGTTAGAAATAATTTAGATATATTATTGTTGCCTATTGGTTATTGTCACAACGATTTTATAATTTCGAAAAAACTTAAGCAGATTGCCCACAATTCTTTTGATTATCTCGATAAAAAGGTACGTCCATTGATATAATGTCAATTATCGCAACATCAAAATTTTTTATTGGTTCAAGCTTACACGGAAATATTACCGTTTCTCATAGGATCAATATCATTGGTTTGTCAAAACTTAAGGGATTCGTTGAGTTAATTAATCGCTCAACTCTTTGCATAGAAAACTTAGAGAAATTGGAGAATATTATTGAAAGAAACCATATTGATACAATTGTAAACAGAGTTGAACATAAGAAGTCTTTAAATCGGTTAATGCAGCAAATTGGTCAGCATTTTGATAGGGTAAGTAAGATTGTTCAAAGTGATATTAAATGAGTTTCTATATCAATGTTGTTTCATAAATTATCTTAAATAAAGCAGATTGACAACCTACTTATGTATTATCCGGATACAGTCGAAATCGCTTGTTCTTCAAATGGTTGAACAATAAAATCAAATTTTGCGATTTAAGGTGGACTATCTCGTTGCAAAGTAAGCGTCTCCACCTTCTGCTAATGTCTGGCATGTGAGAAAATCTCCTAGATATTAAAAGGAGGTTTTTGCGATGACACATTCAGAACGGAGAAACTTGTGGATTGAGCGAATTTCTACTTTTAAAGAAAGTGGACACAAATTGTTATGACGAATTGTAATATTAAGTGCGACACCTAAAAATAAACACAAAAAAAGCCCATGATACTTCGTGTAAAATGAAGTTACCACACAACCCTTACACGGAGGTTTTATCATGAGCTACTCC
>NZ_JAQQWT010000128.1 GCF_028610705.1 Halalkalibacter alkalisediminis
AAGGATGTCAAGACCTGGTAAGGTTCTTCGCGTTGCTTCGAATTAAACCACATGCTCCACTGCTTGTGCGGGCCCCCGTCAATTCCTTTGAGTTTCAACCTTGCGGTCGTACTCCCCAGGCGGAGTGCTTAATGTGTTAACTTCGGCACTAAGGGCATCGAAACCCCTAACACCTAGCACTCATCGTTTACGGCGTGGACTACCAGGGTATCTAATCCTGTTTGCTCCCCACGCTTTCGCGCCTCAGCGTCAGTTACAGACCAGAGAGTCGCCTTCGCCACTGGTGTTCCTCCACATATCTACGCATTTCACCGCTACACGTGGAATTCCACTCTCCTCTTCTGTACTCAAGTCTCCCAGTTTCCAATGACCCTCCACGGTTGAGCCGTGGGCTTTCACATCAGACTTAAAAGACCGCCTGCGCGCGCTTTACGCCCAATAATTCCGGACAACGCTTGCCACCTACGTATTACCGCGGCTGCTGGCACGTAGTTAGCCGTGGCTTTCTGGTTAGGTACCGTCAAGGTGCCGCCCTATTTGAACGGCACTTGTTCTTCCCTAACAACAGAGCTTTACGAACCGAAATCCTTCATCACTCACGCGGCGTTGCTCCGTCAGACTTTCGTCCATTGCGGAAGATTCCCTACTGCTGCCTCCCGTAGGAGTCTGGGCCGTGTCTCAGTCCCAGTGTGGCCGATCACCCTCTCAGGTCGGCTACGCATCGTCGCCTTGGTAAGCCGTTACCTTACCAACTAGCTAATGCGCCGCGGGCCCATCCCGTAGTGATAGCCGGAGCCATCTTTTATTCTAGAACCATGAGATTCTAGAAATTATCCGGTATTAGCACCGATTTCTCGATGTTATCCCGATCTACAGGGCAGGTTGCCCACGTGTTACTCACCCGTCCGCCGCTAACCTTTGGGAGCAAGCTCCCATTAGTTCGCTCGACTTGCATGTATTAGGCACGCCGCCAGCGTTCGTCCTGAGCCAGGATCAAACTCTCCATAAAAGTGTTTGAT
>NZ_JAQQWT010000129.1 GCF_028610705.1 Halalkalibacter alkalisediminis
AAAAAAGCCCATGATACTTCGTGTAAAATGAAGTTACCACACAACCCTTACACGGAGGTTTTATCATGAGCTACTCCCATCTTACCACGTTTGAGCGTGGACGACTAGAATCCCTAAATAAACTGGGCTGGTCTACTAGAAAAATTGCTTTAGAACTAAATCGACACCATTCTACTATTGCTCGAGAATTGAATCGAAATAGTACAAAAGAATATGCTAGTGAAGTTGCTCAAGTTAAATATGTAGAGCGTCGTAAAGCCTGTAAACCAACAGGTAAATGGTCTGACTCATTGGCAGAGGTCATTGAAGAAAAACTTCAACTAACATGGTCTCCTGAACAGATCATTGGACGGTTAGTTGAACTAAAACTTTCATTCAAAACGATTTATCGTTGGCTCTATCTTGGACTGCTAAATAAGGTGGATATCACAGTTCTTCGTCACAAAGGAAAACGTCAAAAACCCGTTGAAACCAGAGGGCGATTTAACATTGGAACCTCCATTACTGAACGCCCAAAAGAGATAAAGAAAAGAACGACTTTTGGACATTGGGAACTTGATACGATGGTCTCAAGTCGCGGGAAAAGTAAAGGATGCTTCGCTACCTTTGCCGAACGGAAAACACGGATGTACATTGCAGTAAAGATGGATAATCGTAGTTCTTCATCGATGGAAACAGCCATTTTAAACATGTTTGCAATGTATCCTCCAGGTGTTTTTATGACATCAACTGTTGATCGTGGGAAAGAATTTGCGTGCTATTCGAGCATTGAAGAACAGGTAGATATGTCTATTTACTTTGCTGATCCATACTCTTCATGGCAGCGTGGAACCAACGAGAATGCTAATGGCCTCTTACGTGAATTCTTCCCTAAGAAGACAGATCTAGCTCAAGTACCAAAAGAAGATTTAGAGTTAGCCTTGCATTTAATTAATCATCGCCCAAGAAAATGTCTTGGTTGGAAAACTTCATACGAAGCGTTTTGGGAAGAAGTGTCGCAGTTAGATTGACAAACCGTC
>NZ_JAQQWT010000013.1 GCF_028610705.1 Halalkalibacter alkalisediminis
TGGCGGAATTGGCAGACGCGCTAGACTTAGGATCTAGTGTCTTATGACGTGGGGGTTCGACTCCCTTCACCCGCATTTTAAAAAAACCATACAAAATGTATGGTTTTTTTAATTTAATCTATTTTTTATTTAGAATCCATTTTATCTTTTTTTTCAGGAACTACATCAATGCCTCCAGGATGGAAAGGATGACACTTAGCTATTCTTTTGATCGTTAACCAAGCGCCTTTGAGTGCACCAAACCTCTTAATGGATTCTAACCCATAGTGTGAACAAGTAGGGTAAAAACGACAGGTTGGGGGTTTTAAAGGAGAGATAAAGCGTTGATAGAATGTAATAATTAGCAGAAACAAACTTTTCATAATAACAACCTTTCAAAAATATTTAAGTTTTAAAGAAGGAAATTACATACCGACGTCTAATTATAACAAATATCGACAATAGAAAGGAGGATAGTACATCTTTCTGCGAAAGGTTAATGATTTGCCATTTTTGCCCCGAATACTCCCCGAATTAAAAAACTACTGAGGTGATGAAAATGAATAAGCTTAAAAAAGAAGATGGATTTACTCTTGTAGAGATGCTTATTGTATTAATGATTATTTCCGTGTTGCTCTTGATTATCGTACCTAATATGAGTAAAAATACGGATGTTGCAAATGGAAAAGGTTGTGAGGCAACTGTTAAATTGTTGCAAGCTCAGGTACATGCATTTAAGTTAGAGACAGGAAACTTACCTCTGACACTTGAAGCATTAGAAGCAGGTAATTACGTTGAAAAAACAACTTGTCCTAATGGGGCAACAGTTGGTTACGAGCCATCAACTGGGAAAGTAACTCCCTCCACACAATGAAAGATTCTAACTCCGGTTATACTCTAATTGAACTTCTTATTACTCTCTCCTTGCTCTCCATTTTAATCAGTCTACCATTGGTGAATTTCCCAAAATTGCATGCTACCTCCCAAGAGGCCGATATCATTGCCAAACAAGTACAAGATACTCTTATTCTCGCACAGCAAGTTGCCATGTCAACTGGTCGAGCGACTCAAATAAGAGCTGATAATTCGATGAAAGAATTAACGATTCGATTTGCTCCTTATGATGATTACTCTGTAACCCCTTATCAACATCCAGATATGACACTTGAGCTTTTAACGATTTCTCCATCTAGTATTGCCTTTCTTGCTAATGGCCACCCTTCCCGTTCTGGAACATTCTTACTACGAATTGGTTCTCACCGCTATAGATTTACTGTTTATTTAGGGAAAGGAATGATCACTTATACGAAATTATAAAGGATTCACCTTTATTGAAGTAATGGGAGCCTTGTTCTTAATCGTACTTTTTTCTGCAACGGTTGTTCCCATGCTTTCAGTTGTCTATTTAGAAAGAGTGACAATTCGAGAAGAGTTAAAGGCACTCACTTTAGTAGAAGAATCTATTCATGAGTTTCTTATTGATGGAGTTCCTCGATTTAAAGGGATTGATGCTTTTGAAATTCGAAGTGAGATCGTAAGCAGTGGAATTGTGAAGACATGTTCGAATTGGATTGGCTCCAATGGGAGGGAATATGAACATTGTTTGCTGGCTAAGAATTAAAAAAGGATTTACCTTAATAGAAGTTTTGTTGGTATTGTCTCTTTTTCTGTTAGTTGTTTCGTTTTTTACCCCTTTTTTCTTAACCGTAACAACAGGGTATCAAGTAGAAAAAGTCACATTTCAACAAGTAACGATGTTCTACAATCATATCTCTCAGGACATAAAATTGGCTTCAGATGTAAAAGTAGAGCAAGGTTCTTTGATTTTGCGAAGAGAGGAAGAGAAGAACATAGAAATTAGATTGTTACCTAGTGGTCAGGTCAGACGCACAAGTGATGGAGAAGGCAACGTTTTACTCCTTGAAGACGTACAAACTTTTTCATGTCGTATACAATACCAACTTCTCCGTTGTAAGGTCGTGATCAGAAATTTAGATTCTTTTAATAAATCGTTTTTACTACCTCATAAGTACGAATGGGAGGGCTCATGATAAATGAGAAAGGATTTATTTTACCAACAACGTTATTTCTTTGTCTTTTGATCATTCACATAGTGATGCTGCAAGTTCATCTTTATCAAACAGAGAAACGTTTTATCTATGAACAGGAACGATTCCTCCAACTTGAAGCTCTTCTTCAAGTTGGAATAAAAGAATTTCAAGAGGGAGAGTATGAACCGGTTCTCAATCAGACTTTCTTGTTTTCTTATGAGACAGGTACGGTTGCTTTTACCATCAGAAGTTTGCATGATGGCATTAGTTCTATCTACGTGACGGTTAGCTTGAAATCGGGACACAAACGTTTAGCCGGATTTAAGTATATTTGGGAGAAGTCTGAAATCATTAATTACTGGGAAGTGATAAACCCAGATGTTTCCACTTTCCCACTTCCAATAAATGTATAAATGGTCGTCCTTTCCAATTTAGTCCAGTAATAAAAGTTACAATACTGGGGAATACTAACTTCTAGAAATCCATAGAGGTGAGAAGATGTCATTGAATGATTATGTTAAGTTCTTGACGCAGCAGGCTGTAATTAGAATGGATCAACCCAAAGAAGAGAGAAGAACAAAAAAATTAGCTAGAAAAGTCGGTAAACAACCTTTTACTACTCAAGCTTTTGGAATGATTCCTTTAGGAATTTCATTGTTCTGGAAAAAACATAAAAAGAAAAAGTAATTGCGTAGCTCTGTCTATGACAGTTGCTTCGCTTTTTCTTTGTCATTAATTGTTGAAAAAGAAAAACAAGTTATTTATTTGCGACCTTAACTGTACTATAATGGGAAGAAGATGGTAGTTTGGGAGTGAATAATATTATGGAACAAGAACAAAACACATTGAAAATTACTAGTGTGTTATCTGATCCAACACGATTCTCTATTTATCAATATGTTTCAAAAAAGCGTGAGAATGTAACAGTACAAGAAATTGCTGATCAATTTAGTATTCATCCAAATGTTGCACGTCTTCACTTAACTAAACTTGAAGATGTCAAAATGATTATCTCCGAAACGCAAAAAACTGGTAAAGGTGGTCGGCCTAGCCGCTTTTATAAACTTTCAAATGAAGTTATTCAATTGCAGTTTCCGTTTAGAGATTATCAACGTTTATCGAAAATGGCAATCGAGTCATTAGTTGAACTTGGTGACGTTGGCATAGAAGCCTTACATAAAGTTGGATATAAGTATGGACGAGAAAGTGCAGAACTTTATGTTCAGCAATTCCATATAGACATAACAACCCTTTCAATGGAAGACAAAGTGAAAATTATTGAAGAAATTGCTATTAACCAAGGACTCAGCCCTGAAATTAAATATGTGAAAGAAAAGGACGAGATTGAGTTTAGTATTTACAACTGTACATTTAAAGAATTAATGTCGGAGCACTCTATCTCACTTTGCTCAATGCACCACGAGTTATTTAGAGGGATTTTTTCACTGTTTGTAGGAGATCATATTCTTAAAGATAACACCAAATTAACTGATCCTAAGGCAAAGGCTTGTTCTTACGCTGTAGTAAAGCTTTTCAATTGAGAGAGCGACACAGTTTTGCCATTGTTCAAGCATTTACAAATAAAGAGACAGTCGATATAATAAGTCTGTACTCTATCATTTGATATCCTAAGCAAATAGTGCCATCGTCGGCAATAATTTGTGCGTGAAGGAGGGGAAACAAATGGACCGTATGTATCGTGTTTTAGCATTCTGGACAGGAATCTTTGCTGTTCTATTCTTTGTAGGAGATATGTTTAATGTGGCGTTGCTATTCTTCGCACAAACTGGTGCACTTTTAGCATTAAGCTATTTAAATTTATCTGAACGTGTGTATATCTATATTTTTGGCGCCTATTTAACGATATTCTTCGTTGGCTTCACGTATTATTCAACTTTCTTATTGGTACCAAGCTTTGGTGGACATTAATATTTGGTACATATACACTGATGAAAACCGTCCCTTTCTTGAAAGGGGCGGTTTTCTGTATGGAAAATGTTCCCTGATTGAACAATACAGTTATGGCCAGCAATGAACAGATCTAATAAAAAAAACGACCTCCAACTCAGTTGGAGGCCACATGGGGAGTAAATCGTATTGATGTAAGAACATTGAGGGGAGGGGGACTCCCATTCAAAGACTCACCAATCTAATTCTATTTTATAAACACTTTATCACTATGTCAATAGTAATAACAAATTGTAGAAGTTTTAGCATTAATATATAATGCTGGTTTTATCCATAAAATGGACTCACAAGTATTAGCGATTAAATAAGAAAAAAGTTAGGACTCTCAATGTCCTAACTCTTGTTGGGATGACTCAATTTTAGAAACCGGATAAGAAAGGGTTACTATCCATTTCAGATCCAATTGTGGTGGTTGGGCCGTGACCACAAGCAACTACAGTGTCTTCAGGGAGTTCAAGGAGCTTTTGGTGGATGCTTTCAAGTAGTTGTTGATGATTGCCACCAGGTAGGTCTGTCCGACCAATGCTTTGGGCGAACAAAGCATCACCAGAGAAGACAATTGAGTGCTCTTTTGAATAGAAAGAAACACTCCCTGGTGAATGTCCTGGAGTCTCTAATACCTCAAACTGAAAAGAACCCAACCTAAGTGTTTGTTCGTTTTCAATCGTATGATCTGCTGGTCTGGCTGTGATAGCGTTAGAACCTAAAAAGCGTTCTGATCCATTTTTTGACCCGTCTGGAAGCCAATCTTGTTCTTCTTGATGTATGTAAACAGGGCATTTAAATTCATTGCGGACGTCATCAACCGCTCCAATATGATCAAAATGAGCGTGAGTCAAAAGGATAGCCAGAGGTTTTAGATTTTGCTCTTTTAACCATTGTACGAGAGCAGGGCCTTCACTACCTGGATCAATAACAATGGCATCTTTTGCCTCGTTTTGAAGTACATAAGCGTTAGTCTGTAACGGTCCTAGTGGAAGTTGAGTCCATTTCATATTTGTAGCCTCCAAAAAAATAAGATAGTTCCATCATACATTATCGAAATCAGCTCGACAAACATTTAAAAAAAGAGTAAAATAAGACCAAAATGCCCATGCTAATTAAAGAGTTTAGTTTTGTGCTAGCTTTGTCAAAATTTAAGGCTGACAACGTTCTCATATAGCTTTATAATAGGACTAGTTAAGCTGGGTTCTTAGTTTCTACATAAGGAGGTTAAGTCAGTATGATCTTATCTATTATCCTTTTAATTGTAGCGCTTTTAAGTGCTGTTGCGATTGTTCGTGAAATTAAAAGAAAGAACTTCTTCGCAGTTGGCTTTGCAGGAATCTCATTTGTTGTGTTTGGCTGGTTTTCAATTGCGACTATCATTGCAATCATTACAACAGGTGGAGGAGCTCCTGTAGCTCACTAAGCCGTATGAAAAGGCGAACTACTTCGTGTAGTTCGCCTTTTTTCTTTGGTAGTTTTTATTAATCAATCAGATGTACATTCTGATAAGCTATAAGTTTTTAGAAAACTTGCTGTTGAAGATAAAACATCCCACCATTAACGATCGAAACATGGATGTTCGGTTCATACTGTTCTTTTAGAGCTTGTTTTTCTACGTGATAACTTTCTGGTTTTTCTTCTTCATCCTCATAAAACGCTTCTAATAATTTTTGGTCAGCTTCCCATCGTTGAACCGCTTCTACAGCCCAAGTTTCGTCTTCGTTCTCTGCGTATGTTTGGACCATCTTTTGTAGGCGGATTAATCCACTATTAGCGGTAATTAAAGGAGATAGTTTAAAACAATAGTCAGGAATGTTAGGAGTCAGGTCTTTTCGTCGAATCCGTTCATAAAACTGCGGAACGATTTGTCCATGGATGAGATTGAGTCCAAGTGACAGCAAAACGTCCTTTTTACGATCACACTGAAAGGATACTTTTGCATTTAAACAAAGCCAAGGTTGCAAAGGGATCGATTTATTCCCAGAAGCGTCTATTCGCTCAAAAAGACGGATAAACCCGCCTAGTTCTTTTGTTGAGTCAAATAATTGGCGCAACCGTGGTGAACCAAAATGAATTTGTTCCCCGCGGATATCTTCAGGTACTTGAGTTTGATCTGTAATAAAAGTTACTTGCATGGGGCGAGGTTCGCCACCGGTCTTCTCAAGGTAATGCCAATAAAAAGGCCGATTCATAAGGAGTTTATCTAGCTCAATAGAAAGTTGAACTTGCAAATAACCAGAATGGTTCTCAGTTATTGGACTATCATTTGCTTCGAAATATCTTTCTAAGAAATTATGAACTTGAGGCTGTTGCATCGATTGTATCCTCCTCATTTGCTTCAGCTGCTTCTTCGGCGGCCTCATTCATAATGGCGGCTAAATGCTCAAATTTGATTCTCATTTCGCCTTCAGAGTCTGATTGTAAAAGAATGTCTTGAACATGCTCTTCAACAGAAGGAAGTTCAATTTTGGTTAAGATATCATCTAGTTCGCCGATAACGGATTCAAAGAGATGGATCTTTTCATACAATAACTTAAGAATGTGTTGTTCAACCGTATCCGTAACAGCAAAATTATAAATACGTACATCTTCTTTTTGACCTAAACGATGGATTCTTCCAATCCTCTGTTCAATTCGCATGGGGTTCCAAGGCAAATCATAGTTAATAATGTGACTACAAAATTGAAGGTTGATCCCTTCTCCTCCTGCCTCAGTTGCGATTAACACCTGAGCATGGTTTTGAAAGAGCTGTCTCATCCAATCTTTTTTTCCGCGTTTAAATCCACCTCTAAAAGGAACAGAGGATATACCATTTTGTTTCAAATACCACTGCAAGTACAGTTGCGTAGCGCGATACTCTGTGAAAATGATCACTTTATCATCAATCTTCTTAATGATTTCAAGTGCTTTTTCCGCTTTTGCGTGACCATCGATTTCTCCGATTTTATTGAGGAGTTTTTCAGCGTCAGGTAAAGTACGACCTTCTGTATGTGCGCGCTCAACCATATTTTTTAAAGTCATGAAGGCTGCTTCTCTACTACTACAAAGCTCTCGTTTTAACGTTAATAAAGCAAAGTGACTAGATCCATCTTTTAATTGCTCAATTTCAGTATAAAAAGCACGTTCCGATTCACTAAATTCAATTGGGACGGTTTCAACAATTCGTTTGGTCCACTCGATTCCTGTTTCTTCTCGGCGGTTACGAACCATTACTTTATTAACGAGTTCTTTTAATTTTTCCTCATTTTTTGGTGAGCGTTTGTTGGATCGGTATTCTTTTTCAAAAGAAGTAATATCACCTAGGTGTCCCGGTTTTAAGAGTGACACTAGATTAAAGATTTCTTCTAACTTATTTTGAACAGGAGTTGCTGTTAATAGAAGGCAGAATTTCTTCTTTAGATGCTTAATGAATTCATAGTTCTTAGTTTTTGGATTTTTAAGTTTATGGGCTTCATCAATAATGACTAAATCATATGGTTGATCAAGCACGATGTCACGATGTGGTTGCCTTTTCGCCGTATCAATTGAAGCGACTACAACATCACATTGCTCCCATACGTAAGATTTTCTCTGAGCAATCGCAGGAATATGAAACTTTGTATTTAATTCAATGGCCCACTGAGACACAAGAGAAGCCGGTACTAAAATAAGAACTTTTTTGACAAGTCCCCGAATCATGTACTCTTTTAAAATGAGACCAGCCTCAATTGTTTTTCCAAGTCCCACTTCGTCAGCCAATATTGCTTTACCATTCATTTGTTCAATGACGGTATTTGCCACTTCGATCTGGTGAGGAAAAGGCTGTAATTGTGGGAGGTGCTTTGGTGCTTGTAATCCATGAAACTCGGGTATGACTTGATGTTCTTCAGCTTCATAAGCGAGTTTAAAGAGCTCCCAATTGGACCAGGGGCCATCTTGGTCTAACCTTTCTAAAAAGGTGTCCTTCCACTTCTGGTCAAAATGAATATCTATATTCACTATTTCTCATCCTTTCGAACAAACTTGAGTCAATATCCGAATGAAAACGACAAAATTCTATTAAATCATTTGATTTCAGAAAAAAATGTTGCGTCAAACCGTTCAACTTGATAGGATATTAATATAAATTCCGAATTAACCTTGCGTTATAAAAAATTTATAGTATAACGCTAGTATGTACCAATTGTAAGAAATTCATGAGTATAATTAGGAAACAATTGAATTCATTGCGGATGAGAATAAGGGGAGAGATTGCAGAACGTTGCAACGCCGAAGGAGCAAGTATTTGATAATGTGTTATCAATACGAATCTCTCAGGCAAAAAAGACTCTTATTTGACGCAACTCTGGAGAGTGCTTATAAAGCCACCTACGAAGACACTATATTCTGTGATTTTAGAATATAGGAAACTTTCTGGTATCAGGACAGAGTTATACACGCTTAAGTGTATAACTCTGTCCTTTTTGTTTTTTTATCTGAAGAGGAGGTAATCGAGAATGACAGATTTAAAGCGAACACCATTATTTAGTCTGTATAAAGAAAGTGGAGCTAAGACCATTGATTTTGGTGGATGGGACTTGCCTGTTCAATTTTCTAGTATTAAAGATGAACACGAAGCGGTCAGAACCAAGGCGGGGCTATTTGATGTTTCTCATATGGGTGAAGTCGAAGTGAAAGGTCAAGGGGCGCTTGATTATTTGCAGAAGCTCATGACCAATGATGTTTCTAAGATTGTTGACGGTCAAGCGCAGTATACGGCGATGTGCTATGAAAATGGTGGAACAGTCGATGATTTACTTATTTATCGTAAGTCAGAAGATGATTTTTTGTTGGTCATTAATGCGTCTAATATTGAGAAAGACGTTGAGTGGATGGAGCAGCATCTGACTGCAGATGTAACGATTAAGAACATTTCGAATGAGGTGGCACAATTAGCCATTCAAGGTCCACTTGCAGAGAGAATTTTACAAAAAGAAACAACTCATGACTTATCGTCTATTCGCTTTTTCCGATTCGCAGATCATGTTCAAATTGGAGGAGTAAATGCTTTAGTTTCTAGAACTGGTTATACTGGTGAAGACGGATTTGAGATTTACTGTGAAGCATCTGAAGCTCCTAAGCTTTGGAGTTTATTGCTAAAAGCTGGAGCGTCAGATGGACTTGTTCCGTGTGGTCTTGGTGCGCGTGATACGCTTCGCTTTGAGGTTCGCTTGCCATTATATGGTCAAGAGCTTACAAAGGAAATTACACCACTTGAGGCTGGAATTGGTTTTGCTGTGAAAGTAAATAAAGAAGCTGATTTTATTGGCAAATCCGTGTTGACGAAGCAAAAAGAAGAAGGTTTAACTAGAAAACTTGTTGGAATCGAGATGATTGACAAAGGAATTCCACGTACTGGGTATGAGGTCTTTGTTAACGACAAGCAAGTTGGTTTTGTAACAACTGGAACTCAATCTCCAACACTAAAAAAGAATGTCGGTCTTGCCATTGTTGACATTGCTTACACCGAGCTAGGTACAGAAGTGGAAGTACAAGTTCGTAAAAAGCGTCTTAAAGCTAAAGTAGTATCAACCCCTTTTTATAAAAAGTCGTAGGAGGAACCGTATATGAACCATCGCTATTTACCAATGACAGAAGCTGATCAAAAAGAAATGCTTGAGACGATTGGAGTGGAGTCAATCGAAGACTTATTCTCTGACATTCCAAACGACATTCGTTTCAAAGGAGAAATGGATCTCAAGGAAGCACTAAAAGAGACGGAGCTCGTTTCTTATTTTCAAGGTCTAGCAAGTAAGAACGTTTCAATTAAGCAAGTGCCTTCTTTCTTAGGTGCAGGTGTGTATGAGCATTACATTCCTTCTATTGTGGATCACGTGATTTCCCGTTCAGAGTTTTACACAGCTTACACACCCTATCAACCTGAAATTTCGCAAGGAGAATTACAAGCGATTTTTGAATTTCAAACAATGATTTGTGAGTTAACAGGTATGGATCTAGCCAACTCTTCTATGTATGATGGTCCAACTGCTTTAGCTGAAGCAGCTATGTTAAGTGCTGGACAAACGAAAAAGAAAACGATCCTTGTTTCAAAATCAGTGCATCCTGAAGCTCGTGCTGTCCTGCAGACGAATGCTACAGGTCAGCGCCTAAACGTCATTGAAATCGATACCGAAAACGGTTTGACCGATCTTGCCAGGTTAAAAGAAGTATACGGAGATGATACGGCTTGTGTGGTCGTCCAACATCCTAACTTTTTTGGGAATCTTGAACCTTTAGCTGAACTAGAGCAGATTACTCATAGTGGAAAAGCGTTGTTTGTCGTTTCAAGTAATCCACTTGCCCTTGGCTTATTAAAACCACCTGGCCATTTTGGAGCGGACATGGTTGTAGGAGATGCTCAACCATTTGGGATTGCTACTCAATTTGGAGGGCCACACTGTGGTTATTTTGCAACAACGAAGAAACTAATGCGTAAGGTACCAGGTCGCTTAGTCGGTCAAACCACAGATGAACATGGACAACGTGGGTTTGTGTTAACGTTACAAGCTCGTGAACAACATATTAGACGTGAAAAAGCGACATCTAATATTTGCTCGAATCAAGCTTTAAATGCACTAGCTGCTTCTGTTGCAATGACTGCAATTGGCAAAAACGGTGTTAAGGAAATGGCTTATCAAAATGTTCAGAAGGCAGCTTATTTGAAACAACAATTAAAGGCTAATGGCGTAGAAGTCGTTTTTGAGCAACCAACATTCAATGAGTTTGTCGTCAAGAGCGGTAAACCTGTTTCAGAAGTAAATGAAATCTTATTAACTAAAGGTTTTATTGGTGGCTATGATCTTGGACGAGATGATGCAGCACTAGAAGGACAAATGTTAATAGCGGTAACTGAGGTACGTACGAAAACAGAACTTGATCGTTTTGCTAAAGAATTGGGGGCTCTAGTATGATGACAACAAAAGATCAGCCACTTATTTTTGAACGTAGTAAGCCAGGCAGAGTAGGACATAGTCTTCCCACTTTAGATATTACAGAACAGAAAATAGAAGACTTGATCCCTAGTGAATTCTTACGAGAAGTAGAACCTGAGCTTCCTGAAGTATCCGAGCTTGAAATTATGCGTCACTACACCGCTTTATCAAAGCGAAACCACGGTGTAGATTCTGGCTTCTATCCACTCGGTTCTTGTACGATGAAATATAATCCAAAAATTAATGAGAATGTTGCTCGTTTTGAGGGGCTTGCTCATATTCACCCATATCAACCAGTTGAACAAGTTCAAGGTTCACTAGAGATGCTTTATGAATTGCAAACGTCATTAGCAGAGATTACTGGAATGGATGAAGTGACATTGCAGCCCGCAGCAGGAGCTCATGGTGAATGGACGGGGTTAATGATGATCCGTGCTTATCATGAAGCCAATGGTGATTTTGAACGTACAAAAGTAATTGTTCCTGATTCTGCACATGGAACAAATCCTGCATCCGCAACGGTTGCTGGCTTTGATTCAGTCACGGTCCGTACGGATGATAATGGTCTTGTAGATCTTGATCATTTGCGTGAAGTGGTTGGGGAAGATACGGCCGCACTTATGTTAACCAATCCGAATACACTTGGATTGTTTGAGACATATATTGTAGAAATGGCAAAAATCATTCATGACGCTGGTGGAAAGCTTTATTATGATGGAGCCAATTCAAATGCCATTTTAGGGATTGCAAGACCTGGAGATATGGGCTTTGATGTCGTCCATTTGAATCTTCATAAGACGTTTACAGGTCCACATGGCGGTGGGGGGCCTGGATCGGGTCCGGTTGGTGTGAAAAAGGATTTAATTCCGTTCCTACCAAAACCTCTTATTGTGAAGCGAGATGATCGTTATGATTTTGATTATGATCGTCCACAATCGATTGGTCGGGTAAAACCATACTATGGTAACTACGGAATCAATGTTCGGGCTTATACGTATATTCGGACAATGGGTCCAGATGGATTGCGCAAAGTATCGGAGTACGCTGTTTTGAATGCGAACTATATGATGCGCAGGCTAGAGCCTCACTTTGATTTACCATACACACAACATTGTAAGCATGAATTTGTGATTTCAGGTCGTCGTCAAAAGAAATTAGGCGTACGCACGTTGGATATTGCTAAGCGTTTACTAGACTTTGGTTATCATCCACCAACGATTTACTTCCCGTTAAATGTGGAGGAATGTATGATGATTGAGCCAACAGAAACAGAGTCGAAGGAAACATTAGACGAATTCATTGATGCGATGATTCAAATTGCTCGTGAAGCAGAAGAGAATCCAGAGATTGTTCAAGAAGCTCCACATACAACCGTTATTTCTAGACTTGATGAGACAACAGCTGCCAGGAAGCCAATTCTGAAATATGAACAAGTCTAAGCATAACGCTTAGACTTGTTAGAAAGACTCAGGGAGAACAATCTTCCTAAGTCTTTTTTTATTTCTTTTTAATTTTACCAGACCACTTTTTAAATCCACCTTGTAGATGCGACAAATCTTCTACTCCACGCTTCTTTTTCAGCAATTGAGCAGCTTGTCTACTGCGAGCACCGGATTGGCAATATAAATAAACTGGTTGATCTGTACGTACTTCATTGATTCGTTGGCGAAGCTGCGACATTGGAATGTTGCGTGCTCCTAAGATGTGACCACCATCATACTCGCGTGGCTCGCGCACATCAATAAGTTGAGCTTTGCGATATCCTTTAATGAAGTCGTCTTGTGTTAATGTTTTCAAATACTTTGGATTATAAAAGCGCTTAAACACCGTATAAGCCACAAAACCAAGCAGAATTAGCCATAAATATACCATATGTTAATCTCTACACTCCTTTACGTACTTCCGTCATTATTTATTATAATAGTCGTTGGACATTTACGCAATAAGATCTCACCCAGCATATAGCTTGGCTAGTGAAGGTTCGTTTGTTAAAATGACTAAGAGAAATGAATGAAAGAAGCGATGTATAATGAGAGAAACATGGCGTTTTATTGATTCAGGAGAGTGTTCTCCTGCTTATAATATGGCATTGGATGAGGCGTTACTTGATTGGCATAGCAAAGGGTTAATCCCGCCTACGATTCGTTTTTATGGTTGGAATCCGGCAACTCTATCAATCGGGTATTTTCAAAAAGTTGAAAAAGAAATTAATCTTGAGAAAGTCCACGAGTACGGTTTAGGCTTTGTCCGCAGACCTACAGGAGGTCGGGGGGTTCTGCACGACAAAGAGTTAACGTACAGTGTTATTGTGTCAGAAGACCATCCAGAGATGCCTGCTTCGGTAACGGAGGCGTATCGTGTCATTTCTCAAGGTATATTAGAGGGTTTTAAAGATGTTGGGCTTGATGCATACTTTTCTATTCCAAGAACAGATGAAGAGAAAAATGCGTTGAAAAATCCACGTTCTGCAGTTTGTTTCGATGCGCCTTCATGGTATGAACTTGTTGTGGAGGGACGGAAGGTTGCTGGCAGTGCTCAAACTAGACAAAAAGGTGTCATTTTACAGCATGGGTCGATTATTTTAGATATTGATGAGGATAAGCTTTTTGATTTGTTCAAGTATTCAAGTGATCGATTACGAGAACGAATGCAAAGAAATTTCAAGAATAAGGCAGTGGCGATCAATGCACTACGAAGTGAGCCATTAACAATGGAAGAAGCGAAAGAGGCGTTTAAAAGAGGGTTTGAAAAAGGATTAAACATTGAATTAGAGCCTTATACACTAAGTGAAGAAGAAGAAAAAGCGGTGAAAGAGATCTCAAAAAACCGCTACGAAAACGATGAATGGAATTTTAGAAAATAATAACTCAATTGGGGAAATGGTTGGAAAGAGCCAATAGGGGCAAGTAAAAAGCGTATTCATTGCGCTTTTTTTATTTTTGCGTCAGAGTCACGGTGGGTTTGTAGGACATAGTATCCCTTATATTCACTAAATAAGTACTTTTGGGAAGGCAAGCGGATATGAGATCCGTTATTTGTTGAAAATGTAGAGAAAATGGATGTAATTGAACAGAACAACGGAACTGATGTCCTTGATCGCTTTAAACGCAACGTTTAGGGGGTAATAGCGGAAATCATGTTCGCTCATACTAAAAAAAAAACGACGCTCTATATCTTGCATAGACTGTCCTCATAAAAAGAGGAGGTATAAATCAATTCGATTTATACCTCCAAACACATACTAATTAGATTTTGGTAAGATATCTTTGAATTTAGCCTGTAGATCCTTTGTGACTGGACCGACATCAAAAGTGGTAGAAAGTTGTCCTTTAACCGATTTGATTGGCGTAATTTCTACCGATGAACTTGTAATAAATGCTTCGTCTGCATGTTCAAGAACTTCAACAGGGAATGGTTCTTCAACCACAGAGTATTGGTGTTGTTCAGCTAATTCAATAACAAGCTGTCTTGTAATTCCATTAAGGATTAGGTTCGTAGCAGGGTGAGTGTAAAGAACCTTATCTTTTACTAAGAAAAGATTGGAGGAAGACCCTTCCGTAATCGTTCCGCTACGATGGAGGATCGCCTCCTGACAATTTTGGTCAGCTGCCTCTCTTTTGACCATAACGTTTCCTAGTAAGTTAATGGTCTTAATATCACAGCGTAACCAACGAATGTCATCTGTTAGCCAAACATCGACACCGTTTTTCTGTGTTTCTTCAAGATTTTGTGCAGGTTGTGTAAAAGCGGTAAAAACAGCTGTTGAATTTCTTGTGTATAAATGATTTCTCGGTTCTACACCTCGAGTAACTTGGAAGTAGACAAGGCCATTCATAACCTTATTTTTTTCGAGAAGCTCCATAAGCAAATCGATCATCTTCTTTTCTTCAAATGGAAGAGGGATTTCTAATTTTTCTGCGCTTGAGCGAAGTCGGTCTAAATGATGGTCCATGGCAAAAGGTTGTCCATGATAAACTTTAATCACTTCATATATACCATCACCAAAATAATAGCCACGATCTTCAAAATTAATAGAAGCCTCTGCCTTAGGTAGTAGTTGTTCATTTTGAATAATATATTCCATTGCAAATTCCTCCTGCAGGTATCACTTTGTAATTAACATTAATGATGTGAAAGTACGCTTCTAGAATATCATAATTAACCGAATAGGAACGAAATTTTTTTGTCAAATATTATGGTTGAAACGATAACTTAGGCTGTAGCAAGGCTTTGAAATAAAATGAAATCTGGCAAGAGACGAATTGGTTCAAAATGTCGAAAAAAAGCGGATTAAAGCCTATTAAACTCGTTTATGCTTCTTTTTTTTAGCCATTTCGAAGTTGACAAAATAACGAGAAATGAAAACTAACACAATATATGGTGTATTTTAAATAAAAGTGAGCACAATATATTGAATCTGTAGTCGGACTTGTGGTAAGCTTACCCAAGAATAATTTGTACATGGACGACCTTAAAAGTTAGCAACTAGATTGATAGCATAGATAGCCATGTAATTTTGAGGAGGAGAAGCGTATGGCGATGGCGATGTCGAATGTGTTACGCCTTGATGTAGAGCGTTTAAATAAGGATATCGAACTTTTTTCACAAGTACACCCAATCACGGAGGACATGCATATTCAGAAAAAAGGTGTATCGAGGCTTGTCATGTTAGACCGTTACACGTTTAAAGATACAGAAAAGAAGACATTAAAAAATGGAGATTTTGTTGTTTTGACGGTTAAAGACGATCCTAAGTTTCCTGCACGTGGGTATGGATTTGTAGTTGAACTTGATCGTGAAAAGAATCGTGCGAAAGTGCTTGTCGATGAGGATTTTCGTGGTGTTTTAGACGGAGAGGAAGCAGAAAGCGGAATCGTCTATCGTTCATTAGATACAATTGAAAAGCCACTAGAACTATATTATGAGCAAATCGCAAAACGGAATGCTACGGGCTTAGCTTCTGTGGAGACGACAGAAAAGAAAAGGCAAGAAGCGTTTGAACAGTTCTATGAGCAACTTGTATCAATGAACTTTATCCCAGCTGGACGTGTTTTATATGGCGCTGGAGCGGAAACAGATGTAACGTACTTTAACTGTTATGTCATGCCATTTGTTCAAGATTCGAGAGAAGGGATTTCAGAACATCGTAAGCAAGTCATGGAAATCATGAGTCGTGGCGGTGGAGTTGGTACGAATGGTTCGACTTTAAGACCACGTAATACATTAGCTCGTGGAGTAAACGGTAAATCATCCGGATCAGTTTCTTGGCTTGATGACATCGCAAAGTTAACGCATCTTGTTGAACAAGGTGGGTCAAGACGTGGTGCCCAAATGATTATGCTTGCAGACTGGCATCCAGACATTTTAGAATTTATTATTTCTAAAATGCAAAACCCACGTATTTTAAGATTTTTACTTGAAAATACAAAGGACGAAGTAATTCAAAAGCTCGTCAATGACAAGCTTTCTTTAACGCCATTGAATGCAGTTGAAGAATCCATGTACCAAGGAATCTTGAACTACAGAACGATTCCAGGTCAAGGCGGTTTTGACCAAAAGGTTATTAACGAAGCAGAAGAGAAGCTTCAAATTGGTGGAACTTATTCGGTTAATAATGCTGAGTTTCTTACAGGTGCTAACATCTCAGTTTGTTTAACGAAGGAATTCATGGAAGCTGTAGAAAACGATGAAGAGTATGCCTTACGCTTCCCGGATGTTGAGAATTATAACGAAGAAGAAATGGCTGTTTATAATGCAAAGTGGCATGAAGTAGGCGATGTTCGCGAATGGAAAGAACGTGGCTACGGAGTTAGAACGTACCGTATTATTAAAGCTAAGGAACTTTGGAATCTAATTAATATCTGTGCAACATACAGTGCAGAACCGGGAATCTTCTTTATTGATAATGCGAATGATAAAACAAATGCAAAAGCTTATGGACAAAAAGTCGTAGCAACAAACCCATGTGGGGAACAACCATTAGCGCCTTACTCAGTTTGTAACTTAGCAGCGATTAACTTAGCTGAAATGGCAGATAAAAAATCAAAGCAAATCGATTTTGATAAGCTAAAGAGAACAGTTGAAGTCGGCGTACGGATGCAAGATAATGTTATCGATGCAACCCCTTATTTCCTTGACGATAATACAAAGCAAGCGAAGGGTGAACGTCGGGTAGGTCTAGGTGTAATGGGTCTTCATGATTTGTTAATTTATTGCGAATCTGTTTACGGATCTGAAGAAGGTAATCAACTAGTTGATCGTGTGTTTGAGACCATTGCAACAACTGCATACCGAACAAGTATTGATTTGGCAAAAGAAAAGGGAAGCTTTCCGTTTCTCGTTGGTCAAACTGAGGAAGAAACGAAAGAGCTTCGCACGGCTTTTGTAAATACAGGTTATATGAGCGAGATGCCTGAGGATATTCGACAAGGGATATTAGAGCATGGTATTCGTAATTCTCATTTATTAACGGTCGCTCCTACGGGTAGTACAGGGACGATGGTAGGTGTCTCAACAGGACTTGAGCCATATTTCTCATTTTCTTATTTCCGTAGTGGTCGTTTAGGGAAGTTTATTGAAGTAAAAGCCGAGATTGTTCAAGAGTATCTAGATGCGAATCCTCATGCAGATGAACATCATTTACCAGAGTGGTTTATCTCAACAATGGAACTTTCTCCAGAAGCCCATGCGGATGTTCAATGTATCATTCAACGCTGGGTTGATAGTTCACTGTCGAAAACGGTAAATGCTCCTCGTGGTTATACAGTTGAACAAGTTCAAGGCGTCTATGAGCGTCTCTATAAAGGTGGGGCAAAAGGCGGTACGGTTTACGTAGATGGTAGCCGAGATGCACAAGTATTATCATTAAAAGCAGAAGAAAACCGTTTTGATGATGAGTCATCCCAAGTAGAATCAAGATCAGAAAGCAAAGTAGTCCTAGTTAATACGGTTGCTGAAGTGAGATCTACAAATGTAACGATCGGTTCGGAAGTTGGAAACACTTGTCCTGTATGTCGTGAAGGACAAGTTGAAGACATTGGTGGATGTAACACGTGCACAAGCTGCGGTGCGCAGTTGAAGTGTGGTCTTTAATTAAAGGTATGGTAAAAAAAAGCGTATGGGATCTGTGAACAGATCCATACGCTTTTTTTCTATTCTAAAAATCATAATGACCTTTTCTTTTTTCTATTATCTGGCTTGTCTTATTTGTTCGGATGTACACAAGCTATAAAAAAAAGAGAGGTGCATTTTCTTGAAAGCTTTTACACCACAATTGGTTTATATTGAACCAGGGGCGTTAGAATATCCTTTGGGCCGCGAATTAAAAGATAAATTTGAAAAAGAAGGCGTAGAAATTAGAGAAACAACATCGCATAATCAAGTCAGGAATATACCAGGAAACAATGAATTGCAACAATATCGTAATGCAAAATCTACCCTTGTTATTGGTGTGAGAAAAACACTTAAATTTGATACTTCAAAGCCATCTGCTGAATATGCACTTCCACTTGCAACTGGATGTATGGGCCATTGTCATTATTGTTATTTGCAAACGACTCTCGGTAATAAACCTTATATTCGTACTTATGTAAATTTAGAAGAGATCTTTGATTCGGCCGATCAATATATTAAAGAGAGAAGTCCAGATATTACTAGGTTTGAGGCAGCTTGTACTTCTGATGTTGTCGGTCTTGATCACCTTACTCATTCACTGAAAAAGACCATTGAACATATGGGACAAACGGACTTAGGACGGTTACGTTTCGTAACAAAATACCACCATGTTGATCACTTGCTAGATGCGAAACATAATGGGAATACGCGGTTTCGTTTTAGCGTAAACTCTGATTACGTCATAAAACAATTTGAGCCAGGAACATCTTCATTTTTAGAGCGAATTGAAGCAGCAGGAAAGGTGGCCAAAGCTGATTATCCATTAGGTTTTATCGTTGCGCCATTAATTCTGCATGAAAATTGGAAGGAAGGCTACTATGATCTTTTCGAACGATTAGAGGCTATTCTTCCTTTATACGCTAAGAAAGATTTGACCTTTGAATTAATTCAACACCGTTTCACAAAAACAGCTAAAAATATCATTCAAAAACGTTATCCTAAGTCCAAGCTTGAGATGAATGAAGAGGAGCGAAAATATAAGTGGGGTCGATATGGACGTGGGAAATACGTATATAAAAATGAACAAGCAGATGAATTAAAAGAGACGATCCAAACGTACATTGATCGCTTTTTTCCAGAAGCAAAAATGGAATACTTCACATAAACTTGTCTCTGTGCATTGTCCTCTTCGTATATTTTGTTGTAAAATAAAACTGTTGTTCATTTTTCAGTAACATTATAGTAAGAAACAGAATAAAGTAAAACACAGTTTAATTTGCACGTTTTATCACTATTAGTAATGGTAAAAAATGGAGGGGACACTATGCCAACACCTAGCATGGAAGATTATTTAGAAAGAATATATATGTTAATAGAGGAGAAAGGTTATGCCAGAGTATCCGATATTGCAGAGGCATTAGAAGTCCATCCTTCATCAGTCACAAAAATGGTACAGAAATTAGATAAGAGCGAATACCTAATATATGAACGGTACCGTGGATTAGTTCTTACATCAAAAGGAAAAAAAATCGGGAAACGCTTAGTGTATCGCCATGAGCTTCTAGAAGATTTTATGAAAATTATTGGGGTTAATGATTCTCATATTTATCAAGATGTGGAAGGAATTGAGCATCATCTTAGTTGGGATGCGATTGATCGAATTGGAGATCTTGTGCAATATTTTCAAGAGCAAGAAGAACGAGTTAACGCACTTAGAGATATTCAAAAAAGAAATGAAGAAGAATAACAAAAAACATTCGCAGGTTAATTGCGAATGTTTTTTGTTATTCTTCTTAGTGTGATAATAAGAAAAAAAGAGGTAGTCCCACTCAAATAGTGTCATATCGTATAAGTGGGAGGTGATTTCTAGTGATTGTAGATGGCGTATTTGCAGGGGGCGGTGTCAAAGCTTTTGCATTTGTTGGTGCTCTGCAAACAATGGAAAAGAGAGGTTTCCAATTTGATCGATTGGCAGGGACGAGTGCAGGTGCGATCGTTGCTGCACTTATTAAAGTTGGTTATACAAGTGATGAGATATTTAAGTTACTTGATGAATTAGATATAGAATCATTTAAAGATGAAAGAATGTCGATTCTACCTTTTACTATAGCCAAATGGGTTCATATGTATTATCGACTTGGTCTATATAAAGGGAATGCACTAGAAGCATGGTTGAAAAAGGTTCTAGAAGCAAAGGGAGTTAGAACGTTTGGAGATTTACCAAGAGGGTCTTTACGTATCATTGCATCAGATTTATCAAAAGGTAAATTACTGGTTCTTCCGGACGATCTAGAAAAATATGGAGTCATCCCTGATAAGTTTCCTGTAGCTAGAGCGATTCGAATGAGTTGTAGCATTCCATTCTTTTTTGAACCGGTGAAAATTTATGACCGTGGAAGTGGAGGGAAGGCATCTTATATCGTAGATGGTGGGTTGTTAAGTAATTTTCCTCTATGGTTATTTATGGATGGTAATGTAAAAAGATGGAAGAGGCCAGCGATCGGATTTCATCTGAAACCACAATTAAGTGAAATACCTCCCAAAAAAATTAATAATGCAGTCACGCTATATCGAGCGTTATTCGAAACGATGACATCAGCGCACGATTTAAAATATGTAGATGCAGATCATGAGAAAAATGTTGTCTTTATCCCAGTTCTCGATGTCAAAGCTACAGACTTTGAACTCTCAGAGGAACAAAAAGAAAAACTAGTCATCCTAGGAAAAGAAGAAACCAGTCACTTTTTAAAAAATTGGAGTTATTAAAGATCTCCTTCCAAAAGGCGATCTTCCCTTTTGGAAGGAGATCGATGCATGAGAGAAGCCGCCGCCATGACTTAAGCCTTCTGAGCGATCTTCTCAGAAGGCGCGCGGCGAGTGGAACCATGCAAAAGGAGAAGGAAAAACCAAGAAAAAAGGGCGATCTTCCCTTTTGGATGGAGATCTTCAATATAGCTATTTAAACAAAAGAAGAGTCGAGTGTTAGAAAAACGCTCGACTCTTCTTCTTTTGTTTCTTACCTTCAATTACTTTTAAGTGATGAGCCTCACGACGTTTCGTAGTGGAACGTATAGGCTTCTTTTTTGTTTGAACAGATGTTACTTTTTTGCTTTTAAATCCCGCGCTAGGTGGCGGGGGTGATTGTCGTTGTGTACTTGTGCGCTTTGCTTTTTTTAACTGCGCTCGACTAGGTCCTGACTGTGATGGAAATAACGGTGTACCGTATCGTCGAGACATGAACCAACGATAAATAAGAAAGATGACAGCAATAAACCCAACCATCATTAAAATTCTTGTTAAAAAGCCAAGTGGATTAAAAAGAAGCTCGTAACCAAGCCCAATAATGGCAAAAATCATAACAGCCGGAATAATGTACTTCATGATCGAACGCATGTATCTGCACCTCCAATATATTGACGATCAAAGGTTATACAATTTCTTTTGCTTTACATAAATCGTTTTCTAAACTTTTTTCACGTTCTAGTATCTTGTTAAAAGACGTAATGGCTACGGCGACTTGATCATTGGTGGGTTCCCTTGTTGTAAAGAGTTGAAGGGAGAGCTCTGGATAACCAAGCCACTTCAAAATGGGAATATTTCTGACCTTATTTGTTACTTGAAGTACTTCGTAGGAAATACCTAAGACAACAGGTAGGAGTAGAATTCGATGATAAAGTCGTTCCCAAATGTTATCAAAGGGGACCATAAGATAAACCAAGACCCCAACAATAATAGTAAACAAGATAAAACTACTCCCACATCGATAATGTAGCCTTGATTGGCATTGAATTTGATCGATAGTTAATGGTAAATTCCGTTCATAACAATTAATCACTTTATGTTCAGCCCCGTGGTATTGAAATACTCTTCGAATAAAAGGGGTAAGTGAGATAAAGTAAATGTAAGCTAAAAGAAGAGAAAAGCTTAATGAATCCTTCTATTAAGTTTTGAGCAACATGACCGGATACAAGAAAACGTAAACTTTCTGCGATAATAGCTGGTATGACTGTGAATATTAATTTTCCAAAAATAAAGGAAAGAACTCCAATAATAGCGACTCCAAAAAACATCGTTAATTTAGAGGAATATTCAACAGGTACAATAAAATCATCATTAACTGGATCCACAGTATAACGTTCTGTAGAAAAATTAAAATGCTTCGTGCCAACGCTACTAGATTCAATAATCCCTCTTATAAAAGGAATTTTTTTAAAATTTGTACCCAGGGTTAGATTCTTTTTTAACCTCGAAAGAGTCATGCGAACCATCTTTTCTAAGGATGGTTTATTACGGTTGTGTGCTTACCACCAAACATAACATCTTCTACGACGGCTTGCCCACCGTAATCAGATTTTGAATGACTAGATATGATGATACCAGCCTATCCTACATTTCAGATGTTTTTAATTAATTCTACATGAAATAATTAAAATCCTCTATTATAACTGCTAGGTCATACATCATAAAAAAACTTTTTTTTACAGTATACCCAAATTATTAGGTCTTCATTCTAGGTGTACAAGATAAATTTTATGAGTTTTCAAGTTTATTACCGGACATACTAGGCATGGAGGTGGTCATTTTGGAAAAAGAACATATGGCAAGAAATAGACAAGAAGAACAGATGTCGTACCCAATAAAAGTAGCCTTAATTGGTTTCTTCGGTGGATTAATTTGGTCCCTAATCGGATACTTCACTTTTTATTTTCACTTTATTCGAGTAGGCCCTGCTCTTGCTTTGATGCCTTTTGCTTTAGGAGATTGGAAGGATACGTATATTGGTCAATTAGTTGGAGTAGCCGTCATATCAGTTCTATCCATTGGAGTCGCTTTTTTATATAGACTTATATTACAGAAAATCAACAAAATTTGGGTAGGGATAGGTTTCGGATTAGTTCTCTGGCTTCTTGTTTTCTACGTACTAAACCCGATCTTTCCTGGACTTAAATCTGTTCAAAATCTTGATTTAAATACGATCATTACTTCAATTTGTTTGTATGTCCTTTATGGTACATTTATTGGTTATTCCATTTCTTATGAATATGCTGAACAGCAAAGAAATGTGTAGACTTCTCCTAATAAGCTTTGTGCTACAATAAGATATGTAGTGTTCCTAAACAAGTATAGGAATAAATGATGGTGCATGTGTGATTAAAAGAAAGGTCATGTGGATAGCCAATTCTTCTGAAGAATTCACAAGACCTCTTTATGTGCACCTATTAAAGGAGAGGGTATAGGATGAGTCGAATTGAAGCAGTACGTTCAAAATTAAAGGAATTTGAGATCGATGGTTTACTTGTTACGAGTTCTTATAACAGGCAGTATACAACCAACTTTACTGGAACGGCAGGGGTTGCTCTAATTTCGGAACAAAAGGCCATTTTCATTACTGATTTCCGCTATGTCGAACAAGCGAAAGAACAAGCACAAGGATTTGAGATTGTTCAGCATACTGGTCCTATCTATTTAGAAGTAGCTAATCAGGTTGCAAAGCTTGGTTTAAAAAAGCTTGGATTTGAACAATCACACCTTACATATGAAGCCTATCAGATCTACGAAAAACATATTGAAACAGCTTCACTAATACCCGTTTCAGATTTGGTAGAAGGGATTCGTCTTATAAAAGATGAAAAAGAAATCAAAATGATTCAAGATGCAGCTGATATTGCGGATGCCGCATTTGAGCATATCCTTACTTTTATTAGACCAGGTATAACAGAACTAGCTGTATCAAATGAGTTAGAATTTTTCATGAGAAATCAAGGTGCTGCGAGTTCATCCTTTGATATTATCGTTGCGTCAGGCTATAGATCAGCTCTTCCACACGGTGTGGCGAGTGAGAAGGTAATCGAAAAAGGGGAATTAGTCACATTAGATTTCGGTGCATATTTAAAAGGCTACTGTTCTGATATTACGCGAACAGTCGCAGTAGGTAATGTCAGTGAAGAGTTAAAAGCTATTTATAATACGGTGCTAGAAGCTCAGCTTTTAGGAATGAAAGGAATAAAGCCAGGCTTAACAGGTAAGCAAGCAGATGCTTTAACTCGTGATTATATCACTGAGAAAGGCTATGGCGATTATTTTGGGCATTCTACGGGGCATGGTCTGGGAATGGAAGTGCATGAAGGACCATCACTTTCCATGAAATCTGAAACGATTCTTGAGCCAGGAATGGTCGTAACAGTGGAACCTGGAATTTATATCTCAGGGGTAGGTGGTACAAGAATAGAAGACGATACACTTATTACAAAAGATGGGAATAAATCATTTACTCATTCAACAAAACAATTATTGATCATTGGTGAATAATTTTTGAGGAGAAAGTTTTTCCAAGCTGTGGTATAGTAATGATTGTGACTGAATGTTCAATAGATTTGGATGTAAAGATGGAGGAATAATTAATGATCTCAGTAAACGATTTTAAAACAGGCTTAACCATTGAAGTAGATAATGGAATTTGGCAAGTAATGGAATTTCAACATGTGAAGCCAGGTAAAGGAGCTGCTTTTGTTCGATCAAAGCTGCGTAATTTACGAACTGGATCTGTGCAAGAAAAAACATTTCGTGCGGGTGAGAAGGTTTCAAAAGCACATATTGAAAACCGTCGTATGGCGTACCTTTATGCATCTGGTGATATGCATAATTTTATGGACAACGAATCGTATGAACAAATTGAATTACCAACAGCTCAAATTGAACATGAATTAAAATTTTTAAAAGAAAACATGGTTGTTCAGATTATGAGTTACCAAGGTGAAACCCTTGGAGTAGAAGTGCCAAATACAGTTGAACTTGAAGTAACGGAAACAGAGCCTGGAATTAAAGGTGACACTGCTTCAGGCGGAACAAAGCCAGCTACGCTCGAAACAGGTCTTACAGTTCAAGTTCCTTTCTTCGTTAACCAAGGTGATGTTCTAATCATTGATACTCGTAACAGTTCTTATGTATCTCGTGCATAGTAAAAAGGCAGACCGGATCTCATTTATGTAGAGACTGGTCTGTTTTTTTGTAACGAAAGTACAAGTTGCTACCATACATCATGATGTTGGGATGAAGAAGTCCTGTTGGTAGGGCTTAGAAAAAGATTCATGTAAAAAGACGAACTAGTGAATTCAAAACTAGCTCGTCTTTTTTTGTTCTGAATGGAAGTCTTCTTTCATAGGTTGTACAAAGTGACTTTTAAGTTGAGGTGGAAGTATGAAGACCTGGTTCTACACAGTTGAGATGGCTTTACTTGTAATGGTTGGTTTGCGAGTGGTTTCGGGCTTAATCGAGCTAACCGTAGCAGGATTAATTTTGAAATTTAATAGTATTGAAAAAGCGGTTGCATTAAATGCTGTACTTGCGATCGTTGGTCCAGCCATCTTTATTTCATCAGTGGCCATTGGTTTAATCGGGATGTCTGATCGACTTTCCGTTTCGAAGTTCGTTTTTATAGGAGCAGGGGTCTTGTTAATTTTAGTTGGTATTAGAAAGTAAGTAAGGAGGGCAAAGCGGTGATGTTACAAGACGTTGCAGCAATATTACCAGGAAACATTAGAGAAATGCTTAAACATTTATCACCAGCAATCATAGAAAAAACCGAAGAAATCCGCCTCCGAGTAGGGCGTCCTCTAGAAGTCATTTCTGGAGGGATTCCCTATTATCCAAATGTTAACGAACGTCATTACCTCGTTCAAGCTGAAGATGCAAAATTTTTATTAAGTCAATTGAGTCAATATTCCATGTATGCCTTTGAAGAAGAGTTACGACGTGGTTTTATCACAATCAAAGGTGGACATCGAGTTGGATTGGCAGGAAAAGTGGTTCTAGATCACGGACAAGTTAAAACATTAAGAGATATAAGCTCATTCAATATAAGAATTGCTAGACAAACAATTGGTGTTGCGGACCGGCTTGTCTCACAATTATATGACCAAAAATGGTTAAACACTCTATTTATTGGTCCACCACAAACAGGTAAGACAACGATGCTACGAGATGTAGCACGATTGATAAGTCAAGGGATGCCTAGTCGAAACATTGCACCACTTAAAGTAGGGATTGTTGATGAACGCTCGGAAATAGCGGCAAGTATGAAGGGGGTTCCACAGCTTGAACTTGGTGCAAGAGTAGACGTTCTAGATGGATGCCCTAAGGCTGAAGGAATGATGATGCTCATTCGCTCGATGAGTCCAGATGTGATTATCGTCGATGAAATTGGGAGAGAAGAGGATGTTTTTGCTGTTCAAGAAGCGCTTCATGCCGGTGTAAAAGTAATGACAACTGCTCATGGTTATTCGCTTGAAGATATTGAGCGGCGCCCGGCATTAAGGTCATTGCTCGAATTGGATGCATTCGAACGTTGTGTTGAGTTAACAAGAACTACCCATGCAGGGGTGATACGACGAATTCGTAATCAACAAAGGAGAGACGTGGTGAGAGCAAAGTGAAGCTAATTGGTGCGGTAGTTATTATTCTCGCTACAACTTGGCTCGGATTTGAGTTTGCCAAACGATTAAGTGAAAGACCAAAGCAATTAAGGCAATTAAAAGTAGCAATCCAGTCGCTAGAAGCAGAGATCATGTATGGCTTAACGCCGCTCGCCGAGGCAAGTGAACATATTGCGAAGCAAATGCCAAAACCAATTTCCTATTTCTTTGAACACTTTTCAAATCGATTGCTCACAAAGCAAGAGACCGCATTTGAGGCGTGGGAAGAAAGTTTAAAAGAAACATGGAATTTAACTTCTATGCTAGATAGTGAAAGAGAAGTCATGATGCAATTTGGTGCAACGCTTGGCCAACATGATCGAGAGCAGCAGCAAAAACAGATTAAGTTGACACTGGCTCATTTAGAACGTGAAGAACATGAGGCTAAAGAACGGCAACATCGTTACGAGCGAATGATTAAGAGTCTAGGATTTCTTACAGGATTGCTAATTGTCATTCTTATGCTCTAGAGCAACAGTAGGAAATAGGAGGAGGAGAGGTCGTGGTGTACGATGTTAACACCATTTTTCAGATAGCAGGAATCGGAATAGTTGTGGCTATGATTCATACGGTACTAAAGCAAATGGGAAAAGAAGATTGGGCTCACTGGGTAACTTTAATTGGCTTCGTTGTTGTTTTATATATGGTTGCTACAATTGTAGATGATCTTTTTCAGAAAATAAAAGGGGTTTTCCTGTTTCAAGGGTAAAGGGGTGAGTTGCGATTGATATTATCCAAATTGTCGGGTTAGGGCTTATCGCAACCTTCCTAGCCTTGGTTATAAAAGAACAAAAACCGTTGTTTGCCTTTATGTTAACCGTTTTTGTAGGAATCTTAATTTTCCTGTTTTTAATAGATGAAATTGCGAAGATTATCAACATGCTCCAAGGAATTGCTGAACAAGCAAATATGAATATGATGTATCTGCAAACGATCTTAAAAATAATTGGGATTGCTTATATCGCGGAGTTCGGTGCACAAATAGCAAAAGATGCCGGACAAGCTGCGATAGCATCCAAAATTGAACTAGCTGGTAAAATTCTGATCTTAGTTATGGCAATTCCCATTTTAACAGCTGTAATTGAAATGGTTCTCGCTCTTTTACCTTCATAAAGAAAGAGCGAAAAAGGGAGGGACAAGCGTGATTCGGTTCATCGTCCAAGCAATAATCGTAGCTTCCATTCTGCTTATATGTACACCTATCAGTCATGCTGAAAATGAACCGTTGGACGAGCAGGGCTTCGTTGAAAAACAAATAGAACAACTCCAGTTAGATGAAGTTCGAGCTTATTGGGAAGAAATTTCTACAGAATACGGAGGTTTCCTACCTGAAAGTCAGAAAGGAACATTTATGGAATTCGTTCGTGGTGAAAAGCAATTCTCTATAAAAGAATGGGGACTAGGGCTTCTTCGCTTTTTGCTACACGAGTTACTTGTCAATGGAAAGCTACTTGGTTCGCTGATTTTATTAACCGTGTTTTGTATGATCTTACAGTCTCTTCAAAATGCATTTGAACAACACACAATCAGTAAAGTAGCTTATGCAATCACTTATATGGTACTAATGATTATCGCTTTAAATAGTTTTCACGTTGCGATCACATATGCCTCGGACGCTATTAGTAGCATGGTTCATTTTATGATAGCTCTTTTGCCTTTGTTACTGGCGATGATGGCCGCGATCGGTAATGTTACATCAGCTGCTTTGTTTCATCCATTAATCATTTTCTTTGTAAATACAAGTGGTTTATTAATTCAGCATGTTGTGCTCCCTTTGTTATTTTTGTCAGCTGTATTAAGTATCGTCTCAACTTTGACGGACCACTATAAAGTTACAAAGCTCGCCACATTCCTAAGAAATATAGCCGTAGGTACTTTAGGCATATTCTTGACAATCTTTCTTGGTGTTATCTCCGTACAAGGGGCAGCAACTGCTGTCTCAGATGGAATAACAGTTCGAACCGCTAAATTTATTGCAGGAAATCTAGTCCCCGTTGTCGGTCGAATGTTCACAGATGCAGCAGACACCGTACTCTCAGCATCCGTATTGTTAAAAAATACAATTGGAATTGCAGGATTAGGGATCCTTTTAATGCTATGTGCATTCCCAGCGCTGAAAGTACTATCCCTAGCTATCATCTTCAACCTCTCTGCCGCTGTATTACAGCCACTAGGAGGGGGACCTATCATCGAGTGTTTATCCATTATCGGAAAAGCCGTTATATTCGTCTTCGCAGCCATGGCCGTCGTCTGCCTCATGTTCTTCCTAGCCATTACCATCATGGTCGCAGCAGGGAATTTATCGATTATGATTAGATAGGTTTTGTTCAAAAAGGTACGAACTTCACCTTTTTGAACAAAACCGACGCGATGAGCGTAGTCGCTGCCATTTCTTAAGCCTTCTGAACGATCTTCTCAGAAGGCGCGCAGCGAACGAAGCCATCGCAAACATGTTCGCACAGAGCAAGGCCGAAGGTACGAACTTCACCTTTTTGATAAAGACCGACGCGATGAGCGTAGCCGCTGCCATGTTTTAAGCCTTCTGAGCGATCTTCTGGAGAAGGCGTGCTAGCTGAGCGGAGCCATCGCAACATTTTCACAGAGTAAGGCCGAAGGGCGTCATTTAACAAATCCACATCCAATATCATCCCGAAGAAAGGAATGAGACAACAATGGTTTTTTTGACAGAATGGCTAACGAATATCATTCTATTAATTTTACTAGCCACTATTCTAGAATTAATGCTGCCCAATTCGAATATGCAACGTTATGTCAAAATGGTTGTTGGCTTGCTTTTGCTAGTGGTTATGCTTCAACCGTTACTTTCTATTTTTACTGAAGACGTTGACGAGTGGCTTTTTTCCTTGTCAAATGCGACCGAGCAAACAGAAAAATCTATAAATAATCAAATAAATTTACAAAAAAGAGAAATAGAGTTGGGACAACGTGCATATCATTTAGAACAGGTGGCTGTCCAACTGGAGAGAGAAGTGGCAGAGACATTGCTTGAACAGCATGAGCTGATTATCAAACATGTCAATGTTAAATTGGATGACGATGCACTTGAACAAGTAGATAGTTTTGATCAGCAAATGAATGAAGAACAAATGATTAATGCATTAAAAGCTATTCATGTGTATGTTCAATCAGCGTCTGAATCAACTGTTGAACAAGAAAGATCAAGAGACGTTTCACCTGTTCAAGTTGTTCATATTGATACTTCTAAACCAAGAGCAACTACGGACGAAAAAGAGGAGACGAGTCATGATTTAGAACCAGTTCAACAATTTCTCTCTGAAAATTGGTACATCCCTAAAGATAAGATTTCACTAGCTTGGGAAGGGGGGAAACAAGCAGAATGAATCGCGACGAACAGAAGGATCAACAATGGCTACAGAATTTGTTTAAGAAGCAGGATAAAGGAAAAAAAAGGCGCTTGCCGCTTCACTATCTTTTGCTTCTTGGATGTGTAGGTCTTGCGCTCATGATTACGGGCAACCTTCTGACCAATCCAGCAGGAGACGAAGAACATTCCTTACCCGTCTTTAATGAACAAGAAGAGGAAGAGGATGAGCCAGTATTCAAGAGGAGCTCGTCAGTGGAGCCAAATTCGATGCAAGACTATGAAATGCGCTATGAAAATCAGTTAAAAGAACAACTTGAAAAGATTGTCGGAATCTCAGACGTATCTGTCATGATTAATTTAGCAGATACGGAGCGCAATGTGTACGAACGAAATACGAATGAAAAGCAACAGCACACAGATGAAACGGATCGTGAAGGTGGAACTAGAAAAGTAGAAGATACCTCTCGTGACGAACAACTAGTCATCGTTCGAAACGGCGACAAAGAAGAACCCATCTTAGTACAAACAGAAAAACCATCAGTGCGCGGAGTTTTGGTTGTAGCTAAAGGGGTGGAAAACGCTCAAGTGAAAAGTTGGGTGGTAGAAGCAGTAAGTCGATCATTAGATGTACCAACACATAGAGTTTCGGTTATGCCGAAGAAAACTAAGGAGGACTCATAAATGGTATTGAAAAAGCAGACAGTTTGGTTGTTAACAATGTTAAGTTTAATTATTGTACTTTCGGTGTATTATGTATCATCTCCAACAGCTCCAGGTGAAGAAATTGCGTTTGTCGACGAAGGTCAAGAGGAACAAGAGCTAGACTTTGATATTGAAGAGCTAACAAATGGCGATGCGAACGAAGTAGTTGTTAACATTGCTGAAGAATTAGACGAGGCTGAAGAAACAGAATCAGGTATGATTTCTTCTATCACAACAAATGAAGCTTTTGCATCTATTCGTATGGAGCTTCAAGCATCACGTGACCGCATGGTTGAAGAGTATACAAATATTCGAGCATCTGCAGATGCGTCTGCTGAAGAAAAAATTGATGCACATGAAAAAAGCATGGAACTACAACGTTTAGGTCAAAAAGAATATCAACTTGAAACATTAATTATTGCTAAAGGTTTCGAAGATGCACTTGTATTAGCTGAAGATAATAAAGTACGAGTGATTGTACAAACAGAAGAGCTTTCTGCAGCAGAAGCGAACGAGATTCTTAGCTTAACACTTAATCACTTAGGTACTCAATCAGATGTAACTGTAGCTCACCAAGCTTCAAAATAAAAAAAGAAGCAAAGTCGCCGTTTGGCGGCTTTTGTTCATTCACAAGCTAAGTGAAGCCTTAATTAACCATTTTGGGTGAGGAAGGTTGTCAAAGGAATCAAATGAAACCTCTTTTCTGCTTCTCCAATAGCATAAGAGTCTTTGCTAAAGAATAAGAGATAACAGATAAACGAAATATCAGAATGTTCATTAAGTGTCACTCTCAACCTTCTATCTGTATAAAAAAATCAAAACCAATCTTACAAAGGATGCAACTCGACATTTGACTATGATATAATACGCAAAGTAACTAATGACAGAGGAGCGATTCGAAATGGAATGGAATGATTTAACAGAAGGTGCAAAAGCCGTTTTGGAACAAACACGCAATATTAAAAATGATAATATCCAAATTGTCGAATTTGAAATTGGCTTTGAACAGCAATTCGAAGAAGACGATCAAGATACATACAAAGTCTCAATTCAAGAAGAGGATTACCAAAGCTTAAAGCGTTATACACAGGAAAATGAATATGGAGATAAATTTCATATGGCGCGTAATAAGGATATTGTAAAAATCATTCTATTAGAAAACGGTAAGATTCCAGATAACCTTTCGGAATTCCCAGTTTTCCGCCAATATAAAAAGGAAGCTTTAATAAAAAATGAAGTTGAAGCAGAAACAGAAACAAACGTTGAGACTTCTCAAGAATAAAGACTAAAGGCTGACTCCTTGTTTTTGCCGATACTTCTCGTAAACGGCTTCCTAAAAAGAGTCAGTCTTTTTTGTTAGTAACGATAGAAGGGATCTAGTCCTTTCTGTCGAAATCATTATGTTATAATAACGGTAAACTATCATTTAAACTAGAAATCCATGTCCCATTTAAGGACAAGCGAAATGAGGGAGTGTACAAAGATGTTAAAAGTACAAGAATTAAAAGAATTAATAAAAGCGTTGGATCAATCAAGCCTAGATGAATTAAAGTTCGAACAAGACGGTACTAAATTAGTTTTGAAAAAACAGGGCGCACCAGTACCTACTGTTGAAAAGGTTGTGGAAGTATCTAGAGAAGCAGTACCAGTAGCGGCACCAGTTGTACAAAAAGAAGAACAAGTAGTTGCACAAGCAGAGTCTGTAACTCCAAAGGCGCAAGAGTCAACAACAAATGCAAATGTACATACAATTACATCACCGATGGTAGGAACATTCTATTCGGCTCCATCACCTGATTCAGATCCTTATGTAAAACAAGGTGCTCAAGTAACGGAAGAATCTGTTGTTTGTATCGTTGAGGCTATGAAGCTAATGAACGAAATTGAAGCAGAAGTTAAAGGTAAAATTGTTGAGATTCTCGCTGAAAATGGGGAGCTTGTTGAATACGGTCAACCATTATTCGTTGTAGAGCTGTAATAGGAGAGATTAGATGATAAAAAAAGTCTTAATTGCCAATCGTGGAGAAATTGCTGTACGTATTATTCGTGCATGTAGAGAGTTAGACATTGAAACGGTAGCGGTGTATTCGGAAGCAGATAAAGATTCCTTACATGTTCGATTAGCTGATGAAGCTTATTGTATTGGCCCAACAGCTTCTAATAAAAGTTATTTAAATGTAACGAACATTATGAGTGTTGCTACGTTAACAGAGGTTGATGCGATTCATCCTGGTTACGGGTTTTTAGCAGAAAACGCAGACTTTGCGGAAATTTGTGCTGCTTGTAACATTACATTTATCGGTCCAAGCCCATATGCAATTAACCAAATGGGTACAAAGGACGTAGCTAGGGAAACAATGGCAAGTGCAGGAGTTCCTATTGTACCAGGCTCAAAAGGCATCGTCGAGAATGTAGAAGCGGGATTAGCCGTTGCAGAGGAAATTGGATTTCCTGTTATCATTAAAGCAACTGCTGGTGGAGGCGGAAAAGGAATTCGTGTTGCTAGAACCGCTGAAGAGTTAAAAAAGGGTATGAATATTACTCAACAAGAAGCTGCAACTGCTTTTGGTAATCCTGGTGTATACATTGAAAAGTACATTGAGGATTTCAGACATGTTGAAATTCAAGTACTAGCTGATAATCACGGGAATGTGATTCATCTGGGAGAACGAGATTGTAGTATTCAAAGAAGATTACAAAAGCTTTTAGAAGAGACACCATCACCTGCTATTTCATTTGAAACAAGAGCTGAGATGGGAGCAGCAGCGGTTAATGCAGCTAAAGCAGTTAGCTATTCTGGAGCTGGTACGGTTGAATTTATTTATGATCACATAAATGGAAATTTTTATTTCATGGAAATGAATACCCGTATCCAAGTAGAGCATCCTGTAACAGAAATGGTGACTGGGATTGACCTCATTAAAGAACAAATTCGCGTAGCAGGTGGAGAAGAATTGACACTTGCTCAGGAAGATGTTACTTTCCAAGGCTGGTCCATTGAATGTCGAATTAATGCAGAAAACCCGAAAAAGAATTTCATGCCGTCTCCAGGTAAGATTACAAAATACTTGGCACCAGGTGGTTTAGGGGTTCGAATCGACTCTGCGGCCTACCCAGGTTATGTGATTTCACCATTTTATGACTCTATGGTTGCGAAGGTTATCACGCACGGAGCGACTCGAGCGGAAGCGGTAGCGAAAATGAAACGAGCACTTGAAGAATTTGAGATTGAAGGTGTGGAAACAACGATTCCTTTCCATCTTCGACTTTTGAATCATGAGACGTTTATTTCAGGTGACTTTAATACGAAATTTCTTGAACAACATGATGTTATGTCCGTCAAACTAAAATAATGAGGAGGAACATAATATGAATGAAAATCATATTCTCGAACTCGAAGAACAAAAGTCTGAACTCGGTAAAGTAGAAATCTCACCAGAAGTTATTGAAGTTATTGCAGGGATTGCCGCATCAGAAGTAGACGGTGTAGCAACTATGCGTGGAAACTTTGCGACTGGAGTAGCTGAAAAGTTAGGTCGTAAAAACCATGGAAAAGGCGTTAAAGTCGAGCTTGCTGAAGATGGAATTACAGTAGATGTTTCTGTTGTAATCACTTATGGTGTAGCAGTTCCGGAAGTGGCGAATTTGATTCAATCAAATATTAAACAAGCATTACAAACAATGACAGCAATTGAATTACAAGCGATTAATGTTCATGTTGTAGGCGTGCAATTTGAAACAGCTGAACCTGTCGAAGACGAAAACTAATAGATGATAGTTTTTGGGCAGTTGAGGTATATCCTCGACTGTCTTTTCGTGGTTTTGGGCTATAATAGAACAGAAAAGATGAATAATCGGGTTACCGGTTACTTTTAAATTCAAACTACAATGAATAGAGCCGCTAACTTTGTGTCAGAATTGTATCATGTATAAATAGTCTATGAGTACCCATCAAAGGAGAAATGGGGTTAATACTCTTTACATATTTATAAGATGGGGAACCGTTCTTGTGCGCGCAAACATAATGAGATTGAGCATGGTTTGGTTGAAACCGAAAGATAAACATGAATTTAATCTAAATTGTTCTGTTTTAGGGTGCCATGATATGCTATTATCAACATATTAATTGTACAAGTATGTGATTTCGCTTGAGCATACATTCAAAAAGGAGATTTACAAATGAACCGAAGAGTAGCAAGACTTAGAGCCGCACAAGCGCTCTATCAGATTGATTTAACAGAAACAGATATAAACTCAGCAATAGAGAGTGTGCTTGATGAAGGAGAAACGGCAAGTGATTTTATGACTAACCTTGTAAGAGGGACAGTTGAACAAAAACATGTCATTGATCCATTAATTTCAGCAAGTCTTCAAGGCTGGACGATTGATCGAATGGGGCTTGTTGACCGTGCGATTGTTCGTATGTCACTTTATGAGATGAAATTCATTGAAGATATCCCTGTAAACGTAACATTTAATGAAGGCATTGAATTAGCAAAAGCATTCGGCGGGGAAGAATCTGGTAAATTTGTAAATGGAGTATTGTCCAAAGCAATGGAGGAAATTTAAAACTAAAGGAGTGGAGTAGTATGACAGCATTATTGTTAAATGGAAAAGAGTTGGCAGCTAAAAAGAGAGAGCAATTGAAAAAAGATGTGGAGCACTTAACGACAAAAAATGTGGTTCCAGGATTAGCAGTTATTTTAGTAGGGGAAGACCCAGCTTCACAAACATATGTCAAAGCAAAGCAAAAAGCATGTGAACAAGCTGGTATCCATTCTGTGTTAATTAAAAAGTCAGACACCATTACTGAAGAAGAACTACTAGCGGAGATTGAGCTTTTGAATCAAGACAAATCGATCGATGGGATATTAGTTCAACTTCCTATTCCAAAACATATCTCAGAACAAGCTGTTATTGAGAAAATTGCCCCTGAAAAAGACGTTGACGGTTTTCACCCGATTAATATTGGGAAAATGATGACCGGTGAAGATACATTTCTACCTTGTACGCCTTATGGGGTTGTAGAGATGTTAAAAGAAGCTGAGATTGATTTAGTCGGTAAGCATGTTGTCGTTGTTGGTCGCAGTAATATTGTTGGTAAGCCAGTTGGACAATTATTGCTAAATGAACATGCGACAGTTACATATTGTCATTCTCGCACTAAGAACTTACGTGAGATGACGAATTTAGCCGATATTTTGATCGTAGCGATTGGTAGACCTAACTTTATTAACGCAGAGGACGTCAAGCCAGGTGCTGTGGTTGTTGATGTAGGCATTAACCGAGTCGATGGAAAATTATGTGGTGATGTAGACTTTGATAGTGTGAAAGAAAAAGCCTCTTATTTAACCCCCGTTCCAGGTGGAGTAGGTCCTATGACGATTACAATGCTTCTGGAAAATACGGTCCAATCAGCACGAAAGCGTTTATAGGGTCCAATCATGTCAACACGTAATATTTGGTCGATTTCTGAGGCGACGCGCTACATTAAGTCGCTTTTAGAAGAAGACTCTATCCTTCATAACGTATGGTTAAGAGGAGAACTTTCCAATGTGAAGTTGCATAGTCGGGGGCATCTATATTTTACGATTAAAGATGATCAATCTAGAATGCAAGCTGTGATGTTTGCAGGGCATAACCGATACTTAGCGTTTAAACCGGAAAATGGAATGAAGGTAATCATCCGAGGTGAGGTAAATGTTTACGAGCCTTATGGACAATATCAATTTTATGCTAAAGAGATGCAGCCGGATGGAATCGGTAGTTTATACTTAGCTTATGAAAAACTAAAGGCTCAGCTTGAGCGTGAAGGCTTATTTGATGCGGAGAGAAAAAAGACGATCCCTACATTTCCAACTCGGATTGCGGTCATCACATCACCTACAGGAGCAGCGATTCGGGATATTGTGACTACGATAAAACGTCGTTACCCGATCGCTCAAATTACCTTACTTCCTGTTCTCGTTCAAGGAGAGCAAGCACCTGAATCGATTATTCATGCTATCAAGCAAGCGGATCTCGCTAAATGCTTTGATTGTTTAATTGTTGGTCGTGGTGGAGGGTCCATAGAAGAGCTATGGGCTTTTAATGATGAAGGAGTTGTTCGAGCAATTGCAGCTACTGAAGTACCTGTCATTTCTGCAGTTGGACATGAAACAGATTTTACAATTAGTGACTTTGTAGCGGACCTACGAGCGCCGACACCAACAGGGGCAGCGGAGCTTGCCGTACCTGATATAAGAGAAGTACAACGCTCTCTTCAGTTGATGCAGAAACGATTGAAAAAATTGATGAACGATCGGCTTGTAACAGAAAACAACAAGCTCGAGCGCTTAAAACGATCGTATGCTTTTCGATATCCAGAACAGTTAATCCGTCAAAAAGAACAACAGTTAGACGGATATATTGATCGTTTAAAACGTTCAATCGTAGCAACGGTAACAGAACCAGCCAATCGATTAGGTTACTTAGATAAAGCACTTAATCGATTGCATCCCCATGTTCGTGTTGGACAAGCAAGAGATAGAAAGCAACAAGTACAAGATGCATTAATCAAAGCCATGAAGCAACACCTGAAAGAGAAGCGTCAGCCGTTTGAAAAGGCGATCGGAGACTTGAATTTGCTAAGTCCACTAAGAATGATGGATCGTGGCTACAGCTTAGCTTACAACAAAGAGAATCATACACTTGTGAAATCGGTCGAACAGGTTAATAGCGGAGCAAAATTAGATATTCGAGTAAAAGATGGAACGATTCATTGTCTAGTTGAAGAAACAGAGATAGCGGAATAGGAGGAGAGAAAATGGCTGAGAAAACTGAATTAAGCTTTGAAGAGGCGATGGCCGAATTAGAGCAAGTAGTAGAGCGGCTTGAACAGGGGGACGTTCCACTTGAAAAAGCGATCACGATGTTCCAAGAAGGAATGGCATTGTCCAAACAATGTCATGAAAAGCTAGAACAGGTAGAAAAACAAATGGACCAAATTCTTCATGAAGATGGAGAGATTGAGCTTTTAGATTTTCAGGAGGATGAATAACTGTGGGTGAACAGCTTCGTTATTTTCTAACTGAGATAAAAGAGAAAATTGAGGAGCAATTACCAAGACATATAGATAAGCTTGCAGCTCCTCAGACCTTAAAAGAAGCCATGGTCTATTCCCTTAATGCCGGAGGCAAAAGAGTTCGTCCGGCTTTGGTACTAGCCACACTAAAAAGTTTCGGAAAACCAGTCGACGATGGATTTGACGTAGCATGTGCAATTGAAATGATTCATACCTACTCTCTTATTCATGATGACTTGCCCGCTATGGATGATGATGACTTAAGACGCGGAAAGCCTACGAACCATAAAGTATTTGGAGAAGCTTTGGCTATTTTAGCGGGAGATGCCTTATTTACATACAGCTTTGAACTCATTGCTACTATGCAAGGAGTTTCGGCAGAGAAAAAACTTTTGCTTGTTCAAGAGATTGCAAAAGCCTCAGGTCCAGAAGGAATGGTCGGTGGACAAGTAGCTGATATGGAAGGGGAAAATCAGTCCCTTTCGATTGATGAGCTTATGTATATTCATGAACATAAAACAGGTGATTTATTATCTGCTTCTATTATTTCAGGGGCTATTATTGCGGGTGCAACCTCTAATGACCTTATTAATCTAAAAATGTTTGCAAAAGAATTAGGACTTATGTTTCAGATTAAAGATGATATTCTAGACGTTGAGGGAGATGCGGAAACAATTGGTAAGCCGATTGGTAGCGATGATGGTAATAATAAAAGTACGTATCCAAATCTTTTAGGATTAGATGGTGCAAAAGCCAAGCTTAATGAGCATAAAGATAAAGCAAGAGAACATTTAGCTAAAGTAAATATGGATCAGCAATTACTATTAGCTTTGACTAACTATGTAGCAGAACGTGACCATTAATTCAAAGCATTTCCATTGAGCTTACAATAGGTGCATGCTATAATAACGAGACACGAGAGTGGTGCAGTATTCTAGTCAGTTCTCCGTTCTTGAAGGCGGGGCTAAAAATCCGCCAAAGGGCACATCGATGAAGCTCCTTGTCTTGGCTTGAGGCGCCCAGCCTTGGGTCTTGACTGGGAGATAAGGTAGTAGGGCGATCCACAAAGGCATGTGGGCGTTGACCCTCCTACCGTGGAGGCCTTTTGCTCGGTCCTTGCACGAGTAAGGTACAAGAGCAAAGGGTATGAACCTGCAACGGCAAGCTAGGGAGCTTGTCTGCAGCGTAGCCTGCCTTGAGTGGAGGAAGAGGGGATTATGGAAATGAGGGTTTGCTCTGTCGGCCAACAGAGCATCACCTTTACCCATATGAAATCTACTCTGCAAAAGAGGATAAAAGAACGGCAAGGAACTGCCGAGGAAATCTCCTAGACTGTTCAATAGACATTTAAAGAGGATTGCAGTGTAGACTAAGTGGTAATCCAGTCTGACGCTTGGTGACAACGTCAAATTCAGTGTAAAGGGAAACCGCCTTTGCGGCGACGCATTGGTTCTGAATTGGGAAATCCTACTGGACCTAAGCTACAGAGTTTACTCTTTAAATGACCACTCCTTTATTTCTATACATAGTCTATTTTTAAAAAGGTGATTTTAAGACAATTATGAAACCTCTTCAGAAATCAATACATTGGAGTTTGGGTATTGCCGTTATCACACTCGTGCTAGCGGCTATTTTTTCAGTTATTTCCACATTTATATTAAGTGGTGTTACATGGGCAATTGGAATGGGGATCGTTTTCATTATTGTCTTTTTAGGGGTGTTCTTTGATACAATAGGGGTAGCCGCTACTGCAGCTGATGAAAAGCCATTTCATGCAATGGCATCTGAGCGCTTGCACGGCGCAAAGCATGCGGTCTTAATTACAAGAAATGCAGATAAATTTGCTAACTTTTGTAACGATGTCATCGGTGATATTTCGGGGATTATTAGTGGTACTGCTTCTGCTTATGTGGTCTTACAGCTTTCGTTACAGCTTGGCTATAATGATACCTCCTATCAGCAATTTGCAATATCGATTCTTTTTACAAGTGTGGTTGCAGCCTTAACTGTAGGTGGAAAAGCAGTAGGAAAAACATTGGCGATTCACTATTCTACTCCGATCATCTATCAAGTTGGTAGATTATTATACATTTTAGAGGTAAGATTAAAGATAAAAGTGTTCTCAGCTACTAACGGGAAGACAAAGAAAAAAGACAAACTGACTCGAAAGTGAGGGTTCCTTTATGAAACTAGAGGAATTTAAAGACCCAAGCGAACTTAACGATTATTCAAAGAAACAATTAGAGGAACTAGCAGAAGACATTCGTCACTTTTTAATTGAGAAATTATCAGTAACGGGTGGGCACCTAGGACCTAATTTAGGTGTGGTTGAGCTTACACTCGCCTTACATCATTTATTTGATAGTCCTAAAGATAAGTTCATTTGGGACGTAGGGCACCAAGCGTATGTACACAAAATACTTACCGGTCGTGCCGATCAATTTGATAATTTACGACAGTACAAGGGTCTATGTGGTTTTCCAAAGCGAAACGAAAGTGAGCATGATGTTTGGGAAACGGGACATAGTTCTACCTCTCTTTCTGCTGCGATGGGAATGGCTACAGCTCGTGACATTAAAGGTACGGATGAAAGTGTAGTCGCTATTATTGGGGACGGCGCACTAACAGGTGGGATGGCTCTTGAGGCATTAAACCATATTGGTCATGAGCAGACCGACTTAATTGTCATTTTAAATGACAACGAAATGTCTATCGCACCAAACGTTGGCGCGCTTCATAACGTGCTAGCACGTTTGCGTACTGCTGGTAAGTATCATAAAGCAAAAGAAGAACTTGAGCAGCTAATTAAAAAAATACCTGCATTAGGTGGGAAGATTGCTTCTACTGCTGAACGTGTAAAAGATAGTTTAAAATATCTACTTGTTTCAGGTATCTTTTTCGAAGAACTGGGCTTTACTTATTTAGGTCCAGTTGATGGACATGACCTTGATGACTTAGCAGAAAATTTAAAGTATGCGAAGAAAACGAAAGGTCCAGTACTTGTCCATGTCTTAACGAAAAAAGGCAAGGGGTATGAACCGGCAGAAAATGATGCTAAAGGAACTTGGCACGGGCTTGGGCCATATAAGATAGAGTCTGGTGAAGTTGTTAAAAAACCAGGACCACCAAGTTATAGTGGTGTTTTTGCGGAAACGCTAAAGAAGATTGCTCGTGAAGACAAGCGTATTGTGGCTCTAACTGCTGCTATGCCTGGTGGAACAAAGCTTGATTTATTTGCCAAAGAATTTCCAAAGCGTATGTTTGATGTCGGGATTGCTGAACAGCATGCGACGACAATGGCCGGGGGGTTAGCAACGCAAGGAATGAAGCCAGTCTTTGCCGTGTACTCAACCTTCTTACAGCGTGGATACGATCAAGTCGTTCATGATATTTGTAGACAAAACTTAAATGTTGTCTTTGCGATTGACCGTGCTGGACTTGTTGGAGCAGATGGAGAAACGCATCAAGGTGTGTTTGATATTGCTTTCTTACGCCATCTTCCTAATATGAAAATATTAATGCCAAAAGATGAAAATGAGCTGCAACATATGATTTACACAGCGTGTAAATATGATGGTGGTCCGATTGCGGTTCGTTACCCACGTGGCAATGGATATGGAATTAAAATGGATGATGAGTTGAAGCAACTTCCGATTGGGAAGTGGGAAACATTAAAGGATGGAAAAGACGCCTGTATCTTAACTTTTGGAACGATGATTCCAGTAGCAGAAGAAGCGATGATTCAATTGGAAAAGCAAGGGATCTCAGTTAAGCTAATTAATGCAAACTCTGCTAAACCATTAGATGAAGAACTTTTACATCAGCTTGCAAAATTAAATGTTCCTGTTTTAACGTTGGAAGAAGCTGCTTTACAAGCAGGTTTTGGAAGTGCTGTACTTGAGTTTTTCCACGATAACGGCTATCACAATGTAGAAGTGAAACGTATGGGAATCCCTGATGAATTTATCGAACATGGGAGTGTCTCAGAATTGCTCGAAGAAATTGGGCTGACTTCGGCCAATGTGCTGGATCAGGTTATTACGCTATTACCAAAGAAAAGGCAAAGGGCGTAACAGACGTGACAAAGAAAGAACGAATAGATGTCTTATTAGTTGAACGTGGACTGATTGAAACGAGGGAAAAAGCAAAAAGGTCGATTATGGCCGGGCTAGTCTTTTCTGGAACGGAAAGAGTGGATAGGCCTGGATTAAAGGTGGACACTGAGACTCCTTTGGAAGTCAAAGGAAATCCACTTCCGTATGTCAGTCGTGGTGGTTTGAAGTTAGAAAAAGCGATCGAAGAGTTTAATCTATCGCTAAAAGATAAAATTGTTTTAGATATTGGGGCCTCTACAGGTGGATTTACGGATTGTTCGTTACAAAATGGTGCAAAAGCCGTTTATGCTCTGGATGTTGGCTATAATCAACTTGCTTGGAAGCTACGTCAAGACGAACGAGTAACAGTCATGGAGCGTACGAACTTTCGATATGTGAAGCCTGAGGATTTAACGGAAGGGTTACCTCATTTTGCAACAATTGATGTTTCTTTTATATCTCTTAAATTAATTCTCCCTGTCTTGAGCACGTTGCTCGTGCAAAACAGTGATGTCGTTGCACTAATAAAGCCTCAGTTCGAAGCTGGAAGAGAACAAGTCGGGAAAAAAGGGATTGTCCGTGATAAAAAAGTCCATGAAGAAGTAGTGACGAGAATTACCGAATATGCCACTCAACAAGGATTTGATGTTGCAGGACTGAGTTTTTCTCCGATAAAAGGTGGAGAAGGAAATATCGAATTTTTAATGCATTTGCATTTTACTGGTGAAAAAGAAATGGGAAGTCTTTCTGAGACGATATCTTCAAAAGATGTAGTGGAACAAGCGCATGAACAATTAAAAGTGAAGCAAGAAGACCAGTAAGAATAAAAGAGGAACGAAAAAGGACTAAACGATTAGGTTTGGTCCTTTTTTGTACGATTTAATTCTTCTTTTGGCCTTCTTCCATACGATCATGCGTTTCTTTTTTGTAGAAAAGGCGAGAAACAGCAAGACCGATGCCACCAAGCAATAAAAATAAAATGGCTCTTATCAAAATCGATACAGTTGGTAAATCAATGAAGACGACTTTGAGCAGGGTAAAGAAGATCAGAAATATACCAAAGAGACGGAACAGTTTATCTCGGTTTATATGGCCGTAGATGACGTTAGCAGCTGCGTATAAGATCCAAGTGGTTGATAAGACCATGGATTCTACTTTTGCATCGTTTGTTATTAATAAAGAGAGTTGCGAAAAATAGAGAAGCCCTAAAAAAGCCATGACGGTTTTAACAACGGTGAATAAATCTTTTTTATGACGTAACGTCTGATTAAACTTGATTTGTAACAAGAAGCAAACCATCAAAATGGTCCATGCAAGTGTTTCAATAGACGGAAATTGCTCAATTGGAAACACAAGAATACTAAATGCTCCTAGGGCAAAGATGCTAAAACCTATCCACCTTTGCAACTTAGAATGGAAAAGAAAGCTTAAATAAACAACGAGCGAACCTTCAATAACAAGAAAAATTCCAAGTGCGGATTGCTCAAAATGATCTATTAAAAACAGTAATAGAACGAGAGCGGTATTTGAGAGAAAGACAGAGCGCTTATCTAATTCCATTTTGATAAAAGCTACGATCAATATGTAGGATACTGTAACAACTAGTAACCAAAAGGAAGAAGTAAATGTTGCGAGAATCCAAAATGACATTAATACTGAACTTGTTAATACGGTAAATGCAACTTGTTCTTTTAATGTTTGTCGATAGAGAAAGTAAAGTATAATCATCAAGTGCTGGACCAACGTTACCAGTGCAAGTGTACGTATATCTTCGTTCCATTGGATCAAGGCAAAAATAAGAAAAGATAAGTGGAGCCCATACGTAACAACAAGGTAAAGAGACTTAAGCTTAGAAGATAAAGCCAACATCATAAAAACAATAAAAACAAGGAGTTCGTAAATAGAAAAAAATAAAATGTTGCCACTGTCTGATTGGAGTAAGAACGGAACTAAAAAGGCCCCAACACTGCTTACAATACCAATGGTTTGCGATTGAAATTTTCTTGTGAGAAGAAAGCCAAGTGTTACGATGATAATGTGTAAGCTAAACGCAATGGGTGTTGAGATTAGGTGATATAAAATATGAGCAGCGAAGGTCGTTAAAAAGAAAATAGCTACTGCGCCACCTAATAAGACTTGACTGAGAACAAGATTTTGTTTTTGCCATTGTTTACGTCCAACAAAAAGAAGTAGGAAACCAGCTGCATAACCAGCAGCAATACGAACAAAATCATTAATCAAACCTAATTCTGTACCTGCTTTAAACCCCCAGATAACTCCTAATAGTAAAACAAAAATAAAAACTCTTGGTAGCCAAACTTGACCTATTTTCTTTTCCCAGTCGATTGTACTTTTTGGTGGAGTACTTGTTTCTTGAGAATCAGGTCTAGTTAGCTTAGGGGAATGAATGAGCTTTTTCTCATCTTTTAAAATCATGACCTTTTTTTCTCTTTTTAGGGCTACGATTTCATTTTCTAGCGTCGTTACCCTAGCCTCTAACTTCTTTATCCGTTCATCCTCTGTCATGTTAAAAGTCACACCACTTCCATTAAATGTTAAGTAGACTATTCGATCTATCTATCACCAAATCCTCTACTTGTTAAAGGACAAATTTTTTTCTTTACATTTTGTTAGGTTTTGTCGACTCTTTGGTTGTATTAAGACAAGAATCCGTAGATAATGGAGAGAAGAGATTGTGGAAAGATTGGGTGGGAAAAATGAATAAAGGGCAAAGACATATTAAAATAAGAGAAATCATTGCGAATTTTGAAATTGAAACACAAGATGATTTAGTCGAGCAACTACGTCTAGCAGGGTATAATGTCACACAAGCAACAGTGTCTAGAGATATTAAAGAACTTCATCTTGTAAAAGTTCCAATGCTTGATGGACGTTATAAATATAGTTTACCGGCAGACCAACGCTTCAATCCACTTCAGAAACTTAAGCGTTCTTTAATGGATAGTTTCGTTAGTATCGATCTTTCGGAAAACTTAATTGTGATGAAAACATTGCCGGGTAATGCGAATTCGATTGGAGCGTTAATTGATAATTTAGATTGGACCGAAATAATGGGAACGATCTGTGGTGATGATACGATTCTAATTATATGTAAAAATCGTGAAGAATGTCCTGCCATTACACAAAGGTTTTTAGATATGCTATAAGGATGTGACTGAATGTTAATCGAATTATCAATTAGGCACTTTGCCATTATTGAAGAATTAACGGTCCAGTTTGAAAAAGGGTTAACCGTATTAACAGGAGAAACAGGTGCAGGTAAATCAATTATTATCGATGCCATTGGACTGTTGCTTGGCGGAAGAGGTTCATCTGAATTTGTTCGCTACGGGGAGAAACGAGCTGAAATTGAAGGTTTGTTTATCGTCGGAGATACTCATCCTGGTATAAAAAAGGCAATCGAATATGGAATAGATGTTCAGGACTCGATGTTCATCTTAAGGCGAAACATTACGTCTCAAGGAAAAACCATATGTAGAGTGAACGGAAAATTAGTTACGCTTGCGATATTGCGTGAGATAGGACAAGCCCTTGTCGACATTCATGGACAGCATGAGCACCAGACGTTGATGCATGCAGAACAACACATCTCCATGTTGGATGGATTTGCTCAAAACAAACTTTCATCTGCTTTGATCGAATATCAAGGCCTTTTTAGGAGAGCACGCCAATTGCAAAAGCAGTTGCTAAGCTTAAGTAAAAATGAGCAGGAAATGGCTCAGAAAATTGATTTATTTCAGTATCAATTACAAGAAATAGAGCAAGCTAATTTGCAGCCGAATGAAGATCATTTATTAAGTCAAGAACGGCATAAGCTCGCGCATAGTGAAAAATTATTCTCCCATCTACAAGACGGTTATTCAAGTTTATATGGTGAAGGAAGAGGACTTGACTTTCTTTCAACTACTGTTTCTCATTTGGAAGAAGCTACCACTATTGATGAAGAATTAAAAGACTTGTTCGAATCCGTAAGCAATAGCTACTACTTACTTGAAGAAGCAGCTTTTACACTTAGAGACCGAGTAGAGCAAATTGAGTTTGATCCAAGTCGTTTAGAGTTCATAGAAAGCAGGTTACATGATATCCAGCGCTTGAAACGAAAATATGGTTCGACTGTAGATGAGATATTGGAACATGCTGCTGTAGTTGAGGAAGAACTAGATTCGATCATTCATAAAGATGACCGCATTAGTAAGCTTCAAGAAGAAATAGATGGATTATGGAAAGATCTCTTAGTTGAAGCAAAAGGTCTAACAGAAATTAGAAAGCAGGCGGCAATCGAGCTTACTGATGCTATTCACAAACAGCTCCGTTCCTTATATATGGAAAAGACGACTTTTGATGTTCGAGTTCTTGAGAAATCAACAAGTAAATATTCACCAACCATTGACGGTAAGGTGATCCCTTTTAGTCATGATGGAATTGATCTAATTGAATTTTACTTGTCAACCAATCCTGGCGAACCGATGAAGCCTCTCTCTAAGGTTGCTTCAGGGGGGGAGATCTCTAGAATTATGTTAGCGATCAAATCAATTTTTTCGAATCAGCAAGGGGTAACATCTGTTATTTTTGACGAGGTCGATACAGGTGTAAGTGGTCGTGTAGCCCAAGCAATAGCTGAAAAGATTCATGGCATTTCACTTGGTTCTCAAGTACTGTGTATCACGCATTTGCCACAAGTAGCAGCTATGGCAGACTCTCACCTTTATATACAGAAGGCTGAAGAAAATAAGCGCGTGAAAACATCAGTGAAAATACTTACAACTGAGGAAAAAATTACGGAGATCGCTCGGATGATTTCAGGTGTAGAAATTACAGATTTGACATTAGAGCATGCAAAAGAACTGTTGGAACTTGCCGAAAAACTTAAACAACCCGTTTAATATAGCAAACCTAAAATAAAAAGCTACTTAAGAAGCTAAGACTAACCTTTAACTAATTTTAAAGAAACGGCAATGGCTCCACACGTTGCGCCTTTAAGTGAACCCCACTCATAACAGGCTTAAGATCAGGTGGTTGCACTCATTGCTTAGAGCCCTGAAAAAGTTAAGCTTTTTTCAGGGCTCTCCAAAAATAGGTTAGCTTTTTCTTTTTGTTCCAGTTATAAATGTTCCACCTGAAGGCAACATTAGTAATACAGCCAATAATGGAGGTGTGGGCAAGGAGCTAGGGGAGTGAAGTGAGTGAGAGGCGATGCATGGAGAAAAACAATAGGTGTCCTTGTTCTGCTATTCGTAATTAGCTTGGGGTTTTCAAATGAAGTCCGTGAATGGGCAAGTATCCCAACAGCAATGACTGTGTTTGAAGGGGAATTAGCGCCAATAGTTGAGGCGACAGAATCACTAAGTGCAGTAACTGTTTCAACTAATACTGCGGCACAAGCTTTCCAACCTAGCGGAGCAAGTGAAAATGAAGTTATTGAAAATGTGTCACTAGAAGTTGCTGGGTTTCCAGTGAAAAGTATTGATGTTAAGTCACTACCTATAACAGAAGTAATACCAGGTGGTCAGTCAATTGGAGTGAAGCTGAACACGGAGGGAGTTTTAGTCGTCGGTCATCATTTAGTCGATACGGACGAGGGTAGTTCTTCTCCGGGTGAAACTGCAGGGATTGAAATAGGTGATATGATCCTGAAAATTGACGGTCACGAAATACAGCGCATGAGTCAGGTTGGTGAGTATGTTCAAGCCGCTGGTGACGAAGGGCGCCCGTTAAAAATGGAAATCAAACGTGATCATCAGACAATTGAAAAAGATTTAAAGCCGTTAAAAGCAAAAGGAGAACATTCATACCGAATGGGTCTTTATATTCGAGATTCAGCTGCTGGTGTCGGGACGTTAACCTTTTATGACCCAGAATCAAAAAAATACGGGGCATTGGGTCATGTTATTTCAGATGTTGATACACAAAAACCAATTGTTGTACATGATGGTCAAATTATTCGTTCATCTGTCACATCCATTGAAAAGGGCAGTAATGGAGATCCAGGTGAAAAATTGGCTAGTTTATCTGAGAAACGCGAAGTTTTGGGTACAATTGAAAAGAATAGTTCCTTTGGAATCTTTGGAACACTTAAGGAAGCTAACTTAAAAAATGACATCCACGATAAAAAGATGCCAATTGCCTTATCTACACATGTTAAAGAAGGTCCTGCTAAAATCTTAACAGTAGTTGAAGGTGAACATGTAGAAGAGTATGATATTGAAATTGTCAGCTCTGTACCTCAAAAACAACCTGCAACAAAAGGAATGGTTATTAAAGTAACCGATCCTAAGTTGTTAGAGGCTACTGGTGGAATTGTCCAAGGCATGAGTGGAAGTCCAATTATACAAGATGGGAAAATTATCGGAGCTGTTACGCATGTGTTTGTTAACGATCCAACTAGTGGATATGGTTGTCATATTAGCTGGATGTTAGAAGAAGCAGGAGTAACAGATCATTTCTCAAATAAACAGGAAGCCAAAGCGAGTTAATTCGTTTTGGCTTCTTTTCTTCTGGATAATTTGTGGTATGATTAGAGGAGATAAAGAAAATTCGACAAAACGATAGCTGGCTTTTTGTCAAAATGCGAATATGGTCGAAAAAACAAGTAAATTGAAGTAAACATTAGAAAAACTTTAAAAAACAAATAAATTCCGAAAAATAAAAGGTATTTTAAGATCGTTGTCGAAAAAGTAAAAGTATGACAGAAAAAGCGGGAACAGAGGAGGATTTTTTGTGCAAAAAGTTAACGTTTGTATTGCCGATGATAATCGTGAGTTAGTCAATCTGCTCAATGAATACATATCAGCTCAGAATGACATGCAAGTGGTAGGGACAGCTTATAATGGGCAAGAATGCTTGGGATTAATCGAGGAAAAAGAACCAGGTGTACTGATTCTTGATATTATTATGCCTCATTTAGACGGGTTAGCTGTGTTAGAAAGAATTAATAAATCAGGTATGAAAAAGAAGCCTCATATTATTATGTTAACAGCGTTTGGCCAAGAAGATGTAACGAAAAAAGCTGTTAATCTAGGTGCTGCTTATTATGTACTGAAGCCATTTGATATGGAAGTCCTAATTTCAAATATCCGTGACATTAGTGGGCAAACGAGAAGTTTTCTACAATCTCCATCAACGCAATCATTTATATCATCACCACAACAACCTAAAGATAGAGGGTTTAATTTAGACGCTAGTATTACGAGTATCATCCATGAAATTGGCGTTCCTGCTCATATTAAAGGATACATGTACTTAAGAGAAGCTATTACAATGGTGTACAATGATATTGAACTACTTGGATCAATCACGAAAGTGCTTTATCCAGATATTGCAAAGAAGTTCAACACAACTTCAAGTCGTGTCGAGCGTGCGATTAGACATGCTATTGAGGTAGCGTGGAGTCGTGGGAACATTGATTCAATCTCAAGTCTATTTGGCTACACGGTAAGTCATTCTAAAGCCAAACCAACAAATAGTGAATTTATCGCCATGGTTGCCGATAAATTAAGAATTGAACATAAGGTTTCTTGAAAAGACAAGACCTAAAAATTCAAATTCCATTTGGAGTTTGTTTTTTTTTTTTTTTTTTTTTTTTTTGATTTGAGAGGTACCAATCTGCATCCATTAAAAATGTTCTAATAAATTTGTGGAAATCTGCTTATATTATGAACAAACGGTGCAAAGAGGGTTTTCATATGGTAGAGCTTATTAAAGGACCTATTTATGAACATAAACAAACAAAAAAGTTACTCCATTATTTGCCGAGCCGGAGTATGGTCTTTCTTTGGCACGAAGACCTAGATGGGGTAGCAGTGGATGGCTTAATAGCAGCTAAAGTAAAAGCTGTTGTTAATGGCAGAGCATCAATGAGTGGTCGATATAATCAGCACCATGTAAGAAATCTTCTTCGAGCGGGGATTCCAGTCTTCGATATTACATCCTTAAATGTAATAGAAGGCAAAGAATTGTATCAAGGAGAAGAAGCAATCATCTTTCAAAATGAGCTTTATATACAAGGTTTCGAAGAAAGTGAGCCGACATATATAGCTAAGTTAGTTGCCTATTCGGATGAACTAATTGAATTGAAAGATAAGCAAGCTGTCGCCAATTACTCACAACTATTTCAAGATTTTGTTCATAATACATTGTCATATGCAAAGAAAGAGTGTGATTGGTTTACAGAACATGTGACTATACCAAGCTCCTTTCATACGATTAAAGATAAGGAAGTCTTTATCGTAGCAAGAAATACAAATTATGAGAAAGATATACGTGCCTTGCGTCACGCATTACTAAAAAAAGAAGTGGTGATCGTAGCGGTTGATGGGGCTGCTGATGGTTTATTGAAACAAAGAATCTGTCCGGACTTTATTATAGGGGACATGGATTCAATTAGTGCTCAGGCTTTCGAATGTGGAGCAACCTTATTATGTCACGAGCATCCAAATGGTTCTTCTCCAGGAAGGGACCGACTTGAACAGTTAGGTTATCAAGTAGAAACGATTAAATTTGTCGGTACGAGCGAGGATGTGGCAATAACAGCTTCCTACCTATCAGGAGCCAATCATATCTTCTTAATTGGCTGCCGAATTGGAATGACAGAGTTTCTTGAAAAAGGAAGGCCTGGAATGGGGTCAACCTGGTTAAGCCGAATTCAAGCAGGGGAGAAGTTGACAGACTTAAAAGGAATTCATACATTAATGGGCAAAGGAAATGTATTCTCCTTAGCTTGGCGGAGGAATAATCGATTTAAGACTAAGATCGTAAAATCCATTCAGAACCTTCTTCCTGACAAAATAACGCCTTGGAAGAAGAAGGAGGTCCTTCGTCATGATTGATGTTACTTATATTATTCCTGCCTATAATGAAGAAGGCAGAATTGAGAAAACACTACAAGCGTTAAAGAACATCACTCATTCAAGTGAAATTATCGTCGTAGATGATGGTAGTACTGACCGAACGGCGGAAATTGCAAAACAATACGCTGATCAAGTGATTTCTTACCCTGTTAATAAAGGAAAAGGCTATGCTCTAAAGCAAGGTTGGCGAGAAGCGAATGGGACCTTTATTGCGTGTCTTGACGCCGACCTAGAAGAGACAGCGGAAGAAATCCTCTCTTTGATTGAACCAATCAAAAAGGGAGAGGCGGATATTGCGATTTCCATTATCAAGCCAGGAAAAAGGGCAGGGGCTGGAATTGTGAAAAAAAGAGTACAAGCACTTGTTTACAAAAAAACAGGTGTGAAGTTAGAAGCCCCCTTATCGGGACAACGTGTGTTTCATCGAAAATGGCTCCCAATGCTTCTGAACAAAACCTATAAAGGGTTTGGTATAGAAACTCAAATGACAATTGATTTACTGTGTGCAGGAGCAAGTTATCTCGAGGTAGCGACAACGATGAAGCATAGAGAAATGGGACGAGATCTTAAGGGCTTCTATCATAGGTTGAAGCAATGGGTTGATATTGAAAAGCAATTAAGAGGGGTTCAGTCATGATGGCCTTTTTTATTTCAGTTCCCATTATTGCTTACTTTAGTATGATTGCCTTTAAAAGAATGAATCTTAGTGTGAAGAATTACGAAGGGAAGGATGTGCCATACAGCTTAGGGGTTCTAATCTTTTATAGCTACTCGTTTCTGTACGCATATCCTCCGCATATAAATCCAGCTTTTTCCGTTGCTTCCTTTGCTTTTCTTTTAAGTATCTGGTTATTCGGTTTACTTGATGACGTCTATGGAAAGCCGTACCCTAAAGGTTTAAAAGGACATATGATGTACTTCTTTAAAAATCATATATTGACTACTGGCTTACTTAAGGCTGGCGGTACAATTGTGGCTGCTATCCTGTTTCTCTGGGTGAGTGAATTAAGATCCTATTTCGCTTATGTTGTCGCTTTCTTGCTAATAACGGGCTTGCCACATGTGATGAACCTTTTTGATACAAGGCCACTTCGTGTATGGAAATTGACCGTAAGTTTGACGATTTTAATCATGATTTTCAACCCTCTACCTTCTTTTCTATTTGTACTCATGCTTTTAATGGTATTTTATATTTGGTATGTGTTAGAAGGATCTAGGAAGGCCATGTTAGGAGACAATGGTGCAACCGTAGTTGGAGCTATTTTGGCTGTCGTTGTTGTGAACCACGTATCCTTCTCTGTTCAATATAGCTTTCTTGTGTTTGTGTTAGCGATGATATTAGTGGCAGAAAAATATTCTTTTTCTGCTTTTATTGAAAAATCTCGGTTTTTAAGAACAATTGATCAAATTGGGATTATAAAAAAAGGATGAAAAATGCAAAGGCCCCTAGTTTTAAATTGCTAACTAGGGGCTGATCAAGGTATTTATTTCTTTTTAAACCTGGGAGCAATTTTCCCATTTTTGCGATCGCGATAAAAAATAAACCCTCCAATAAAGCTTAAACAAACAATAAAAAGAATAAGCCCACTAAAAAATTGCAGTGTTAGATTAGAAAACGGGCTATTTAATATTTGAAAGATCGTATCTCTCATTAATTTAATTCCATACCCGGCAATTACACCTGGTATGACCAAGATCATTAAAGCTAAAAAGCGTCCCATATTTATGCCTCTTTCATTCTGAGTATGTCGAAAGCAGGTTACGTCACTCTTTTCATGTAACGATTTGCCTGTGTTGAAGAAGAAACCTTTACCTTCTATATTAACTAAAAACTTTACGTGTGTACATGTTTAGTAGTTGCATTTTTGTGTCATTTGCGTAATAGTAAAGGGAGAATTAATACTAGAAGTTAAGACCAAGTCTTAAAAAGGGGGAGTGTGAATGAAACGAGCTATAATTATTGGAGCGGGTCAAGGTGGAACTGCTTTGTTTCATTTACTAATGGATATGGAACACATTCAAGTAATGGCCGTGTTTGATATCAACCCATCTGCCCCTGGATTAAAGAAAGCTCATAGCTGTCATGTAGAGGTGGGGAACGATTGGAAAAAGTGTGATTATGAACACATCGATTTTGTTTTTGAAGCTACAGGAGATCCCAATGTATTAATTGATTTACGGAAAACCCTAAAGCCTAGAACGATGATTGTTCCGTCACAATTAGCTAGTTTATTTTACTCATTGATGAAAGAAAAAGATCAATTGATTCAAACGTTGAATGAACAGATGTCAATTCAAGAGACGATTTTAAATTCTACATATGACGGCATGATTGCAATAGATAACAAAGAAAGAATCCTTATATTTAACGAGGCGGCAGAACGTATTTCTGATATAAAGGCTAAGGAAGCAATTGGAAAGTCTATTAAGGAAGTATTGCCTTCAAGTGGACTTCCGCGCTTACTGAAAACAAAGCAAGTCGAACACCATCGTACGCAGCAATTTGAAAATGGCACAAGTGTCATTACAACAAGGGTGCCAATGTTTGAAAAAGGGCGTTTTATAGGGGCGATGGCTGTCTTTAAAGATGTGACTGAAATCGTTGAGATTTCAGATCAAGTAACGAACCTTAAAAAGATCCAGACGATGCTTGAAGCCATTATTCACTCCTCCGATGATGCCATTTCGGTTGTTGATGAAAATGGCAGTGGGATCCTGATAAACCCTGCTTACACGAGGCTAACGGGTTTATCACCTGACCAAGTAATAGGACATCCTGCAACAGCTGATATTTCTGAAGGGGAAAGCATGCATTTACAAGTCCTCGAAACAGGGAAAGCTGTAAGAGGAGTGCCACTAAAAGTTGGACCGAACATGAAAGACGTCATCGTCAATGTCGCTCCGATTATCGTGGATGGAAAAAAAAGAGGAAGCGTCGGTGTCATTCATGATGTATCAGAATTGACATCCTTACATAATCAGCTTGAAAAAGCAAAAAAACGCATCCAAACGCTCGAAGCTAAATACTCTTTTGATGAAATCGTTGGAAGCTCGGATGAAATGCGAGTGGCTAAAGAGCAAGCAAAATTAGCTGCCTCTACACCAGCCACGATTTTATTGAGGGGAGAATCAGGGACTGGGAAAGAACTGTTTGCTCACGCTATACACAATGAGAGCGGACGACGAGGCCAATCATTCGTTCGAGTTAATTGTGCAGCGCTATCTGAGAATTTGTTAGAGAGTGAGCTATTTGGTTATGAAGAAGGTGCTTTCTCAGGGGCAAAACGAGGAGGCAAGAGAGGACTTTTTGAAGAAGCGGATAACGGGAGCATCTTTCTCGATGAGTTAGGAGAGCTCTCGAGTTCTATGCAAGCCAAGCTTCTTCGAGTATTGCAAGAACAAGAAATTGTCCGAGTGGGTGGGACCAAACCCATTACGATTAATGTTCGGATTATCACGGCAACCAATGTTAATCTTGAAAAAGCAATTGCGGAAGGACGTTTTCGTGAAGATCTTTACTATCGATTAAATAAATTTCCTATTTACATACCTCCTTTACGTGAACGAACGAATGATTTAAAAGTACTAGCGGTTCATTTACTCTCGAAACTAAATAAAGACTACGGGCGCTATGTCCAATCGATTTCAGATGAAGCGATCGACTATTTAAGTGCTTATCATTGGCCAGGGAATGTCAGAGAGTTAGAAAATGTGCTAGCTCGAACGATGATATACATGGAACCGTCGAATCAATATGTAGAACGACATCATTTGCCTACCTTAAATGAAGGAATTTCAAAGGTCACAATAGAGAAGCTCGTAGAAAAAGAGTTAGATGGGAACTTACAACAATTAATGACTAATTATGAAAAGAATATTCTCACTCAGACATTAGAGCGTTACAATGGCAATCGAACAAAAGCAGCAAAATCCTTAGGGATATCGATTCGATCACTTTATTATAAATTAGAAAAATACAATCTTGCATAAAATTGCATGCAGTTTATTGCATGTCAGTGAAAAAACTTGCATGTTTTAATTTTGGAATGTGATCGTTTTGTGAAGACTGATAAGGGTTTACCACCATGACTCGGTTATGGCACGATACTTGCAACAAAGAGAGTGACTACATCTTGATGCCAGGATGACTTATTCAAGGAGGCTACAACATGGAATTATTTTCATATATGGAAGATTACGATTACGAGCAAGTGGTCGTATGTCAAGATAAACTATCAGGATTAAAAGCGATCATTGCGATTCATGATACAACACTCGGACCTGCTCTTGGGGGAACGAGAATGTGGATGTATAACTCTGAAGCTGATGCGTTTGAGGATGCGCTTCGTTTGGCGAAAGGGATGACTTATAAAAATGCGGCTGCTGGTTTGAACTTAGGCGGCGGGAAAACCGTTATTATCGGTGACCCACGTAAAGATAAGAATGAAGAGATGTTTCGTGCATTTGGTCGCTACATCCAAGGTTTAAATGGTCGTTATATCACAGCTGAGGATGTTGGAACAACGGTTCAAGACATGGATACCATTTACGAGGAAACAGACTATGTAACTGGGATTTCACCTGCTTTTGGTTCGTCTGGAAATCCTTCTCCTGTAACGGCTTACGGTGTATATGTTGGAATGAAAGCAGCAGCTAAAGAGGCGTTCGGTTCAGATGATTTAGCTGGTAAGACGATTGCGGTTCAAGGGGTAGGGAACGTTGCCTATAACTTATGTAAACATCTACATGAAGAAGGTGCGAACTTGATCGTAACGGATATTCATAAGGAATCTGTCCAACGTGCTGTTACAGATTTTAATGCTAAAGCTGTTGACGTAAATGATATTTACGGAGTAGAGTGTGATATTTTTGCTCCTTGTGCGTTAGGAGCGATCATTAATGATCTAACGATTCCACAGTTAAAAGCAAAAGTCATCGCTGGTGCGGCAAATAACCAATTAAAAGAAGAACGTCATGGTAGCTTGATTCATGAAATGGGGATTGTATATGCTCCAGATTATGTCATTAACGCTGGTGGCGTAATTAATGTAGCGGATGAGTTAAATGGCTATAACAGTGAACGTGCTCTGAAAAAAGTAGAAGGAATTTACCAAAACATTGAGAAGGTATTTGATATCTCAAAACGAGATCGAATTCCAACATTTAAAGCTGCAGATCGTATGGCAGAAGAACGAATTGAAAGAATGAGAAGGTCTCGCCGACAGTTTTTACAGAACGGACACCATATTTTATCTCGCCGCTAATATAGAGAAGCGAATATGTTGAAGTTGTGAACGAGGAGGAGAACATGGAATGGCTGAAGAATATGATCTTGTCATCTTAGGGGCAGGGACTGGTGGCTACGTAGCTGCTATCCGTGCAGCTCAACATGGAATGAAAGTTGCAGTTGTAGAAAAAGAAAAACTTGGTGGTACCTGCTTGCATAAAGGTTGTATACCGAGTAAAGCATTGTTAAGAAGCGCAGAGGTTTTTGCGACAACAAAGCGTTCAGAAGATTTCGGTGTTGTGACAAGCGACGTTCATCTAGATTTTCAAAAAGTCCAGGAACGAAAGAACGCCATCGTTGATCAACTGCATCGAGGGGTGCAGCACCTAATGAAAAAAGGAAAGATTGATGTATTTGAAGGAATAGGTCGAATTCTAGGGCCTTCCATTTTTTCTCCTACACCAGGAACGATTTCAATCGAACGAACAGATGGAGAAGAAAATACGATGTTAATTCCTCAATACGTTCTAATTGCTACAGGATCGTCCCCTAGGTCGCTTCCTGGATTAGAAGTAGACGGAAACTATGTTATGACTTCGGATCATGCACTAGCACTTGAACAGTTACCATCGTCTATTTTGATTGTAGGTGGTGGAGTAATTGGAATCGAGTGGGCATCGATGCTTTCGGATTTCGGTGTTGATGTGACCGTCATTGAATTTGCCAAACAGATCTTGCCAACTGAAGATGAAGACATTGCCAAGGAAGCGGCGAAACAGTTAAAGAAAAAAGGCATCAAAATTGTAACGAATGCCAAGGTTCTCCCTGAGACATTAGAAAAGAGCGAAGATATTACGATTCGTGCAGATGTCGATGGTACGGAGCAAACATTCCAGGCAGAGAAACTATTACTATCAGTAGGGCGTAGCCCGAATGTGAACAATATCGGGTTAGAAAACACTGATATCCAATTAGAAAACGGCGCTATTAAAGTAAATGAATTCGGACAAACAAAAGAATCTCATATGTATGCAATCGGTGATGTTATTGGCGGGTTGCAGCTTGCTCATGTTGCTTCTCACGAAGGGATCATTGCAGTTGATCATTTGGCAGGTAAAAAGCCAGATCCAATCAATTATGATTCTGTTCCAAAGTGCATTTACAGTAACCCAGAAATGGCGAGTGTCGGCTTGACGGAAGCACAAGCTAAGGAAAAAGGGTTTAAGATTAAAGTAGGATCATTCCCTTTTAAAGCTGTTGGGAAAGCATTAGTTTATGGGGATGCTGAAGGATTTGTGAAAGTGATTTCCAATGCAGATAACGATGATCTATTAGGTGTACATATGATTGGGCCTCACGTAACGGATCTGATCTCAGAGGCAGCACTCGCAAAGGTGTTGGATGCTGCGCATTTTGAAGTAGCAGAAATGATTCACCCACATCCAACTTTATCTGAAGTCATCGGGGAAGCGGCTTTGGCTGTTGATGGTCTTGCGATCCATTCATAAAAAGCAATACAAGAGGAGGAAGGAAAATGACTGAAAATCGACATCATGCTTTAGGCTTATCAGATGATACTGTGCTTGACATGTATAAAACGATGCTTCTTGCGCGTAAAATTGATGAACGCATGTGGCTATTAAATAGAGCTGGGAAAATTCCATTTGTGATCTCGTGTCAAGGACAGGAAGCTGCACAAGTAGGGGCGGCATATGCTCTTGATCGTAACAAAGATTACATTCTTCCTTATTACCGAGATATGGGAGTTGTGCTAACCTTTGGAATGACAGCACAAGATCTTATGCTTTCTGGCTTTGCTAAAGCAGAAGACCCGAACTCAGGTGGTCGCCAAATGCCTGGTCACTTCGGTCAAAAGAAAAACCGGATTGTAACAGGTTCTTCACCAGTTACAACACAAGTGCCTCATGCGGTTGGAATCGCTCTTGGGGGGAAAATGGAAGGCAAAGATTTCGTTACATTTACCACATTCGGGGAAGGTTCTTCTAACCAAGGGGATTTCCATGAAGGGGCGAACTTTGCAGGAGTTCACAAACTTCCTGTTATTTTCATGTGTGAAAACAACAAGTACGCGATTTCTGTTCCAATTGAAAAACAGCTCGCTTGTGAAAATGTGTCTGATCGGGCAATTGGATATGGGATGCCCGGAATCACCGTTGACGGAAACGATCCGCTAGCTGTCTATCAAGCTGTAAAAGAAGCAGCAGATCGCGCGAGAAGAGGCGAAGGTCCTTCATTAGTTGAAACCGTATCATACCGCCTGACTCCTCATTCGAGTGATGATGATGATCGTGCATATCGTCCTCGTGAAGAAGTGGAAGAAGCCAAAAAATTGGATGCCATTTATACTTTTGCTGATTACTTAAGAGAGCTCGGAATACTTACAGACGAACGGCAAACATCTATCGAAAATGAACTAGCGAAAATTGTAGACGATGCGACGGATTATGCAGAGCAAGCGCCGTATGCCGATCCTGAAGATTTAATGAAGCATGTGTATGCAGAGGAATAGAGAGGGGGAGAAACGAGTATGGCTATAATTTCTTATATAGAGGCAGTGACTCAAGCATTACGAGAAGAGATGGAGAGAGATGAAAAAGTTTTCGTTCTAGGAGAAGATGTTGGAGCACGCGGTGGGGTATTTAGAGCGACCAATGGCTTATATGAACAGTTTGGAGAACAACGTGTGATTGATACCCCATTAGCTGAATCTGCCATTGCAGGTGTTGGGATTGGAGCGGCGATGTATGGAATGAGACCTGTCGCTGAAATGCAATTTGCCGATTTCATCATGCCAGCGGTGAATCAAATCATCTCAGAGGCGGCCAAAATACGCTATCGTTCTAACAATGACTGGCAATGTCCAATAACGATTCGAGCTCCTTATGGCGGAGGTGTACACGGAGCACTCTACCACTCGCAATCGGTTGAGGCGATCTTTGCAAGTGTCCCAGGTTTGAAAATTGTCATGCCTTCGACTCCTTATGACGTAAAAGGCTTACTTAAGGCTGCCATTCGTGATAACGACCCCGTTCTATTTTTCGAACATAAACGTGCTTATCGTTTAATAAAAGGCGAAGTACCAGCAGGTGATTACACGCTTCCAATCGGAAAAGCAGATGTAAAGCGTGAAGGGGAAGATATTACCGTTATTACGTATGGTCTATCCGTTCATTTCGCCTTGCAAGCTGCAGAACGTCTTGAAAAGGATGGGATATCAGCCCATATCCTTGATTTAAGAACCGTTTATCCACTCGATAAAGAAGCGATTATTGAATCAGCTAGTAAGACGGGAAAGGTTTTATTAGTTACAGAAGATAATAAGGAAGGTAGTATCATGGGTGAAGTGGCTGCGGTTATCGCTGAACATTGTTTATTTGATTTAGATGCTCCAATTAAGCGATTAGCTGGACCAGATGTCCCAGCAATGCCTTATGCACCAACGATGGAAAAACATTTTATGATTAATCCAGATAAAGTAGAAGCGGCAATGAGAGAGCTTGCGGAGTTTTAACTAGAAGGGAGGAATCCTAAGTGGCAACAGAAATGAAAATGCCCCAGCTTGGGGAAAGTGTAACAGAAGGAACGATTAGCAAATGGCTCGTTGAACCAGGACAATACGTGAACAAGTATGACCCGATTGCAGAAGTGATGACGGACAAAGTAAATGCTGAAGTACCATCTTCCTTCTCAGGAACCATCAAAGAGCTCCTCGTACAAGAAGATGAAACGGTGGAGGTAGGCGTAGTTATTTGCACGATCGATGTAGAAGGCGAAGCCAAAGAAGAAATAACAAATGAAGCACCCGAACCCCAGACAGCAAAAGCAGCAGTTGTGTCTGAACCTGCAACGGATCAGTCGCAAAAGCGTCGTTATTCACCAGCTGTGTTGCGGATGTCGCAAGAGCACGGTATTAATCTTGAGCAAGTGAACGGTTCAGGAAAAGGTGGCAGAATTACACGAAAAGATCTTCAACGTCTCATCGATAGTGGTGAAAGACCAGCAGTTACACCAGTTGTGGCTGTTAAAGAGGAGTCAACTACTCTAACAGCTAAACAACCAGTCGTGCAAAGTCAAGCACCTTTTAAAAAGGCTGAAGTACCTGTGGCTGCTACAGGAGACTTGGAAATTCCTATAAGTGGAATTAGAAAAGCAATCGCGAGCAACATGGTTAAGAGTAAACATGAAGCGCCACATGCATGGATGATGGTTGAAGTAGATGTAACTAATCTAGTTCACTTCCGTAATCAAATCAAACAAGATTTTAAAGCCAAAGAAGGATTTAATTTAACATTCCTTCCGTTCTTCATTAAAGCAACGGTTGAAGCATTGAAGGAATTTCCACAGTTGAATTCAATGTGGGCAGAAGATAAGATCATACAGAAAAAAGATATTAATATTTCAATTGCTGTTGCAACAGAGGACGCCTTATATGTACCAGTGATTAAAAATGCAGATGAAAAATCGATTAAAGGGATCGGTCGTGAAGTTCAAGACTTAGCTTCGAAGGTTCGTTCAAACAAGTTAAGTGGTCAAGATATGAAAGGTGGCACATTTACGGTGAACAACACAGGTTCATTTGGCTCCGTGTTATCAACACCAATCATTAATCACCCACAAGCGGCAATTTTATCGATTGAATCAATCGTCAAGCGTCCAGTCGTGATCGAAAGCGACACAGGAGACATGATTGCCATTAGAAGTATGGTTAATCTATGTCTATCACTTGATCATAGAGTGTTGGACGGTCTTGTATGTGGTCGTTTCTTAGCGAGAGTAAAAGAAATTTTAGAAACGATGACAGCCGAAACAACATCCATTTACTAAACGTTTTTAAAAAAGCTGAGAACATTTCTCAGCTTTTTTTAAGTCCTCTTACATAAACTGGTTTTGTACTGGTTATTCTATAAGTAATTAAAGGAAAGGGTGACCAATACATGAAACGTTTTCATCAGCTATTCTTATTTGCCCAAATCATGTTAATTGCTTCGATTGTGATAACATCGTTGGCACCTGTACAAGCGGAAGTGTCAGATGATCAAAAAGAAGAAGCATGTTGTGAGCATGATCAAGCAATTAGCAAAGAATTAAAAGTACATCTAGATTTCTATTACGAATTACTCGCAGAAAAATATGCCCCAGATCAAATAGAAAAGTGGAAAGAAATTAGAGTAGAACGCGATTTATTACAAAAAAAATTAAAAGAAGCGAAACAACGAGGCGAACTTGAAAATGGTCAAACAGTTGACAAAACCTGGTTAGACAAACATGCTGAGCTTCAAAACGCATTTAACAATGCTGTTGAAAAACGCGATGAAGATAAGTTAAAAGAAATATTACCTAAAATGTTTGCTCAATATGCTGAATTAAATGCACTCTATAAACAGCGTTTAAAACTAGACCCCATTTCATAATTATTTGCCTGTCTTGATCACTATGATTAAAGGCAGGTTTTATTTTATATTTGCAGTTTACAAATCGTAAGGGTTACGATATAATTCATAACTGTGATAAAGCGTAATCGTTATGGAAGGGGCTTACTATGAAAAAGCGATCGAGTTTGTTTGCTTCTGTTCTGATTCTTTCTTCGTTTTTAGCGGCATGTGGAGGAAATCAAGAAACAGAAGAACAACCAACAACAGAAGAACCTATGGAAGAGACTGTCGAACAACTGGAATTATTCACAACTATTTTTCCTCTAGAAGATTTTGCAAACAAAATTGGTGGGGATTATGTGAACGTAACCAACCTCGTTCCGGTTGGCGCGGATGCACATTCATTTGAGCCAACAGCTAGAGAAATGATTAATGTAGCAGAAGGCGATGCCTTCATTTACAATGGTGCCGGACTTGAGGGTTTTGTAGATGCTCTTATTGAAACAATTGAAGGTGAAGGAGTTCAAGTTGTAAAGGCTTCAGAAGGTATTGAATTGATTGATTTTGATGATGAGCAAAGTCATGCACATGATGAACATGAGGCTGAAGAAGATCATGACCATGCGCACGATGAGCATGAGGATGAAAAAGATCATGACCATGCGCACGATGAGCATGAGCATGAGCATGAAGAAGATCACGATCATGCGCACGACGAGCATGAGCATGAAGAAGAACACGATCATGCGAATGATGAGCACGAGCACGAAGAAGAACATGATCATGCACACGATGATCACGCTCACGATCATGATGAAGATCCACATGTGTGGTTAGATCCAATCTTATCGATTACACTTGCTGAGAATATTAAAAACTCATTAATTGAGCTTTTACCAGAACAAGAAGAGTATTTCACGTCTAACTTTGAAGAAGTGAAAGCAGAGCTTGAAGTGATCGATTCAGAATTCCAAGCAATGGTAGATGCAGCTGAAAAAGATACATTTTTAGTATCACACGCTGGCTATGGTTATTGGGAAGCACGCTATGGTGTAAAGCAAATCGGAATTGCTGGCATCTCACCAACCAATGAACCTTCTCAGCGTCAACTACAAGATCTAATTGCATTTGCAAATGAGTACGGCTTAGAATATGTCATGTTTGAACAAAACATTCCAGCAAAGGTAGCAGATGTAGTTAGAGATGAAGTAGGTGCAGAAGCACTTTACCTTCACAATCTAGAGGCACTTGTTGCGGAAGATATTCAAAATGGAGAAGATTACTTTAGTTTGATGAGAAGAAATATTGAAGCGTTAGGGACTGCACTTCAGTAATATATAGATGTGAAACCGCAGCGACAGGTACCGCTGCGGTTTTGTCCTTATAAAAGGATGAATCTTACCTAATTTAAAGCAAAATAATTGGTTTTATTGATGGAACGGGTTACAATAAGAATAAAGATCTGTTGAGAGGTGGAGAATGATGCAATTTAACCAATTTAACATGTTTAATGATGTAGTGAATATTGCTCGTCAAGAAATGGTAGAAGCCGGATATGAACAGCTACAGACGACTGAAGAAGTAGACGCAGTCTTGAATAAAGAAGGAACGACACTTGTTATGATTAACTCGGTATGTGGATGTGCAGGTGGCATTGCTCGTCCAGCAGCTGCTTACATGAAAAATTATGAAACAAAGCCTGACCGTTTTGTAACGGTATTTGCAGGGCAAGACAAGGAAGCTACGGCTAAAGCTAGAGAATATTTCACAGGCTATGCCCCGTCATCCCCATCATTTGCTTTAGTAAAAGATGGTAAGATCATGACAATGGTTGAACGCTTTGAAATTGAAGGTCATGAACCAATCCAAGTAGTTCAGAAGCTTGAAAAAGCGTTTGATGAGTATTGCAAAGCTGACTAATAAAATGTAAAAAGAAAGTGACTTAGTTAGGAGTGTCTACCTAAGTCACTTTTTGTGAGTTTGTTGCAACAATTGAATACCAAGTACATCGCACGAAAAAAATATGGTATACTACAGTATAAGTTAAATAAGGAGTGTTCAATACAATGCAAGCTTTGTATGATCAAATTCAAGTATATTTAAATATGGATGAGGAAATCTCATTTAAAGAATTTAACGAATTCTACCGTAAAGTTACAACAGAATTAGGAGATGTTCATGAAACTTTAGACGAAGAGGGCGTTTGGAAAAGCCTTTTCATCGTGGAAAACATCATGTCTAATGCTGAAGGTCGCGCTAATTCAAGCAAAGGATCCGAAGCTAAAAAATACGCAAAAATGGCTCAGCGTCTTCAACTATGGGCGAAAAATCTAGCTGCTCGTTTAGGACAAGTTGGTTATACGGAAGAAGACATCAGTGAGCGTTTCAATAAAATGCTTGAAGAAGGAACTCCGGCTACAGAAGCTAAATAAATATTTGGCGAAGGTGTAAGTAGAAGAGAGTAGTCCTTGACGAGGCCACTGAAAAAGTCCCTTTTAGCAAATTCGGGGAAGTGCAATGGCTCCACACGTTGCGCGCCTGCTATGAGAAACCCACTCATAGCAGGCTTAAAAGAAGGCAACGGTTCCGCTCATTGCATAGAGGCCACTGAAAAAGGTGAAAATCACACCTTTTTCAGTGGCCTCTCCTTGACAACTTCTCTTTTTTACGTTACATTAGAACATGTCGCTTAATCATTGTGCGCCTATGGTGAAAGGGATATCATTCAAGATTCCGGTTCTTGCGTTGTAGGTTCGAGTCCTACTAGGCGCGCCAATTATATGTTGACATTTACCTAGCAATCAAGTATATTATTAATTGTCGCTATACCTTATAACTTGATCCGTTAGCTCAGCTGGGAGAGCGCCACCTTGACAGGGTGGAGGTCACTGGTTCGAACCCAGTACGGGTCATTCATAAGAAAGTTAGTAAAGACGCGCCTTCTCAGGTTTTGAGAGGCGTGTTTTTTGTGTACCTTGAACCTGCCAGTTCCTTTTATTTCAATGAACCAAGTTAAAAGATGCGCATATCACGATTGAGGTGTGCTTGATTGTTTTGGAAAACGACGACCAACAGTGATGAGTGGTTGAAGTGTTCTCGTTCCTTCCATTTTAAAGGGGTGACATGATGAGTCAGTCAAAAATGGTTGAATAATTAAATTAAAAAATTCATCCTATTAAATAATAAATACTTAATGCTTTTGATGAGCGAGAGGGCTTTTCTTTTTAAAATGAACACGGGCTCTAAATTACTAATTAATAACCTCCTGCTAGCGGCGATTACTTTAAATTTCCAAGTGGTAAAAGTGTGGGCGATATGCTAATGTTCTATACAAAGAATAGGTAGGAAGACTTAATTTACTGATTGAACATTTAACAGCGAATGAACTAGATTTATAGTGACGTATAAAATCTTAAGATAAAATGTAAGGGATTTCTTTTTTATCTTATTGGGAAAGAAGGCTGAGATGTTTTTTACATTGCGCAATCGTTTATTTCTTATTTTTACATGTTTGCTAACGATTCCATTTATTTTATTATCAATTATTATTCCAAGTTGGTTTACAACTATAATTAGAGATCAGGCACAAGACTTAACAATTGAAATGATGGATCAGTATTTGTTGTATGTTGACTCGATTACGACACAGGCCGAGGATTTAGGCAAGCAGGTGCTCATTAACGAAACGACCCAAGAGTGGTTAAGGCTGGAAAAAGAGAATGCTGCGGATGATGAGACTTTGCTGATGAAGAATGAACTAAGAAGTTTGTTATCTTCCATGATGGTGAACAATTCAAATTTTATGTCCATTTCCTTACATCTTTATGATGGCACTGGGATTTGGGGGGATAATCCAGACCTTGATGAGGAAGAGTGGTTCCAAGATTTTATTAAACATGAACAACAGTATGCAAAGTCACATATCGATCAATTGCAGCCATATTCAGGTGAAATAAACAGTTATATTTTGCCTCTCTTTGATACAAATACGTTAGTTCCAAGCGGGATCATAAAAATTAATTTTCCATCTGACTTGCTAGAGAAGGCTTTAAATAAAATTAAAATTGGACAAGAAGGTCGAGCCTATTTGATCGACCAAAAAGGGTCAAATGTTTTTCAAGGACAAGTCGATCTCCCTCATATTATTTTAAAACAAGGTTTGGCTGAAATAGCGAATGGTTATCAACAAAAAGGGTTAATCGAAGCGGACCATAATGGCGAAACTTACTTTATGTTTTTTCAAAAATTACCGATAGGAGATTGGATTTTAATTAGTGAAGTGACTGAGTCTGACTTGTTTTCAAAAGTGAACAATTTACAGCGCAACTTACTACTGACGAGTGGTGTTGTATTTATGCTAACAATAGTCGCTTCTTTCATGCTTTCTTCAACGATTACAAGACCACTTGGAAATTTGGCGAAAGCGATGGGATATATTGAACGTGGGGATTTCGCTGGGGCCAAACGCTTTATGCCGACAATAAAATCGCATAACGATGAAGTCGGTTATCTTATTAAAGTGTTCGATCGCACTATTGAACAATTAAAAAAGTTAATCGAAACAGAATACGAGGCGAACCTGCGTCGGAAAGATGCTGAGTACAAAGCGTTATTATTGCAGATTAATCCACATTTTTTAAACAATACTCTAGAAATCATTGGGGGATTAGCCGTTCAAGGAAAAAATAGAGAGGTTATGAATGTCAGTGTTTATTTAGGCAGAATGATGAGGTATTCATTGAATACAAAAAGCAACGTTGTGAAGTTAGGCGAAGAAGTAAGTTATATTAAAAGTTACACAGACATCTTAAAGCTAAGATATGAGGATGCGATAAAAGTTGAAATTGACGAGGAGCTGGAAACAAAACGATTTCCGATTATAAAATTTATTTTACAACCGCTCGTAGAAAATGCAGTGAAATATAGTTTTATTGAAAAATCGTCTGCACAAATCTACATAAAAACGGAAAAAGTTGAAAATAACGTATACATTGTTGTTGAAGATAAAGGGATAGGAATGTCTGAGGAGGTTATTGCTAATTTAGCTAAAGAAGAAATGGATGATGAAACGATGACTGTATTAGAGAGTAAGGGCAACAGTATTGGACTTAAAAATGTAATTGGGCGATTAAAGCTTTACTATGGAAAAGATTTTTCCTATCAAATAAAGTCCGAAAAGAATGTAGGGACACGGATTACATTGTGTATTAATTTTAGGGGGGATATGTGTGATGAAGGTCATAATCACGGATGATGAGATTCAAGTTCGTAAAGGCTTACGGTTTAAAGTCGACTGGGAAGTAGAAGGCTTTGAAATTGTTGCCGAAGCTTCCAACGGTCAAGAAGCACTTGAATTACTAAAAAACATTGATGTGGATTTAATCATTACTGATATGAGAATGCCGATTATGGACGGAGTCGAATTAGCTAAACGGTGTTACGAACAATATCCACATGTAAAGCTGATTGTTTTATCGGGATATTCTGATTTTGACTATGTGCGCGGCTCAATGAAGGAAGGAGTTAGAGACTATTTATTAAAACCCGTTGCCCCTGATGAGTTAGAAGAAGCATTAAGAAGAATACGGAAAGAAATTGAGGAAGAGAAGAAAAGTCAAATTGAATCAGATCGGATGCGTCAGCTTGTCCATTCTCATCTTCAGCAAGTACAAGAACAATATTTCCTTCAATTAGTAAAAGGAGAATGGTTGCAATTTAGGATGGTGAAAGAGAGGCTTCTGCAGCTGCAGTTAGAGGAACTGGCAGATGAAAATGTAACAGTGCAGTTTGCAACGGTAGAAATTAGAGAATCAGAGGATAATCCGAATCGATTAAAGGAATTATGGCTTCCTTTTCAAATGTTATGTAAGGAAATAGCGAAAGAGCATGAAGGAACGTACTCGTTTTACGATCCAAGTTATACGAATATGGTTCAATTCTTGCAGCTGCTCGATTCAAAAACTCCAGAGCAGACGCCAAACTTAGTTAAGTCCATTCAAGAAAAGGTCAAGAATTACTTAAACTTAGAAACGGTCATAGGAATTGGAAATGTTGTAAAAGGTCTTGAAGAATTTAGAAATGGGTATATCTCTAGCTTGCTTTCTTGGAGTCAAAGTCAACTTGGCGGTCAATCACAAGTAATCGATGAGACGGTAGCGAGAGAGGCAGTTTTTGATTTTTCTCCTGATTTTGAACGAAAGTTAACAAATGCTATTGAAAATGTTGATATCGAGATGTTTAAAGAAAATCTTAACAATGTCCTTGGGGGAGCAAAGGCGCAATCTGTTTTATCTTTTACCTTTGTAGCCAACCGAGTACTCTTTCTATTAGGTTCATTGGTGAAGAAATACGATACCGAGACGAAAGATATCCAAAACACGATTTGGAATTGCCAACAAAGTATTTGGGAGCTAAATTCTCAACATAAAGTAATCGAGTTTCTAATCCAATTAGCACAGTTAATTGTTGAAAAAATACGATTAGCTCGTTTTTCAAACAGCAAATTAATTGAAAGTATACGACACTATTTGGACGAGCATTATGCTAATGAGATTTCGCTTACTTCATTATCTAAATTATTTCATATAAATAGTGCTTATTTATCAGAAACGTTTAAACATCAAGTTGGACAAAACTTTAGTGATTATCTCGTTCATTTACGAATGGAGAAAGCGAAGCACTTTCTTAAAGATCAACAGCTAAAAATCATTGATGTGGCTAATTTAGTTGGTTTTTCGAATTCAGGCTACTTTAGTACCGTTTTTAAAAAACATTTTGGGCAAACACCTTTGGAATTCCGTAAATCAGAAGTGTCATAAATTGAAGGCTTAAGGAAAGAAAATGAAAGGGGAAACCAGATGAGCAACAGAGCTGTAATCGTCATTATTCTATGTTTACTTGCAGGGGTGTCATTAATTTATGTTGCCCCGTATTCTAGTGAGCGTGATGAAAAAAATGAGAAAGAACTAATTGAGCTTACGTTTTTACGTAATTTAGCGAACCTAGCGTCTAATCAGGCATATGAAGAGTTGGTTGCTGAGTTTGAAGAAGCTCATCCTCATATTAAGATCAATATGCTTTCCATGTACTGGGCTAATGAATATGAACTCAGGCTCCGAACTGAGTTAGTTGCTGGAAACCATCCAGACATTATGTCCATTGATAGTCCTAACTTAGCTTTATATGCCAATGCCGGTACGCTATTATCGTTAGATCGATACATGAAAGAAGAAGGCGATATTGAAGACATCTTTGAGCACACATTGAAAGGGTTAACCTATCAGGATGAAATTTATCTTGCCCCTATCGCCGAATCTAGTATTGCCTTATTTTATAATAAGCATCTTTTTATCGAGGCTGGGATCCCTTTTCCGTCAAGAGAACAAGCGATGACATGGGACGAGGTACTCGAGATTGCCCAAAAAATTCATAATCCAGAACAGGGTATTTATGGGATCGACCCGGCTCAAGGCTTTGGTGAAGGAGAAGGCCCTGCTTATTTTAAATTGCCATTCCTGTGGCAGTTCGGAGCAGATGTATTAAGTCCAGATGCGACAACTGCTGATGGATATTTAAATTCTGAAGAAGCATTGGAAGCCCTTAAATTTTATCAAGACTTATATTTGAAGCATCGTGTAGCAACGGTCGAGTTGCCTCCTCTTCCTTTTGAATCGAATCAGCTTGCTATGACGGTCTTGGGGTCTTGGCACTTGGTAGATTTTGAAAGTTATGGTTTGGTGTTAGGCGAAGACTTTGGGATCGCACCATTGCCAAAAGCTGATTACCAAGTTACACCAAATGGAGGTTGGGCTCTAGGGATTTCAGCAAAGTCTGAACATCCAGATGAAGCGTGGGAATTTATTAAATTTGCTACAAGCTATAATGCTGTCAAAAAGCATTCGGAGATCACAGGAGATATCCCGGCAAGGTACTCTGTAGTCCAGGAGCTGCCTGAGCTTAAAGAGTATCCAAAAAACATTTTTATTGAACAAGGACAAACCTATTCAAAGAACCGCCCAGTCACCCCAGCTTATCCAGTTATTAGTAACGCTATAAAGGAATTATTTGAAGACATCGTTCTCATCGAAAAAGACGTAAAAGAAGCCGCAGACGAAGCCGTAGAAAAAATTAATAACGCTCTCAACTCGACGCAATGAGTATAGCTACTATATGGTTTTTAGCACCTCGAAAGCGGGTTACTCAGAGAATGAGAGCAGCGAGCGTAGCCATTACCAAGCTACGTTGCATTAGAAAAACCCCTAGAATGACTAGGGTTTTTTTTGTGGAGTCTTGCTAAGTATGCTGAGTGTGTTAGGACACCTGAATATTTTAAACAGCCTTAACCAAAAATATTAAACTATTATCTTCAATGCTTTTGGTAAAGTAAAGAAGAGGTGGACAAACGAATGTTATCACAATGGAGGTGCACAACAATGTTTGAAAGGTATCCATGGTACATGCGACTAGGCACTTTGGCATTTAATTTAGTTTTATTAAACCTTTTATGGTTTTTATTTTCTTTATTAGGTCTGTTTATATTAGGCTTATTTCCAGCTACTGCAGCAATGTTTGCTGTTTTAAGACAATCGATTATGGAGGATGAAGATGTCTCTGTCATTAAACTATTTTGGAGCAAATTTAAATCTGAATTCATCATGTCAAACATTATTGGTTATCTTTTCTTACTTGTTGGCCTGATTTTATACGTTGATTTAAGAGTATTACAATTATTAGATACCGGCCTTTTACAATTAGCTTTAGCGAGCATCACAGTCGTTGTTGGTTTTGTCTATTTACTAACGTTACTTTTTATTTTTCCGCTATTTGTTCATTTCGATTTAAAGATTTGGCAATACCCAAAACATGCTTTAATTCTGGCTGTTGCCAAACCGTTCCAAACGATTATGATGATTGGTGGGTTAGCGATCGTATTTTTTATATATATAAATTTCCCAGTATTAATCTTTATTTTTGGTATGAGCTTAATCAGTTTTGTGATGATGAAAGTAGCATCGTACTCGTTGCCGAGAAAAGAGTTTACCTTGAATGAAGCAGTTGAATAAAGTGAAGTCCTCTAGTTAGCAACTAGGGGATTTTTTATGTCTAATTTCTGCAACCGTTTTCAGATGCCGAAAATATTAAACAAGTTAAACCAAAAATATTGAAATATATTCTTAAAACATTTTGCTATATTAAAGACAAGAAAGCGGTACCTTACTTTAAACACAAGGATTACAGCTTTTTTGAAACATTGATGCAAATCGAAAAAGGTAGGAGGAATAAAAGTTTTCAAGATTCAAGAGTTAGTAAAAGATAAATCTATTACTTAAGGAGGGGTTTTCATGGCTAAAGAGTTGGGCTCGCCGGTTAAGGTTGCTGGTGTTTCTTCTAATAAGGTTCCTAATGTAACCAAAAAGAAACAAAGCCCTCTAAACTATATTAAGAATAATTATATGCTGTATGTATTTTTAGCACCTGCTGTCATCTTAGTTTTTCTATTTAATTATATTCCCATGTATGGAGTGACAATTGCGTTTAAGGATTTTAGTCCAACAAGAGGAATCATGGCAAGTGAATGGGTTGGTTTTGCACATTTTACGAATTTCTTACAATCACCCAACTTTCATCAAATTTTTGCAAATACGATAAAACTAAGTGCTTTTGAACTTCTCATCGGATTTCCTGTTCCAATTATATTAGCCCTTATGTTAAATCAGATGAGAAGAGCAAATATCAAAAAGAACATTCAATTAATGATTTATGCACCACACTTTATATCAGCAGTTGTCATCGGCGGGATGATTTTTATCTTTCTATCACCAGCAGGACCTATTAATGCTATGTTATCGGTTTTCCTGGATCGCCCTATTTCGTTTATGTCTGATCCGGATTATTTTAGAACCATTTTCATTGCTTCTGGAATATGGCAAGGCGCTGGTTTTGCATCGATCATATATGTTGCGGCACTTTCAAATACGGATCCACAGTTACATGATGCTGCAACAATTGACGGGGCATCACTATTACAAAGAATTTGGCATATTGACGTCCAAGTATTAAAACCAACGATGGCTGTCCTTTTTATTCTTGCAGTTGGTGGAATCATGGGTGTTGGATTTGAAAAAGCATACCTTCTTCAAACGGACATGAACTTACCTGCTTCAGAAATCATTGATACCTATGTGTATAAACGTGGGTTACAAGCAGGAGACTGGTCATTTGGTGCAGCAGTTGGATTATTTAACTCAGTTGTGAGCTTGATGTTGCTTGTGTCTGTAAACTATATTGTTAAGCGATTTAATGGTGAATCACTTTACTAGAAAGGAGTTAGTAGGATGAGTAACTTTAAAAAAGAAGAAAAAAGCAACAGGAAGAAAAAACGACTACTGCTTCAAAGTAACTCGAACCAAAATAGATTAATTAACAACTCTAAAACGGATCGATTCATACTTCTTTTAAATAAAGTTGTACTAGGTTTAGTTGTATTAATTGTTACGATTCCTCTTTTATATGTGTTATTGGGTTCGTTTTTACAGCCTCATATTCTAGTAACTAGGGGAATCTCGTTTAATCCTGAGCATTGGACGATTGACGGTTATGTACGAATATTTACTGATGGATCCATCATGAGAGGCTTTTTAAATTCAGTTTTGTATGCTGGGGGTTTTACGCTCATATCAGTTGGATTTTCAATCCTAGCAGGATATTCTTTATCTATTGATAATCTAGTTGGGAAAAAAGCTTTAATGATTTTCTTCCTTTTTACAATGTTCTTTAATGGGGGAATGATCCCAACATATTTACTTGTAAGAGAGCTTGGGATGATTAATACACCTTGGGCGGTTATATTGCCCGGAGCTGTTACCGTTTGGAACATTATTTTAGCTAGAACTTATTTTAAAGCGTTACCAAATGAGTTGAAAGAAGCGGCAAGAATTGATGGTGCTTCTGACTTCAAAATATTCTTAAACATCATATTACCATTGGCTAAGCCAATTATTTTTGTACTCGCTCTATATGCTTTCATTGGGCAATGGAATTCATATTTTAACGCAATGATTTATCTGGAAGACAGGTCATTATATCCACTGCAGTTAATTATGCGGGACATTTTAATCCAAAACGAAGTCCAACCTGGAATGATTGCAGATCAACTTGCAAGGGCGGAGATGCAAAGGATAGCCGAGATGATCAAGTATTCATCGATTGTTGTGGCAAGTTTACCGTTATTAATTATGTACCCATTCTTCCAAAAATACTTTGAAAAAGGTGTTATGGTCGGGTCATTAAAATAAAAAAAGTTAAGTGGGGGATTGTTATGAAAAAAATGTTTAAAACAATGTCAGCAATGTTAATTGGAACGTCACTGCTCGTTGCATGTAGCGGCAATTCTGAAAAAACATGGTCTGAGGATTATGAGCTATCAGATATATCATTTCCATTAGAAGAAGAAGTATCATTAAAATTTTTAACAGAAAGCTCACCGTTAGCACCTGAGGATCCAAATGATAAATTAATTTTTCAGCGCCTTGAAGAACAAACAGGGGTTCATATTGAGTGGAGAAACTTTACAGGAGCACAATTTGGTGAAAGAAGAAACTTAGCGATGTCTAGTGGTGAAATGCCGGATGCAATATTTAATGCAGGGTATAGTGATTATGAATTATTAAATTTAGCAAAAGACGAAGCCATTATTCCTCTTAACGATTTAATTGATAATTATATGCCTAATTTACAAGCGGTGTTTGAGGAAGCACCACAGTATCGAGCAATGATGACGGCTCCAGACGGAAACATTTATTCTTTCCCTTGGATTGAAGAACTTGGAGAAGGAAAAGAAAGTATTCACTCCGTTGATAATTTCCCATGGATTAATGTGAAATGGTTAAATGAATTAGGATTAGAAATGCCAACAACAACTGATGAATTAAAAGAAGTACTAATTGCATTTAGAGATCATGATCCAGCTGGTGACGGACAAACGATTCCGATGTCCTTTATCATTAATGATGGCGGACAAGATCCAGGATTCTTATTTGGCTCTTTTGGTCTAGGTGATAATTGGGATCGTACAGTCGTAACAAATGATGGTGAAGTGAAACTAACGGCAGCAGACGAAGGGTATAAAGAAGCAATTAAATTCATGAATGAATTATATGAAGAGGATTTACTGGATATTGAAGGTTTCGAACAAGATTGGCCGAGATATGTTGCTAAAGGACAAGAAGGACGTTATGGGTTGTACTTCACTTGGGATAAAGGAAATATTTCAGGGATGAACGATGATTATGATCTTATGGCTCCATTAGCAGGTCCTGATGGTCACGTCAATGTGACAAGAACAAATGGAATGGGCTTTGATCGTACAAAAATGGTTATTACAAGTGCAAACCAAAATCTTGAATTAACAGCAAAATGGATTGACCAACTGTATGATCCGACTCAATCAGTACAAAACAACTGGGGCACGTATGGGGATGACTCGCAGCAAAACATTTTTGAATTCGATGAAAGCGCTCAAATGTTAAAGCACTTACCGTTAGACGGTACCGCACCTGTTGAATTGAGAGAGAGAACTTCTATTGGCGGCCCTTTAGCAATACTAGATAGCTATTATGGAACGGTTACAACGAAACCAGACGATGCTGCATGGAGACTAGGTTTAATGGAAGAAGTGATGGTTCCACACATGCAAGCAGAAAATATTTATCCTAGAGTTTTTCATAGCAGAGAGGAACTAGATCGACTTTCGACAATTGAAGCAGATTTAATGCCTTTCGTTAATAGAAAACGAGCAGAGTGGATCACAAATGGGAAAGTGGAAGAAGAATGGAAAGCGTATTTAGTCGAATTAGATCGTCTTAATTTCCAAGAATGGTTAGAAATTAAACAAGCTGGATATGATCGTGCAACAGAATAAAAATGGAGGTTATGAAAAAAATGACAATTAATTCCCTAGCAACATACAGACCAAAATTACACTTTGCTCCTAAAAAGAATTGGATGAATGATCCTAATGGTATGGTGTATTTCCAAGGAGAATACCATCTATTCTTTCAATATCATCCGGATGGAACAACGTGGGGTCCCATGCACTGGGGCCACGCGGTTAGTAAGGACATGATAACTTGGGAGGAGCTCGATATTGCATTATATCCAGATGAACATGGAACGATTTTCTCTGGCAGTGCGGTTGTCGATTGGAACAATACGTCTGGTTTTTTCCCAGACGAGCCAGGACTAGTCGCTATTTTCACGCATCACTTAGAAGGAACGGAAGGAAAACCTTCAGTTCAAACTCAAAGTTTAGCTTTCAGTCATGATAAAGGAAGAACGTGGACAAAGTACGAAGGGAATCCAATTCTTGGTCATGATACAAAAGTAGACTTCAGAGATCCGAAAGTGTTCTGGCATAAGGAAACTGAAAAATGGATGATGTCATTAGCGACAGGTCAAACGATCACCTTTTATTCTTCACCAAACTTAATTGATTGGAAGTTTGAAAGTGAATTTGGTGAGGGATTTGGTTCTCACGATGGCGTGTGGGAATGCCCAGATTTATTTAAATTAAAGGTAGAAGACAGCGATGAAGAGAAATGGGTGTTGATTGTAAGCATTGGAGATAATCCTGAATTTGATAATGGGTCATTTACACAATATTTCACTGGCTCCTTTGATGGTTCCACCTTTACTTCAGATCATGAATCGATTAAATTGCTCGACTTTGGAAGAGATAATTATGCAGGTGTGAGCTTTTCGGATATCCCTGAAGAGGATGGAAGACGCATCTACCTTGGCTGGATGAGTAACTGGAGGTATGCGAATCAAGTCCCAACAGAGGGATGGCGCAGTCAAATGACGTTGCCGCGAGAGCTTTCTGTTCGGAAAGTTGGAGAAGACTATAAAGTTATTCAAAGATTGGTAGGAGAACTCGATTCTTATTTTTCTGAAAAGGTTGACATTGACGAGTGTATCGTAGAAGGAACAAAAACAGTAAAAGTTGAAGAATCGTATGTTGATTTGACTTTAAATCTTGAGAGAGTGGATGCAGAACAATTTGGCATCACTGTGCATCATACAATAGAGCAACATACGACGATTACATTTGATTCATCAAAGAACGTATTGGTATTAGACCGTAAAAAGTCAGGACAAATTGACTTTTCGGATATGTTCTTACTCGATCAAGAGGTGAAGCTTGAGAATACAGACAAGGTTCAACTGCGTTTAGTTGTTGACTCTTCATCTTTAGAATTACTAGTTAATGATGGGGAGTATTCTCTAACAAGTTTAGTGTATCCGGATAAAGCTTGTGAAGCGATCTCGATTCATACGTTTAATGGAACGATCAAAGCTGCTGGTTACGTCTCATTCCCTTGTAAATAAGTAGAGAAAAAAATGTAAGACATCAGGGAGGAAACGGTTATAGGAGGGTGAGTTAGCCTCTCTATGTTTCCTCCTTTTTCTATCACATTAACCAAAACAGAGGTGAACAGGAATGAATTCAAACTCATCCGTTATTTGTATAGGAGAGGTATTAATAGATTTTTTCTGTACAGATATTGGAATTGATTTAGTCGGTGGGCAGAATTTTGAGAAACAGGCAGGTGGTGCCCCGGCTAATGTATGCGCGACGATTGTCAAACTTGGCGGTACGGCAATGTTTAGTGGGAAAGTTGGAAATGATCCATTTGGTCACTTTTTAAAAAAGACATTAGATGAAGTAAAGGTGGATACATCAATGCTTGTGTTAGATGATGAAAATCCTACAACGTTGGCATTTGTCTCATTAAAGGAGAATGGAGAAAGAGATTTTGTTTTTAATCGAGGGGCTGATGCCTTTTTATCTGAAGAAGAGCTAGATCAAGACAAACTAAAAGAAGCGAGCATTTTGCACTTTGGCTCAGCGACAGCTCTATTAGAAGACCCGTTTCGTTCTACTTATTTGAACTCGATCCAATCGGCTAAAAAAGAAGGGCAGTTTATCTCATTTGATCCTAATTATCGCTCAGACCTTTGGAAAGGAAGAGAATCCATTTTTGTGGATCTCGTTAAGCAAGGAATCGCCCTAGCTGATTTTGTCAAAGTCAGTGATGAAGAACTAAGCATCATTTCTGGAGCTGATGAGTTAACAAAAGGTGTTCAAGTTCTCCATCAACTAGGAGCATGCTTAGTTGCTGTGACATTAGGGAAAAACGGAACACTGATTTCGAATGGAGAAAAGCAAGAGGTTATTCCTAGTATAAAAGTTACTTCAATAGATTCTACAGGTGCAGGCGACGCCTTTGTCGGTGCTATGCTCTTTCAATTAGCTAAGGAAGAAGAACCAAAGAAAACAATAGGGGACTTTGACCAAATCAAAAAGATCACGACTCTCAGTAATAAGGTAGGAGCAATCGTTTGTACGAGAGTAGGAGCCATTTCTGCGATACCAACAAATGAAGAGGTTTTTCAAAAAGGGTGACTCTCCCTTTTTGAAAAACCTCGCAAAAGGAGACAGTATTCGGTGTTACATCATGTACTAAATGAAGTCTTAATTGAAGCATACAACAAAGCCGTTGAAAATGGTCGAATGAAGAGTTTATAGAAATATTGGAGATGGAGTTAGCAAAGAGGGGGCTCTCTTTCAGCCTCTTAATCATTAGTAGATAGGGTTAAAGCCCGAAAGTTATTGGACCCTTATGAAGCAGATTTTGAGTCACTATTATCCTGTTTTAAGATTCTTGAGGAGGTTGTCGTTTTTTATGAAGAAAAGATACGTACTAGTTGTTGTTACGGCACTGATTATGATTGTAGGGTATGTTAGTGAAACGAGGTCAGAGGTTGCCTCGTTCGCTGCTGTTACTGATGATTATTACACAGAAAAATACCGTCCGCAATATCACTTTTCAACTCCACAGGGGCGACTTGCTGATCCAAATGGACTCATTTATTTCGAAGGAGAATATCACTTGTTCCACCAGAAAATGGGAACTTGGGCACATGCTGTCAGTAAGGACATGCTTCATTGGGAGCACCTCCCCATTGCGTTAGAGCATGATGAACTGGGCCAGGCTTTATCAGGAACTTCAGTCATCGATTGGAACGATACGACTGGCTTTTTTGATGGAGAAGCAGGTATGGTAGCTATTTATACAAGTACAGAGGGAGGTGAGTCTCAAGGGATTGCTTATAGCAAAGACAATGGACGAACGTGGGAGCGCTATGAAGGAAATCCAGTCATTGAAAATCCGGGAATAAAAGATTTCCGTGATCCGAAAGTATTTTGGCATGAAGAAACGGAAAAATGGGTGATGGCTGTCACTACGGATAAAAGTGTTACATTTTATAACTCTCCTAACTTAATTGATTGGCAATACCAAAGTAAATTTGGCGTAGATGAACAAGGCAATGAGCACGGTACTCATGTTGCTGTATGGGAAACGCCGGATTTATTCCGTTTACCGGTCGATGGGAATGAAGAAAAGCAAAAATGGGTGCTTACAGTAAGTGTTGGAGACAATCATGTCACGGACGGGTCGACCAATCAATATTTTATTGGAGAATTTGATGGATATACATTCACAAATGATAACCGACCTGAAGAGGTACTAATTACAGATTTTGGTCAAGATTTTTATGCAGCTCAGTCATTTAACGAACTTGCAGAGGGGGACGATCGACGTATTTGGTTGGCGTGGATGGCTAATTGGCGTTACCCTTATCAGTCGCCGACCTATCCTTGGATGGGCTCGATGTCGATTCCACGTGAAGTAACTTTAAGAACAGTTGAGGACGGTAGCATTCGCTTATTCCAAGAGCCGATTAGGGAATTAAAGGACATTCGTGCAACCGAACATTCGATAGACTCTTTTACTTTAGAGGGGGAACAGGTAATAGAAGACTTTTCTGGAGTATCCTACGAGTTTGAAGCAGTTATCGAATGGGAAGAAGTTGAACAATTTGGGATACGCCTCCGACAATCTGCTGAGGAAGAAACGGTCGTTGGTGTTGATCTGAATTCAGAAACTATTTTCCTAGATCGAACGAAAGCTGGTCTTGATACGTTAATTGATAGAAATGGGGAGCGGTTTCAATTTGGAAAGCGGTTTGAAGCTGACTTTCCAGTGGAGAGAGAACAGATTAAAATTCACGGTTTGGTGGATGAATCCTCAGTTGAACTCTTTATCGATGACGGGGAAATGGTTTTTACGAATTTGATTTATACTAAACCGACCAATAGTGGCATTGAGTTGTATGCAGAAGGTGGTAGTGTTGAGGTCGTCTCACTCGATTTCTTCCATTTACATTCGACGTGGCGTGAGGCTCCGGCCGAAGGGGAAATCGAACGAATTGTGGTCAGTGAAGAGTATTTGAATGTAAACATTGGCGAGTCAAAGGAGATTATTGCAAACGTTAAGCCAGATTGGTTAGGTGAAATCGAACCACTTGAGTGGGAAGTAAGTGAGCCAGGAATGGTCGAAATGAACAAAATCGATGATAAAACTGTATTGATCACCGGTGTTGAGCCAGGATTAACAAACCTAACGATACGTGATCCGAATGGAGATAGTTCAAAAGAAATGATTATTCGGGTTTCAGATGGCAGCCATTCAGCTTATATAGATGGCTGGGGACCTTCTCCTCTATCTGGGGAGCAGTCGGGTCATTGGAACATTATTAATGAATCAAGTGTGACGAGTCGCCTTGAACATAACCATGAATGGGCCAAATTGTATAGAGAAGAACTTATCACTGGTGACTTTCTCGTTTCTGCTGATATCCAATGGGTCAATCAAGGAGCAGAGGGCTTCCCAAAATACGGACTTACGATTACGGACGAAGAAAAGACAACGGTGTCTGCCTTTTTTAACAAAGATATCAATATGTTAGAAACGTATGCAGAATTTCGTGGTGAAGCGATTGGCTGGGAAGGAGTCAGATTACCACAAAACACAAATCTTCAAGAAGCACAAGCATTAAAAGTCGAGAAATTGGGGGATACGTTTACCTTCTATTTTAATGATAAAGAAATGTATGAAAGAACAGTAGAGATGGTAGGGAACATCAGTGTAGGGATAATAAGTGAAAATACGGAGGCCGATTTTACAAATTACGTCATACAGAGTACTACTTCAGAAAGTTACTGTCTTCAGGATGTAATTGAAATGGTTAAAACAGCTGATATTACTCCGGTTGGAATCAAGCAGTCTTCTTTGTCTCATTTAGATAACGCTCAAAAACATTTTGAGCGCGCACAACAGCTTTATGATGACGGAAAAACAAATCAGGCAACAATGCAAGAAGAAAAAGGCTATAAAAGCGTCCAAAATTTTCTGGAATACATTCAGCAAAGAATTGAAAGACAAATTGCTGAGGAGGTAAAAGAAGAGTTGGTCAGAATGGCGAATTATATTATCGAACACGAGACGGAGTCATTGAATAAATGACAGCTAAAAGGATGATCAATACACTCAATAGATAATCGTATAAAAAACGCTTTTTTCAGATTTTGAGAGACACATTTTTTTACGGGTAGAAAAAAGTAGTACAGGATAAGAGCTGACACAATCAGAAAGAGAAACATCGAAAAAATAATAGATACCATTTGAATGGTTTTCTAACTCAGGGTCGTATAGTATTGTATTTTAATATGTAATTGGGCCACTACATGCTGAGTTTTAAAAATTTGAAACTAAACGAACGTTGAAAGGAAGGGAGATAGATGAAAAAAAGGTGCTATTCATGGTTTGACGGTGATTTTTGGTATGGCCATTGTGGTGTCTTTCTTTAGTCCTTTCTCTAGTGACCATGAAGATAAAGATGATACAAGTAATGGTACGGATCAAATAGAGCTGACATTCTTGCTCAATTATGGAACCCCTGCGGAAAATCAAGCATATGAAGAATTAATTTCTAATTTTGAAGAAGGCAGTTGAGAAAATAAATACAAGGTTAGAAGAAATAAGGCATAAGGAATTCCTCTAGTTACGCAACTAGGGGATATTTTTTAGGCTTACGTGGTGCTGCGAGCTTAGAGAAAGGGTCTTTCCTCTTAATTATAATCGATTTTAACTCCCGAATATTTTAAATGTTTACATCTAAAGAAATTGAAATCTCCGCTCTAGCACTTTTGTTATAGTAAAAAACAAGACAAGAATAGAACTTAAGCGTTATCTTTTCTGAAAATTATTAACAGGTAAAGGTGTTTATGGTTATAATTTATTTCCTTATTAATGAAACAGCATTGCCTAGAAATATGAAATGACGGGGTATCAAATGGTAAAAAGGTTATTCGTTCTGCCTCTAGTTATCGTTGCATTGTCTTTTATTTTTAAATCAATTGATGAAAAACCTACAGTAGTCGTTGTATTAAAAGATTTAGATTCGGAATATTGGAGGATTGTTGAAGCGGGTTTGAGAAAAGGATTTGAGGATTTTGATATAGAGGGTGAAATTATTGCTCCCACTAACTTATCATTTTTAGAGCAGGTTGATATGTTAGAGCGTGTGCTAATAGAAAAACCTGATATCTTAATAATCTCCCCTATGTATCCAAATTATAGTATTCCTACTTTAGAACGGTTTATTGAAAAGGATATTCCTGTTTTTTTATTAGATACCGATCATCAATGGGATAATAAAACAACCTATATCGGTACGGATAATGTTGCTTTAGGTAGAAGAGCAGGAGCGTTACTCGGTTCACAGTTGCAGCCTGGAAATGAAGTAGCATTAATAGGAGTAGATTTATATAGTCCAGTTGCATCTGAACGGATGCAGGGAGCTACTTTAAGTTTAGAGGATGCAGGAATTGAAATTGTTGCGAAAAAAGTAAATGTATACTCTGAACCATTGAAAATCAAAGAAGAGATTGAAAAAATTATAGAAACCCATCCTAAAGTGAAAGGGATTATCGCTACCAATGACACTCTGTCATTAATTGCTTTTGAGGTGATGGCAGCGTATGGGTTGAACATGCCAATTATAGGAACAGATGGAACGAACGATATGATTGAATTGATAGAAGAAGGAGAGCTACCTGGGACCGTAGCACAGAATCCTTATGATATGGGCTATTTAAGCGTTGAAACCGTAAAGAAAGTGATAAATGGTGAAAATGTTGACAAACATATTGATAGTGGAGTCGACATCATCATTAAAGGCAATGCGAAACAAAGGTTAGAGTTCCAGAAAAGAATGTTGAAATGAAAGAGGCTAGTGAAATTGTTATCCAATATGAACCAACCAATCCCTATGATCGTAATGTCGTAGCCGATATCGTACAGTTATCGAAAAAGGCTCCTTTCAAATTGGTAATATCAAGAAGGCCTTAGACATTTGAAGTATCTTAAACGCTTTTAGAGTATAATACCGTTCAAATTTATACTTTCATACTCTTGAACATGTGTGAGTGGGTAATCGGTAAAACTAATTATTTATTAAATATGTAAAAGAGAAAGTAAATGTATACGATGTATTCTATAAAGATAAGTGTAGATTTTAAAGCTAACCTTCATAAGATATCATGCTATTTTTCAAAGAAAAAGAAAGTCTGTGATACTAACTTGATCCCAGACTTAAGTAAATTATGTTTTCTAAAGTGAACTTGAGTTTTTTCACACTTTTAAAAACCGCACTACAATAGCTTTACGCACACCCTTCACCTTACGGAAATAAGTGCCCCGACATTGACAGGGTGGAGGTCACTGGTTCGAACCCAGTACGGGTCATTTCCTAAAAAGCTAGTAATGACGCGCCTTTCAGTAATTGAGAGGCGCTTTTGTTATGCTTAGAAAACATAAGGATGCCGACATTTTGCCGACGAATTTTTAAAAAAGCTGATTTTAAGATGAATTTCGATTGCTTTTATGCATAAATAATGAATCCAATTTATCAGCTGCTGATTGATCAACTTTTTGTAAAACATGACCATAGGTATTCATAGTCGTCTTGATGTCGGCGTGACCTAATCGATCAGCTATGACTTTTGCATGTACCCCCTGATTAATTAATAAAGTTGATGACGTGTGTCGGAGAGCATGAAAATTAATATAAAGGAAATCATGTTTTTTTAAAAACCTCTCCCAGAAGCGATTAATAGAACATGGATGGTATGGTTTTCCACTCTCATTAGCAAAGATGATAAAATGATTCTCATCCCACAATTTATCCATAGCCAACCTTTCTCTATTCCTTATAGACTGTAGCCTTCTAAAGGTTGAATAAGTTATATGGTAAAATCAACTTTTTGAAAAAAAGGTTGTTTTTACCAGTTGCTTAGGGCTATAATCTTATTTATTAACACAAACAAATTAATAGAATAGGTGGATGGAATTAAATGAATTTTAATACTTATAAGGGCTCTTTTGTTATTGCTATCTGTATCTCTTTATTCTTACTGTTCTTACCAATGCAAACTTTTGCTTATGAGGTCTACAAGGATTTTTCTGCAGAAATTTTTAATTCATTATCAGATGAGCAGATTAGAGATTTAGAGTCAAAAGGGTATACACCTGGGGCTCTCGCTGAACAATTAGAAATAGGTAGAGGATATGATGAATTAAGTAAGATTGAGTTAGTAGAGGAACAAGTTGTTTATCACAAAGTAATTGAGTACTTTCCAGCAGGATATCAAGAACCGGATGAGCACAATGTATCTGCTATGCTATTTGATGAGTTTGAGAGAGCTAGCAGTGATGAGTTTTATAGTGAAGTTATAGAATTGACGGAGGAGGAATTTTTAAAAGAGATCGAGGAGGAAGATGAGTCAGTCACTCTTTTTTCTACAACCGATGAACATAGGACTAGCACATCATACAAAAGAATGGCTACTATAATGTATAGGATAAATAGAGATAGATACCGAGTTTCTAATAAAGTGGATTGGACGAAAATGCCTATTCACCGAAAACATGATATTATTGCTATAGCTCTTAATAAGAATACTTCTCCATTGAAAGGGACGGAATGGGCGAAACAAACTTGGACATCTTCTTCAGGTACAAACCCAGGAAGTGCTACTTATACAACGAATAGTTCTAAATGGGAAAGAAATGCGAGTGGTTACGGTTTGTATTTTAAGTTAAAACAAGGTTTTACTGATACTGGGAATACACCTGTGGGTCGCATTACGATGTATATGGAATATGAAGCAGGACCTAATGTGAGCAACGTAACACTTGTGGATGGATATGGACATTATTATCATCTTGAACACCCCGTTAATATTACACCGAGCTTTACAATTGGAGCTGGCGGAGTAGGGGTTTCAATCAGTGGTGGATACCAATCAGAATACACTAGACATAGACCTGAAACCCACGTTCAACTTTTTAGATAAATATCTAAAAATAACGTTAGACTAATATTGGTCTAACGTTATTTTTAATATTTAAGTAGAGTCTAAACCTTATTTAAGAATTTAAAGAAAGAAATAATAAACCATAAAGTACTTACTATTATTAAAAAAATTGATAAATAAAATAGTAAAAAGTTAATTTTTCCTATTCCTAATTTAGAAATTGAGAGGAAAAGTATGCCAAACAGTAAGTAAAGTTGAGGTAATATATACTTTTGCATGAGTTCGCCCCTTTTGATGGAAATTTCTTCTATATACTATCATTATTAACCCGAGATAGCAATTTATTTTTGAGTGTTAACTCACTATCTTAATGAACTTTTAAGGTACTTATCTATTGCAATATCCTGATATACTTATAGTATGGAAGAAATTCCAAATAAAATAGTAAATGACATGAGTCTATACTATTCGAGTTGTAATACTATGGTTTTTCATTTTGTGTTTATCCATGACAATTAAGTTTACCTTTTGAGACATTCCTACGAGCGGGGATGTCTTCTTTTTATACCTCTATCGTCTAACGGATAAAGACACGTGAATTCTAGGTATGTTATGTGGATTCGATTCCTGCTAGGGGCTTTATGGGTCTTGTGTTACTAAGGAAGACCGCAACCGAGCGCACAAGGGGCGGGAAGAGGTGCATGAGTTATAATCCTTTCCAATCTCGTTAATTAATCGAGGTTGCATCCTAGGTTATAAGGAGAAGAACAAACAACCATCCACTCTTCGGAGTGTAAAAGTCAAGCTAACGATGTACATTTTTGATCATTTAAGAATGTATAAAATTAATCATCATCTTTTTCTAAGTGATCCTTAATTCTGTATGATGGACCAACCATGTTAACGACTGTTGCGTGGTGTAAAACACGATCTAAAATGGCATTTGCTAATTTAGTATCCTGGAACACTGCATCCCACTCTTTAAAGCTAATATTTGTAGTTAAAATCGTACTTTTCTTTTCATATCTCAAATCAATTAGCTGAAAGAATAATTTGGCATCTTCTTTGTCAATTGGAAGGTAACCAATTTCATCGATAATTAATAACTTATATTTCCCATAGTGCTTTAATCGAGCTTCTAAGCGGTTGGGAGCCTTTATTTCTATTAAAGACAACTGAGGGAGTACTGAAAAAAGTTGAAATAGGATAGGTGGGAATATTTCTTCAGTAAATGTGAAACCTGGTGATAAAGTCTTTTGTGAGATAACTTTGGCGATTTTAAAAGAAGATATTCTTCCAAGCGGTTGTGATTAAGATAAAGAGGATTCATTTAGAATAGAGATTTAACCTGAGTAATGGGTACGAAAAAAAGACCTGTTTTCGGTTTTCTATACAGATCAATCGTGTATGAAAATAGTTACTTTAAAAAAACACAATAATAACTTTATTAGATACGCCCTTCTCCATTCTCGGGGGCGTATTTTTGTTGTCTGTATAGAGTTACTGTTATCCAATTTTTGATAGACATGGGTGTGTTGATGTATAGATAGAGAAGTGAATAGAGGATAAGACTATATTAAAATCTCTACTGTTCATCATGATTTGGAAGGGGTGTCTATTATTACGATGTATCCCGGCATTCTCTATAAACTCATCTAAACAGTGTTTAATTTTTTAAAAAGGGGGCTTTATATTAAGCGCTTACAATATTTTTCACAAATATTTTTTAAAAAAGATTAAGATGCAAAGAGTGTTCGAGTTAAACAAACTGTAGGAAAGGAGGAGTGTAAACATTCATGAAAATGTTCTTTTACTCGGACAGAAACTAAATAAAGCATTCAATCCTCATTTTTACAGAAAGGTGTGACAAAGTTGAATCGATTAAAACAAACAGTTGCTGCGGTAATGGCTGGTGTAATGATTTTAAGTCAACCATCATTTCTATCTGGCAGCGTTTTAGCAAATGAGACAAAACCTCTTATTGAAAATGTGACAACAGATAAAGCCATGTATAATCCAGGAGACCATGTTGAAATTCGGATTGATTTAGAAAATAAAACGAGGAATGACTTTACGGGGACAGTTGAGATCAACGCAACGCATCTAGAACAACAAGTTGGATCAACCATTGAACAATCATTTTCCTTAGCAAACAATGAAGAAGATCGTATAATCGTAAACTGGGAAGCGCCGTCAACAGATTTTAAAGGATATTTAATTGAAGTAGATATTAAAGATTCATCTAATAATCTGATAGATTCAGACACGGTGGGTGTAGATGTTTCATCATCCTGGACCAAGTTCCCGCGTTATGGTTATGTTTGGGATTTTACAGAGGACGTTGATGCTGCACAACGAATTGAAAAACTTAAAGATTACCATATTAATGCATTACAATATTATGATTGGAAATATCGTCATCACAAGCCCATCCCAGATGATAACAGAGAATTTTGGTTGGATTGGACGGGCAGAGAAATTCATGCTGATTCCATTCGCCGTTATATTTCGGAAGCCCAGAATAATAATATGGTCAATATGGCTTATAACATGGCATATGCTGCAGTCTCAGGCTATGAAGACGATGGTGTAAAGCAAGACTGGGCTTTATATTACTCTGATAACAATCTGAGCGGAGAAGGGCATTTCAAATTTAAAATGATGGATGAAACCCCAACTGGAATTACTCATTTATACTTTTTTGATATGAGCAACCCTGAGTGGCAAGAGTATATTTTTGCTGAAATTAATAACATGTTTGACTCATTTGAATTTGATGGCTGGCACTCTGACACAGTTGGTGAATGGGGCGAGATGCAAACAGCTGATGGCAGAACGCTCTATGTAAAAGATACGTATACAGAATTCCTTAATAATGCTAAGGAAGCAATTGGAGATAAATACTTAGTTTTCAACCCGGTTGGAGCTCAAGGAATTGAAAATGTTAATATAAGCAAGGTTGATGTTCTTTATACAGAAATGTGGCCATGGGATAGAGACAGAGATGGTGAGCTTTACGATTCTTATTACTCTTTGAAGAAAGCCATTGAGAGAGCAAGAGAAGAGAGCGGCGGGAAATCTTTAGTCATTCCGGCATATATGAGCTATGATTACGGCGAAGCGAATCCAGGGAGCCCGTTTAATGCATCAGCTGTTCTATTGACTGGTGCGTCAGTATATGCAGCAGGAGGTTCTCGTATTGAGCTTGGTGACAATGGAAATATGTTAAGCAACGAATATTTTCCAGCTCAACATTTATATATGACAGAAGAATTAGAGCAACGCATGACTAAACAATATGATTTCATTGTTGCCTATCAAAATTTACTGCGTGACGGGCAAACCGAAACAAACAATCGAATTGAAGTGATAGATTTTGAGAATACTCCATATGGTGATCCTAACACGGTTTGGACTTATGGCAAAAAAGATGGTGATTATGAGATTATACAAATGATCAACTTATTAGGTGTTAGTAAAAATGATTGGCGAGCAAATGAAGGTCAAAAAGACACACCAGAAAAAATCACTAATTTTGATCTGAAATACTATTACTCAGATGAAATAAATTCTGTTTGGCTGGCATCACCAGATAAAGATGGCGGTCGTTCCGAACAATTATCTTTTACAAAGAGCCGTGATGAATATGGTAAATATATTAGCATTACCGTACCATCTTTAGAATATTGGAACCTGATTTACATGAGCAGTGATGATCCGATTGCAACTAGTAAGGCTGAATTAAATCAATTGGTGGAGCGTTTTATTGAAAGCGGTGACTTGAATGGTCCGTTGGTGAAGCAGCTTACTAATTCATTTAAACAAGCAGAGCACCATTTAGAGAAAGGTTCTATTCAACAAGCTATAAAGTTTTTAGAAGACTATGTATCTCATCTATCTCGGAAATCAAATGAGCGAAACGTCTCACAGGAAGCAAAACAACCTTTAATGGAAATTATCGAAGCTTTGATTTCCTACTTGAAAGCTGAAGAAGAAGAACTAACAATCCCAGCTGAAATTTTCAACGGTGGTTTTGAAAGAGGAGACCTCAGAGGTTGGGATATAACAGGCAGCAATGTTGGTGTCGATCATAATGATGTTTACAATGGTAACTATAAGGCTTATTTTTGGAGCAATAGGCCATATGAACAAAAAATAGAACAGGATCTTTCTCGAATGGAAAATGGTTCGTACACAGTAACGGCAATGGTGAAGCAAAATACAGGTACACCAACATTAAGCAGAATGGAATTAACAGGTTTTGGCGGTGAAGCTGTTTATATTGATATTCCACATGGCAATGAGTATGTCAAAATCAGCGGAACTGTTGAGGTTACAAATGGACAGATAAATATAGCATTCTACCAGACTGCTGAGGGATCTGTAAATTTACAAATTGATGATGTTGTAATTGTTAAAAATTAGAGCAGAATAAATTATGTAACTTAAAGAGAGTCATGACTAGTTTCAAAGGGGTCGTGGCTCTTTTCATTTTTAATGATGTTTAAACAAGATACTCAAAAAGTGTTTTTTATTACACTTTTTATATTAACAAAATGCACCCTTTCATTTATTGGTAAATTACGGATTTTAAATCGTAACTAAAGCCACCTTCATAGTAATGTAAACGGTTCCTTGTTAACGCTTTCCGATAGATAATAAGCATGTACTTATAAAACAAGGGGGAAGTAAAATGAGAAAATTAAAAACATCTTTATTGTTATCAATGCTAGTTTTTCTTATTGTTGTAAGCGCTGCATGTTCATCAAGCGATGATACTTCAAGTAATAATGATGGGTCAGGCAAGCAAGATAAAGTAGTGCTTGATTACTGGCACACATATGGAGAACAGGAAGAAAAAGTATTAGTTGAAGAGATTAAGCCAGCGTTTGAGGAAGAACATCCTCATATTGAATTAAAGCTTACTAGGCAGCCTCACGAAGGGCTAAAGCAACAAGTCATCGCTGGTGTGGCTGGTAATGCAGCACCTGATTTAATGAGAATGGACATTGTTTGGACATCTGAATTTGCTCAGTTAAACGCTTTAGCGGAAGTAAGTAGTTTTGATGGTTTTGAAGAAGTGGAAAATCAATTGTTTGATGCACCAATGTCAACAAACTTCTATGATGGTGGTTATTACGGATTACCAATAAACACAAATACAAAAGTAGCAATCTATAACAAAGAAGTACTTGAAAAAGCAGGTTTAAGTGAACCGCCAACAACAATGGAAGAGTTGGAAGATGCTGCTCGTAAAGCCGTTGGGGCAGGAGCAGCTGGGGGAATTTCAATTGTTGGAGTAGGTCAAACTTGGGATTACCTTCCATATTTTTGGAGTTTAGGTGGAAGGTTAACAGATGATGAATTTACACAGTTTGAAGGACATTTAAATAGTGTTGAAAGTTTACAGGCTTTAGAAACAATCGTCCGTTGGAATGAAGAGGGATTAATTAGTCCAACCATGCTTGGAGGTCAACCGGGAACTTGGGAAGGAATTGACAGAGGCGAGTATTTGATGATTGATGATGGACCATGGTTCTTCAGCATTTTGATGAATGAAGAAGGCAAAATAAGTCCGCTAGATTATAGTGTATGGGCACCAATCCCTGAAGGTGTGAATGGAAGTCGTTCAGTAATTGGTGGAGAGAACCTAGTTATCTTTGAGAGTTCCAAAAATAAAGAGGCTGCATGGAAATTTGCTAAGTGGATGACAGGAGAAAAGGCACAAAAGATTATGGGAGTTGGTACTGGCTTAATCCCGACAAACATGGCGGCAGCACAAGACCCAGAGTTCTTAGAATTACCATTTATTGAAGCATATGTTGAACAGCTCAAAACAGCACTGCCTCGTACCCCATTACCACAATGGTCTGAGGTTGAACAAGTTATTACATTAAATATTGAAAAAGTTCTTCGTGGTGAAATGGATGCTAAAGAAGCACTAGATGATGCTGCGAAAAAATCTGATAACATTATTAACAAATAAAATGAACAGTCAAAAGAACACTTCAAGACGATTTGAAGTGTTCTTTCACCAAAGTGATTGCCTAAAGGGGTGAAAAAATTGAGTCAACTAGATGTTCAGGTTCAGACAGGGCAGAAGAAGCCGAAGAAAAAGGAAAGAGTTAGCCTGAAAAAAGGGTTACAGCAATGGAAGGAAGTCTTTCCCTTCATCATATTAGGCTTAATTGGAACAGGGGTATTCGTCATTTATCCATTATTTAAAGGGATCATTATGAGTTTTCAAGATTACAACATTATGCCAGGAGCAGAAAGCCCATGGGTAGGGTTTGATAATTATACCCGTGCATTTGAAGATCAAAAATTTGGCTATGCTGTTCGAAATACCTTTCTAAATACAATCGTGACAGTACCAATCAATTGGTTTTTAGGGATCTTTTTTGCTGTATTAATTAATCTTCAATTTATCAAATACAAAATTACATTTAGAACCTTATACTATTTACCAATTATTACGTCTTGGATTGTAGTTGCTTTTCTATTCCGTTATTTATTCGCTTCAGGTGAAGGTGGCTTTATTAATTACGTCCTTTATACACAGTTAGGAATGATCGATCAACCCATTAACTGGCTGCAGAATCAATGGACAGCTATGTTTGTCATTTGGGCGTTTCATATTTGGAAAACAGTAGGATGGACAGTCGTTATTTATTTAGCTGCATTACAAGGCATACCAAAGTCTTTATATGAAGCAGCAACCATTGACGGGGCAAATGGTGTGAAGATGTTTCGCTATATTACGATCCCAATGCTTGCACCGATCACGATATTCGTTGTAATTCAATTGGTTATGGGTGCTTTTAACATCTTCCCGCAAGTGTATTTCTTGACTGGTGGGGGACCAATGAATCAAACAGAAGTTATCCAGAGTATGATTTATACAGAAGCTTTTAATAACATGAACTTTGGTTATTCCTCAGCACTTGGGGTCATGATGGGATTAACGATTTTTATCATTACTTGGAGTCAGCAAAAGAAAATCGGGAAGCAGAAGTTCTATTAAATTTAATAGGTTAGGAGGGAGAGCTATGAAAAATAAATCAGAGTTATTTTGGAAAATTGTCGTATATGCAATTCTGATTCTTGGTGTTATTGCGTTTGTATTCCCCTTTATTTATATGATTTTAACGACTTTTTTAAAGGGAGCCTACTCATTACCAAGGCCGAATGAAGTATTGGCAGCAAGACCGAATTTTGATAACTATGTTGAAGTGTGGACTGGATACAACTTTTATCGATATTTCTTAAACAGCATATTGGTAGCGGGTGTTGCAATGGTTGGAGGTCTGCTATTAGGAGCAATGAGTGCCTATGCATTTGTTCGTTTTGAGTTTCCTTTTAAAGAGTTTATATTTAGAAGCTTCTTATTTACGATGATGATTCCACTTGTATTAGCGATTGTGCCGCAATTTACAGTCATTAATAGTCTTGGATTAGTTAATACGTATCTAGGATTGTGGTTAATTTACATTGGTGGTGGAGTAGTAGGATCAACTTTCTTCTTACGAGGATTCTTTGAGACGATTCCTAAAGATTTAGAAGAGTCTATTTTAATAGATGGTGGGGGGAATTGGAGGATTTTCTGGCACATCTATTTACCGCTATCAAAGCCAGCATTAGGTACAATGGCCATTTTCGCCTTCTCGGGAACATGGGATGAATATTTTGTTGCCTTAACCATTATTAAAGATGAAGCGATGCGAACGTTACCAATTGCATTAATGATGTTCCAAGGACAACATGCAAGTAACTGGTCATTAGTTTTCGCAGCATCGATTATCGCAATTTTACCGGTAATCGTCATATATATTATTTTCCAAAAGAAATTTGTCAAAGGTGGAGAATCAGAGGGAGCTGTTAAAGGCTAGAGCATCCTTTAACAAATTAAAAGAGTAGGTGGTTGAATGATAAATCCTATAACATATAAATTAATAATCGTTATGGTAGTCGCAGTCATAATCATATCGGGGTGTTTTGCGTCCGAGCAGTCTGGTGCACTTTATGAATCTGAGACACTTGAACAAGGCACATGGATAGATGAGATTTCTACTAATCTAGCGGCTTATCACCCGGGATATCCCGTTACCTTTTCCCTTACGTTACATGAAGAGATAACAGACGGTAGTTTGCTTTTGTACTATAAGCATTTAGATCATCTTGTTTATGAAGAAGAAATAGATCTAACAGACGAGCAACAAATGACATGGGAGTGGCTTCCTGAAGATCAAGACTTCACAGGATATATGGTTGAAGTCTTTCTGAAGAATGGTAAGGACGTTGTAGATCATGTGAATATTGCTGTAGATGTTTCCTCTGATTGGAGTAAATTTCCGAGATATGGCTATTTGGCTGATTTTTATGAAATAGCAGAGGAAGACCAACAAGCTGTCATTGATAGGCTTAACCGTTTTCATATAAATGGTTTGCAATTTTACGATTGGCAAGATATGCATGAAAATCCATTACCAATGGAAAACGAAGAACCTGCTTCGCAATGGTATGATATCGCAAATCGGATTGTGAAGTTAGAAACAGTAGAAACTTATATTAAACTTGCTCATGAGAAGAATATGAGAGCTATGAACTATAACTTGTTATTTGGAGCGAGTAGACATTTTGAAGAGGAAGGAGTTAAGAGAGAATGGGCCCTTTTTAAGGATTCTGCTGCAGAAGAACAGGATGTACATCCTCTTCCTACTGCATGGAAATCCGATATTTTCTTATTTGATCCGTCAAATGCTAAATGGCAAGAGTTTCTTTTTGAGAAAGAAAAACTTGTTTTTGAACATTTACCATTTGATGGATGGCATGTTGACCAACTAGGGGATCGATCTAAAGTATGGAATCCGGAAACGGAACAAGTTGAGAATTCTCCATTATGGAATGCCAAAGGGGACGTTGTTGACCTTGCTGAAACTTACCGACCTTTTATCGAAAATGCCAAAGAAGCTTTACAAGTTGATTTTGTGCTTAATGCTGTTTCACAGTATGGACAAGAAGAAATTGCTAAGTCACCTGTGAACTTCTTATATACAGAGTCTTGGGATCAACCACTGTACCAAGATCTAAAAGAAATTATTGATGATAATTGGACGTACAGCAATGGAGAATTACAAACAGTGCTTGCGGCGTACATGAATTATGATCTGGCTAATTCTTTAGGTGAATTTAATGCACCGGGAGTCTTGTTAACCGATGCTGTCATATTTGCTTCAGGTGGAGCTCACATCGAGCTAGGTGAAAATATGTTAGCAAAAGAATACTTTCCTAACAAATCATTAAAAATTACAGACGAATTAAACGAACAATTAATTCGTTATTATGATTTTACTGTTGCATACCAAAATCTTTTACGTGATGGGGCAGAGGAAGTAGAAAGTACTGTTTCATCTACAAGTGAGATTCCTATTTCGAGTGAGGCAGAAGAAGGAGCTGTTTGGACTTTTACGAAAGAAAAAGATCACAAAAATATGATCCATTTTATAAATTTCACTGAAGCTACTTCGATGGAATGGAAGGACCGAATGGGTGAACAGCCTGAACCAGAGTTAAAAGAAGATGTATCAATAGTTGTCAAAGCGGAGAAAGAAGTTTCGAAAGTATGGACGGCATCACCAGACGCATACCATGGATCAACTGTTGAATTGGATTTCGAGCAAGAGGGTGACGAGCTTTCATTAACAATGCCTTCCTTAAAATATTGGAATATGGTAGTGATTGAGTACAAGTAGTAATTTGCTTAAAGCATAAAGAGAAAGATATGATGGTACCAAGAAATAACGGATGTAAAGAGGGATTAAACAATGACCAATCAAAACATGAATAAAAATCGATTTGCTACAAAAGTAGTCATTGTTATTTTGATTGCTAGTTTAATCCCGACTTTATTTACTAGCATATTCTTTTATGTATCATCCTCAAACATTATTAAAGAAAATGTTAGGGAATCGTCCTTACAGATTACTCGCCAAGCTGCAGATTCATTGTCTTTTGCGCTATCAACGGGTAGTGATATGTCAGATTTGATCTATAGTAATGAGAGACTGCAGGATATAGTGAAACAAGATTTAAATCAAGAGCTTACTTTTGATGAAAGGCAACAAAATAATCACCATATGGTTTCTTTTTTAAACTCTAATATGTATGCAAGTTCATTTGTACACATGATTTACGTATTGAAAGATGAAGGAAGAAGTTGGGGAAGTGGGACTTTTTCAGAGGTGAAATTTAATAAATATAACTTGGAGGAACTTGATTGGGTAAACGAAGCAGTTGAACGAGATGGTGAGTTATTTTGGCAAGGACTCCAATACGACCCATTCAGTGGTGCTGGTGAAAATATAGAATTAGTTTTGCCTGTTAGTCGGGTAATGAAAGATTTTAACCATTTAAATAATATCGCTTTTATTCAAGTATTGCTTGATGGATCAGCGATTCTAGACAAAATTAATCAGATTAAATTAGGGAAAACAGGTCGTTTTTTTGTCGTAGATGAACAAGGAAGAATCATGATTGATTCTGATATTAACAAGATTAATGATCCTATTAAAAATTCAACGTTATCTGATCACGTTATTAAATGGAATGAATTAGAGTTTGAATTTCAGGAAGATGGAATCGATTACTACGGCGTAAAACAACCTATTTCAAATGGTTGGACAATAGTAGGGGTTGTTCCAATTCATGAAATTACCGATCAATTACTTACTATACAAACAGTTGTTTTTCTAACCTCTCTCATATTTGGTGTGCTTGCGATAATAATTGGAAACTTCTTCGCAAAGCGAGTGACTGATCCGATCAAAATTCTAACTGGCCAGATGAAACGCGTAGGTGAAGGAGATTTTCATGTTAGGACAAGTGTTCAGACATCTGATGAAATTGGAGTCATGAGCTTAGAGTTTAATCGAATGCTTGAAAAAGTCGAGCAGTTAATGGATCAAGTGAACAAGGAGCAAATCCAAAAAAAGGAAGCGGAACTACGTGCGGTAAAACACAGGATTAATCCGCATTTTTTATTTAATACACTAAGTACAGTTAAATGGTTGCTGAATTTCAAGCAGGTTGAACGAGCAAACACAGCTTTATCTGCATTGACAAGATTACTAGAAGCAAATATGGGGAAAAATGGTACGTTTGTTACCATTAAAGATGAAGTTGACATTATTGAAAAGTTCATTGAAATCATGCAAATTCGTTATGAACAAACCTTTGCTCTAAAACTTAATATTGAACCTGAAATATATGAATATCTAATTCCACAAATGCTATTACAACCTATTGTTGAAAACGCCATTTTCCATGGAATTGTTCCAACAGGTAAGGAAGGAACCATAGGAATAATCGGAATAAGGAAAGACGCTGGAGTCGAAATTACGGTACGTGACAACGGCCGTGGAATGGAAGAAGTAACACTAAATCAAATTAGACATGTAACATTAACACCTAATACATCTCTTGGAATTGGATTACTCCATGTGTTTGATTCAGTTAACCTTTATTTTGCACCCAATTCAACAGTAGAGATTTACAGTGATCCTAATGGTACGGCAGTAAAACTGAATTTAAAACCGAAGGACTTAAGAGGTGAAACTCATGTATAACGTCGTAATTGTAGATGATGAACCAGTCATACGCTTTGGTTTAAAAGCTTCTGTGGAATGGGAAAAAGAGGGATTATCTCTTGTAGGAGACTTTCCAAATGGTGAGACTGCCTTTCATGTTATGGAAGAAACACATGTTGACATTTTAATTACCGATATCAAGATGCCCATTATGGATGGGTTAACTCTCATGAAGAAAGCATTAGACATTAACCCAAAGCTGAAAGTAATTTTAGTCAGCAGCTACAACGAGTTTGAATATGTGAAAGAAGGTTTGAAATATGGAGCGGTTGACTATGTTTTAAAGCCAACGTTAGAACAAGAGGAGTTTGTTCAATTAATTCAGAAGTGTGTTCATAAGTTGAATGAAGAGAAAAACATCGAAAATAAATTAAAATTTGTCGATCAAACAAATTCGTTGATGGAACGTAAAAAGGCTGAGCAGGAATTAAAACGAGCGCTTTTAGATGAAAAAGGTTTTTCTAGTGACTGTAAAATAATGAGCCTGTTATCGGGCGAGGTTCTCGTAGTTTACATGAAGCTGAATAACGTGGCAAAAATTGACGATGAGTACGGTGCTTTATTTAAAAAGTTCACCATAGAAGAAATTCAAGAGCGCTTTTACTCTAATTTTACAAAAGGGGTTTGTATTTCAATAGGAGATACAGAATTAGTGTTTTTTTTTCATTCAGATATTCATCCAATTACAGTAATTGATCAGATAAAGGACGAAGCCATTATAGGATCAGCACTGCAATTTTCATTTGGGTTTGATACTATTTCTAATATTTCTGAAGCGAAACAGGGATTAAAAAGAAGTATGTCGGCTTGTGAAAGACAATTTTTTCATCCGAGTGAAATGGTTTATTACTATAAAGAACCTAAGAAGAAAACAACAAATCATACAAAAGTAGAAGAGGTCAAACATTTCATTTTACCAGTTGATGAGGAAAAGGTAACAAAGTATTTAGAACAACTTTACCTTCAATGGAAAAAGGAAGAATTGCATCCCTCAGAAATAAAGCAAGAAGCAAGTGAGTTTTTATCTAACTTGTTTTTGAATAAACTTGACCTAACATTATTGCTAGATAAATGTGAAGAATTAGGTCAAGCTGAATCGCTTGATGAATTAATCATTATGATGAAGAAGCATATGCAAGAATGCATGAAGCTTGTTTCCGAACAAAAAAGTAAGCCAAGAAGTGACAATGAGCTTATGGAACGAGCAATAAATTATATTCACCAGCATTATACTAATGAGTTAACTCTTCAAATGGTTGCTGATCACATTCATATAAGCAGAAATTATTTTAGTGTTTTGTTTAAGCAATTTAGCGATCAAAAGTTTATTGATTATGTGATTGATCTTCGCGTTAAAAAAGCAAAAGAATTGTTAGTGCAAACGTCATTAAAAGTATACGAAGTAGCGGGGAGATCTGGATTTAATGATGTTAAGTATTTTAGTAAGTTGTTCAAAAAATTAACAGGGTATTCTCCTGTTGACTATCGAACGTTTCATCAAAAATAGGGGGTGTCTAAGGTGGGGATTGTACGACGTACAATGATTCTAATGTTTATGATTGGGGTCGTTATGATAACAGGTTGTGGGAATCATTCTATTATTGAAAACAATCAACCTGCTTTAGAGTCTACTCCTGTTAGAGAAGAAATTGTCGTTTGGCATACGTATAGCGAAAAAGAAACACAAGTTTTTGAAAATATCCTCATTCCGCTATTTGAAGAAGAGTATCCATTAATTAAAATAATCCCTGTTAGACAGTCTTATAACGCCCAATTAAAATCAGCTATTATTTCAAGGGCATCGGCCAATAAACCTCCTGATATTATTCGCATGGACGTTGTATGGGTGCCGTCATTTGCAAAACTCGACCTACTTTACCCAGTAAGTGAGTTTGAAGACTTTGATCATATCAAACATCAGTTTTATGAAGAACCTTTACAATCCAATTTCTATAATGGGAATTATTATGGTGTTCCTCTAAATACAAACACAAAGGTATCTATTTATAACAGAGAGTTACTAGAAGCTTCGGGTTATGACCAACCTCCTGAAACAATGGATGAATTCAAGAACCTGATTAAAAAAGATCAGTATGTGATTGGAGTATCCGGATTAACGACCTGGGAAACATTGCACTATTTCACTGGTTTTGGGGGAAGTGTTACTGATCCAGCTAATACTAGAGCGACAGGCTATTTAGATAGTAAAAAAAGTGTCGATGCGGTTAATCAGTTATTAACCCTTTACCAAAGTGGGAAGTTATCTCCAGGACTTTTAGAGGGAAATGCAAATACTTGGCAAGGGGTTATAGATGGCAATTATTTTGTTATTGATGAAGGGCCATGGTTTTATAGTGTGAATCACCCAGAGGACATTGAATTAATTAATGAGTTAACAGTTGCACACCCATTTCCAATAAGTGATGGAACACGAGCACCTTTAGGCGGGGAAAATCTTGTCATTTCAAAAGCGACTAAACATAAGGAATCTGCGTGGGAATTTTTAAAATGGATGACTAAAGTAGAGCAACAAACTTACTTGGCTCAGACAGGTCTAATTCCGGCAAATAGACTAGTTGAATTATCAGGTTTCTTCGACGCATTTCCTTATTATCAGACGTACTTAGATAGTCTAGATGATGTTCTCTTACGACCGACTGTTTCTCAGTGGTTAAATATTGATGCAATCTATGAAGAATATTTAACATTAATTTTAACTGAGAAAATAAGTGTAGAGGAAGGATTACAACGAGCTGCAATTGAGATTGACCAAATTCTTGAAGACGAGAAAGGAAGATGAAAAATGGAGAAAAAGTGGTGGAAAGAAAGCGTTGTGTATCAAATTTACCCTAGAAGTTTTATGGATAGTAATGGCGATGGAATCGGGGATATCAAAGGAATTACGTCAAAACTTGATTACTTGAAGGAATTAGGAATTGATGTCATTTGGCTATCACCAGTCTATCAATCACCGAATGATGATAACGGTTATGATATTAGTGACTATCAAAATATTATGGATGAGTTTGGCACAATGGAGGATATGGACGAGCTATTAGCAGAGATGCATGCACGCAATATGAAGCTGATGATGGACCTTGTTGTCAACCATTCATCCGATGAGCACAAGTGGTTTGTGGAATCTCGTAAATCTAAAGATAATCCCTATCGTGATTATTATATTTGGCGCCCTGGCAAGGATGGAGAAGAGCCAAACAATTGGACATCCTTCTTTAGCGGATCAGCATGGCAATACGATGAAGAAATAGAAGAATATTTCCTTCATTTGTTTAGTAAAAAACAACCAGATTTAAACTGGGAAAATCCAACATTACGAAAAGAAATCTATGACATGATGACATGGTGGCTTGATAAGGGAATTGATGGTTTCCGAATGGATGTTATTAACCTTATTTCAAAAGCGGAGGGTTTACCTAGTGCACCGGGGGGGGAAAAGTACGATTGGGGTGGAGAGTTCTTTATGAACGGTCCGCGTGTTCATGAATACTTACAAGAAATGAACCGTGAAGTCCTTTCAAAATATGACATGATGACCGTTGGCGAGTGTCCTGGGGCTTCAACCAAAGATGCAGCAAAGTATGCGAATGAAGAAGGTACTGAATTAAATATGATTTTCACCTTTGAGCACATGGATTTAGATTCTGGTCCAGGGGGGAAATGGGACGTCAAGCCATGGAAATTAGCTGATTTAAAAGCTGTTATGACAAAGTGGCAAAAAGATTTAGAAGGAAAAGGATGGAACAGTCTTTATTTAAATAATCATGATCAACCAAGAATGGTCTCGAGATTAGGAAATGATCAAGATTACCGTGTGGAATCGGCCAAAATGTTAGCAACATTTCTTCATATGTTACAAGGCACCCCTTACATTTACCAAGGTGAAGAATTAGGGATGACGAATGTTCAATTTGAATCAATTGAAGAATACAACGATATTGAAATTCAAAATATGTATCGCGAAAAAGTCATCGAAGGCAATGAGGATCATCAAAAAGTCATGGAAGCCATATATGTAAAAGGGCGTGATAACGCAAGAACGCCGATTCAATGGGATGATAGTGAAAATGCCGGATTTACAACAGGTACACCTTGGTTAAAAGTGAATCAAAACTATAAAGAAATCAATGCCAAATATGCTTTAGAGGATAAAGAATCCGTTTTTTACTATTATCAAAAGTTAATAAAATTAAGAAAAGAACTAGATATTATTGTGTATGGCACATACGATCTTATTTTAGAAGAAGAGGAGAACATTTATGCATATACACGTACATTAGCTGATGAAAAACTGCTTGTAATGTGTAATTTTACAGCAGTAGAGACAAAGTTTAATCTGCCGGAACACATTCCATTTACATCATCGGAATTACTAATTAATAATTATGATGTACAAAACTGTTCGGATATTTCATCTATTAAACTAAGACCTTATGAGTCACGTGCATATCTATTGAAGTAAGAGAAGAAGAAAAAGCAGCTACGGCTGCTTTTTTTCGTTAGAGTGACAGATTTAGTGTTCTTTCTTCCTTATTTGGTGTATAAAATTAACCGATTTCACTAAGGGTGTTCTACTTTTATGAAGATCGATCTAGAATAAAAATTAAATATATTTCTTAAGGAGCGGTCTATATGATTAAAAGAAATGTAGTTTCTGTTGGATTAATTGGGCTTGGTGGAATGGCAAATGCGCATCGCAGGATGATTTCAGAATTAGAACAATTACAGCTAATGGCTCTTTGTGATGTTAATTCTGAGCTTTTGAAAAGAATTGGAGAAGAAGAAGAAGTAAAAGAAGAGAAGCGTTTTAATGATATGGAAGCATTGATTGCAGATCCTGATGTTGACGTTGTCATTTCAATCGTCCCTAATCATTTACATGCCAAGGTATTAGAACTATGTATTCAATATCAAAAGCCGATTATGGCAGAGAAACCATTCACTTTAAATTTTGAGGAAGCAGAGGATTTAGCTAAATTGTATGAAAAACTACCAATACCATGTATGATTGGTTTTTCTTATCGATATATTCCTTCCTTTCGTTATGCGAAAAAGCTTTTAGAAGAAAAGAAGATTGGTTCAATTCGTCATATTGCTGTTCGATATCTCCAATCATTCGGAGCACCTTTATTTGAGGTACCTTATGCTTGGCGTTTTAATAAAGCGGTTACAGGTACGGGTGCGCTAGGGGATTTAGGTGCTCATATGATCGATAGTGCTAGATTCTTTGTTGGAGAATTTCAATCTGTATCAGCATTAATGGAGACGTTTGTTCACGAAAGAAAAGATCCAATCAGCGGAGAAATGAAAAAAGTAGATGTGGATGACTACGCAAGTTTCCAAGCAGTGCTTGAAGATAATGTTCTTGGAAATTTTGTTACTACAAGGAATGCAATTGGGTCTGGGAATCAGCACGAAGTAACAATCTATGGTGATTATGGTACGATTCACGTTAATTGTGAACGCCCTGATGAGATCGACCTTTGGACCAAGGAGGAAAATGAAGAAAGGCCTACTTTTAAAACGAAAAAAGTTCCTGAACATTATCAAAAACAACAATTGCAAGACTTTGCAGATCTAGTAACGGACAATCAGCAAGTGGGAACTCCGACTTTCGATGATGGATATCAAAATCAAAAGGTACTTGAGAGAATTATCGAATCTGCCAAAAGAGGTCAATCTGTGAAAGTAGATTAATAAAGGTTAGTTAAGAAGGGGAGATTTTTACTTTTTGTGAACAACCACTAATTTTAATTTTATGGAGGATTTTATGAGTGTTACTAAAGTAAGTGGTTAGACGGGAGCTAATAGAAGAATTATGCAGATTTTTATAAGGAGACTAAAGAAGAAACACGATTGTAATATCTCTATTTGGATAAGGAGATGAATCTAATGAACATGTGGATAGAAAAAATTAAAGGTATAATTTAAATGGGGAATATATCGGAACATATCGAGCTGAAATCAAAGAAGATGGTAATTACCTTTTCAAAATGACTTTTTATTTTGATGCTATAAATAATAGATGCAAAAATCCTTATCAAAAAAGAAAATAAGTTAGTTCAAATATAGAAGTGCTGAAGAGAAAGTTTAGAACTTCATTACCTACAAAAGCAAAAGAGAAAGCAATAACACTTGAGTGTAACTTTCAAATACGTCAAAATCTATCCCTTATGGCAGTGGTCCAAATGATGAAGCAATAACAGTTACTGTAACAGCAACAGCTTTAATACTACCAAGGTACTTGAGTCCGAAGTAATTGGTTCAAAGTATATTCAAGATAATCCGTTCAATCCCATTTGCGACACCCCACAGAACCCCAATGAGGATCGCCATGCTACTTGCGGGAGTAAAAATGGCAACAAATATCTTGACTTTGCCTAAATAATAGAGGAACTTGTAAATCGAACTCCTTTTATTCTAAACAATCTTTTTCTTGGTTTCCCCACTAACAAAAATCCGTTCACTTCTTTCATCAACCGTTAACAAGAATATTTCTTTAATGCTCTCAAAACCATGTCTCTCAACTTGTTCCTGTAGCCATTCATTAGTATGACCTAATTTATTTAAATTTGAATTATTGACCTTTCCCTCTAATATTAATACCGATGGATATCCTTTTTCTGGGGGATCTTTCATCAAGTCACTAGGTGTTAGTGAATCATATTTAGATTTTTTTATAACACTAATCTGGCCATTAGGTTCTAGGATGGCGTAATCAATTTCTGTTAAATCACTTGCTTGGTTTAACCGTAAGTCCATCATTAGTGATTCAACAGTAATTTTGGCTTTACGCAATTCGTCTACTAAAATATGTCCTTTATTAATGATAATAATTGGTTCTGCTTCTACAATACGTCTAACCCTGGCGTTCTTAAGAGCCAAGTAAGATAAGGTAAGGTGTAACCCAGCAATAAATGAAGCTGCAGCCAACGGACCACCGAGCGCGATATCACCACTTGATAATGGTTCTCCGACTACATCCCCTATAATGACGGCGAAGATAAAATCAATGGGATGAAACGATACCATTGAGCGTTGTCCTAGTATTTTTACTACCATAAAAATATAAATATAAATAATAGTAGCCCTTATGATAAATCCATATATGGGCAAATCCTCTGCACCATGCCAAACCTCCAACAACTTCCCCTTCTTTCTATCTATTATTATTACCACCATGTCCCTTTTGTATTTTTCTATACTAACCAGTGATGAAATTTAGTTTTTTACGATGGATTCAGGATAAATTTAAGAAGCTTTCTTCAATGTTTCAGACGTTTCCTACCTAATCCATTTACGATGATAACCACCAGATATGGATATCTTACGCGACCACGATCTGTCGCAAAATATCGATCGGATTACTATGGAGGCTTCCGAAACTACATCGTTTTAAAGTGACACAAAAAAAGAAGGATGATGATCATCCTTTTAAATGAGAAGAACACAGGTCTATGGGGTTGGCGCCTCAAACAATCAACACAAGGCTGAAAACATTGCTCGTTTGAACTTGCAGAACATTGAGAAATCAAGGTGGAGGACTCCACCTGATGTTTAACCTTTCTAAATATACTTAATTAGGGTGGGAGTTAAACTCACAAAGAAAGCTTTAACTAGTAGAAGAGGAGTATGTTATATATCTCTTAGAAGTTTTGGTTTTTGCTTATTAAATTGATCAGAGAATGGTATTGCTTAGGGGTATCAACATCAATAAAATGAATTTTTTTATTATCTTTAACGATTATTCCTTGATTATTGTTTCTAATAATTTGGCGAGCACCTGTATCCCCTTCTAACTTCCAAATTTCTTGGAATAAAGTTGAATTAAAAATAATTGGTGGTCTTTTGATTCCATTGAAGGACGAGGCGATAAAGTCAGGCTTCTTACTATTATAAATAGTTATTAATCCACTAGTGTTGCACTAAAGAGATTTCAATATTAAAAATACTCAAAATGTTCAATTACTTAAATCCGTGCATAAAAAAAGTCCTTTATAATGGATAGGTCAGGTGGTAATCCCGTCCAAATCCAATAAAAAGGACCAATCTCATGGATAAGATTACACGAAAAACTTCATTTGGACAATGGTTTTCACCGATAAATCATGAATT
>NZ_JAQQWT010000130.1 GCF_028610705.1 Halalkalibacter alkalisediminis
TTACTTTAAGTACAAAATTTCACAATCTCTTCTAAACTTTAACCTAGATATCTAGGTATTGTTCAACAATATGGCCCTTAAATGAAAAATGAGCACTACCCTTGTTCAAGAATAGCGTCCTTTAGAGCCAATCCCAGATCTACCAAGGGTTTGGCTCTTGTTCGTTTTTTATCGTTTATGCAAGATTTTATACAACCTAGTTGTAGCAAAGGTTTATAGACATACCACACCACTATGACACTATTCCTTTATAAGAAAGATATATATTCTTCATTTACCATTTTTCCAATTGTAACTCCTTAACTAACCTGCCGTTAGCGGAACAAGGCAAGCGATGCCTTGTTAAAGCATCGAGCCCGTTAATTTAATAAGAAAGGCGTTTATGATCAGCAATTACATTAATAAAACCATTATTGACCCGTTTCATTTTCTTCTTGAAGTGTTCTTATAAATTCTTCAAAATTATCATTAAATCTGTTTAGCTCGTATTCATTTATTCCATTTTTGGGATTGTTTCTCGATGCATCTCTTATCGCACTCGAAATATTGAAAGCAGAAAATAATATGCAAATACTTAAAATAACTATTGCACCAGTCAAAGATAATCTTTGTTTTTTCTCGCTCATAATAATCTCCCTAATATTTAGTTATTTTTAGTGTAATACCAATAATTAACCAATTATTTCCATCACTTCCACTAACCTACTCATTACCTCAACTAGAAAGGGCGATAAACCTTTATTCAGGCTATCGCACTCCGTTAATGCAAGAAAAATAGCCTAATCCTTCTTTTCCTTTAATTCTCTCAGAAGTGTTATAATTTCCTTATTTTGTTGAACCTGCTCCTCTGAATTTAACATAATGAGTCTAATCCATCTAATAACCAAAACAATTAAAATGATAGGTAATAAATATAATAATGAACCTACACCAATTCCCATTTATGTATCCCCCTAATAAGTCATTCCCACTTATTGTAAAATAAGTTGTTTTTTAAGTAAACTGC
>NZ_JAQQWT010000131.1 GCF_028610705.1 Halalkalibacter alkalisediminis
CCAGATAAGAAAATATTTCTGGTTGACCTTTTTTTATATGGTCTTATTATAACAGTAGCCAGGGTAGAACGTCCGCACCCGTGGGACTTAGATCCCGTCAATTAAACCGTTCACCCCCTACTGGTAGAAACATGTTTGAGGCTGGTTGGGACTAAGATCTCGTATAACAAGCGAAGCTATGATACTACTAGGAGGATTTAGGGGTTACTGGCAAGTTCAATTTAAGGAGGAGATTTAGAATGAATCCAGTCATTGGTCTGGATGTTTCAAAAGGGGAAAGTGAAGTTCAGGCATTTTTAGAAAAGGGAAAACCTTACCGTAAAAGCTTTAGTATCAAACATGATCTTGATGGGCTAGGATCATTACTTGAGTTTCTGGAAGATATAAAAGCTAAAACAGGTTCACAACCTGCGGTGGTTTTAGAAGCTACTGGACATTACCATGCACCAGTTGTTCAGTTTTTAGAGGAACGTCAGTATTTACTAATCATTGTTAATCCATTGATTTCTCATAGAGCCAAAAGCTCTAGTTTACGAAAAGTTAAAACCGATGCCATCGATGCCTATCGTCTTTGTGAGCTTTATTACAAAGAGGATTTAGAGCCATACAAGAAGCGTGGCATTCAACTCTTGAACCTTCGTAATCTTACAAGGCAACATGAGAATATTACGGGAATGTATGTGCAAACCAAACTACAATTTCAAGCAGTGCTTGATCAAATATTTCCTGAATACAATGGGGTTTTTGGTGACTTATATTCTGTTGTGTCCTTGCTTGTTTTAAAAGAATATCCTGCATCAGAAGATATTTCAGCTGTTACTGAGGATGCATTGACTAATAGAATTAAGGAATTATGTAAAAGTCGTTCAATAAAATGGGCAGAAGAAAAAGCTCAAGGACTAAAGCAAGCAGCAGCTCGGAATCCATTTCAAAAGACACTATATCAGAGTCATTTACTAAGTCTTAGTATGTATATTAATATGCTTCTTCAATACAAAAAGCA
>NZ_JAQQWT010000132.1 GCF_028610705.1 Halalkalibacter alkalisediminis
ACCGTTTGAGCAATGGGGGGACGCAGAAAGGTAGGGTAAGCGCGCTGATGGATATGCGCGTCCAAGCAGTTAGGCTGAGAAGTAGGCAAATCCGCTTCTCACACAAGGCTGAGCTGTGATGGCGAGGGAAATTTAGTACCGAAGTTCCTGATCCTACACTGCCTAGAAAAGCCTCTAGCGAGGTGAGAGGTGCCCGTACCGCAAACCGACACAGGTAGGCGAGAAGAGAATTCTAAGACGCTCGGGAGAACTCTCGTTAAGGAACTCGGCAAAATGACCCCGTAACTTCGGGAGAAGGGGTGCTCTATTAGGGTGCAAGCCCGAGAGAGCCGCAGTGAAAAGATCCAAGCGACTGTTTAGCAAAAACACAGGTCTCTGCGAAGCCGCAAGGCGAAGTATAGGGGCTGACACCTGCCCGGTGCTGGAAGGTTAAGAGGAGGGGTTATCGTTCGCGAGAAGCTCTGAATTGAAGCCCCAGTAAACGGCGGCCGTAACTATAACGGTCCTAAGGTAGCGAAATTCCTTGTCGGGTAAGTTCCGACCCGCACGAATGGTGTAACGATTTGGATACTGTCTCAACGAGAGACCCGGTGAAATTATAGTACCTGTGAAGATGCAGGTTACCCGCGACAGGACGGAAAGACCCCATGGAGCTTTACTGTAGCTTGATATTGGATGTTGGTACAGTTTGTACAGGATAGGTAGGAGCCTTGGAAACCGGAGCGCCAGCTTCGGTGGAGGCATTGGTGGGATACTACCCTGACTGTGCTGACATTCTAACCTCGAGCCGTGATCCGGTTCAGGGACAGTGTCAGGTGGGCAGTTTGACTGGGGCGGTCGCCTCCTAAACAGTAACGGAGGCGCCCAAAGGTTCCCTCAGAATGGTTGGAAATCATTCGTAGAGTGCAAAGGCAAAAGGGAGCTTGACTGCGAGACCTACAAGTCGAGCAGGGACGAAA
>NZ_JAQQWT010000133.1 GCF_028610705.1 Halalkalibacter alkalisediminis
GGTTACTAGTTTCTGAAAAGGGATAGGTGTGCTAAAACGGCGAGATAATCGGTTCTTGGCTACCTTTCCAATCTTCCCCTTATAGGGGTCCCACCAACAAAACACGGAAAACATACGCTAAGCAATTTCGACATAAAAAAAGCCGATTTTTCCTACGCTAAGGAATAATCGGCTCAATTTAGTGGGAGACAGAGTGAAAACAAACTTAGTCCCAAACAATTTTAATGGAGATTTCGGAATTTGAAAAAAAGTGTAATCCAAAAACTAGTTTTTTTCAACTTCGATTTAGCTAAACTTTGGTATTACCAAAAGTCTTTTAACTGGTTTAAATTCTAATGTTTCTTCGTATTTTTCTCCATCTTCCTCCCAGTGTATATATAATTGGTAAGTGTTTTTTTCTATAGGCTTTTGACCAAGGTAAGCAAATTCACGTTTGTCATTTTCCTTCATATTTACTTGATCTTCAGTATTCATGTATGAAATTACTTTTCCATTCTCTATGAAACGAACATCTAATAATTTACCTTGTCTTTTCTCCCAGCTAAGGTTTCCAGCCCAAGTCTTTTTCAATGAATTGTCAACTGTATATATAGCTTTCCATCCATTTTCTTTTGATTCTGCTTTAAGATTTGGAGGAAGAAGCATTGATATTACCACCCAAACTACAAGTAATCCCACTATAAAAATGGGAATGATACTTTTAGCTTTCAACTCATCACTTCCTTGTCTTTATCTAGTATGCAGTGTTAAACTTTATTACTCTATAAGATGAGTTCCCTGAAATTTCACTAAGAGGTTTATCTAAGGTATCATTAGTGTGTCCAGAAAATGTAGCTTGCACTTATTGACCTTTTGCACCCGTTAATTGAAAAAATTTATTACACCTTCAATTTTTCTTCGGC
>NZ_JAQQWT010000134.1 GCF_028610705.1 Halalkalibacter alkalisediminis
ATATCGATCGACCTCCGTGTTATTTACTTAAACTATAACACTAAAGTATCGTACGACATCTATCCTAACAGAGGGGGGTTTTTCGTTTCCAAATTCCTCAACTGCCTGTTGCAAAGTAAACAGTTCTTGCATTTTTCATCTCTCCTAATTTTATTTTTGATACCAAATTAAGTTTAAATAGAATACTAAATCTTTTAAACTTAATCCTGTATCAAATTTACTCCATGACTTAAACAAGGAGTAATGAACAAGTTTCTAAAATTAGGATTAACAAAACAGTTGACTTATCTATAAATATATTATATCATAAAACATTTTATATTTCAATCTCATGTAATATGTAAAGGTAATTTACTAGACACATTAGTTTTGCGTTTCGCTTCGCTCACGCTATACCTAACAACATCGAATAACCACTTTTACATAGTAAGTAAATTAACTTTCTATTATTGTTGTGGAAGTAGGGCGAAGCCCCACCGAACGAAGTGAGGTATGAGCGAAGCGAACAGAGCAGGGCAGGGCAACGAAGTTGCATCTGCAAGTAATTGTTAATTAAAATTATAGCTCTACATTCTTGTTTGCAAACTAATTAATGGGGAAAATGTTTTATGCTTTTCATTACATCATCTCTAAATAAATTTACATACACCCTAACCATCTCCATTGAAGTATGTCCAAGTATCTGCTGAAGTTCAAATATTCCTGCACCGTTCTTAACACTCAATATGGCAAATGTATGTCTAAAGATATGGAAAGAGAAACCAGATTAGTTTTTTCTTCTTTTAAATGAGTGAATTTCATAATTTGAATCCTAAGTCTCGTAAAGCTTTCAAGACACAAAAAAAGGAGTACCTCCCCAA
>NZ_JAQQWT010000135.1 GCF_028610705.1 Halalkalibacter alkalisediminis
TTTAAAAATGAATGAGCTGCGTCTTCTTTAGTATTGCCTTTTTTCCTAAATTACAGAAGTTTATTTTCATGGTAGTTTAATAACATCTATTTCTTTAAAGGCATAAATGATGACGGAATTAATTCTTCACTTTCAATGACAATAGCGGTTAATCCTATATCAGTTTTAGTTTCATGCCATTCACCTTTCTCCCAAAAGACAGCATCTCCTGACTGAACTTTGACATATTCTTCTTTATCACCTCGAACATAACCTTCTCCAGTCAAAATTAAAAGAAGCTGAGGTACTACTGCTTGATGAAAGCCAATAACTCCGTTTTCTTCTAAGTACATACAAACTACATGAGTTGGCTTTTCAGTTTGAACAATACGTGACATAACAAAGTTTGAATTGAATTTCGAAATCTTCTTACCACTAACTTTATTGAATTTATAAAACTTCATTTTTAACCTCCAAATCACTTAGGATTTATACATACCACCCTTCAAGGTAGTTATAAGAAAATTCTCTAATGTTATTACACAAACCTGCCCGTTACTTTAAGTGCAATCCTTCACAATCTCTAATTATTTTATCATAAATACCCAATTCCCTTATTGAGTGTTATTCAATTATATGGCCCTATACATAAAGAAAGAGCGCAATTCTTATTCCAGAAAAGCGCCCGATTGCGGAAGATCATATATAGAATAGTTTGTTTCTTCTTGAAAAAAAGCACCCGTCAATAAAATACT
>NZ_JAQQWT010000136.1 GCF_028610705.1 Halalkalibacter alkalisediminis
ACTTTTGGGGAGGTACTCCTTTTTTTGTGTCTTGAAAGCTTTACGAGACTTAGGATTCAAATTATGAAATTCACTCACTTAGATAAATTTGATCTATTAGATAAGGTCATGGAAGAACATATAAACAACATGAGTAATTTTTGTGAATCGGCAGCAGAAATGGATTGGATCGAATCGACTGTACACTGTATGGAATACTTTGAGAGTAATTATTTATTCTTTTCAACGATGTTAGTGAGTGAAGGAGCCCCATATTTTCGTAATCGCTTCCTGAAGTTTAATATTGAAGAGTTCAAGAATGATGTGGACATAACAAAAGGAAAAAATGCTGGTCAAGATGAAGAAGTCATTGTTCTATTTGTTGCAAATGCTTACGTAGGGGTAGTAGAATGGTGGTTAAAAAATGGAATGCCTGAACCGCCTCGTATAATGGCAGAAAAAGTAGGAGAATTATTAGAGAGAATTGTGTAGTAACCTAATATTCCCTCTAAATTCTCAAAAGGTTTTTTCTTTTTTCAATCACCTCTAAACAAATAGCGAACCGCCACGCTCTTTTGAAAGTAGCTTTTATGAGTTTCTTACAACTAATGCGTGGCGAAAGCCGTTTGCAAAATATTAGTCTGAATTCAATTGTCAAGAATGTAATTAGATTCACTAGTGTTGCATTAATTTAATTTCACTATTTGAAAAACTCAAAATGTTCAATTTTGTTATTTTGTGCAAAGAAA
>NZ_JAQQWT010000137.1 GCF_028610705.1 Halalkalibacter alkalisediminis
GTAGTTGGGGGCTTCCCCCTGTGAGAGTAGGACGTTGCCAGGCTGATAAAACACAATCCAATGGGTTGTGTTTTTTTATGTTCAAAAAACAAGTGATTTTGTGTATAAAGAGGCAACAAATAAGAGTGATTATTTCAGATAGGCTTGCAAGAGCCCCCTTTATTGCCATTTCATTATCATTTTGTTACGGTAATCTCCTAAGGCCTATGATATTGAGGCGCTTAATATATTTTCTTTATTTGTTGTGCTGGTAGAATCTCATATATTGGTGTTATTACCCTGATAGAAATCGCTTTCTAGTTCCGGTGTTAATAAAATACAAGTATGCTATATGAAGATTTGTGCAAATAGTTATTGGAATTAATAGTTTTTGCGATAAATGTGAGGAATTTCATAGTTTTTTTAGTTGATCCTAATGTATAGTTATGATAGAGTATTAAATCTAGCAGCAAAAATTATTTAAAATAACTATTGCGTAGAATTAATAAAGATGATATAGTATTACTTGTCGCTCATAACGACGTAACTTTATATGATTTTGAGTTCAGTTGTTGATGAAATCTCAAGTGAAAAACATTTAAAAAAGATGTTGCACAGAACTTAAAATTATGTTAAGATAATAAATGTCGCTAGTGAAACAGCGTATAAGAGTTCTTTGAAAACTGAACAAAAGCCAAGCGAAAAGAGAAAACATGATTTTCTCGTCAATTTTTAGCAATTTAGTA
>NZ_JAQQWT010000138.1 GCF_028610705.1 Halalkalibacter alkalisediminis
GAATCAATTTCATAAAGCCTATCTCATGAATCATACAAGAATCCAATTTTCATTTTATTGATTTTAAAAATGGATTTAAGCTGCCTGAATCATCTCGTTTTCGGAGAGTACTTTAGCTATGCGATCACACGCGAGCTTTGCTCCGTTATAAACTAATTGCGTTAAATCAAAATGTACTTTTGCTCGTTTTCCTGTACGGTACCGAACATTATTTAACTGGAAGAATTCCTTGAGATAAGCGATGACGCGTTCGACCGCACTTCTTTGCTTGTAAATCATTTTCCAAGCTTTTGAACCACGGGCTGGCGCCGTATAGCGGCGTAAATCTGTCGTGATTTTCACTTTATAGACTTTCTGACATAGCGTATCTTCTGCTAGTGGACAGTCTTTGCACTCTTTTGGACGTGTATATTTTAGCGTTTCATATGTTGGGTCATAACTATCATACCGATATGAATGTTCACGAACACAGGTAGGGGCAAAATACTTATCATAACCTATTGGTTCTGATTCATTCTTCTTGTTATACGCAATAATGGACTGCGCACCGATCCGATAGATTTGTTCATAAATAGCGGGATAATCGTATCCTGCATCCAGTGTACAGTTAGAGATCGGAAGGATAGAAAGACGCTCATGAATGCCTTTTAATAAAGGGATTGCCGCTTTTCCGTCATTCAGATTAC
>NZ_JAQQWT010000139.1 GCF_028610705.1 Halalkalibacter alkalisediminis
CAAACCTTGGATCCAGCGAAGGCCCCTAGCCAAAGGACATCATGATTTCCCCATTGAATATCAACAGAATGATAATTGATGAGAGTATCCATAATTTTGTCAGGTTCGGGTCCGCGATCATAAATATCGCCCACTACATGAAGATGGTCAACAACCAATTGCTGAGTCGTATAAGCAAGACCTATAATGAGCTTATCAGCTTGACCTAGGGAAATAATTTGCTGGACAATTTCTGTATAATAAGGTTCCTTATTTGTGAATTCATCCGTTTTGTATAGGAGTTCTTCTATAATATAAACAAACTGATTAGGCAATGCTTTCCGTAATTTCGAACGAGTATATTTAGAAAAAGCATAAGAAACGAGATTAATCATACGCTCAATAATCACTGTGTACCATTGATGTAATTCTCTTTCATTATCAAAATCATTCTTCATTAACTTTATTTTTTCTTCGGATAATAAACTAATGTTGCAAATTCTTTAATCTCTTTTTCAGTTAATAACTTTTTATAAAGGTCTTCTATTTTCCCTTTTATGTTCCCCGAACCATTTCGGAGCACATGTTGAAAGGCTTGATACTCCCCGTGTAAATCACTAACAAAATGTTCTGTCCCC
>NZ_JAQQWT010000014.1 GCF_028610705.1 Halalkalibacter alkalisediminis
TTTTCTTTGCACAAAATAACAAAATTGAACATTTTGAGTTTTTCAAATAGTGAAATTAAATTAATGCAACACTAGTGATATATAATGATAAAAAAATGGTTTATACTGAAGTAGTAGTTAGGAGGAAAGCTATGGGCATACCAAAACCACTTGTACAAACCAATCAAATTTTCATCGTACTTTCTGTCTTACTTGGACTTTATACATCATATTGGGTATTATTGTTCCCATTCATTATTGGCATCATCACACTCATCACAAAGAAAAACCTCGTCATGAGAATTGGAAGACTTTTCTTGAAGAAAAGTCATGATCAATACGTTCTTGAAGATAGGAATCAACAATTGTTTAATCAGTGGATTGCCACAATCTTTCTAGGACTTTCTGTTTTCTGTTTCTATATTAACTATTCATTATTAGGATATCTTTTTAGTGTGATGGTCGTTCTCGCTGCCGGAGTTGCGATACTGGGCTTTTGTATAGGTTGTACAATTCGTTATCGTTATTTAATGTGGAGACATAAGCGAACAAGTATTAAGTAATAGAAGACTAATTTGGGGGAAATCCTCAAAATTGGTCTTTTATTATTTTTGTTAAAAATAGTCATTTTTAACTATATGACACATGGTATAATCTATGTACAATTATTTCGTATTCAGAAAGAAGGATATCCTTTGCAAGCTCAACCATTAAAACAAGTAGACAATCATCTCCCAAAACAAAAAACCGCTTACCGAATTTTACTGATTATTGGCTTTGTTCATTTGCTTAATGATTCAATACAAGCACTCGTACCTGCTATGTTTCCTATATTAGAACAATCGATGGGCCTTTCATTTACGCAGTTGGGGCTAATTGCCTTTGCTTTGAATCTTACGTCCTCACTTATTCAACCTATTGTTGGTACTTATACAGATAAGAAACCTTCACCTTATGCTTTACCAATTGGCTTATGCTTCACTTTTGTTGGTGTTTTAGGCATAGCATTTGCTCCCTCATTTTGGTTTGTAGTTATATCCGTTGTTTTTATCGGACTCGGTTCTGCTACCTTTCATCCGGAAGGATCTCGAGTGGCTTATATGGCTGCTGGAGGGCGCCGTGGATTAGCCCAATCCATCTATCAAGTAGGTGGAAATGCAGGACAGGCTCTAGCACCATTAATCACAGCATTAATACTCGTTCCCTTAGGTCAATTCGGCTCTATTTGGTTCACATTCGTCGCTGCCCTTGCAATTGGACTTTTAGTTTACATTGCACGCTGGTATTCTGAACAGGTAACCATTTATGCTATGACGCGTTCAACTCAAAAAATGAAAGGAACTCAACCAAAAATCAATCAAAAAAAGATTGTCATGGCGATTTCATTACTTATCTTTTTAGTTTTTGCCCGCTCCTGGTTCCATGCAGGTATGACAAATTTTTATGCTTTTTACGTGATTAGTCAGTACGATGCAACGATTGGTCAAGCACAGATTTATTTATTTATCTTTTTAGCTGCTGGAGCACTAGGTACATTTGCAGGAGGGCCTCTTGCTGACCGCTACGGCAAAAAGAATATCATTATGTTATCCATGCTTGGATCAGCACCTTTAACATTGGTCCTGCCACATGCCGGCCCTACTCTTGCCTACCCGCTCGTTTTCATCATTGGTTTTATTATCTTATCAAGCTTTTCTGTTTCGGTCGTATACGCTCAGGAGCTTGTTCCTGGTAGAATTGGGCTGGTATCAGGGCTAATTGTTGGTCTTGCTTTTGGAATGGGCGCAATTGGCTCTGTGGCTCTAGGAATATTAGCAGATCTCATTGGATTAACAAATACGATTTTCATAACGGTAACACTACCTTTGATCGGAATATTAACGTTCTTCTTGCCGTCAGATCGATGGATCGAGGAAAACAACACTAACTAAAAAAGCAGCCTGAACCTATCCATTAAGGAAAAAGTTCAGGCTGCCCTTTTATTTAAAGTTATTATCCAATGTTTGATCCACCAAACTGCTGTTCAGCTTGTTGAACGAGACGCTTAGTGATTTCGCCACCAACAGAACCGTTAGAACGTGCTGTTGTATCGGCACCTAGTTGAACACCAAACTCTTGTGCAATCTCGTACTTCATTTGATCAAGTGCTTGCTCAACTCCTGGTACTAGAAGTTTGTTATTGCTGTTTGCCATTCTTCTCACCCCGCTGATTCGATTTTCACTACTATTATGTGAGTTTCAAAAGATCATATACCGAAAATCACGAGGAATTTATTTCATTTTTTCTAAGCGGTTAAAACCATTGCTTAATCAAGGACATTGTCTAAATTCTTTAACTCTAACTCTTGGAACTTGTTCGCCATTTTCATACGATCAATGTTCAAGATTGCTTCCTCAATTGAACAACAAACATCGACTTGACAATTAATTGCTGCAAGTTCTCTACATAAATGCAACATATCTAAGTCCATTTCAATCTTCTGTCTTTGAGACTTCGTTAAGTTCGGTAAATTTTCTAAAATACCCTCAATGGTTTCGTGTGTTTGAAGTAAGCGTAATGCTGTTTTTTCTCCAATCCCTTTAACACCTGGATAATTATCACTGCTGTCCCCCATCAATGCTTTTAAATCAATCATTTGGGTAGGACGAATACCTTTCTCTATGAAAAATGCCTCTTCATTATAAACAGCATAGTTACCATACCCTTTTTTCAGAAGAATGACGGTCACATTCTCTGCTAATAATTGCAGTATATCCTGATCTCCCGTTAAAATCATTACTTCGGATTGTTGGCTTAACTCCGTTGCTAATGTTCCGATACAGTCATCTGCTTCAAAACCAGCCAACCCAACATTTGGGATATTTAGTTCCTTAACCACTTCTTTTACTAAATCAAATTGTGGAATTAATTCTACAGGCGGTTCTCCTCTGTTTGCTTTATACTCTGGATAGATTTCTGTACGGTAGGTGGTGCTCCCCATATCCCAACAACAAATGACATGTGTCGGTTTGTGTGTATTGATGGCCGTAAATAAGTGCTTGACAAAACCATGAATCGCATTAGTTGGTATACCATTACTATTAACCATATAATATCCACTCATCGCCGTTGCGAAAAAAGCCCGAAACAGCAAAGCCATTCCATCTACTAACATTACTTTATTTTTTTCCATTTAAAATACCTCTCCACTTAAAAGAGAAAAAGCATGTGAACCACACATGCCTTTTCAACCCTATTTTTATTTAGCTAACCAATTAGTGCTTGTAGCAAATAGACTAGACGCACTTAATTGTAATGCGTAGAAATTCAACTCGGCGAACCCTTGTGAATTAGAAAGAATTTTCCCAAAATAAAGAATTCTACGAATCACCTAAAGTTCAGAGTTAAACTACTGCCCATAACGCTACATTTAAAACTCCGATTTGCTTTCTTGATACGCACTGGTAGTTCTTTTTTATACTCTAGACGAAATAGGCCACCAACGAAAACCATCTTTAGCTAGTAAATCGTCGGCCTCTTTTGGACCCATTGAGCCAGCTTCATAAGTTGCAATAGCTAATTCTTTACTTTCCCAAGCTTTTGAAATGGAATCAATGAAAGTCCAAGACAAATCAACTTCATCCCAATGTGCAAAGTTCGTAGCATCACCTTGAATGCAGTCATAGATCAATCGTTCATAGGCTTCAGGCGTGTTAGAAGTATCAACACAATCATGGCAATAATCCAATTGCACAGGTGTCGTTTCACCAGAAGTACCGATCTTCTTTCCATTCAAATGAAGCGTAATCCCTTCATCTGGTTGAATCGAGATAATTAGTAAATTCGAATGCATTTCAGCATTTTCGCTATAGTACAGATTCATTGGTCTATCTTTAAATTGAATCACAATTTTAGTTGATTTTTCACTAAGACGTTTTCCCGTTCTTATATAAAAAGGAACACCAGCCCAGCGATGATTATCTATGAGTAATTTCCCTGCAACATACGTTTCCGTTATCGACTCCGGATCTACATTTTTTTCATTACGGTAGCCTTTAACTTCATTTTTTTGAATAACACCAGGTCCGTATTGACCTCTAACAAAATACTCAGGCGTTTGTTCAGGTGTAAAATCTCTTAACGCACGTAGCACTTTAATTTTTTCACTTCTGATCTCATCCGTAGTAAGTCTAATTGGAGGCTCCATCGCAAGCAAAGAAACCATTTGCAACATATGATTTTGCACCATATCACGGAGTGCTCCAGATGTTTCATAATAGCCACCGCGATCTTCTACTCCGAGAGTTTCACTTGACGTAATCTGAATGTTAGAGATGTATTGGTTATTCCAAAGTGGCTCAAAAATCGCATTCGCAAACCGAATCACTTCTATATTTTGAACCATGTCTTTTCCTAAATAATGGTCAATTCGATAAATCTCATCTTCAGAAAAAGCTTGACGAATCTCATTATTTAATTTTTCAGCTGACGGAAGATCTCGTCCGAATGGTTTTTCAATGATTAATCTTGTCCAACCATCCGTCTCTGTTACTTTTTCTTGCTTTAAATTTTGGGCTATCGTTCCAAAATACTCTGGAGACATTGCCATATAAAAAATTCGATTTCCTGGAATATCATAGTCACGCTCTAGCTGTTGGAGCACCGCATCTAGATCTCGGTAAGACTCTTTATTTGTCACATCAAAAGGTAAGTAATGAAAGTGAGAACAGAATTTTGATATTAATTCCTCATTTTCACCCTCAGGTAAAGAGTTACAAACGGTCTCCCTTAGGACTTCATTCGTCCACTCTCTTCTAGCAACACCTACAACAGCGAATTGGTCAGAAAGTTTGCCAGCTTTAAATAACTTAAAGATGGATGGAAATAATTTTCTTTTGGCTAAATCCCCTGTTACACCAAAAATAACTAAAGTTGTTTTAGGATAGTATGTAGTTTTCATTTAATTCCGGCCTCTCTTTTTTGCTTAGTTCCTTTATAAAAAAGTAACTCAAAACGACATATGAAGTCAAATTTCAACCTTATACTACTTTACTGTTATTAATCATTCGTTTCAACCTATTATTTTGCGAATCTTTAAGTTCACATAAATAAAAGTGCTTACATCTTTATTACTACAATGAAAATTAAGTAGAAGGCAATGTAATTATAATGTTTTCATCTTTGTACGTATCATTTTGAGGGTTGGAATATTTCAACAAATCATTAGCAATCGTTTGAATTCGCTCTATTTCACTTTCCATAAAGTTAATATATTTTGAATTTCCTGTATGCTCTGTTCGAATTAATTAAGAAATACCTTAAGAGAGGTTAACGAATTACGAATTTCATGGACAATTCCTGCAGCCATTTCACCTAGCATTGATAACTTTTCCGATTGAATGAGCAACTTTTCTGCTTTTTTTCTCTCTTGAATATCATTTATATTAATTAACGCCACTGTTTGACTATTCACTTCAATTGGAGAAGCCGTTATTTCTACATCAAACCTCTTTCAACCTTGTATCCTCCACTTCACTATCAATCAAAAAACGCATATCTATTGTAGCATAAGAAATTTTATTTCTTTCCCTAAAAATATCAAATGAATTTTCAAATAAGAAATTAGTATCTATTATAACGTTACAAATAAAACATGATGTATTTTTATATTACGAAATGATAACTAATATAAAGTTAGAGTCACTTTAACACTTGGCCCATTTTAAGTATCACCCTATATGACTAGCCTACAACTAGACGAAAGTCGCTTTATCAAAACACCTAAATATTTACTCCTAGCTAAAACCATACGAAAAGATCAAAGGTTCGAGAAATTTAGACATAAATACTTAATTCATATAGATTCCAGATGATTTCAAACTCATACAATTAGATCTTTAGTCCCTTTTTTGAATCTATAATCAATAGGATGTGACATCAAATGATAACGCTATAATAAAGCCTAATTACATTCAGAAAAATTCAACTTTAGTTGTGATCAGTTCTTATAGACTGTTTAAAATGTGCAAATTTATCCAGTGAATTAATTTTACAATAGTGTGATAAGTCCCAATTTTTAATAAGATTAACATCATAAGACCCTCTAAAAATCCTATACATTTCGAAAACCGAAATACTATATATAGGTATAAATACAGAGAAGTTCAAAAGGATTAATTATATTAACATAGCGAAGGTGTAGCCAACTACTCTATTGTTCCATTATACTTCTCTTGTAAACAAAACCAAATATTGGAGGGGTACATTTGAAAAAGAAGAATTTACTTATTACAACAGCTTTAATCGGTACAATGACTTTTAGCGGGATTGCGCCAACTACCTTTGCTCATGATGCAATGGGATCTGATATTAATAAAGGAGAACGGGCTGTCTTTACAAATGATGAATTAGAAGTTTTAAAAAGTTCGTTATCTGCTTCAAAAAACATTTCCAATCTGAGAGAAGCTGCTGCTGTTCAAATTAGTACACGTGCAGATGGAGTACAAAACAACACAGCTGATGTTTACGCTCATAAAGGTTATGCCTATTTAGGAACTCACACTGCTAGCGGTGCTAATGGTGGGATTCGTGTGTTCGATTTAAAGGATCCTTCTAATCCAGTAGAGGTAGCCACCTTTGCTGATGAGATTCCAAACACATGGCAAGAAAAAGTTATTGTGAAAACTGTAAATACTCCTCATTTCAAAGGAGATCTGGCTGCAGTAAGCGTTCAGCAAACTAGTAGAAACAATGCTAACCGTCCAAATAGCAAAGGTGGTGTTCTTCTATATAATGTTACCGATCCTTCTAATCCAGAAAAATTAGGGTTCTTTGAGTTAGATCGTCGTATTACTGGTACACATGAACTTTATTTAACAACACAAGGAAATCGAGCAATCGTTTTAATGTCCAGTCCTTATGCAGATTATTACACTGGAGGACAAGAAAAAGATTTCCAAATTATTGATGTATCCAACCCTGCAGCCCCTGAAAAACTATGGGCATGGGATCCTAGAGAGCTAAAAGAAATTCCTGAGAGCTTCAATGGCTATCATTGGTTTGCTCCAGACGGCAAAACAAGACCGGTCTTTAACCATAGCGTTATTACGGACAACAACGCTCAGTACGCTTATGTATCCATGTGGGATTTAGGAACCGTTATTTTTGATATTAAAGACACTGAAAATCCAGTATACCTAGGTAGAACTGAATATGCAGATAATCAAAAAGGTGCAGCCCACTCCGCAGCGCTTGCTAAAGGCGGGAATGTCCTTATTGAAACTCGTGAAGTTTCTAATCCAAGTGGAGCTGGTTACGAAACGGCATATGGTTATACTCGTATTTTCGATATTAAAGATAAAACAAATCCAGTATTATTAAGTGAATTTAAAACAGATCTCACTTACCAAGAGCCTTTCACTAGTACTTTCGCTAAAACCGTTCATGATCCTAAAGTGCTCGGTAATACCCTTTACCTTTCGTACTACTCTGGAGGTGTTGTGATGGTTGATATCACAGATCCAAGTAGTCCAGAGCAAATTGGACAGTATACTCCTGAGAACTCTGATGTCTGGGGCGTATTCGTTGATCGAAATTATGTTTTAGCTTCTGATATGGGACAAGGTTTAAAAGTTCTAACAAGAGGCGGAGATAGTGGTAATAGTAATGGTAATACTCAAATTAAAAAGTAACAATTAGAAGCACCGTAACTTTAAAGACGGTGCTTTTCTTCATCATTAAGATCAAAGAGTTATTACCTCTTCTACTTTTTACAGTGAAAAATACTATTCCCCATTTTACCTTTAAACTTATCTAATAAACGCTCATGTTCATCGAGTATATCAAATAATTGTGGGTTCATATCAACACTAAGCTCTAACTCGTTTACTTCAATTAAATCTTGCACATAAATGGGTAGTTTTTCTATTTGTTTAAACCCGGCTTTAAAAAGATGTTCTTTCCAAACATGTTCTTCATTACATTCACTGAACTGATAAAAGACTTTTAAGCGTTCAATATCCTCGTCAGATAATGGCTCTAATAAAGTCATTTCATTTAAGATCAATGTTCCACCTTCTTTTAAGACCCTTTTACACTCTTTCAATGACTTTTCAACGTTTACAAATGTTAGTACAGATTCGATTATAATATGATCAAATGTTTCGCTTTCAAAAGGTAGATGTTCGACTGACCCCTCAACTAACTGGATACATACTGAATCGTTTCTGAACCTTTCTCTCGCTTTTTTTAACATAGTAGGGTGTGGATCAATTGCCACCACTTCACAATGAAATGAATGAGCTAAAAAAGAAGCTGTTTCTCCAGTACCGCAACCTACGTCTAAGATCTTCGTTTTTTGACTTATCTCCTCCTTCTTGAAAATAGCTTCCGTCGCTGCTTTTCCTCCTGGATGTGCACTCTGGATCGAAAACTCTGCCAAAAAATCAATATAGCTAAGGTTATCCATTCCTTCACTCCCATTTACATCTTTTACGATATTCTATGTTTAATCTTTTTGCTGGTTCCTTCGTGACTATTGCTGAATTTACAAAGAACTAGGTAGACTCACAAACCTATTTCCCATTAGGACAATACAATGAATATGAACGTCTAGTTATTTAAGAAGGGAGAGAATGCTTTGTCTTATTATGATCTTTGTTGCCGCTACCGTGGAAAAGTTGTAACGATTACTTGTCTTGACCGCAAAACGTATTCAGGTACCATTACGCATGTAACGGATACTCATGTTTACCTTCAACCGACTGGTGGAAGGCAGTTTGGTGGTTTCGGTTATGGATGGGGTTACGGTTACAGACCCTGGGGCTGGGGCTTTCCAATCGCATTAGCCGCAATCGGTGGTTTTGCTTTAGGAGCTGCTTTATGGTGGATTTAAGATAAATCCATCTGCCTATTCACACGAATAAAAGAGCTTGTCGAGTTAAACGGCTCGACAAGCTTCATAGATAAAGTTTTGTAACGATACAAGAAGAAATTTCGGTTTCAATCTAATTATTACGTAAATGAGCTGACCAAATACTAGTAGTATCTTTAATAAGCATTATCCAAAGACTATACGGTTAATAGCTATATGAGGAGAGATTCTAATGTCGAATTCGCAAGATTGAACTAGAAGCCAAACTTGAAACGCTAAAAGTAGCGAATGAACAACAACTACAACATATAGATGTCCAATCAATTGTTGACCAAATTCTTTCTGAAAAAGAATTTGCTTTAGAAAAAGAAGTCGAAACTAAATGAAGTAAACAATAATTACAGTTAATTAAGTGGTCAGCAGGGACTGGTATTAGCATTATTGCTTTTGTGATTAGTATTATTCGGGTATTTTTTATGTAACTTGATATCTAACTATTTATTAGAGAAAATTTTAAAAAGGATACATCTAAACTGATGCATCCTCTTACATTGACTCAATATCAACGCCTTCTACATATTTCATTTGCTTAAGAGTATAGTAAACATCCGTCGTATAAATTTTGTCATTTACTAAGAGTAGTAGGTCCATTTGTTTTGCAGTCGAATCTTTTAGATCCTTCACCCTGACTTTTCTAGCTTTCATGTCTTGACGCTTCATATCCTTTAGAATCTCCGTTAATTGATCCTCTGAATGAACAATAATTCTCGCTTTCAGCTCTTTTTGGCGAAGTGCTTTTGGACCAATAAACTTAAATAAAAATGGTAAAAATTCGACACTTATTAATAACAATACAGTAGCTACAATTGCCTCTAACCAAAAACCGGCGCCACAAGCAATCCCAATCCCACCAGCCCCCCAAATCATAGCTGCCGTTGTTAAGCCAGAAATCATATCATTATTTCGTCTTAAAATGACACCAGCACCTAAGAAACCTATACCTGATACGATCTGAGCCGCAAGTCTCAATGGGTCCATTGGTTTGCTATAAGCGGCAGCATACTGTTCTGCTCCTAAAATGGAAACATGTGTAAGCAAGCAACTCATGATTCCAATGACTAGGCATGTTTTTAATCCTAATGGCTTTCTCTTGAGTTCTCTTTCTAAACCGATGATAATACAGAGAAATGTTGCAATGGCTAATTTAAACAAAAAACTATTTGGTTCAATTTCTACAAACATTTGATTCCCCCAACCTTTTCTAGTTTAATTCTCTATTTAACAGCCCATTTCCTTTATCTTCGTAAAGAAAAAAATCCCACTCACTGTGAGCAGGACCTTTCTCCTTATCTAGCCTGAATGAACATTTGAACCCATGCACCATGGTAAAAACCGACACCGATCGTATCATACTCAGGCTTTAGAATATTTTGTCTGTGTCCTGGTGAATTCATCCAATCCCTCATAACCTGTTCAGGAGTTGTTTGTCCTTTGGCAATGTTTTCACCTGCTGAACGATAACTAATACCGAATGTACGTAGCATGTCAAATGGTGATCCATAATTTGGACTGTTGTGAGAGAAATAATTAGAGTTAATTAAATCCTCAGCTTTTTTGTGTGCAACATTTTTAACATCTGCTCGATGTTGCAATGGATTTAAACCACGTTGACGTCTTTCTTGGTTAACAAGTGCCACTACTTGATCTTCAAATGCACTGTGATGGGAAGCTTCTGCTTTTAATCGAATAACCTCACCAATTTGCATATTAGTGGGCACGACATCAGGATTTAAGCGCATCAACTGCTGATAATCAAGCCCATAACGCTTAGCAATGAACCAAAATGTATCACCTTTTGATACTTTATAATGAGAAAAAGGTGGTTCATTAAACATCTTAATAGCCGCATCTGCCGTTGGCTGTAAAGAAAGAATGGACATCATAAGAACAACTGCCATCATAAATCGTTTCATTTTGTTACCTCCACGTAATGTTTTGTACAAGCTTATTTTCTCTTACCTGTCCAAAACGATACACGGAAAATAAAATTTTTAAGAAATATTGAAATTTGTTAGCGTTCTGAAAGAATACAAAGTCAATTAGATAAGAACTTACACAATCGCGTCTTTCGAATAATCGTTATTGATCAAAATATATAATTATTAATTTCTTACTTCCTCTCAACGTCCATTTTTTCAGAATGTATCAACTTTTGAGATACGTCACAGGGGGAACCTCCGATAACAAAGGACTGAGTCGATTAACGTACATCAAATCAAGTGAATGCATAGCTCTCGTACAAATGGTATAAAGCAATTTCCGTTCACTGTCATGTAGATATTCCAAATCTGAAACGTTATATAAAACTACCGCATCAAATTCTACCCCTTTTGCGAGGTAAGAAGGAATAATTAAGATTCCTGATTCATAACCAGTTGAATCTTTTTTCATTAAACGCACATCAAGCTCATCTTTCAGCTCCGTATAAACACGTTTGCTTTCTTTGGCAGTTTTACAAATGACTGCAACTGTACGAAATTTCGTACACAACTCCATTAAACGTGCTATCAATTGAGTATTAAGCTCCTTCCAATTAGCTGCTTTTGTAAGAACGGGTTTTTCTCCATTTCGGTTAAAGGGGTCTATCTCTGTCCCAAGAATATGTCTTGCAAAGTCAATGATTTGACGAGTAGATCTGTAACTTTGTGTTAACGCATATTTCTCAATATCTTCTCGCTGATACAAAGATTCTAACGCAGGAAAACTACTATTATTAGAGTGAGGGTATATAGACTGATTAAAATCACCAAGAACCGTCATCTTCGCACGCGGAAACATATTCTTAATAAAAGCAAATTGAAACGGTGAATAATCTTGAGCTTCATCAATAAAAACGTGTTTAATCGTTGTATTGACATGAAAACCTTCTAGTTTACCTTTTAAGTATAAATAAGGTGTTGCATCCTCATAAGGGAAAATTGATTGATTGATTTGGTGAATGGTGAGCGAACAAATTTCAGACCATTTTTCTGAAGAAAACAAACTATTTTCCTTTTCTTGAAACAGGTTTAAGTAAATCGATGTTGTATCCAGAAATTGAAGCTGATTAATGATGTGTCTGACTTTTTTTAATCTCCGCTTTACAACCAGCCCCCGCAATAACTCTTGTTCACGTTCGTATTCATAAAAATCATCTGATTCTTTCTTTTTCTCCTTCTCAACCTTTTGATGTATTTTCAATAAGACTTCATCTTCCAATAGATCGACCTCTTGATCAACCCACTCTTTATCCCGCTCTTCCAATTCATATGATCTAACTTCTTTTAACAAGCGGTCTGCTACCATATTCATTCGGTTTGGAATTGAGATAGTCTGATCCAACTCATAGAAATATTGGTAAATAGTTTCATTAGAGAATAAAATGTTGCCTCGGAAAACAATGTCCGTAAAAATCAATCCTTCTGCTTGTAATGATTGAATGACTGAATCAATAAAATGAATATAATCTAGTGAGGACTTTATTTTGATTGCTTCCAAACGTGCTAAATAAGATGGATCCTGTTTCTCAATTAATACAAATTCCATCTGACTAAATGGATCTTCAAGCTGCCAATTTTCGCCAAGACGATGTTCTAAGTATGCTTGAAAGGTTGTCTGTTGCATATTCTCCTCTCCTAATTCAGGTAGGACAGTAGAAATATAACTATTAAATAATGGATTAGGTGAGAATAAAACAATTTCATCTGCTAACAAAGTGTCCCGATATCGGTACAGTAGATAGGCTACTCTTTGTAAGGCAGCTGACGTTTTTCCACTACCCGCCACTCCTTGCACCACTAGGAGACGCCCTCGCTCATTTCGGATAATTTGATTTTGTTCTTTTTGAATCGTTGCGACAATGTTCTTCATTTGCGAGTCCGATTCATTCCCTAATACCTGTTGCAAAAGTTCATCACCTATTGTAATTCCCGTATTAAACATATGTTTTATTTGACTATCTTTTATAATAAATTGTTTTTTGATCTCGACTTCACCTGAAATCGTTCCAGACGGTGTTTCATAACTCCCCGGTCCTGGCCCATAGTCATAATATAAACTTGATATTGGAGCACGCCAATCATAGACATAAAAGTTAATCCCTTCTTTATCTACAAAAGACGCAATTCCAATATAAATAGCCTCAGAATCTTCTTCTCCCTCTTCTAAAAAATCGATTCTCCCGAAATAAGGGGAGTATTTTAATTTATGTAAATTTTTTAATTGGTTTAGATCATGTCGATGACTTCTTTCTCTTTCTGACATTAATTCAGCCTGCTGTTTGATACTTGCAAATGTTTCAGCAGCTTCCTCTGCATTATCAAAATTAACCGTTACATCGTCCCAAAACTTCTTACGTATATCAATAACGTCCTCTTTAATCGTACCGAGCTTTTGCCTTAATTGTTTTTCTCTTTCTTGTATTTGAACAACAACTTGGTTCACTCGTTTTTGTTCTCGATGCCAGTCAGTTTGTTTTTCCATATGGTCACTCCTTATCTATGAAACGTCTCTATCCCCTTGTGGTATATACAGTTTTCCATAAGGATATGCATAGTTCCTTCTTCTATTACCTTTTTTCTATGAATAAAAGCTTTCTTCTCGCACACGATAAGAGAAAAAGGAGTCCACTTATGAATGCAGATTATGTAAATGACTGTCTAAACCGTTTACAGTCAACCATTGACCAAGCGCTTACTGAATTGATGGAAGTCAAAATGATACGAGAGAATGATCCTACAGAATTTCCCTACCTTCAGAATGAGTTAAATGAACTTGATATTGAAATTACATTACTATTAGAAAAAAATCAGGAAGGTAGTCATCATACGAGATTACAGGAAGCACAAAAAAAACTCCATGAAGTTCAAGACATTATGATAAGAGGTGTGTAGTTGAAGGCCCTTCTTCGCATTAAATTGACGAACATGTTGTACTTATTCATTTTCACTTAAAAATGTGAACATCCTTAACATGAAGACGAAGGAACAAAAACAGGAAGAGACCCATTCTATCATGTGCAGAATAGGTCTCTTATATGTTTTAATATGCTTTATTTACGATATTGTTCAAACCATTCTTTCGCTTGATCGACTTCTTCTCTCACGAGTTGATGACCGCCATTTACCCAATATTCCGTGACAGATGCATGAGCACCTTGCAAATGATTAATTAATTCTTGTGTTTCCTTTAAAGGAATAATTGGATCTTGTTTACCAGCTCCAATGAAAACTGGTATGTTTGTAAGATCTGGAAGGATAACCCCACGACGCGGAACCATGGCATGGAATAAGATGGCTCCATTTAATGCATTCTCGTGATGATACATCATACTAGCTGCTATGTTCGCACCATTTGAGTAACCGATTGCCACAACGTGACTACGGTTAAATTGATATTTTTTTGCACACTCACTCACAAAATCATTTAACTCTTTTGTTCTAAAAACAAGATCCTCCTCATCAAATATTCCCTCCGCCAAACGACGGAAAAAACGTGGCATTCCGTTTTCTAACACATTTCCTCTAACACTTAAAATAGATGCTTCAGGTGCAATCATTTCCGCTAAAGGTAAAAGGTCTTGTTCGTTCCCACCTGTACCATGTAGTAAAAGCAATGTTGGTAGATCTTTATTCTTCCCTTCAATAAATAAGTGCTTCATTCCCATTCACTCCTTTGTATTTAGTGGTTTTAATTTTGCTTCTATTTCCGCTCTTTGGTTTTCAAAATAAGGTGGTAATGCAAGGTTCTCACCTAAACTCTCGTACGGTTCATCTCCTTCAAACCCAGGTCCGTCTGTTGCGAGCTCAAATAATATTCCATTTGGCTCCCTGAAATAAAGTGAACGGAAATAATACCTTTCAACGAATCCAGAATTAGCTATGCGAGCACTTTTTAAGTGATCCACCCATTTTCTAAGTTCTTCTTCCGTTTCAACACGAAAGGCCACATGATGCACACTTCCGCGTCCAGGACGTTCTCTTTTTACATCTGTTTTTTCTTCGAGATAGATTTCTGTGCCAGTCCCTCCTTCACCTGTTTCAAATACTCGAAGTGGGCTTTCGCCTTCACTATCAGATTGAATGGATTCTTTTTCACGGTATCCCATAATCTCGGTCAAAACTTTAGCTGTTATTTCTGGACGTGCCACAGTTAACTTCACAGGGCCTAATCCAATTATTCCATGCTCCACTGGTACTGGGCTTTTATCCCATGGCTTCCCCCCAGCTACTCCTTGATTCGTTTCATCCGAAATAAATTCCAGTCTTTGCCCTTCAAAATCCCGGAAGGCTAATGTTTTTCGTCCATATTTCGTTTTGATTTCTTCATGCTCGACTTGATGTTCGTCTAAACGATTTTTCCAATAAAGCAATGACTCATCGTTTGCAACACGTAAAGATGTTAAGGAAATACTATTTGTACCAGGATACGTTTGGCCGGCGTTAGGAATCTCAAAAAAGGTTAAATCCGTACCCGGATTCCCTCTTTCATCTGCATAAAACAAATGATAAACCGATGTATCATCTTGATTAATCGATTTTTTCACTAGACGAAGTCCAAGGACCTTCGTATAAAAACGATAATTTTCTTTTGCGTTTGCTGTAATTGCCGACACGTGATGTTGACCCAATAAAGGTTTTAACGTCACAATTATTCCTCCTTAGAATTGATTTGAAGTTTTTTCAACAGTCCTAGTAATTGCTTTTGTTCTCTTCTATCAAGCCCTTTAAATTGCGATGCTTGAAATCGTTCTTGTTCAGGAACGACTTCTTCATAGAGCTTTTGTCCAGCAGCTGTTAATGAGATTTGCTTTATACGCCATTCCTGCTTTCTTTTAATCAATCCAGCTTTCTCAAGCTTCACTAGCATTTGTGTGATATTCCCCTTGCTCACGAGTAACTTTTCGGCAAGCTCTTGTTGTGAGAGTGGTTGATGAACACCTACCTGCACAAGTAAGTCAAATTGAGAAATGCTCAATCCCCACTTTTTTAGATGTTGATTGGAAACCCGATTACTCCCGTTATAAAACCGTGCTAAACGAAACCATAATAAGAGGCCCAACCGAATGTCCTGTGTATTTCCAATATCTTGATTGATCAATGGTCTATCACTCCACTCCTTTATTTTCTACTATCAGTTTATAACTAAACTGAATGGAAGTAAAGTGTTTAACTAACTTTTATAAAGTAACTAATTATTTGTTGAAAGGCAGTCCTTAAAGGCTAGTGAAAAACAAAAAATTTTCTCTGATCATCTTTTAAAATATAAAAATAAGAGCAACTTCTGCTCTCTTTGACGATCTTCAACAAAAAAAGAGGGCTATAACGGCCCTCTCTCTTTTTACTTACTATTTAACTCAGCAAGAATCGGATATAACTCCTCTAAATGAGTGATCTCATAAGTAGGAATAACCTCATTACGTTCTTTGTCATGGCGGTTAATCCAGACAGATTTCATGCCGATCCGAGATGCTCCAAGTATGTCTGTCATTAAATTATCACCCACCATCATGGCTTCGTCTTTAGTTAATGACATTTTTTCAAGAGCATGTTCAAAAATAGTTGGATCCGGCTTACCTCTACCGAATGCACCTGAGATTACAATATGGTCAAAGTATGGCACTAGCTCAGGAGTGATTTCTAATTTAGTATTTTGTAAATCAGGTGACCCGTTTGTTAAAAGTAACAGTTGATACTTTCCTTTTAGTTCATCTAGAACCCGGAAGGATTCTTCATATACAAATGGATGTTTTCTACGTTCTGCTGGGAAACGCTCCGCTAGTTCTTCACCGAAATCAGTGTCATTAATCCCTAGGGCCGCTAGTCCACGCGTCCATGCTTCTTTTCGGTAAGTTGGAACCATTTCTTTCATTTTGCGGAAATTGTCGTCGTCATCTAAGAAATTTCCCCATAAACCTTCAAAAGGATTAATGCCAATCATTTGTGTAAATGAATATGTTTCATACGTTGAATAAAGTTTTCTTGCTTCCTTACGAACAGCTTCTTCTAAATCAGTTGGATCCAAATCATATTTTTTCGCAGCTACTTCGCAAGTGGCTGCAAAAGCTCTTTCTACACTCTTCTGGTCCCAAAGCAGTGTATCATCGAGGTCAAAAAAGATAGCTTTAATCATGAACGAACTCTCCCCTATAACAATTTATTCACCCTATTAGATTATCGCTTTAATAGGAAGAAGTAAACTAGATTCTTAGCGTTCTTTTTGCAATTCTACCCCGTCAGGTAAGATATCTTTAATCATCCTTACTAATTTTTCGTCCTGGTAAAGTCGATGATCAAAAATAGAAACGATTCCATGATCTTGATGCGTTCGTATTAAACGACCGATTCCCTGGCGTAAGCGTAACATCATATAAGGTACATCAACATCCCAGAAAGCATCATCCGCTGATTTCCTCTTAGCTGCAAACACAGGATCATTAGGAGGAAATGGCAAAGACCATATAATAACATTGGAAAGAGACTCTCCTGGAATGTCTAGTCCTTCCCATAAGCTTACTGCACAAAGAATAGAATCCTTATCCTCCTGGAAGGTTGAGATTAATTGACTTACCTCTTGATCTCCTTCAAAAAGAAGATTAAATTTATGATAGAATACATCTTTCTTCGCTTCTTCTTTGAACGTACGTAGTTCTTCATCACTTGTAAATAAGAGAAGCGCTTTTCCATTTGTTTCTTCTATGACTTTTTTGGCTTCTTGCAGCTTGTTCTCATTTCCCTTAAGCATAGGTCCGTACATTTGCATCTGCTCTTGGTACTCAAAAGGAGACGAGACCGAAAATGATAGGTAACCTCCAATTCCAAGATTTCCAGCCAAATAACTAAAGGAACCGTTCGTTGATAGCGTTGCTGAAGTAAAGATAAACGGTAATTTTTTATTGAAGACCTGTTCTTTTAGAACCTCTTCCACTAACCGTGGCATGATAACCAATTTTATACCAACTTCATCTTCTTCGACCCAGGTGATTAAATTATTTTGAGCGACAAATAACTTGAGGGCATGATGAATCATATCAAGATGTTCTTCAACAATTTTTAATTGGTATTGATCAATCGTATACATTTCGCTCTCAAAAACAATTTCATCCTCAAGTCTTGCAATTAGTTCAACCAATCTTTTTGCTTCTTGAGTAAGAACTAAACTTAATTCAAGCTCTCTTCGATTCGAGCCCTCCACTTTCTTAGCATGCTCACGCAAGACGAAAGAAAAATGTAGGCTTTGTGAGATCAACTCATCAACGAGAACGGCAAATTCTTCACGTACATCATTTTCTAGTAAACGTGTTAATAATTCTTCAACAACATCATGACGTAATTGATAGGTAAGGGCTTTTTGTGCTGCTACTTCAAGCAAATGTCCTTCATCAAAAATAACAGTGCTAGCTTCAGGTAACAGTGGCAGCTGCCCTTCGCGTTTTCTTGATTCATAAGTCCACACATGCTCCATGTAAAAATCATGAGAACAAATTAATAGGTCCGTTGATTTTCGATAATGATCACGTGATAGCGTTTGACCACACCGGTGACGCTGGTCACAGACAAAGCAATCTTGAAAAGCATCCCAACCAATTTTCCCCCACTCTTCGTCGTTTAAGTGCGGATATTCCTTGCGATTGCCATAATGATAGAACGATTGCAGTGTTTGATTCCCATTTACAAAAGGAGGTAAATCAAAATAAATGTCGTCAAATAGCTCATCGTACTGATCTTTTGACCGTTCTTGATCGAGCTTTTGTAAACAAAGATATTGACTCTTTGACTTGGCTAATCTTGCATCAATGTCGATACCGAGAATGCGTGATAATTTATCAATATCACCATCTTTTTTCACTAATTGTTCAATTAATGATTCATCTGCACAAGCAATTATAGCTGGTTTTCTCGTATATCTTGCATAGCAGATCGCATACAACAGGTAAACGATGGTTTTCCCCGTTCCGACACCAGCTTCAGCAAACATAATTTTCTTATCGATAAATGCTTTTTCTAGTTGAAATGCCATGTAAATTTGTTCATCTCTAAGCTCTAGCCCAGCATCGGGTAATAGGTCATAAAAAACATCACCAATCCAATCATTCATTTGCTCAAAGAAGGATTGACTCGGGTCAAAGGTAAACGGTAAACGATTATAAGTGTTCAAGTTGAGGCCTCCGTATCATAACTAGATCAATAGGTAATTATCTTAGAAATTTAGTCATTTGTCAAAAAAAGAAAAAGAGAATGACTTACAAAGGTCCATGCATTGACCCTTGTAAGTCATCCCTTTTGAAAAAACGTATGTAATAAGTCCTATTTTCGTTTCTTACCTAATCCTTTTTAACCCATTCAATCTCAATTACATTTTTCCCCATTCATGTAATTTTAAGCTTCGAACACCTTTCACAACATAAGGATCCTTCTCAGCTAATTCAAGTGCTTCTTCATATGAGTCCGTTTCATAAATAACCATTCCACCTGCTCCGTCTAAAAAAGGACCTTTTGCAAAGATTTTTCCTTCCTTTACTAAGCCATCTAGATAAGCCAAGTGATCTGGACGATAGGTTGCGTTTAACTCCTCATCTTTCATGTATAAAAGTGCTGCAAAAAATGCCATAACTCATCTCTCCCTTTACTTTTAGTGTATTAGCTTGCATTTCCTTTATCAACTAAATTCGCATAATATTCAATAATTTCTCTTCTTCTGATGATGCCAATAAAAATACCGTGGTCATCCACAACTGGAATAAAATTTTGGGATATGGCAAGAGTGAGCAAGCCCTTCATCTCAGAATCTATCCGAACGGGCATGTTCTTCATTCGCCTTTTAATATCTTTTAACTGAATTTGTTCAGCCATCTCAAGAGAAAAGGAATGAGTATTTTTGATTTGCCAAAGCAAATCCCCCTCCGTTATAGTACCTATGTATTTACCATGCCGATCAATGATGGGAACGGCTGAATATTTATGATGTTCCATTTTCTCTAAAGTTTGTCTCATTGTAGATTCAAGTTCTAAGTATGCAACCTCTGCTTTTGGCAATAAAAAAAATGAGATATTCATAGACGATCTTCCCTTTCACAACAGTTTCATCTCAATATCTATTATACTCGAAAAAAAGAAAAATTACCAAAAACTGTTGAATAGAAGGGATGACTCAGGTAATTTATACTTGAGTCATCTCACTTTTTTTAAACTAAAAGCAGTTCGTATACACCGTTTAACTGCTGAACACGCTCTTCATCTTGTTCATTTCTTGCATAATCCAGTTCATACTGAAGGACTAAATTAAGAATCGTTGCTTCATTTTCTTCAAGGTCTCGAACAAACTCATCTTCATTAGCATAGTTATTTTGCTCGAGTTTGTTATAAATTCTTTGGCAAATTTTATGATTCTCAATATGATTTGAAAGAGATTCGCGCAGAAAACCTAAATTAGAATCCAAATTTGTCACCCTTTCTGTTTGAGGTTGCTGACTTCTATTAGGATGTGGTTTTTTATGAAAAAAATTCATGTTTCTTCCGCATCTATCCTGATATAAATTTCAATTTAAATGACAGCACACGCTCAATAAAAGGAACAAACCAACTTCTCTAAACGTAACCTTACTGCACCAGTTAAATGGAGTAATTTACTCCTTCTCTTTTCCTTTTTTATCTCCCCTGGTAAATAAGAACAAAGAAAAGACTAACAAAACTGAAAAGCCAAGAAAAATATTGCGATAGCTGACAGCTGGTAATAAATCAGATTGCCACACTAGCAATAACCCAGATAACGCCACGCCTAACGCTCCTCCAAAAAATTGCATTAGTTGAACAAGTCCCATCCCAGCTCCAACCTCTTGTCTTGGTAATAACCTGGTTACCTCATTAGACGTACTTGAAGTCAAAGCAGAAAACCCTATACTCATAAACATATAAGTAATCATAATCGCATAAGGTGTTACACTCGAAAAGAAGGCAAATAAGGTTGATGCAACCAAAAGAAAAAAATGACCTAATACGATAATAGGTCTGTTGCCAAATCGATCAATCATACGTCCAATAAGAGGAGCTACGATTGCCGAAAGAATAGCACCAGGAAAGATAATCAATCCAATAACTGCCGGCCCCTTATTAAAAACATCCGAAAGAATCATCGGCATTAAAAACAAAGAGGAGAAGTGAATGATAAAGGCTGTGAACGCTACAAATTGCAACTTTACATAAGAACGATTCCTCATTAAGCTTGGTTGAATAAAAGGGATTTGAATTTTATTAATATGCTTCCACAACCAGATTACACTAACCAGGCTCCCGATAAAAAAATAGATAGACAGCGTTGATAGGAACAACAATAAGCCTGTTACACTAATACCTGTAAGAACAGCTCCGATGAAATCAAATTTAACCATTTTCACTTCTTCATTTGGAAGCAATTTAAGAAAAATAGGGGCTAACAAAATGATCAATCCCGTAATAACAAATAGATAATTCCATCCTAAATATTGAGTAATGGCTCCTCCAATGACCGGCCCTAACCCAAATCCTAATGATGCTGCTGAGGCTATAAATGACATAGCTCTCCCACGCCTAGATATTGGGATATAGCGGCTAGCAAGAATCATCGCTAAACCAGGAACAGCACCTGCACCAAGAGCCTGTAAAGCCCTTGCTACAAGCAACCAACTGTATTGATGGGCAAACAAACCAATTATTGAAGCCACTCCGAGTAAAGTCAAACCTATTAATAAGAGGCGCTTGATTGGGATGAAGTCTGATAACCGACTATAGGTAACGGTCGCTATTGCAAACGCAATTGAATAGCCCGATACAATCCATGAAGCATCTGCTGATGTTAAAAAGAAATCACTTGAAACCGTAGGGAGGGCTACATTAAACATAGTCGTATTCATGACTACCATCCATACGGTTAAGCTCCATAAAAGAACAATTTTATTTTCATGTTTAAGAACGAACTCTTTTTTCTTAGAAAGGCTAGTTGCTTCTGTTGACATTTTTCACACCAGATTTCTGTTGTTAGTTGATTTCCTCTAACAATATACGCTCGTTTATGTAACTTCATTTCAAAAAAAGTTGTATTTGCTGAAACTGTTGCTTCGCATCTTTGTATCCAAGTGAATAAAGGTCTTGTAATTTCTGTTGATTCCGCTCAATTCTTTTTACAGCCAGCTCTTTACTCGGTTGAATCAAAAGTACATTACCTTCCTTTATCCCTTCTTTAATAAAGTCAACGGTTTCATTATATAGACGATATCTTTGTGCTAAAAGTGGAGCTATTTTAGGATATTTCCTACAAAGGAACGGGAATAATCCTGACCATTTACTTTTCTGTAAACGGTACTCTTCTTCCTTTGTCATCACAACAATATTTTTTCTATAGCCTTCTTGCTGAGCTTTTTTTATTGGAATCGGATCGCTAATTCCGCCATCTAATAAAGTAAATCCGTTGTGTTCAACTACTGGAGCTATGAAAGGAAGAGAACTTGACGCACGCAATATTTTTAAAATATCCTTTCCAAGTTCTTGCTTTTCAAAGTACCTAGCTTCACCCGTTTGGCAATCCGTTGTCACAACAACAAAATTTCCTTTCTCTTTTTCAAAACGATTATAATCAAATGGAACCATTTGATTAGGAATCATGTCAAACAAAAAGTCCATTCCAAAAAGCTCTCGTCTTGCGATAAAATTTCGAAAAGAAAGAAATCTAGGGTCACTCACCAGGTCAACATTGACCCTTTTATTTCTCCCCTTTTGTCGAGATAAATAAGAAGCAGCCATACAAGCTCCGGCAGAAACACCAATTACATATGGAAAATACAACTCATGTTCCATAAAAAATTCCAACACCCCGGCTGTATAGAGACCTCTCATCCCTCCTCCTTCAAGTACCAACCCAACTTGATTCATATAGATTCCCTCTCTCAATCACACTTACATTCTCTTATTCTTATTATCTCATCTAATTGTAATTGTGACAAAAATTTGATCGTATACATGGTTAATTTCAAAAAGACTTTGTTACATCTTTCACAAAGTTTATTATTCATGCTATTATATGAAAAACAATATAACAAAGTTAAAAACATTGAATATAGAGGTGTATATATATGGGAAAAAAATTGTTTCTATCATTATTTTTAGTCTTAGGGATTCTATTTACTCCATTTTTTGCAGATGCTCATGTGAAATGGTTCACAGAGTTAGAACCACAAAAAGAATCGATTGAGCAAATCATTAATCCGCAATTCTTATTTGTTACTTTACTTTCTGCGATCATTTTAGCAATTCTTCCTCAAGTACTTCCAAAATTAATGTCTTGGGGACCTTTTAAGAAAATTGATATGAAGTTAGAAAGCTATCGATCTTACTCTACACTGATTTTAAAATATGGAACAGCTGCTGCTCTGGTTCTACAAGTTCTTACAGGAGCTTTATTTGCACCGGAATTAAGTCATTATTCGACTTTATTAACGATTTTAAGTTGGATTGCGATTGCCTGTTTACTAATTCCAAACCCATATGCCACAAAAATCGGTGCTCTTGTCTTATTAACTTTATTTGGTGTTATGATTTTCGATTATGGAATTTTCCACATGCTTGACTATGCATTTTATCTTGCCATAATATTTGTTTTGCTTATGACAAAAACAAAATATGAGAAGTGGAGTTTTCCATTCTTATATTTAGCTACCGGTCTATCCCTCTGTTGGGTCGCTGTGGAAAAATGGGTGTACCCTGAAATGTCCGTTGATATTGTTAGTAATCACCAAGTCCCAACTTTCTTTTTTTCACCAGAAACCTTTGTTTCTTTAAGTGCTTTTATTGAATTCATAGTCGGTTATTTATTAATTGTTGGAATATTAAACCGTCTTCTCTCGTTCGTATTAACCGGAGTTTTTGTCATGACGACAATGTTATTTGGATGGGTTGAGGTTGTTGGTCATTTTATGATCCATATCGTTCTGATTATCTTCATAATTGAAGGAATCTCTTTTTACAAACCACCTATCAAAATTCATAAAACCATCTTTGATCAAATGATCTTTGTGTTCTTGAATTTCATTTTCGTCTTGGCAACGATTTTGTTAATCTATTATCGTTTTGCTTAAATTTTTTTTGAATTTAAAAGAAGAAAAAACTTCTGCTATCTTTAAATCTCACAAAAAGGCGTCTTCTCAAGGATGAGAAACGCCTTTTTGAATTTTTTTAATTAAACTTCAACAGTCCAGTTATATCGATCTTCTATCTTCCCTGTTTGAATGCCTGTTAGTGTGTCATATAACTTTCTAGATAACTCACCCATCTCTCGGTTGTTAATAACCATATTCCGCTGTCCCCAATTCAGTTCACCTACAGGAGAAATAACAGCAGCTGTTCCTGTACCAAAGGCTTCTTCTAACTCACCTCGATCATATGCCTGATAAATTTCTTCTAGAGAAATTCGTCTTTCAATAACCGGGACACCCCAATCCTTTAATAGTTCAATGATAGACATGCGAGTTACGCCTTCTAAAATACTTCCGTTCAATTCGGGTGTAATGACTTCACCATTAACTTTAAAGAAGACATTCATACTTCCTACTTCTTCGATAAACTTCTTTTCCACCCCATCAAGCCAAAGAACTTGTGAATAGCCTTTTTCCGTTGCCCGTTCCTGTGCTTTGTAAGCCGCTGCATAGTTCCCTGCAGTCTTAGCTGTACCTGTACCACCTTTAACAGCTCTCGTATACTCGTCTTCAACATAGATACCAACAGGTTTAATCCCTTCTTTGTAATAGGAACCTACTGGTGATAAGATCATCATAAATTGATACGAATTCGCTGGAGTCAGATTGATGTTTGGCTCTGTTGCAATAATAAATGGTCTGATGTAAAGAGAATTCCCTTCTAAAGCTGGGACCCACTCTTTTTCAACTTCGATTAATTTCTTTAAAGCGACTAAAGCCAATTCTTCGTCAATAGCCGGAATGCTGATTCTCTCACTTGATAGATTTAATCTTCGGAAATTTTTCTCAGGTCTAAACAACAATATACGGTCATCAGGTGTTCGATACGCTTTTAATCCTTCAAATACAGTTTGTCCATAATGAAAAATCATCGCAGATGGCTCAAGTGTGATGGGAGCATAAGGAACAATACGAGGATCATACCAGCCTTTCTCTTCAGAATAATCCATGACAAACATGTGATCTGAAAAATATTTTCCAAATGCAATATTGTCTGCATTCGGCTTTGGCTTCTTATTCGTACTATGTACTACTTCAATCGTTCTTGTCATGTCTTTCACTCCTATGTAACTGATATGTAATTATTGTAAATAGTTCTTCTGCAGAATACAAGAAAATCCAATCGCACTTAAGAAAAACGCCGCTGAACGTCTTTACTTAGAAACAACATGCGAAGCGTACAAAAGCCTGCAATGTAACTACCAATTTACTTTCTGATCTTCTAAAAAGAAAAAGAGTGATTTCTTAATCACTCTTTCATAGCTCTCTTACTTTTTTGCTCTTTTATCTAATTCTACTTTTATATCCTCATGAAAGGCTGCAAGGACACTCGGTTCAAGGTGTACCGATTCTGTTTCGACCACATCTTCTAACAACTGTTTGTTCTTATAGAACTCTTCTTTATCTGCATTATAATAAAATCTTACAGCATCTTCTTCCTTCAGATACTTTTTCCCTAGTTTCAAAAGAAATGTTACCGGTAAACCACGAACAGACAATGATGTGCCTTTTTCTTCAGCCAGCTCTTGTTTATTCATTTTTTTATTTTCTTGGTTCCCTTGACCCATCAATAAAATTTCTTTTGCCACTTCGTTTTTAGTTAACACTTTTTTTAAAGCTTTTTGTCTAATTCTTTTCTTCTTTGACTTCACCTGAACTTTTTCAAGGCTCATCGCAATGAAATCCTTATATTCAAGCCCACTATTTTCAATAGCCTTCCTTAACTCTACGTTTTCATATGTACGTTTCTTCAACAAATCAAAAACCCCTTACTGTCTTAAGATGTCATAGTAAAATGAGAATGAGTAATGATAGATTATCTCCCTTTACTATAGTACCAAAATCCCGACTCTTTTTGTGTAATTAATGTTAAAATTCTACTTGAAGTCCTAGTAACCGTGTTTTGTCTCTATCATTATAACTTGCCTACCGTAAAAAAACTGTCGCAAATTGCTCGTCGAGCAATTTTTTTGACTTCGTATTTGTAATTATGTAAAATACAACCCTATCTTACATATTGAGAGGGGAATTTTGCGTGGCACAATCATTGCAAGGAAAAGTAGCTTATGTTACAGGAGCCGGTAAAGGAATTGGTAGAGCAACAGCCGTAGCTTTAGCAAAAGAAGGTGTACAAGTAGGACTTTTAGCACGAACCGAGTCTGACTTAGTAGAGGTTGCAAACGAAATCGAAGCTTTCGGAGTCAAAGCTGCCTACGCAACGGCCGATGTTTCATCACTAGAGCAAGTAGAGTCAGCCATTAAGGAACTATCAGCAAAGCTTGGACCCGCTGATATTCTTATTAACAACGCTGGAACCGGTAAGTTCGGATCATTTCTTGAACTAGAACCAGAGGAATGGAAAAACATAATTGATATTAATTTAATGGGTGTTTATTATGTAACACGGTCCGTTCTTCCTCAATTAATAGAAAAAAAAGGTGGGGATATTATTAATATTTCCTCAACTGCCGGTCAAAAAGGAGCTCCCGTTACAAGCGCATATAGTGCTTCAAAATTTGGCTTACTTGGTTTAACTGAGTCGCTCGCATTGGAAGTTCGCAAACATAACATTCGAGTAACTGCCTTAACACCAAGTACGGTCGCAACAGAACTTGCATTTAGAGAAAATTTAACGGATGGGAACCCAGAAAAAGTTATGCAACCTGAAGACATAGCGGAATATATGGTAGCCCAATTAAAATTACACCCACGTATCTTTATTAAATCTGCTGGCCTATGGTCAACGAATCCATAATAAAAACAGTCATAGGAGATCTTATAGATCTACCCTATGACTGTTTTTTATTTACTCTTAACAACATCTAGATAACCATTCAAAGGAGATTCAACAAAACGTTCTATTTATTGATCCTTCGCATGCTCTTGCTTTTTTCCTTCAGTCATCAACGACACTAACGTTTCTGTATTATACATCTTCTCTGATATACTTGATTTAATATTATCTGGGTCAAGTCCGTGACCTAAAGTACCAAAACTATTCCCATTGTTCGGGTCTACTAACTCCTTATTGTAATAAGGTCTTGGTGTTAGCCAAAGAGCCGTTAGAGCTTTATCAAATCTCATTTCATGATAACGTTCAGGCCAACGTTCTTTGATTAACTGTTTTACAAGCGGATAATATTTGGAACTCACTCCTGGAAATAAGTGATGCTCGGTGTGGTAAGAAAAGTTAAAATGTAAAACATCGACCCACTTAGGAACCGTCACCGTCAAACTGTTAGCTAAAGGATCATTAATTTCAGTTGTTGGATTCAGGCGATGGTTTGTAGAGATATACGCCATGACAATTAAGTTCGCAATTAATAACGGAATTAAGAACATAAAAATCCACTTAACAGGCCCCACCCATACAAGTAATGCGATCCAAGTCACCCACGGTAATATCGCTTCCATAAAAACAGCGGGACGCTTTTTCGGATTAAATTCTTTCAAGTAAACGACAAACATGTTTAATGAATGCACGGAAAACTGGAAAGATAACGAACAAAAACTAAAAAACGCTCGAACAGGATGCGGTAGCCGATAAACCCACCGTAACAACCTGATCTTCATAATTCGATCTAACGTTGGCCACGCATCTGGATCATGCTCTTCATGCTGTGTATGTACATGATGAGTTAAATTGTGCCATTTACGCCACAGTTTTGGACCTGTACTTAATGGCCAAAAAGCAACAGCTCCTAAAAAATCACGTAGCCAAGGCGTTCTGACTACTGTGCCATGTAAGATCTCATGTCCTAAAAAACCTAAAGCGGCAAAGCAGGCACCAATTATCAAGGATAACGGAATATAAAAGAATGGATTTACGTCCACTATACCTATAGTCATTAATGCAGCCACAGTAACCAAAAGATAAGCTAACCCTCCCCATAATCTTTCAGGTACTGGGTTAAATGCCTTTTTAGGTAAATCAGGCTTAAGTTTTGCAGCATACCACCCGAATGAATGTAATTCTTTCAAAAAATAACCCCTTTCAATATTAAACAATTTAATAACTTGTACAAATTATCCGAATTCACCTTACCATTTTCAACCTCGATTGTAAACTGCCTTCGTACATCATTATGATTTACCATATTATGAAAAATTATTGCTAAAAAAGTTGAAAAAGGGTACTTTTTCGTCACCCTTTTTACCATTTTCAATGGATTTATAATAAAACATCATCATCTAATAAAAGTTGATGGTCTCTATTTTTCCTTAGTCATCTAATTGTTCTATGAAACTTTTCGTTCTCATCCCATCTCTTCTTATATAAACGCTTGCTTCAACAGTAATATCTGCCTTCATAAATTGTTCATCCCAATTTTCCTTATGCTCTTTGAAATTCTTATAATGTTGTTTGCTCATTTTTTCACCAAACCCAAAAATATCAATACCATAATTTTCTTTTACTGTTTTAATTGTCTTTGTTAGTTTTGATTCAAGGTGATCCTCCATCGCCTCTTCATAACTAATATAAGTATCCGTACTATCAAGAGGTCGAGCGCACTGATTATCAAAGACGTCTCCTTCAACAACCAATTTAATTTCCACTTTGGGAGTCTCTCCCTCATACTTCGTATCAATAGTTGTATGAGAATTAAAGACTCTTAACGCAAAATACCCTTCTTTTCCACAAGGTGCTGCGACAGTAGTTTGATTAAGATCGCGAATCCACATCACGTTCCTTGCTTCTTCCACTGATAAATATCCAATAAGCCGATCTTTTTTAAATAAAGCTAAACCTCCATACGAAATAATTGCGGGAAGTTCCAATTGCGTATTATCATTAACATCTTTTCCCTCCTGAGGGTCTCCCTCAATTGTTGCAGCTGCAACGATCGGATGTTTACCTGGTGAGGTTAAACTTAGAACAAATTCAGTTAACGTACTTTCTGGCACTCCTCCCCATTGTTCTCTTAGCGTTTCAAATTGTTGGAACATTTTCATTGAAGGAACCTTTTGAATGGGATATGTTGTTGTAATCAGATCTTTTGCACTAACATCCTTTGCAATCACTATTTGAAAATCATTTCGGAACTGACCACTTTTTTCTAAAAATTGCAAGAATCGACTCACACCCTCTTCTCTTGCCAATTTCTCGTCGATAACTAGTGTACGGGCGTGAGAAAAATTCAGTTCTCTCGTTCCACCTACATTCATTTTATTTAGTAGTTCACCCATTGTTACCCCATTTAATGTAAAGGTAATCGTTGGCGTCAACCCTTCTGATAAAGCAGGGTTTAATTCACTAGCATTGATCGCTTCAACCGTTAACGTAAACGTCTCATCCTTACCTTGCTCAATCGCCATCCCTGATACAATTGTAATGTTATTCAACTCTCTCCGATCCCAACACCCCGCTAACGATAATAGAAGCAAAAGAAGAAAAAAAAGCGCTATACACCTGTTTTTCATGTACTCTCCTCCTTCTTATTGGCTGTTGGTAACGGATCAGATGGAGACTGTTTTAAATCCGTTTTTGCATGCAAATAATTGGGTCTTCGCTTCATAAATTGGATTGGCAGACGAACCATCACATCTTTTTGATCTTCTAAAATGAAAGGACCCATTGGTGTTAAATACGGCACTCCAAACGAACGTAAATGGGTTAGATGAGCAATAATCATTAAAAAGCCTAGTAGTGTCCCAAATAAACCGAGAACAGCAGTAATAAGAATCAATACAAATCTTAAAATTCTCGTTGCATTCGCAAAGGCATACACAGGGGATACAAAGCCTGCCATGGCCGTCAAAGCAACAATAATGACGAGAAAATGAGAAACGACTCCGGCTTCTACAGCCGCTTGTCCAATAACAAGGGCACCGACAATTGATACCGTCTGTCCGACGACACGTGGCATCCGTACACCGGCTTCACGTAAGATTTCGAAAGTAACTTCCATTAACAATATTTCAATGACCGCAGGAAAGGGTACTCCCTCCCTTTGAGCTTGAATGCTAATAATCAGATCTGTTGGGATCAGTTGGTGATGATAAGTTGTCAAGCCAATGTACAACGAGGGTAAAAGTAAAGCCAGTAAAAAAGCTAAAAAACGCAACATTCTTAGCAACGAAGCCATCATAAATCCTTGATAATAATCTTCACTTACTTGAAAAAAGTCAGTAAAAACGACTGGCATGACAAGAATGAAAGGACTTCCATCAACAATGACAACGACCTTCCCTTCAAGAATATCTGCTGAGACCGTATCTGGGCGATCTGTATGATAAATCATTGGAAAAGGGGTAATGACCTTGTCACAAATTAACTCTTCAAGATTTCCTGAATCAATAATGGCATTCGCCTTCACGTTCTCGATTCTGGTTCGAACTTCATCCACAATCTCTTTACTTGCTATATGGTCTAAGTAAACCATGCAAACATCTGTCTGTGTATCTTTACCAACTTTTAATTTTTCGCACTTTAAATGTGGATTTTTGATTCGTCTCCTGATTAAACTAAGGTTGGTTCCTTTAGATTCCGTAAAGCTGTCCTGGGGCCCACGAATAATCGTTTGAGTCTGAGATTGTTCAACTCCCCGGGATTCTGATGTCGTCGTAAGCAAGGCGAGTCCTTCTGTCTCACCTCCTACAAGGATAACCGTATAACCAGACAATACATACCAAACTACGTCATGCTCGTATTGTACATTTGTCACATCATAACTAGAAAAATATTCCTTTTGGAATTCTTTCAGTTCTGTTTTGTTCTCAATCGTTCGTTTTTCTTCATGAGCTTTCACCAGTGTCGTTCGAATTGAATCAGATATCTTTGCTAAATCGACCATTGACTTCAGATAAAGGATGATTCCTTCTTTATCGCCAACGTACACTCTTTCTTGATAGAAATCAAAGCTATTTTTAAAAATTTGATTGAAGGTTTCTTCATTTTTTTCAATCGATTTTGAAATCTCAACTTTACCTATATCCGCAATCAAGTCTTCAGGGGTTGTCTTGTTATTCGTGGAATCAACTTTCATGGATGAGATGATCTGTTTAAAGACCTTCATGATTGAATCCCTCCAGAAGTAGACTTACTCGATTTATCGATTTTTTTCTTTATGAATAAGATCGCAAACAAAACAAGTGGAATTCCAAACTGTAAAGGAAGATGTAAAATGTACGGGACTACGATGAGTCCCTCTTCAAAATGCTCCACGATGTTACTAGAATTCACAACGGCAAAGAAAGGGATCAACGCTGTCATCGGAATAATAAGTAATCGATAAGGGATATGAAACACATATTCCAACCCTTTAAGACCTGCATAGAAAAAAACACTAACTTTAATAAAAATCCCACACATTAAGATGAAAACAACAAGGATGTCTACTCGTTCAAAAAATTCCATAATTCTAATCTCTCTTGCCGCTGTCATCATCGGAAAAAGTGTCCGAATCTTCAAATCCACACCAAGCGCGGTCACTTGAATAATATTAGAATAAGAGATCAATAAGCCACTTAGTACAATTGCAGCAACTCCCACTTTTCCGACATGTGAGAACCTTGTCGTAGCTGTCATAATGACCGTGAATACAATCACTTCTCCATAAGGAAACGTCATTAAAGTTGGAAAAACCGCTTGCAACACAGGTCCAAAACCATCTCCTAGTACTGGCAACAAATGATCAAATCGTAATTCATCACTAATAAACAACAAAATTCCAATCAGAAATAAAATCCCTACAATGTAAGGGGAAATGATTTCAGTCACCCTTGCTAACACTTCAATTCCCAAATAAACCGTGTACATGACCACAATCATCATCGCGATTGCGATGACCTCAAGAGGGGTAAAAGGTAATATCGTTATTTTCATTAACTCCCCAAAGTCACGAATATTACGTGAAGCAATATAAAGAAAATAGAGGCAATACCCTATGCATAGAACTCTTCCTAACATTCTTCCTAATGTGAATTCAAGCATTTCATATAGATTTCTCTGTTCAGCATATGAGATTAATAAAAAATAACTATAGATAATGGCCGTACCAATTAAAGCGGCAATGACCCCTGCAATCCATACATCTTGTCTTGCCTCTTCTCCAGTACCTACGACAACGGCTGTTCCAATTGCAAAAATAACGATTAGAACAAATAATTGCCATAGCGATATTTTTTCATTTCCAATCGTATTCATCTCTAGCCTCACTTATTGATGGATGGTTGCTGTTTATCTTTTTTCTTTATTCTATAATCAAGAAACATCGCTGTTAGGAAACCAATAATCATCCATACACTGACGATCGTCCTCCTTGTACCTAGTTCAAACGGATAGATTGTTTGAACTCCTTCAATAAACGTTCTGTCAAAAACAATGGCATCAAACATACTCATTAACAGAAGCATTAATACAAGGATGAGAAAATACACAAACGTAATCATTACTAATCACCTCAATTAACCCATGATCCTCTTTTTAAGGGTTTCCTACAAAAGCTATATTATGTGGAGATTTCCATATTTCATTTTCAACCAAAGAACCAGCACATGTAATGTACTGGTTATCTAATCGTCCCTGTCGATACGATCCGTGTTTCAACATGAGTTGTGATTTCTGCTCGTTTGAAGGTCTCAATCCATTTTTCTTTTGACCATCCACGAGCATTTTTCAAACGAAAATAATCACCTATTCCAACTGGATCTACTCCTATATCTTGAAAGTGCCTAATTGCACTAATCACTTTTCCTTCAAAATATTTACTAGCGTGTTCCTCTACAATCGTTCGATTATCTTGACTTGCTAAATACCTCGTCCCATTATAATCAATGATGCTACCTCTTACATATAGATGAATAAAAATCTCCGGATTGTTCAAATCTCCATTGGCAGTTACATTAACATTTGTGTTCACAAACTTCATAATCAGTAGCTCTTCTTCTTTTCCATCAGCTGATGGAACCTTTATGGTCATATCAGGAAGCTTCTTTTTCCCTTTCATCGCCTCAATTAATTTTGCTTCTTCCGGTTCAATGCTATTAACCATTTTATCCTCTTTAAATAAAGCAACCTTTGTTAACTTAATGGAGTCTTCATCCATCTTTTCTAGGTAAGGTGTTGAAGGATCAGATACTTCATCCGTCTTCCGATTAATAAAACTGTGCAGGTTTGTAAAAGGACTAAAGGCTGTCATCGTTCTTGGAGTTAATAATTCAGTTAAATATATATTTATTTCAGGCTTATCTTTATACGTGCCTGTTAAAACCTCCTCTACAGTCCCTTTAACAACGGCAATGAAGATGTTTGATCCAACTTGGGGATCCCTATACAAGTTCTGTAAGACGCTCCACAACCCTACTTTTCTTGCATACTCTTCACTGAATAACAAAACGCGAAGCTGTGCAGGAGTTAAGGTTTTTTCAGTCAATGTTGAGATATCCATAATAGCTTGGTGTGGCGAGTCTACTACAGTGGTGAATCGTTGAACCTGCTCTTGTGCATCTTGTGCGGGTTGAGGCACCGTTACGGACACTTTAACGCTTTCTTCGTCGACATAATCAAAACCCATTACCCCAACCATTCCTAAATCTTCAATGACAGGTCTTTCAAGATTTGGGTCAGCACATCCAATAAGAATCCAAAGCAAAAGTAAATTCACCGTAACGTATCTCATCTCACGAAGCCACCTCCTTTTCTTTTATTTTCTTTTTCTCGAGCATGGTTCTAATTTTATGAACAAACAGTAACAAGATTGGAAACACCAATAACGTATACCCATAAAAGACAGTCCAATCTTCCAAAAATAAAACTTGAATATTATGAGGAATAGGACCTGTAAACAGAAACCATGAAATAAAAGCCACAACATATAAATGCCAAGTCCGATTTTTATTTTTATTTATTAGGACGTCTACTCCCTTTTTAGCTACCCATAAATAGGTTGATGACGTTGAAAGAATGAGAAAGACCCATAGCGTGGTACCAAAGTTTTCAATTCTCTCAACAAAAGGCAGTTGGATCGCTTGAAATAAATTTAAAACAGGGAACAAAAGATTCACAATTTGCCACGGAGAAAAATACACGACACTCGCGAGCGAGACGAGAAAGTAATAGGCAACCGCAATCCATATTCCTATGGAAGTATGAAGAAACGCTTTTTTTTGATTTTTGATATAAGGAAAGTAAAACATGATCAACCCATATCCAAACATCGCTATAGACCCGTTATACAATGCGAATAACCAATCTTTTACCCCTACCTCAAAAGTAGGGTAAACATGAAGCCAATTGCCAGCCTGTAAAGGCCATTGCAAAAAAAATATCATCCATCCTGTTGTGAAAAAAGAGAGGATACAAAAGCGAGCGACCGATTTTATTCCACCCAAAACAACACACACCATCACAAAATACAGGGCAATGGCAACTGCCAAAGTGGAGTAAGCTGGAAGGACAATAGACTGAATAAGCCTTGCATAAGCTCTGCAGACTGTTGACGCACCAATTATCCCATATATGGTTAAGATAGCATTGGCTCCCTGCCCTAAAATCTTACCAAGTACCTTTTTATTAATCATATAAATGGAGTCGTCAGGAAATTTCTTACATATTAAAATGATAGGAATTAGGGATAGATTAGCCAATACACCTAAAATAAGTGGAACCATCCACTGATTGTAACCTACATTTCCGATATCGTTAGGCAATGTAAACAACCCAATTCCAATCATCGTATTCTGAGCTAGAAATACAACGTGATAGCTATTTAATTTCTTTAGTTTACCTTTATCCATTTGTTTACTCCTCGTCTAATGGTCGAACAAGGTCCTTTTTCGCTCTTGACAACCCAGTTCTTTGTAAAATAAATCCAACTGGTGCTCGAATGATCGTGTTTAAAATATCTGTCCATTTTCTTGGGATAATTGGTGTCATATAAGGAGTTCCTAGTGATGTCAAATTTAATAAATGATTAAACATCCAAGCAAGTGTAATCATCTGACCAAACATACCAAGAGTACCTGCAGCAATAATATAAAAATAACGGATAAAGCGAATCGCATTACTCATCAAATAACTCGGTGGGATAAACGATAATAGAGCTGTAACAGCAACTAGAACAATTAAGATATTACTAGCAAGCCCCGCTTCTACTGCTGCTGTACCAATAACAATCCCACCAACAATACCAATCGTTTGTCCAATTTTAGTCGGCATTCGCGCCCCCGCTTCACGCAATACCTCAATTACGAGCTCAATAATAAGAGCTTCTACCACTGGTGGAAAAGGCACTTGAGATCTAGATTCTGCTAGTAATCGTAATAAGTGTGGTGGTAGCATCTCGGGGTGAAACGTCAAGACTGAAACGTACGTCGAAGTAAGGAAAATCGAAATAAAAAAACCCGCTAAACGTAACATCCGGAGTAAAGTTGCAGTAGTCCAGCGGTTATATTGATCCTCAGGTGAAAGGAACATTTCCAAAAAGGAAGCTGGCAATATCGCCGCCTCCGGACTTCCATTCATCATTACTACTATCTTTCCATTTAACAATGCGTCCATTGTATTATCACTTCTGACTGTGATACCGAACTGAGGAAAAGGTGATAAAGGTTTATCCTCAAGCATTTGCTTAAGAACAGGCATGCCTATAAAGCCATGAAACTCAATGTTTTCAAGTCTTCTAATCACTCGCTTTATATTTTCCTCATTCGCAATATTTTCCATATATAACATTACAACATTGTTTTTGGTTTCCGTTCCTAATAAAAAGGATTTTGATTTTAATTGAGGTGACCGTATCCGCTTTTTAATAAGAGAAATATTCGTTTCAACACTTTCAACGAAAGCATCCTGCGGTCCCATAACCGTCGTTTCATTATCTGGAATTGTAATCGCTCGGTCTGGAGCACTAAAAGTTGATATTTCAATGATCTCTTCTTCAAAAAGTAAAACTGTAAAACCACTGCAAATATCATGGATTAATTTAGGGAGCTCGTCCGACTTCACAACTGTATAATTTTTAAAAATCTCATCAGGTTTTACAGATGTAGATTGATTAAGTGGATTAAAAACTAATTCATCTATAATTGACGTTTCAACAATTGATTGTAAATAAACAATCGTGACAAACTTCTCACCGATCTTAATATCTTTTACGACAAGGTCATCGATGTCCATTAAACTTTTTTCAATGGCTTCTTTTGAAATGGGTTCTTTAATGCCCGGATTTGCTTTATTGTCATCATGTGGCTCTGGTCCAAATAATTTCTTGTATTTGAACCCCTTCTTTTTCCGACTCATTAAACAATCCCCCACTCTTACCAGATACTGAAGACGTGGTTCCTCTCCTTTTTCAGTAGCCGCTTTTTCAATGATCGTTACGTAAAACTTACCCTTTTCACCACTGAAATATGTACCATAATAAGAATGAAGATTTATGTATAAAAAAGAGTAGACAATTGATCAATGTATCAATTGTCTACTCTTTTTTATATTTATGAATCTGATTTAGGGCCTCCACGGCACCAGTTATGGCGACCGAACAATCTCACCTGGAACAAATAATGGTAATTAATTAAGGCATGTAGTAACAAACCAGTTAACACAAACGTTTCTCTCGACTAAATTCCAATATCATATAAATAGTGTAACCAATTACCTTTTTCAATTAGATTTTCACAATCTGCAAGTTTTTCTCCAGCAAAATAAACATAAGCATCCACCGTATGCTTCTCTGTGTGGACTCGTTGAACCACTCTTATATATTCGTTCAATTTATTTAGAGGAGAATAATCTTCTAATTGATCGATCCGTTTTAGTTGTTCCTTCGTTACTTCATACAGCTCTCCCCATACTCGTTTTGTTTGATTCTTTTTTAAAACTGGATAGCCAAGACCTGTATCATGAAGTTCTCCATACACCCAGCAAGGAGTTGAGATCAATGTAGCGTGTCTTAAAAAATGATGATTCGAACCACCTTGCACAAGCGTGCCATAAACAAACAGAGAGACTTTCCTGTTGTCTACTCTGCTCTTATTTTTGTTTGGTAATGTATAATTGAGTATCACTTTGTCTCCTTCAGTTGGGTTCACATCTATTTTAGCTTCTTTAGGTACTTCTAATTCCTTATTTGACAATTTCACACCTCTAATAGGCTCTTAGGTATTCTATTTTTTCTTGAGCGAGAATCACGACTCTTTATCATATCGGTAACCATTTAATCAGCTTGATTTTCTCACTCACGTCGCTCTTACTTGCCAATGCGAGTACGGCCACGATTTTCAAATACACAACGCTCACCTGCTGTATCTCCAGATTGATTTAGCCATGTAACTAAAGCTATCGTTGTTCCATCTTGTTAGTCCCCAAAAAGAGGGTGCCCTTTTTTTAAAATCATTCAATCATTGCCATTCTTTCTGTCATTCTTTTGATCGAGTGATTGGCTTCTGCTAGAACGATCCTTTTGTCCATTGTTTTCATTATTCGATTTTCCATCACGATTTTCCCGTTGATAATAGACGTTTCCACATCTGCTCTGGTTGCTGAATAGACAATTCTAGAAAATGGATCGACGTCATAGGAAGGATATGTGTGAAAATTGTTTAGATCTAGAAGGACTAGATCGGCTTTTTTGCCAACTTCGATTGATCCAATTTCCTCTCCTAATCCTATCGCTTTTGCTCCTCCAATAGTGGCCATCTTTAAAACGGTCTTAGCATCCATCGTCGTTGGACCATGTTTCGGCTTTTGAATTAAAGCAGCTAAACGCATTTCATTAAACATATCTAAATTATTGTTACAAGGTGCACCGTCAGCTCCAAGACTGACGGAGATATCCTGGTCTAGTAAACTTGGAATCTCAGCAATCCCAGATGCTAATTTCAGATTAGATCCTGGACAATGACTTACATGAATCCCTTTATCTTTTATAATCTGCTTTTCACGTTCACTTAACCAAACGCAATGAGCTAATATGAGTCGATCATTCGCTAACCCAATATGATCTAAATACTCAATATTTTTCATTCCCGTACTTTCTTCAACAATTCGAATTTCACCTACATTTTCTGATGCATGTGTATGAACATTCACACCATAAGAGGCTGATAAATGAGCCACCTCTTCTAATAAAGTTTTTGTACAAGACACTACAAATCGAGGTGAGAATGCGTATTTTATACGACCATTATCATAATTATGCCATTTCTCTAACAAATCAACACTTTCTTGAATGGATTGATGCGTGTTTTCTTGTAATTTTTTTGGAACTTCCTCACCCTTATCCATCATCACTTTCCCAGATAGTGCGCGAATTCCACTAGAGGCAATTGCTTGAAAAGCAAAATCTGTATGATGAACCGTTTCCATGTCAACAATTGCCGTTGTTCCACTTTGAATCAGCTCTCCTATACCTAGTAATGCGGAGTAATAAAGAGATTCCTCATCATGTGCTGCTTCAAGTGGCCAAATACGCTTTTTCAACCAATCTAACAACTCCAAGTCATCTGCTTTTCCTCTAAAAACCGTTTGGCAAAGATGAATGTGAGTTTGGACAAACCCCGGAATAACCGTTTTCCCTTTACCATCAATCACTTTTGTAACATTCATTCGATCTAATTCAAGTCCAATCGCTTGAATTCGGTCGTTTTCAATTAAAATATCTCCAACAAAAATGTCATCTGTTTGATTCATCGTCACAATCTCTACCTGTTTGATTAAAATTTTACTCATTACATTCACCTCATTTAAGTAATGTATACAAAAAAGGCTACGAAAAATATGCCTATTGCATATTTTTCGTAGCCAGGAATTTACGGTTCCTAAGTAGATACCCTTAACCCATATTATTAAGGTTATACGAAAGATATATCTACTTTATTTGAAAATTAGACGAGAAACTACAAACGAGTAAGATAATCTACCATAGAAACTAGCGAGACGTTTTCTTTTTGGGTTTGCCGAAATTCCTATTTGACCGTTGACCATTATTTGTACGAGAAGGTAAACTTTGCTTTTGGGGATTGGTTCGTTCAACCACTAGTCTCTCAAGCGTTTGTCCAGTTCCTTTTTCAATCATGCTTAAGTAGTTTTGATCTTTAGGAGCGACAAATGTAAAAGCGCGTCCTTCCCCGCCAGCACGTCCTGTACGTCCGATCCGGTGGATATAACTTTCAACATCATGAGGAATATCATAATTAAACACATGCGTGACACCTTCTACATCTAATCCTCTTGCCGCAACGTCTGTTGCAACCAAATACTGAATTTTGGCATCTCTAAAGCTTTTCATGACTCTCTCTCGCTTTGCTTGTGAAAGATCACCATGTAAAGTGTCAACTAAAAAGCCATCTCCTGCCAAAGCATCATTTAACGTGTCTGCTCTTCTTTTCGTGCGACAAAAAATGATTGCGAGAAATGGCTGTTCCCCTTTCATTACCGTACGAAGGGCATCCTGTTTCGCCCGATCTGTTGTTTCAATAACCATTTGTTTAATATCATCTAATGTAATGTTTCGCTGTTTCACTTCAATATTATGAGGATTTTTCATGTAACTTTTTGCTAATTTACGTATCTCTTCAGGCATCGTTGCAGAAAAAAGCAATGTTTGTCTGGTAGGAGGTGTTTTTTCTATTACTTGTTCCACCTCATGTAAAAAACCCATATGTAACATTTGATCCGCTTCATCTAATACAAGCGTAGAAACTTGATTAAGTTGAATTGTACCACGTCGTATATGGTCCAGTAGTCTTCCAGGGGTCGCCACTACAATATGATTGGCACCTTTCAATTTTCTTAATTGTTGCTCTACATCTTGTCCTCCATAAACAGCAAGAACTTTTCGATCTGGCAATTGCGAAAGTAGCTTTTTTGCTTCTGTTGTAATCTGTAAGGCCAGCTCCCTTGTTGGAGCTACGACCAATGACTGTACATACTCTTTCGAAGGATCAATGGCGTCTATAATAGGTAAAAGAAAAGCAAAAGTTTTCCCCGTACCAGTCTGAGCCTGCGCAATCACATCTTTTCCTTTATGAACAATTGGGATGGCTTTTTCTTGAATGGGCGTTGGATTATTTATACCTGTTGCTTGAACAATTTGAGATAATTCAGAACTTATTCCTAATGCTTGGAACATACTCACTTTTATCAACCTCTCTAAAGAAGGTCGGTTATGTCTGATAAGACAATATACCGACCTCACTGACATCATTTTATTATTTATCGTTTACGTCAATCCATTCTTTCATACTCTACAATCCATTCGGCGTAGCTGTAATCGGATGATCCTGATCCTGATTCTGAGTCCGATCCTGATCTTTGTTTTTACCTTTGCCGAAGAAAATGGCTCTATCGCGGTAGAGCAATGTCCCCGCTAGAATACAAGCGAAGAAATCAGAAATAGGAAAGGCCATCCATACCCCGTATACACCAAAGAAATGTGGCAAAATCAATACAAGTGGAATTAAAAAGATCAATTGCCTTGATAAAGATAAAATTAAAGCTTGTTTTGGTTTACCTAAGGCTTGGTATAACCCACTTCCTATAACTTGAACACCGATTAAAAATACAGCTGCAAACATGATGCGCAGATATTCTACACCGGCCTCTATCACCGCTACATCAGAAGTAAAAATCATCATTAGCCAATGAGGAACAGCCATGACGAGTCCGAAAATAAGGAAAGAAAAAAAGATCGTAACCTTCAAACCAAGTATAACAGTTTCTCGTAAACGGTCAAAATTCTTTGCTCCATAATTATACCCAACAATAGGCTGCATTCCTTGCATGACTCCCATCATTGGCATCACTGTAAACATAATAATTCGCTGAATGATTCCAAAGACACCAACATGCATCTCTCCACCAAAACGAATAAGCATCGTATTAATCGCAATCATCATCACACTTCCCGCTGCTTGTTGAGCAAAAGCTGGTAGACCGACAGCAATAACTTCCTTAATGATGCTTACTTTAATTTTTAAATCAGCTACATTTAATTGTAATGAACTTTTTCCAGTTAGGAAATATCTTAGAATCACAACCGATACCGAGGCTTGTGAGATAACCGTTGCGATCGCGGCCCCTTGAACTCCCATATTCAACCCAAATATAAAGATCGGATCTAAAATAATATTAATCACTGCAGGAATGATCATTGTCATCATCGCAAACTTTGCATTTCCTTCTGAACGAACAATGTTATTAGTCGCAAAAGCAAACGAAAAAAAGAACGTTCCTAGTAATATTGGAAACATATATTCAGTCGCATAACCTAAAACTTCTTGATTGGCACCAAATAATCTTAACATTGGTTCGAGTACGGTAAATGCAGCAATAAAGCCGACTACACTTATCATTAAAATAACTGAGATAATATTACCGAAAACTTGATTAGCTTCCTTTTCCCGCTTAGCTCCTAATCTTCTCGATATAACGGATGCTCCTCCGATTCCCATAGCGGCAGAAACTGCCATCATAATCATCATGATCGGGAACGCAACCGTTACTCCAGCTACTGCCTCTATTCCCACTCCATACGAAATGAAAATGGTATCGACAACATTGTAAAGTGCCATGACAAACATCCCGATCATAGCAGGTATAGATAGATTTTTCAAAAGCTTAGGAATAGGCTCCGTTCCAAGTTTCTCACTTTGTATTTTTTGTTTCATAATAATGACCAACCTTCTATTTTTGATAATGACTAATCATCTTTAGTAAACAAGATAGAAAGAATTGTTTCTCCTCATTTGTAAAAACAGACATTGTTTCTTTGTCTAATTGCCCAATTTCATGCCACAGCGTATTTTCTAATTGTTTTCCCTTCAACGTTAAACTAATCTTTTTGGCACGTCTATCTTCTGTACTATCTTTCTTTTCAATCAATTGATTTTTCAACATAGATTCAATGATTCCGTTCATGGTTGAAGCCTTTATGTAGAGCTTGTTTTGTAATTCTGATTGCAACAACTCGACATGTTCGTTTAATTGATAAAGTACTTTAAATTGGGCGTGTGTAACACCGTATTCAGATAGCTTTTGGTTAAATTGATTATGCATTAGGTGTGCTACTACCCCTATTTGATAACCAACACGGTCTTGTAAATCTCTTTCCAAAATACTTAGCCCCCTAACTAAACCTTATCAAATCATACACTCTTCTACTCTCATAATCAACTATTTTATTTCGCATCTCTAATAATTCTTCGCGCGAATTTTTTTGTAACCAAGCACTAACCTTACACAGATGCCTAGATCTATACATATAGTATCTTAACTATCGGCTAAAAAGCCGACGGAGGGAGATAAAGGAGTGATTTTAACAGCACCACATTGGATTTATTTAATTGGAACGTTTGTTATTATTTTAACAATGCTTTTCAGACAAAATGTTGTTGTACCTGCTGTCTTAATGACATTTCTAGTAGGTTGGATCTATACAGGCTCAGTTTCAAGTGGTTTACAGACAATATTTCAAGCAAGTTTAACGGCAGCGGGTGAGCTATTTAATATATTTCTCATTATTGCAATCATGACGGCGCTCCTCCATTCATTAAAAGCGATTGGGGCAGATGAACAGATGATTACGCCATTTCAGCGTGTCATGAAAAATGGACATATCTCGTTTTGGGTCATAGTCGGTGTCACATACGCCATTTCCATTTTTTTCTGGCCAACACCAGCAGTTCCATTAATTGGAGCCTTACTAATCCCCGTTGCCATTCGAGCAGGGTTACCTCCTATCGGTGCGGCCATTGCCATCTCTCTAGCTGGGCAAGGAATGGCGTTATCAGCCGATTACATGATTAAAATTGCGCCTATGCTAAATGCCACGTCTGCCGGGGTACCCGTTGATGCCGTGGCGAACCGTGCACTAGCCCTATCGATTATTACAGGGGTTGTCGCCTTGACATACGCTTACTTCTCCATTCGTAAATCGATTCAAAAACCTTCTTCCAAGCATATAAAAGAGTGGGAAAAAAGCAGTGGGATGGAGGATGATGAAGAGCCTCTATTACAAAAAAAATCAAAGAAACAACGAGTTTTCTTTGCTTTATTGGTGCCTATTTCTTTTCTCATCATTGTCATCTACATGGTTCTATCGATGTTTTCCGAAGCTATTCCGGCTATGGAAGGAGGCGCCGGTGCAGCACTCATTGGAGGGACAGCTGTTCTTTTACTCGTAGCTGCATCGTTCTTGTATAACGTCCGCCAGTCATTGACTAACGTGAGTAACTTCCTCGTTAAAGGCTTTATCTTTGCATTTAAAGCCATGGGACCCGTTATTCCTATTGCCGGTTTCTTCTTTATTGGAAGCGGCGAATTCTCTTCCAAGATCTTCGGAGTAGAGGATGAATCAGCACCAACATTTTTATTTGATCTGGTTCAAGCAGGACAACAAGTCATTCCTGAAAGTACCTTCTTAGCTGCATTTGGGATATTAATGATCGGGATGATTACCGGTTTAGACGGATCTGGTTTTTCAGGATTACCATTAGTAGGCTCCTTATCTGGTGCATTAGGGGAAACACTTGGAATAGACACAGCTACACTAGCTGCCATTGGACAGATGGGATCCATTTGGGTTGGAGGAGGCACGCTTATCGCTTGGTCCTCTTTAGTCGCAGTTGCAGGTTTTGCGAAAGTTCCTGTAATGGACCTTGTTCGAAAAAGTTTTATTCCTGTCATGCTAGGCTTAATTATATCAACGATTGCTGCTGTGCTCTTGTTTTAACGCTAACAAACAAGTTTTCTAATTCCTCATAAAAATAATCCCGTTATCCAAAATGATAGCGGGATTTTTTTTTTGATAAATGATTATAGAAGTCCGGCTAAAATCGTTTTCAACAATCTCAAAGACTTTTTAACGCGGTCTCTAAATCTTTAATAATGTCATCGATCGACTCTGTTCCAATAGACAACCTAATCATGCCAGGAGTTACGCCAGCCGCTCTTTGATCTACTTCAGACAATTGTTGATGTGTTGTACTAGCAGGATGAATAATTAATGATTTGGAATCACCAACGTTTGCTAAATGAGAGAAGAGATTAACGGACTGGATGACGTTCTTACCAGCATCTAATCCCCCTTTAACCTCAAACGTCAAAATGGCCCCTTGCCCATTCGGTAAGTATTTTTTTGCAAGTGGATGGGAAGGATGACTTTCTAGTCCAGGATAATTAACCCACTCTACTCGATCATGTTGTTCTAAGTACTCAGCGACTTTTAACGCATTCGAGCTATGTCGCTCCATCCGTAAATGAAGCGTTTCCAATCCTTGTAATAATAAAAAGGAATTAAACGGAGAAATGGCAGCACCTAAATCTCTTAACAATTGAACTCTAGCTTTAATAATGTAGGCAATAGGTCCAACAGCTTCTGTGTAAACAACCCCATGGTAGCTTGGGTCAGGCTCAATTAATCCTGGAAATTTATCTGTTGCCGCCCAATCGAACTTTCCACTATCGACAATAACTCCTCCAATCGACGTACCATGTCCGCCAATAAACTTCGTTGCAGAGTGAACAACGATATCTGCTCCGTGTTTAATCGGTTGTAAGAGATACGGACTCGGAAACGTATTATCAACAATTAACGGAATAGAATGGTCATGAGCGATTTGCGCTACAGCTTCAATATCAAGAAGATCTCCTTTGGGATTCCCAATTGTCTCTCCATAAATTGCTTTTGTTTTATCAGTAATCGCCGTTTTGAAGTTCTCTGGATTCTCAGCATCAACAAAGCTCACCTTGATTCCAAGTTTAGGTAATGTCGTTGCAAAAAGATTGTAGGTACCACCATATAAACTAGAAGCAGCAATAATCTCATCGCCTGCTTCGGCAATATTTAAAATGGAATACGTAATGGCCGCTTGACCTGAAGCTGTCGCTAAAGCAGCAGCTCCTCCTTCTAAAGCTGCAACTCTCTTTTCAAATACATCTGTCGTTGGATTCATTAGTCTCGTATAAATGTTTCCAAATTCTTTAAGGGAAAATAAATTAGCTGCGTGCTCCGTGTCTTTAAATCCATAAGAAGTTGTTTGGTAAAGTGGTACTGCTCTTGACATGGTAGTAGGGTCAATTTCTTGTCCAGCATGTATAGCCAATGTTTCTAGTTTAAATGCATCATTCTCTGTCATACCTTATCTACTCCATTCGACTTTAGATTGATATTCCATTTCAATAAAAATATTTCATTTATTTACCATCTATCAAGTTTATAGTATTGAACGATTTGAGTGATGTCAATTGTTATCTGAATATTTTTATTTTTTTGTTAACTTGACAGGTCATATAAAAAATAATTTACAAATTTAAATGTTAATTTCCTCAAATGAACAGCAAAAAGTGCATTGGTACCATACCCAATGCACTTAAACTATTCTTAATTTTAACAGGTAAAACGACTCACTAGTTTTAGCGGTGTTCTAGAGGTCCAAGTTCATCCTCTGTGACCCATTTATGATTTTTAATTTCTTCTCCGCCAGTCGTTAGAGTAAAATCAACCATATAGACAGTTGTTTCTTCGACTGAATCTACTATAGCTAGAGCACCTTCCATTCCAGCCATATGGTCTGCAGCAAGGACAACCTCTGAACCAACCTCTAATGTTCCTTCTCCAACATCAGCTAGTTCTTCATGAATCACCCATTTATGATTGATTTCTCTTTCTCCTCCTGTTGTAGGATCATAGGAAACAGCATAAACTCTCGTTTGATAAGCACCAACAATCGTTGCCTTAGCCCCTTCCATTCCACTCATATGTCCATGCTTGATAATGGCTTTACTGCCAACTGAGTAAGTGGCATTTTCTTCCACCTTTAAATCTTCTGGGACTTTCCCTGAACTTGAATGGTCCATATGAGAGTGATCATCATCATGCTCCGTTTCAGTATGAATGTCTTCAGGAGTTTCCTCTGTGCTTCCATGGTCTCCATGTGACACATTATCATTACCACTTGCACATGCTCCAAGTGCAAGGACAGCTAATAGAAAAACAAGCCCAATAAATAATCTTTTCATTTAATCTCACCTCAAAGATAGTATGTCATAAATGTATGTATTTTTTATGAAGAAACTAAAAATGGTATATAGTCTTTTTTCAAGAAATAGCTAAAGACGTAAATCTTATCAGATTTACGTCTCTTTTGGGTAGAATTAGGAAATTCTCACTAAATGAAGCTCAAACTAGCTTAACCTTCAATAATCGCCTTTACTCTTCCCACCTGGCCGTCTTGCAAGCGAACTTTTATCCCATGAGGATGATTAGAAGAATTCGTTAAAATGTCTTTAACTACCCCTCTAGTTGTTTTTCCTGAACGTTGATCTTGCTTAAGTACAATGTCCACTTCAATACCCGCTTGAATATTTTTGCGTTCTTGTCCTGATTTACTCATTTTTGTTCCCTCATTTCGTTTAAGAGACCGTTGACCTTGCACCTCTTCTTCCCTATTCTACCTCAAGTACGAATGGAAAAATACGAACTTCTCCATCTACTTTAAATTCAGCCCAAAGTTTATACATCCCAGCTTCATCAAAATGAGCTTCAAATATCGTATCGTCCTCTGATTCTGGATGAACATGGATAAAGGTAGCTAAATGCTCATCGACAATCACTACATGACCTAATGCGCCTAAATAAGGTTCTGGTGAAGCATTTTTCAAATCAAACGATAAGGAAACAGATTGTCCTGCTTCAACCTTTTCATGTGTAAGCTCGACGGTCATTCCGTCAACTTCACTCACTTTATTTGATGTGGGGTGAAGGCTTCTATGCTGATGTGAATGGTGATCTTGATTCAGAGTAATCGGCTCTGTCACATAGACGTCATTTACTGGTTTTATATCAATAAATGCTTGATAATCTGTATGTTCTAGAGAAGGTTCAATCACAAACGTACCTTCTTCTGTTTGTTCTGGATGCAAATGAATGAACGTCTCTAAATCATTACTTATTATAATTAGATGCATTAATTTCTCATGAGTAACAGCTAATTCCGGGATGTTTCCATCTTGATTTAGCATTGATATCGTAATCGTATCATCCGTGTACGTTAGCTCCACCTCTAGTGTCGATTCAGAATCAGTATATTGATGTTGATGCTCTTCTTCTGAATGCTCCGGACTACTTGAATGTTCATGATCTGCGATATTATTGGCATCGGATAAGCTATAATAACCACCAATGACTGCCAATAAAATGACCATCGCTGAAACAACCCAATTTCGAACGGTCTTTGTCATTTTCTAACTCTCCATTTCCTTCTCTAGCTTTGTTTTTTGAAGTCTTAGCGCGTTTAACACGACGGACACAGAACTGAAGGCCATTGCAGCACCTGCCACCCATGGAGCAAGCAATCCAACCGCAGCGATTGGAATTCCAATTGAATTGTAAACAAAGGCAAAGAATAAATTTTGCTTAATATTAACCATCGTCTTACGGCTCATTATTATGGCGTCTGCTACACTGTTTAAATCACCACGCATCAAGGTAATATCTGCCGCTTCAATCGCCACGTCAGTCCCTGTACCAATCGCCATTCCTATATCTGCAACAGCTAGAGCCGGTGCATCATTTAATCCATCGCCAACCATTGCCACCTTTTTCCCGTCACGTTGAAGCTTTTCAATGACTGCACTTTTTTCTTCAGGAAGTACCTCAGCTACAACTTGATCAATTCCTACTTGCTTCGCAATAGCTTCAGCCGTTCGTTTGTTATCACCTGTAAGCATGATCACTTCTAGGCCAAGCTTTCGCATTCTCGCAACAGCCTGCTTAGATGTTTCTTTCACCGTATCAGCAACCGCTACAATGCCTTCATACTGCCCATCAACCGATATAAGCATGGCTGTCTTTCCTTCTAGTTCTAATTTTGTCATTTGCTCTTTTGAACGTTTAAATGATACAGACGCGTCATCTAGTAATTTTCTTGTCCCAATTAAAAGACTCTTTCCTTGTACAATAGCTTTGACGCCATGCCCTGGAATCGCTTCAAATTGCTCTACACCGAGTAATGATAGCTTATTTTCTCCAGCATAAGTCACAATCGCTTGAGCCAATGGATGTTCTGATTTTTTCTCCGCTGATGCTACTAGCTGTAGTAACGTATTTTTTTCCACGTTTCCTTCAGTAAATAAGTCGGTTAAAGTAGGTTCTCCCTTTGTTACCGTCCCTGTCTTATCAAGCACAACCGTTTGTATCAATTGAGTGTTTTCTAAATGCTCTCCCCCTTTAAACAGCAAGCCGAGTTCAGCCGCACGACCAGATCCTGCCATAATCGAAGTAGGTGTCGCTAAACCAAGAGCACAAGGACAAGCGATGACAAGAATTGAAATCGTTGGGATAAGGGCCGCTCCAACATTTCCTGGCGTTATGAAAAAATACCAGATCAAAAATGAAATAAACGCAATGACTACTACAACTGGCACAAAAATACCTGATACTTTATCTGTCATTCTTTGAATATTCGCTTTAGAGCCCTGCGCATTCTCAACGATTTTTATGATTTGAGATAAAGCGGTGTCCTTCCCTACCTTTGTCGCAACCATCGTTAATGACCCATTTTTGTTAATCGTCGCCCCAATGACACTATCATTTAATCCTTTATCAACTGGAATACTTTCACCTGTAATCATCGATTCATCGACAGCGGAGTGTCCTTCAACAATCAACCCATCAACAGGGATTTTTTCACCTGGCTTTACGATAAGATGATCGCCAACACGAACATCCTCAAGTGGGATTTCGAAGGTTTCACCGTCTCTGAGCACTGTAGCTGTTTTCACTTGTAACCCGAGTAGTTTTTGAATCGCCTGGCTCGTTTTCCCTTTCGCCCGCGCCTCAAATAATTTCCCTAACACAATTAACGTAATAATCACAGCTGATGTTTCAAAATATAAATCTGGCATCACAATACCGAGTTGCATAGCTTCGATTCCTAAATAAATACTATAAAAATAAGCCGCTGACGTACCCAAGGCAACAAGTACATCCATATTCGCACTTTTGTTTCGTAAAGCTTTATAAGCGCCCACGTAAAATTGTGCACCAACAATGAACTGAACAGGTGTTGCTAAAGCTAATTGCACCCATGGGTTCATAAACATGTCTGGCATCCAAATAAAAGCTGTAAATTCAAAGTGCGTTACCATGGCCCAAACCAATGGGAGTGTTAAAATGAGTGCAAATAAAAACTTCCCTAGTTGTTTTTCCATTTCTTGCTCTTTAGAGGTCGTGTGATCGGCTGTATTCTCTTTTTCTTTAAAACCGAATCCTAGTTTTTCAACCGCCCTTTTTACATCAGGAATATCTGTTGCCCCTTCAAAGTAATCAACCGTTGCTGTTTCTAGTGCCAAGTTAACTGTTGCTTGTTTGACACCAGGTAACCGATTTAATTTCTTTTCAATTCGATTGGAACAAGCTGCACAGGTCATTCCCGTCACATGAAAGTCAGCGTGCAATACTCGTACCTGATAACCCAACTTCACAACCTTGTCCGTTATTTGTTCTATACCGATTTGCTCTGGATCATATCGAACACTAGCTTGTTCCGTTGCTAGATTCACATTGGCTTCTGCCACACCGTTCATTCGATTTAGCCCTTTTTCGACTCTCGCTGAACATGCAGCACAGGTCATTCCTGATATGGAAAAGGTCATATCTTTTTCTTTTGACATCTAACTTCTCCCCTTTACTCTCCAGCTACCCATTACCCCTACAGGGTATGAAATTGTGTAAGAAAAACGTGCCACAAAGGCACGTTCAGAATGAATTAAACTACATCATATCCCTGTTCTTCAATTTCTTCTTTGATGGCATCTAAAGAAATGCTGTTTTTTTCAAAAGAAACGACAACCGTTCCTTTTGAAAGGTCGACCTCAACAGACTGAACGCCATTCAACTTCCCTACACTTCCTTCAACAGAAGATACGCAATGGTTACATGACATTCCTTTTACTTGCATCGTTGCAGTTTCAAATCCAGTTGCTTCCATATTGTCATCACCTTTTCACTTAATCTAGTTGTATTCTACCATACTCCCCTAGGGTAATCAAGAGAGGTAAAAGAAGCTCCCTTTATGTTTTTGTTAATCTTTCTACGACATCCATTAGTTCAGAGATCGCTTCCTCTCCATCACCTCTTTTAATCGCATCGGCTACACAATGTTTCGTATGATTTTCCATTAGTTGCAAACTAACTTTTTTCATCGCAGCATTAATGGCAGCAACTTGAATTAAAATATCGACACAATATCGATCTGTTTCAATCATGTTTTGAATGCCACGTACTTGGCCTTCAATGCGTTTCAAGCGATTCACCAACTGTTCTTTTTCACGAGAATGTCGATGATCAACCTGTTTCAATTCAATTTCCTTTGACATCGGCAAGTCTCCTCTCTAATCACCTATATGTTTCTACTATCATATAAAAGATCACCGTTGTCAATATCCATCATCAGGGAACACCGAATGCATGTGAGACTTAGGGTCCGTTTCATGCTCTGGAAAAAAAGGACCTACATTTTCCAGTGCCAAAAAGACGATTAATACAAGCATAAGTGCAAGAAGTGGGTTTCTTAAAAATTGTAACATGTTAGAGGTTGTTTCTGAATAGAATAGTCGAACCGTAAATAAGAAAACGATTAAACTAATCATGAACATAAATTTCAACAAAGTATCTTCTTGACCAATAGGGGACATTTCACCCACCATCGCTCCCATCATGCCACCCATTAACCCTGCTAACATGCCTTCTAATGTAGCAAGAAGCTGAGCAGGCAAACCAAGAAACGCTCCAATCGTCATACCTATTACGATTCCTAGTATCGTTGATTGAACAAAATCCCCTCTAAGCAAAATACCCATAAGCGCACCAAATAAAAGTCCTGCCGTCATTCCACCAGCCATTGCTGTCATCATTAAGCTCATTTTCTCTTCTTGACGGTAATGTGCGATCACCACATAATAGCAAACAAATAAAAAGGTTGATAAAATGAAAAAAAGAAGTAGTCCTGTTGACATATACACCCTCCCATTAACCTCTTTAATCTATTCTTATTTCATGAAGAAACGGAATAGTACAAGTTGAGGAAATACGAAAAGGGCATGACCATGAAAATATTAGACATCTCGCAAGTATTAAACTCTTTAACTCCAGTATGGCCAGGCAGTACTCCATTTTCTTTTCGTTTAATTTGGACAAAAGAAGAAACGGGTTCAGTCAATGTCGGTACAATTACAATGAGCGCCCATACCGGAACTCACATTGATGCTCCCTATCATTTTACCGATGACGGTTCACGTGTATCTAAACTACCACTTCACTCCTATATCGGAAATGCATTGGTTATCGATGTCTCTAATTACGAAGCGATTTCTAGTCAAGCTTTAGCAGGAATCGACCTTACTACCGTCGAGCTGGTTCTCATTGCTCTTCCATTAAAAATAGAAGGAGCCGATGGTGTCTTGTTCGTGCGGTGTTAATGAAACGGTAAAAAGGATTGCAATAAGGTAAAGCCTACTCTGAAATTCAAAGTAGGCTTTAACCATATTTATTGTCTAGTCAAATCATATAAATCAGGTATCAGTTCAAACACACGTTCAATCGGTATCGCTAAACCATGACCTTCCTCTTGGCTTCCGATCGATGGAATGGTTCGCGCATAAACAACTCCCACTACTTCTCCCCCCTCTGATAAAACCGGACTGCCACTATGTCCAGGGAAAATAGCATTGGATATTTTTAAAACTTGATACGGAGCTTCCTCATTAAGGATTTCTCCTTCATTAACAATTTGTGTTTGGGATAATGGATTTCCGATTACATATATTTTCTCATGCTCTGCAGCATCCTCTATACGCAACGGTAAAAAGGGTACCTCACTACCTTCAACTTTTAGTAAAGCGACATCGAGATTCTCATTGGACTCCAGCACCTCAGCATGAAACATGTCTCCACTCGGAAAGATGACTGCTAGTGGCTGACGATTATGAATGACATGATGGTTGGTTAAAATATACCCTTCCGGATGCACGGCAAATCCAGTTCCTTTACCACCATTTCCTTGAATGGTTACAACAGCTTCCTTGTACTCCATTATATGATCTTGCTGACTTAATTCATCCGACGTTCGCGCAAGCTCCCTTTGCTCCAAGGAAAAAAGATTAAACCAAATGTTGGCTCCTTGTAAGATAAGAATGATGGCTATTGCTGCCCCTATAAAGCGGAACAACGTTTTTTTATTTTTCTTCTTTTGTACCTCTTCCTCTGTTTCCTCTTCATCAAAAAGGAAATCTTCTGGTTTTGGTATATATTCCTCTTGTTCTTCCATATCTTCAAACTGATCTTTATCTTTCATCCAATCCCCCTCTTACAGAGATTCATTTGAAACATTCACTTCACTTAGTTTAACAAAAAAGGAAACATATGAACACAGAGGGGATATTGTTTAGGAGAAATGATATTAAATAATTGGTTGTTGAGTACTTTTTGTTTTATACTAGATCTTACATTCAACTACAAAAAGGGAGGAGAAGCTTATAATGGATCCAATAAAGACCAAGGATGTACAAATATTAATTAACTCATTCGCAAATCAAGAAATCTATCTCCATTTAGAAACAACGAATGGAGCTTATGCGTCACATGTGGATGAAACTTTTTATTCAGCATCTGCGTATATTCGCAATGCAAAACTAACGTATGAGCATGGAAAAATCACTGGAAACGGCCCCTATCGCGTTGGCCTTAAATTAGAAATCGGTTGGGTTTATGCAGAAGGTTTGACTCACTTTGAATTGGATGAAGCAGGTCGTCTGCTACTTGCAGGGCACGGAAACGATGGAAAATTAGGTGTTGCACTGGAAATCAGTAAAATCCCTTTTGAATAGAAAGGAGAGTCCCAATGAAGAAAGAACGTCACATACTCGTTGTATTTCCCCATCCTGATGATGAAGCCTTTGGAGTCTCTGGAACGATCTCCATGCACGTAGCAAATGGTACACCTATTACATATGCTTGTTTAACACTTGGAGAAATGGGTAGAAACTTAGGAAATCCACCGTTTGCAACAAGGGAATCCTTACCCCAAATCCGTAAAAAAGAATTATTAAAAGCGGTAGAAGCAATGGGAATCCAAGACCTAAGAATGCTTGGCTTCCGTGATAAAACGATTGAATTTGAAGATGACGAAAAAATGACGAACGTGATTGAAGCGTTAATAGCAGAATTGAATCCTTCACTAGTTATAAGCTTTTATCCAGGCTACTCTGTCCATCCCGATCATGAGGCAACAGCCCGTGCCGTCGTTCGTGCCATTGCGCGTATGGACGAAGAAGCTCGACCGACCCTTCACTGCGTCGCTTTTTCCAATAACCATGAGCAAGAAATCGGTGCTGCTAATATTGTGATCAATGTGGAGGCTTTTGCGGAACAGAAAAAAGCTGCCATTCGAGCTCACCTCTCACAAACAGCATGGATGCTTCAAGAAATGGAACCAAAATGGAATACAGGTGATAAAGTAGCTCTTGAATGGTTGAATACTGAACGTTTTTGGACTTATCTTTTTAAATAACTTTAAGCTGTCTCCTGCTGAGATAGCTTTTTTAGGTTTAGGACTTGCACGTTTTCTATTGTCCCTTTATAATATATAACTTGTAAAATAGTAGATAATGAAAGGAGTGATTCGGTGCTTTTAACTAAGCTTGGCGCTCAGGAGGAAAAAAAAGACCCCGAAGAGCTAGAGCAGAACTTAGTAGATCTTGAATTCCAAGTGTTTCGCATGCAAGAAAACGTAAAAGAAATCTCAAAAAAATGGCAAATTATTGGAATCGAACAAACGAAAGAGGAAAAATGGGTGATTGTGTCTATAGTAGATGATGGGCATGCTTGTAAAGTCATGCTAAACGATTGCGATTCCGCCTACCGAGGAAACTGGGACTTCTCCATTCAAGCCAAATATGAAAATCAATCAACGATTTTCATAGGTGACATCAAAGGCGAAGAAAACAGAGGCTACGGATCGATCTGCATGGATTACTTAAAAGAACATGCCAAAGAACAAAACGTCCAATACATTAAAGGCGACCTCGCCAAACGTGACTTTGACCATCTTGACAGACTCATCCATTTTTATGAGAAGCATGATTTTGATGTTGAGGTTGATTATGATCAAAAATACGGAGAAATTGTGTGGAATTCTGATTACTAACGCTTGATTCAAAAGGTCATAATCTCCTCTTGGATCATACATGTGATAAATACAAATCACAAAAAAATCACACACTAGATTAAAAAAATTAATTAAAGCTCTTATCTAGTAAATCTGCAGCTTCTTTTTGCATAGTTAAAGTAACATGTCCGTAAATACCAAGAGTTGTTCGGATGTCTTTATGTCTAAGTCTCTCCTGAACAACTTTTGGGTTAATACCCTTGCTAAGTAGATACGTTGCGTGAGTGTGGCGCAGGTCGTGAAACCTAATATAAGGCAAGCCAATATGGTTAATGCAGAGCTTAAAGCCATTGTTTAACAAACTAGGTTTTAATACTCCCCCATCTTTTCTACAGAAAACAAGATCTTGATCATTATAATGATCACCAAGCAGATTCTTATCGTTTTCTTGCTGAACCTTTTGCCTTCTTAGGTATTCAAATGCTTTATCAGGTAAAGCAACTTTCCCTAAAGATGTATCTGTTTTACCTCTAAATAAAACTTTATACCCACCACTAGTCTCAGTTACAGTTTGCTGAATATGACAGACCTTCTCATCAACATAAATATCTTTCCAACGTAGACCTAGCACCTCTTGTTTCCTCATTCCTGTTAGAAGCGCAAAGGCACTGGCATTATAATGACGAGATAGCCTTCTACAAAAGTTTGGTGCATTTAAAAACTTATTTATTTGCTCTTCTGTCCAAACTCTCGAATTATTTGTCATTTGCGGAAGTAGGATATCTTCACATATTTCAATATTAAATCCCTTTTTCTTAGCAGCCTTTTTCAATGCTGAGCGAACTGTACTCCAAGCCCTCCTAATGGTAGATGGTGCTTTACCTTGCTTAACTAATGATAAAATAAAGTTATTTAAAACATTTTCATTTATTTGATATATCTTAATATTTTGGAAATAAGGCTCTAAAAGATATTTCTTTGTCTGCTTATACCTACTGTATGTAGAATATTGAACAGCAATTTTTTTATGCTCAATCCACTGTTCTAAAAAATCCATAAATTTTGCATTTGAAATATCATTGTTTAAATCTCGATTTGCTTCAGCTTTTAGTAGAATAGTTTTCATGGCTTCTTTTGCTTCTTTTATGGTATTAAACCCTTTCCTTCTAATCTGTCTGCGCTTGCCAGTGAAAGGATTTTTACCAATATCAACAACAAAAGAATATTTTCCATCTTCTTCTTTTTTTATCGAGCTCATAATCCACCTCTTAAATTAAGTGATTATGTAACTTAAATTTGATAAGAGTATGATATTTACTTTTCAAGGAGCAATAGCTTAAGTTTTATATTATCAGTAACTAACATTACTATCCACTAGTAAATACATTCAAATGTAAGGTTAATTTTCTTATGAATTACAATACTAGTTCCTCATCCATTTCTAAGATGTCTACTCTATCAATTTTAAGCTCAGGAACATCCATTAATTTCACATCAGTAAATTTACTCATCATTATTCTATAGCTTGTAATCATTTCTTCTTGAAGATCAAATAAGTAATTCATGGCTCTCTCACGTTCCTGTTCCTCTGTGCCAGCTTCAATTGTAAAATTAAATTCAATTGGCGAACCCATAAAACCACTTACAAAACCAACTACCTTCTTCATCTTTGCTTCAACTAGTGCTACCATAATAATAAACTGCCTCCTCTAGTGTGATTAGATCTGTATCATCTGTTACCATATTACTACAAAATTTTACAACATCCTCTCACAATTTACATTTAAAGTTATGGTAATTTTGACCAATAACCTTAACTTGTTTTAAGTATACATTGGCTACATTTTGTCGTCAACAGTTATTTACTACATTTTGTAGTCATTTTTGTTATAATGATTTTATAGAATATGGTAGAGGTGAGTTTTATGAATCAAAGAGTTAAATCTAATTTAAAATACATACTAGATGAGCGTGAAATTTCAATAAGAAAGTTTGCTGAAATGAGTGGCTTACAGTACGAAACATTAAGAAGGCTTTATAATGATACTGCTAAGCAATATCAAAGAGATACTATAGGTATAATCTGCAAGACATTAGATATTAGCATTCAGGATTTATTAAAACTTGAACATGTAAAAAAAGACCACTAAGCATAATCGCCCAGTGGTCTCATTTTTATTTCCATACATGCTTACTCATCCACTCATTATAAACTTCCAATATTGTACGGTTATCCGTACACTTTTTCTCATTAAAAATGTCATGATCCATATCGTATTTAATCAATCTCTTCACATACTAAGGAAGAGTATGTAATGCAGCCAACATTGGGAGGAATACAGCTAGTCGTATTTGTTCTTGATTCTGATTATACACCGAGCACAAGTACAATTAAAAAAATAATGAAGGCTATAAGAGAAATTCAACCTGAAGCTAGAACTGAAGACTTTTTTGATCTGTAGAGCGTAGCCATTAATGGTTGTGCTTTTTTATTGGAGATAATAATTAGCGGTGATAATAATGACTGAAACGATACTTGTTTTATTACTTCTCTTCCCTATAGCCCTTGGTTTAAAAAGGATTCAGGAAAATAAACAATTTGAACCAGTTGATACAATCGATAATGAGTATTACAAATGTGAATCTCCAATAGAAAGTCCATGTGGTAAATATAGAATTGATTTAGCTTTGATGGGGGCAAAATTAGTAATTGAATGTGATGGTAAGGCTTCTCATAGCTCACCAGCACAAAAAGCTCACGACAGAAGGAAGAATGCTTTTTTGCGTAAGAATGGTTGGAAGGAAAGTACTTAGGTTTTCTGGAAGACGAATATACAGAGATATGAACGGTATATTACGTAAGATAGAGAAGGAAATACGTATTTTTTAGTCCTCTTCTTAATATGATTTGTTAACGCTAACTCGCGTTATCATACTCAATAGGGAAAGAGGGGGGCAAATGGATCTGGAAACTGTTATTGAAGAGTTATATAACATTCCTGATTTAATTCTAATCGAAGAGGAGAAATACTATAACGCAAAGAATTATTTAGACGAACTTAAGTTAGAGCTACATTTCAGGAAATGTGATCTGTATTTACAGGGCTTTGAAGGCAGGAATCAAGAGGAACGAGATGCACTCAAATTTCCTCACTTAAAAGAATTATTAGCTGAAATTACAATGGCTGAATGTGAACTGAACAGTCAATCAATAAGATATAATTACCTTAAACGAAAAATGGAGAGTTTGAGCGTCATTGCCGAACATTTTAAAGATAAATAAAGGCAGCCTAATACCAATTAAAACTGCCCCTTCATTAATTAAAGGTGAAGATATGGATCATATTGAACGCAAAATAAAACAGATTATACAAAATGCGAACATAATTAAAGGAAGAAATCCAACAATTGAAGAGTTAATGCAATGGACTGGTAGAGATAAGAAGAGTTTACTTGAGGTTCTAAAAAGGCTAGGAAAGCTCTAGTTGAGTAAGAGGTTAACTTTAAAAGATGCGCTATTCTTCACAAACAAAGCTGTCCAACACTCAACAAGTAAGTCATACTCTCTTTCGCTAATTGTTTTCATGTGACAAATCTTGTTACGTACATCAATAATTCTATTAAGCTTTAGTTTATCCTCTTGGGAAATTGGACTTCTTTGGGAGGGAATCTTATCTAGGAGTGTGATTAGTATGTGTAACGGTGTTTTATCGCCATAGAATTTAATCCCATGTCCGAGTAGTAAGCCTCGTACATAGTTCTCGATCTCAAAGATCAAAGTATACGCATTATGCTCACGTGTAGTAGGTGTTAAAGGGTGTTTTGATAAAAGTTCATCAAGAAATAGGTTCATGGTCAAGCCTCCTTTTCTTAATAATATTCATTTTTAGACAGGAATCAACAAAATTAAGCGATTATCTGACATGAATAATAATTGCTCTTTTTGTTTATTATAAAATTACATGCTTCAAAATACCGAACAACCTCCATGAACAATTCAACAGACATAACAAAAGCCTTCCATAGTGGGGGCTTTTGTTATGGAGTGGAACAGAAAAGAAATCTTATTTACGATCTTGAGAAGACTTAACAAAGTTTGAATAGAGTACACGGTATTCAGCATCGGTTAGCTTTCGATTTAGTTTAGATTCAAAAAGTTTAACAATTGATGCAAAAGTTCGTTTCATGGAAACACTCCTTTTCTTTTGTAGTAGCTAAAATTTGACAAAAGACAATAGGATATAGTGTATTATTTCACATGAATAATAATTACTTTTTTTGTAAATACAATAATTACATGGTTCTATACAGTGAAGAATACCCACAACAATTCAATTAACCATGTAAGGAAGCCCTCACAATGATGGTAGTGAGGGCTTTTTCTCGTCTACTCCTTCAGATTTTCTATAAGCCATCGAGTAATTTTAGGATAAATTTTAAAATCTAACTCCATTACTTGATTAGAAAATCCCCTATCCATGCTAATAAGATGTTTTGACCGATCTGTAAACACCACATACATAAACTCGTTTGGAGTAGCTATGATATCAGAAACACTCCGCCCTTTTCCCTCAAAATAATCATGTATCTTTGTTAGATCATCAGGTTCAATATCCCAGTCGATTAACTCAGGTTGAGTGACTTGAATTGAATTATCTTCTTCTTCATTCTCACTTTTCGAAACTACACTCTCTGTAGTTACTTCTTTAGCTGAAGCAACTTGATGAATTGGATCTTTAATCATTTTCTTTAGAAGTGTATTTGTTTCAGTTTGCCTTTCAATTAATTCACCAAACCCTATAAGTATCATACCTGCTACAAAGCTACTCGCAAAAATAGTGAAAAATGTTCCCCATGAAATCTCATAACTACTTGAATAATAACCTACATCAACAGTACTTAAGGAAAACGCTAGGATTATACCTATAACAATTTGAAATATACCTATCCAAAATAATATTTTCGCAATACTATTTTTGTAATCCATACACACTCTTCCTTTCACATTTTTTCTAGTAATTGAATCTTATCACAGCATTTAGACAAGTTATATAACTATTTCCAATATTTCCAAAAGAAAAAAGGGGCTTACCTCACTAGTCATCAATAAGACAACTAACAAGATAAACCCCCATCTACTAAATTATTCATCTTTAAAATAATCATAGTCAATAGCCTTAACCACAAAAGTATGGTTAATATCAACTCCAACATTATGATCAATCATTAACTTTGATAGTTCTAAACCATCAATCAAAATAATCTTCTTGGCTTCTAATCGTTCAGCATATTTTCTCGCACCATCAGTAAAGTAAGAGGTTGTAATAAATACCCCCTTCCTTGCTCCCTTTCCATCTAGAGCACCTGAAAAGCTTTGAACAACATCTCGACCAACAGAATTATTGGCAGCATAACGTTTAGCTTGAACATAGATATTATCAAGACCTAGTTTATCTTCTTTGATTACACCATCTAGCCCTTCGTCGTTTGATCTTTGAGTAACCTTACCGTCACCATACCCCATAACGGTTAGTAGCTCAACCACTATATCCTCAAACTTCATCCAATGAACATTTCTTAATTGCTTCAATAAATTATCAGCTAGTTCATTTTTTAATTCATCCAATTTCTCTTTAACAATTGTTAGAGGATCTATTACCTTTTCTAACTCTTCAATTTCCTCTTTAATCTCACCTTTGCTCTCGTTAAGTAATTCAAGACCTTCATTGGTAATTTGATATGTAAGCTTATTAACTTCATCAATGTAATTTTCTTTCTTTAAGCTATACCTTACACTTCGTACTCTAGAAAGAAATATAATATCTGAGTTATTTTCATACTTCATTAGTCTTTGTTCCTCACTTAATTTAAAGGAGTTGACTAATTTTTCTGTAATTTCACTAGCTGAATATGCACTTCCATCTCTAAGTAGCTCCAAATAAGGAATCATCATTTCCCCAGTAGAAGGGATAGTATCTTTTATATCTTCATTGTAATCTTTATGTCCCCGTGCTACTTTGTGTTTTTCAATTAATTGCTGCTCTTCTTTTTCATTTTTTGGAAGTCCCTCTTTATTTAAAATTTGTTTGATTTCTGGAATTGTTAAACCTGTTTCATTCAATTTCTTAAGGAATGTCATTATTCTTAATGACTCCATAGTGTACATAACTCTATTCCGACTGGATTCAGTGGGTATATATTCTTTGAAATTTTTCACCCATCTTCTACCATTTGCTTCAGACCATCCAACTAACTCCGACATTTTTGTTTTTGTTAATAATTTATCATTCAATACTGAACCCATCCCTTTATTACTTATTGTCAGTTTTTCTACTCACCATATATCACGAGTGAATCAATAGTGAACTCTATTTGTTTTATTTTAACATAAAATCCCAACCCCACTTTAAGAAGTTTTTTATTTTCATAAATAACAAAAAGAAATTAACTGGACGTGATAGACTTTGATTGGTATTCATCAAACTATATGCTTATAAGGGAAACCCAACAATAAAGGGCTTTTTACTATTACTCAGCAATAAATACTGAATAACCTTTACTTTTTAATTCATTAGCAAGCGCTTCTGCATTAGCTTTATTAGCAAACGCTCCAACTTGTACACGATACAATTTGTTTGTATTAGATTGTGTTTGCATAGGTGTTGGTGTTGGTTGTACCTTTTTCTTTAAATTAAAGATTGATACTAAACCATTCTCCATACCTTTCGCACACTTATTCAAGAAAGCAGGATCTTTTAACAATTGAGCATCATTAGCATTATCAATGAACATGAATTCAGGTAAAATAGCTGGCATATTTGATTCACGTACAACATGAAAATTTTGTGTCTTTTTCCCTCTGTCACGTACATTACCGACAGCTTTCATGATTTCACTATGCATAACATTTTGATTGTTACGAGTAGCAGCGCTCACATTACCATTCCAGATAAATGTTTCAATACCAGTACCTCCACCAGCATTAATATGCACACTGATGAAGTAATCTGCTCCCCATGCGTTAGCCATATCTGTACGTTGTTTTAATGTCAAAGTGCGGTCATCTTCACGACTTAGACGAACTTCTACATTCTCGTACTGCTCTAAATACTTCTTTAAAGCTTTAGCAATAGCTAATGTTAAATCTTTCTCTCGTAAGCCATTACCTACTGCACCGGGATCAGTTCCACCATGACCAGCATCAATAAAAATTTTAATCTTTTTCAAACTTATTCTCCTTCCCTTTCATCACGTCAATAAAATCCCTAATTTTCGGATGAATATATACACCAATTCGATCTAGATTCTCTGTGTTGCTTAATAGCTCCATACCTATGTAAACTGTTGCAATTGAGCCACCAATAGCATTAGTTCCAAATAAATTAACTTCAATAAGGTATACAAGTCCAATTAAGATTAATAATCCAACTTTTTTATTGAATCCTGCTATCCCAATAGCACTTCTCCAACGCTTTCCTTCTTTTCTGCTCGCCATTAATCCTGTAATTACATCTGCAATTTGAACAACTACTAATATTGCAAAAGGCATTCCAAAATTATCTACAAGCAATGAAAACAAACCACCAAAAAAGAGCAATGCTGACTTAAACCATAAATCTAATCTTTCCACGTCTTCACTCCTTTCGGCAAAATAAAAAGACCAACCCCGAAGGATTGGTCTAACTTTATTAATCGGTTCAGAATTGATCTGTTAAATGTTCTCCGTTTTCATACTTGGTTATTTTATACTCTAAATCTACATAGATAAAAGATAAAAGTGCTCTTAACGTTAATAATAGATCGTCGTTTGAACCCAAGGTAGAAATTAACTGTTTTCGAGTGACATGTTCAAACTTTAATAAATCTTCAATATCATCTTGACTTACTTCGTAATTTAAATCATGAGCCAACTTGTTTCTGATTTTATTTAAGTTATTTATAGATTCTCTCTCAAAGATAGTTAGAACATCCATAGCAGCTAAAAGTTTCACTTTCATGGAAAAGTTCATCTTATTTAGATCTAGTTCTTTCGGTCTCTTAAAAGAAAGCTCTAATAACCTCAATAACTTTGATTCGATATATAGATGTGCTCTCAAAATAATTGCAAGAACAGAACCGTCGTTCAAATCATCGATGAACTCTTCAAACTTCTTATCTCCTATAATAAAGCTATAATTTGACTCTTCCTGACTAGACATGTATAATCGCCACCTTTCAACAAATCATTCACCAAAAGGAAGCATTTATCCTGCTTATTTTACCTAATCTTATCTACTTTAATATTAACTAACCCACATAATACAGTTGATATATTTATTCCTCCTCATTAAATTAAAATTTTCCACAAAATAAAAAAAAGCCTTATTCGGCTTCTGTTTTGTCTTTCTGCTCATTCCGTTTCTTAGAGTAAGCTATTACTCCTCCTCACGTTTGAAATATGAGTAAAAGCTTCTCTTACTCATTCGGTATTTTTTTAGTAGTCATTGTTTTGAAAACTCGTTGATCTTTAGAAGCTTGAATCGGTATAACCCTCTTCGTATGAAATGACCAAATAGCATTCGGATCTACTAAGCAAATATATAGCCATGCAGAACTAACTACAGACTCCCACACATGAAATTCCCAAGGTAACTCACCCCATGTCTCAGTTACGTACACAAGACCTCCATTAGTACCTTCCATTTCCAAAAGTCTAATCATTTCATCTATTAGTTTATATGCTTCTTCTCTTCTGCCCACTTTCAGCAACAAAGCAATACTCCCTAATGTTCCCTCTGTCCAAACAATATCAGGTGCATTAGCATAATCAGCTGTAATGTCTGCATAAGGCTTATGCCCTTTTACAGCTTCCTCTAATTGATATGTCATATTGTAATGAGTTAATTGGTCATTCAATCTAATATTGTCAGATGTCAAATAAACTTCATTTGCAGTATTCATACAAGTATCAGCAGTGTTTACATCACTGAAAGATAAACAAGCCATTCCTGCCCATGTTGTACAGTCTAATGCCCATGCTTTATCAAGTGCAGTTGCATTAACCCCTTGATAAAACCTTTTCTCTTCATTGTCATACAATGTATTTTTCAGTGCATACTCAATCATTTCAGCACTTTTTCTGTAATTATTATCACCTGTTAGCCAATAAATGCCCCACAAATATTGCAAGGAAGAACAGTTATGCTCTGTAGAACACCACTCAATCTCAATTTCATTATAAGAATAGTCTGCACCATAAGCACCAAAGCCACCTCTCAGCAGTCCATATCTGAGATCATTGGGGTCAGTCACTTGTCTATTTAGCAAGTAATTAGCACCTTTTACAGCTATATCAATGTAGACTCTGTTTCCAGACTCAAGCATGTAGTAACACATACCCCACCCAAGCCAACCAATTGCACCAACTCGAATGTAATCATGAAATAATCTACCAATGTACTTGTCATAAGAGAAGTTCCATGAGCCATCCATGTTCTGCTCTGCTTTCATTCTGTCTAGCATCAAGTTACATCTTTCATAATCCTTTGATAAGGTAAACACAATCAATGCTAAACCAACATCATAAATAAATACCCTCTCTTGTAGTTTGTATCCATACTGCCCAAGTGCTGTTGAACCTGTTTTGTCATACTGTGGGTCATCTTCAGGCACTAAATAAGAGGAAGGAAGTTTTCCAATAAATGCACTTAAACCATAAGAAGTATCACCAATTGTCTCATCATTGCTGTTTCTGATTATTCTTGCTATCTTCAATCCTTCTGTGACAGGTGTAAAATTGAATGATAAATTATCTGCCCATATTTTCACATCACCTAGTTGGTACTCAACATCAGTAAGTGTAATAATTCTTGCTGCGTATTCAACAATGTACTTCCTGCCATAATCCAATATTTCTCCTGTTGTTTTATTGACTAGCCTATATTCCTTTGGTCCTGTTCTGACAATCTCTGCTGGTTCTATCACATCCCCATCTTCACTTAATACTGCTTGTTTTGTATGCCATGTACTATCTGCATTTAATTCACAAATAGCTTGTAGATAATAGCTATCAGCCAATGTATACAATTCAATATGATAATCATCGGGGTTGTCTATATTTTGCCATGTACCATTGACTGAGCCTGTATAAGAGTCCTCATAAAAAGAAGAGAACAGGTTGATGTACTCCTGTCCTTTTGTGGTGTAAGTGAAATTGTAGAAGTCAGATACCCTGCCTGTAACTAAGCCTGTATGAAAGTCATTATAGGATTGGTTAAATTCAACATTAACCAAATCCTTTGTGAAATCCTGCATATTTTTTATGAAATTTAAGCACTTTTGCTTTGCATCATCATATTTTGTCACTTTTCCATCATTCCTTTAGTTTATAGTGTCTAATGGAGTAGAGCAGAATGACTGAATATTGATAGCAAATCTTCTTTGTGTGCTATCTGCCCTGTTCACCTTAATACTACCACCTGTGTAGTATGCACCTTGATTAATAGGTTTCACTGTAAACGTAACAACTTCATCTACACTATCAATTTCTTCATCTAATAATTGCATCTGCACATGTATAACAGGTACTTCAATGTAGACCTGTGCAAAATTAAACTCCATCACAGTGCTTGTAGTACCTTCGTATATCAACATTCCAAATTCACCATAATGGTCTAAATCAAGTGAGTCTAATTTGTTATTCCAAATACCTGTATTGTTATTAATTGCATCTTCCAAGTCATTAATCTTGTCATAAATATCAGAAAAAATTTCTTTGAAGTTCCCTAATACAATCTCTGTTTTCTCGGTGTTGAGCAAATCTCTTCTTATTTCAATAATTCTTGCAGTCACCTTTATTGGCACTTTAAATTCATAATCAAGTACCACCACTGTGTCACCTAATCTTACCTTTTCATGTTCATACCCTGCAATTCTTTCTAACTCAATTACTGACATTTCATAAGTGATTTTTGGCTTATTCACCCTGTTCAGATAGGCATAGGATAAGTTTATTAGTATCTCAGGGTCTGTTACTTCACCTGCATCCAACATACCATACCTGTGTGTTTGTCCATTATTTTTGCCATACAAAGATCTTGCAGTATTGTCACCTACAAATGTTTGACCAAGTGGCTTATTTGTAGGGTGTCCATTGGAAGTAGACCAAACTACATCTTTAAAGGTCAGCCTTTGTTTGTTTGAATTATCATCTAATGAGGAAGTACCATAACCATAGATTGCTGTTTTCACTTCTGACATATCAACTGTTCTTCTAATGTTTAAAATGTCTTTTCCATATTCAAATCTCTTCCCTGTGTAAGTTCCCCTGCCTTTTATTAAGTGTACTTTCTTTTCAACCTGTCCTAGTGTAATACTTGTTTCAAACATCAGCTCTCCACCAAATGTATTAGCAAACTCATTTAACACATGAAGCCTATTGGTGTAGTACAAATTGAAACTTTTGTATCCAAAATCTTCCACAATGCCTACTTTCCAATCAGAGCCACTCATAATAGAATGAAGACACTCACTAGCTGTGGTGAGTGTCTTCTCAATAACTGTTATGTGTTCATCTGCTAACTCTGTACTAATGTGTTCACAGTGTACATTTTTATAATTAGCATCCACTTCTTCTACCATTGAAATAATAAACAGATGCTCAATACTATCTATATCTCTATAAAGAGCATAGTTGCCAATTTTAATGTAAACACTGTCTTCTTCTTTCTCAGGTACTGTGAAGAGTAACTCATTTAGTGGTTGCAGACTTTCATTTTGTGTAGCAGACAGCAAAGGCAGGTTTTTATTTGTGTTCTCGATGACAGTGAGCAACCTAAAATCAGAATTTAAAATCTGTAATTTTACTGTCATGATTACCCCCACCTTTCTGTGTAATTAATAATTACTTCTGCATTTAATCCTTCTGTTAATGTGATAGTATTTTCACCAAGATTTAAGTCAAAAAATTGACTGTCAATGTCCAAGTTTTCTAAGGCTCTCTGCCCATTAATTGTTACAAGATTTTTGTTGCAATCAATAGCAATTACATCATAAGGGTTGATAGTGGTTTGCACCCTTAAAAACTCACCTGTATCTAATGTAATTACAAATTCATTTGTTTGGTTAAGTGTTGTGATTGTAAATACAGGTCTAGGGTTGTATGTGCCACCAACTTCAAAGGTGTTTACTTGTGTGTAATCACCACTATCTAGGTTAAGGTTTCCATCAAACTTCATCAGCATTGATGTAGCAGTATCAACTTCCCATACTGTGTTATAAGCATTCTGCAATTCCTCTGTTGTTTTTGATACATTAGAAATCCTTACACAATCATGCAATGTATTGGCTTGTTGACTTTCATTACTAGCACCAACATACATGACATTACTTAAGTTACTAGGAATAGAAATATCATTGACATTAACAACCTCAATACCATTCATAACTACAATCATTGTACTTCCACTCCAAGAAACAGCTAATTCATTCCATCCTTGAGTGACAGAAATGTTATATGTCTTGCTACCTGCCATCACCTTGAATTGTCCTGCATTTACAGCTAGTGACAAGGCATTATTGTTATTACTTTCTCTTACATTCCATATAAACCTATCACCTGTATTTGCAGAGGAAAGCAACTTGTCATAAACATAAAATCTGTGTTCCCATGTTCCTGAGTCATGCTTAATGTTGAAGCCTGTAGGAAGTTCTAACTTTTCACCTGCTCTTGTTTCCTCTGTAAAAGAAGTAGGCATTGTTTTTCCTATTTCCATCTGTGGCTTTCTAAATTGATATTGATAAGAAGCAGTACCTGCCCAACCATGCCAATGACTAATTCTAACTTCATTACCACTACCTGCTGAGAAGAAGTTAGAAGGAAAAGAAATAACTAGCCTTTTAAAGCCATCTCCCAAGTCTTTTGTGTTAATTAAGGTCACACCATAGTTACCTGTAAAAGTGCCATTCACAGAAAGAATGCCAATTGGCTTTTCACCTTCTGCAAAGTCATCAACAGCACTACCTATGGCATACAACTCAAAATCTCCAACATCATGCTTAATGTCAAAAGAGTAAATGTGTCCTTGATTTTTTGACACAACAAAAGAAGGTGACTGCAATCTGCAATCACCATTCACTCCATCTCTTGTAAATTCAATTGTTGCTACCCCTCCACTTATATTAGAGCCTTGCTGACCTACATTAAATACTTTAAATGTGTAGTCAAATAATTGGTCAGCATTAGGAATAATATTAGTAGTACCTTCTTCAATTAATATCGCCTTTCCAAAATTACTTGGTGCATATCTTGGTGTGTTTACACTAACAAGCTGATAATCAGTTGTATATGCAATACTGTCTCTTTTAAAGTCAACAGAGTTGGAAAACACATTTAATGCTCTTTCCTGTGTGTCTCCCCATGCAATAGGGTCAGGTAATAAAAATGTAATAGTGGCTTGACCAATTGCTAATTGCTCATTTAAAGGAGTCTCGTTTGTAAGAATTCCGTTGTAGTAAACGTCTGGTTCATCATGAAATACAATTGGTTTTGGAGTATCAGTATTGATAATTCCTGAAAACTCTCGAACTTTCTTACGAAGGGTGGGAAGGTCACGTTCAGAAAACATGATTGAAACTTCTACCATATGAGGGAGCGTATCCACTCTTGTAAGATAAACACCATGCATCCCTGAAACATGTTGTGTTACAAGGTTCTTAGGTGGGGAAATGTCTCGTTTAATATCTCGGATGATTACGTATTCAGACAAGTCGGTACCATTAAAAGTTATCATCTGAACGCTCCTTTCGCTTTTGAACTTACTCTTCGTTTGTTGAATAGCTCAGTGTCTAAATCGCCAACTACGGCTCTTGCAATCTCTCTTCCTGCAACGATCAGTGGAATAGTAATAGATGTAGAACCACCATTGCTTCTACCACCCAAAGCTCCACCAATACCACCTGATTTTTCCTGAGAAGATAGAGGTGTTACTTTTACAGATGAGCCACTCTTTTGTACTAATTCTGCACCAGCTTCCCCTGCTATAAATGCCCCACTTCCTGTTACATTTCCTCCAGTAGCAAGCATTGGAATGTTTGGAATAATTGGTGCATCAACACCAGGCAATTTATTAAGTAATTTGGCAGGTGTGTTGAATCCACCAATAAACTTGTTCACTAGCTTAATAATTCCGTTGATAGCCGTTTTCATACCAGATTTTAAGCCTTCCCAAGCTCCTAAAGCTGTTTCTTTCATTCCTGAGAACGCAGAAGACACCTTAGATGAGATACTCTCTACCGGTTTACTTATTACTGAAACTAATGAATTCCACATTGTCTGGGCTGTTGTTTTGATTGACTGGAAAATATTAGAAACCGTTATGCGCATTGCTGAAAGCACATTTGACGTGGTTTCTTTCGCCTTATTCCACCTTTTTGAAATTACGTTAGTTATCTTTGTGACAATCGGCTCAATGAAGTACCAAATAGCACTCCAAATAGCCTTATAATAAGAAAGGATGAAGCTAAATACAGCCATCGTCACTTGTTTTATAAAATTCCACCCTTTAGAAAAAGCAGTACCTATGGCATCTATGATGGGTTTTGCTTTTTCGTGCAAACTCTGAATAACTCCACGTAAGTATTCAACTGAACTGAAAAACAACTGTTTGAGTTTATCCCATAAGTTTATAAAGAAAGTCTTTATTTCTTCCCAATAAACCACTACAGCAACTATAGCTGCAAATGCCGCAATAATTGCAAGTACCCACCAAAAAGCCGCTGCCATACTTATTCCTAAAATTGCACATGCTGCAGACAACTTACCAAACAATATAATCATTATTCCAACGACCATTAAAATTGGTCCGATTGCCGCTGCTATTGCTGCCAAAGCTATAATCAGAGTTTGCGTTCTAGGTGATAGGCTATTAAAGCGATCAGCCAAACTTTTAACAACTTCTACTACCTTTTCAAGAGCAGGTTGAAGTCTCTCATAAATAACAAGCCCCATCTCTTGTAAAGCGCTCTGCATCTCTTTTAATCGACCAGCTAAATTATCATTCATAGTATCAGCCATTTCTTGAGCTGAACCTTCACTATTATCAATTGCATCTGACAATTTGTTGTAATCATCTTCACTTGCATTAATAATAGCTAAAGCACCTGACATAGCTTCTTTACCAAAGATGGTAGAAGCATAAGAAGCTTGTTGACTTTCGTCTAATCCGTCAAAAGAACCTCTTAAATCGTGCATAACCTCGTCTAATGTCTTCATGGAACCATCACTATTAGTTAAAGAGATTCCTAGATCGTCCATAGCATCTTTCATTGCCTTTGTTGGACTAGCTAAGTTAGTCATCATTGTTCTTAATGCTGTTCCTGCTTGACTTCCTTTAATACCTGAATTCGCCATTAATGATAATGCTTTTGTTGTGTCATCTACTGAATAACCTAGAGCACCAGCAACAGGAGCTACATACTTAAAACTCTCGCCCAGCAATCCTACATTTGTATTTGCGTTACTAGAAGCGGCTGCTAAAATATCAGCAAACTTACCACTGTCTTGTGCAGACATCCCAAAAGCCGTTAATGAATCTGTCATGATATCTGATACTGTTGCTAAGTCTTCACCAGATGCGGCTGCAAGAGCCATAACACCTCCGATACCACCTAGCATTTCTTCAGTTTTCCAACCAGCCATTGCCATAAATCCAAATGCTTCTGCTGTTTCGGATGCACTAAACTGTGTTGAACTCCCCATCTCTCTAGCTTTTTTCTCTAGAATTTCCATTTCTGAGGCTGTTCCACCTGAAATCGCTGCAACTTTTGACATAGACTTTTCAAATTCCATACCTGTTTTGATGGATGCACCAGCAATAGCAACTAAAGGAAGAGTCACACCAGCGGTTAACTTACCACCTACATCTTTTAATTTGCTACCAACGGTGTTCACGTCTTTGGTTAACTTTTTCATCTGTTTGTCAAAGTTAGAGAGATTTGCACCAATCTTTACAATTAAAGCCATTTCTTTTCACCCCCTCTAACATGAGGGAGAAAAGAAAAGAAGCCCCCTCACGATATGTGATAAGGGCTTCTAGAGCCTCTAAAAATTAGTTAATTTAACTTGTTTTATTAAATAGATTTGTCTTTTTACAACGTGGACATTTGATCTCGGCTCTTCCATTTAATTTACCAAGCATCTTCCCACATTTAGTACATTTTATAATTTCTAATTCTTTATTTTCGTTCAATATATTGTCCCTCGATTCTCCTTGCCTTTGAGGAATAAAAAGAACTATCTAGTGAGTATTTCATCACCGAATAGTTCTTTTCTTTCATCCATAATTTCAAGTGTTGTTCTCTCATCATTTTCTGTGAAAAGAGGAATAATACGTGAGTTCTTTCCACGTTTAGAATTAATCAATGCATTATACATTACATTCCTCTGCATCTCGTAATTATTTTTCATTTGTTCATTATGTAATTCCATCATTGTATTAAACTCACGATAAGTTAAATTGCCGACATCTCGTGGGGATAATCCAAAAGAAAGAACACCCTCGGCAATGATCTCATCGTGAGTTAATTCTTTTTTGAATTATGTTGTTGCTTGAAATTTGAATTTTGTTGTTGAGCCAATCCTTTATTAATAGCCTCACTAATTTTATCTGAGAAATAATCCATTCCTTGATCTTGAATTACCTCTTCCATGATATCTCCTGCTTTATCCATAGGAACAGGATTTCCACCAAATTTTAGCCCTACAAATAAAAGAGTACGGAACGTTGTCATTCCTGCTGTATCCTCACTTAATTGTGTAATAGGAAATCCAAGAAGTTGCTCTGCTTCGCAATGAGCATTAATTGAAAAACGTAGTAAATATGTGTCATTGTTTGTTTGTATCGCTGTTTTATTCATTCAAATTATCCCCTTTTTTATTTATTCTCCTGTTGGTGCTGTTGCGACTTTAGCTAATTCTCCATCACCAGTAAATGCTGCCGTATAAGTAACTAAATCATCATAAGGTAAGTCAATCGGAAAATCAGTAATAACTGACATTCCTTCGTATGTTTTACCGTTTGGTAATTCAATAATAACTCCAACTTTCTCAGAATTATTGAAACGTTCTTCCAAGAGGTCATAAGCTTCATCAGACTGAATTAACAAACCATCAGTATCTACAGACCACTCTTTAAATCCTGCCTCATTTTCTTTCCAACCTCCTGCACTATCCTTTGATGTTGCATCAAGTGTTTCAGCAGATCTATTTAAAGTAGCGCTTCTTTGCCCACCTAAAACTTTTCGGTCTAATTCGTCTAAACTCTCAACAATATATACCTTACATTTAACCCCTTGTACTTTCTTTGCCATTTTCACTTCACTCCAAGTCTAATAAAATTTCAAAAATTACTGTGCCATGATACAAATCATTAGCTTCTTCTAACACTTCTCTACTTTTCACTTCTTGAGAAATAACAAGAGCATCCTCAATGAGTAAATCCTCAATTAAAGATGCTTCTACTAATTTCATAATTTCGACTGTTTCTTTCTTCCCTTGATATATACTCCAAATATCTAGGGTGATTTCAATTCGCTCTCCATCTGTCGTTTTTGTTTTTTCAGGAGTTGAATATGCACGTCCTAAAACGATATAAGGAAAATCTGTTTCTGAAGGGACATAATCATAAGTGTCTGTAATTTGTTCCATTAATTCAAGATTAGATTCCAATCGTTTAAATACAGACACTTGTGCGTCATATAGTTTTGTCACGATCAACTATTCTCCTTGCTTCATTATTATAATTAGATTCACTTGCGCTCTCAGCACTTGACATAAAAGGATTAGCTGGCATTTTCCCTCTGTTCGCACCACGTTTATTCCTTCGTGGCTTAGTACCATATTCAACTAAATGTCTATGTGCTCCCCTTGGTTTTCTTGGAACAACTGTAGAGGATAGCCCATTATCAAAATATTTAGGACGAATAGAAGCTTTTAAATCTCCATTTCTTCCTTTTGACTTTGGAACCTTAGAAACAGGTGCATTTGCTTTACCTGTTTTTGATACAGTTTGAGAGGTGGTCTTTACTAATCCAGTGAAGTCTCTTTTTAACTCCATATCAAAAATACCAATATTTCTAACAGTTTCAGCTTGACCTTCAACTACAACAGTAATATTTCTAGCCATACAATCACACTCGCTCTAAACAATACAATTCGAGAAATTTATTAGCTTCATCACGATTAAAGATATATTCAATATCAAACTTTCTCTCATTATAGAAAACTACTTGCGAACGTTTGATACCTTTTCTATATCGAATGGTTATCTTATGTGACACTTCTGCTTCCATTTGTTGCGCTTGCCAAAATTCACGACCTGTTAGTGTATTAATGCTTGCCCATGTATCGGCAATAGGTAAAGGCTGTGTCGTTTGACCTCCACCAATATCCTTAATCTTCTTTTCTTCTTTAATAGAGATACGTCTATTTAACTTGCCACTATTCATCGTCATCATAACAATATTCTAATTGTCGTAAGATAGACTCTATTGATTTAGGCATTTGATAAATGTATTTATCAGCAACTATATTTCTATTCTCGTAAAAATGATTAACTAACAAAGCCACAGCCAACTTTTCAAGTTCTTTTTCATAAATAATCGTATACCCTGTTGCATTAAAAATATATTCTTCAGCAGATGAAATTAGGGAAGACAACAAAAAGTTATCTTCCTCAAAATCTACCCTAGAATATTGTTTCACCAGTGCAAGTACCTCTTCCTCAGTCAAGGTTATTCACCTGCTTTCTTTAAGCTAATTTACCCATAAGGATCTTAACTGCTTCTGTATCAACTAAGCGACCATCAAAGCGGAAGATGCCTTTAACCTCTGTCTTATCTTCTCTCCAAGCAGTTCCACCAATCTTAGATGACTCAACACTCATTTGCTTACGGTCAAACATTGTGTAAAGTAAGTTCAAATCACCAATAACGAATGGCGTGCGAATATCTACACCATCATCAACATTTGCTAAGAATTTAGAAGGTACTTTAACAATTTCTTTTCCTAAGAAAGAATATCCTGAAGCTTTCGTTACATCAGGTTGTAAGTAAGGCTTACCTTGCTTATCTTCAAGACTATCAAGGAAGTCATAACCAGAAGCATTTGTCATAATAACAACACTATCACTATCAATATCTTCTAAATCCACATTCAATGTAGATTTAACTTTCTTGATTACTGAATGAGGTGTTCCCGTGAAGTCAACGGCTTCTTTTGCTCCATCTAGTTCTGCAACATTCATGATACCTTGTGAAGACTTAACTCCAGTACCATTAAAGAATTGATAGTTGTATGTATTCAATTCGTTCTTTGCCATCCATTTAATAATGTAAGCAAGGATATTCTCAGCAGTATCATCAAGTAACTCGTTTGTAAGTGGAATGAAACCAGCATATTTACGGATAATGTACTCTAACTCATCGAATTCTGGCTCATGTAGTGCTTGGATTGCTGCACCTTCATCTGTAGATGCAAAACCAACAGCTTCTGGTTGATTAGCTTCAATTGGACGAGAACCTTTCATAGTGCTTACAGGTTCAACATTGATATAGTTTCGAATATCAAATGACTTACGTTGTAATTCAATAATTTGTGTTTGAACGTCCTTAGGAACAGTTACTCCACCTTTTTCTGGTGCACCCTCAGACATAAGGTTTTTAACCTCTTCTTCTGTAGCAGTTCCAACAACAGCTTTAGCAAATACTAGTGACATATCCGCTGCTGCTTTCTGTGCTTTCGGCTCATCTGGTACTGCGTTCTTTGCTTCTTCATAAATGATTGTAGCTAGTTCTAATTCAGAGTTAAGTGCTTTAATCTCTTCAGTTAGAGCCTTTGCTTCCTCAATTTTCTTAGCATTCAACAATTCTTTTGCTTCAGCTTTCTTTGCATTAATCTTGTTTAATAGTTCACGTAATTCTTTCGGCATTTTTCATTTCCCCTTTAATTTTGTTTTTTGACATAAAAAAAATAGACCTAGATTAATTCCAGCTCCAATTCCAATGCTTTAATTTTGTTATGTAATTCTTCTTTCTCATCAGCCTTGCTCTTTACTATGTTTTCAGGTATGTGCTTGTAATCTTTAAATAGATCAGACACACATGCAACAGCCTTATTTTCCTCAGCAACTTCAATATTAAAATATTTAGATGCTTCATTTCCATTAAGCCATGTCTCGTCTTGTACCATTTGTCTAATTGTTTCAACGTCAACACCTTCTTTGATGTTGTCAGAATAGACATTCATAATACCTTCTTCAATAGCGTCAAGGTCATCAGCCATTTTACGAAAAGCATTTGCATCTCCTGAAATACCTGACCACGGCTTATGTATCATGAGAAAGGAATTTGACGGAATAACAACTTTATCACCAGCTAATGCAATGACAGAACTGATACTCGCTGCTAAACCATCAACGTACACCGTTTTATATCCTTGATGTCTTTTAAGCATATTGTAAATGGCTAACCCTGCAAATACAGAGCCTCCACCACTGTTTACAAAGATATTTAAGTCTTTACCCTTCACTCCATCAAGGAAGTCCCTAATCTGTTCAGGATACTGGTCTGTATCATCCCATGCACCCATCCAAGATGAAACGATATCTCCATAAAAATAAAGGTCAGCAGACTTTTCAGTTTCATTTTTGATCTTCATCCAATTCACTCATTATCACCTCCTTCCACAGAATTATCGATTCCATACTGCTTACCAACGTCTTCAACTTTAATGAACGTTCCGTTAACAGTTAAATCATCTCCGTTTTCATTACGTGGTAAATCAAGCTTCTCACGTGCTTCATTCCTGGTATAGATACCACTATTTACAGCCTTGGTTAACCCTTCCATCTGTTTCTCAAAGTCGGCACGTAGGATAGCATGAGTATTAAATTTAAACTTGTAACCATTTTTTATTTCATCATTTGTCAAAAGTTTAAATTGAATTTCTTCCTCATAAGATTTTAAGATTGCAAGCAAAGTATTAACATAAAAGTCACGCTGTTGTGACTCAACATTGGCATAATTACCTTTGTCGTAATCATTAATCATTGACGGTTTAATTCCAAAGGCTCCAGCTATCTGTAGAGCAGTATACTTACTAATTGGTAAGAATTGAGCATCTGTCATATTGATATTTAATGGTTGTAGTTGAAATCCTACAGGTAAAGGAACAATCCTTCCTGCATTACTAGTACCTGAAGCAAATCCTTCAATTTTCTCAGCCATTTTACGAGCATTTTTCAAATCACCTGTGTAATAAACAACCGCTTTACCCATCAGTCCGTTCTTATAAAAGTTATTCAAATAGCTAGTATTCCTCTGAGCATTTTCCACAGTCAAACGTAGGATATCTTTTATTGCCAAACCACTAATACCATCTAAACTCATTGACGTTTTAAAATGTAAGACTTGATCATGTCTAAACTTATACCTTTGACTGGTTTGTTTGTCAGTGTAGATATACCAAATTGCATGTTCCTTATTAAAAATCCCTGCATCATCCACCCAAATTTCAACTTGATCAGATGGAAGTATCCATAGACTCTTAATCTTTGAACCACTTGTTGATATATAAACATAACTGTTTCCATGATGATTTCGGTTTAACTCAACTGCCGCCCAGAAAGAACTTGGTGTTATGTAAGGATTCGGTCTATTCTTTAAGAGATTGTATAGGTCATTACCATGTACTTCTTCTGTGCCATCCTCTGTGTCTTGATACATCTTCAATGGTAGCTTCGCTAAACTCTCAGACAAGAGACGCAAACTTGTAAAATAACTAACTTCGCTTAGTCTGTTACTTGAAACGGATGAATCAAGTCCCAACATCTTTAAGAGGTCTGGTGAATTCAATTGCACTGCATTATTAGGTGAAAAACGATTAAAAAAGTCTCTAATCCCCAATATTTCACCCCCTTTCTACCATCCCAATTTATCAAGATAATCATCCGTAACAAATTGAGACATATCTAATTCTTGTTGCATTGCTTGTGTCCACGCATCGATTATTGCATCAACTGGATCAATGCGCTTTGTTTGTAAATCCTTATCAATCTTTATTTCTCCAAATGAGTTTGACACTGTTTTAGCATTTGTTATTGACCACGTTAGTAATTTATTTCGCTTATCATACTCAACATTTCCAGCTTCCACTTCTAATCTAAAATCAACAGTTGCATCATTAAGATTTCTTGCAGATTGAACAATTGACAATGAGTCATAGCCTAACTCTTCAAGGTCATACAAAAAAGCCGAACTATTATGTGGATCATAACAAATCAGCTCTAAATCAATATCGTATTCTTCTATGATTTTTTTAAGATACGCAATTATATATTTGTAATCTGTTTTAATACCACCTAGAGTTTCAGTGATTGTCAACAACTCGTCACGAATCCACATGTCATAAGGTGCATGGTCACTTTGTATATGTTCGGCTACTTTATTTTTAGGAATAAAAGAATGTGAATGGATAAAGTATTTTCTAACATTATCATCATTATAAGGAAACACAAGAGATAAACTTGTTAAATCCCCACCTGAGCTTAAATCTAATCCAGATACAGCAGTCTTTCCACGCATATCTTCTAATGTCTTATCTGACTCACATTTCTTCCAATGTTCCATATTCATGTATTGATTGTCGGCAAACTGAACCCAAGTGTTTAAACGTTTGGTCATAAAATCTCTTAGCTCACTGCCTCCCATTTCTTTGGCTGTGTTTGCTATATCCTCCATTCGCTTTACACCTTCAGGAATTTTACATGTTAAAGGGTTAGCCTTGATCCAATTGCTCGAATCCCAAATGTCATCATCTTTATCAAGTTCTGCAATATAGACAAATCTTGAGTCATTAGAGTGCACACCCTCTAAAATCTTCTTACAGTATTCGTACATTTCATAACAAGGTGAATTCAAATCAAATCCAGCGGTAGTAATAACAGAAATGAGACACTCATTTAAGTTACCTGTACCACCTTCAAGCAGCTTATACATTTGGTTATCCTTGTGAGCATGAAATTCATCAACAATCCCTAGTAAAGGTCGAAATCCATCAATTGAATTTGTATCTCTACTCAACGCAGTAATAGTTGAATTAGTAATCAAACAATCAATTTCACTCTTGTACTCTTTGATATTAAACATTTCGTCTAAGTCTTCATCAGATCGTATAAACTTAATCATTTCATTTAAAACGATCATAGCTTGTTTTTGCTTAGTTGCCGTGCAAAAAATTTGTCCATAATTATAACCATCAAAGTTACCGTAGAAAGTACCAAGTACACCATTAAGCATACTCTTCCCCTGTTGCCTTCCAATTTGTATATAGCTAGAACGAAATCTCTTATAGCCTGTTTCTTTATGTACCCAACCATGTAAAGAGCCAAAAATAAATGCTTGAAAAGGCTCTAATATTAAAGGTTGTTTTTCCTCACCTTCACCGATAATTAAAGTTTCAGCATAATCAATGATAACCGATGCTTTTTCCTCATCAAACCTATACATAAAAGGTGCTAATTTAGATTTTTTAATATCATCTAAATGTCTTTGACAAGCTAATTTCACAGAGCGACCAGCAACTATTTTCTCTTCAATTACATCAATTGCATATTGTGTTGTTCTGTGCATTGTCATCACTTCGCAAACCTGTCAAACTTATTTTTAGGTTTATCTTCACCCTTATCTGGGATGACCAATTTTAAGCGAGATGTAATTGTAAATCCTAGATCACTAGCTGCTGAACGACATTCATTAAAGAGTAAATTCTTTGTACGTTGCATTGTTGCATATTCCTTAAAATCGTCAGTAGGTTTAACTTTCCTGATTAGCTTAACTAGCTTTATATATTGGTCTCTTGAATCAATATAACGTGCTAAATTATCAATATCTAAGTTGCTGAATATCTCCAATCTAACTAACTCGGTAGCTAAATTATCAAATTCTTTTTTCTGAGTAGCTGTTAAATAACTTGGTGAAGAAATATTATCTGTAAAGCCTCTGACAGCCTCTTCTTGCTCTTGACGCTTCATAATTTCTTCCTTTGTTAAATGATGAGATTTACCTTTTCCTTGAATAACGGACAACGGCTGCTTGTTTCTTCCTGACATCTGATTACACCTCCTTTAAAAGATTCCAAAAACGGATATTTTGCGAGAGAAAGGGGGGCAGGCGGTTTCATAGAATTGTGTCAAAAGTTCACACAACTCCCCCCTACGTTTCCTTTCTCTCTACAATTCTCTGTAATTCCGTTTCCATTACTTTTCTGTTTCCATTCTCGTATTCTCTGTGTACATACTGGTGACACACTGCACACAAACTAATCAAGTTACTTCTCATTAATCCTAGCTTCGGATAGTCTCTTAGTTCCTTGATATGATGTACAAGGTTCATAGTCTTTATCTTCTTCTTACTCAAACACAACTGACAGAGATGATTGTCTCTGCTTTCTACATCTCTTCTTACAATCTTCCATGACTTACTATTGTAGAATGCTTGTGTATCCTTATCTCTCTTCACTTTGTCATAAGCCTTATGTCTATCCTTCTTTTTATCCTCATGCTTACTCTGACAATCATCACACCTACTCAATGCGATAGATATCTTTCTACCACAGCCACATAGCTTCAACATTGCCATTACTTCTTGCTTTTCCATTCTGTATAACTAAGAAAAACAGGATAGGAATTGTCACAAGCAACGTAAGAATTGCACCAAGAATAATCATTAGAATTTACCAAACTCTTCATCCATGTTCTGAGTAATTCGCTTAAATGCTTTAAGCTTCAACATTGCAATTACCAATAAGAAGGCATAGAAAAACAACCCTATCCCAGTAGGAATAAGATAATTAATACTCACACCAAATAAACTAATTAACCAAGCAACTCCACACGGAACAGCAATAAACAAGCACATGCTCATAAGCATTGAAACAACGGTCAATATCTTCTCGGCTACAGTTTTGCTACCGAATATTTGATTGTACATTACTAACCTCCTAAAGTATCAATTCCAAATTGCTCACGAATCTTATTCATCTTCATCAATAAAGCTTCTTTCTTACTTTGAATGGTCTTATCTGTTTGCTTAGCTTTACTTATTTCATCATCCTCTACTTGTCTACGTCTCTTTGTTAATAGATTCTCAATTGTTTCAATACGTCCATTAATGCTATTGCTTTCAATTTGAGCAATATATTGAGTACCACAACGAGGGCAAATAAAAAAGCATTTATAACAGACTTCACCGTTATAAACACCTAATTTTTCTCGTTTAATATCATCGGATGTTAGAATAAACTTCTCACCACAGTTAGAGTGATCACAAACTAATTCATAACTCACTTCAATCTCTCCAACATCTTATCCAAATTAGCATTCATCTCATGCAACACTGCAATATGCTCATGATTCTTAGCTATCATCTTATCGAACATCTCTATGTATTGATCATACCTTTCATCAGTAATCATCATTCAGCCTCCTCTTCATCTGATCTTAATTAACTCCTAAATTAAAATTTTTTATCATCTTTTTTCTCTTTACCCCCTTAAAAGGAAATACTCCTGCGTATAGATAGGTAGACGACCTATAATTTGGAACAGGAGGTTTGTAATGGAAAATAAACAGTTCATTATTACGGACTTAGAAAATAAAATTGAGTCAACACGAAACCTAATGATTTTAACCGCTCAACAGAATGGACTTAATCATACTAAAACTATTATACTTAGCCAAAAATTAGATGATTACTTAAACGAATATCAGCGACTAAGTAGCAATTCTTCCCCTCTTTTGTCACACACTCCATATTGAGAAACAAAATAAGCGTCACGACATTTGCGCCACGCTACAGACTTATAGAATTTCTCAGCAAATGGTTTCACTTACATTTCCCCAAAGCTTCAGCATATCTCTTATCTAACCACTCTCGCCTATAATCATCATCTCTCATTAACTCCAATGTATTATCAACATCCACTCCACGCTGACGGTAATAATCCAGCATCTTATCTAATCTTTTAGTTACACTTTCCATTATTCGACCTCCTAACTTTGAGCATAATATCCGTACTGTGCAACAATATTGTAAAACCTCATTTTATTTAGCCCTCAAATTAGAAAAGTACACACTTTTTTTCTAAAATAAAATACGCTAATAAAAAAGGGAAAATCTATATGAATAATGAACATGATTATCACATAATTGATACTATTATTACTTTGTTAGACATATTGGTAATTGTTCAGGCTGAGGTCCATCCTATTACAGGAATTGTTCTTACTGCTCTTTTAAAAACAGTTACAAAAGATCGTTTAATACGCATTTTATTAATTTTATTGGTAATTGTCTTAGGTGAAGTTTCAGATTAAAAGCTGAATTCACCTTTTTTATTTTGAACAGACTAATATTTCTGTTGCACAGTTTCTCTCAAATAAGAAAGAGCATCCACTCGTTTGAATAGATGCTCTCACCGTCTTTATTCATCTTCAGCCCTAGTCATTGCATTATACTCATCGATACTCAACTCTAACAATTCAGCAGAATAAGCTTCAATCTTTTCTTCACGAATTTCTTCATAGAAGGAATTGAATTCTTCTTCGTTTAATATTTCTTTTTTAACTAGAAGCTCTTTTAAAGCATCTGTTTCAATCCTATTTTCCACAAGCTCCATTCCTAATTTTGCGATAATTTTATTAATATCCATTAGAATCATCTCCCTTTTTATTCATGTTTCCCCAATTCAAAGAGATAATTCTTAATTTCGTCCAAAGAAAAAGCCACTCATTAAGAGTGACTATTAAATATTGATTTTGTTAAAGTGATTTCCACCATCCTTCAACATTTTCTCTATTTTTCTTTTCTTCTACTTTTTTGATTTGATCATTAATTTCTTGAGCTTTTCTTATTAATTCTATATATTGGTTATTAATACTGTATAATTTATCAGAATAATCCATACCATAAGAAAATTTAACTTTAGAGCTACCTGATTGAGTCCAGCTACTTGTAGAGAAGTTGCTACCGAATTCTGATTTTGCTTTAGCTAGCCCATATTCAATTAAGATAATTCCTAATTCTCCAAGCATTAATCTTATTTTCTTATCATGTGCTTCTAATAGTCTTCGACTGCCCGAATAATAGGAAAATTTGTCTTCATTACTGTGCCACCATAGGTGACCTTCCTCTAAATACTGCTTCACTAATTCTGGAGTCCCTTTTTTTAGCTCTTCTATCTTGCTTTTCAACTCTCTCGCCTGATCTTCACCTAATTCAATAACTTTTTCCGAGTTACTTTTTATTGTAGATAAAGTTTCTTTTTCAAACCATTCAATAGTAAATTTTGAGAGCTCATCAAGAAAAATTTCTTTCTGAATTTCCATTTGATCTAATACTTTTTGTTTTTCCTCTTTCTTTTCAGCTATCATAGCATCATAGTTCAATTTAACCCCTCCTTTTTCATTACTATCATTCTAACAAAAGTAGGGATAAATCACCACAAATAGAAAAAGCATCCACTTAATGAATGGATGCTTACGGAACACTAATATACAATCCTACGCTTGTGTCTTCTGGATAAATCCCAAAATCATTTAATACACTTAAAATTAACGAATTTAAAATGTCAAATTGATCAATACTTTCCCAATCTGGATAAGAATTAAACAGTCTATTAAATTCTTTATCTAGTTGAGTCCAGATGTCAATAATAAACGTATTATCTAATCCATCTAGAATTGCTTCATTATTTATATTCAATCCATGAATATATCCTAAGACAGTTGCAGTAAATTTCATTACTGGATTTATAAGCTCTTGCGCTCTTATGAATAACTTGTTTATGTCTCCATTAAATCTATAATTATCTATTTCATTCGGAATTTCTTCTTTAGCTCTCCTAATGAGGTTGAATAAATGTGGAATAAAAAAATCAAATTCCTTTCTAGGATAGGATTCTGAAGACAGTCTCACTGCTATGTACTCACTCCATATAGTCATAGAATGCCTAAGTAAAATATTCTGCAATTCACTACCAGTATCTTTACGATATTGATCTATAAAATCTTTCATCAAGTATTCTTTATTCCAATCATCATGAACATGACATAATTCATGGTGTAAAAAGTGATACCCATACCCGGTGTTCTCTTCAAGAAACATCTCTAAGATGAGTTCTAATCGAATAAATATTACACTTTTAACTTGATTATCTTTTCTTAGATGAAGAGTCTTAGCCACCGCTTGTGCTAACTTATCATTTGTGTGTTCGACAGGCAAGCCATTTTCTTCTTGAAATTGATTAAGGCTGACTCCAAAATTTAATGACGCTACAATCTTATCCAAATCATTAAGTTTTAGCTGTGATGAAAAACGGTCATTGATTTCCTTCACTAACGTTTGTTTAATAGCATTAGCATATTCCTGATTTAATTCTTCAGTTGTTTCTATAATTACTTCCATCAAAAACTTCACCTCCTAAAAACTAATAATTCGACTTCCAAGAAGGATTTTCCTTGTTTTTTGTAGAATATTGTAAATTAAGGAGGTGATTATGTATGGCTGAACAAATTAAAGTTAATCCAACACCTATTCAAAGAAATTCATTTGATGTAGCTATCGAATTAATGAATTATCATTTGTCTCGCAAACGTACTGAAGTTGAAGAACTTGAAGGTCTATTCGCTAAGTATTATGCACTTGCAACTTACTGTGAAAGCTCATCTGTAACAGACTTACAGAACCTTTTATCAGACGAACTCATAGAAAAAATCGGTAGATTCCAAGAACAAAGTCTTTATTAATAACTAACCCACAACAAAACACGTAATTAAACCTCCCTTACATTTGTATACTAATAATTTTAAATTTACCTCTTCTTTCAAAAAGCACTTCCTCTTTATTATAATTTGTAAGATAATAGTAATAAATGAATTATATTGTCAAATATATAGGAGGTGTGAAAGATTACAATTGGACATTACTGAAGAAGAATATATCCAAATAAGACTTGAGGACCAGATTAATTGGTACGACAACAAGAGTATTTCAGCACAGAAGCTTTATAAACGCCTTAAAGGTATCGTAATTATACTTTCTGCTTCCATTCCTTTATTTGTTAGTTTTGTTCCAGATTTTAAATTTTTGGTTATAGTTGTTAGCATAATAGGGGTAGCAATAACTGGCATTGAAGCGTGGCTTGGATTATCAAAGTATCATGAAAATTGGATTGAGTATAGAAGCATCTGTGAAACTTTAAGACAAGAGAAATACATGTATCTTACAAAGACAGGAGTCTATGATACAGAAAACTCATTTAAATCATTAGTTGAGCGAGTCGAAAGCATTATCTCAAAAGAAAATGTAAACTGGGCAAACCTAAATAACAGAGAAAATGGAGGAAAATAAAATGGCTAAAAAAGTATTCGTAAGTTATCATTCCGCCAAAGAAGACACAAACCATAAAAACTTATTGGTGGCATGGTCTAGTAACGATAATGGTTTTTTCGATATTAAATTTGACGATACTTCTGTTGGAGTGTCAATTAATTCAGACAATGCAACTTACATAAAAAGTGTAATAAAAAAGAAAATTTCTGATAGTTCCGTATTCCTATGTCTAGTTGGTGAAAATACACATAACAGTGATTGGGTTAAGTGGGAAATTGATAAAGCTGTTGAATTAGGCAAAAAAATTGTTGCTGTAAAGATTAAGAGTACATACCAGACTCCTACAAACCTTTATGGTGTTGGAGCTGTTTGGGCAATGAGCTTCACGTATGAGTCAATCAAGAAAGCATTAAATAGTTAAGGTTTATTCGATGGCTCGATAAGTCTTTTCAAAAATATCTGGTTTTACTGGATATTTTTCACCATGAATACCAATTACTATCCAGTCGCACGGAGAGGCTATCATAGTTCCTTCTAATGTTTCAATTTTTACTTCTTCAAAAACTTGATAAGCTTCAACAATAACTGGTTTTTTAACGAATTTCTTTGTAAAACACATGATAAACCTCCCTTTCCTTTAGTATTCACATTGGTATAGTTTTTATTATGTATTAATGTCAATATGAGGAGAGGGGCAACTTCCTCCCATTAGTCTCAGCGAAGTATTTATTTTATTGTGACATATTTCCTGTTAAATAGTAATAGGTATCATGTCCACTTTTTCAACTCATATTCCTTTTGAAATAGCAGAGATTATCAAAATAAAAAGACGCTCCACTTTTTTGTGAAACGTCCTTGCTATGTATTAACCTATATGTTATGATAACTGTATAATTCGTCTTAAGTATGTACATTTTCAATATAATAAAAAACTACATTACTGGCTCTTTGTCTTTCTCTTTCAATTGTTTATTAAGCACAGACAACTTCCCTCTGGTCTTTCTGTGCTGCGTTTCTTTAATATCCTCAATAATCAACTTCAAGACATCACTAACCACACTCACAAACTCAAATGTAAGCTTCTTCTTATATTCCATTTCACGTTGTTCTAATACTTTCTGGATCTTCTTCATGATCATAATCTTACTGTCAGCAAGTGTATGCTTTTTATCAGAACGTCTATTGTCACGAGACTTCATGTAAGGTAAACGAACCTTATTATCAGTGTAATACTCAATGCAGTCACTATACGTATCCGCTAATTTTTCAATTGAGCAATTCATAAATGTTTCATCTAGCATATTATAGTTAAACAATTTCTGAGCGCTCGTAGCATCATCATCAACGTACATTCCATTAATTCTGATTGACGGTAAAATCTCATGTCTTACATAACGTTGAAATTCCTTAGCTTCCTTTTTACGACTAGAAAAAACTAGGTTGTAAATACCATACTCATTAACTACATTAGCCTCACCTTGACGACCTATGTTAAACATAGCCCGTTCATCATCATCTAATTTCTGGATAGCTTGGGTAGTATTCTTAATATCCAAAACATCACAAACATCTTTCGCCACAAAATAAACCTCTTCATCAACAACAACCGTCCTTACATTAACACCATCAAAACTAAACACCTTTTCAAACGTCTTCATCATAATATAAAACCTCCACTTTTATTATTTAGCACATAATCTCTTATGTACTTATTGCAGAATCCACAGTATCTAACGCATAATAAGACCCACTAACATAATGTTAATGAATCCTATATGCGCTAAATAAAAGGGATGTGGAGTCCCCAATAAATACACAAATCCACACTTGCATTTCTGACAATCACGCATTATACTATAATTAGCCATAATTTCATTCAATTATAACAAAAAAATAAAGAGTAGATGATCTCTCATCCACTCCTTTCACTAGAGGAAGTCATTTACTCATCTTTATAGACTTTCAATACTGCGACAAATGCACGCTTCGCATTCCGACCTCTACCCATATGCACACCATTTTCCCTACTAAAAAACTATCAAAAAAGCAAGTGTTTAACTATGTTTTTTGATAGTTTTATTTTAGTAGTGTCTGACTTTTTTATTTTGCCTCTTTGAATGCGTTTAGAAATGTGTCCTTTTGCGTAGTATATAATGTATTCATTAACCGAACTGCAATATCACTATTACCGCTTTCAATTGAAATGAGAAGCGAATGCATTGTATTAGGCTTGATTTTCAACTTACAGATTTTTGAAGCGTATTCTTGACCAACTTCTTCTAATTGTTCATTCTTCTTCTCTTTTAGATCCTCATCATCACTAATGCCTGCATATTTTTTATGTACACCTTCAATTTCCTTTTGCATCACTTTCACATAACCTTCAACCTTTTCTTTTTGTTTGTAATTGGCTTTTCTGTCATTGTTATCATTCAGTAATTTAGATAACTGACTTGTTTTTCTAGTTTCTGCATCTGGTAAACTATCCATAACTGCCACTAAATAATCCATTGGTGTATCATAATCCATGACATTATGTTTAGTATTTTTATTCTTGCTCACTTTAACCCAAAAGTTAGGTTTCTTTATGTTGCCTTCATTATCTGTTTTAAGCTCTAATTCTGCCTCTATTTTCTCAATCTCGTCACTAATTTCAATGTCATACATCTTCTTTGCTAAGTCTATACAGATACCTGAGAGAACAGTTGCGACATCTATCTTTTTCAATAGTTTCTCCAGTTGTTTCTTATCTCCATTATTAGCCTTTAAATCCCAATATCGGCTCATACAAAGTTGACCAGCGTTAATACAATTTCCTATAGTGTCTTTTGATTTAGCAAGCTCTTTATCAATTTCATACATGCTAGTCCAAGTTGGAGTGTAATATTTCGGCTCTGATTCGACTTTATTAATACACACTTTATATTTACGTCTACATTCCTCAGCAATCGGTAGCAATACACCTTTAGAATCGACCAAGAGCAAAGTATCGGAGTCATAATCACAACCACTAAGTATGTCTTGAATAGGAAACTTGATTGCATTGACCGCAACAATATTCTTTGTAAAGTTGAAATAATCCTCTATCTCTTTTACCTTTTTATTATTACTTACGAGAATATTAGATGGACTGGTATGTGGGTTTCTATAGCCTACCAGCTTCTTATCAAAATCAAAAAGTGTTGTATGTATTTGATTATCCTTTAATGATAATGATTCAACATTTACCGTATCAAATTGACCAATAGCATGATAAAGCATTTCAACAGGGTTACCAATCATAACTACATAATCTGCCGATAATCTCACCTTACCTTTTTTAACATGATTTACATGATCCTTAATGATACGTTTGCGAAACTCTTTAAACACTTTAGTATTTACAATTTTATTGTTTTTCTCATACAGAGCAACAAACATTTCATTGCTATTCTGACTAGTCTTTGCCGAATTTATATGCTTAATGAAAACATCATCATCATTCTTGAGTCGCTCTATGTACTCCTTTTCAAAAACTGTAAGCTCATCCATATCACCTTTGCTAAGAGGTGTACTATTCAACATTTGATATGAAGTCTGTTGCATGATGTTACCATCAATAATATACTTTGAAACCTTCTCATTTTTACAGACACCAAATGCATTACCATCTGCTTCAACAACTTTTTTCCAGTAATCCCACATATCATTATTCGAGCCAATAACACTACTGAATTTTAAGGCTTTTAATGAGTTAGGAGTCGTAATCATGTCCACGTCAATAGCCTTAATTCCATTTCCTGGCATATCTGTTAATTCCCACTCTTCATAATCAATATGCTCTGGACACTTAGCTTGAAGAAACTCTTGAATATTAGTATTAAACGCTGCTGACTTAAAGAAGTGATTACGCAATAGCTTCATACCCTTACCCTCTTCAAAGTATTTAACATCCAGTAATGATTGACCATCCCACAAGTCATTACTAATCTTAGTTGACTCTGTAAAGCTTTCTAAGAAACCATCATCACTTTTACGTACTACATTTGCTTCCTCAGTGAAATTTGATTTAACATCAGATATTAATAATATTCTGTTAGGATCGATTGTTACTGTTGATTCAATGCTTGAGCCGACAAGAGACTCATAAGCAGTCAATGAAGCCAAATCAATCTCTTTATCTTCTGGAAATGTTAATCCCATTCGAGACCAATTAATCATGTTATCGTAAAGGTGCTTCTTGATCATCAAGCATTGCCCTGTTCTGCTCTTAGCACTAGATCGTTTGTATACTACGTACTTATCAATAGTAATGTTGTTATCTTTATCAACATTTGTAATAGAGAATCCATCCTCATACAATTCTTTTCTAAGTGGTTCATTCTTAACCTCTTGCCAATTATCTAATCCAACCACACCCTCTAATTGAGCTATACGTCTCTCTAAATTACGTCTAGGTTTCAACTTAGGCTTAAGATCTTCTCTAAATTGACTAATCGTTAATTTACTATCACCTCTATATTTATCCTTCATTTTCTTAATTTCAAGGTTGGATTTCTTCAATTTCTTTTTGCAGTCTTTAATCATGTTTGAAGCAGATTTCACCTTTTGATTAAATTTGACATTGATAACATCATTACTTAGTAGCTTATTCTCATTGCGACTGCTAGGAAACGTTTGTATTCCTTCTTTATGTAATTGAATCAATTCAAGTGAATATGGTATCATTCCACTATAATCACGTTTTATGTATGTTCCTCTGTGCATATGTGAATATAAATCAGCACCTTCCAAACTCATGATATAAACCTGCTTCTGTAAATTTGTTGACAATAACACCACTCCTCAAATTTAAAATTAATAATAACAATCAATCCTCCGTATTGACGTAAGCACGACTGTGCGCGCGACAATACAATATGTATCTTATACTGTATCTACTTTGTATCTATTACTGTATCTATATATCTATACTCTTCTTAGCGCCTACCTACTACGGTACTGAATAGGACAGAGTCTAGTAGTTCATCTTCATTATGTAGTAGTTCATCTTTTTTATATGGTAGTTGAATTATGTTATATAGTAGTAAATAGGACATGGTTCAACCCCTTGCTACATAAGGGTTTTAAAAACTGCTTGTAGCATACAATCCAGTAAGTAATTTTGGTATGTTTCCCACTTTCACATAGGTGTGATTTGCGTACCTAGCAAAATCAATATAATTTCCTTCGTCATACCAACCAACATGCTCTAATTTGAATTTCTTAATCCAAATTAATTTACGTTTCTCTAGGATCTCGTTATATTTTCCAATCGTATCCTTAGCAAACCCTGTATCCTTAGATATTGTTTCAATAGAAGCATAAGCATGATCTTTATGTAACTCTAAACGGTTGATACGCGACTCATAGTAATACATTAAACGAATACCAATAGTACCTATCTCATCAAGTATTTTCTTGTCTAAGAGCCTTATATCAAGCTGTGTGAACATGTTTTTATTATGTAATGGTGTCATATCCTTATTGATGTGGATCTCTAGAGCAGACCTTCTAGGCAGAGTTTCAATCTCATTTAATATCAAATTGTTTTCGTACAAATTATGCAATACCGCTTTGAAGCTTCTATTGTCTGATACGGATAAATAGCCTTTGAATGCCTTGTGATCAACTTCTAATATGTCATTCTTACTCTTTCCGTACATCTCACAGAGTTTAGCGAAAGCAACAAATGCCTTTGAGTTTAATTTTGGATTTCTTACTACTTCATCTGATAATAGCTGCAACTTAAAAATTTTAGATTCATCTGCCATTCAATCACTCCTCTAATTGTTTTATTGTGTAATATTTCATTATGTAATGTTAGATACTGCTCCTAAACTCATCAAATTCTTCCTTTATGTTCTGGAACATCTTCGCATTCCCACCCTTATCAGGATGAAGTATTTTAATCAACTTTTTATATTCCCTTTTAATATCCTCATTGGTAGCTGTGGAGGATAAACCAAGTTTTTCACGATAATTGATTTCAGGTGAAAAGCTACTAATACCACTTGAAGCGTTTTTATACCACTCATCATATTGCTTCTCTGACTTCTCTTTATCTTCTTTAAACTGTTTTTCGATTATATCTAATGCTTCATGAACGTCACGATCTTCAGTAGCCCAATTGATTAATATGGTATGAAATTTATCCCAATCAACAGTATCAACTTTTAGGAAATGGGTTAAATCGTATTTTCTGATCATACCCATATAACGCTCAACATGAGTCAACTTAGCTCCTACCTTAACAAAATTACTAAAGAATGCTATATGTTTCTTAAAGTGCTTCTGTTCATTAATCCACCATATTGAAAGGTCAACTTCCTGTTGCTCGTCTATTTCAAAATGATTGGCAATTAAGAAGGCAAGATCAATTGATATCCTATCGTTCATAATCTTTTTCTTAATTGAGTCAATCAGATTGTAGAAAACATTTATAAACTCGTTAGTGTATCTATCTTCACTGACTAACATCTTCTTTTTGTTAAGTTGTTTTTTCAATAGTTCAGTATGCTCATTGTCTAATCGCTCATAATCATTCTGCAATTGACTATATTTCGTTGTGTAGTGGTTGAGCTTTGTTTTAAGAGTGTTAATTTCAGCAACCTTATCTCTTCCAGTTCTCTCATTGATGAACCTATTCAAATCCTCTGCATCAACAAGAAACCCCGCTTTTCTATATTCACTCCTATGAGCCTTGATCTTACCTTCCCTAAGCCACCGTCTTACCGTTTGGATGCTATCAGTTACTCCTGCTTCCTTCAATTTCTCCAACGCTTGATCTACTGTCATAAAACCTCCTATTGTTTTGTCGTATATTTTTACACTATGTAATGTTGCAGATAAGAACTTTGCTTGTGAATTAAATATACCATCCCTCAAAATAGAAAGCAAGCTATTTCCGAACTTTATTTCATTTAATAAATTAAATAATTCGTGTTTCGCTAAACTTTTAATAGAATACAACATAACAACATTCTTTATTGTTCGGTTTTTACTGATTTCGCCCAATTGAAAATACAACGGTTCAACAATCAGAATGACCTTTTCCGAATAATTTAGCTGCTAAAGGGTTGATAGTTCATTTTGTATTATTAGAGTGGACACTTGCACATTTCATAAAGACATAAATGTATTTCAATTTTCAATAAAACAACCCTTTTAATGAATGACATACTGATCCCACCGATAAGTATGTGGGTGGAAAGATAAAGCTAATTGAACATTCCTACAATGTGTCGGTTTGATAAGTAGCAATTTTACAAGATGTCAAAACGCTCATTCACTGTAATTTAGCGCCACAGAGTGTTACGCTAAAAACTCCTCATAGTCCTCTTCAATATTTTCATATAATATAGCCAGTGGTTTATTCATAGTAAGACCTCCATTGACCAAACTGAAAAAATAAATAGTGAAACAATGACAGCAGAAACAACAACGATTACCTTATCTGTTTCGATTGATTTTAAGCGTCCTAGGAGTCTCATGCTGACACCTCTAACCAACTAGGAAGGTTATTTACCTCACGTCTCTTTTGTTCACCCATGACTCTCACAAACGCTGAATACACATAACCCACAAAGTCCTTTTTGATGCGATTCGATTTCTTGTAGAATACACAGCCCTTAAATGTGCTAATAATAGTGTTTAACATGCCTAGAATGTCATGTATGCCTGTTTTGGTAGCTGCGAGAAGAACTTTACCCCACAACTTAAATATCATGTCAGCATTGTAATAGGGCTTCAAAGCAGTAACGAAGTCTTTAGGTATGTGGTTAGGAACATAAGACTCATCTAATTGTTGAATAGTCGGTTCTGGCTTACGTATTGCTTTAGAAGTATTAGATTGTTTTTGAGTTTTAATTAAGCTTGCCTTATTGTCATCCCTTAGCTTCTTTTCACATTTAATGCTTTCACATTGCAATATAACGTAGATATTAGCCCCCTGCTTGGCTCTTCTTGATTTGGTAAGGGAATATGTCTCGACAATTTGAAGCACACCCATATCAACTAATTTAGCCGTGTATCTAGAGATTGAACGCTCTGACAATTCTAGTTCATTAGCTAACTCTGAAACTTTCCTCCAACTAACTCCTGTGTGCGCTTCAAAAGTCGAGTATTGAGACAATAAGCGTAAGAATTGACGTTCATTACGGTTAAGAGATGAATTTTTACAATGTGCGTTGATATGCTTGTTCATTTCTGAAACATTAGTAAACTGTTTGAACTGACGTAGCTTTTGAAATTCGTTTTGTGAAATCATGATTCTTTTTTGCATAATAAAAAGCCCTCCTGTAATTGTGATCTTAAAAATGAACACAATACGAGCAAGACTTGACCTTATATTTATAGTTTTATAAAATAAGGTTAGTTTATGGATGTCTGCTCGTACTGCAGATGTAGGATTGCAGAAGTTGCAGCTTCTACAATCCTTTTTTATTAAATATCCTGCCTCTCAATACCACTCTCCGCTAGTGTTGTAATGCCACCAATCTCCATTTTTAAAGAAAACCTTTAGGCAACGTATGGTGTTATCCCATTTAACGTGCTTTATTTGATCAATAGTGTACTTTTCTCTTGAAGCAGTGCTCATAGCCCCCATGTGAAGTTTGTAAGTTCGATTAAACAATTCTTTAAGTACCTCAGGTAAAGATGAATAGCCTTTTATTGAATTCATTATTAATGCCTCCTTTTGAGAATAAAAAAAAGAGCACCTAAGAAAGGCACTCTTATCAAAATTCAAGTCACAAAAAATCACAAACTTGTCTTTAAAACTATTAAATTCCTCTATTAAGTAGATGTCAGCCCATTTATATACAACCTTGTAACCCCTGATAAATCAACATTTTCCATAAAAACAATACTAGAAATCCATCTTGACAGACTCATCCATTTTTATGAGAAGCATGATTTTGATGTTGAGGTTGATTATGAGCAAAAATACGGAGAAATTGTGTGGAATTCTGATTACTAACGCTCATACATGTGAGCGTTATTTTTTTTATTTATTACTATAGGTTAAACAGAACGGGTGCATCGTTAGAAGTTAACAGTTTTACGCTTTATTTTATCGGCCTTTTCCCAAACTATTTCGATCACTTTAATTCATATATCAGACACTTCTGCTTACATATCGGTCAACGCTCTTTTTTCGGTCTACGACACACCGAAAAAAGGCCGAATCTCATACGATTTGGCCTTTTTACATGAATCTTAAAAATCAACCGTCTCGAGCATCGCCCACATACTCGGACCAGCGCCTTCTGCTGGTTCTTTATTAGGAAGGAAGATCGTAAATTCGATTAACTGACCGTTATACTCTTTTGCCACATACGTAATAGATGTAATCTCTCCGTTGGATTCCACTAATTCATGTAAAGCAAATTCAGCATCAGCTATGGGGATCTCAACATCTTCTTCGATCTCTCCATTCGCATGCTCCATGATTGTGTTCTTAATTTGATCTGCGTCTGCACCAGCACCATGTACGTTAATACGAGTAAAAAAACGATCATCATAAGTAGAGAAAATCACATCACGTTCAGGTTCTTCACTAACCAATTGGTAATCTTCTAATACATAGATGGAGTAACCTAGACCACTTCTGTTGAATTGAGCTTTTCTCATTTCAGTTTCGCCTTCTACTTCTACTGAAATTTCTTTGATCTCGGAGGCATCTATTCCACCTGAAGCTAAAGGATCTTCTCCAACATCGTTCTCCACTTCTACTCCTACATCACCTGAAACAACATCTTCTTCCTCGGTTTCATCCGTTGTAGCCGTGCCACAACCTACTAGACCTATTAACATAAATGCCATGTAGCTAACCATTATTAATTTTTTCATATTTAGTTCCTCCATAAGTGATGTTGTTCTTTTCACTTATAGAACGATCAACATCTTAAAATGGTTTCACTAACGTGACATTAAATAACTAAGGGTCCCAGTTAACACACCTAACATGGCTCCTCCAACTACTTCTTCAGGCAGATGACCTAATCGTTCACGTAATTTGACCGATTTTTCTCGGTTCGTAACTTGTTCATGTATCCCTTTTAATTGCTGTAGTTCTTCATCCATTTTATTTACTTTTAGTGTTAGTTCACCTGTTTGTCTTCGTATGCCTTGCGCGTCATACATGACAATTAATCCAAATACTGTAGACAAGGCAAAATCGACAGAAGGTACACCACGGTCTAATGCTACATAGGTTGCTAGTGCGGTTACCCCTGCTGAATGTGAGCTAGGCATCCCTCCTGTTTCAAACAGAAGACGAGGATCCCATTCACCAGTTTGTGCTTTATTGATTGGAATCTTTAAAGATTGTGCGATCCCAATTGTTGCTAATGCTGTTATCATTGGACGATTCATAGGCTTCACCTCCATTATATCGTTTGAAAATAAGGGTAGAAGTATGCACAACTCCTACTCGATCTTAATTACCTTTTTTTGTTCAATCATTTGTTCATATCCAATATTATCAATTTTCACTTGAAGATCATCCGCTTCAATCGAAGAGATATTCATTACCTCAGCGGTAACGAAATCAGGCCCAATCCCTGTCGAACCATAAAACTCATCTCCGAGTGGTTCATAATCATTTATGGAATAAGACAAATAATTAGCGAGTTTTTCTTGATCATTATCGTTTAACATAGCTCTTGTCCTAAGCGAAGAAGGCAAAAGATGAATAGCAGAACCCTCGTGTTCTAATTGAACCTCCCAAAATAAGCTCCCTTCTCGATAAGACACTGAACGTAACCCCATTTCTATTCCTAAAACAGAGCCTATCTCTTCGTTCAATTCAAATTGTTTTTCCATTTGTAAATGAACCATTAAATCATCTTTCTCAATTGGAATCGTGAATTCTACTTTCTCTTCGCTCATAAATCCAGCCGTATGTAACTCGATTTCAATTTCATTAGGTAATTGAGTGAACGGTGCAAAGATGAGTGTCGATTCATCATCCATTCCTCTAAAAAAATACCCATATCTCTGCTCACCCTTATCTGTTGAAAGTGTAAACCCCAAGTGCTCCATTCGATCGATCTTTTTATTTTCAACATCAAGATTCAACATCATATGTACGGGGCTTACCATGAACGAGTGTAAATGAACATCAACTTCCTCCGTTGAAAAAACCTCATTAATCTCAACATCAATGATGTTTACTTCATTAGAATTGTAACTAACAGCAATAGTTTGATCTTCAATTATATGACGCTTCGTTCGATTAAAAACGATCATGTTGGTAAAAGACATTTCTTCTATTTCTTCTACCACTTCACCATTTTTAGCCAGCAAGGGTGCGTAAGTTACACGACTATGATATCGTCCATCAACCATTCGATTATCTTCCACTGTCCAATTATCATCATACCCTCCCCAGTTCGGGACTTCTTCATCGCCGGGTAGGCTTAATGTAGCCGTCCATGTTGGTAGGTCAAACTCTTCTTCGATCTCTTCAGTAATGTCAACACTATAGAATACATGTATTTGGTGAGGTGTATACCAAATTTCTTCTATTCGTAATGTTCCTTCTCCATTTTCATATAGCCATTCTTCTTCGTATTCTCTGGTTAAGCCTTGCTCACGCGCCCATTTCAGTCCTGGTGTTTTATCAAGCTTTATTGCATCCCACTCTTGTTGCGTCGCTTTTTTGATATGGAGGGAAGAGTCGATCAGATGTTGGTCGTTTTTTTCGACTTCCTTCATTTCTACAACTTCTTCATTTTTATTTAGAAGAGGAAGAACACTAATTAAACCAATGAGCATTATTATGATGAACGTTTTTTGTTTTGTCACTCATCTCTCCCCTTTATATTTTTAACCTTACCACAGATAAAAGCTGTCGAGAACTAGAATTGTCCTCCACAGCTTTCATTCATTAACTCCTATTTTTTCTTTTTTTCATAAATAAAAGGAATGCCCCTATAAACAAAGCAATGGGTAGCAGAATAGGACTTAATCCAACGAAAAAAACAACAATACCTGAACTTACTCGAATCATTGCATTAATCGTCTCAATAAAGAGCTTCTGTGCGCGCTCCCATGTATTTAAATTTTCCCCTTGAATGGTCGCAGACAAACTATTTTCTTGAATATGAATCGAAACGGTTGAAAATTCCACTTGATTTTCAATGTATTGTTTTCTTCCAAGCATTTGCTCAATCTCTGCTTGCACAGTGGCTAACTCATTAGAGATCTTTAATAAGTTCTCAGTATTATCGGCCTTATCCATAAAACCTAATAATCGTTCTTCCACAACCCTTTTTGCTTTCAACCTAGATTCTAAGTCCACAAACTCTTCGGTTACATCGTTTCCTGATGTTTGTTGTTCGATCACTTTCCACTGTTGAGTAGCCAAATGTTCGAGTAAAGGTTGAAAATCTCCCTTTGGCACTCTGACAATCATGGAGCCATTTAGTTGACCATCTATGCCTTCATGATAGTAGGATTCCACGACATAGCCACCAATGCTTTTTACTTTCCCCTGGATTTCATTTCTAGCTTTAAGGTAATCGTTCACTTCGATCAAAATATTTCCATGATGAATAACCATACGATCACTACTGAAATCCGTTGTGAGTAAGGCTCCATCATCCGCAGCCATCTCCATTTCCATATCCATTTCTTTCATATTCGAGACAGCTTTATAAGAGTCTTCCGTCCCACCATCCATTGATAAAGCACGAGACTCTGTTGATTGATCTTGGTTACTGCATCCTAATATAACAAATACTAATCCAAACAACGCTAATATTAACCTTAATTTACTCATAACCCACCTCTTTTTTTGTAATAAAACGAACAAAGTTGGGTAATAGTTACAACCAAGATAATTTACTATTCTGTGTAATACGTGTATAGGCTTTCACGAATTTACTCTTTTAACGTAATGGGGTAAGATTTATAAGCAAATTTGATTGAAGGAGTTTATGTAATGGAAATTATTGAACAAATTACTCATTTACAAGTTATTAACCAGTTTTGGATTTTGTTATTTTTCCTCGTGCCTATGGTTCTCATCTCTAGAACGGTTGTAGCAGGTACGAGATTTTCTCCTATTTTAATTATTGTTATTTTTGGACTATTACTTGGATTTATATTAGTCAATGTTGGGATTGCTACACCTGGATTAGTTGAATTCCCTTTTGTTGACTTAATGGCGAGAACGACTATCATCGCTCTAATTGTTTCCTTTTTTGTTGGTGGGCAAGAGCTTAGAAAGATTCTAGGTAACAAAGATTTAGAAGTCGATGATATTGTTGTAGCCTCTGATGAAGAAACGCTTTTAGGAACTAGTCGCACTCAATTCATATTTATCATCCGAGCATTTTTCTTATTACTTGGAATTGAAGGCTTCACAAGAATGATCCTTCAGGGACAAGCACAAGGAATAGACGTTTATAACCCTTTGATCGCTTATATCGGGATTGTATTAGCCGTTATCTTAATTGATAACCGTGCTCAAATAAAAAACAAACATGCTTATATCCGTAAAGGGCTTATAGAATTAGCTCTAATCATTATTGTATTAATTTTGTCTTATCATATTGCACAATTATTTAGTTCTATCATTGCGCTTCCGCAAATTTTCTTCGCTATGATGATTTCAGCAGCAATTGGAGCGATCTTTTATAATTGGACTTTCGGGCCAACCGTTCGTGCCCTTTTATTTGCGGGTATTCCAGTTGTCCTCGCAGCTAACTTTATGGTCGGAGGTTCTAGAATTGGAGATGCCTTTGCCATAGAAGGGATGAACTCCGTGTTAGCATACGGATTTTTCGGTCAACTTTTTTGGATGTTTGGTGGAATTTCACTCATTATGTTCATTGCCAAAACGGCCAATACTCGCAATTTAGCACCTGGTATGGCAGGCTCTCTTTCTCACTCTGGGTTAACCGGAGCTTGCACAGCTGGAGATTTTGGGAAAGTCGCGGCAAAACGTGCCCCGATTATGATTAACATTCCGTTTTTTGGTCATATTTTTGTCTTTTCCATTCTAGCAATTAGTGCTGAGCGTGGTTCATTATGGCTTGGACCAACAGCTATTATTGTAGCCATTGGTGTTGGCTTAACCGCCTTATCCTTAATCAATTTAAGAAAAGCAAATGGAGATGACCGTAAAGAAGTAAAAGCATTAATGCAGTTTTCTTTTGGTTGGCAGATCTGTGCCGTTTTTGGTGGTCTTGCCTTGCTAAGTTTAAGTTCGATGTCATTTGAATATACGGCAATGGCGCAAACATCGGCGATATCACATTTTGGTCTATTTGCTGCCATACAAGGTGAAATGTTTGGTATGGATGCTGCATTACTTATTCCGTTTATTTTCTCAATGCCATTTTTGGTTCACCCGTTAGTTTTCTATATGTTCGGTAAAGCAATGGAACGTAATGGAGAAATGCCAGTGAAACCAGTTTATATCCTTTCACTAGTTGGGGTTGTCGGGGTTGTGTTTGCTTTATTTTTAATATAAGAATATAAAAGGGTGACATAGAGATTGAATCTATGTCACCCTTTTTTATTGACTTTTTCAAGAAAAAGCTTTAAATCCAAAAACAAAATGTACAATTAAAAAAACGATAATCATCATTACCAGCCCAAAAAGTAACCCAATCATTGGTTCAGTTAATTCACGATTCACTCTTTTTTTTAACATTTCTCTTTAGCTCCTTTACGATTTCGTTCTCAAACAAACGAGGAAACCATAAAGGTACTTTGATATTTTATTGTTAAAAGGTTGAAATTTGTTTTTAATGTCGCTATAAATGAACGTAGAAATTCATTCATATATACAGTTATATCAACAAGAACGTTGTTATTTTCTATTACTATACTTTTTATGATTGATGGAAAATAAGGTTGGTTCATTTCAATCATGAATGTACATGAATCTAAACTGTTTAAATAAACGAACGAACGAGCATCTACAGACTCCACTTGATAGGTTGAAAAAGGCATAAGTAATAATGTAGCTAATAGTCCTACTATGATTAAAATATTTCTCATTTTGCCTACCTTAGGACCTTTCTTTTCTTTTTATTATCATAGCTAATCCGCACAACTTTCTCAAGTAAGCAAAAAAACAAACTAAAATTAGTTTGTTTTTCTCCACTAGCGATACATTTATACATTAACCCGCTTGATACGTTTTCACTATTTCTTGAAGCTTTAAAGCAAGCCCCATTTTCCCAGCTACTTTTAATTGACCCGTCATGAAAGCCATTGTCGTATTTAAATCATTCGCTAATAACCTAAGTAAGTGCTTCTCCGACAATTTTAATACAACATCTGCTTCCGCTAAAACTTCTTCATACAAATGTGCGCGACCTTCTTTAAATTCAATTTGAATGGAACCAGCATCCGTTAAGTCAAATTGAAACACACGATCTTTCTCGTTTTCTATGTGTTCAGGGTTCTTATTCACTTTCTCAATAAAAGATTTCAGTTCGGTTAGTGCATTCATTTTTCTACCTCCCTCTATAAAGTTAAAATATCTCCTGAATACTTACGTATTCTCAAAATTACTCTCACACCTAATAGTAGACT
>NZ_JAQQWT010000140.1 GCF_028610705.1 Halalkalibacter alkalisediminis
CCAACTCTCAGACTGGAGGAAGACTCCCTTATGACTATTATACGACAAGGAAGCCTATTTGACCTGCAAGATTTATACGATCTAGAACCTACCCATCGTTTTGAAGCGGTGTTTTCGACGATTGAAATCGATCCAATCCTTGCCATCGTATCGAAAAAAGCCCTTTACGGTGCGCCCGTTCAGCTCAATTACGCCGCGATGATTTACTCCCTTGCAGCTAGAATAATTGAGCATATTCCGACTATTAAGGATCTCATTAGACGACTGAAACATGACTATATGTTCCGTCTAGATTGTGGATTCCTTCTTTCTGATGCTATTCCATCTGAAGCATCTTATTCAAGAATGATCACAAAATTAGAAGAATCAGATGTTCTTGAACGTGTTCAAGAAACGCAGATTCTCCAAGCCATCATCGAAGGATTTGTCATGGACGAAACCATCGCCATTGATGCGACTCATATTGAAGCTCGAGATCAAGCGCCAGTGAAAGAAGAGAAAGCCAAACCTGAACCAAAAAAACGTGGACGTAAATCAAAAGAAGAACAAGAGCAATGGCTTCAAGAACAAGCCGAACGCGAAGCAAATCTGTCGGTTTTCG
>NZ_JAQQWT010000141.1 GCF_028610705.1 Halalkalibacter alkalisediminis
TGGTTGGAAATCATTCGTAGAGTGCAAAGGCAAAAGGGAGCTTGACTGCGAGACCTACAAGTCGAGCAGGGACGAAAGTCGGGCTTAGTGATCCGGTGGTTCCGCATGGAAGGGCCATCGCTCAACGGATAAAAGCTACCCTGGGGATAACAGGCTTATCTCCCCCAAGAGTCCACATCGACGGGGAGGTTTGGCACCTCGATGTCGGCTCATCGCATCCTGGGGCTGAAGTAGGTCCCAAGGGTTGGGCTGTTCGCCCATTAAAGCGGTACGCGAGCTGGGTTCAGAACGTCGTGAGACAGTTCGGTCCCTATCCGTCGCGGGCGCAGGAAATTTGAGAGGAGCTGTCCTTAGTACGAGAGGACCGGGATGGACACACCGCTGGTGTACCAGTTGTTCCGCCAGGAGCATAGCTGGGTAGCTACGTGTGGACGGGATAAGTGCTGAAAGCATCTAAGCATGAAGCCCCCCTCAAGATGAGATTTCCCATGGAGTAAATCCAGTAAGACCCCTTAGAGATGATGAGGTTGATAGGTCTGGTGTGGAAGCGTGG
>NZ_JAQQWT010000142.1 GCF_028610705.1 Halalkalibacter alkalisediminis
TCTACAAGTAGGGGGCAAACTGTTTACTTGACGGGATCAAAGCCCCACGGGCAGTTACGTTTTACCCCTGGCTACTGTTATAATAAGACCATATAAAAAAAGGTCAACCAGAAATATTTTCTTATCTGGATGACCTTATAATACGAACGTGGCAGTTTTCTTGAATAAGGAACTTACATTTTTATGGTAAAGTAAAAGTGTAAAGGGGGATTTTATGAAATTATTTTTGTCTATTATCTTAGCAGGACTTTTAGGTATATTAGTTATCTTTGGACCTATTGGTATATACATTTTATGTACAATTATTGTAGGAGTGATTTTCAGGTCATTTGTTTTATTAAATGATATTCATAAACAAGTTGTACCAGTGGGGGGCAGAGATAGAGCCCAAGAAGCATATGAAAAGTATTTAAAAGAGAAAGAAGAAAAAGAAGCAAACGAAGAACGTTCGTAAGAATAAATAAATTATTCAAGTAAACCAGCTAATAGTTTGTCAATATTTTTCAATAAAAATTTAAAATCTTTCATGATATACTAAAAATGGCATGCCA
>NZ_JAQQWT010000143.1 GCF_028610705.1 Halalkalibacter alkalisediminis
CGATTGTGGCGAAGTGGTTAACGCACCGGATTGTGATTCCGGCATTCGTGGGTTCAATTCCCATCAGTCGCCCCATAAACCTTATATTTTTTGCGTTGGGCTATCGCCAAGCGGTAAGGCAACGGATTTTGATTCCGTCATGCGTAGGTTCGAATCCTGCTAGCCCAGCCAACGCGGAAGTAGTTCAGTGGTAGAACACCACCTTGCCAAGGTGGGGGTCGCGAGTTCGAATCTCGTCTTCCGCTCCATTTTTTTGTCTGGCGGCATAGCCAAGTGGTAAGGCACGGGTCTGCAAAACCCTTATCCCCCGGTTCGAATCCGGGTGCCGCCTCCAGATATTTTTTCTGCCGTGCCGGGGTGGTGGAATTGGCAGACACACAGGACTTAAAATCCTGCGGTAGGTGACTACCGTGCCGGTTCAAGTCCGGCCCTCGGCACTTTTTTATTTTAATTAAATTGGACAACTTATGCGCCCTTAGCTCAGCTGGATAGAGTGTTTGACTACGAATCAAAAGGTCGGGAGTTCGAATCTCTCAGGGCGCGCCAT
>NZ_JAQQWT010000144.1 GCF_028610705.1 Halalkalibacter alkalisediminis
GGAAGATTGGAAAGGTAGCCAAGAACCGATTATCTCGCCGTTTTAGCACACCTATCCCTTTTCAGAAACTAGTAACCGACATCACAGAATTCAAATGTCTGGGAGAAGAAAAATTGTATTTAAATCCTATCCTTGACCTTTACAATGGAGAAATTATCGCGTTTGGTATCAAGAAACGTCCTACATTAGATCTGGTCATGGAACCTTTAAAAGAAACAATAGAGGTAATAGAAACTCAGGCAACCTATCGCACCACTATCCATTCCGATCAAGGCTGGCATTATCAACACAACGAATGGGTGAGGACATTAGAAGAAAATAAAGTGTTCCAAAGCATGTCACGTAAAGCAACCTGTGCAGACAATGCTTCAATGGAGAATTTCTTTGGCATTTTAAAGCAAGAGATGTGTTATGGGGAAGAATTAGTGAGCTATCAAGATTTAAAAAGACAGATTGAAAAATATATCTACTGGTACAACCATGAACGATCAAAAGAAAAATTGGCTGGTTTAAGTCCAGTCGAATACCG
>NZ_JAQQWT010000015.1 GCF_028610705.1 Halalkalibacter alkalisediminis
TTACTAAATTGCTAAAAATTGACGAGAAAATCATGTTTTCTCTTTTCGCTTGGCTTTTGTTCAGTTTTCAAAGAACTACTTGTCACCTAACAGCGACTTTTCTAATATAACATTCAACCAACAATCTGTCAAATATTTTTTTAAGAAATTAAGATGTTTTTCAACACCACCGCCTCAGCGACAAGTAATAATATATCATTATAAAATTCTTCCGTCAACCCTATTTTATATTTTATTAAATTGATAATAAGTTTTCATTATACCTTCTGCTTTTGTTTCTTCTTTGAAGCAAGTAATAACCCCTTTTTCAACCAAATGGCGAACGAGCAACTCTAAGTCAACCCGATAATCCTCCGTTTCGCCAATCCCCATTAAATCTGAAATCAAGTACAGCCTTTCTTTTTCTTCCGTTAATGAGAGGAAATGCCCGCTTCCGATCATCGTCTTAGAATGAATAGCTAGTTCCGTTGCTAATATAAGAAGCTCTATTCGCTTTTCAAGTGACTCTTCACTTTTTAACAATTCTTGATAAAGTTTGTATGTTGGCGGTTCAATATGCTTCACTTGCTCCCAAACCGTCACTTCTGGATAAAATCCATGTTGAATAACCGATAAACGCGCTAGATGATGAAGGGCATGCATCATATTACTGAAGGCATCAAAATAATGTTTATTTTGAAAAAGCGTTTTACCCTCTTCGAATCTTCTAAGCATCTTAGTGAATTGAATCGTAATTTTCTTACTTCGGTCACCCGGAGGAAAGGTTTCAATTCGTTCCTTCACTTCTTGCAAATATTCATTACGATCAAAAACAATCTTTCCATTAACCAACCAGTCAACTAAACGTCTATGATTTCCAACAATCAATGTTTGATGCATCATAGCTTGACTAAGAGAGTGAAATGAGACTCTTTTCCCCCCTATTTTATAATGTTTAACTTCCCAAGATATGTTCTGTCTGCTGTTAATTAAAAGAATTACGACATTAAAACCATCTGTAATTGACAAAGGCGACTGTTCTTTTTCTATTATAAGAATAGCAAGTGTATCATCTTCACTAGCGCGGTCCTGATATAGTTGGCGCAATAACATGTCCATCATGAAATCCCCTCTCTCCTACCTCTAAACAAACTTATAGGAATCAGAAATAACAATTTCTACAACCATAACCTTTTCTCCTGCATACTTAATAATCAAAACTTCATCACCTGTTAACATCCTATAGAAGAGATTTCATCGAGACTATGCTATACTACTACTAGATTTAGGAGGGACAAAGATGGCATTAAAATATACAAACAAAATCAACAAAATAAGAACATTTGCATTATCCCTTGTTTTCGTTGGTATCCTTATTATGTATGTTGGGATTTTCTTCAGAGAATCTTACATTGTTATGACGATTGCGATGTTACTTGGCTTTCTCTTTATTATAGGAAGTACCGTCGTTTATTTTTGGATTGGGATGCTCTCAACCAAAACCATTCAAGTTGTCTGTCCCAATTGCGGAGGAGCAACAAAGATGTTAGGAAGAGTAGATGCATGTATGCATTGCAGCGAACCACTTACAATGGACAAATCCCTCGAAGGAATAGAGTTTGACGAAAATTACAATCGTAAATCAAAGACAAAAAAATGAATCATTCCTAACCCCTTAGGAATGATTCATTTTAATTTAAAGTATTACTTTGGTTTTGACACTTCGGACAAACCCCATAAATCTCCATTCGGTGATTATGAACTTTAAAGCCAGTAACATGTTCAGCTAATGTCTCCACTTCATCTAATCCTGGGTAATGGAAATCAACAATCTTCCCACAATCACCACATATCACATGATAATGATCAGATGTAACAGAATCAAAGCGACTAGATGCATCACCATACGTTAACTCTTTTACGATGCCAGCTTCCTTGAATACGCGCAGATTATTATACACTGTCGCGACACTCATATTGGGAAAACGCCCCTCTAACGCTTTATATATATCATCGGCAGTTGGATGGGTCATAGATTCATATAGGAACTCTAGTATCGCATGACGTTGCGGAGTCATACGCACACGGGTGCTTTTTAAAGCATCAAGCGCATCTTGTAAGCGATGATCAGACATTGTCATGCACCTCTCTTTCAGAAAAAACGATTATTACTTTATAATTAGTATAATATAAAAATCGCAAGACTGTCAACGTATCCACTATTTCTACGTGTGTAAGCCTAAAAACGGAGCTGCATCTTTTACATCTAACAAAAAGGAGGTATATCGATGGGCTTGCTTACTAGCTCGGCGCTTTCTTTTCTCGAAATCTAAGCAGGCTTTTTTTAATGCCTCTTGTAATTGAGTAACATCAACCTCATCTACACCAAACAAAAAGGTCGTATTACCTTTTCTCCAAAAGCCTCCCGAACTAGCTAACTCTGTCATACGGTATCCCTGCTTTTTTAACTGTATTTCCACTTCATCTGCATACACATTATCGATGATACATACTAGAAGCTTCACAGTTACACCCCCATCCTAATGCCTTTACCTACTTTTATTCGCTTATAGAGCTCAATGTTCCTGTTAGCCTTTAATTATTATGGGTTAATTAAGCTCATTTTTTATAAATGTTAAAGCTTCCTCAACATGGTCCTTTACTCTGACCTTGCGCCACTCTTTTATAAGCGTTCCTTCCTTGTCAATAATAAAGGTAGAACGCTCTATTCCCATATATTCTTTTCCGAAGTTTTTCTTCAATTTCCAAACTCCATAAGCTTCCGCTATTTGGTGATCTTCATCAGCAAGTAATAAAAAAGGCAAGTCATATTTGGCTATAAACTTTTCATGCTTTGCCACAGGATCTGGACTCACTCCAATAATAACCGTATCAAGCGTAGAGAATCCTTCTATTTTATCGCGAAAATCACATGCCTGCGTTGTACATCCAGGTGTCATATCCTTAGGATAAAAATACAAAACAACATTCTTCCCGCGTAACGATTCTAATGCTATCGTTTCTCCATTATTTGCTGGTAAAGAAAACACTGGAGCTTTTTGCCCTACTTGAATCATTAAAACCATCCTTTCAACCAATTATTTAAATAAGCGTAGCCGAAGTTTGCAAGAAAGACAACTATTCTTCCCTTTTGGTCACATGTAAAACAGATGTCACCACGAATGCAGCAGGAAGTAAATAGCCGAATAAAGCTTGGACAATGGCAATAAAACGTCCTATTCCAACAGGAACTAAATCTCCATAACCAACAGAAAGTAAAGTAACAGCACTAAAATAAACAATATCTTCAATGAGGTGAGAAACACTCCCACCTACACACGCATTCCCTTCTTTTAGAACATGTATTCCAAGTAATTCAAGCCCTAAATATAATATAGAAAACGATAAGATAACCGTTATATATACGAGTAAAAGTAACGTAAAATGCCTTAACGAAACAGAGTGCCGCCCACGTATAGGACGGTAGCGAAGCAGCATGAGAATACTAACAATCGTTCCAATGGTAGCCATTATTAATATGATTGATACGATCCAATTCATCTTCTTTTTCACACCCCTCAACTAACTCTATGTAGCTAGTCCATAATCTAGAATCTGAATGGGAATTGGGTATATAATCACTTGAATTAAACTTGCATATCATTATTGTTAAATTGTCAAAATCGATTGGTTATTATTGTTATTTTTATAATTAATGGGTAGTATGGTTATATAAAGTTAAATCCAAGGAGGTCTCGTTAACACCATGTATTCTTTAACCGATGAATTGTTACTTCAAACCTATTACCGTGCAATCGAGCAAAAACTTAATAATGACTTTATAGAGTTGCTGTTTAATGAGATTTTAAAGCGTAATCTTCAGTCTCAACTACATCCTCTAATTCTCGAATAAGAGCAAGTACCAATCTAAAGCTTGCTTCCTCTTTCATCTCCATCACTTTCAATAAAATTTCTTGTTGAAGTTGATTCTCTAATTTTATATGAGGGAATATATAGGACCAATCGGTTTCTAGTGCTTGAAGAATTGCTTCTAGTTTTCCTATGCTAACATTCACTTCTCCGCGTTCAATTTGAGCAAGATAATTAAGTGTAAGACCACTCTTCTCTGCCAATTCTAGCAGTGTCCACTTTTTTTCCTTCCTCAGCCTTCTCACCTGATTTCCAATATACATCAACGTTTGAGTCATCTCTCGCCCCTCCTATAATCTTTGGTGTATAACAATAATTATAATTAAATTTTGCTATTTTTACAGTTTCAAATTTTGGATTTTTCTACATGCAGTTTTTTTAATTTATCTGAGTTGTATTTACTCTCCTCACTCGTCTATGATTAAGTGACAAGAAATGACTTGTAAAAGATCGTAACAGGAGGAAAAAAATGAACTGGACAAAATCTGAGACGTTATATACAGAGGCGCAAAAACACATTGTTGGAGGAGTTAATAGTCCTTCACGCGCTTTTAAAGCTGTTGGTGGCGGTAGCCCTATTTTTATGGAAAGAGCGAAAGGAGCTTATTTTTGGGATGAAGATGGTAATCAATACATAGATTATTTAGCTGCCTATGGCCCCATTATTACGGGTCATGCTCATCCTCATATAACAGCAGCCATTCAAAGAGCAGCTGAAAATGGGGTCTTATATGGTACACCGACAAAACTGGAAAATACTTTTGCGAAAATGCTTAAAGATGCCATTCCATCCCTTGAAAAAGTCCGCTTTGTGAACTCAGGTACAGAAGCAGTCATGACGACGATCCGAGTAGCTAGAGCCTACACCAGTAGAGATAAAATTATTAAATTTGCGGGGTGCTACCATGGACACTCTGACCTTGTGTTAGTTGCTGCTGGCTCTGGACCTTCCACACTTGGTACGCCCGACTCTGCCGGAGTAACGAAAAGTATTGCCAAAGAAGTCATTACCGTTCCATTTAATGATATAGATGCCTACAAAGAAGCCCTTCATAAATGGGGAGATGACATTGCGGCTGTTCTCGTCGAACCGATTGTTGGGAACTTCGGAATTGTTGAGCCAGACGAAGGATTCCTTGAAGCGGTGAACGAACTAACTCATGAGGCAGGTGCTCTTGTCATTTATGATGAAGTCATCACTGCTTTTCGCTTTATGTACGGTGGGGCTCAAAACTATTTAGGGGTTGAGCCCGATATGACTGCCTTAGGCAAAATTATTGGTGGCGGACTACCTATTGGCGCATACGGTGGCCGAATAGACATTATGGAAAAAGTCGCACCTCTTGGACCCGCTTATCAAGCTGGAACCATGGCTGGAAATCCTTTATCAATGAGTGCAGGAATTGCATGCTTAGAAGTCCTAAAAGAAGAAGGAACATATGAAAAACTTGATCAATTAGGCGCTTTACTAGAAGTCGGTATTCTCAACTTAGCCAAAAAACACAAACATACGATTACAGTAAACCGTTTAAAAGGGGCATTAACTGTCTACTTCACAGATGAAAAAGTGAAAAATTATGAACAGGCTGAGAATACAAATGGAGAGCTCTTTGGCATCTTCTTTAAAGAATTATTAAAAAGGGGAATCAACCTGGCTCCATCAAAATACGAAGCTTGGTTCTTAACAATTGCTCATACAAAAGAAGATATTACTAAGACACTACAAGCTGTTGATGAGGCTTTTGAGGCGATGGCTTCCGTGTAAACCTTTTCTAAAAGTATTAACTTGGAGATATAAATGGTACGTGATTTGTATCTCCTTTCCCTGACTAGTCCTCGGTGGTAACACCTATTCACATATTCCCCTATCCTTTTTCAAAAGAAAACTATTGATTAAGACAAGCAATACATTGTATATTACCCTTCGGTGTCCTTTTAAGTTTATTAGAGTTTCTTTTTTGAAATACTAATAAAAGGAAACATCAAATTGCTTGGATCAAAGGAGTTATTTTTATTTATGAAACTTGGGGCTCGTATATTTAAAACAGGGCTTGCCGTAATGCTCTCTCTTTATTTAGCGATGTGGATTGGACTTGAACCACCTATGTTTGCTGCTCTTGCTGCCGCTATTGCTGTTCAACCATCGCTCTACCGGACTTTCCAAACGATTTTAGAGCAAATTCAAGCCAATATTATCGGGGCTGTCCTTGCTGTTATCTTTGTTATGACTTTTGGCCATCATCCTTTCGTTGTTGGACTCGTAGTGGTTTTAGCCATATCCATAATTCTTAAAGTGAAATTAGAGCCAACCACCATCCCATTGGCAATTGTTACAGTTATTATTATTATGGAAAGTCCAGCTACTGACTTTATACAATTTGCAGCAGGACGTTTCACTCTAGTCATCAGCGGCGTATTAGCTGCTTTTATTATCAATTTGCTTTTCATTCCTCCGAGATACGAAACAAAGCTTTATCACAAAGTATTAAAAGCAACGGAAGACATTAATCAGTGGACAATGTTATTGATTCGTAATGCTGCTGAACACAGGGCCTTAAAGAAAGATCTAAATAGATTAGAAGAACAAATGGTTAAGCTTGAAAATTTATATTTACTTTATAAAGAAGAACGAAATTACTTTATGAAAAATAAATATGGAAAAGCGCGCAAGGTCGTTCTTTATCGCCAAATGCTCATTACTGCAAAAAAATCACTTTTTGTACTAAAAAATTTAGAAAGGCGATCCGAAGAACTCTCCATTATGCCAGATGAAACATATAAAAAATTTGAAAAGCAACTTGAGTATCTTACTTCCTATCATGATCGCATTTTATTACGCTATATCGGAAAAGTTCATTCTAGTCACTCAGATGAATTAGTAGAAAAAATGAACCTCGGTAAAGAAGAATTAATGAATTATTATATTAGCCTCCAAAACCAACCATGTATTGACTACAATCAATGGCTTCATCTATTGCCTGCCGTTTCACAAATGATTGAATATCAAGAACAACTCGAGCATTTGAATCATTTAGTTGATAGCTTCTTCACCTATCACCAAGAGCATAATGAAGTGAAAATTGCAGCTCCTGAAGAAGAATAATAGGTTGAGAAAGAGCTTGAGGATATCCTCAAGCTCTTCTTTGTGTTTTTTGAAAATCGCTATAAGTAAAAGAGAAATCCCTACGCAAAATAAATGAACACTCATTTTTTATTATTTGATCGTTCTCATTACTAATTTCCATAAGGTTTATCATACATAAAAAAACGAGTATAAACCCTAATATGGTTTGATACTCGTTTTAAATGGAATCAGTGAAACTGCTGTACATCAAATAGTTTTTTATAACTACCTTCTCGTTTCATCAGATCATCATGACTTCCCACTTCAACGATTTCTCCATTTTCAATCACAACAATTCGATCGGCATGTGTAATTGTAGAAAGTCTATGAGCAACAATAAAGGTCGTTCGATCTTTTGCCAGTTTCTCAAGAGCTTCTTGAATAAAGTGCTCACTTTCTAGATCAAGTGCTGATGTCGCTTCATCAAAGATAAGAATAGGTGGATTTTTTAAGAACACTCTTGCAATCGCCACACGTTGCTTCTGCCCTCCAGAGAGTTTTACCCCTCTTTCACCAACCTCGGTGTCATATCCTTTTGGAAGCCCTACGATAAATTCATGAGCATTAGCTGCGGTTGCCGCTGCTATGACCTCTTCATCCGTCGCATCTGGTCTTCCCATCAAAATGTTCTTTTTGACAGAATCACTAAAGAGAATGTTATCCTGTAGCACCATTCCAATGTTATCTCGTAGTGTTCTTACTTGATAATTTCGAATATCAGTTCCATCTAACATAATCTGACCATCTGTAACATCATAAAAACGTGGAATTAAACTAATGATGGTGCTCTTTCCTCCACCACTCATTCCGACAAAAGCAATCGTCTCTCCTTGTTTCACATCAAGACTTATATGTTTTAGAACGGGATTATCATCCTCGTTGTATTGAAACGTTACATTACGAAATTCAAGATGCCCCTGCGCTCTTTTTAATGGCTTGGAATCAGGTTCATCTTCGATATCATACTTCTCATCAATGAACTCAAACACCCGGTCCATAGAAGCAATGGCTTGTGTCAATGTCGTAGAAGAATTAATTAATCGTCTAAGAGGCCCATAAAGTCGCTCCATATACAGAACAAATGCAGTCATCGCCCCTACTTCTAACTGACCGATGATGACAAAATAACCAGCAACAAAAATCACCAATAAAGGCGCCACATCAGTGATCGTATTTACTACTGCAAATGTTTTCGCATTCCATTTCGTATGATCAATAGCTCGGTTAAGAAAATGACCGTTACGTTTAGCAAATTGTTCTTGTTCATATTCCTCTAAGGCGAAACTACGAATAACGCTCATCCCCTGAACTCTCTCATGCAAATGCCCTTGCACTTCAGCTAAAGCTTGTGAACGTACTCGAGTTAAATGCCTTAATCTGGCGTAGAAATACTTTACTGAGAAGCCGTATAGCGGAAACATGGAAATGGCAACAAGAGTTAACCAGACATTAAGATTTAGCATAATGATAATGGCAATTATGATTGTAACCAAATCAAGCCAAATATTCATTAAACCTGTAATAACAAAATTCTTCGTTTGCTCTACATCATGAATGACTCGAGAAATAATTTCACCGACTTTTCGATTTGAGTAGAACTTCAAACTTAATTTCTGAATATGAGTAAATAATTGATCTCTAATATCATAGAGCACTTTACTACCAATCCATTGAGCAAAATACTGGCGATAATATTCGATCGGAGGACGTAAGAAAACAAAAATAGCAAACATGACAACCATGATTTTTAATAATAAAGAAATTTTCTCGTCTTGGGCCATCGCTTCTGCAAAGATAATATCATCAATAACATACATCATGACTAGCGGCAATAGAAGCGGAATCCCAAATTTAAAAATTCCAATAAAAACAGTTACAATAATCTCTTTCCAATATGGCTTGACGAAAGCCATATAGCGTTTAATGCTACCCAGCTTCGCCACCCCCTTTTTTGTCAAACTCTCTTTTTTAACGTTTCTCACACTTATGCAAGTTAGATTTCTTTTTATTTTCCCTTAACTTTGAGCGTTCATCCACACAATTCATTCACGTACAAAGGCCTGACTTGATTAGAACCTCGTGTCGGTTCGCTAACCATGGTCAGACCTACTGTTTTAACGATATTGTAAGAAACGTTCATACCAATTTTCAACAAATTGAGGAGCAAACGGTCCTTTTCTTTGGTGTATCCATGAGATTAATTCATCAACACTTCGTTTTAGAATATCATCTACAGCTGGTGGATAATTCATAAGTTTACGGTGCAAATCATATTCATCTTCATCTAAGAGCTTAAAGGTCATATCGGGGAACACCTTTATATCGAGATCATAATCAATATATTTTAAAGCTTCGTTGTCCCAAGTAAAAGGCGAACCAAGGTTGCAATAGTAATAAATACCATCTGATCGAATCATACCGATTGTGTTAAACCATTGTTCGGAATCAAAATAACAAATGGCCGGTTCACGAGTTCTCCAATTTCTTCCATCAGATTCCTTCACTAAAATACGGTCGTTCCCTCCAATTACAACCTTTGACGTCCCTTTAAGCACGATTGTTTCTTCCCAAATGCGATGAATCAATCCATTATGCTTATAGCTATGGATTTGAATATTGCTGCCTACTTTGGGAAAATTCATAAGTAACTCCCTTCTATGGCATTTTTTCGGACGTCAGTAGATAGAGTAGGTAACCAACTAACGATGTAAATAACTTGTCCTACTACCATTTCTACTTAAGTTTTCTAATAAACACTTTCTATTTCTTCAAGTCTTCTTCATTATACCGTTTTTTCCTCTATATTGAAACTTCAAGGATGAAAAGTTTAATTATTCCTATCCCTAAGTAATATGTATATATAAAAACAAAGCACCCTTTGGACGATGTCGCCAAAGCGTGCTTTGTTTTAAGTACTACAATTATTGTTGTTTAGAAGAGTTCTGTTGCTTACGAGCTTGAGATTGAGCGTTTTGCTGACGTACTTCTTGTACATCAGTTTCGCTAGCGAATTCTGTTTGGTTGCTCGAACCTTGAGCAGAAGCAGCGTTTTGTCTTCTTACTTCTTGAGCATTAGTTTTTGATGCTTGTTGTTGTCTATCCATGTGTATCACCTCCACGACTATTAAGATGTCCGGGAGTGAAATACTTTATTCAAGTAAATGATTAAATCTTTTTAAAAAGAAATTTCATATAATTTAGACTAAAAGAGAAATACCACCATCTACAATAATAGTTTGACCTCTGATCATTTTAGCTTGTTCTGATAGCAAAAACATAACCGTATTAGCGAGATCTTCTGCTTCTACAATACGACCAGCAGGAGTTTTGGCAGCTGCATCTGCAAGTAATTCTTCTCGATTTGGAAAGTGAGTTAACGCATCTGTATCAACAGCACCCCCTGAAACAGCATTGACGACAATATCTTTTTCAGCTAACTCAACTGCTAAGTAGCGAGTTAAAGCTTCTACAGCAGCTTTTGAAACCCCTACTGTTGTATAATTTTTTAAGTACCGAATGGAACCAAGTGAACTTAAACTGACGATATAACCGCCACCTACTTTTTCCATTCGTTTAGCAGCTTCTTGAGCACAGAACAGAAGTGCTTTGCTATTAATATCCATTGTCCAGTCCCAATGATTTTCTTCAAGTTCCATTAAAGGGCGTAAAACTCCAGATGCCGCATTATTAACCAAAATGTCTAAACGACCATATTCTTCATCTATTCGAGCAAATAATTCTTTAATCTTTTCAGGCTTACCGACATTCGCTTTTACAACCAGTGCCTTCCGCCCAAGAGCCTCAATTTCCTTCGCTGTATCTAATGCCGCTTGCTTGCTGCGTGCATAATTGATAACGAGATCATACCCTTGTTCTGCTAATTTCAAGGCAATCAACTTTCCAATTCCACGACTACTCCCAGTGACCAATGCAACTTTTTGCTCCATATGTAAAATCCTCCAATATCATTAATTAGCTTTATTATATCGTATAGCACATCCTGCGAACAGGAACACTAACAGAAAAAGAATGGAAGGATGATCATTCGTGTATGTAGGAAGAGATATGACTGAGCTTTCAATGATGTCCATTGATCAATGGACCGACAAAGAGTTATCGTACTTTCACCATGGACTTCAACAAATGACCCCTTACTTAAATATTGAAGGCACCACGATTCACCGCGAAATTATCCGTGAGATTGAAGCACGTGGTGGCTTGCATAAAGAAGCAACATGGACACAAGGAACGAAGCCTCATTACGATTAAACATAGGAACTATGTGAAGTGACTCAGGAAGATCTAATCGATCTTCCTGAGTCACTCTTTTATATGATTTTTTACTAAATTCGATTAGAATCAAGATAATACATATTTTTTAAAAAGGAGAGATAGAAATGAAGGCGGTTGTTTACGAAGCATATGGAGATCCTCACGTTCTAAAATTATCGGAGGTTTCAAAGCCTACTATTAAGTCCAATGAAGTACTCATCCAGGTTAAGGCAAGTGGCATTAATCCTGTCGATACTTATTTTCGAAAAGGGATACGTGAAGTAGATTCATTTCCTCACATTCCACATTTTGACTTAGGCGGAGTAGTCGTAAAAGTTGGAACAGATGTAACAGACACTCAGATTGGTGACCGTGTTTGGGCGACAAATGCGAAGGGAGCCTCAGCTGAGTATGTAGCGATTGCTGCTGATTGTGTGTTTCCACTTCCTGATCCCCTTTCTTATATAGATGGAGCTGCGCTTGCAATGCCTTTTATGACAGCCTATTTGTCTTTATTTAATCGAGGTCAACTGAAAGAAAATGAAAAGATTTTAATTTACGGAGCAGCCGGAGCTGTCGGGCATGCTGCTGTCCAACTTGCAAAAAAAGCTGGGGCTCATGTTCTGGCGACTGCAGGCAATCCCGAAAAAGCACTACTTGCAGAGCAAGCTGGAGCTGATGAGGTTATCTTATATAAAGAAGAAGATCTAGTAGAAAAAGTGATGGAGCTCACCAATCAAAAAGGTGTTTCTCTCATCTTAGATATGTCGGTCAGTGAGAACATGGAAAAGAATCTTGAGATGATTGCTGTTACTGGACGAATTATTACGATTGGTTCTCCTGTGAACAACACTCCCCCTCTTCTATGGAGACAGTTAAATATGAAGCACGCTTCTTTAATTGGGGTACTACTTTTCACAGCACCAAGCGTGGAATTACAAACTGCTGGTCAAGCCATTTCTGAAGGCTTTGCGGGTGGTACTTTAACTGCTCATATTGGCAAAGTCTTTTCTTACGAGGAAGCCGCAGTAGCGCACGAAGCATTGGAGTCCAAACAATACGATGGCCGGATTATTCTCAATCATCTTAATTAAGGCCCTATTGATTGGAGGTCTTAACTTTCCTGGTTTAGACCTCCTTTTCATTTCAGCATGAATCAGCACGGCGGTTAAATATTTTCTCTCACTCTATACATTTGGCTACACAAATTACTGTTTTTGTCGATTTCATTTTTTGATTTTAACCTTAATTGTTACGATTATTTTCGTCTTTTCTATGTACTTCTAAGTCGTTTCGTTATACGTCTCATTTTCATTTCCTCATAACATTTAAAAACGAGGGAAAACTAGATGATAGCTTAGTTTAGAAAGGAGCCTGTATAATGGAAAAACAGCTGTACTATGTAAACTTGAATCCGATAAGCATGGAAGACATTAGTCCGACACCTGTGAATGATGGTCAATTAATTGAATATGAAATAGAAGCAACACTAACAGAGAAAAAAGCCTTGGAGGATTTATTAAGTGAGGTGCAAGCTCATGATCTAGAGCTTGGAAACCTATTCACATTTAGACATTTTGACGATGAGCAAGTCGACACAGATCGAAATGAATATCAGCGTGGATTAAATGATGTATATGAAGCCCTTTATCGCCTTGGAACACCCAAAACAAAAGCACAAATAAAAGAAATCCACATGGTAAATGATGATGCCTATCCTTTAGATAATAAGACTGAGCGAGATACCCCGCTTTAAATCATAGAAATTGCCTCAAAGGTTCACTATGAACCCCTTGAGGCAATTTACTTTTAAAAGTTAGATTTGGATTGTCCTCCATCGACATTAATCGTAGCTCCAACAACCCAACTCGCTTTTTCCGATGCTAAAAACGTCACAACATTGGCGATTTCTTCAACCGTTCCAAAACGACCAGCTGGAATTTCAGCTTCAACAAACTGATTAATTTTTTCAGGGTTCTCCTCTAGTCTTCTTTGCCAGTTACCAGAAGGATGTAAAATCGACCCTGGAGCGACACCATTTACCCGAATTCCATCTTTTATCACTTCATCTGCTAATGATTTAGTAAAACTAATCATCGCTGCCTTGGCACTGTTGTACGTAACTTTCCCGCCAGATTCGCGCCCAAACACAGAAGAGATATTGATAATACTCCCTGCTTGCTTTTCCTTCATATGTGGCAAAACGAGTTTACTAAAATGAACAGCTGAAAAATAATTAAGCTCGAAGGCTTCGTGAAATAGGGTCAGATCGGTTTCAGCTGTTGTTGAGCCGTTACTACCACCGACATTATTGATGAGAACATCAATCGTTCCGTAGTGTTCAACCGCTTCTTTAACTACACGCTCTCTCTCTTGTTCGTCATACAAATCTGCTTGAATCGTGAACATCTCAACAAACTGATCTCTCGCTTGTTTCAAGCTTTCTTCTCCTCTTGCTACAATCGCAACCTTGGCACCTTCATTTAGAAATGTAGCCGCAATTCCAAGACCAATTCCTTTTGATCCACCTGTAACAAGTACCACTTTGTCTTTTAAATTTAAATTCACTTACTCCGCCTCCTTGCCTTATACTCGAGTCATCAATGACTGTTGAATAATTTTTTGATGAGATACAGGAAACGCATATCGTTCTATTTCGCTTTGGCTCACCCATTTCCTCGTTTCGCTTTCAAGGTTGGGTCTCTCTTTTATATGTCCTTCAAAAACAGTTATGTTCCAAACTAAATGAGAAAACACATGTTCAACGTGTTGAATATCCGGTCCTACTTCAGCAACTACCTTAAATTGTTCGGAAAGGAATTTGGTAAGTAATTGACTTTGGTCATTTTCATTAGTGATTTCTATATTTGGAAATTGCCATAACCGTGCTAGAAGGCCTGTTTCTGGTCGCTTTTCAATCAGCACTTCTCCATACTCATTTCTTAGTACAATAGCCGCCATCTGCTTAACGGTTTGTTTTTTCTTTTTCGTCTTAATTGGTAACTCAGCTTGTACTCCTTTTTCGTTCGCTCTGCAATACTCTCTTACGGGGCAAAGCAAGCATCCCGGAGAAGTCGGTGTACAAATAAGTGCCCCAAGCTCCATTAGCCCTTGATTAAACGAAGAAGGATCCTTTTTTGAAACAAGGTCATATAGTATACCTTCAAATATCTTTCTCGTAGCTGGTTTTGCTATATCTTCATCAATTAGAAAAACTCTTGAAAGGACTCGCATGACATTACCATCGACTGCTGGTTCGGGCTTTCCATAAGCTATGCTTAAAATAGCACCAGCTGTATAAGGTCCAACTCCTTTTAGAGAGGAAATTTCTTTTCTTGTATCAGGAACCGTTCCTTCATATTTTTCAACCACTTCCCTAACAGCCGTTTGCAAATTTCGAACACGAGAATAGTACCCTAACCCTTCCCACGCTTTTAGAATTCGATCTTCTTCAGCCTCAGCTAACGCTTCAAGTGTTGGGAATTCCCTCATAAATGCTTGATAATACGGAATGACTGTATCAACTCTTGTTTGCTGCAACATGATCTCAGATACCCAAACACGATAAGGATCTTTTGATTCACGCCACGGTAATTCTCTTTGGTTTTCTAAAAACCAGTCGACTAAACTTTCTTGGAAGCCTGTTACATTAAAATCTCTAAGATATTCTTGTGTCACTTAAGTTATTCCTTTCTTTAAAAAAGCCCAGCAATGAATCTTTTCTGCTCCCCCTTCAATAAAAGGGACAATTTTCCCAAAAACCGCATGATCTGCTTGGCGCCTAATTTGTTTAAGAATTTGGTAATGGGACGCAGTCGGCACTTCATACATTTCGACATAAAGGAAAGGTTGATCCTCATCCTCTGCCACATACCATTGAATATTTTCCGCTTCGTAATCAACAAGCGCTTCAATTACTTCTTTCATCGCACGTTCATAAGCTTCAATCTGATTGGCTTTTACTTTATATTCCATAAAAATCTGTAAACGTTTTGTCATTTTTTCCTAATCCCCTTTTTAATCATTGATAATTCGGGTATAAATAAACTATATCAGAAATTGTTCCAAAAGGTTGGTTTTTACCTTTTGGAGCAATTTCGAAGCAATGAGCGGAGCCGATGCCAATCTCTTAAGCCTTCTCTGAGTGCTTTCTCAGAGAAGGCGCGCATCGTGCGGAGCCATTGCCACTTCTTCAGCTTAAGATTAAATAAGGCTAAAAAGTTCGTTCTTTACCGTTTTGTGTAAACTTGTAGCACACATTTTGCAAACCTTACATATAACATGTTACCTTCATGAAAACTATCTTTTTTAAGCTTTACCATAAAAAGATTTCAATTATACGATCATCAAAAAAATTAAGGAGGGATCAGGTACGATGGACACAGGTACTCATGTAGTAATGGGAATATCATTAGGCGGTCTTGCCACATTAGATCCCAACATAGCAAGCGATCCACTGCTTCCCACTTCGGTCATGATCGCCACCATTATTGGTTCTCAAGCACCAGATTTTGATACTGTATTAAAATTAAGAAATAATGCGGTTTACATACGGAACCATCGGGGAATCACACACTCGATTCCTGCTGTAATGATCTGGCCCCTACTCATTACAAGTGGCATTGTTCTATTTACACCTGAGACCAATTGGTTAACGGTGTTACTTTGGTCATTCATAGCTGTGTTCCTTCATGTGTTTGTTGATATTTTTAATGCGTACGGAACACAAGCTTTACGGCCTTTTTCAAACCGCTGGATCGCCTTAGGAGTCATTAATATATTCGATCCATTTATTTTCTTTAGTCATTTAGCTGCTTTTTCATTTTGGGCGCTTGGGCTGCCACCTGGAAGGACGATTCTTGTTTTATATTTGGGGCTCATCGCTTATTACCTGTGGAGAATTAGCGAGAAAAAACGTGTCGTTCATCACGCCAAAAAGCTACATCCCGATGCGACACATATTTTTGTTTCACCAACAATTAGGTGGAATCAATGGCATGTCGTCATCAGAACGCCAGATATCCTATTTGTAACAGAATCACGTAACCATGAGATTGAGTATTTTGAGCAGTATTCATTTGATCCCATACCAGATATTCCGATCATCAATGCCGCTAGAAAAGACTCAAACCTTTCAGCCTTCTTATCTTTCTCACCTACTTATAGGTGGGAAATTGAGGAAAAGGATGATATTACCGAAGTTCGATTCGTTGACTTGCGTTATCGAAGTAAAGGACACTATCCATTTGTGGCGATTGTTCAACTTGACCAGCAATTGAACATTATTAGTTCTTACACCGGATGGGTATTTAGTGAAGAAACGCTTCAAAAGAAACTAAATATTGTCACTGAGTAAAAATAAGCCCTGCTATGATAATCATAGCGGGCTATTTTGTGTCCTTTAATGTTTTAGTTGGTCCTCATCTTTATTTAAGTGGGAGAATTTTTCTTTCGTTGAAGCATATTTATGCAAATGAGGTCCGTATTGTTTAATCCAACGTGCTACAATTTCTTCTGTCACATCTTGCCCTTTGTACGACCAACCTCCTTTTGCACGAGTTGTTTCAAAATCTTCCCATAAACTTTCTACCCAAGTTCTAGCTTGAGCCAAAGTAATTTCTGAATTAACTGCTAAGAGCTGCTCGGTAAGGCGTTGAAAACGATCTTCCATCTTTCTTTCCTCCTTTGACAATCTTTACGTCTAATATCTTTACTTTACGTGTTCATACTATGAGAGAACACGTTGGAAGGGAGGGTCACCACATGCGGAACAAAGCAAAAGGCTTTCCAAATCATATTAAATTCGATGGGAATTCACCTAAGGATATCAGAAACAAAAATGAATCCAAAAAAGCTAATTTAGATATTAATACTCGTCCTAGAGATCGAATGAGAACGAGTGATGGTGATACGAATAATTAATAGGTGATTTTGATTTATCAATTTTGCTAATTGATCTAAATCAGTTAGCTTCCAACGTTTCAGGAGGTGCCTAGCTATGGGTAAGAGGAAAGATGCATTTAATTTCACAGAATATAAAAGTCCATTCGATTCACCGCGTGCAAAACCAAAACATGCTTCTAAGCAAATCGGCGGCGAAACGCAAATGAGTCAAACAGACATTAAAGTTCGCTTACACAGGAAGGCAGAACAGAGATAATACCTTCCACCTTTAGAAGAAGGAGAAGTCTTAATTGACCCCTCCTTCTTCTTTTTCGAATAAAGAAATCGGAATTCCTTCTAGAGTAACTGCGTCATCACGGTACCCCCACGCAAAATAGCCGTTTAAATAAGAAATCTTAAAAGTAGATCCACCTTCAATTATATATGTCTCTCCTGGCTTAAAATCTTCTGGATTTAATAAATAGGCTTTAGCTAAAAGCACACGACGTTCATAAACGGCAAACTCACTAGACATTCCTAACTGTTCTGCTTTCTTTGCTTTTTCATTTAATCGAGCAATTTCTGTTCTTAGTTCATAGTCATTCATTTGACTAAACCTCTTTTGTTGTTCCATCCTTTGTTCATCCCTCTCTAATTCATCACCTTTATTATAGATGAAACAAGCTATTCAGACAAAGAATGGTTAGAGATAAGCAAAAAGTAAGCCGATTAGTCCTGAGAACCCAGCATAATAAAGCATTGGCAACATCGTCATTCGAATAATGGTGCCTTCTTTTCCTACTAGGCCAACAACCGATGCAGCAGCCACCACATTAAGGACACAAATCATATTACCCGCATTTGCCCCGAGTACTTGCAAACCTAAGATAAGCATCGGATCAAGCCCACTTTGATCAGCGACGTTAAATTGGAACAATGTAAACATCATATTACTAAAAGTAGCACTTCCTGAAATAAATGAACCGAGTGCTCCAATAAATGGAGCAACAAATGGCCACGCTCCTCCTAAATAGGCCGATGCTTGATAGGCAAGTTCAACAGGCATACTTTCAAGTCCTGCATCATTTACACCTGAGTTAATAAAAATTCGAACCATTGGAACAGCGGTGAACAAGGTAATCGCTGTTCCAACTAGTGCCTTACTTGAAGCAGATAGAGCCGAACCAAAAGAATGTAAATTCATTCGATGGATAAAATACGTGATCACAATAACAATTAGAAAAACGGTTCCAGGTAAATACAGAGGTTGAAAAAGAGCTGTTATTGAAGTGCCAAGTATATTTTCCCAACCGATAACGAAGCTGACCAACCATTGTTTAATCGGTAACATTTCTAGACGCGTTAACACTAAGATAACCCCAAGTAGAATATAAGGAACCCAAGCGAGTGCTAAAGGTAATTTTGATTGTTCTTGCTTTTGCTTAATTTTAATTGAACCAAACCACTCTTTATTCCAAGTGTTGTGTTCACCAAAATCCCAAGATGTCTCAGGCAAAAACCACCGCTTTTTTAATGCAGATAGAACAAAGACTAATCCTGTAAGTCCACCTACAATAGCTGGAAATTCGGGTCCCATTAATGTAGCAACAACTAATGCTGGTAGGGTAAAGCTTAGACCGGAAAATAAAGCAAACTTCCACATGACGAGGCCTTCTTTCCAAGACTTATTCTCACCAAAAAATCTAGTTAGTAATAGAACAAGGATTAAAGGCATTAACGTACCAACAATTACGTCAATCTGCATGACTTGGGATGATAATCGTCTAAGAAATTCAGTCATTTCTAGATCAGCAAAATAAAACGCTGCTACCGGAGCGACAGAGGCTCCTTCCTGTAATCCTTGCTGAACACCAACAATAACAGGTGTTCCAACAGCACCAAAGGATACTGGACTGCTGTCGGCAATGAGCGCTAGAACGACGGCCGCTAGCGGTGGAAATCCAAGTGCAACTAGTAGTGGTGCCGCAATGGCAGCTGGCGTTCCAAAGCCTGCTGCGCCTTCAATAAAAGCGCCAAATAACCAGGCAATTAGAATAACTTGCACACGACGATCATTGCTAATACCAAGAAAGCTATTTCGTATCGTATTGATCGCTCCACTTGCTTGAAGTGTGTTCAACAAAAGAATCGCTCCAAAAACAATATATAAGATCGATAATCCGATTAATACCCCTTCAATAGAAGCTGCTGCTAATTGGACAAAAGGAACTTGCCAATAGAAATAAGCAATAACAGCGGTGACCAGAAGACTAATTGGCATCGCCTTCATTGCAGGCATCCGCAAAAATACTAAGAAAAGCAAAACGGCTAAAATAGGGGTTAAAGCAATAAGAATTAACATCATCATTCTCCTTTTTACCTAATGCTTTTATTTGTTTCCTTATATCCATTATACAATAATATTGCTCAACATTTCACATACTTTACGAAAAAGAAAAGAAGTTACCTTCTCTTCCTCTAAACGGTTTCTTCTGTTTCTTCTATATATCGTTCTATTAAATCAAGGGAAAATCCTTTCTGGTAAAGTGCTTGTTTAATTCTCTGATTAAACTCCCAACCGGAGTATTTGTTCGCAAATTTCCTCTTTGCTTTTTCTCCTTGAAAACAAATGGACTCCCACTCTTCTTCATTGTCATTTGACATGTCGACTTCTTTAAGCGCTTCTTTTATGACATCGCGTGTAAATCCTTTTGTTTGCAATTGATTAGATAATTTATCAATGAATGCTTGATTAGATAACTTACTGCTACGCATTTTTTGTTTATCAAGCCATTTAATAATGGATTCCTTTTGGTCCGATTTCTGAAATTGCTCAAGCGCTCCATCAATAACAACATCTTTTACACCTTTTTGTAGCAGTTCTTGTTTTAGCTTTAATGGTCCCTTCATCAAGGTTAATTGTTTCGACCGAATATAAGCACGAGCAAATTCCTGATCATCTAATAATTTTTGTTGGGTGAGTTCCTCGATAACTTCATTTATGTGTTGTAGTTCTTTTTCCTTCTTCAAGAGATAGACTCTCATTTCCTCTATTGAGCGCATACGATAGGATAAATAATTTATCGCCAAGAAGTACGTTTTTTTCTTTTCATCTTCATCAATAATTTTAATTAACGATTCTTCGTTAAGCTCGAGTCCTTTTTTTAACCCGTATTTAATTAAGACGTCTTCAGCTACACTGAAAGCATATTCTTCTCCTTTTCCCCTATTAAGAAAAATATTATAACGACTTTTATTTCGTTGTTGCACTTGAATTTTCGTGATTACAGCCAAGTCTTTCACCTCTAGACTTTATTTTTGCAAAGATCCTTTGATAGAACGTACACTATGGTTAAAACGACTAGGAGGATTTGAAATGAAAATTGCGATAGCAGGTGGAACGGGTTTTATTGGTCAAAAGCTAACAAATCATTTAATTAGTGTCGGTCATTCTATTTACATTCTAACAAGAGATGCATCAAATAAACCAGCAAAACCAAATGTGACCTATATTGAATGGCTAACCGATGGGACAGAGCCAGCAAAGTCCTTAGGCCAAGTTGATGCAATTGTTAATCTTGCTGGCGAGTCAATAGGTGCAAGCAGATGGACATCCGAACGTAAGGATCAAATTCTCCAAAGTCGAATTCAATCGACTCAATCAATGGTTCGTCTTATTGAAGACCTTCCAATCAAACCGAGAGTTCTTGTGAACGCATCTGCAATTGGTTATTACGGTCATTCATTAACACACACATTCACTGAAGAATCAAAACCTGTCGAGGAGAATTTTTTATCTCAAGTCGTTCAAAGGTGGGAACAAGAAGCTGAGGCAGCAAGCGTTTATGGAGTAAGAGTCACTTATTGTCGGTTAGGCGTTGTGCTCGACTCAGCTGAAGGAGCTTTGACACGCATGCTATTACCATTTCGTTTCTTTGCCGGAGGACCTCTTGGCTCAGGAGAGCAGTGGTTAAGCTGGATTCATATTGATGATGTGGTTAAGATGTTTACTTTCGCAATTGAACATAGTGAAATTAAAGGTCCTTTTAACTTAACTGCACCTGTCCCACTCAAGATGAATGATTTCGGAAAAATCGTTGCCCATGTATTAAGTAGACCCTATTGGCTACCAGCTCCTTCTTTCGCTTTAAAGCTTTTACTTGGTGAGATGAGCACCCTCGTTCTTGATGGTCAAAAAGTCTTGCCACACAAAGCTGAAACAGCTGGTTATACCTTTCTTCACCCTTCTTTAGAACCAGCTTTATCGAATTTATTAAACAGTTAGAAATTTCTTAATAATATTAATAAAATTGGGAGATTTTTTCACGAAAAATTTATTAAAAAGAGGTATCTTTTTTGCAAAAAAACATTTAATATATAAAAGGATTCAAGAGTATATGAGCGTATTTCATCCTTATAAATACATTAAGCTAACATAAACACGCTAGAATCCCCATTATCGCTTTATAAACCAATATATAAGCATTGGGAAGGCAATTGGTGCGCCACCAGCAAAGCTGGTTCTAGTGGGTTCGATTCCCACCCCGAATTTGATATGAACGACTATTAAATTCGAGGGTGGAGCGACTTTTTCTGCCCTCATCAAAAAAGGAGGGCTTTTTGTGATTTTGAAAAAAAGAGACGTCGCTGATTGTCATGCTTTGTTCGAATTGTTAGTGGACCCGGCTGTGTTTCCATTTGTTCGTCAAAAGGCATATTCATATGATGAGTTTGTCTTCTTAACAAAACAGACAATTGAAGCAGAAGAACGCGGCGAGCTCATCTCCCGCACCATTGTTGATGAGTGGGGTTCACCCATTGGTACGATTAATTTATTTGATATCTCAAACAATAGTGGTTTTTTAGGAACTTGGATCGGAAAGCCCTACTTTGGAAAAGGGTATAACAAAATCGCAAAGGATGCTTTCTTTGATGAATTGTTTTTCACATGTGATATTCAAACGGTATTTATGAGAATTCGCAAGGAAAATGTTCGTTCCTACATGGCTGCTAGTAAACTTCCTTATTGCACGATCGCTAATGAGTTTAGACGTGATGTCTACGATCAAATTAATGCAAACGGCGATGTATACAATCTCTTTCAAATTGAAAAAGACCAGTATCACCTGCATCTAATGAGAACAGAGCAAGAAGAAGTATTAGAAATAAAAGAAGCTTAAATAGATGGTTAGCATGATTAAGATTGGACCATACTGATACTATTCCTTTAGAAGGTGGTGGTCAGTATGGATAATAAGAAACGTCGCGGTCAAGATGAACGCAAAACCTTACGAAAAGCTCAAGAAGTGAACTATGGATCAGAGTTTAGAGCGGCTGATCGAGCAGCAAATCGTAGTAAATCGTAACTTAGACACTGCCTAAATGCGAGAAAACAGCCCTTTTTGAAGGTTGTTTTCTTTTTTTGTGTTTCTAACCAATTTTTTGAATTCCCTCATAACCCCTCTTGTATTGGGGTTTCCTTCTTCACTTCTTGGTCTGTCTATTTCAATTAGTTAGAAAACTTAACCATTCGGAAGCATTTACAGCAATGATTGCCCTTATGTACCTTAATCCCATCTAAGCCTTCCTTTTGCTAATTAATCCCTGTTAAGCTAAGTTGCGTCTCTCACAGACTCCCCTTATTATTATAAAGTAAACAAAAAAGAATGTTGAAGGGGGACACCGACATTAAAAGTCAAATGGCTCCCGCTCCTTCAAAAACAGGTGCGGTTCACTTTCAGAAACCGACTGTTGAAGATGGTGCGGCAATGTGGGAATTAGTAAATGAGTCAACACTCGATCAAAATTCTGCTTATAAGTACATTATGATGTGTGAATTTTTTGCAGAAACGTGTGTTGTCGCAAAAGAAAACGATCAACTTGTTGGATTCGTCACTGCTTTCATTCCTCCAGAGCGACAAGATGTAGTTTTCGTTTGGCAAATAGGAGTTCATGCTTCGCAACGAGGAAAGGGCTTAGCTTCTCAGTTATTACATCAACTTGTTAGCCGATCTGGTTGCAAGGAAGTTGAATATGTGGAAGCAACTGTAACTCCGTCAAATGAAGCATCTCAAGCGTTGTTTCGCCGCTTAGCCCGTAGTTATCATACTGAATGTGAAGTAAGTGCATGTTTTTCTGAGGACTTATTCCCTGAAGAAGGACATGAAGAAGAACTAACCTTCCGTGTAGGTCCTATCAAAAAGAGATAACACACAGTAAGACTAGGGATTAGTGAAAAACAATATATACATTACCCCGTATGGGTAATATAGGAGGAGAATGAATATGAGTCAAACGGATATTACCATTTTTGAGAAACTTGAATCAGAGGTACGTAGCTATATCAGAAGTTTTCCAACTGTTTTTACAAAAGCAAAAGGATATAAAATGTGGGATGAGAAAGGTACAGAATACATTGATTTCTTCTCTGGTGCTGGTGCGCTAAATTACGGTCACAATGATCCAATGATGAAAGCAAAACTAGTTGATTACATCTTAAGTGATGGCATCACACATTCACTAGATATGGCTACAGCTCCCAAAGCTGAATTTTTAACAACCTTTAATGAAGTAATCTTAAAACCTAGAAATCTTGACTATAAAATCATGTTCCCAGGTCCTACTGGAACCAATACCGTTGAAAGTGCGTTAAAGCTAGCTCGTAAAGTAACTGGTCGCACAGACATTATTAGTTTCACAAATGGCTTCCACGGAATGACCATTGGAGCACTTTCCGTTACAGGTAATGCTTTCAAGCGTAAAGGTGCCGGAATTCCATTACAAAATGTTGTAACAATGCCTTATGATAGCTTTGTTAACGACAACCTCGACACTCTGGAGTATCTCGAGCGTTTCCTAGAGGATGGCGGTAGCGGTGTTGATATCCCTGCTGCAATGATCCTCGAGACAGTCCAAGGTGAAGGCGGTATTAATGCTGCAAGTTTCGAGTGGTTACAACGCGTAGAGCAAATCTGCAAGCGTTGGGGCATTCTGCTTATCGTCGATGATGTTCAAGCAGGTGTTGGTCGTACTGGAACCTTCTTTAGTTTTGAAAAAGCAGGAATCAAACCTGATATCGTATGTATGTCTAAATCCATCGGTGGCTATGGTTTGCCGCTCGCAATTACATTAATTCGTCCTGATCTAGATATTTGGGAACCTGGAGAGCATAACGGTACATTCCGTGGAAATAACCATGCTTTTGTAACAGCTACTGCTGCTCTTTCCTATTGGGAAGATCCAAGTTTCGAAAAGAATATCGAAGAAAAATCTGAGAAGATTTTTAATTTCTTAGAAGGAATTGTAGCTAAGTACCCAGAGCTACAGGGTGAAGCCAAAGGCCGTGGATATATGGTCGGAATTGAAACTAAGATTGATGGGCTTGCTTCAAGTGTTGCAGCCGAAGCGTTTGAGCGTGGCTTAATTATGGAGACGTCCGGTCCAAAGGATGAAGTATTTAAGCTTTTCCCACCACTTATTATTGATGATGAAGGTCTTGACAAAGGTCTAAAGATTATTGAGGACAGTGTAAAAGCTGTTCTTGGAGCAAAAGAATTAGTTATATCTTAACAATATATAGAGGAGGCCTTGTACTCCTCTACATAAATTCATTGGAGGTATTTAAACATGAAAGTAGTTAAATTAGCAGATGTAATTGGAACAGAGCACGATGTAGACGGAGGCAATTGGGTTAGTCGTCGTCTAGTACTAAAAAAAGATGGCATGGGCTATTCTGTACACGATACGATTATTAAAGCTGGTACAGAGACTCACATCTGGTACCAAAATCACCTTGAATCTGTTTATTGTATTGAAGGTGAAGGCGAAGTAGAAACTCTTGCTGATGGAAAAGTATGGCCAATCAAGAAAGATGAAATTTATGTGTTAGATAAGCACGACGAACACTTACTTCGTGCAAGTGAAAAGGGAGATATGCGCATGGTTTGTGTATTTAATCCTCCTATTACGGGTAGAGAAGTGCATGATGAAAATGGTGTTTATCCTGTGGATGAAGATTAATATAAGAAAAGACGGCTTACGCCGTCTTTTTTTATGAACAATGGAGCCCTTACTTTCTCTAAAGTCGATCGACAGATGGTTATCTTTTTCTCTCTTTTAAACAGACTGTCTCGATATGTCATATTAGTGATTCTAGCGCGTTTTTCGTTTTACTGATTATCATATTTTAATAGTTCAGAAACCGTTGTAAATGTATACCCCTGCTCCTTTAGAGAGACGATGATTCCTCTCACGGCTTGTAATGACTCTCTTCGGCTTTCATACATGACATGCAATAAAATAATGGAACCAGGTTCAATATTTGTCACAACATAGTCAATAATCTTCTGTGAATCTACTGCAATTTCTGGATAGGTTTCGGGCTCTAAGTTCCATAAAATCGTTTCTCTGTCTTGTTGGTGAAGGTAGTAAGGTAAAAACAAGAACTTTCTCCCATATGGTGGTCGAAACAGAATCTCACCTTCATATCCTATCTGCCGAATCCATTCATCGGTCTTTTCGATTTCTTTTTTTATAAACGTGGGAGATCTTAGAATCATCCGTGGATGTGAATACGAATGATTACCGACTTCGTGTCCTGCCTCTACAATTTTTATGGCATCCTCTTGATAAGCCTCTATCTCTTTCCCTGTTAAGAAGAAAGTACCTTGTACCTCCTCTTCCCTTAAGATGTTTAATATATCTTCTGTATGAACACCAGGCCCATCATCAAAGGTTAAGGCTACGATGGGAGCTTCTGTCTTAACTTTTTCAACAAGCCCGCCAAAGAATTGAAAGGTTCTAGAGCTAGATATCTCGTTCAAAGCATAGCAGAGGACTATGATCAACGTAAGAGAAATACTACTAATAATGATTAACTTCTTCATATATCCTCCCATTACCGATATAAAAACAATAGTAATCCTATTATAGGTTTAATAGGATTACACACAAAAAACAGCTATTTCACTTGATGGACAAGAGCGTTTCCTTCTAATCCGTTTACAAGATTATTGATTGCTAAACGAGCCATGTTCATTCGTGTTTCAATCGCAGCACTACCAATATGAGGAAGAGCCGTGACATTCTTTAACGTTAATAATTTATGTTTAGCATCTATCGGTTCCGTTTGAAACACATCTAATCCAGCCGCCCAAATCTGATTTGATTGTAGAGCTTCGTATAAAGCGTCTTCATCTACATTTGGTCCCCTGGAGGTATTAATAAATACGGCTGATTCCTTCATTTTGTTAAATTGCGCTGCACCCATCATATGATAAGTTTCTTTTGTAGAAGGAGCGAGAAGTACTACATAATCAGCTTGCTCTAAAAGCTCATCAAATTCTACATATCTTGCTCCTAGCTCAACCTCGGCCTCTTCCTTTCGACTACGGTTATGATAAAGAATATCCATCGAGAAGCCTTTTGCTCTTTTAGCTACACCAAGTCCGATTCTTCCCATTCCTATAATTCCAATGGTCTTTCCGTAGATTTCTTGACCTGTTAAGAAGAATGGACCCCAGCTTTTCCATTGATCTTCTCGAATCACATCCATGCCCTCCAGCAGCCTTCTACCCGTCGCCATTAAAAGGGCAAAGGTTAAATCTGCTGTTGCTTCTGTTAGGACACCTGGTGTATGGCCAACTAAAATGCCTCGTTCTTTAGCCGCTTCTAGATCAATATTGTCATATCCTACAGCCATTGTGCTTACTACCTTCAAATGTTTCGCTCGGTCAAATACTTCTTCATCAATCGTATCAGCAACATTTGTAAATAAACCGTCTGCCTCTTCTATTTCAGATAGTAAACGCTTACGACTCATTGGTTCATTTTCAGTCTCTGCCATTACAATTTCATATTTCTCTTTTAAAGGTAAAAGTAGTTGATCAGGTAATTTACATGTAATTAGTATTTTCATTCTCTAACCCCTCAAATATTAAATATTAATGAAGAAATAATTGCTTAAATGTAAGCTCTTCCTTTTCTATCCCTAGTTGCTCTAAAAATTGGTAGACCTCATTAAAAGAGTTAACTGGATATTGAGTCTGACAAAGATTTGACGTTTGGCTAATATTCCTCAAGAATTTTTCATCCTTTGTAAGACCTATTTCTAATTGTAATAATAGCTTCAGAACCTCATTATCTTTTTCGAACGTCACATATCCATCACTTTTATTAAAATAAACGATGAGTGGCACTTGAGTGTGCGGATGGATAAAATGAGCTTTGTATAGGTCCATATCATCTCTCCTTTACCTCATATTTTTATGTAATTACTTGTTAACTAAGAGTCACTAAAACTTTCTCCAATTTGAAGCGAATCCCTTCTCTTTTTGATAAACTATTTTTAAGTGCTCACTTAACCGAGGAGGGTTTTATATGAATTATGTTGTTGTAACTGGCAGCTCCAAAGGTCTTGGAGAAGCAATTGTGAAGCAGTTAATTGAAAGAGGAGATACAAGCATCCTTTGCGTAGCTCGCTCAAATAATAGACAATTAGCCAAATTAGCTAACGAGCATAAAGTACCTTATGAATTTTTCCCTTTTGATTTAAACCACTTACAAGATATTCCAGAGCTTATGCAAAGCATTTTTTCAAAGGTACGTTTTGCAGATACGAATTGATACATCTTATTAATAATGCGGGACTACTTAATCCTATTAAACCGATCGATCGTGCTCTACCTGAAGAAATTATTACAAACTTAAATGTTAACTTACTCGCACCTATCATTATAACATCAGAATTCATCAAACAGTCGAAAGATCTCATTTGTGAAAAAAGGGTGATTAATATTTCGTCTGGAGCTGGAAAACGGACCATTATGGCTGGAGCTGTTACGGGGCATCCAAAGCTGGACTTGATCTCTTTAGTCAGAATGCGGCGACCGATCAAATCGGTTCAGCTCATCCTGTCCAAATATGCTCATTTGGCCCTGGCATTATGGATACCGCTATGCAAGAACAAATCCGTTCCACTGATAAAACGGACTTTATCAATGTCGAGACCTTTCAAGCCTATAAAAATGAGGGCCAGTTGCTTCCTCCGAATACCGTTGCCGAAGTGATCATTCGTTTACTTACCGCTCGTAATTTTCCAGATGGAAAGGTAGTAAATGTAGGCGATTATCTTAAGTAAACAGCTATAGGCATCTCTTCCAATGAGGAGATGCCCTTCTATTATTAAGGGACATCATGCCCCATCGAGCTTTGCAAAATCTCAAACCACTGATCTAACGTCAGATGATACTCTAAAGATCGAACAGCCCTGGCCATTCTCTCTTTTTGACTAGAACCTATAAGCGGCATAATCTTTGCTGGATGAGCAAGTAACCATGCATAGGCCACTTCATCAATTGACGAAGCCTCTATTTCCTCTTTTACTTTCTCTAGTGTTTCTCTAAGTCTAACACTTTTCTCATCAGTTCCCTTAAATAAAGCCCCACCTGCTAAAGGGGACCATGCCATTGGTGCCATTCTTTTTTCAAGACATAGATTTAATGTACCATCTTCTATATTCTCTAACTGATAAGCGGAAAGTTCAATCTGGTTCGTAACAAGCTTTTCATCTAGATAAGATTGCAACATCGTAAACTGATGATGTTTAAAATTAGATACACCAAAGTGACGGACTTTACCAGAATTTTTCAACTGTCTAAAAGCTTCGGCCACTTCTTCCGGATTCATAAACGGATCTGGTCTATGGATAAGTAAGACATCGATGTAATCCGTTTTTAAATTTGTTAATGAATTTTCCACTGACTCTATAATGTGTTTTTTCGACGTATTATAGTGATGAGACTTATGTTGTGGCCTAGCCGGTGCCTCAAAAACAATCCCACATTTAGTAACAAGCTCCATTTTCTCACGTATAGATGGTTCTAACGAGAGCGCTTGTCCAAACAATTCCTCACAAGTAAAACCTCCATATATATCTGCATGGTCAAATGTCGTAATTCCTTGCTCCATCGCATACTTGATTAAATCAAGTGTTTTCTTTTTCTCTTGATTCCAACTATCTAAACGCCACAAACCATGTATGAGACGAGAAAACGATAAATCTTCCGTTAATTGAATACGTTGCATAATATCCTCCTCAGAACTTTCAGTTATGAAATTGGCACTATCATAATACGATTAATTGTAACAGGTTATTAACAAGGGGGTAAAATTACATGTCTACACGTCCTGATCAACCTCTCAAGAATGCTGGTTTAGCTGCTGTTCTAAGCGCACTGTGGTGCGGCTTAGGTCAAATTTACAATGGTCAAATTGGCAAAGGTATTGCTTTTATGATTATCCAGTTTATTAATGCCTGTCTCATGTTCATTTTTATTGGTTTTATTACCTACCCTATCATGTGGATTTGGGGAATGTTAGACGCTTATCGACAAGCTGAAGAGATGAATCGCCGGAGTAAATATGACACAGAAGAGTAGTTGGAAAAGAAGATAATTATGAGAGAACCTCATTTTTATCTTCTTTTTTAAAATATCTCAATAAAATCGAAAAGGTTTGTTCCCTGATAACTGCACATTCATTTAAGAGCTGATGATGACCTTTGTCTATTAACACAATTGAGCTATTAGGGTACAAGGAGCGTACCTGCTTAAATCCATATCTTGTATCAACTGTTTTATCTCGATTGCCTTGTATCATTAAGAATGAAAGGTTTTCCGTGCGACTGCGCTTATTTTTTCTTATCCATGCATTTAAAGCGTGAAGCCAAGAAACAGGTAAACGTTTTTCTTGAAGCGGGTCTTTTTCTGTAAATAGCAGATAGCTTTGGTCACTAGAATTTTTTTGAAATACTCTTGTTAGCGATTGAAGAAATGGTGTAGTCAGAATAAGCCCTAATCTGGAGAGTTTCCAGAGATGCGGTTGAAAAAGAGGTGCAACAAAAGCCATCTTTTGAAAGTTTTCTTTTGTACGCTTAGCATATTCAAGAGCGATCATGGCTCCCGTACTGTGTGCAACAAGTAACGGGTGATTGGTTGATTTTTGCACCACTACATCATAAACGACCTGTAATGTTGCTAAATAATCCTCAAATTTGCTAATAGTTGCACGTTTTCCACTAGAAAGCCCATGCCCCGGTAAGTCATACCCAATTACTTCATACTGATTTTCTACTAGGAAATGAATGGCTGTTGCAAATGACCCTACATGATCAAGGTAGCCATGTAAAAGAAAAACGGTGCTAAGCGGTTTACTTGGACAGAATCGTTGAACAAACAACTTGTATCCGACTGCATCGACGTACCCATACTCGTGTTTACAAATATGTACAGGTAATTTGTAAAAGTCCGTATACTTTTTCATATGGGGAGATGAATGTCCATATAGCAGTGACTCAGTTTGAATCTTAATGATACACGCTTGAATACACTCTTGTTTTGATACGTCCTCCAAAGTCATACCTCCAAGTTTACTTAAGATAAAGATAAACCATACTTGCACTAGCAATGCCTTTATCTCAAATATTCATCCTGACTTACCTTTCTTCCCTATTTACTATCCCTGGTTAATCCAATTCAATAGCCTTTTGACAAATGGCTTATCATTAATCCGTTTTTTGCGATAGGATCAAATCATTTCCAAACTAACTCCGTTACACTCTCTACTTGAGCCGTCCACGGGAACATATCAACAGGTTGAATGGACTTCACCTTGTACCCCTTCTTACTCAAACGATCAACATCTTTAGCTAAGGTGGATGGATTACATGACACATACACCATTCTTTTTGGCTTCACTTCGATGATTGTCTGTAATAGTTTGTCATCACAGCCTGTTCGAGGAGGATCAACAACCACGACATCTGGTTTCCACCCTTCCTTTTTCCAGCGTGGTAGCCATTCTTCTGCTTTTCCGACTTCATAGATTACATGATGATAGCCATGATTTTTTGCATTCTTTCTTGCATCCTCAATAGATGCTTCAATGACATCCATTCCTCGTACTTCAGCTGCTTCTTTTGCAAGCCAAAGTCCAATTGTTCCCACTCCACAATACGCATCGACTACTTTTTCTTTCCCTGATAACTGGGCTGCTTTTTTCACCATATTATATAATTTAACGGTTTGTGTAGGATTAAGTTGGAAGAAAGCGCGTGCCGATAATTCAAAAGAAAGATCACCTAACTTTTCTTCAATCGTTTCTTCACCCGCCAAATGAACGGTTTTCTCGCCAAAGATGATCGATGTTTTTTGTCCATTTACATTTTGGATAATCGAAGTAACCTCAGGCAGTCTTTTTTGAATCTCTTCTACAATCGCCTCTTTTTTAGGTAGAGTGTCATCCTTTGTTACAAGGACTACTTGCACTTGTCCTGTTGCAAATCCAACCCGCGTGACAATAGTTCGAACGACTCCCTTATGTTTTCGCTCATTATAGATGGAGATATTTAAATCTGCTAAAATTTGTTTGACTACTTGCGTTACTTTATTGGTAGCTTGATGTTGTACCTTACATTCTGAGAGATCAATTAATTTATGTGAATTAGACGCATACAAACCTGCAAGTACATTTTCGCCTCTTTTAGCCACTTGAAGTTGACTTTTATTTCGATAATCCCATGGGTTTTCCATTCCAATTGTAGGTAAGAGTTGTAATTGATCAACGCCTATTTTCGTATGACGCTCAAAGGCTTGTTTGACAATATCTCGTTTTTCCCTCAATGTAGCTTGGTACTCCATATGTTGTAATTGGCAACCTCCACACTCTGAAAAGATTGGACATGGTGGTTCAATTCGCTCCTTGGAACGTTTACGAATTTTCACTACTTTTGCTTCTGAAAATCGTGGGCTTACTTTCGTCACTTCTGCAACGATTTCTTCTTCCGGTAGCGCACCAGGAACAAAGACCACTTGTCTCTTGAAATAGCCTACCCCTTCTCCATTAATTCCAAGACGTTTTATCGTTAAAGGAAATTGCTGGCCAATTTCCATATTAATTGTTTGATTTCCTTGTTTTTGTTTCAATATTTAACACCTTCCTTTCAGTGCGATCCTATTATAGCATGTTCGCACATTTCTTCCTAAACTTACTAGACCGAAAAAGAGTGTTAATCTGCTAAAATAGGACAAAGAAAGTACGAAAAGAGGAGAGATAATTTTGTCTATACCTACAGATGTAGCATCGCTACAAATTATGGCGCACGTATTTAAGAAAGAAAGTCTAAATTCTATTTTTGATAAGACAGTGGAAAGTCTTGTTGAACAAGTCCCTTATATTGATTGGGTAGGCATTTATATGTATGAAAATTTAGATCACAAATTAGTGGCAGCTTCTTCATTTGAAGATGACCTTAGATGGGAATGCAACGGAGAACTTAAGTTTCCAATCACTAATTCGATGAAAGAAGAGATTGGTATGATGGTTGTTCGAAGCAGACAACCAATCGCGTTTGATGTAACAGATGTTAGTACATTAGAAACGATTGCATCTGCTATTGGTCAAGAAAGCTTCGCAAATTAATGGAATCCCGCTGTGAGTAACTCTCGTAGCGGGATTTTTATTGCGACTTTTTAGATATATCAGCGAAGTCCTAAGGATATCTGCGAAAAACCATTTTTATCAGCGAACCGTATTTACTAAGCACATTTCTTCTCTTATCCGTGTTATCTATAATCTTTTCTGCGAATCGATTGACTGCAGGAACAAATGATTATTCTTAAGGAGCAGAAGCCACTTAACCCCGTCACTTTAAGGAAAAGGCAATCCATCTGTTTGCTTTTTGAACATATAATCATCAAGGCTCTTAAATACATACCCTTGCTTACGAGCATCATCGATCACTCGCGGCAAAGCCTCGGCATTATCACTAGATACAGAATGAATGAGCATGACTGCACCTGGGTGTATTCTCTTCATAATCTGATTATACGCATAATCTCCACCCTTTTGCTTATCGACTTCCCAATCCTTATAAGCCATCGACCAGAAGACATTAGTATAGCCTAGCTTTTCGGACAGCATTAAAGAACGCTCACTAAATTGACCTCTTGGCGGGCGAAGATAATTCATCTCCTTTACCCCTGTAATCTCTGTAAATCGTTCTCTTACCTTGTTTAACTCACTCATTAACCGACCGTCTCCTACTCCAGGTAAACTAGGATGATGCCACGAATGATTTCCGACAATATGACCTTCATCGACCATCCGTTTGACTAGATCTGTAGCATCGTTTAAATAATGACCTGTTACAAAAAAAGCGGCTGGAACTTCTTTTTCCTTTAAGACATCAAGCACCTTTTCCGTATAGCCATTTTCATAACCGTTGTCAAAAGTTAGATAGAGCTCTTTTTGGGTTGTATCTCCAATAAAAAAACCATTCGCTCTTTCTAGCATATCTAAGTATTCTGGCTCTGTGGTAACTGGTTTGTTATCTTTCTCAGGCTTGTAACTCCAATTATAGACCGTATTGCTATACGCTGAAGCGACTGGAGATAAGCAACAAAAAATGGCTACAAATATAAATGTAGCAAGGACAGGTGTCTTTTTTAACATCAAGCATCTTCTCCCTCTTTTTTTTGTTAGTTTCTCACGATATAAATCCTTTATGTATCCTTACCGATTGACATGGTAAAATGGATGAATTGAGTAAGTAAAGTACCTTTTTCTAAAGAAAAAAGAGCCGCTTTATACAGCGACCCTAAACATATTTTATTTAAAAACAGGCTCTTTAAATTGCCCTAGTTTTTCTAGTGAAGACTTGTCTACATCTGCATGCAAACTATTACCATGAGAATCCATTGTCACAATCGCTGCAAATCCTTCTACTTCCAAATGCCACATCGCTTCTGGAATTCCAAACTCCATTAAATCCACGCCTTTTACTTTCTTAATACAGTCAGCATAATATTGTGCTGCTCCACCAATCGCATTTAGATAAACTCCACCGTGTTCTTCTAGTGCTTTTAATGTTTTAGGACCCATTCCGCCTTTTCCTATTACAGCACGGATACCAAATTTCTTCATGATATCGCCTTGATAAGGCTCCTCACGAATACTTGTTGTTGGACCAGCTGCTTTCACATGCCACTCCCCTTGATCATCTTTCATCATTACAGGACCACAGTGATAGATCACTTGACCGTCCAAATCAATTGGAGCGTCATGATCCATTAGGTGATGATGAATCGCATCTCGGCCTGTATGCATCATTCCGTTAATAATAACGACATCACCGACTTTTAGTTCACGAATTTGCTCTTCTGTAATTGGCGCTTGTAAAACCACTTCACGCACTTCAGTAGTTGCTTCTTCGGTCGCTGCAATTTCTTTTTCAGCTTCGTTTAGGTCTACTTTTTCCCCATCTTTATAAAGCCATTCTTGAATGTCTCCTGTTTCTTGGTCAAGCACAACCCCTAAACGGCGATAAGCCCAGCAGTTATAAGCAACAGACACAAAGAAACTAGCTGGTAAGCGGTTCATGGCGCCAACTTTACAGCCAAGTAAAGTTGCTTCTCCACCAAATCCCATCGTTCCAATTCCAAGTTTATTCGCATTTTCAAGAACATAATCTTCAAGCTTTTGAAGTTCAGGATTCTCATTGACATCGTCAACAGTACGGAATAACTGCTCTTTCGCTAAAGAATAACTAGTCGTTCTGTCTCCACCAATTCCTACACCGATGAAACCTGCGCTACAACCTTGACCTTGAGCTTGATAAACCGAATGCATAATACATTTACGAATTCCATCTAAATCACGACCTGCACGGCCTAAACCTTCTAATTCAGTTGGTAAGCTGTATTGAATGTTTTTGTTCTCACAGCCCCCCCCTTTTAAGATTAAGCGAACATCAATAACATCCTTTTCCCACTGATGAAAATGGATTACAGGTGTCCCTTCCCCAAGGTTATCGCCTGTATTTTTTCCAGTTAGAGAATCTACAGAATTTGGGCGAAGTTTACTGTCTTTTGTTGCTCTTGCGATAGCAGCGTGGATCGCTTTTTTCATTTCAATTTGGTTTACACCAACAGGGACCTTTACTTCAAACGTAGGCATTCCTGTATCTTGACAGATAGGTGAAACGTTCTCATCAGCCATTCCTATATTTTCAGTAATTGTAGATAATGATAAAGCTGCGCGTGTACCTGCATTCTCTTTAGCTTTAGCTGCAGCAATCGCACGACGTACATCATTTGGTAGATTAGTAGATGTTTCAACAATCAGTTGATACATGCTTTCTTCTAATTTTCTCATTTCATCCATCTCCTTTTCCGTACAACAGATTCTTATCATATCTATTATAATGCTAGTCCAAAAATTCCGAAAGGGAAAAGTGGAAGCGTGTACAGACCAAGATTAGGAAAACACCTTACATTTAGAGAAAGCTGATACTTTTTTCTCTGACTTCTCCTATTTGTCTATGAGTCCGGAACATTAATCTGTCACTCCTTTAAACGATCTCCCCACTAACTTACGACAATAAAAATAGACGCCCTGTTTAAGAAGAGCGCCCTACAATAAACCCATATTCGCTGATTCCTCAGTTAGGACATCTAGATGTCCGGTTCGATTAATATAATGAATAAGTGGCTTCGTTCGATTTTTAGGCCACTCTATATGACTAATACTCGTGTTCCCAATTTGAAATGGTCGGTGCAGCATATGCCACTGCTCTCCAGTAAGGAGGTACATGAGCAAAATACTAATAAATCCACCGTGAGACACAATGGCAACATGGTCATTTTTATGAGCTCTTTGTAGCTGTTCGATCACATATTGACATCTGGCTGTTAACTCTTCAATTGTTTCTGTTCCGACAACACCCGATGTTAGAATTGAGTTTTCAATAGTCTCTGGAAATCTTTCATAGATCTCAGAACGGGATAATCCCTGTAACGGTCCAAGGTGAACCTCTCTGACTTTATCCCACTCATTTACCGATTGGCTTTTTTTCTTCGCTATAGTCTTTGCAGTATCAGACGCTCTCACAAGGTCACTACTATAAATGTAGTCGAGCTGTATCTCTTTGAGATAATTTGCGAGAAGGTCAGCTTGCCTGCGACCTAAGTCAGACAAAGGGAAATTTTCCCACCCTTGAATTTTACCCGCAAGGTTCCCTGTTGATTCTCCATGTCGAATCAAATATAGATTCACGATACCACTCCTTATTCAGACCAATCGTGACGAAATTGCTTACATTTTGTCTCAATATCATCTAGCATTGCAAGAAGACGATCAATCTCTTCCACTCCAGCTTCTTCCGGCTCAATCGTATCTAGAACGGTCATAACCATATTTAATCTATTATGCAAATAGTTCATTTGTTCTTTTTTATCATGAATTGCTCCACCCATTTCATTCTCTCCTTTTTATGACACATCATTTCAAATAGAGTGTAACAGATTCTATCTTCAATCACAATGAAGGTCAGCAGTCAAAACTAGCTCTTTTGAAACATCGGTTTTTACGTTATGATGAGACCAGTAATATTTTTTTAAAGGAGTACGATCTTTGTGATTGATTCATTGCCAACGATAACGCCCTCCTTCGACCCTTGGGAAGCGTATGAGGATATAAAAAAGTTTGGAAAGCCAACTTTAACCAATATTGAATTTACGACGACTACCTTATGTAATATGCGATGTGAACATTGCGCAGTTGGGTACACGTTACAGCCAAAAGATCCAGATCCCCTGCCCCTGGATTTACTTATTCAAAGACTTGATGAGATCCCGACTTTGAGTGCTTTTAGCATCACAGGAGGGGAACCGATGCTCTCAATAAAATCAGTTAACAATTATGTTGTACCACTTCTGAAATATGCACATGAACGCGGCATTCGTACTCAAATTAACTCTAATTTAACATTGGATCTAAAACGTTACGAGGAGATTATCCCATATCTTGATGTTCTCCATATTTCACATAACTATGGAAGTGTTAACGATTTTGCTGAGATTGGTTTCGCTGTGATGGATCGTAAGCCAAGTTTTGAACAAAGAGCGTCTTTATTTCATCGTATGGTAGAAAACGCTAAAGCGTTAACGAGTCAAGGCGTCCTTGTTTCAGCAGAAACGATGATTAACAAACGGACTCTTCCACATCTAGAACAAATTCATGAACAAATTGTTGAAATGGGTTGTCAACGTCATGAAGTTCATCCAATGTACCCAAGTGATTTTGCCAGCAACCTCGAAGTTGCTTCATTGGAAGAGATTCGTTCAGGCATCCATCGCTTGTTAGACGTACGAGATCCAAATGTTTGGATGCTTTTTGGCACTTTACCTTTTTACCCTTGTAGTGACAATGAAGCAGATTTAAGCTTACAAAAAAGGTTATATTCAGAAAAGGATGTAACCGTTCGAAACGATCCTGATGGGCGTTCTCGTCTTAATGTAAACATTTTTGATGGGAATATCATAGTAACAGATTTCGGAGACACTCCTCCATTAGGCAATATTCAGAACACTACTTTAGTAGACGCCTATTCCACTTGGATGAACTCTAATCTTGCTAAATCACTCAATTGTCATTGCCCATCTGTTCAATGCCTAGGACCGAACGTACTAGTAAAAGATGCTTACTATCCTAGTGTTGATTTTACAAAGAAAAAGTCAAACATATGACGTTAGAGGTTTCAGATAACGGAAGGAATTAAAGTATCGCGAGTCCCATTAACAAAATAGGTAAAAAAACCACTCGGATTTGAATTTCCGAGTGGTTTATATTATTTAGGCTGATTCGCTGCTACAAAGCTAAAGGATAGATGATCTTGAATAGGAATCCACGCACCAATTCCTTGTTGTGTGACATTTTTCACTTCTAGCTTGCGCTTGCCACCTTTAAAGGTTAAGTATACTTCTCCATACGTGACCTTACCTTTTTCGTTTGCCGCTGGAACAAAACTATTTAAATACCCTACTTGCTTAGGAGCAATGTTGTAAGTGTTTCCTTTTTTTGTCCCTTGGCCAATGACCGTTTCAAATGATAAAGGTAGGTTCGTATGCTCTGTTGCTTTAATCATCATCATTTTTTTCACAGCGTCACTATTTGGAATTTTTGCTGTGAGACCACCACTTACTTTCTTTTGTTGCTCTTGGAAGTATGTCAATTTTTGTGGTGAACGCCCTCCACGATTGTCCAAATAATTCGTGTTTACTTTTTGGTATTCCCAGTTTACTTCTGTTCCATCTGAATCGTATGCTAATGGCCACTCTCCAAGGTAGATTGAAGCACGAAATCCTAGTGCTAACTTTGAGTCATTAATAGTTGATTCATTTAAAATACGAATTAAGTCAGGATTTTCAATTTTCACATCTGTGCTCTCTAACAATTCTTTTGCTAATTCACTTGGTTGAAGGTATGGCAAATCCTGTGTTGGATTCGTGTACGTATTTTCTTTTGAAATTTTAACAACAGAGTCTGGTACTGTAAATCCTTTTTTCTCTTCCTTTTTGACATCATCTTCTGCAAAAATGTGTGCAGATGTTGCTAATAAGAATATCGCAACCAATGCTACGATTATTCGATTCATCTGTATTACCTCCTTAATTATTCTAGAAGACATATTATTAAGTTTAGTGTGAGCGTTCCGGCAAATATTATCCATCGCTTCCGAAAGCTTCATTTTTCTGGTAACGTAGATATAGTAAAAAAAGGAGCTTTCTTATTTTCTTTTCACTCTTTTCACTCTTTGCACTGAGCGAACAATGCCAGCTCTTAAGCAAAATCTGAGCGTGCTTTTGCTCACATCGTATGGAGCCATTGCAGAAACATAATATTAGGAACCTTTCCAAAAGGAGGATACCATGCAAAAACCATTACATATTTTATTTATTGGAGCTGGGAGAATGGCTGAAGCCATCTTTTCTGGAATGCTTCAGAATGAATTAAACGTCAAAATAACTATTTCCAACCACCGTGATCAAGAACGCCTTCACACTCTAGGAATTAAATATCCCGTGCAGACTGTCTCTAATTGGGTAAATATTTTTCCACAAGCAGATGTGATCATTCTTGCATGTCCGCCATCTGTACACGATAAAGTCTTAGATCAAATGAACCCGATGATTCAATCGCACCAATTTGTGATTACCGTCGCTGCTGGAATTGGCCCAACAAAGTTAGAAGCTGCTTTACCAAAGGGGACAGCAGTCGCATGGCTGATGCCAAATACCGCTGCAGATGTTAGAAAATCGATGTCTATTTATACATTCGGGCAATATGTGACGAAAGAACAACAAGCGCTTTTTCAGCAGATCGTTGGGGCTATTGGAACTGCAGAGCAGTTAACGGAACAACAGGTCCACGATTTAACCGCCATTACTGGCAGTGCACCAGCCTTTTTATATCATTTTGTCGAAGCTCTTGAGCAATCAGCTCTATCCTTTGGAATTACCAAAGAGCAAGCAAGAAAGCTTGTCCTTGAAATGGTGATCGGTAGCGCCGCTATGTTGGATAAGCATCGTGAGCCTGCTCAGTTACGAGAGCAAGTAACCTCTCCAGGCGGTGCAACAGCGGCAGGACTCGCTACACTTGCCGATAACCAGTTTGTGGACATAATTGGTCAAGCTGTTGATGCAACAAATAAAAGAGCGAAACAACAAGGACAAGAGTAACAAAAAGCAGCCTGAAGATTGTCTCAGGCTGCTTTTTGTTACTCTTTTTTATTTTATTGAATCGCTTTCCAATTAATTCTTTTTTCAATTCGTGGGAAGAAAAATTGAATTAATGGGCCAATTAAAAACGTGACAAGAATCGTTCCTATTCCAATAGGACCACCCACTATAAATGCAGCTACTAATGCAATTAGCTCAGCAATCGTTTTGGCCACCATTAACTTAACTCCTAAAACATCCCTTATCGCAAACATAAAACCATCTATTGGAATAAGCGCGAATTCAGCTTGCATATATATAGATGCTCCAAAAGCAATAACGACTATAGCTATTAAGAGAATAATCATTTGCAACATAAATCCACTAAATAACATATCATTAAATACAATAATTAGCCAAAAATCAATGAAATATCCTAGGATGAGAATTGTAAGCAAAGAATGGACTACCGGCTTAGTTCTAGTTAATAGCGCATTTACACCAATCAAGATAATTCCAACAAATATAACCCAATTCCCAACCGAAAATCGTGTTTGAATGGCCAATCCTACATTCAATGCATCCCAGGCACCTGCACCAAGCCCAGCCAAGATGGTCAATGTTACTCCAAAGGAGACAATTAACAACCCCCCGATATAACTTAAAGCTCTAATCATAACTGATTTCATATAAACATTTCCTCTATTCTATTGATCAGTTTCTTTATTTTTTTCTTTATTACCCGTTTTTTCGCCAACATCTTCACTAATCTTCCGCCAATTTCCGCGGAAATAATAAACCGAAGCCACTACGCTGCTAATGACGAAACTAAGCCCCATCCCTAAAGCAATGCCACTTTCACCTAGCCATTTTGAGAAAATAGCAGTTAAAGGATATCTTAATATCCAAAAAGAGATAATGTTAAGGATTAGAATCGGAAACATCGCACCAGCTGCTCTGGCTATTCCATTTAGAACAAAATTCACCCCTAAAAATGGATAAAAGAAAGCAATTGTTTTAACATAGACGGCCCCAAACTGCACTGTTCCTTCATCTTGTACAAATAATCTGATTAGCTGCTCTGCTCCTAAAAAAATGACCGTACTGATTGTAATGGAAACAATGCTTATAAGTATGATTGCCTGTTTGGCAATGTCATTTACTCGCTCCCATAGCTGTGCTCCAATATTTTGACCAGCCATACTATTTACGGCAGAACCGAGAGTGAGTGCTGGAAGCATAATTAAACTGTCTAATCGTTGCGCAGCTCCGAAACCAGCTACAACCTCTTCACCATACCCTGTTACCACGGTCATAATGGCTAATATCCCTGCTGAAATTGTCATCATTGATAATCCGGCAGGCAGTCCCAGCTTAAACAAAACGATAAAATACCTTCTTTCCGGAAGTCGAGGAATTTGAAACGGTACCTTTGCTTTATAAATTGAATAAAGGAGCCCATAAAGAAACGCCGTCCCTTGAGAAATAATCGTAGCATAAGCCGCTCCATCAATCCCCCATTGAAATACATGAATAAATAGCGGATCCAATACTGTGTTAAGTACTACCGCAATGATAATAAAACGAATCGGTGTTTTACTGTCACCTAACGCCCTTAACACGGTTCCAATAAAGTTGTACCCAAATAAAAACAAGATTCCAATAAAATTAATTTGTAAATAAGATTGAGCAAGCGGCAAGATATCACCGGGAGTCCCCATAAAGCGTAAAATATGACCTGAAAACAAAAAACCAATCAAACCTAGCAAAAGAGCTAATGTACCTAAAACAAACACAAATGCATTTAGAGAATTTTTTAATCCTTCTTCATCATTGGCTCCTCTTCGTTGACTTAAAACCGTCAATGTCGCTCCATTTAAACCAATAATAAAAGAAAGGATGGTGAACACAACTGTTGCTGAGATCGTAATCGCGCCTAACGCACTGGGCCCTAATAAGTTTCCCACCCAAATCGAATCAATCAATTGATAAGAAGATTGCAGTAAGTTGGTCAGAAAAATCGGCCAAGAAAACAGAATCATCTTTTTCATGATACGGCCTTCCGTAAAATCTAATTGTTTAGATTGTAACATGTTATTCTCCCTCTTTAATCAAACAAAGGCTAAGCCGAAACAGCGGTATCTTTCGTTTCATTTTTAGTTAATGGATAGATTACGACTTGATTAAGAACCTTTGTTGCAACCCATTGTGTAACAACTGCAAATACAAACAAACGCCAATCGATGAAATAAGAAACGATTAAGAAAACAAACATATTCATCACAAATAGAGACTTACCAGGCAAAATCCCTTGAACTTGATAAAAGATATGGGCAATGATCGCTAACCCACCTGAAGAAGCTCCGTTTCGAAAGAGCACCCCAATTCCAAATCCAAACAGACCCGCACCAATTACCATACTCAAATAAATGGGAACGGCAAATGAAATGGGGAATAATTGAATCAAGGAGATTGTAAACGAAGTAATCGTTACCGTATAGATCGTCTTAAAACTACTTTTATATCCTATCCACCGTAATGACACTAGGAGGAGAGAAAGGTTTAAGCCCCAAATCGTGACTGCATGGGGAATATCGAACCATAATTCAGCTAAAATAGCGATACCCGCCGCTCCACCAGATGCGATATTATGAGGGAATAAAAACAAAGCCATGGCCGCCCCTTGTAGCACTGCTCCACATGCTAAGGCGACCAGGGATTGTATATCCTTACTATTCATATTCTACGCGTTCAAACGTCTCTGTTATACGGATAGAATCTTTAACGGACTGAACAATCGGGCAATTTTTCGTTGCGATTTCTAATGCTTTCGCTATTTTTTCATCAGTTCCGTCTATTCCAACAAGAACAAAGTGAATATGAATGTCTGTCACTTCATTCACACCTGCCTCATTTCGTTTCACGTTAGCATTTATTTTAATATCCTCGTATTTTATTCGCTTTTTATCTAACACTTTTCTTAACACGCCACCACTACATACAGCAATGGAAGAAACGAGAAGTTGATATGGCCTAAATCCATAATCGGCATTCCCAGACACTTCAAGTGTTCCAAATTCAAATTCTGTTACAAAGCTATTTTCTTTCATTGTAAATTCCATTCGTTTCCCTCCTTCAATATACATGTCTTTTATTGTAACAGTCTCCTAAGTGAACGTCATGTTCTTTCTCTTAATGACATATGGTATTTTGAGATAGAAGGAGATAAAATAAAAAAGTCGCATTTTAGAAGTGAGGGAATAATAATATGGACCGCTTGCGTTTTTGGATATTAGTAAGCATTGTTGCTATAAGTGGCTTTAGCCAAGGTATGCTTCTACCACTTATCTCGATAATCTTTGAACAAGACGGGGTGTCTGCTACCTTAAATGGTTTAAACGCAACCGCCCTATATATAGGAATTCTAATTATTTCTCCATTCATGGAACCTCCCTTAAGAAGATATGGGTATAAGCCCATCATTCTAACAGGTGGCTTGATCGTGGTAATCGCATTAGCCTTATTCCCTTTGTGGAAAACGTTTTGGTTTTGGTTCTTCCTTCGCTTATGCATAGGGATTGGCGATAACGCTCTTCACTTTGGTACTCAAACATGGATTACTTCTTCCACCCCAAAAGAACAGCGTGGACGGAACATAAGCATTTATGGTTTGTTCTTTGGAATCGGCTTTGCTGCTGGACCTTTAATAACACCCTTAGTTTCGATTAACGAAGCTTTACCGTTTATGATTTCAGCAGGGCTTTGTTTAGTGGCTTGGTTGTTTTTATTTCTTTTACGTAATGATTTTCCTGAACAAGCATTAGAATTGTCCTCTTTCTGGGACACTGCAAGTCGTTTCGGTAAAACTCTCAAATATGCTTGGGTGGCTTTGTTACCAGCTTTAGGATACGGATTTTTAGAAGCTTCTCTCAATGGAAGTTTCCCCATTTACGGGTTGAGAATCGGGCTAGATGTCACTCAGGTATCGATCTTATTAGCATCATTTGCTTTTGGAGGAATCGTTTTTCAACTTCCCCTGGGGATAGTAAGCGATAAATATGGAAGGAAAAGAATCTTATCTCTCATTTTGTTCTTCGGAAGCCTATCCTTTTTCATCGCTAGTTTCTTAGAACAAACCATTATTGGATTAACGATTTGCTTGTTCTTAGCTGGTATGCTTGTTGGGTCCACCTTTTCACTCGGGATCAGTTATATGACCGATTTAACTCCAAAATCTCTTTTACCTACTGGAAATATCCTTTGTGGCATTGCCTTTAGTTTAGGGAGTTTATTAGGTCCTTACTTAGGTGGAGTCTTTATTCAATTTATTGGTGGGTTGAGCTTTTTTCTCATTATTAGCACCATGTTATTTGTTGTCTTCCTCGCTGTTACCTCTTTTAAAAAACCTCTTACAAATACATGACAGAAAGCATCGACTTATATCGATGCTTTTTGAGTATTCAAAAGAACAGCTTTCTTGCAACGAGGAATGACCATTTGAAGCAGCGCAATGCCACTTTTATCTCCACTTTCATTAGGCATTGCCCCTTCTTAATTAGTTACATTTGCTCTGAACATCATGGAGTTTGGCCTGCTAGTAGTATATAATCCAAAGAGTCGCATAAATCTTTCCCTCTCGTAAATCCAAAAATCGAAAAAATGAAAATAGAGTAACATAATAAAGAGACTCAAAAGGTAATTTACGCTCTTTTTGAGTCTCTACACCAAGCATTATCTAAAAGGATTTGTATCTCCACTATGTAAACTCTTCTTTAAATTCTTCATTTCATCCGCTGCTTCTTTTGTTGCTTTAACAATTTCTTCGGAGCTTTCTTTCAAATGTGAGGCAGTCTCACTAATCTTTTTTACATCATTTGTGATATCTCGAACTACAGTAGAAACGTCGGTTACAGTCGTTCTTACTTGTTCAAAGACTTGTTCGCGGTTATCTCTAATGAACTCAATCGTATTTTCAGTTGTTTCTTTTGCCTGTTTTAGCTCAGCTAAAATTCTAGTTCTCCATTCCCTCTTAGCTAGTATAACTGAAACAAGTAGTAATCCAAAAATCCAGACTAACTTTAATGAGTTGCTTTTTTTCTTGTCCAACAGAGTCCCTCCTCTTATTTATCTTCTAACTCTTATTCTAGCAAGAAAAGTCAGAAAAAGAAAAGGTCTAACCAGATCTATTTTTGAATGATTACTCATTCAATTTTATGATATAAATAAATCCCTTCTATCTCTGTGACTATTAGATCACTCTGCTCTACTAATAAATCTAAATGCCCTAAAGTCTCAGAAAAAGTTAAATCGGGTTGTTTAAGATGTTTCTCCTTAAATAGCTGATAGCTAATTTCGTTCGCACTCAAACGTTTATTACCTAATAAATTCTTAATGACATTGGCCCGAGTAAGATGGCCTTCTAGACGCTGATCAATTAGGTCATTAACGTTCATAATTATTTCCCCATGGCCAGGCATTAATAATTGTAAATTTAAATCCTGGACGAGCTGTAAGGATTTTCGATATTGAATAAGTGTTTTGGGCCTCTCTTGCCCACCATCCATCGGGGCTTCTAATAAGGCATTTGAAGAGATTGATCCTAGAAGCACATCAGCTCCAATAGCAGTATGATCCTTTGTTCGCACAATCATAATATGATTCTGCGCATGACCTGGAACTTCTAATACACGCCAACCTTTTAGGCCAGGAACTTCATCTCCATGACTTACAATCACATCCAAGTCTGTCTTCTCAATAAAACTCATATATGCTTGACTAGACTTGGAAACCTTTTCAATATTTGATTGTGAAAAGCCATGAGCATGATAAAACTCTTCAAAAAACGATTTGTATCTTTTAAAAAATTGATCCTCTTTCCTTAACCAGGGGCGTAAATATCGATGTCCTATTAATACAGCTGATTTAAAAAGTCCCGCAAGCCCGACATGATCTGGATGATGATGTGTTAGGATAACTTGTTCGATATCCTCCAGTTTATAACCGAGAATATCTAATTGACTGATTAGTGATGCTTTTCCTTCTAGTGTTAAAGGGCCCGTATCTACGAGTGTTAACGTATCACTACAAATTAAATAAACGTGAACAGGTCCTACCAGAAATGGAGTGGGAATGGTAAGTTGATGAATCGTTTCCGATTGAACGGTCATAAGAATAGCACTCCTCTTTTTAATATTTATCTGCACAACCAAAAAAGAGTGTCCTAATTAAATTCATTAGACACTCTTAAATTATGCGCGTTAGTTATACGCTTGTGTTAAGAAATGATCTGTTTCTAATTTTTCAAATCCATCGTGCCCTGATTTCTTAAGTTCATTTAATTCATTAGCTAAACGATCTAATTTCTTTTGCATTTCTTCAATCATTTTTTTCTCTGATACGGTCATGGTTCTCTCTCCCTTTTTTTTTTATATAATGTAGTTGATCGAGCAGTCGCTCACTTTCAACACAGCGTCACAGTTACTTTTTCTAATTGTTAAAAATATTCTAACAATAGAAGCCGTTTTTGTAAATAGTTTTTTTATCTTGTACAGGCACATTTTTTATACACAGACTTATCAACACAAACTGTTGATAACTACCTATAAACTTGTGTATAATTCTCATTTCCTTGTGAGTATCCACTAAAACAAGATAAAACACTGTGGATAAGTCTGTGGTTTTCGATCGGTATACATTTCCCTTTCCTAAATCGACAAATTTTGCTAATATTATTTTATTCTAAAAATTGTAACAATTATTCTATTATTATAGTGTTTTACTTGTTACAATGGTGTAGAAGATATTTTCACTATTAAAAGGTGGGCTGGAAATGCGAAGACAATCAACTTCATTTGAAGAATTAGTGTTAGAAAATAAAAAGCAATTACTAAATGATCCTGAAGCCTTAGCGAAAATCGATGAACGACTCGATGAACGTTCGTCTAAGACAACTGAACAAGATAAAAATTATACTAAATAATATTGAGAACGAGTTACCAGTTACGGTAACTCGTTCTTTTTATTTAATTAAATGGATCTTTTTACGAATATTACTAATGATGTTAACGCACAGTATAAGCATTAGATGTGATTTTTTCGTTATGATCATTTTTTCTAAATGAGCATATTTTTACATCTATCTGATTCGAAAGGAAGTAAGAAAAATGGATAATGTCATGCTTGCGCGCACAATTTTTGGTTCTTCAATTGCTTTTCATATTATCTTCGCAACTCTAGGTGTAGGAATTACGTTAATGATACTTCTTGCTGAGATCATGCGGATCATTCGAAAAGACGGGGATTATGGCACTCTTGCCAAGAGGTGGACAAAGGGCGTTGCGATCTTACTTGGGGTTGCGATTCCATCAGGAACAATCGTAGCTGTCATGCTTAGTCTTCTTTGGCCAGGCTTCATGGAAATTGTAGGGCAAGTCATTGCTCTTCCTTTTCAAATTGAAATTTTTGCTTTCTTTCTAGAAGCATTATTTCTTTCTATCTACGTATATGCTGCTGATCGTCTTTCTCCGACGATGAGAATTATTAGTGTGTTCTTTGTTGCACTTGGCGCAACGGCTTCAGCCGTTCTAATTACAGATGCTCACGCATGGATGAATACCCCTAGAGGGTTTGAAATGGTTGATGGTCAAATTACAAATGTACAACCTTTAGCTGCTGTATTCAATCCTAGTTTCTTTGTGACTTCCTTACACGTGGTCGGAAGTGCATATATGACAGGAGCCTTTGTTCTTGCAGCTGTTGCTGCTTATAAGCTATTCCGTGGAGGACTTAGCGATAGAGAAACTACTTATCATCGAAAAGGTTTGTCTCTTTCACTTGCTGTTGCTTTGCTCATGTCTGTCTATACAGCTAATAGTGGGCACGATACAGCCATCATGTTACATGAGCATATTCCTGTTAAACTCGCTGCAGCAGAGGGTTTATTTGAAACCCAACCCAATGCTCCATTGGCAATTATGGGCACACCTGATCCTGAAGCTGGGAGAGTTGTTGGCGGCATTGAAATCCCTGGTATGCTCAGCTGGCTTGCAACAGGCTCTACTGACGGAGTAGTTCGCGGATTATATGATTATCCCGAAGAAGAGTGGCCCCCTTTATTTGTTCATACACTCTTTAACGTTATGGTCGGAATAGGCTCAGCGCTCCTTGCCCTTGCCGGAATCTATTGGTTATTTTGGTTTCTAGGTCGTAAAAAACAAAAGCCATTCCCTAAATGGCTCTTAGCTGGGATTGTTGTTTCAGGACCACTTGCTATGATCGGGATTGAGACGGGATGGATTTTCAGTTGTACAGGTCGACAACCTTGGACCATTTATGGATTTCAACTGACAAGTGAGGCTGCCACCAATTCAGGAAATTTAGGTATGCTTTTTGTATTGTTCATCTCCCTTTATGTTGTACTGCTTGTTATTACAGGACTTGTCATGCATTTTTATTTTTATCGAAATCCTGTATCAGAAGAATTGCATACCATTAACTAAAAATCTGTTTAGAGAGGAGTGATCTCATGGAATCTGTTTATATTGCGATAATTATTATTTGGATCTTTCTCTTTATGTACGCTATTGCGGGATCGATTGACTTTGGAGCCGGATTTTGGGCGATGTACTACCGGAAAAGAACGGATACAAAAGCCGCAAGTATTGCAAATCGTTATTTATCTCCTTCGTGGGAAGTGACCAACGTATTTTTGGTCTTACTTGTTGTCGCCTTAGTTGGTTTTTTCCCTGGCGCTGCAGCAACACTAGGAACACTAATGATTGTGCCTTTTTGCTTGGTTCTATTCTTTTTAACGATTAGAAGTGCCTTCATGGTTTATTCTTACACCGTTCAAAAATACACTAATATGCTCGTTATCATTTCAGGGGTAACAGGATTATTAATTCCTGCCCTACTAATTAGTATTTTGCCAGCCGCAATAGGAGGATTTGTTGAAACGATTGGCGATCGACAATATGTCTTGCTCAATCAGCTGTTCACAAGCCCTACTTTCTACACCCATTTAGGATTTGGACTTAGTACAGAGCTATTTTTGTCCTCTTTGTTATTAAGTGATTATGCACGTGAAGCTAATTCAGAAGAAACATATCATGTATACCGTAAAAATGCGATTATCCTTGGACCTATAACCTTATCCTTTGCTGTAGGTGCAATTTTCACGTTAATTCCAGAAGCGTTTTGGATGTTTGAAAATATGGCTAATGAATGGTTGCTATTCACCTTATCCTTACTAGCTTTTGCCACCGGTTATAGTGCCCTTTGGTGGCCGTCTAAAAAAGTAAGTGTCGGCCAACCACGAGTAGCCGTACTCTTAATTGCTTTACAGTTTGGGTTAGCGAGCTTTGCCTATGGTTCAGCCCATATGCCCTACTTCCTTTATCCAAATGTCACGATCTACGATACATTCACAAATGAGATCATGTTTCAATCCTTGTTAATCGGCTATGGGGTTGGGATGGCCATACTCATTCCTGTTTTCATCTGGTTCTGGCGTCTGTTTATGAAAGATAAGCGATATTTGAGACAGGAAGCACCTCACTAAATCTTTTAATAAACCACAAAATCTTGAGGAAAAATGTCCTCAAGATTTTTGTGCTCTATTCAAATCTCTTCAATCTTCAAATACTTTTAAGTCTAATACATCTTCAACTACAATGTGTAATGTATTCAAAGTGTACGAAGTGCAGAGTTTATTTTCCGTGACTCGAAATAAAAAAGGGAAAGGGAAAGACATGAAGTACCAAAGAGGGAATTATGACAGTGTATTCTCGTTTTTCGTGATTTGAAGTACCTAAAGTGTATAGTTAGGTCTCTAGATCAGAAAATATTTTGCATTTCATTATAAAAGGCTACACTTATACTAATCCATCTCTGCTATAATAATTGAATCGTACGTAATAAGGGAAAAAGCATAAGAATGCATTTACTTGTGCTTCTGTTGAACGTTTTTTTAGTCTATAAGAAATATTGGTTATCTTTGTCTTTTGAATGATTATTAACGAGCGGAGGAATTAAGATTATGGCTAATTTGCCAAATTGTCCAAAATGTAATTCAGAATATACATATGAAGATGGAAATCTCCTTGTTTGCCCAGAATGTGGACATGAGTGGACCCTTGAGTCAGAAACTGAAACAATCGAAGAGAATAAGACGATCAAAGATGCAAACGGAAATATTCTAAATGATGGTGATACTGTAACAGTCATCAAAGATCTCAAAGTAAAAGGAAGTTCACTAGTCGTAAAGATAGGAACAAAAGTAAGAAATATTCGTCTAGTTGAAGGGGATCACGATATTGATTGTAAAATTGATGGTTTCGGAGCGATGAAATTAAAATCTGAATTTGTTAAAAAAGCGTAAATACGAAGTAATCCTCGAACGAAAAGTTATCCAAATATGGGTGGCTTTTCGTTTGAGCAGTTTAAAAGAAAAAAAACAAATAATAAAAGCCGAGTATAAAAACCTATTCGATTTTACACTCGACTTCTTTTGTTCCCTTATATTCGATTCGGCTTTGCTCGACTATTTTTTACTCACCAAAATCAACATTGTGATAGACTTGCTGTACATCTTCTAAATCCTCTAATGCATCAATCAATTTTTCAAATTGAACTTGATCTTCTTCCAAAAGTGTTACGTCATTCTGAGCAAGCATTGTTAATTCAGCTACGGTAAAATCTGTGATCCCAACATTTTTAAACGCTTCTTGGACTGCATGAAACATGTCTGGTTCAGCATAAACGATAACCGCTTCATCTTCTTCTATAATATCTCGAACGTCGACATCTGCTTCCATCAAAAGTTCAAGTACTTCATCTGCTGTCTTTCCTTCAAGACCAATTACCGCTGTGGCATCAAACATAAATGCAACTGATCCACTTACTCCCATGTTACCGCCATTTTTCTTGAACGCAGAACGCACTTCAGCAACTGTACGGTTGACGTTATTTGTTAACGTATCAACGATAACCATTGATCCATTTGGTCCAAATCCTTCATAACGAAGTTCGTCATACGTTTCTTCTGAGCCGCCTTTGGCTTTTTCAATGGCACGATCAATAATTGATTTCGGTACACTATATGTTTTTGCACGCTCAAGTACAACTTTAAGCGCTCGGTTTGATTCAGGATCTGGTTCACCTTGCTTTGCCGCTACATAGATTTCACGACCAAACTTTGCATAAATCCGGCTTGTATTTGCATCTTTTGACGCCTTTTTTTCTTTAATATTATTCCATTTACGACCCATAACGTAACTCACTCTCTTTCCATTTATATCTCACATTAGCGTCTTATCGCTTTATAGCGTTTAATCTTTCCCCTAATACAACTAGGTTATATTATACCTTATTTATATGGAATTTTTCGAGCTTAAAAAACAATTACAAGCATTTTATGTATGAAAACTGTTTGATTTCCCATCTAAAGTTCTAACAAAAATTCAAAGAATTTCAAAATAGCTGTTGACTCACCTTTAATCTGTTATATAATAGAAAATAACATAGGTTTATTGTTATAAAACAGAAAGAGAGGAGGAATTAATCATGAGTAGAATGGAGCGCCAAAACATGGTCCGATATATTGAACAGACAAGAAGGATTCATCGTGATGATTTGCTTTATATGACAGATGCTGATATTGAACACATTTATGAAACAACTTACTTTCAAGAAGAAAACGCGGAGTAAAGGAGGATGCTAAATGGAAACGTACGAGAGAGCTTATCGACAATACACTGAACAATGCGAGCTATTTGGGATGCAGCCAATCGATATGATAAAATTCATTCAAACTGTAACACAAGAACAAGTTGAACAAATGATAAGCCAATACACTAACTAAACTTTGGAGTGAAAATATGAATAGTGACATTGATGTCTCCTAATGCCATCCGTTTAATCCTAACTTTTAGGAAAACAGGTGGCTTTTTATTTACTTGTAAATGTGGCAACAAGCAAAAGAACTAAATCGTAATGGATTTAGTCCTCTCTGCCATCTTATTTTGTTACTTTTCTGTCAGTTCCATAAATTCATCAACATCTACTAACACAAGGTCAATGGCTTCCTGCCAGAAATCTTTGCTTGTTAAATCAATTTGAAGGTGCTTCAGAGCTAAGTCTTCAACTGTCATACTCGCTGTATCCTGTAGCAAAGCAATGTAATCATCTTCAAATGAACGTCCAGCTTCGAGCGCTTTTTTATAAATACCAAGACTAAATAAGAAACCAAACGTATACGGGAAATTATAAAACGGAACACCTGTAATATGGAAATGTAATTTTGACGCCCAGAAAGTTGGCGAATACGATGAAAGTTGATTTCCATAAGCTTCTTTTTGAGCTTCTTCCATTATTGAATTCAGCTCATCAACTGACAACATTTTTTCTTTACGAGCTTCATAAAACCTTGTTTCAAATAGAAAGCGCGAATGAATATTCATAAAGAAAGCGAGCGAGCGCGAGATTTTATTTTCAAGTAATGATAGCCTTACATCTTCTGAAGGAGCTTCTTTCACTAAAGCATCCGAGATGATCGTTTCAGCAAATGTAGAGGCCGTCTCAGCTACATTCATCGCATATCGTTGTGCAAGTGGGTCCATATTCTTTAAGCAATGCCCATGATAGGCATGTCCAAGCTCATGAGCTAAAGTTGCGACATTCGCCATCGTGCCATCGTAAGTCATAAAAATGCGCGACTGTTTAGATAAAGGAAATGATGTGCAAAATCCACCTGGTCTTTTTCCAGAGCGATCTTCTGCTTCAATCCATCCATCACGTAGAGCTCCCTCTGTAAACGAAGCCAATTTCGGACTAAACGTGTTAAAATGCTTAATAATTAGCTCACAAGCATCTTCATATGAAATCGTTGTATCCCCTTCAACTGGTAGTGGAGCATGAACATCATGCATCGCAAGCTTTTCGACTCCTAGTAACTGCGCTTTACGTTCCATAAACTTATATAGTTTCGGTTTATTATCTGTAATTGTTTGCCACATAGCATCTAACGTTTCTTCTTTCATACGGTTAATGGCAAGTGGTTCTTTTAATACACTATCCCATCCTCTTGCTTTATATAAATTTAGGCGAAAACCCGCTAAATGATTTAAGGTGGAAGCAAATAAATCTCCTTCTTTTTCCCACGCTTTCTCTGAAATATCAAACGCCTTCTCTCGCACGTCACGATCAGCACTATTTAAACGGTTTTGCAGTTGACCTGCTGATAATAATTTTTCTTCTCCATCCTCTTCAAATGGAATTTGCATACGACCAACTGCACTATTATAAACATTTCCCCATGCATGGTAGCCGTCAATAGCAAGTTGTCCTGCTAACTTTTCTTGTGCTGGAGGCAATTTTTCATTTGCCTGTGTACGACGCTCTTCTAAATTGAAAATGACACCTGACAAAGAAGGACGTGAGATTAAACGGTTCCACTCCTCTGTAGATAGAGCAACCATTATATCTTCAAGAACGCCCCAAATATTTTGAATTTGAGTATTTTGTTCTGTGATCTTTCCAAGCCATAGCATAGCTTCTTTGTCTTTTACATCTTGTGCTGTTAAGCAGCTAATAAAAGCTCCAGCCTCTCTCGAACGCTGCATATAAACTTGTACATTATGTATATAGGCTTCTAATCGGTCTAGCGTCATTTCCTCATTAAGTAGATGATCTAGATTTTCCAAAAGTTGATCTGTTTCTGCCACAAATAATTTAAATTCTTCTGACGTGCTTCCACCTTTAAAAATCGATTCTAAATCCCAAACTTCCGGAAACTTCATAAAACGATTCCTCCTCAATATTTCGATACCCGTAATAACAGTTTATCAGAATTTTAACAATTAAACCACAAATACTAAGAAAGATGTTTTCACCTTACAAAATGTTCTATAATGTGGATATCTATGTTACAAAGGGGTGTGAAAACAGGAATGAAACTAGACACTACCGACCGAAAAATACTAGAGCTCTTAACGATTAATGGGCGTATGTCATATGTAGATATCGCAAAAGAACTCGGGCTCTCTCGCGTAGCTATTCGTGAACGTATCAATCAGCTAATGGAAGAGGAAATAATCGAGAAATTTAGCGTTGTGATCAATTCAGATAAAATAGGAAAAAAAGTTTCGGCTTTTTTTGAAGTAGATTGCGAACCGACATGTCTCGTTTCAGTAGCAGAAACATTAGCAGAGAATCCTAAAGTAGCTAGTTGCTATCAAATGACAGGTCCTAGTACCCTTCATATGCATGTACTTGTCGAGGACTTTGAGCAATTAGAACAGTTTATTAATGAAGAACTATATGCTTTAAAAGGAATCACTAGAGTTGAAAGTCATATTTTGCTTAGACGTTTTAAAAGCCGTAGTGGCATGAAATTGTAATGAACACACATCTATATAAATAGTTCGACTCGGACACCTTTAACTCCTTGGTCGTTAAATAAATAAATAAATAAATAAAAAGTCTAACTAAAGTGAAGAACGTTAGGAGGATTCATCTCTTAACGTTCTTCTCACATCTTGATAGATAAAATTACCAAACCGCTATATGACCATCTGTTCTTGACTCCGTTCCTCCAACTAAGACTCCAGTTTCAGGATCTCTCCAAATAATTTGACCTCTTCCAAACGGCCCACCATCTACTTCCACTTTTATTTGATGTCCTTTTCGGGTTAAAGCCTCTGCAATATGTGGAGAAAGAGAACGCTCAACATGAACTCTTTTTCCTACTGACCACATCCAGCGCGGAGCATCTAAGGTCGCTTGTGGATTCAATGCAAAATCAACTGTATTAACAACCACTTGTACATGACCTTGTGGCTGCATAAACCCACCCATTACACCAAATGGACCTACTGCCTCGTCTCCTTTTGTGAGAAAGCCAGGAATAATCGTATGGTACGTTTTCTTGCCTGGCTTGAGGGCATTGTCGTGGCTTGGATTAAGTGAAAAGTTATGTCCACGGTTTTGCATCGCAATCCCCGTCCCAGGAACAACAATACCAGAACCAAAGCCCATATAGTTACTTTGGATGAAAGATACCATGTTTCCTTCACCATCAGCTGTAGCTAAATAGACCGTTCCACCTTTTTGTGGTGTCCCCGGCTCAGGAGTAATCGCTTCTTCACCAATTAGGTCGCGACGTGTATTCGCATACTCCTCAGAAAGAAGTTCATCAACAGAAACACTCATCGAACTCGGATCTGTAATATACTTCATTCCATCAACGAAAGCTAATTTTATGGCTTCAATTTGCTTATGATACGTATCGACTGATTCTTTTTCTGTAAATCTATAACCTTTTAAAATATTCAACGCTTCTAACGCAATTAACCCTTGGCCATTCGGTGGAATTTCCCAAACCTGATAGCCACGATACTCAACACTAATCGGCTCAACCCATTCAGGCTTATATGCTTTTAAATCCTCTTTTCTTAAAAAGCCTCCGTGCTGTTGGAAGAAGGCATCAATTTGATCCGCCAACTCTCCTTCATAGAAGGCTTTTCCGTTTGTTTCTGCGATTAACCGTAGCGTATAGGCATGTCCAGAAGATTTCCACATCTCACCGGCTTTAGGAACTTTTCCATTAGGCGCAAAAGTCTCAAACCATGGCTTAAATTCGTCTCCTTCTACGGAACGTGAATAAGCTTTGTAGGCATTACCCCAATATTTAGCGAGCGTAGGAGACAGAGGGAACCCTTCTTCTGCGTATTTAATAGCAGGTGCTAATACATCTGTTAATGATAATTTTCCGAATTTTTGCGAAAGCTCCGCCCAAGCTCCAGGAGTTCCTGGTACGGTCACCGGAACCATTCCAAACTTAGGTAACTCTTTTTCATAACCAGCTTCTTTAACCGCCTCAATCGACAGGTTTTTTGGTGACTGACCACTTCCATTAAGTCCATGAAGCTTTCCATCTACCCACACTAAAGCAAAGCAATCAGAGCCTATGCCATTAGATGTTGGTTCTACTACCGTTAAGCAAGCAGCAGTTGCAATCGCTGCATCAATCGCATTACCTCCAAGTTTTAATATATCTAATCCAGCTTCAGCTGCTAACGGCTGCGAAGTAGCAACCATCCCTTTTCTGCCGTATACAACGTTTCTTTGAGATGAATAAGGATATGTATGCGCATCAAAACTCATATGTTATTTCCCCCTTAACGATCTATTTATTTCGAAAAACTAAACAATTATATTTTAATTATAATGGAAACTAACAAACGTCGTCTATTAAAGATTTCATTTTTCTGATAATTCCAGTATTTTATCCAGCTACTACTGGAACAGGTCTTTCCAAAATGTTTGACATTCAGCACAATAAATTTCTTGTTGTCTATTGCACAAATTGCGGTTACTCAGAACTATATAATAGTCAAACTTCAACCGCATCAAATATAATTGATTTCTTTTTTGGTAGCTAAACTCTTCTCATCTTTTTTATGTAATATAAAAAGAAAGACTCCAGAGAGCCTTCCTTTTTCTGAGAATTAGTTATTAATGTGTTGCAAGTATGGAGAAATATCAAATCCTAAGTTTTCTGCAAGACGACTTCCTAGACTTTCATCTGCACGGTAGAAGTTACATACAGCAAGAAGTTTCGTTTGCTCAGCAACAGATTGTAAGTCATTTGTCAGGTTTTTCACTAGAGCGTCTTGCTCTTCCTTAGAATAACGACGGTAAACTTGACCAGCTTGACCAAAATTGTTCGTCTTATCAATTTCTCGTCTGCCAGCAACACCTTGAATAGGCATTTGGGCATCTGTATAAGCACCATCTTCTTTTGGCGTGTGCTCATAACGATTTGGCTCGTAGTTAATACGTTCTTCTTGTTGCTTAAATGTCATTGCACCATCACGTTGATTGTTGCTTACTTGGGCAAATGGACAGTTAATTGGTAGTTGTAAATAGTTAGGACCAACGCGGTAACGTTGTGTATCTGAGTACGAGAACAAGCGGCCTTGAAGTAATTTATCTTCAGAAGGCTCAATTCCTGGTACTACTACACCTGGGTTGAATCCAACTTGTTCCGTTTCAGCAAAGATATTCTCAGGGTTTTTGTTTAGTGTCATTGTTCCAACAAGTTGATACGGAATATCCTCTTCAAACCAATCCTTTGTTGCATCAAGTGGATCAAAATCAAAATGATCCATATCAGCTGGCTCTAGAATTTGAACATAGAAGTCCCACTCTGGAAAATCACCATTTTCAATTGCTTCATATAAATCTTGACTCGCATGGTTAAAGTTGTTAGCTTGAATTTCAGCAGCCTCTTCAGCTGATAGATTTTTCACACCTTGCTTTGGAACCCAACGGAACTTAGCATAAACCGTGTTACCAAACTCATTAACTAGTTTAAGAGCATGAACACTCGAACCACGCATATGACGGTAATCAGCAGGAATTCCTTCATCTGATAATAGATGCATTAACATATTCGTTGTTTCAGGTCTTAGCGTCCAGAAATCCCAGTAACGATCAGGATCTTGAAGTCCAGTACGAGGGTCTGGCTTTAAAGAATGAACTAAGTCAGGGAATTTCATCGCATCACGAATAAAGAATACTGGAAGATTATTTCCTACTAAATCCCAGTTTCCTTCTTCTGTATAAAATTTAGTTGAAAAACCACGTGGGTCACGAAGAGTCTCAGGAGAATGGAGACCATGAATAACTGTTGAGAAACGAACAAACACTGGTGTTTCTTTACCTACATCTGAAAACAATGCGGCTTTTGAATAACGCTTTAAGTCATTTTTTACTTTAAATACACCATGAGCTCCAGCACCACGGGCATGTACAACACGCTCAGGAATACGCTCGCGATCAAAATGAGCTAGCTTCTCAATTAATTGATAGTCTTCAAGTAAAGTCGGCCCACGTTGACCAGCCGTACGAGAGTTTTGATTGTCGTAAATAGGAGCACCTTGATTTGTTGATAATTTTTTCATATTTATTCCTCCTCTAAAACATTTGTTTATTTAGTTTTTAACCTATTCCCTTAAATATGGAACACATTTAAGGAGTGATCAACAACGTTTTTGGTCGTTTCATCAGGTAACTTTTACATTGCTGGAATTATGTATCGCAATGTACTTAGAACGTTAAAGAAGTACCTACCACCCAACCCAGCCATTTCCATTTTTTCTTCCACTCCTATTCATGTATAGATGAATTCTATTAATAGGAATAGAGAATTAGAGAATTATAGAATGTAAATGTAATACTTGCTGAATTACAAAGTTCAGAAACTACAATAACTTCTTTTTTATAATTATTATTAACTGATTACGTTTATCATTTTACAAAACGATCAAACCAATGTCAACGATAAACGATAATTATTTTAAAGAAAGAATTGAAATTACTTTTTCTTAATGACAAAAAACCTGTAGAACCAATGTTCTACAGGTTTAATACCTATGGAGCACTCTATTATTTTCTCATCTTAAGTAAACCTATTGAAAAAACTCTTCATTAAATGCTTATTTAACGGAAGATCTTCCTTAAGAGACTCATTGCCTTTTCATCCTGTCTATAACGAATAGGTAGATCAAATCGAGTTGTCTGCTTCAATATACTTTTTCTATGGGTAAAAGCTAAGAAACTGTTATATCCATGATAAGCACCTATTCCACTTTCACCCTTTCCACCAAACGGCAAATAAGGTGTAGCTAAATGCATAACCGTATCATTGATACACCCTCCGCCAAATGGAAGTTCATGAATAAACCGTTTCTGCATTTCTTCATTCTCAGCAAATATATAAAATGCCAATGGGCATGGTCGATCACGAATGATTGAGATTGCCTCTTCCGCTTCTCGATAAGAAAAAATAGGTAAAAGAGGTCCGAATATTTCTTCTTTCATCATTGTTTCGTTCCAATCAACTTCCTCAAGCAGTGTAGGTGAGATCACAAGGTTTTCACGATTGAAATCTCCACCTTTAATCACTTCACCCTCATTTAAGAATGAAAGTAATCGTTCAAAGTGGCGCTCACTCACTATTCTAGGGTAACTCCCACTTTTTATCTTTTGTGAGAATAACTCATCCATCTGTTTCTTTAAATGATTGAGAAAACTATCTTTTACCTCTTCATGGACGAGCACATAATCAGGAGCTACACATGTCTGCCCTGCATTAATAAACTTTCCCCAAGCTATTCGTTTAGCAGCCAAGTCTAGCTTGGCACTCTTATCAACAACTGCTGGACTCTTGCCTCCAAGCTCTAGTGTAACAGGAATTAGTTGCTTGGCGGCCGCTTCCATTACTACTTTTCCAACTGCCACACTTCCTGTGAAGAAAATATAATCAAATGGTTGCTCTAACAATCGTTGACTTGTCTCTACCGCACCTTCTACAACGCAAATGTAATCTTTACTGTAAGATTCATTCAAAAGCTCTTTAATAATTTTAGAAGTGTTCGGAGTTAACTCCGATGGTTTTATCACAGCACAGTTCCCACCTGCAATGGCTCCAATTAAAGGCGCAAATGCTAATTGAACAGGGTAATTCCATGGAGCGATAATAAGCGTTAAGCCATGTGGTTCTGAGTACACAACTCCCCTAGAACCAAAATGAGAAATAGGTGCCTTTACTTTTTGAGGTTTAGACCATTTTGTTAAATGTTTAATGGTATGAGATATTTCTTGATAAAGAGGAGCAATTTCTGTTAGGAACGCTTCCTCGGTCGACTTATTCAAATCGACCTTTAACGCGTTCATCAAATCATGTTCACGTGTTTTAATGGACCTTTTTAAAACTTCTAACTGCTCTTTGCGAAAAAAGATATCTCGAGTTTTTCCTTGATGAAAAAATAATCGTTGTCTTTCTAACAGATCGACATACATGATTCTCTCTCCTATTTCAATATGATAAATAGTAAGTATGCTATTGGAACCACGATCGCAAACACACTCTTCATTCTCTTCATAAATGTTTGCTTCGATGATCGTTGACCTTCTCTTCTTAAACGGAAGGCCTCTAGAACTTGGCCATGCAAATAAACAGCATTATCTATTTTATTCAGACTTTTAAATCTTATCATTATGTCTCTTTTCTTTGCATTATCTTCTTCATCCTGCTCCCATTCTATTTCAATTCTAGCCCCTTTTTTGTTCTCTAATTGAAATATATAGACATGAGACTCCGAAATATCTTTCTGTTTAACTTCTTTTTCATAGTCATAACCTAAATGATCAAGCACTCTACGAACCGTACTGACTGCAAAGAGCCAATCGGTTTGATAGAGAGTTATTTTAGGAAGCCGGTAATACCTCCAACCTGTTATAACTGCAATGAAGATCAAAAAAATAATAAGAATCAGATCGACACCAACTGGATTGATAAGAACCGGAACAAAGGTCATAACAAAAGACGTCAGAAGATAGAATACGGGGGATTCTACTTCTATTCCATTCTGATTATTTTTTGAAAAAACTTCTTTGAGTGATAGAAAAGACAAAATGAACAGTAAAATCAAGATTCCTAACGTTAGTTGCATCGTTTCCCTCTTTTTCCCTTATACAGTGAAGACTAACATACTATTTACGTCCGTAATCAGCCTTTATTTCTCCCCATTGTTCTGTATGCCACTTGGCTATTTTATTGTTATAACTATTTGTTTGTAGCCATTTTTCTGCCCGGTCCATTAAAGACCATATATATGCTGTTTTTTCATTACGCTCTAATGTGGACTTCGCCTTTTTTTGCTTGACCCATTTGATCGCTGTCATTGAATCGGAATAAATAGTTTTGGAGCTCCCTTGCTCTTTCAAATAAGCTAATCCATGGACAATAGCAAGAAATTCCCCCATATTATTCGTACCAATATGAATTTCATCATGAGCAAATAGAATTTCTCCTGTTTTTGTGTCTACACCCTTATATTCAACAATACCAGGATTCCCCCGACAGCCTACATCAACCGAGATGCTATCCCAATCTACTTCCTCATTTACTTCTTGCTTTACCGTTTTTGACTTTATTTTAGAGCCACTTGAATTTGTCCCACCTGTAAAAGCAGCTTCAGCCTCTTCTTTACTCGGAAAGGATTTAAATCTGGCTCCTGTGAAACCTTTTACTTGAGCTTCACATTCAGCCCATGTCGTAAAAATCCCCGCCTTTCTTCCTTTCCAGACAACATAATATTTCTTTTTTGCCACAATGACACCTACTCTTTGAATAAGATTTTGATCTAATGAAATAGTAACAGTGAAACCATTTTTAGACAATCACAAGGAGGCTTCGTCCATGGATAAACGAAATAGACAAAAAGGTAAAGCGTTAACGAACAATCAAACCCCTAAAGAAAACTTATTAAACGAAGATGTTTCAAGTGAAATGATTGATAACGGAAGTAATAAAGCGAACGAAAAGAAAAAATAATCTTTAAAATGTTTACAGGCAGTAGTTCTTGTCAATAATGGTCCTAAAAACGAGGTGCAATCCAGCATGAATGTAACCATTAATCGCAAACGTTCAATTAAAGAGCCTGGTGACCTTATAAGCACAAAAGGAAATAAACTTTATGCCATTATAGAAGATCTTGGTGAAAAATTTCCATACCACCTTCTCTGCCTTGAAACATTTACAATCATTGAGAGCTATGACTCTCTCCCATCAAACCAAGAGATTGAAGAAGATATCGGCGACAAACTTGATGGCATCTATCAACATCGCGACTCGCATATTACACTGAATTAAAAAGAAGAGAAAAATCCAAGAGAGGCTACTGAGAAAGGTTGATTTTGACCTTTTTCAATAGCCTCTTACTATTTTTGAGATTAATTAAACGTTTATTTAAGATCCATACCTTCAAGTAAAACAAATGTAAACCCTTTGTCTCTTAAGTCTTGAACAGCTTTTTTGACTCCCATTGCAGTTCCACTATCTGGTTGATTCATGTGTAAAAGAACAATCGATCCATTGGTTGCTCCAAGTATTGCTTGATGAACTTGCTCTGCTGAATACGTTGCTCCTGCATCACCTAAAACATCAAAATTCACAATTTCCATTCCTAATTCATTCACAATTTCCACTGCGACTTCATCATAATAAGCCGTTCCTGAGCGAAACAAAGTCGGGGCCCTTCCTGTTAAAGCTTTAATCGTTTCTTGATTCCCCATAACTTCATGTTGAATGGAGACAGGGCTGTCAGTACCCTTTATTCCCCAAGCTGACTGACCATTTACAGACAAAGGCACGTGATCAGTACCATGATTTTCAATTTGAAACAAAGGATTGTTCGCTAAATCGAGGAAAGCTTGTTCATGTTCCTTAATCCATCGTTCATTAAAGAATAACGTAGCTGGTACTTGTTCTTCTTTTAAGAAATTCATCAATTCCTCGTCATACCCATTTCCAAAAGGTCCTCCACATGCATCGAAAGTCAGAGCAATCACTTTTTCATCCGTATTTATTCTCGTTTTCACGCCTTCTACACTTTCCCCCCACTGAAGTGGTTGACGATTTTCGTATGTAGCTAAGTCCATTTCAACCTGATCATCTTCGTCTTCTGTAACAGGGTCCTCTATCTTGTCTGAAGTCTCTTCTCCTTTTTCTTTCGAATCTAAATCAACTTCGTCTCTCTCAGGCTCTATCATCGTTTGGCAAGCTGTAATGATCCATACTAGAAATACGATCACAATAGATATTTTTTTCACCTTGCTACCTCCCTCTCAAAAAAACATCCCCCTAAGATAACTTAGGGGGCCGTCGATTACTCATTTTTAGATGACTCTGTTTCTAACTTTTCCTGTTCTTCATACCAATCATCTAATACTTTCGCATCTAACACTCGACCTTCAACAAAAGCCGCTTGCTTTTCTAAAAATAAATTCTTCCACTCCACGTCCATATCTTCCGCAATTTTCACTACGGTCAGTAACTCCTGCCATGCAACATAGCGTTTATACCAGAAAAATTGAGGCTGTTCCGTCATATACGGGTAAAGATCATCAAACTCCGTATGCTTACAATCAACCGTTCGTTCAAATTGATTTTTGGCTTTTAAAACTCGATCTTCAAAATACGTACAAACTTCTTCCTTCTCCACCAGCAATCCCTCCCTGAAAAACATTCTATCTGAAACAAAAAAAAACAGTGAGTCACATCAATGGTTGATTATCGTACTTAAGCCTATGCAGTATCCCACTCATTCAGAATAACTAACAACATATTTTAATAATAACACGAGTAATGTACATACTAAACGAAAAAGATTTAGAAAATTTTGTTACAGTCATTTACCCACCCAAAGTGCTCTTCTTTGGGTGGGTAAATGACTTCCTCTCATCCAAAGCGTTCTTCTTTGGATGCCATTCACGCTACTACTCAAATCAACATCATTAGAGAGGTATCACTTCCTCTCATGCAAAGCGCTCTTCTCTGTATGCAAAACAACCAATTCCCTAAATCAAGCTTCTTTAATATCGCCAACATCTATTCTTTAGAGTAAACCTCAATAAATCAGCGCAGAATTCTATATATCGTAAACAATTTTGCACACACCCTCCAACTAATTTCATCATTTGTATAGGGGAGTTGATTTAATCTCAACGATTCAATAAAGCGTCCAACTCTTCCTGAAGTAAGAGCGGTAAATAATTTACCTCTGCCGCATCGTCTGGATAGGAAAAACCAAGGGACTTGCCCTCGACGACCTCAAGTATTTCTTGAATAACTTCATCCATGCCTTGAACATAAAACCGCTGCATAAATTCAAAGTTAAGAGGCTCCTTGGGTAAATATTCATTGGAGCACACACTTGCATCGACATAATTTACATACGTACGACAAGAGATCGGTCTAATTTCATAGACCATACAACTGTTTGTTTTCTGATCTAGAAACACACAAGGGATTCCTAACTGTTTGTACTTTATTTTATAAGCATCATCTTTTTTGAAATCAATTTGCTTAACATCGCTTAATAGTGAAGAGTATTTATCGATATAGGCCGATACTTGATTTAAGACTTGTTTCTTTCTTTCCTTGTCCATTTGATTAATGAACATCAACATTAATTTTGCTTCTAAGCGCGTGATTACGATTGGAAGGAAACAACATTGCGCACACCCCAAAGTACATGATGATTTTAAACTTACTTCGTCTTCAATTTTATTAACCTCCGTACTTACTTGGGACAGAAGTTTCTCAAATGCCTCCGCTAAGACATTTTTAACATGCTTCCCTTCACTTTCGTCTAAAACTTGATCTACTACATCTAGAAACGGGAGATCATAATCATACTGACGTTTATTAATCAATTCCACCTTGCTAGACAACTCTTTATAACTTAAAGGCTTTTCCACTAAAAATACAGCTCCTAATCATAAATTCAACCTTCATAGTAGTAGATTTATCATGAAATTGCGACTATTTTTTTACATTAACTGAAATAGTGGTAGTTCATTGACGAGAAAGCCTTTACGAGCTAAGATAAATAAGTATAAATACGTATCATTCGACAAAATTCATCAATTTTGAGAGGAGGAGCACCTATGTTAATAGTGAAGAAAGTACTAAATAACAATGTTCTTGTCGCAGAACACCCTGAATATGAGGAAGTTGTCCTTATTGGAAAAGGGTTGGGTTTTGGGAAAAAAACTGGGGATTCCGTAGCAGGAGAACAAGCTGAAAAATTCTTTGTATTAAGAGAAGCGAAAGATCAAGAGCAGTATAAACAACTCCTTGATTATGTTGATGAAAATTTTATCGGTCTTATGAACGATATTATTGAAATTGTCGAAGATAGGTTTTCAAATCGTTTGGACGAGCACATTCATATTACTCTGACAGATCATTTATTTTATGCGATAAAGCGAGTAAAACAAGGGTTGGATATCAAAAATCCATTTCTCTCAGAAACGGAACTTGCCTATCCAAAGGAGTTTACCGTTGCTAATGAATTAATCGAGTATTTAAATAAACAGTTAAACATTGATATTCCACCTGGTGAGATCGGTTTTGTCGCCCTGCACATTCATAGCGCGCTGTCGAGGCGATCGCTAATGGAAGTCAACAGACATACACAGTTGATCGCTGAGTTAATTCATGTTATTGAGGAATCTCTTCAAGTCGATATTGATCGAAAAGATCTTAATTACCTTAGATTAGTTCGTCATCTTCACCATGCTATTGAGCGGATTAATAAAGATCAATACATCGAAAATCAAGAACCCTTAAAAAAAGTATTGCAAGTGGAATATCCGTTATGCTACAATTTGTCTTGGAAATTGATGAAAATTATGCAACAGACTTTGAAAAAGTCGGTTCCAGATGCTGAAGCTGTCTATTTAACTCTTCACCTTCAACGACTTTCAAAGCAATAAAATGCTATTATCATAAACTTTTTTACGTGTTACTGGTTATGCAGGCATGAGAGGAAAGGAAATGATTACACTTAGAGGAATTTTTCTAAGTGTTGTCTATCCCTTACCACTCATGCCTTTTTTGTTGCATAAAATTCAATTTACTATTCAAACTATAGCTATAAGGAGGAATCATTATGTTTAAAAATTCGTTTGGAGTCTTGCAACGTGTCGGTAAAGCACTTATGCTCCCAGTTGCACTATTACCAGCTGCCGGGATCTTGCTTGCCTTCGGTAATGCTCTTCAAAACCCAGATCTAGTGGCTCGTATTCCAGCTCTAAATGCAGAGTGGATTATCATGCTTGCTAGCATCATGGAAAGTGCTGGTGACATCGTTTTTGCCAACTTAGCTCTTTTATTTGCAGTTGGGGTTGCCATTGGTCTCTCAAATGGAGATGGGGTTGCTGGACTTGCTGCTCTTATCGGTTACTTAATTATTAATGTAACGATGAGTGTCATTGGTGGGTATGGTGATTGGACACAGGAAATGGTATCAGGTGATCCAGGTATCTCATATGTACTAGGTATTCCAACTTTACAAACAGGAGTATTTGGAGGGATTATAGCCGGTTTGCTCGCTGCCTATACGTACAAAAAATACTTTAACATTGAACTCCCGTCTTACCTCGGTTTCTTCGCAGGAAAACGTTTCGTTCCAATTGCAACAGCGTTTTTCGGTTTATTATTAGGTCTTGCCCTATACTTTGTATGGCCAACGATTCAAGTAGGGTTAAACAACCTTTCTTACCTAATGGTTGAAACGAATCAAACCGTATCTGCCTTTATTTTTGGGGTTATTGAACGTGCCTTGATTCCATTCGGGCTTCACCATATTTTCTATTCACCATTCTGGTTTGAATTTGGTCAATATACAAATGCAGCCGGGGATATTGTTCGTGGTGACCAACGAATCTTCTTCGCACAAATTCGTGACGGCGCTGAATTAACGGCTGGTACATTCATGACTGGTAAGTTTCCATTCATGATGTTTGGTCTACCTGCTGCAGCATTAGCTATTTACCACTGCGCACGTCCAGAACAAAAGAAAATTGTTGCTGGTATCATGGGTTCTGCCGCTTTAACTTCTTTCTTAACAGGGATTACAGAACCAATCGAATTTAGTTTCTTATTTGTTGCTCCGGTTCTATTTGCGATTCACACAGTGTTTGCCGGTTTATCATTTATGGTTATGCAAATCCTAGATGTTAAAATTGGGATGACATTCTCTGGTGGGGTTATTGATTTCTTATTGTTTGGGGTCCTTCCGAACAGAACAGATTGGTGGCTCGTTATTCCAGTCGGTCTTGTGTTCGCTGTCATTTACTACTTCGGTTTCCGTTTCGCTATTAAGAAGTGGAATCTAATGACACCGGGTCGTGAAGATATGGCAGAAGATGATAAGCCTGCATCAGCTGGTGGTACATCTGAGTTACCATATGACGTACTTAAAGCACTAGGTGGCAAAGAAAACTTAACAAACTTAGATGCATGTATCACTCGTCTTCGCGTAAGTGTAAATGATGTTGAAAAAGTCCAAAAAGACACATTAAAGAAACTCGGTGCTTCAGGTGTTATGACAATGGGTAATAACATCCAAGCTATTTTCGGACCTCGTTCCGATCAGATTAAAACACAGATGCAAGATATTATCAGTGGTCGTACACCAGTTCCAACAGAAGAAACAACAACTACTAACGGAGCTGTTGTAGGAGATATCTCATTTGTTTCACCTATAGCAGGGAAAGTCCTCCCTATTACGGAAGTTCCTGACCAAGTTTTCTCAGGGAAAATGATGGGTGATGGTTTTGCAATCGAGCCAACTGAAGGACTTGTGAAATCACCTGTTTCTGGTACCATCATTAACCTTTTCCCTACTAAGCATGCGATCGGTATTTTATCAGATGAAGGAAAAGAAATTTTAATCCACGTTGGTCTTGATACTGTTAACCTAAAGGGTGAAGGATTTGAAACTCTTGTTAAACAAGATGATAAGATCAAACAAGGACAAGAATTGCTACGCTTTGATCTAGATTTCATTAAAGCAAATGCAACTTCTTCTATTACTCCGATTGTGTTTACAAACCTTGCAGAAGGTGAGTATGTTCACATCAGTAAAGAACAACAACAAGTTGGAACAGGTGACTCTGTTATCTCCATTAAGCAAAAGTAAGTAATAAAGGGTCCTTCCGGTTAACGGCGGGACCTTTCATTCTCTTAGCATCTTCTTAACATCCTAAGCATATATATGTAAAAGCCAGGGTTCACTCCTATAAAAACAGAACGAGTTAGCCACATTGCTTTCTCGTTCTGTTTATTTATTTTGATGAAAAGGGTGATGTTAAGATGTAAATTGGTAGTAAAGGTTGGTATGTCAAGCAACTGAAAGACAGAGGTATTCGATATCTCGAAGGAAGTAAAATTGAACAGTATAAAGCCCACGTTTTAGCATACCTATATAAAGAAACAAAATAAGTTTCAATACCGATTCAGGTTCTTTAACAGACTTTGTTTACTTCCTTTGAGGGTGACAGAAAAAGTCCTAATACGACTTTTCTCGTCACTCTCTTTTATTTCCACCAAGGACTAAAGACCTAAAAAAAGCCTACAATTCGTCAAAATACCTTATAAGTCCCATATTCCTCTCATATTCTTACATAGAAGATGAGTACACTGTCATCTATATTTACATTTCTTTTATTGTTACAATCAGGTCTAGCCTAAACTAAAACACAAAAGATGGTGAAAAAAATGTGGAAACATGCAGAAATAGGAATAGACTTAGGAACAGCCAATACACTCGTCTACAGCAAAGAAAAAGGCATAATTCTAAACGAGCCGTCTGTTGTAGCTATTAATATTGATACAAATGAAGTACTAGCTGTAGGTTTAGAAGCTAAAAACATGGTAGGAAAAACTCCAGCTAACATCGTTACAGTGCGTCCTCTTAAAGACGGTGTTATCGCTGATTTTAATATGACAACACATATGCTAAAAGCAATCATGAAAAAGGCTAGTAAGAAACTGAACTTATCAGTTAGAAAACCAAGCGTCATCGTTTGCGCCCCCTCTGGTTCAACCTCAGTTGAGCGTCGTGCGATATTAGATGCAATTAGAAGTTGCGGAGCCAAACATGCACATATTATTGAAGAGCCATTAGCCGCAGCCATTGGCGCCGACTTAACGGTAGAAGAACCTATCGCTAATGTCGTGGTCGATATCGGTGGTGGAACAACCGAAGTCGCTATTATTTCCTTTGGTGGTGTAGTAACCTGTCATTCCATCCGAATTGGTGGAGATAAATTCGACGATAGCATCATCCAACATGTTCGAAAAACGTATAATATAATCATTGGTGAACGAACAGCTGAACGAATAAAAATGGAAATTGGTTATGCACCTATTGACCATGAAATATTAGAAACAGAAGTTAGAGGGCGGGATTTAGTGCACGGCTTGCCTAAGACCGTGACCTTGCAATCAGTCGAAATCCAAGAAGCATTAAAAGAAGGCATGCTTCAACTGCTTGAATCGATCCGAGCGACACTAGAAGATTGTCCCCCTGAATTAAGTGGAGACATCGTCGATCAAGGCGTTACCCTAACTGGTGGAGGGGCTTTGATAAATGGGATGCAAGAATGGCTAGCAACGGAGATCTCAGTTCCTGTTCATATCGCTCCTAATCCACTAGAAGCTGTTGCCATTGGTACCGGCCGTTCATTGAAGTTTATTGATAAATTACAGAAAGTCTAAAGAACTTTAAATAACAAATAAAAAGTGTTGAACATAAAAAATGTTTCAACACTTTTTATGCTACTCATTAACGAGAATGCTTAGCTTAACTGTTTTTCAGATACGACTTCTGCTTTGCTGATAAAATTCAACACGATAGTGTCCACTACTTTAATTATAATCAAAGTAGTTATAATTCGCTACATTAATTTACCATTTAGACACAAACAAAGGGTCAAAAAAACCAATAGGATTTCGACCCTTATACTCATTTCCATATTAATCTATTTCTTATAACGAATCTACTAAGAACACATGTTAACATCATGTCGTACTAGTCAGAGAGAAAGTTAATTCTCAATCTAGCTTATATAACTTGGGTACTCTACTGGAAAAAACGGGTACCTCTTTTCTTATGCGTTGAACTTCGTTTAAATCTAAATCCACACGAATGGTTTCTTCCTCTGTAGATGACGCTTTAACAAGTATGTCTCCCCAAGGATTAATGACCATAGAGCGACCTGCAAACTGAACACCATTATAAGCACCGACACGATTACAGCTAACGATATATACTTGATCTTCAATCGCTCTAGCTTGCTGCAAAACTTCCCAATGCGACGCTCTTGCTTCTGGCCATTCTGCCACAACAAAAACGACTTCTGCTCCTTCTAAGGCTAGTGTTCTCACTAACTCAGGAAAGCGTAGATCATAACAAATAATGACACCCATCTTCTTTCCATCTAATTCAAACACACGTACTGAACTCTTGCCTCCCTCTAAGTAGATATGTTCATCTAACATTGGAACGAGATGCATCTTATCATAGGTATGGACGATCTTCCCTTCGCGATTCATGATAATGGAACGATTATAAATACTTCCCTCTTCTTCCACTGCAATAGAACCTGCAACCAAATTTACATTGAATGTCTTTGCTAAGTTTTGCAAGAAGGGTTCCGTTGTCCCTTGATCAGCCTTTACAATTTCTCTCAATGTAGGAAGCGTATACGCTGTTGTCCACATTTCAGGTAAAACCAGAACATCAACTTCCCCATCCCTACAAACAGTCTCTACCCATTCTTGGACTCTCCTTCTATTTTCGATAGGGTTACCAGGGGTTAGATCCATTTGATAACTAGCTATTTTCATGATAATCCCTCCCCTTTTGTACGCTCTTTCCCCTCTTTCGTTACAGCAAATGTTCTTATCATGTTTTTTATAAGACTAACGTGACGAAAGCGAAGCGCTGACCAATCCTCATCAATTGCTACTTGGCGAACTGGCTCAAACCCTTTCTCTCCTAATAAAGTCGCAACCGTTTCTCTACTGCAGTCAGAACCTTTGTATTTTTTCGACGATTTCTTCGGATAACTAAGCCAGAGTAAACCATCTTCTTTAAGCAAACCAACAGCTTGAATAGCCACCGTTTTCAACTCTTCATTTGTTGTTCCAAACATATGAATAAATCCATACTCATCCATTTTAGGTTCCGTATGAATGTCTATTTCGAAATCAACCATGACCTCCTGATATTCCTTAGGTGCCTGTAAAATAAGAACTGGTTGGTTTTCTAGTTTACACTGAAGCTTTTTCATAATAGGATGTTGTTCCATCTAAACGAATCTCCTTTCCGATCCTTGTACTCCTTACATTATATCATCTTGGTTATTCTCCTAACAAAAAAGGACTAAATCTTATAGACTTAGCCCAAGCATTTAAGCAGCATCGACGAATTGCCGTTGATGGTTCGCCCGAAAGAATTGCGGATATTTTTTCGCGAGAAGTACTAATACTCCAAGTGTTAGTAACATTTCTGGAACTAGGTAAGAGATATTATAGAAGAACGAATATAAATATACATTCCACCCTTCTGGTGCATACTCACCAAACCAAACGACACCGGACGTATAATGACTGAGAAAACGCAAAGTCGTTGCAAAAATTAATCCTGTAACAATCATCTTCACACTAGGAACTGAATCCCTCTTCAAAGCAAAAAGACTTGCGAACCCTAAAACAAGATAAGCAACCGGATAATCAAGAAGCAGCTGTATTGGATGAACAACATATCCACCAGTAATAAGATTAAGCATACCCACTAGAAAGCCTGTTACAATCCCCATTTTCCACCCACGTCTAAAAGCAATAACAAAGATCGGAACCATAATGAGAGAAATCGAGCCACCCATTGCCCAAAGTGCACCAAATTTCACTTGATTTAAGACCAAAGCTAAGCCCGTCATTACAGCTACCTCGATCATTGTAAGTAAGCGATCGCGATTCATACTAAAAAACCTCCATTTTGTTTTATCCACAAAAAGAGGTTTAGTAATTGAAATTGGTCATGTCTGCACGATTAAACAAACATTTGATTCATTACTCAGCCACTTCCCTACGCTAGTATGAACTAGATCAGGTACTTAGAGTTGAGGACATACCTCTCTCAGTCACATGACACCCCTAGTGGATAAACATTATTTTTTTGACTTGGTTAGTATAACACAATTTAGAAAAGTTGTGGATTCTTTCTTGCGTTCATCGCCTGTTCAAAAGCGGAAGCTACCTTGATCAACTTTTCCTCAGAAAACGCCTTAGAAGTAAAAGTGATTCCAACAGGTTCTCCTTTTCTTGTATATCCAGCAGGAACCGTGATTGATGGATAACCTGCTTTAGCTGGAATAGCTGCTCCAATATTATTCGGAAACACAAGTACATCGAGTTGGTTTTCAGCAAGAGTAGCATCTATTCCATTAATCGTAGAATGATATTGGTCAAATTGTAAAGCATCTAAATACTCTTTCTCTGTTAATGTGCCACTTGTTTTCTCAGACTTGGTTAACAGTGATTGCCCGTATTGCAATCTTACTTGGCTATCTTCCTGATTATAACGAATGACGTCATTCAGTGTCCGAACGGAAACCTGATGACTCAAGTTCGATAAGTACGCATTCAAATTAGCTTTGAATTCATAGACTAGAACATCAATTGTCCATTTCTCTTTAGCTGATGGCATCACCACATTGTCAACAATGGTAGCGCCTCCAAGCTTTAGCTGTTCAATCGCTTGCTCCATCACCGCTTTCTTCTCTACTGACAACTGATCAAAAAAGCTTTCTCTTACTATACCCATTCTTACATCCTTTAAGGTGGACTCTTTAAGTGCTTCAAGTAATGACTCTGCTGTTAGTGGATTCTTCAATGTTGCAGCATCCGAACGATCCTTCCCCATTATAGTAGCTAGTGTATACACAGCTTCTCTTACGGTTCTCGCCATTGGTCCTGCTGTATCTTGCGTATGTGAAATCGGAATCATCCCACTTCGGCTAACGAGTCCGACCGTTGGTTTAATCCCCACAAGACTATTTTGACTTGAAGGACTTAAAATAGAACCTGAAGTCTCAGTTCCAATGGCAACCGTAGCCAGCTGCGCCGCAATAGCTGCTCCAGAGCCTGAACTTGATCCTCCGATATCGAATTGGGTACCATAAGGATTTTTTACTTGTCCACCTCTCGAACTGTATCCACTGGGCATATTTTCAGTAGACATAAAATACGCCCACTCCGACATATTGGTTTTCCCTAAAATCACTGCCCCGGCTTCACGAAGTTTCGTCACCAATGGAGCATCCTTCTTAGCATAAGAATCTTTTAACGCAAGTGAACCTGCACTAGTATGTAGCTTATCAGCCGTATCAATATTGTCCTTTAATAAGATAGGAATCCCATGAAGAGGACCTCTCTTCCCCGTTTTTGCACGTTCAAAATCTAACGCTTCTGCGATATGGAGGGCCTCTGAATTTACCTCAATAACAGAATTCAACTTAGGTCCATCTTGATCAAATCGGGCAATTCGGCTCAAATAAATAAGAACCAGTTCCTTTGAAGTTAACTCGCCTTCATCCATTTTTGACTGAAGTTCATCTATCGTTGTATGAGGAAACCACGTTTGCTCCATTTTTTCAAATTTAGGGTTCACCATTGCTATACCTACTCTCAGTGGATTTATTACGGATTACAAAGAAATTTTAGCATGTAAAAGAACAAATAAAAAGCAGGAAAGAATCAAGATTCTCTCCCGCCTAACAATCTTTTAAACTGTTTTCTTTTTCCAAAAACCTAACATTAAAGCAGTAACAATCGCCCCAATAATAATAGCTATTAAATACATAAATGCATTTCCATAAACGAGTGGAATAACGAATAACCCTCCGTGCGGAGCTGGTAATCCAATTTTAAATACGGCAGTAAGTGCACCAGCAACAGCAGAACCTACGATAATTGAAGGGATCACTCGACCTGGGTCTGCTGCAGCGAACGGAATAGCCCCCTCCGTAATAAAAGAAGCTCCTAATACATAGTTCGTTTTACCAGCCTCACGTTCTTGCTTCGTAAATTTACTCTTAAACAAAGTCGTTGCAAGAGCAATTCCAAGTGGCGGAACCATTCCACCTGCCATGACAGCAGCATGTGGACCAAAGTTACCAGCATCAATCATGGCAATACCGAATGTGAATGCAGCTTTGTTAATTGGACCTCCCATATCAACAGCCATCATCGCACCAAGTATAATACCTAGTAAGATCATATTCGTTGTACCCATACCTCCAAGCCAGTTTTCAAGACCTGCATTGAAAGCAGACAGTGGACCAACTAACCAAAGCATAGCCATACCTGTTAAGAAAATATTAATAACTGGGTAAAATAAAACCGTTTTAATTCCTTCAAGCCATTGTGGTAAGTTCTCTAGAGCTTGGCGTACAAATAATGCTAAATAACCAGCAAGGAAACCAGCAATTAATCCTCCAAGGAATCCAGCGCCACCTGTTGAGGCAATCAAACCACCTACCATACCGGCAGCAAACCCAGGACGATCTGCAATACTCATCGCAATAAATGCCGCTAGAACAGGAATCATCAGTCCAAACGCATTTCCACCACCAATGGTCATTAACATCTCAGCAAAAGCATTATGAGATGGGTGAGTTGGATCAAACGCTTCTATTCCAAACATGAAAGAGATTGCGATTAAGATACCCCCACCAACTACGAATGGTAGCATATTGGAAACCCCATTCATTAAATGCTTATAAAAACCAGACTTCCCTTTTGTAGTAGATTGAGAGTCTTCGCTTGAGTTCTTAGAGTTTCCGTGATAAGTCGGGGCATCCCCTGAAGTAATTTGATTAATTAATTCTTTTGGTCTTTTAATCCCATCCGCAACAGGAACTTGTAAAACAGGCTTCCCTTCAAATGGTTCCATCTCTACTTTTGTGTCAGCTGCAACAATAATTCCTTGAGCCTGTTTAATCTCTTCGGCTGTTAAACGATTCTTCACACCACCTGAACCGTTCGTTTGAACTTTGATTGTCAGTCCTTGTTTTTTAGCTTCTGCTTTTAGGGCATCTGCTGCCATATACGTATGAGCAATCCCCGTTGGGCAGCCTGTTACTGCTAAAATGGTATATCCATCTTTAGCATTCATTTGCTCTTTTTCTTCTTTTTCTAATGTTTCATTTTCTTTTCTATCAATGGCCTCTAGGACCTCATTTTCTGAGTTAGCTTTCATTAATTTATCACGAAACGCTTCATCCATTAAGAAAGTAGATAATCTTGATAATGTAGCGAGATGCGCTTCATTTGCTCCAGCTGAAGCCGCGATCATGAAGAATAAATGCGTAGGCTGACCATCAAGGGCTTCATAATCAAGACCCGCTACTTTACGACCAAATGCAATCGAAGGCACTTTAACTGCATCGCTCTTAGCATGTGGAATCGCAATCCCTTCTCCAAGCCCTGTTGTACTTTGTTCTTCACGTGCCCAAATAGCTTTTTTATACTCAGTAGCACTGTTTAAATTACCTGCTTTGTCTAAACTCGAAACTAGCTCATCAATAGCACTTTCTTTGTTTGAAGCACTCATATTAAGGACAATCGTTTCTCTTTTTAGTAAATCTGAAATTCTCATATTACTCACCCTTTCCCCAATCAGAGATTGTTATTTCTTCTGTTAAAGCTATTACTTGTTCTCTTTTTGCAAATGCCGTTGAAAATGCTGTAGCACTTCCTGAAGCTACTGCGAATTTAAAAGCATCTTTCAATGGCATTTTTTCTTTTTGAGCAGCTACGAAACCAGCCACGACTGAATCACCAGCTCCAACTGAATTTTTCACTACTCCCTTAGGTGTATTCGCAAATAATAGCTGATCTTTCGTTGCTAAGATCGCCCCGTCTCCTGCAAAAGAAACTAATACATATTGAATCCCTTGTTCTACAAGCTTCTGAATATAAGGAACAGCTTCTTTCGGCTTAGTTACTTCAACAGAAAACAACTCGCCTAATTCATGATGATTCGGTTTTATAAACGTCGGTTTTGCCCCTAACACTTTTCTCATCGGTTCACCACTTGAATCGATATAGACTTCCGCTTTTCTTTCACGTGCCTCATGGCATAATGTTTCATAGATGACAACCGGAATCGTCGATGGAACACTTCCGGCAAGTACGAGAACATCGCCTTCCTTCAAAAGAGAAAGTTGATTTTTTAATTGTTCAAGATCACCAACCGTAATTTCCGGTGATCTTCCATTGATCTCAGACTCTTTTTGACTCTTGATTTTCACATTAATTCTTGTATCTCCATTCACCTCAATGAAATTGGTATGAATGTCTTCTTTTTCAATTACTTCTTGTACGTACTTACCGGTAAAGCCCCCAATGAATCCTAACGCCTCACTTTGATGGCCAAGTCGCTTCAGCACTCTTGAAACATTAATTCCTTTACCGCCTGGTGCTTTATGATCAGATTCGGAACGATTAACGGCTCCAAGATTCACTTGATCTAATTGAACAAAATAGTCAAGTGCTGGATTTAAAGTAACAGTGTAAATCATAAGGAAACCACCTCTAAGTTTGTTATAGTCCTAAAGCTGTTTGTTATTTCTTCATTTACGTTAGAAGTAATCAGAGTAATTTCGTCTAAATCGGCAAATTTCGAGAAAGATACTTCGCCAAACTTAGAGTGATCAGATAACACATAACTCTGTCTCGATCTTGCTATCGCATGTTCTTTTATAAATGCTTCTTCAGGATCTGGAGTAGTGCATCCGTCATATTCACTTACCCCATTCACTCCTAAAAAAGCTTTATCAAATCGAAATGTCTCAAGAGTACGGATGGCATTCCGTCCAACAAAAGCCTTCGTTCCAGCTTTTACATATCCTCCAATAACGTGTGTTGTAATATTTAAGTCCGCTAACAGGGCAATATTAGTTAATCCATTTGTAACAACTACAATGTCCTTTCCTTTAAGAAAAGGAATCATTTCTACTGTACTCGTCCCTGCATCAAGAAAAATACAATCTCCATCCTCAATGAAAGTAGCTGCTTCTTCTGCTATTCTCTTTTTCTCATGACTGTTTTTGACTGTTTTTTCAGCGATTGATGGTTCATCTAACTTTTTTTGGAGCAACGTCGCCCCTCCATGAATACGCTTTAATTTCTTTTCACCTTCGAGATCGGTTAAATCTCTTCTTATCGTAGACTCAGAAGCATCTAACTCTTCGACTAGCTCTTTCATCTTAACGATTGTTCGTTTTTTTAATAAGTCGAGAATTTTCTGATGCCGTTCTATTGTTAACATTTTATTCACCTCAACTTATCTACAAGGTTAGTATACAACCAATAACACTCATAATCAATCAATTTCAATCAATTTCAATCAATATTCACAAAAAAAAAGAAAGCGGTAACTTTTTTAGATTTTCCTCTTTCACCCTTACCTATTAATTCGTCAAAGAAATAGCTACTTCGCTCTTGTCCTTTGCCAAAACTGAAAGAAGCGTCAATTTAGGAATTCTCCACCTTGACGCCTCGACATTTTATATGTTTAATTATTTTGCTCTATTTCCTCTATTAACATCGAAAGTTCTGTCCAACGATCCATTGCTTGCTCTAGTTGAGATTCCACTTCTTCTTTTTCTTTCATAACCTCAGAAATTCTCCCATAATCACTTCCTGCATCGATTACGCTTTGTTCTAGCCCTTCTATTTTTTCCTCAAGTTTCATAATTTTCTCTTCAATTTGATTCCATTCAAGTTGATCTTTATATGAAAGTTTTTTTCTTGGTTCCTTTTTAGAAACTGCTACAGCACTTTTTTCTTTTACTGGTTCGAATGCTTCTTGCTCAGATTCATGAGCTAAATAGTCTGTATAGTTTCCCTGAAAACGAGAAACCATACCGGCTCCTTTGAATACAAGTAGATGATCTACCACTCGGTCTAAGAAATAGCGGTCATGCGAAACGGTAATCACAACGCCAGGAAATTGTTCAAGATAGTCTTCTAGTACCGATAACGTTTCTGTGTCTAGGTCATTGGTAGGCTCATCTAAAAACAGTACATTCGGTTCAGACATCAGTACCCTTAATAAATATAAACGTCGACGCTCACCACCTGATAGGCGGTGAATGTACGTATACTGCATTGATCTTGGAAACAAGAAACGCTCAAGCATTTGCTCAGCTGTAATGACCGTTCCATCGACGGTATACACGATTTCTGCTATCTGCTTAATATAATCGATAACTCGTAAACTTCCATCAATTTCCTCATCCTCCTGAGTGTAATACCCGATCTTTACGGTTTCCCCAGTTGTAATGTCACCCTCATCAGGAGTAATTCTCCCAGCCAACATATTTAATAATGTCGTTTTCCCACTACCATTTGGACCCACAATCCCTAATCGCTCCCCTTTTACTATTAGATAATCTAGGGACCAGATTAGAGTTTGTTCGCCGAACTTTTTAGAAACCTGTTGTAACTCTAGAACTTGTTTTCCTAAGCGTTTTGAACCGATTGCAAAATCAAATTCTCCACGACCGGAAAATCCTTCTTCTTCTTTTAAAGCCTCGACACGTTGGATTCTAGCCTTTTGCTTCGTCGTTCTTGCTTTAGCCCCACGTTGTAACCAAGCTAATTCTCTTCTTAGGATATTGGCACGCTTTTGGTCTCTGTTTGCCTCTTCAAGTTCTCGCTCCGCCTTTTTTTCGAGGAAAGTCTGATAATTACCCTGGTATTTAAACAAGCGGCCTTGATCGAGCTCGAACATATTATTAGTCACACGGTTCAAGAAATAACGATCATGCGTAATCAAGATAATGGAGCCTTTGTAAGAAGACAAAAAGCCTTCTAGCCATTCTATTGTTTCGTGATCGAGATGATTTGTTGGCTCATCTAATAGAAGCAAATCCGCTGGTTGGATGAGCGCTTTCGCAATAGCTACTCGCTTCTTTTGCCCACCAGATAGTTCCTTTATTGAAGCTTGGTAATCTTTAATTCCTAGCTTAGAAAGAACCGTTTTAGCTAAAGTATTTGCCTCCCAAGCATCAAGCTCATCTATTTTTTGTTGTGCTTTCATAAATTGTTTCTGGTATTCTTCTTTTTCTGGGTCTTTCTCAAATAACAACAGACTATGTTCATATGCTCGCATCGCTCTCATTACAGCAGAGTCGCCAAAATAAATCTGTTCAATAACCGTCAAGTTTTCATTTAAATCGGGTTGTTGAGGGAGGTATTCTATTTGAAAATCATTTGCATGGATGAGTTGCCCTTCGTCCGGTGATTCTATCCCTGCTAAAATTTTAAGCAATGTAGATTTCCCCGTACCGTTCACGCCAATTAAACCAATTCTCTCTTTGTCACCGATCGTAAATGATAGATCATTAAATAATATCTTTTCTCCAAACGTTTTAGTTAACCCTTCAACCTGTAAAATACTCATTTTTATTCCGCCTTCATTTGATTAGCTTTCCTTCTATCTTAACGCAAAATTAGCTTTCATGCATTAGTTGGCCTGTTGTACGTTCACATCTTTAGTAAGAAGCGTTTATATTTAGTACAAGCGCTCTTGATAAAAATAATTGGGTGTCACTACGGTATCATTAAAAGAAGTGTGAAAGATATGTGTAGCTGCAGGTGAAACAGGTGGGATGAGCCAGGTCCAGTCTCCTGTTACACTCCTGCCCTGTCCAACTTCTCTTTCTTCAAATTGTTTAAATTGTTTGGCTGCTGTATGGTGATCAACCATACTCACACCCGCTTCCTTAAAAGAGTGTAAGACCGCTATATTTAATTCAACAAGTGCGCGATCCTTCCACAAAGAAGAGTCACGTTTGGTTTCTAACCTTAAGACATCAGCTACTTTAGGTAACACATTGTACCGTTTTTGATCAGCTAAGTTTCTAGCACCTATCTCTGTTCCCATGTACCACCCATTAAAAGGTGCAGCTTGATAAGCAATACCTCCAATTTCTAATCTCATATCAGAAATGAATGGAACTGCATACCACTTTAATTTAAGTCGCTCAAATTCCACGATAGTTGGGTGAGTCACCTTTACTTCAACCACACACTGCTCCGGTATAGGAAACCATTTAGGTTCTTTACTATTGACTTGAATAACTAGAGGGAGGATATCATAAGCCGTCTTTTCACCCTCCCACCCAAGCGATTCACACCATTTTGTCAAAGCAACAGAGTCAGGGTCTCCAAGAACACCTTCCTTCTGTTCATAGCCAGCGTAACGAACCAATTGATGATTCCAAATTCTTACGTGCCCTGGTTTAAAGATAGAGATCGTAGGAATAACTCTTCCTCCATTCGTTCCATACTGCATATGAAAAAACAGAGCCTTTGCAATTTCTTCTTCTGTTTCAAGCAATCTCTCATCTAACACATGCATCGATTCCCAAAACAAACGGCCAATGCATCGATTGCTATTTCTCCAGGCCATTCTCGCGCCATGGGCTAATTCCTCATATGTATGAGTATACGTACCTGTTTCCTTAATTTCTTCTTCTATGATGGTTAGTCGTTTCTTTATTGCTTTCTCATTTAAACCAAGTTCCTTGTAGCAACTGTTAATAAAATAGTTTGCTTCTGCAAGCACATTCGTCATCATTACTCACCCATCTCTATATGTTCTTTCTTCTCTATTGTAGGCTGGAGCCAACATTTTACACCTGTACTTGCATCATACTTCACTTTCTTTTGTTTACCGTATATGTGCCATTCTCGTTCATGAATTCGTCAAAAAAACATGCCGTTCTCATGAACGGCATGTCGGATCTTACAAATTTTTTAATTTTTTTATATCAGCTTCTATTTTAGCTGGTTCCACATTTGGTCCGTAGCGTTCCACTACTTGACCATTTTGATCAACTAGGAATTTAGTGAAGTTCCACTTAATTTCTGAACTCAATATGCCCTTTTTCGCTTTTTTTAAATATTTGTAAAGCGGATGAGCATCTTTCCCATTTACATTAATTCTTGCAAAAAGTGGGAATGTGACACCAAAGTTAAGCTTACATGTTTCCTCCATTTGGTCATCATTAACCGGTTCTTGGCTCATAAATTGATTACACGGAAATCCCAAGACCACAAGCCCTTGATCTTGATACTCTTGGTGTAATTTTTCCAAGCCATTAAATTGAGGAGCTAAACCACATTTAGTCGCCGTATTAACAATTAAAAGAACTTTGCCTTTATACGAATCGAGTTGTACTTCGTTGCCATTTGGTTTCAAGACTGTAAAATCATGAACACTCATTCTAATCGCCTCCCACACTTTAGATTCATTATACAGAGAATCGTTATCAAGTACGAATTTGTATGCTCATAGAATTACTTTTGACGTCTAGCGAAATCAACGAATCGAAATTTGTCTGGTCGATGCCTCGATTCCGTATATTGAAACATGGTAGCATCATCTAAGTAGACATGGCTTCTTACTACAACAATCGTATCATAACCAGCTAAATCCAGCAGTTCTTGATCCTCTGCATTAGGCACTTCAACTGTAATCTCTTTTTTAGCGAAACTAATTGTTAGACCCAACTCGTTTTCAATATAGGAATAAATAGAACGTTCACAGATCTCCTTTGTTAAGCCTGGAACGACCGAAGCTAGCAAGAAGTCTTTATCTAAAATAATACGTTCTCTATCTATTTCCCGCACACGAATGACTTTCCATGACTCTACTTGTCCACACATTTGAAAATGTTCTTGGATCTCTTTTTCCATTAGATGGTTTTCTAGAGAAACCACCTCCGTCTGTTCACGTTTGCCCATTTTCTCGGCTAATTCTCGAAAACTGACAAGTCCAGAAATAGGAAAGTTAATCTTCGATATGTCTAGTACAACAGATCCCTTTCCTTGCATCTTCTGGATATACCCGTGTTCAGAAAGAAGCTTTAATGCTTTTCGTATCGTTTCTCTAGACGCTTTGTATGTTTCAGCTAATTCATTTTCTGATGGAAGTAAGTCATTGGCTTGGAATTGCCCACTTTGTATTTTTTGAGTTAAGTCCTCATAAATCACTCGGAACTTATTTTTCATAGATCATCACCCAACTTGAGTGTATCATGTTTAGCTATAGTAAACGAGAGACTCATAAGGACGAAGCATCAATGTTTTTTCAAGATTTTTTCCTTCAGCATAATTTGATATTAGTAACTTACTTTTCTCTATGCACTCATGCCATTCTTCTGGTAAAGAAAAAGACGTCTCATTACTGTAAAAATTATTTATCACGATCAGTTTATTACCGTTGCTTGAACGTTCATAAGCAAATACGTTTTGGTCATCTTGAGCGAGAATTCGATAAGTTCCCGTCGTAACTAGATCAAGTTCCTTACGTAGAGTAATCAATTTTTTGTAATGATAAAAAATGGATGTTGGCTCTCCAACTGCTTTTTCCGCATTGATTTCTTTGAAATTTGGAGCTACCGGTATCCAAGGTGTCCCAGTTGTAAAACCGGCATGTGGAGAATCATTCCATTGAACAGGTGTACGAGAGTTATCACGTGATTTCCGCTTGATGATTTCCATAATCTCTTCTTCAGGCAAACCCTTTTCCTTCATGATTTGATAATAGTTAAGTGTTTCAACGTCACGATAGTGATCAATCGATTCAAACGCAGGGTCTGTCATTCCAAACTCTTCACCTTGGTAAATATAAGGTGTTCCTTGCATAAGATGGATCGTCGTTGCTAACATTTTAGCGGATTCTTCATGATACGTCGTATCATTTCCATAACGAGTGACCACCCTTGGTTGATCATGGTTACACCAAAATAAAGCGTTCCAACCTCCACCTTTGTTCATTTCAACTTGCCATTTCGATAAGATTTTCTTCAAAGCGAAAAAGTCAAAATCTGCAATCGCCCATTTTTCTCCATTAGGGTAATCGACTTTAAGATGATGAAAATTAAACGTCATGCTTAATTCTTTGCTTTTTGGGTTTGAATATTTGATACAATGCTCAATGGATGTTGAAGACATTTCCCCAACAGTCATACTATCGTATTTAGATAACACTTCGCGGTTCATCTCTTGTAAAAATTCATGAACACGCGGCCCATCCGTATAAAACTTTCGTCCATCACCAGGTGCCATACTACCGTCATCATTTGGAAAAGTTTGATCTTTTGAGATTAAATTAATCACATCTAAACGGAAGCCATCAATGCCCTTATCAAACCAAAAATGCATCATATCATACACATGTTTTCGTAACGTTTCATTTTCCCAATTCAAGTCAGCTTGTGACACATCAAATAGGTGTAAATAATATTGTCCCGTTTCCTCATCAAACTTCCAAGCATTCCCTCCAAACTTCGAAACCCAATTCGTTGGCTCTTCTCCATTTACCGGGTCTTTCCAAATATAAAAATCACGGTATGGATTCTCTTTTGATTTTTGTGACTCCTTAAACCATTTATGTTTAGTTGACGTATGATTCACAACAAGATCCATAATAAGCTTCATTCCACGCTGGTGCGTTTCTTCAAGTAACTGATCAAAATCTTCCATCGTTCCATATTCTTCATGAATGGAATAGTAATCAGAGATATCATATCCATTATCTTTTTGCGGCGATGCATAAACAGGAGTTAACCATAGTACATCTACACCAAGCTCTTTCAGATAATCTAACTTTTCAATAATTCCTTGCAAATCACCAATACCATTACCTGTTGTATCATTGAAACTTTTCGGATAAATTTGATACACCACTGACTTTCTCCACCATTCGTTCATCTTTGCACCATCCTTTATGTAACTTCTTTCATGTATTCTTTATCTTCTACAAGGGGCGTACATTCTTTTGCTCACTAAATATGAATCAGAAAGAACTACTTATCAAAAGGGGAATAGCAACCACTGCTGGTTGCTACTCGATATCCCATTTAATTTACTTACCTAAACGCTTGTATGCATTCACACCCATTTTTGTTTTAGCAAGTACCATCGTTAAAATAATCGGCACAATAATGGCTACTACCATTGCGATTGCAAAAACAAGCATATGTTGAACTTGGATAGATAGAATACCAGGGATACCACCAACACCAATAGAGTTAGCCATTACTCCACTACCTACTGAAATGATAGCTGCTAAAGAAGATCCAACCATAGCTGCTAAGAATGGAAAGACATAGCGTAAGTTAATCCCAAACATGGCTGGTTCCGTGACACCCAGGTAACAAGAAATGGCCGCAGGTACAGAAACTTGCTTCTCTTTTTCATCTTTTCTATTTAAAATAATCATCGCTACAACAGCAGAACCTTGGGCAATGTTTGATAAAGCAATCATTGGCCATAAATTCGTTCCACCAAATTCGCTCATCAACTGTAAGTCAATGGCATTAGTCATGTGATGGAGACCTGTAATAACTAATGGTGCATAAGCAAAGCCGAATAAAGCTGCAAATAACCAACCAAAAGCTGAGGTTAATCCTGTATAAACAACATTAGAAACCCAAGAACCAATCGTCCAACCAATAGGACCTAGAACAACGTGTGCTACTAACACAGCTGGAATTAACGCAAAGAAAGGGACAAAGATCATTGAAACAACATTCGGGATTACTCGACGTAACCCTAGTTCAAGATACGCTAGTACAAAACCAGCTAGAATGGCTGGAATAACCTGCGCCTGATACCCAATCATGTTAACTTGCGCGAATCCAAAATCCCAATATGGAATGGCGTCTGTACCTGCTACTCCATAGGCATTTAGGAGCTGAGGAGACACTAAAGTGATACCCAAAACAATACCTAATATTTGAGTTGTACCCATTTTTCTTGAAATGGCCCATGTAATACCAACTGGCAAGAAGTGGAATATAGCTTCCCCTATCAACCAAAGAAAGGCATGGACCCCTGCCCAAAATTGTGAAACTTCGACCAATGTTTGTGTACCACCATTGATCATATTGATTTCACCAATCACATTTCTAAAACCTAGAATAAGACCCCCGACGACTAACGCAGGAATTAAAGGTGTAAAGATATCAGCTAGATGCCCAATCATACGTTGAAGCACATTCATATTTTGTTTGGCTGCTACTTTAGCTTCATCCTTCGACGTATCCCCGACACCAGCGATCTTTGTAAATTCATTGTAAAAGGTTGGTACTTCATTCCCCACAATTACTTGAAACTGTCCCGCTTGTGTAAATGTCCCTTTCACAATGTCGATTTCTTCTACCTTTTTTACATCTGCCTTACTCGGATCATTTAATACAAACCGTAATCTAGTGGCACAATGAGTAACCACATTAATGTTCTCACTACCCCCAACATGCTCAAGCAATTTTTTTGCTGAGTCTGTATATTTGCTCATCCTACATCCCCCTTATTTGTTCAAACACAAAACTTTGTTTGCGGTTTCACTAAATTATACTTGTATATACAAATTAACTTTCGCCTTATTTTAACTTGTATATACAAGGGTGTCAACGATAATATTGCACAGCGCGTTTTTTGAGCACTCTACCACTGATCGTTACACCCAAAAGTCTTACATTCATTGGTATTTTCTCTAAAATATGATGAGATATACTTTTAACCCTATAAATAAGAACGCCTTATGAGCAAGACAAAAAGCGGTGTTCATCTCAAGAACACCGCTTTTGAAAGTTTAATAAAATCTTATTTTAAAAATAAATTCACTTTAATTTTTTTACATATCGTCACATAGTGCAACAACGTTAGCAAGACAGCACTCATGTTCATACCCATAATAATCCCATCCATTTGTAAACTAGGCATTGAACCTAGGAAATACATCATTGCAAACGATAACAGCGTGGCATAGAGAGCATGAACAAATGCATCTTTTACTAAACCGAGTCCAATTAAAAAAGCCTGCATTGGGATAACAAAAAAATGAAACAGGAAATATGGGACCAATAATTGCAAATATCGAACTGCAGGTGAATTCTCAAAGAAAAGTCCAGTTAGTGGCTCCGCCCAAAAATAAAAGATACAAACAGCAGGAACTCCATAACATACCGTAACTAACATCACTTTTCTTAACAAGGAACGCAGTCGTGCTAAATCCCCTTTTGCATAAGCTTCAGAGACGGTTGGGATTAATACAATGAGTAACGAATGTGCAATAAAGGCTGGAAAGAAACCAATTGTAAAGGCGACTCCCGCCATTTTTCCATATTGCACCATTGCAACCGTATCAATCATCCCTGCACGAACTAAGGTTTCTTTAATAAAAAAGGGTTTCACAGCAAAGGTTGCCGCATGGAATATCCGTAAACCCGTTGTCGGAATGGACACTTCTAATAAACTTTTACGCACTTTGTTTCCAGGTAAGTGAGCTCTAGGTCTTCCTTTCAGCACATGCATCTCTATGAGAAAGGAGATAAATAAATAACCAAGAACAAGAAATTCACTTGCAATAAGTGTGCATAAGGCAATTAATATCGCTATCTCTGATTCAAAATAAGTAACTTGAAAAATGGCAATTAGCAACAAGAGTTGTCCGGCTCTCCTCAAAAAGTTGGCAACCGCAATTTTCCCCATTCTTTGAGCACCCATGAAATACCCTCTTGCCACAGAGGAAAAAGCAATAACTGGTATGAGTAATAGAAAGAACCAAGGTACAAGCGGGTGGTATCGATCAAATACAGGAATTAACGGGAGGAACCATAAAGCTATTAGTGAAAATACAATCGTACAAATGGCCGCAAATCGTAATGCATGCAATAACATACTACGATGAAATATTGGATCTTTCTCCGCAACGAACTTAGAAATGGAAATCGGAAGTTCTAAACTGGCAATCACAACGATAAACATAATCGTCGGTAAAATGGACATGTATAAACCGAGTCCCTCTTCTCCCAATTCGCGCGCTAGTACCATATTAATCAAAAATTCAATGCATTCCCCTAGGAAAGCAGCAACAATCAACAATAATGCACTTCTTAAAAAAATATTCATCGTTTCTCTCCCCTACTACCTGTCCCTAAATGATATGAGACAAGTTCAAGAAATATGGTTCATATAGGAAAAAAACAATGAATTTCATGCCGCAAAATAAAAAAATCCAAGTTTATTTATCACTTGGATCTAAGTTGATTTTTCAATTGTACAATTTCACTTTCATTTAATTCTCGCCATTGACCAACATCCAATTGTTGAATAGATAGATCTAATATGCGAATTCGCACTAATCTTTTCACATGATATCCAAAGGCTTTTGTCATTCTTCGGATTTGTCGATTTAACCCTTGCGTAAGCACAATTGTAAATGTATCACAGGATTGACGTTTGACTCTACACCGCTTCGTCTGTTGTCCTAAAATCTCCACACCTTGCTCAAGACTTATCAACACATGATCTGGAATAGGGCGATCGACGGTAACCACATATTCCTTTTCATGATTTCCTTCTTCTTTCATTAATTTGTTTACAATATCGCCGTCATTGGTCAGCAATATCAGGCCCTCAGAATCTTTATCTAATCTGCCAACAGGGAAAACTCTTTCAGGATATTGAAGAAAGTCTATGATGTTACCTTTCACAGCAGGTTGTGCCGTACAAGTAATCCCTAACGGTTTATTTAACAATAAGTAAATGTCTCTTTTTTTATGTTTAAGCTCTTGTCCGTCTACTCGTACTAAGCTTCCTTCAGTCACCATACTATTTTTCACTGCAACCACGCCATTAATTGTCACTCGCTCTAGGGCTATCAGGCGATTCACTTCTCTTCTTGATAAAGCTCCTGTTAAACTTATATATTTCTGTATCCTCATTCATTTTATTCCCTTTTACTCTTTACGAGCAGTTATTCTTTATTGCCTTTTCATTTTGTACGATTTGAACCAAAGGCAATATTATAGTTACTGACGTTCCTTGTTGTAACTTACTTTCAAATCTGAGCGTCCCACCCATATCCTCTATAATTCGAAAAGAGACCATGGTACCGAGTCCAGTGCCTTGTTCCTTTGTAGAGTAAAATAAAGTACCTATTTTTGCTAATTGCTCAGCAGACATACCTTCCCCTGTATCAGAAATGGTGATTTTAACTAGAGTACGGTCCTTCTTTAAATCTACATGCACGTTACCATTTTTAGGAGTCGCCTCAATGGCATTTTTGATAAGATTAATTAATACTTGTTTAAACTGGTTTCGATCAACGTTTATAAATAATTCCTTTGTCGATGCAAAAGTTAGCTCTACATTCTCCTTCAAGGAATACGGTGTCAAAATATTAATAATCTCACTTAAAACTTGATTGACCTCAAGAGTCTTTGAAGAAACCATTTGCGGCTTTGCAAAGTTCAAATAATCATTAATAATTTCTTCTGCCCGTTTCATTTCAGAGAGTGCAATGGAAAAGTACTCTTTCTTCTTGCCTTGCTCATCCTTTTCCATAAGTTGCAAGAAACCTTTGACCACCGTTAAAGGATTTCTTACCTCGTGAGCAATAGAAGCCGCTAGTTCACTAATGGCATTCATTTTAACAGCTCGCTGCATTTCTTCTTGCATACGGATTCTTTCCTTCAGTTGTTCAAGTAAGAGAATGGAAAAACCAGTGGCAATAACAAGTGTACTCGTAAAGACAATAACATACGTTATATATTGTCCTATTTCAGTTTCGAGATCCCCTGTTACTACCAAATAGACACCAACTAGAGTTACTATAATCAAACTAGGCCACAGACTAAGTCGAAGCGAAAACCGAACCCGATCCCATTTTTGTACTTTGAGTTGATAGCTATAATAAGCACAATGAAAGATAATAGAAGCGGCTAAAATAACTAAATACCCAATTAGTAAACTATCCTCATCAATGATCGTCCTCGTCACAAGTAAAACGCCACACACGATCCAGCCTGCCTTACGTCCGCCGTATAAAAATGCAAGCAGTAGTAAAACATACCGTAAATCCCAGTGTAATCCTTTTTCTTCATAGGAAAACACCATACAAAAAATGGAGGCAATCGTTAACAGCACAATTAGTACTGTCTTTGATTGCTTTTCTTTCCGACCATCGACAAAAAAACTTACCACTAAGATAGGCATCAATACGATTAAGACATGAAATAGGAGTTTCTCAGCAATCATTTAAAGGCTCCCCACCTGTTTACCATGATACTTGACACATTCTTATCTATAACGCATATATTCGACAAACTCTCCTAATCACCCTGCAAAATTTGAAACTTTGTGTAAAAAAGATTCACCACTCTATACATCCCTTAATTAAAAATGTTAATGATTTGGAGATTTCTTTATCCTCCACTTAACGTAAAAAAAATAACACTTGATAAAATTCAAGTGTTCTATCCTCTACCAAACCCGTCTTAAAATAAATTATTTATTTTCCTCAACTTCTTTAGGTACATTGATATAATGCCCGACATGCATAGTAGCTGGATTTATTTTTTGATTAATAAGAATTAAGCGATCGAGTGGCATCTCAAGACGTTCTGAAATTCGCCAAAGAGAATCTCCTACTTGTATTTTATAAGGAACTAGCCTATAACCAGGAATACTAACCTTCATCCCTACATGAAGTTGATTAGGAGTAATGGAGCGATTCGCGTCAATTAACGTTTGCATGGGTAGTGAAAAAAGTTGGCTATAATACGGTAAGCTATCTCCAGAACGAACTGAAACTTCCATTGTAACTCCCTCCCATCTATCCAAGCATATGTCTAACATTCTGTAATCATGTACGATTTAACCAAAACAAAAAGAGAGGCATCATTCACCTCTCTAACCTATTTAATATTAACTTAAAAAAATAGCTCCATAGCCAAGCCCCCCTATAATGACAAATGCAGGATGGACTTTCCATTTCTCCAATAATACAAATCCAGCGATTAATAAAAATAACGTATGCCAAATGCCGGCACCAAAATAAGAACTCTCTAAAAAGCGATACGTTAAGACCCCCAAAAGAATCGCAATCGTCGGACGAACGAGTGCCGTCATTCGCTTTACTTTTGGTGATTCTTTATATTTATATAATAGTCCTAGTAACCCAATCATTAAAATAAGAGAAGGCGCCACGGTTGCAAAAACACCTACGATAGCTCCAAGAATGCCTCCTACCTCATACCCAATATATCCTGCCATTTTCGTTGCAATTGGTCCTGGTAAAGCATTTCCCAATGCCAAAACCTCACTAAATTCTTCTACTGTCATCCATTGATAACGGGCCACTACCTCATATTCTACTAGAGGAATTGAGGCCGGACCTCCCCCATACCCTAAAATTCCTGGTATAAAGAATGCAATAAAGATTTCCCAATAAATCATTTAATTTGCACCTTCTTTCCCTTTAACCATCTCTTGTTTTTTGGTTGGCTTTAATAAAGCATAAGAAAGGAGAACCGCAATAATGATACCAGGGTGGACATGAAGTAATTCAATTAACAAATAGCTTATTAATAAAATCGATATGCTTATCTTCCAGCCCAATCCTTGATTCGATTTTTTTAAAAAATCCCATGTTAAGACAGCCATCATCACAACAACGATTGGGATAACTCCTTTCGTCATCCCTGCAACCCATGGCTGATCTTTAAATGTTGTTAATGTCGTTAATAATACAATCATCATTAGAATAGATGGGACGATTGAGGATAGTACAGCATTAATCATTCCTGTTACCCCAGCCACACGATACCCAATATAACCAGCCATTTTTGTATTGATCGGCCCTGGTAGCGTATTTCCTAATGCAAGCACATCACTAAATTCATCATCATTCATCCATTTAAACGTCGTAACGACTTCTTTATGCACAAGTGGAATGGCAGATGGTCCACCACCAAAACCTAAAATGCCTGATCTAAAAAAAGCAATAAATAAATTTAAATGAGTTTTCAATTGTAAGCCCCCGTTGTAAAATCATTCATTCTGATTATTTAATAACCTATTGCCGCCCCATCTCCCCTAGGGTCGGCACCAGCTAGTTTAATATTACTCCTTGAATCCACAAGAATTGCTCCAGCGTGTCCCATGACATCAGTAAATTTCTCAACAACTTCAATATCATGCCCAAGATCTTGTAAAGACTGAACGATCTCTTGTGGGATTCGCGCTTCCATTTTTAAATTATTTGACCCAGCTCCCCATGTTCTTCCGTACAACCACCTAGGTGCCTCGATGGCTGCTTGTATATCAAACTCGTAATCAATAATTCTCGTTACGAGCGCGGCTTGTGTTTGCGGCTGACCTTCTCCACCCATCGTTCCGTATACCAATCTTAGAGCATTCCCATCTAATAGCATTGCAGGATTTAAAGTATGGAATGTTCTTTTATTCGGTTCTAAACAATTAACATGGTTTTCATCTAACGAGAAAAAGCTACCTCTATTTTGTAAGAGTACACCTGTATTTTTCGGAATAATCCCCGAACCAAAATCATGATAGATGCTTTGAATAAAGGATACCGCATTGCCATCATTGTCGACTACACCGAACCAGACCGTGTCTCCTTTAGGATCTAACTGTTTATTCATAACCTGCGAGAAATCCTTATTAATTTGTTGCGCCAAATTCATGCCATGCGATTTTGAAAGTAAGTCACCTAGAGGAATATCTACGAATTCAGGATCGGTTAACCACTTATCTCTGTCCGCAAAAGCTAGTTTCGTAGCTTCAACCAATAAATGATAATATTCAGTAGAACCTTCTTTAATAGTGGAGAGGTCAAGGTTATTTAATATATTTAAGATTGATAAAGAAGCCATACCTTGTGTATTGGGTGGCAAATTGTATGCCGTTAAGCCTCTATAATCAACACTAATCGGGTCGACCCAGTCAGATGTGTGATATTTAAAATCATCTAAAGTAAGGATTCCCCCATTCTCTTGCAAATCTTTTACAATTTGTTGAGCAATGGCACCTTTATAAAAAACATCGCTCCCTTCATCCGCAATCGCCTCTAAAGTTTGCGCTAAATCCAGTTGCTTCATCAAATCTCCTCTGTTATAAAGAGAGCCATCAGCTTTCAAAAAAACACGTGAAAACTCTTCAAATCGCTGTAAAAATCTAAATTCTGTATCATTTACGTTTATATTTACTTTCGTCCAATACTCCTGGCTCGGTGTTACAGCAAATCCATTTTTTGCATAATCAATAGCTGACTGTAATAAACGTTTCCACGGATATGTCCCTTTCAGTTGCTCTTTGGAATATTGATAGGCCCGATCCCAGCCTGCAACAGCTCCCGGCACTGTATTAGCTGATAAAAAACCTCTAGCAGGTATTTTACTCATCTGCTGTCTTTTGTAGGTTGAGATGGTTGCATTTTCACCCGCTCGTCCGCTGCTATTCAGAGCTTTCATTTCTTTTGTGTTCGCATTATAGATCAACCAAAAGTTATCTCCACCAATGCTATTCATATGTGGATAGACAACGGCAATCGTTGACGCAGCAGCAATGGCGGCCTCGATAGCATTCCCACCGTTCTGTAAGACATTGACTCCTGCTTGTGAAGCTAAGTAGTGTGGAGATGTAATCATGCCATGCGGTCCCATCGTCGTTGCGCGGTATGCTTGCTTCATATGTACCACCCTCTCTGTAACTATATAACCTCATTATAATACCATTTGTTAATATAATTAAGTGTTTTTTTAACTAAACGAAATATAAAACACTTAATTTATTAACTTAAGGTAAATAACATCTCCTAACAAATGAAAAAGAAGTTTAGATCTCTCTAAACCTCATTTAGACCTATTTATATTTTTCTATCGTTACTCACTCATTTTACCTGTAATTATTTGCTATAAATTTCGTCAAGAACCTAAAACACTTCTACCTCTTTATCATTTGTTTGTTGGACCATCTCATAGTAATAGCTTTGATTCGCCACCAACTCACGGTGTGTTCCTTTTTCTACTAGCTTTCCACCTCTTAACACTAAAATGAGGTTTGCTCGTCTAATCGTGTTCAGACGGTGCGCAATGACAAAGCTCGTTCTCCCCTTCATAAGTCTCTCAAGCGCTTCCTGAATTTTAATCTCTGTAATCGTATCAATGCTACTAGTAGCTTCATCTAATACTAGAATGGAAGGGTTCGCTAGCATGACTCTAGCAATAGAAATTAATTGTTTCTGTCCTTGACTAAGTCCGGTATGATCTTGTTCTAAAACCGTATCAAATTGTTCCGGCAATTTGCTGATAAACGTGTAGGCATTTGCTTGTTTCGCAGCTTCTTCTACCTCCTGATCAGTGGCATCGAGTCTACCATAACGTATATTTTCTCTAATTGTTCCTTGAAAAAGCAAAGAATCTTGAAGGACAAATCCTGTTTTCTCACGTAAACTTTCTCGTTTAATACTCGTTATATCACGATCATCAATCATAATTTGACCACTTTGCGCATTATAAAATCTAGACAACAAATGAATAATCGTCGTTTTACCCGCTCCAGTCGGTCCAACTAAAGCGACGGTATCGCCCGCATTCACATTAAAGCTAAGATCCTTGATCGTTTTATCATGATCGTTATACGAAAAATAAACTTCCTTAAAGGAAACATGACCCTCGACCGTTTGAATAGATTCAGCAAATTGGTCATCTTTTTCTTCTTCCTCATCCAGAATATCGAAAACTCTCTCAGCTCCTGCTATAGCAGATAAGAGTGTGTTAAATTGATTGGCAAGATCATTTAAAGGTCTTGTGAATTGCCTAGAGTATTCCGTGAAAATAACAATAACACCGACTGTAATTAATTGATTAAAAGCTAAAATCCCTCCAATACCGGCAATTAAAGCAAAACTCATATTATTTAACACATTCATCAACTTAGGAATAAAACCTGAGTATGTTTGCGCCCAAAAACTAGCTTGCTTTAAATTTCCACTTTTCTCTTGGAATTGAGTAACTACCTTTTGCTCTTTGGAAAATGCTTTAACGATTCGTTGTCCTGAAATTGTTTCTTCAATAAATCCATTTACATCACCTAGATGTCGTTGCTGCTCTTTAAAAAACACACCTGTCCGACGAGTAATCCATTTCATTCCAAATACCATCAAAGGCACAACAAGTAAGGTAATAATCGTTAAAAGCGGACTTAACCAAAGCATGACAATGATAATACCAACAAACGTAAGCAAACTCGAAAATATTTGAATAACTGATGTATTCAGGGTCGTACTGATGTTTTCAATATCATTTGTCAAGCGACTCATTAACTCTCCATGTTGCTTTTTATCTAAATAGGAAATCGGTAGCCGTTGCAGTCGATGAAACAATTGATTCCTCATCTCATATACAGTTTTTTGAGCTACACCAATCATCCAATAATTTTGTAACCAAGTAGCCGTTGAATGAAAAACATATATAAAAAGAAGGAATACCAACAGTAGTACAAGACCATTCATATTAAATTCTTCAAGAAAATCATCTATGGCCATCCCAATTAAAAAGGGACCTAACAAACCTAAAAAGGAACTTAAAACAACCAATCCGATGACTAGCCATAAATACCATTTGTGTACAGCAAGATAACTCCAAATTCGTCTAAGCGTACTTGCCCAGTTTTTCGGGCGAGCTTTTCCTTTGGATGGTTGAGACAGACTTCCTTTTTTGTTAGGAGCAAGAGGGATTCGTTTATAACGAAACGGTTTTGTTAAAGGATCAAACATCTTGCAAAACCTCCCTTCTTAGTTGTGATTGATTAATCGCTTGAAAAAGGCTTGATTCTTGCAGAAGAGTTTCATGATTCCCCTCTCCAACAATACGACCGTCATCCATAAGAATAATTTTATCTGCATGCTTAGCGGTACTTAATTTTTGAGTAATGACCAAAGTCGTACATTGATATTCGCCTAAAGCCTTTATAAATAAAGACTCTGTTTTAACATCTAATGCACTTGTACTATCATCTAATAATAAGATTTTAGGCTTTCTCACAAGTGCTCTAGCAATCGATAATCGTTGCTTTTGACCACCTGAAAGATTCACGCCTTTTTGACCTATTTTCGTATCGTATTGGTTGGGTAAACTTTTAATAACATCGTGTATTTGTGCATGCTTTGCAGCTTCCACAACTTCATCCATCGTGGCATGTTCGTTTCCCCATTGAATGTTTTCCTTGATCGTACCAGAAAACAAAAAGACTTCTTGTGGAACATACCCAATATTAGAGCGCAATTCAAACGTTGAAAAATCTTTCAGTGACTTTCCATCTATGTAGACCTGACCCTCTGACGCTTCATATAGCTTTGGAATAAGCTGAAATAAGGTAGATTTTCCAGAGCCAGTTGCTCCTAAAATGGCTAATGTTTCTCCAGCCTGTATATGAAAGGTTAGATCTTTAACTGCGTAGGTATTCATCGTCGGATAATGAAATGATACATGGTGAAAACTCACCGATCCGTCCGTTATCAAAGTTGTGGTAGGTTTCTGCTCAACCTCTTCCTCTGAATCTGATTCAAGTACATCTGAAATTCGTTCAGCAGAAGCTCGGGCACGTGAAAAAACAATGATGATCATCGAAAAAACAGTTAAAGCCGATGTAATTCTAGTCGCATAATTGATAATGGCCACTACCTCACCAATTTGTGTTCCTCCCGTATTCACCGAAAAACTCCCAAACCAAAGAATGGCCATAATAGCTAGATTCATAAGTAGGAGTAAGACAGGCATAGCAACTTCCATTAATCGAAGGGCTGATACGGTTTTCTCCATCAACTGCTCATTGCTTTGATTAAAACGTTTTTTCTCAAAATCATGCCTAACAAACACTTTCACAAGCCTCATGGCAACCAAATTCTCTCGCATTACATGATTAACCCCATCTAATTTCTCTTGTACCTTACTAAAGAGAGTTGCTCCTTTTCTCATCATCCAAATTAAAAAAAAGATAAGCAGAGGAATTGTAATGACTAAAATGAGAGCAAGTCTGACATTAACCAGTAATGCCATCACGGTTCCTCCAATTATGAGTAAAGGTGCTCTTAACATGATTCGCAAACTCATAAAGATCGTATTTTGAATCTGTGTCACATCATTTGTCACTCGGGTAATTAATGAAGATGTTTGAAAACATTGAAGTTGTTCATATGAAAACATTTGAATCTTTTTATATAAACCAGAGCGAATATCAAACCCCGTACTTTGACTAACGTGAGCTGCATAGAACGAATTAATGATACCTGAAATAAACGCAAGTAATGACATCGCCACCATTATCGAACCCCAATAAATAATCACATTGATATCTTCTTTCATAATTCCTTCATCAATGATTTTAGCTAAAAAAAATGGATGCATCAGTTCGACCACTAATTCTACAAACATAAGGATTAATGCGATCACAATAGGAAATCTATATGGTTTTAAAAATGAGAAGAGTTTCATCTTTATTCCCCCAACAAGCTAAATCTTTATTTTTCGCAAATCGAATAATATGTCATCTCTCATCATATCTTATTTTTAATATTTCTACTATTCTAATTCCCTAAAAGACATAACTCGTAATGAGGTCAACGACGATTTTCCATATCAGCAAATAGCAAAAAGACCTGTAGCACTGCTACCCCTAAACCGGACAGGGCGTTTAGCTTAGCTACAGGTCTTTTATTTATTTTTACATCTTAGATGACGGCAACCGTTTTATAAAGCTCATACTAGTTTTCTTCAATAGTTAGGATGTACATTTCACAAATACATCGTAATTTCTGTCTTCCTAATTCCTGTTTTTTAGCTTTACCGTTTCCTTTACATTCGAGTTAAATAGATAACTTGGATAAAATCCATTTAAAACATCTGCTACATTTTGAGCCGTTTTTCTTTTTAATTCTAATTGAGCTTCCTCCGAGTACCAGGCAACATGCGGATTTATAATGACATTATCCATCTTTAATAATGGATTGTCTTCTTGAATAGGCTCTTCCTCAACAACGTCAAGTCCAGCTCCCGCAATTTCTCCTTGCTCAAGAGCAGCAATTAAAGCTTGTTCATCAATAACTGGTCCTCTTGCTGTGTTAATAATAAATGCCTCTTTTTTCATTGCTTTAAATTGTTCTTCTCCGATCATACCTTTTGTGCTCTCAATTAACGGAGCATGAACAGATACAAAATCAGCTTGAGCGCATAACTCATTTAACTCTAATAACTCAACTTGTAATCCTTCCGCCACATGTTTTGGAACAAATGGATCAAAAGCAACAACCTTCATGCCAAACGCTTGAGCCTTCGCAGCTAACAATTGCGGGATTCTTCCAAGACCAATTAAACCAAGAACGCTTCCACGAAGACGGTAGATCGGCACACTCACTTTAAAATCCCATCTTCCACTTTTCACTTCTCGGTTTAACAAAACAACCTTTCTAGCACAAGCCATCAAAAGAGCAAAAGCATGATCAGACACTTCATCCATACAATAGTCCGTCACATTGCCAACTATAACGTCATTCTCCGTCGCCGCATCAATGTCAATTGTGTTGACTCCGACACCATAACGAGAAACGATTTTTAACTTAGGTAAGTTCTCAATTACTTTTCTCGTAATTGGAGCATATTGATTAATAAGAGCATCTGCATCCTTTGCTGCTTTAATAACCTCATCTTCTGTTTGACACTGTACTGCAATGAATTCAACTCCGTCAACTTCGCTTAACACGTCCTGCTCTGGTGCCAATGTTGAATACTCATAATCCGTCACAACTACTTTAAATTTACTCATTTAAACCACTCCTTATCTGATTATCCTAAGATGGCTAACAACAATGTAATGGTAAATATACTTACTAACGTTGTAATTAATGTGATGCTCGAGACCAGTTTTGGTTCTGAGTTAAATTGTACAGCATACATGACAATGGTTGCTGCAGAAGGCATAGCGGCTGATACAATTAGTACTTTTGCAAGAAGCGGATCAAAAGGAAACATCATGACAATGGCAAGTGCAATGATAGGCGAAATGATTAATCGGACAAAAACACCGTATGTAATGTATCCCCAATTAAACTTGTCCCATTTAATTTGTGCTAATTGCATCCCTAAAATGACCATAACTGTTGGGACTGTAGCTTCTGCGATTATATCAATCGTTAGGAATAGATTATTAGGTATATCCCAATTTAAGCTTTTTAAGACCAGTGCAACCAAGACCGCATATGTTGCTGGCATTTCAAATACCGATTTTAACGCAACTCCAATACCAGCCTTCCCTCTTGCTGCATAATAGACGCCAAAAAAATTCATAATGATCGCTTGAAGAACTAGAAAAGAAACAGAGTAGGCGAATCCGATTTCACCATAGGCAAATAAAATAATTGGTGCTCCGTAATTCCCAGAGTTCATAAAAGCTGTAGATAAAATCATTCCACTTTCAATGGATTGGGAATAGTTTTTTATTTTGGCGTACACTTTATTAATGATAATTAAGGCCACTAGTGTTGCACTAAAGAGATTTCAATATTAAAAATACTCAAAATGTTCAATTACTTAAATCCGTGCATAAAAA
>NZ_JAQQWT010000016.1 GCF_028610705.1 Halalkalibacter alkalisediminis
AGAATATTCTTTCTGATTTAACCTTCAACGAAACAATTCGATTGACAATAGAGATACTTATTTATGCAATGCTAATGACTCATTATGTGTAAATATGCTATGTTTTATGTATAAAAAACAGAATTTATTTCGAGACAAAAAAAGAAAAAAAGGGTCAGGCCCCCCACTAACGTTCAATGTTATTTATGTTCCTTCCTGTATTTCGAAGGAGTCACACCATAATATTTTTTAAACGAATTCGTAAAGTAAGCAAGGTCTGCATACCCTAATCGCTCTGCTATTTCAGATATGCGTAACGAGGTTCGTTTTAAAAGTCTTTCTGCTTCATTCATTCTAAGTTCTGTTACGTACTCATTAAAGTTCTTCCCCATTTGTTCCTTGAAGAGTTGACTTAAGTAGCTTGAATTTAAATGAACTTCTTTTGCCGCTGCCTTTAGGCTGATATCTCCTGGCATGGATTGCTTAATCAAGCGAATCACCTGTTCGATTGGGGAGAGTTCTTCCTTTATATCTTGTTCCGTGTGTGGCTCGTCTTCTGATTTTTTTTCTGTATCGGTTATCCACTTTTTCAAGCACTTTTCCATATCCTCTATTTCAACCGGTTTCAGTAAGTAATCACAGACACCCATCCGGATTGCCTGGTGAGCATACTCAAATTCATCATGACCACTAATGATCACGACGTCAGATCGAATTTGTTTTTCTCTAATTTGATTCACCAAGGCCAGACCGTCCATAACAGGCATCCGTATATCCGTGAGGGTCAGATCAGCTGAGTGATCCCTTAACCAATCTAATGCCTCGATCCCGTTGGTTACTTCCTTTACCACTTGAAAGGGTAAATTTGTTTTTTCAATCACCTTTCGAATGGCTGTCCGTACCCATTTTTCATCTTCAACTAATAAAATTGAATACATCTACTCACTCCATTTCCTCGTAGGCCATATAAGGGAGACGAACGCCAATCACAGTCCCACTTTCATTCGAACGCTTGATAACGAGTCCAAATGACGGTCCGAAAATTAGTTGATTTCGCCGATGGACATTGACCATTCCGATATGCGAGCCTCCACCTGAAATGTCTTTTTGGTTAAAATCGTCCTGCAGCCGTTCAATCGTTTCTTTCGTCATCCCGACTCCTGTATCTTTGATCCAAAGGATGAATGCTTCATCCGACTCTTTTTCAACAGTCACTTCAATAGCCGTTCTTCCTGCGCTTGGTTCAGCTCCATGAACGATACAATTCTCAATTAATGGCTGCAGCGAGAAACGAGTAATGTGCTGTCTTAAGCCCCATTCCGGTATATGAAACTGATAATCTAGTTTATCTTCAAATCTGAACTTTTGGATGCGCAAATAGAGTTGGCTCATTTCCATTTCCTGTTTTATGCTGACCACTTGCGCCTGTTCTCTAAGATTATATCGAAGGAGCTTAGCCATAGAGGTCGAGATACTCGCGATATCATCCTGATCGTTTTCTAGAGCCATTCCTCGTATCGTTTCTAACGAGTTGTATAAAAAGTGAGGATCCATTTGCGATTGTAGCGCTTTTAATTCAGTTTCTTTCTGACGTAATCGTAGCTCTGACTCTCTGATTTGCGCCATGTATACCTCCTCTACTAGTGAAGAGATTTTATCCATCATTTTATTAAACCCTTCAGACAATTGTCCAAGCTCGTCCTTGGATTCGACTGGTACTCTATGAGAGAAATTCTCTTCCTCCACTCGCCCCATATATCGCTGAAGCGTTCGAATAGGCTTCAATAAATTAGCTGAAAAGCTATAACCTATAAAGAAAACAACTAAAAGTGAAATCAAAATGGTACTCAGGATGATTTTTTTTATATAATTAATCTCTTCTGTAACCTCTCGATAGGGAATCGCAGTAGCTAGAGTCCAACCGATCTGTTCTGACTCACTAAATGTAATTAAATCTGGAGACTTGCCGGAGCTGACAAAGGAACCACTAGTTTGGTCACTCATTTGATTCCAAAGCTCCGGTTCGTAATACGTACCGATTTTTTCAAAAATGGGATGATACACATAGCGTCCATCTTGATCAATAATGAATAAATACCCTGTCGTTCCAGGGTTTATCTTTCTAGCAATATCCGTTAGTCTTTGATAGTTTAAGTCTATGATCAGCATGCCAAAGGGCTGTAAGGTATAAGGGTTCGCGATTCTCTTTGCTACAGAAATAACAGGTAACTCTCTCCCTTGCCATTCGATCACACGGCTAACAATCCTTGGCCCTCCCCTGCCCGTAATGGTTTCATACCAATATTCTCGCTGCAAAAATAAGGATAATTCTGGCGTAACTATTCCAGCAGAATCAACAACCGCAATATCCTCAAGGACTAAAGTTATGTTGGCAATGTCTGATTGTGAGAATGCCTCATTTCTAAGGACGTTGGTGACCAATGGTCGAATTCCACTTTCATCAATTTCCTCAGCACTACTCATTCTTAGAAACTTTACTGTATCGGAATGATTAACGATTTTCAACGTCGTTATTTCATAATCTCTTAAATAATCCTCAATATACGTTTTTACCTGTTCGATGATTTGCCAGTTGTACTCTCTCGCTTCCCGCTCCAACACTTGAGAACTGTATAAATAAAAAATCAATCCCACCGTAATCATCGGTACAACGACTATTACGGCAAAAATCACAAGCATCTTTTCAGTCAATCGCCGATCCAACATCAACAGGGATCTCAGAAATCTATTATTTTTCAATGGCCCACCTACTTAGGATTGGTACATACGTTACTTTTACTATAGTTGTTACTAATAAAACAAACAAGAGGCCCTCTTAGAAGACCTCCGATTTATTAATCTACTGAACACTTAGTTACGGTATTGATCAATAGCATCTAAAATCTCTTGATGTTCTTCACCATGCTTATCAAGTACAGATTTTACTTTTGATTGCCACTCTAACACATTTTCAACTTTTGTTATGGTAACCCCAGCTTCTCTCACTTGTTCTTCTGCAAGCTGCTCAAATTTAGCCCATTCCGCTCTTTGAAACTCAATAGAATCCTTTGCTGCTGTTTGGATAATCTCTTGGTCTTCTGTTGATAATTTACTCCACGTGCTTGATGAGATCACAAGGACTTCAGGAATACGTTGATGGCTATCTAGAATTAGATGGGGAGCCACTTCATAATGTCTAGTTGAATAATAGCTAGGATAGTTATTTTCAGCTGCATCAATCACCCCTGTTTGTAGTCCGCTGTATACTTCACCAAATGCCATGGGTGTCGCGCTTGCTCCGAGGGCATCCATCAAATCAATATTGACAGCATTTTGCTGTACTCGTATCTTCTGACCTTGTAAATCGTCTAAACTAGCAACCGGTTTTGTCGAATAAAAACTACGAGCACCCGAGCTGTAATAAGCCAACCCAAGCATTCTTGAACTCTCTAACTCATTAAGCAACTCGTCTCCATGTTCACTTAATAAAAAATTCCACATATGATCATCATGATCAAAAACGTAAGGTAAGCTGAACACGCCATATCCCTTATAAAACTCTGCAAGTGGCCCTGCACTCGTTCTAGTAAAATCAATAGCCCCTAATTGTACTTGCTCAATCACCGCAGCTTCTTCCCCTAAAGCCGCAGAAGGAAAGACATCAATTTTAATTCGGCCATCAGAGCGCTCCGCTACTAATTCAGCAAAATGCTTATCCGCTAAAGTGGTAGGATAATCAGCAGCGTGAGTTTCAGCCAATCTAAACTCATAGGTCGGCTTATCTCCGCCCGCACTCTCTGTTCCCGTTTCATTGTTACTCTCACTGCTCGAACAACCAACCATCCCAGCAGCCATAATCGATCCTAACAATACGAATAAACCTTTTTTTATGTTCATCTTTAAGAACCTCTCCTTTAATTCTCATTTAATTGTATTTAATTGATGAAAGTTGTTGTTATGGTTTAATGAAACCTAAAGCTAAAACCATATTTGAATAGAGCTCTATCCTCATTGTATTTTGATAACGTTTTCTTTTCTAGATAAAAAGAACAGGTTTCTCCTTTTTCAGAGCTTCCTTATTAGCCAAATTTATTAGGTAGCCACATCACAATCTCAGGAACAAACGTTAACAGTAATAGAATAGCAACCATCACGAAGTAAAAAGGAATCAAGGCTTTTGCCCCTTTTTCTATCGAAACCTTCCCGATCGCGCATCCGGTAAACAACACCGTTCCAACAGGTGGTGTGATGAGTCCAATCCCTAGATTTAAAATCATAATGATTCCAAAGTGAATAGGATCTAAGCCTAATGTATCAACAGCCACAGGATAAAGAATTGGTGTCATGATTAATATGAGTGGTGCCATATCCATTGGTGCCCCTAATATTAGCAACAAAACCGTAATAATCAACATGATCACAATGGGATTGTCCGATAGTGTTAAAAAGAAATCCGTTACCATTCCTGGTATTTGCAAATACGCTAAAATAAACGCGAACGCTTTAGATGCAGCAATTAAAAACAAGACCATTGAAACCGTTCTGAAGGTTTTTTTCAAGATGGTGCCAATTTGAGATAATGGGATTTCACGGTAGACGAAAAACACTAATATAAAGGCGTATAAACACGCAATGGCCCCAGATTCCGTCGCTGTGAATTTCCCTGAAAAAATTCCTCCAAGGATAATAACGCCCGTCATCAGTGAGAGAAAACCATCTAATAAAATTTTAGGCGCCTTTCTTAATGGAACAGGCTCTCCTTTTTCGTACCCTCGTTTACTCGCAATAATGAAAGACATAGCCATCAACCCAATCAGTAGGATAACGGCTGGAACAATCCCCGCAAGAAACAGTGAAGAAATCGATACCCCCCCAGCAGCTAAAGCGTACAAAATCATGTTATGGCTTGGTGGCATTATAACACCTTGAATAGAACTAGCAGCTGTCACCGCAACGGTGTAGTCGCTGTCATAGCCTTTCTTTTTCATCATCGGAATCATGACTGATCCAACGGACGATACATCGGCTACCGCTGATCCGGAAATGTTACCAAATAACAAGCTAGTAAAACAGTTTACCATAGCCAAACCACCGCGAATCATTCCTACAAAGAGATGTGCCATATTAATTAATCGTAAAGCAAGACCTCCTTCACTCATTAACTGCCCTGCCAAGATGAAAAATGGCACAGCCAATAATGTATAAGAATTAACACCTTGGACTAAGTTTGGTACAACCGTAGCCAAAGAGATATCCAAAAACCACATCGTAATCAAAGTAGACCCTGCAAGTACGAGAGCAACAGGGAAACCTAAAAGCAACATAATCACAAAACTACTAAATAAAACGACGGCTCCTGTCATGTCAATCCACCTCTTCCTCTTGTTCGAGATCTTTGTGTCTCCGTGTGTCTATTCCAATGATTTGTAAGAAAGAATAGACACAAATCATTGCTCCTGAAATCGGTACAACCACATACATGACACTACGAGGCCAGCCAGTCGCTGATAAAGTGTTCGAATGCATTAACTCGGAATATTCCCAGCCATAAATGACCAATAGGAGTCCAAATATGAATACAGATATCGTTATGATCTTAGAAAGGCTTCTTTGAGTCATTTGTGGTAAGCGCCTTGTTACGGAATCCATTGATAAATGAAGCACCTCTCTAAAACCAATGGCAATCCCTAAGAAAGCAGTCCAAATTAATAAAAGAAGCGTCAATTCTTCTGACCAAAAGAATACGAAATTCCCAAATGTTCTAGTAAAAACCTGAACCGTTACGATGATTGTCATTAATGTCAGAGAGGTTAGGGCAAACATCTCAAAAAGCCGATCAAATCCAAGAGCAACTCTTTTTAGTACTCCGAACATTCTTTAACCTCCTTCTTTACTGATTACTCTAATTGTAAGGGAGATCAACAACATTGATAACGCTTTCATTTTTAGGTTTTTTTGTAATTTTTTTAGGTTTTTGCGAGAAGTCCAAAAAAGCATCTGACCTTGTACGTTAACGCACCGAGGGTCAGACACTTTTTTGGACTTCATTTTAATTAACTAAAAAAATATTCTAATGGGTATCCTACTACCGAGCATTTAATCGGTGTTCACAGTTCCTATAATCGTTCAAAGGGGTGTTGGATATGGCAAGAAACAAATTGTTAGTGCCTGGTGTAGAAAATGCTCTCAATTCCATGAAACAGGAAATAGCGAATGAATTAGGAGTTGAACTTGGAGCCGATACGACCGCTCGTGCTAATGGTTCTGTTGGTGGAGAGATGACAAAGCGTTTAGTTGCAATGGCAGAAGAACAACTTCGAAATCAACAGCAATATTAGTAATAGGAAAAGTGCCTGTCCTCATTGCTTATGGCAACGAGGGTCAGGCACTTTTTTTACGATGTTGAAAGAAAAAGAAGGGGTGAATTGGATATAAAGTTTTTACATTGATCCTCCATCATCGATATCGTTTTTTTGATCACTAGTTCATGAGGAACTCCAATGATGTCTCTTAGTTCCTCGAAAGAAGTAATAGCGTCCTCAGCAAAGTTTACTTTTTCCACAGATTTCCTCGCTTCTATTTTTGATCATGTACTACACTCAACTATCTCATTTTCCTCAGTAGATACAACAAATATGGGGTTCCAATTAGCGCAACGATCAGTCCACTTGGAATCTCATTAGGTGAAATTAAGACACGACCAACAAAATCAGCTGTTACGAGCAAAATCCCACCTAGTAATCCTGATACAATAATCAATGGAAAGTGGCGGAATCCCACTAATCTTCTCGCGATATGCGGAGCAACAAGTCCGATAAAACCAATGGTTCCTACGAGCGATACGGCTGCCGTACTTAACGCTACCCCGATCACGAGCGCCCAAACTCGGGCAGAGCGAACCGATACCCCGAGTCCAGCCGCCACATCATCCCCGAAGGTTAACGTATCTAATTTACGAGTCATATAGATAGCTGGACCAATAAATACGCCAAACAAAATCAAGGCATATTGAACATCGTCCCATCCTTTTCCATACGTACTACCTGATAGCCACACTAATGCGGCTGCCACTGCTAGCTTTGCTTTCACGACAAAAACTTGCGTCGCAGCTGAGCCAAATGCGGAAATCGCAATCCCCATTAATGCCACGAGCATCGGCGAAAAATTATTTTTCCAAGACGTTACTAAAATAATAAGCAACGCGACAACCGCTCCAATAATCGCCCCAAGCGGCATGTAAGCTGAAGGTATTGCTGGGAACATCACAAGCAACATCATCGCCCCGGCTCCGCCCATGGAGGTAACCCCAATCACACTTGCGTCCGCTAAAGGATTACGTAACACTCCTTGTAAAAGCACCCCGGTTACAGCAAGGATCATCCCAACGATAAAGGAAGTGATCACGCGAGGAATGCGAAAATTCCATACGACTGGACTTGTCCAGTCCAACGTCCATACCGTTCCGTTAAACGAAAAGGCAACGACGATGCTCATACTAATCAAACCAATCAGAATGGGTACGATGACTTTCAATCGAACTGGAGAAGTCGTTCCTCCCATTTGTCGATCCGATTTTTTCAGAGAACGTGCCGTTTTCCATGCTAAATAAAGCAGCCATGGTCCACCGATTAATGCTGTCATCGCGCCAACTGGTACTTCTTGTCCTGGTTGAATGATTCGTCCTAACACATCAGCACCAATTAACATGATCGCACCCCATAAGAACGAATGAACAAAGATCATCAGATGTCCTTTGATCCCTAGCATTCGAACAATGTGCGGGGCCATTAATCCAATAAAACCTATAGGCCCTACTACACTTACCGTTACAGCTGCCAATACAATGGCCACAGCCCATGTAGCAAGCTTCACTGTACCGACCTTTTGTCCAAGTGAAGTAGCAATGTCCTCACCAAGAGATAACGTATCTAGAGGTTTCGCAAGCAGCAATGTTCCTACAAAAGCGATCGCAATCACCGGTGCTGCAAATGTTACACCATTCCAGTTTAATTGAACGAGCGTACCCGCTCCCCATAAAAACAGACCGTTTGTTTTGTTTTCAAATAATAATTGCAACGTTCCTGTTATGGAAGCAAATAACAACGATATGATCATTCCTGTTAATGCAACTCTGACTGGTTCCATTTGCCTACCAGCTAGGGTTACGACCATCACAGAAGATAACACCGCTCCAAGTAAAGCCGTAAGAAACGGAAAGTTCCCTAACATACTAGGGAAGAAAATCGTTGAAGCGACCACAAAGAAAAAGGCACCGGCGTTAATTCCCAATGTGCTAGGAGCAGCCAACGGGTTTCTCGTCAGCGTTTGTAGAGCCGCCCCAGAGACCGCAAGCGCTCCCCCTGCTAGAATTCCAATGACCAGCCTTGGAAGGCGGAAAGACATAACGATATCTTGCACTCTACCTTCCACCCAAACTTCGTTAAGGAGTTCAGTAACTGTGTAAGCCGCTTGCCCTTGAGTCAGATGGATAAGTGACAGCAAACAAAGCAAGAAGAAGCCCCCTGTCAACAAGACAAAGGACTTATTCAGATTACGACCAAACATTATTCATTCACCAATGTGTCCGTAATTTGGTCAATCAACGTACCAGCTGACAGTGGACCACCGTACAACCATGTATCCGGTCCAAGATCATAAACTCGGTCTTCTTTTACAAACGCTAGGTTTTCCCATACTTTATTGCCTTTTAACTGATTATCATAAATATTGTCCTCATCTGGCACGGTATACAGATAGTTAGCTTCTTCATACTTCACTAGACCTTCAACATTAAATGTACTCGAACCAAAGATCTCAAATTGATCTGGTTCATGGACATTGTTTAATCCAATCTTCTCTAAGATGATTGATGCCATAGAGTGTGGAGTAAACACACGAATTTCTGGTGCTTGAGGTCCTGAATAAGCAAGCGTTAAAATAACATCAATTGTTGCAAGGTTAGCCGCTTCAATTTCCGCCTTCGCTGCTTCATATTTATTTTCAAGAGTAGCTAATACGTCAACCGCTTCAGCTTCCTTGCCTACTGCTTTTGCCATTTCATTAAACGTCATTTCCATTTCTTGATAAAGGTTAATGCTCTCATCTTCTGGATATGGATTAAAAATCACCGTTGGGGCAATGGACTCTAATTCAGTCAACATCTCATTATGACGGAAGCTTACACCAATAATTAAATCTGGCTCTAAGGACGCAATAACCTCTAAATTAGGTTCTTGACGACCACCTACATCTGTGACGCTCTCGTCTAATTGTGGCTCGATATTTACATAGTCTCCGTATGAAGCCATATCAGCCATCCCTGTCGGCTGAATGCCAAGAGCTAATAAATTTTCTGCATATGTCCATTCAAGCACGACTACTTTTTGCGCAGGGGCATCCAAAGTCACTTCCCCATTTACACCTGTTATCGTTACTTGATTGTCTCCTTCTGTATTCTCTGTTGGTGTTTCCTCAGCGTTTGAAGAGCACGCTGCTAATAACAATGACATGATAAGTACAAAGATGATTCCTTGTTTCATTTTTTTGACCTCCAAAATATGTTTCTTTTATGAAATATGAACATGAACATGATAATCATTATCAACACTTTCTTAGTTTAAAGTCATTTGTCCCGTTTGTAAACAATAATTTAAAATGCAATTAAAAATCATTCTCACTATCTCTTATTTGTGGTACGATAGATCTAATGAGAGAACGTATCAATTAGACTCAACTAACGATGTGGAGGAATTTTGAAATGAAGCCATCTATTCAGACAACTGGATTGTCCATCGGGTATCATGATCGGTTATTGTTTGAAGACTTAGACTTAACGATTCCACGTGGTGAGATTTCTGTATTTGTGGGGAGTAACGGTTGTGGAAAATCTACCCTTTTACGGTCGATTGCACGTTTATTAAAACCCACACAAGGCTCAATCTTATTAGAAGGAAAAGACGTACATCATATGTCTTCAAAGGAAGTCGCTAAAAAGATGGGCATTTTACCTCAGTCCCCTATTTCACCAGAAGGCTTAACCGTACATGATTTAGTAAAACAAGGCCGTTATCCACATCAATCATGGCTAAAACGCTGGACAGAAGATGACTCGGAGAAAGTCGAAGCCGCTATGAAAGCAACCCGCGTCGATGAATTACGCAACCGTCCGGTCGACGAACTTTCAGGCGGGCAACGTCAGCGTGCATGGATTGCCATGACCCTTGCCCAAGATACAGACGTCATCTTACTAGATGAGCCAACAACGTATTTAGATATGACCCATCAAATAGAGATTTTAGACTTATTATTCGAATTAAACGAAAGTCACTCTCGCACCATTATTATGGTGTTACATGATATCAATTTAGCTTCTCGCTATGCACACAATATTATTGCCATTAAAGACGGCACTGTATTCCGTCAAGGAACTCCTGAGGCCATTATTAATTGTGAATTGGTCCGTGCTGTATTCGGAATGGAGTGCCAAGTGGCAATAGATCCACTATTTGGTACCCCTCACTGCATTCCCTTTGGCCGCGGACGGTGTGTCGTCCCAAAAGTGAATGAGGCGATAGCCGGTGTTTAATGTACGTTCACGTTGTTAGCGGGGAATTAGGGATTTATGACGTTAGCGATATCTGAATGGTCATTTTCATCAATAAATTACAGGCATAAACGAAACATCTGAACCTTAACTGAAGCCGTAGCGACGTTGATCTAATCTGCGTTGCTACGTTTTTTTATAAGAGCAATCTCAATGGAGACTCATGCGTAAAATGAAAAGAGCTGGCGATCTATTTATTGATCATCAGCTCTTCATCCATTATCGTGATTTAATTCTTCTTTTCCTTTAGTTCTGTCAAGAGTGTAATTATTTCTTTATTTTGTTGAACCTGTTCTTCTGAATTTAACATGATTAATCTAATCCATCTAATAACGAACGCAACTAAAATGATAGGTATTAAATATATTAAAATTCCAACCCCAATTCCCAATAAACGATCTCCTCTCTTTCTGTTTCCGTTTGTTTTATATACCTTCGTCGTGAACGAAGTAAAATTTCTCCTGCTTATTGAATATCTATACAACCAAACCGTGAAAAAATTATTACAAGTTTCCTTCATATAAATTATTTGTTTAGTAAAAACTAAAGAAAATAATTTATATGAAGGGAAATGTTATGGTTAAAACACAAATTTTTGATGAATATTCTTATAAAGAAGCTCAATTAATGAATGAAAAATTTCAAATTTGGTTAGAACACTCTCTTTTTACTTGGCAGTGGTGGTTCGGTGTTATAGTGTTATTATTAGCAATTATTTTTTGGTTGAAATTCAGAGATAGAAATAGCACTGATCGACTGTTATATTCAGGTTTGTTCGTAGCAATAACTGCGTCTTTTCTTGATACGATTGGCCATTCTATTGGTTTATTCCATTACCACTATGAAGTATTTCCTTTTACTCCTACCTACTTGCCTTGGAGTATAGCTATAATACCGATCATCGTTATGTTTTTTTTACAATATAAACCTAATGTTAATCCCCTTTTAAAATCAGTTATTTTCTCTACATTTGCGTCATTTATAGCCTTACCTTTACTAAGTTTTATCAGAATCTTCCATCCAGTTAAATGGAACTATTTTTACTCTTTCCTCATTTTAATTGTCATTTACTTGATGGCTCATTTCTTTGTACAAAGGAACAATTTTGAAAAAATCACCTGAAGCTTTGAACTTAAGAGCAAAAATCACAAATTCAGTTAAGATGATAAGGGGGGTACTTAATTTAGTACCTTCCTGGTTGGTCTATGTTTAAACCTTCCTACTTTATCAAAAGCTTCTAAGACATCCGGATCACTCTGGAATTGTTTCTAGTTAAGTCTTCTTTTAAAAATATTGCGCCCCCTCAGCTCTTTGAAAAACGGCTTCAGAATTAGCTATTCATCTCACTAATTTTATCCAATGTCTTAATAGATGTTCGGAGTAATGAAGTTTCACCAATAAACAATTCCTCTTTTTGACAAAAATGAATAAAATCTTTATAGCCATTAAAAATGGACTCTAATAATTCCTCCTTTGATATTTTCGGCAGCACTACCACTAATTGCCTGAACCAATTTTAAGATAGCCTTTTGCAATATACTGAACTGCTACTCTAAGTGTAGCTGCTCCTAGATAGTACATAACAACAGGAATTGCTGAATCTTGTCCTCCTGCCGTATTGACTTCATATTCTTCTCCCGTATTAAGATCTCTAAAAATGGCTATAAAAGTGTCCCCTTCAGATTCTATGACATCCACACTATATTCATTAATTGTCCCTTCTTCATTCTCAACAATTTCACTTGCTAATAATATTTCTTCCGTTTCTAGATCAATGTCATTTTCCAAGTTTGCTTCTAAATCTTCTGCTTCAAAGTTGGTTTCAATTAACATACTTTCCTCTTTTAAATCAACAACCTCTATTTCTAAATCTTCTGCATCCTCGAGAAATAAATTTAAAAACCGCATTGTTTACATATTTTTAATAACACAAATGAGGAATATTTTGTTAAAATAAAGCTCGCATGTTCGATCTTGATAGATACAATAATGGCAAACTTACTGAGAAGTAAGGACGCAAAGCTAAAGGGACTAACGGTTCATCCAATGTCAGCCAGTTGCCAGTGAAAATAAAACTTCCTTAGAAAATACATTACTTTTCATTTGGCCTAATTTTTTAAGGAGTGAGTAGAAATTATGGATTTAAAAGAGCCAGAGCTTCGAGATGCTCTGCAACAATTTGACTCTCTAATTATTGAATACCCAGATGACAGGCATGCAATACCTGAATTCACCAGTTTCATTACTAAGTTAGTCAAGACTAAAACAAATACGGTAACTTTACCTATTGAAGATGTTATGGCGATTATGAAAGAGAAAAAACCACTAGTTTTTTCTATCTTACGTAGCGAGTACAGTAACAATATTATGATTAATGTTGTTACTCATATTGATAAAGAATATGGGGAGGCATATAGAAAATTAAATGATTTAAAACGAAAATTAGGGATCATTTTAAAATATTGACTGTTTTAGGGGAACCCTCAAAGTAGGACTCTTTTGACGTAAAATAATAGCAGTAACCTTTCCGATGGGTTACTGCTTCAACATGTACGTCCTGTGATGTGAGTCCATCACTGACTATATACTATAGTATTTTTAAGTTATTGCCACACACTTCGTCTAGAACAACTACCTCTTTTTCATTTCCAAACGAACAAGAATAGTAGCCACTTCTTGACGAATCATAGGTTCTTGCTTGCTTATATAATTCAACCGTATTTATCGCATAAGTAAAATCTTGATAATCAATAGATTTTAATGAATCCATTTCTTCTAGGCGGATCATTTCCATTCCTAACTGTTGATTTTCCTCTTTTGTTATCTCATCTTCTGCATCTTCCACAGGGTTCCCTAAAAAATATTAAAGTCGTAATGATAAATAATAATACGATAGCAACCTATAAAACTATTCTCATACAATCCTCCTATTCATTTTAATTCATTCTCTTTTATAATGGGTTATCAATTCACGAAAGAATGCCTTACAACTTATTCTCTATATCTTTTCCACTATTAAAATTTAAAATAAATACGTCTGAACTAGGAAATTTAAAAACCAGACTCTTTCTCCCCAAATAAGTCACACCAACCAACCCTTGATTACTATTATTAGTGCGAATTAACTATTATTAGGTCTTAATTGTTTTCTTATATTTATTTAACAATTTTTATATTACAACAATATAAGTCATGTGTTAATTTTATGAAAAGGCTTTCATTTTTTGGTACTTTAAGGAGGTGCTAACGCAATCATATTGAGTTTCTTATGTTTTCGACCTTTTTAGATTCACGAAGCAAGGAGATTTTTTAGAAAGCCCCTCAGCATGATTTGCAAAGTGTCCATACTAATCTTATCGAGAGTGAAGGTGGAAAAATGACGAAGAAAAAGAAAAATGCCAAGAGAGGTTTTGCCATTTTTTTAGCAACTTTATTAACAGCAACGAGCTTGCCATTCACAGCAGGAAGTGCTTTTGCCCAAGATGAACCTTTCGAAATAAGGTTTGATTTTGGAACGTCTGATAGTTCAGTTGCAGATGGATATGTCAAAGTCACAGAGGAAAGCATTTACAGCGCGGAACAAGGTTTTGGATTCACCGATACGACAAATGTACTAGCTACGAATCGAGAGAGCACGGATGAATTACAAAGTGATTTTGTCTCCTTCTCTGACACAATTTTTTCAGTCGATCTTCCAAATGGAGATTACGCTGTTTCGATCGTTTCAGGTGACGCTGATGAAACAACTGAATTTGGTGTCAAAGCAGAATCGATTCAAAAGATACAAGATACCTCTTTAAACGCTGGGCAATTTACAGACAAAAATTTTGAAATTGCTTTGATTGACGGGCAATTGACGATTGAATTAACAGGCAAACAGCCAAAAATCAATGCATTAACCATTACAGAGCTACCAAGACGTATCTCTGCCGCTCACCCTACTGTGTATGTTGCAAGTGACTCTACTGCGCAAACATACGACCCTTATTGGAACCCACAAGCAGGTTGGGGACAAATGCTCCCTCGTTACTTTGATACAGATGTGACGATCAAAAACCATGCAATCGGAGGCAGAAGCTCAAAAACGTTCTATACAGAAGGCCGTTTAGACACTATTTTACGTGAGATTAAGCCAAATGATTATTTACTGATTCAGTTCGGTCATAACGATGCAACCATTAGTGTTCCAGAACGTTATACATCGGTTGAGGATTTTAAAATTTATATGGAAACCTACGTCGCTGGTATTCGCCAACGTGGAGGCATTCCCATCTTAGTCACTCCTGTTGGACGCCGCAGCTTTAATCCTGAAACAGAGAAATTCAATATTAGCTTCCCTGGATACAAACAAGCCATGGAAGATGTAGCAGCGGAACAAGACGTCTTACTCGTAGACTTAAACACATTAAGCCGCGAGTATTATGATGAAATTGGACCAGAGGGAACTCGTTCCGTATTCTTGCACGTAGATGCAGGGGTCTACTCTGCCTTTCCAGAAGGAAGAACAGATGATACACATTTCCAAGCATATGGTGCCACTCAAATTGCAAGACTTCTCTCAGGAGGAATTGCAAAACTTGACACGCCACTCGCCAATTATGTAGTAGAGATTGCCCCCCCTGAAAGCGCACCTTCACCGCCAACAGCTTTGGTCTTTTCTAGCATAAGCAATGCCGGAGCTTTGCTTACATGGGACGATGTTGAAGGGGCGGATATTTATCGCATTTATCGTAAGCCATCCAATGAAGATGAGTTTAAACTGATAGGTACATCAACCATTTCACGCCATAGTTTAACTGGAATGGACGAAGTAACAACGTATGACGTAGTCGTTACAGCAGTTAATCTTAAAGGTGAATCAAAACAATCCGAAATCGTTCAGGTTACAACACAGGAGGCCACCCTAAAATTTGATTTCGGCTTAGACGGAACCCCTGTTGCTGGTGGCTATACGGCGGTTAACTTATCAACAATTTATTCGAAAGAACGTGGGTATGGAATTGTCGACAGCGAAGGTATGATTGGACGTGATCGTGGTGAAGGCGGAGATGTTCTCCGTGATTGGCTCGGTTATTTCAATGTTGGTTGGCATTTTAACGTAGACGTTCCAAACGGCCTTTATGCAGTAAAAATGTATGTTGGCGATTTTCTAGGAAGTGCACGTACAAATTTAGCGATAGAGGGAGAAGACTACGGAGCAGTCAATGCACCTAGCCGAGGCTACATTGAACGAGTGATTACAAATGTGAAAATTACGGATGGACAAATGAATTTTCATTTTACCGGTTCAACAGGAATTGTCAACGGTATCGAGCTTACGCCGATTCTCGTTGCTCCTTCAGACATTGCCTTAACTGATCAATCTATAGATGCGAATAATCCATCTGTCACACTTTCTTGGAACGAAACGGTAGGTGCTAACTCGTATAACATCTATCGTCAAACGTCTGGAACTGAACAAGCTGAGTTGATTAAGAATGTGAACGAAACAACATTTACCGATCCAACTGTTGACTTAGGCAAAGTATATGATTATACCATTACAACCGTTGATAACTCAGGGGCAGAATCAGTAGCCTCTCTCCCATTAACTGTTGAAATGATTGGCGAGTCACACCCTGATACCACCTCTCCAACGACTACTCATCTTATCGATCAGGAAGCAATAAATGGCTGGTATAACAGCAATGTGACCATCGAACTTGATGCAGTTGATGCTGATTCAGGTGTGGCAGACACTTACTATAGTGTAAATAACGGTGAACAACAGGTCGGACGCCAGATCGTACTTGAAGAGGAAGGCATATATAACGTCTCTTACTGGAGCATAGATCTCTCAGGAAATACAGAAGAAAAAAATCATGTTGAGGTTTCTATCGATAAAACCGCTCCAACGATTGACTTTTCTGTTGAAGCTGATACGATCTTTACGGTTGACCAAGAAATAAGCATCTCTTGTGAAGTAGAAGATGCTTTATCAGGTATCGATTCGGTCACATGTGAAGAATCAACAAAACTTGCATATGAACTCGGGGTGGGAACTTATACGCTCACTGCCGAAGCAACGGATAAAGCAGGAAATAGCATTAAAAAAGACATTGAAATCTTTATTGAAGTGAACTATGATAGCCTTTCTTCATTAAGTCAAAAATTTATAGACCTTAATAACGGTAACGCTGATATTACTGAAGGCTTGCAGAGCAAACTAGCAGCCGCAAAGATTTCGAACGAAAAAGGAAATACGAAAGCACGCGACAACCAGCTGAATGCTTTTGTGAATCAAGTAAATAGTCAAACGGGAAAAGCCTTAGCCAACGAGCAAGCGGAAACTCTTATTAATTTAGCGAAAGCTTTAATGGAATAACCTTTAATCCCCAAGTAGTCTGCTACTTGGGGATTTCTATTAATAACGATTTTGTTATTTAAATGCTTATAAATGTCGCTTTACAATTTGCACTTCATCCTCACTTTTGTAATCCTTTATCTAATTCTTAAGCATTATCTTTGTTTCTGGATTTTTTTGCATAAGAATGGTACGACAGTCCGTTCACTATAATTCGCGTGATGCCTGTAAAAAATAAGCCGACAGCGTCTACACTGTCGGCTTATTTTCATTTTGTAAATGGAACATTCAACAATTCTGGTACTGTGACAAACTCGTACCCTTGTTGTTGCAATGTCGGGATAATTTGGTGAAGAGATTCAACTGTATTCGTTCTATCTCCATCCCAATCTGCACCGTCATGCATAAGAATAATTGCTCCTGGATGAGTGTTCTCTAACACAGTTGAAGCAATGACTTCTGGTGGATCTTCCTCCCAATCCAACGAATCCACTGACCATCCGATAACTAAATATTGCATTTCAGCTAGCTTTTCGACCAATTCATTATATAAAAAGCCATATGGTGGTCGGAATAGACTTGTTCGATAACCAATAATATCATTAAGGACGTCTTCAGTTCTTGTTACTTCCCTCTCTAGTGTTGGGATATCGGCCTCTTTAACAAGGTTAGGATGGAAGTATGTATGGTTTCCAATGACATGACCTTCATTATTCATCCTCTCAACAATTTCAGGATAAGCAATAGCTCGCGACCCCATTAAGAAAAACGTGCCAGGTACATTGTACTGATTTAATATATTTAATACGTCCTCAGTAAAACGTGGGTCAGGTCCATCATCAAAGGTTAAAGCAATTCTATTTTGATCAGTAGGACCCTGTAAGATAAAAGTATCTGGATACCGTTGCTGCAAGATCGTCATATCAACAGGCTGCTGACGAACTCGCTCTGGATTTTCAGGTCCCCCTCTAAGGTCAGGAAAGTCTTCCTTAGGTTTATCTGATTTATCTTTTTTCCACCAGAACTGTTGCCAAGTATCACCTTGAGCTGGCTCATTTGCAGAAACAGTCATGATATTCGAAATTTGAAAACAAAACAAAAGCACAACAACTAACATCAACTTAAACATTCTTTCGTTCATCTATTCATCTCCTATTAAAAAGTTATACATAGTTATTTTTGATAAAAATGGAGGGATTATTCAAAGAAAAAGAAAACAGCCTACATTTTTTCTTTGCTTTGTTTCTCCCTAAAAATATGAGTAAAAGGAGATGAAATAATTTCTATAATATTTCTCGCTGTCTAGGAGTCATTAATGAGTTGATTGGTCATGTAACCGTCAAGTCGACCCTATTATTTCGGGAGTGCAAAGATCAAGTACAATCGCCTGCATCGTTCATGCAATAAAAAGAAGCGCTACTCTTGAAGCAGCGCACCGGTTAATGAATAAATGTTCAATGATTATTCCATTCATGAGCCAACATTCCATAAACTACAGAATCAACGTAATGATCATACAACCATTCTGATTGTCTAATACATCCTTCATTTATAAACCCTAATCTTTCTGGGATGTTTCTACTTTTTAAATTTCCTACCGCAGCTCGAATTTCTACTTTGTTAAGTTTTAAGTCATTAAAAGCATAACTAGTTAACGCTTTCGCTACTTTTGTCACTATTCCATTCCCTTGATATTCTTCCCCGAGCCAATAGCCTATAGATGCAGTTTTGTTTGACCAATTTATTCTGTTGAACCCTGCTATACCAACGATTTCCCCCTTGAATAAAATGACTGCATTTATGCTCTTATTTTCTGCAAAATCTTTTAAACACATTTTGATAAATTCTTGTGTATCTTCAAGTTTAGTCGTAAAATCCAACCAAGGAAGCCATTGTCTTAAATAATTTCTTGAATTATTTGTTAGGTTAAAAACACGATCCGCATCTCTTAATTCAATTAATTTTAGCGAAACATCCTCATCAACTTTATGTATAAACATTTTATCCTCCCCTAAAATGGTTTATTGTCCGATAACGAAAAGAATTGATCAGCCAATTGCTCTTCTGATATGACTTGTAATCCATTTCTTTTAAGTAAGGCAGTAGTAACTCCATTTCCAATCATTTTCTTCCCCTTAAATTGTCCATTATAAATAAAAGAACTACCGCAGGATGGACTGTTTTCTTTGAGAACTACTATCGTCACATTGAGTTTTTTAGCTTTTTCTAATGTAGCATAAGCTCCTTTTATATAAAGTTCGGTTACATCCTTACCTGATTTATCAACTACCTTAGCCTTTTTGTCCAATACATCGTCTCCATCACCGCCTATTATTTCAGCAGGTTCTCTTGGCGTCGAAAATCCACCAAGCAATTCAGGACATATAGTTACAGCTTGATTGGTTTCTACTAATTTATTTATCTTACTATCTAAGCTATTCGTGCCGTTATACCTAACATTTAACCCTGCTAAACAAGAACTGACTAATATCATAAACTACTCCTTTTTAAATCAACTATAAACTATTAAATGCCAACTGATTGCTATAACTTGTGATATTAGGTTGTTCATATCTCCTTATTAAATCTTCCCATCAAAATGGTATTATAGTAATTTCCGTCAGATAATAAGTCTTTTTTTAAAATACCTTCCACTTCAAACCCTATTTTTTATAAAGCTTTATAGCCTTATCATTGGTTTCAAAAACATTCAAAGTTATTTTCTTAACTTCATTCATTTAAGTCTGCCCAATGAATAGATTAATGGTTTTTCCCTATCCCATTTCCCCAATATCCTTTTAATACACAAACCCCAAATTCTACTTTATGAACACTTCGTTTCAACCAGTTCCCTTCACACCTTGAAAATCCAACAATTTTTTTATTCACTTCAATATAGTATTGCAAACCGTTAACTTGATTACACATTACTACTTTATAGTACAAAAAAGGCGCTACTTGCTTGTGAAGTGCACCCGTTATAAATAATTATTTGTATGTATTAGACTTCGAACTTCGAACTTCGATTTCTATTAACTCTATGTTCTATACTGAAATAGACCAAAGCAATGAGAAACAAAATACTTGAAAGAAGTAGAACAATTCCATTCCATTCTCCATTAAAAACGGTCACATTAACCAGAGTAATTGTGTGCATTCCTATGATAAGAATAAACAAAATAGAGTAGGTTTTCAAAAAATACCTCCAGTAAAAACTTTTTTAACCAATTTTCAAGATTATAAAAATTAAATATAATCCTGAAAACCGATTGTACACTGCTATTATTTGTATAAAACCGCAATGTTACCTTCTATCAGAAAAGCAAAATAGAAAATGAACCATTAAAAAATAATTGCACCTATTATACCACTTGCTAACTAAGTAAAACATTCCTCTAAGAGCAAATGCCCATGTATAGGAGTTGAAGATTTTATAGATAATCCCTGCCCCACTTGCAGCCACAGCCGCACCTACTTGATGAGCTGCAAAGATCCATTTAGAGCTTGCACTTTTTGTTGAAGAGATGTCATAAATGTAATGAGTTGCTGCCGGTCCAATCATTGTTCAACTGAAATGGAGAAGGAATCACCTCTACCCTTATTGAAACATATCCGAGATTCAAGTTGGCATTCTTGTTCATCCAATTCAAACTGATAGTTGAACATGTTCGTTACCCACTTTATTGACTAAGCACCGTCCTTTGCCAAAGGGAATACATAATGGTGTACCAAAAATAGGGTCACTCATCACTTGGCATTCCATTCGAAACACCTCTTTAACTAGATTACACGTAATTACATCTTCAGGCCTGCCTTGAGCGAAAATCGTTTTATTTTGAACAGCTACTATATGATGGGCGTAACGGCAAGCTAAATTTAAATCATGCAATACCATGACAATGGTCCGCTTCTCTTTTTCATTTAGCTCAAATAATAAATCAAGAATTTCAATTTGATGCGTCATGTCTAAATAGGTCGTCGGTTCATCTAATAGAATGGTATCTGTATCTTGAGCTAATGTCATGGCAATCCATGCTCTCTGCCTTTGTCCACCAGAAAGAGAATCTACTTGTCTTTCTGCTAATTCGCTCATTTGAGTTGCCTCTAATGCCTCGTTAACTTTCTGCTCATCCTCTTCAGACCATTGCTTTAACCAACTTTGGTAGGGATAACGTCCTTGTTTTACTAGCTGTAAAACCGTTAATCCCTCAGGCGCTTTTGGACCTTGAGGTAGAATAGCCAGTTGCTTGGCGATTTCTTTCGTTTGCATCTTGTCTATAGACGATCCATCAAGAATAATCGATCCTGTTTGCGGCTTTAATAATCGTGCAAGTGATCGTAATAGAGTCGATTTACCACACCCATTTCCCCCGATAAAGACTGTAATCTTGCCATTAGGAATTTGTATATCAAGGTCCTCTATTATAATCGACTCGCCATAACCAAGCGTTAAAGATGATGTTTCAAGACTCATGAAGATCTCTCCTTCCCCTTTATAAATTTCTATGTTTGTACAATAAGAAAATAAAATAAGGAGCACCTATAACTGCTGTAAAAACACCAGCAGGAATTTCGCTCGGACCAAAGCATACTCTTCCAATTAAATCAGCAACCAAAACTAATATCGCACCTATTAACGCAGAAACAGGAAGTAACGCACCAAAAGAAGAGCCTACAAGCTTCCTAGAAATATGTGGAGCAATTAAACCGACAAACCCAATTCCGCCTGCAAATGCAACTCCCCCTGCTGCAAAACCCGTACTTATAAGGAGAAACATGATTCGATATCGTCCGACTACACTCCCGATTCCTGTTGCAATGGAATCGCCTAACTCTTGTACATTTAGATGTCTAATAACCATGGCTAATATGATGATTAAACAAAAGGTCCAAGGTAATAAAATCGAGACATTTTCCCAACTAGCCCCGTATATAGAACCTGTAATCCAAATATTGGCTTGGCTCGCTCGGTAAATCGGTCCTAAAATCATAAGTAATGTCGTTAAGGCTTGCGCTAATGCGGACAAACCAATCCCAATTAAGACTAACCTGATTGGAGACACACCGTTCTTCCATGCAAGAATATAAATGAATAGGGCAATAGCCGTAGCACCTATAAACGCAGCTAAAGGCATCCATTTTATGCTTATTGTCAGCGCATTGTTTTCATCACTAAATATCGCTAAAAAAGAAACAACGGCAACTGCCGCACCTCCTGTAATTCCGATAATATCCGGGGACGCTAACGGATTTCGTACGATTCCTTGTAAGATTGCACCAGAGATGGCCAAGGAAATTCCAACTAAGACCGCAACGATAATTCTTGGTAATCGAAACGAATTCACAACCACCTTATCTAAATCTTCCCCATAACCAAACCATGCCTTAATCACATTAATTGGACTAATTTTCATATCGCCCAATCCTGCACTGAGTAGCGCCAGTACGATGGTTATAGAAATAAGTAAAAGAATGACGACAATACTTTTTCGGTCAATTAAAAAGGAAATGTTTGCTTTTTCAAAGCGTAATGGAATATATTTTTTGGATTTCACGATTTAGTCAACCCCTTACGTGCTATATAAATGAAAAAGGGGGTCCCAATAATTGCGGTCATAACTCCTACAGGCACCTCTTGTGGCATGATGACAAAACGTGCACTAATATCTGCTAATAGTAACAAACACCCTCCGACGATCGCACAGTAAGGAACCAACCAGCGATGATCAATCCCGACTAGAAAACGAGAAAGATGCGGAACCATGATGCCGACAAAGCCAATCGGACCAGCGATTGCAACTGATCCACCAGCTAATAGAATAATAATGACAGCTGAAAAAATTTTAATGACTCCGGTTCGCTGGCCAAGACCTTTTGCAACATCCTCCCCCATTGATATTAGATTTATGTGTCGGGCAATGATCAACGAACCAACCCAAGCAATAGTCATATAAGGTAAGACTATTTGTAAGTACTCTAATTTTCTTCCTTGCACCGACCCCGCTAGCCAAAATAACACTTCCTCTAATGCTTTTTCATTTAAAACCAGCACTCCTTGGGTTAAAGAAGAAAACAAAGCCCAAATGGCCGCTCCGGCTAAAGTAAACTTCATTGGAGTTAATCCTTCTCGACCTAAGGATCCAATCGAATAAACAATGATTGCTGCGACCGCTGCCCCAGCAAAAGCAATCCAGATAAAAGTCTCTAATGACGTAATAGAAAAAAAGGATACAGCAAACACAATAAAAAAGCTGGCTCCTGCATTTATTCCAAAGATTTTGGGATCTGCCAATGGATTTCTCGTTAATGCTTGCATCAAGACACCAGCAATCCCAAGACTTGCTCCAACCGCTGCAGCAATGAGCGCCCTCGGCACTCTCACTGTTTGGATGATTAGGTGCTCATTTGAACCATCAAAACTTGTATAGGCTTCAATAGCCATCTTCCATGTCGTATTGGTGTAGCCATAAACAATACTGAGACAAATTAATAATAGAAAAAGAATGGTTCCAACAAAAAGTCCCAAAATTTTTGTGGAGTTTGTTTTTAATAACATAATTGTGACTCCTTTTACCTTGCACGATCTTCAACTTTTGGTTTCTCAAAATATGAATCTAATTTTAAGTCTATTTTAACCATAAATTATTGTCAATGATTTTGAGAATCATTTTCGATTGGCTATTGACATGCTTTAACATTAAATCTATCATAATAAACGATAATGAAAATTATTATCAATTATATATTACGTGGAGGTTTTTTTATGTTAGTAAAACTTATGAAATTCATTCTTTATGCATTTATGCTAGCTTTGGTCACAACATTAGCTGCTTGCGGAAATAGTTCCGAAAAATCTGCAACAGAAGCTTCTGACTCTCAAGTAGAGAATACAGAGGAAACAGGATCAGTAGAAACTGAAACATCATCGTACACAGTAGAACATGCTATGGGCCCTACTGAAATCGAAGACACGCCAAAGAGAGTGGTCATTTTGACCAACGAAGGAACAGAAGCGCTATTAGCATTAGGCGTAACACCCGTTGGAGCGGTTTCATCTTGGACAGGTGACCCTTGGTATGATCACATTAGTGAGCAAATGGAAGGTGTCCAAGAAGTAGGAACAGAAAGTGAGCCAAATCTTGAAGCGATCGCTGCTCTTAAACCAGACTTAATTATTGGTAACAAGATGCGTCAAGAAGCCGTATATGAACAATTAAGCGCGATTGCACCAACTGTATTCGCTGAAAGCCTACGTGGAAATTGGAAAGTCAATTTTGAACTATATGCCGAAGCATTGAACAAAAAAGAAGAAGGACAGCAAGTGTTAGATGATTACTTTGATCGTATTGCTACCTTCCAAGAACAGGCCGGAGACCTAGTAGACTTAGAAATATCTATGGTTCGTTTCTTAGGAGGCGATGTTCGAATTTATCAAAAAGATTCGTTCTCAGGGGTAATTCTTGAAGAAATTGGATTTGCTCGTCCTGAACCACAAGATGTTGATGAATTCGCGATCATGGGTGCAACAAAAGAAATGATTCCAGACATGGACGGTGACATCCTTTTCTACTTCACCTATGAAACTGGTGATGGCGAAGGATCAAAAGTAGAAGAAGAATGGCTTAATGACCCATTATTCCAAAAATTATCGGTTGTAGAAGCTGGAAATGCTCATAAGGTAGATGATGCCATCTGGAATACAGCAGGTGGGGTTATTGCTGCAAATCTAATGTTAGATGATCTAGAAAACAAAATACTAAATTAAACAAAAAAAAAAATGTCCCTTACATAAATTGTGAGGGGATTTTTTTTTGTTTAATTAATCTATTGCTATTACATTACAAAAAGTAATTTAAAATCACTTATATAAGTTTTGACATTCTCTCCAGTAACTTTTCCCGTTTTTAAAAGCTCCTGATTGTGAAAACAAAATTAACATATACGATCAAACTAGTGTAACCAAAAGGACTAAATAGTTTAGAGGGCATCTATGTTTTGTCCAATAAATGACATGTTTGAATATCTAAAGACCATAATCCAGAATTGAAAACAACATCTGATTTAGTTATTTCAACTTTTTTATGAAAAATTGGACCGTCCAAAACAAAAGTATGGTACTCCCCTAACTCGCCCATCACGCAACTATCAGTTTGATGAATCTCGTCATAAAAACTCCAATCAAGAGTTCTACCAGCCCATGTTTGGTCAAAATATTTAGTAGAAGCCCGACAAACTACAGAATGAAAACCTTGTGATATAAAATCATTTAGAAGTTTAGAAGAGTCGGTTTGCGAAATCCAAACAGGGAATAGAGGCTCAATTCCTGATTTATATGCCACTTGCTCATTCCACTTTCTATCTTCTTTTGAATATAAACTCCCGAATACAATAGCTTCTACCCCAAATTTCTCTTTTAAGTGGGAAAGTGACCTTTTTAGTGATAGCTCATATTCTCCTGCTGAATCTACCAAAATTAAAGGCAATCCCAATGCATAAGCTTGTAATTTTAAAATTTCTAACTGTATGCCATGTGCGTGATTTCGAGCATCTTTTTCTGAAACCATAGATAATAAACAAATAACCTCATAGTTTTCTTTTATTACACGATATAAAGCAAGACAACTATCTTTCCCACCACTCCAGCAAATAGCTACCTTTTTTCCTTTGTTTTCTTTCAATTTCCCCACAACCTTTTAAGTGATTTTTCTGTGAATATCTTATCATGAATTAGACATTTAGAGGCGTTATCGTCATTAATAGTAGCTCCTATTGCGTTGAGTAGATAGAATTGGCAAGCTACCTCCCCCCTTGTTAACTAGCAAACTCCCATAATCCGATTTAACGAATAAATGCTGGTTTCTTCGTTGACAGAGCACCCATTAAAATACAGGGATGCATGTTCAACAAGTTTTGTGGTAATTCTTGCTGAACAAAAAACTGTACTATTGCAGATGCACGAACACTACTTCATAAAATGAATGTACAATGGTCTTAAACTAGTCCAGGTTTTCTCCGTTCAAACAGACACTCCTTCTGGAAATAACCCAGAAGGAGTGTCTGTTAGGATCTAAATCAGTAGAACACACCTTGCATTCATCACATACTTTTACCAAATTCAATCTGACGTCCCACCCAATAACTCTCGCGTCTTCTCTAATATCTCTTCATCCTTCAAACGAAACTTAAATTCTACTCTTCTAGAAGCCTGATTACTATAATTTCCTGCTTCATCAGTCCGCCCTTCGGTATAAGACCTTCCGTTGACCGTCAATTTCGTTTTTAAATGTTCTTGAATGTTTTTATAAGGGAAATCTTCACTGAGGATATACTCCGCTACACTGAAAGCTCTTTGTTGCGAGAGTTCTAAATTGTATAAATAACTCCCGTGTTTATCAGCGTGACCTTCAATGATGATTTCTGAAATATAATCTTCATAGCCATTTTCGAGTAACACATCTAAATAGGCAGGGACAAATTCATCTAAAAACTCAAATGCCTCTGGCTTTAGGACAGCTGCATTAAACTCAAACAAAATATCCGTATTAAAGATCAAGGCACCCGTCTTCTCATCAATCTCAATCTTTAGATCCGAGTCACCAAATTCTTCATTGAGGTCCTGAATGATATTGACTCTAACCCCCATAATTTGATCGATTGTTTTTTTCATTTCCTCAATTTGAAACGATTTTATCACCATCATGATAATAAAGATGAGAATAAAACAAAGGAGAATCGCTGTTAATAAATCGGTAAATGACGGCCAGAAGTGACTTTCCTCTTCTTCGCGATGAAATAACCGTTTATATTTATTAATCATTGGTTCCAACCCTTATTCGACTGCTTTTCCTAATCGGATCTTGGGAAAAGGAATGAAGCTGACGGTTCAACTGTTGGATTTCTTGACTCAGCTCTTGGATCGTTTGCTGCATGTAACGGGCATTTCGTAGATGGCTTTCTTCAGTTATTTCCCCTATTTGCTTAAACTCTCTCTTCATGGCGTCGTTGATATCGACTACATAATCGCCAATGTTTCTAGTGGTCTTTTCTAATTTATCACCAAGGGTTCCTTCTAAAGTCGCAACATATCTTGAGAGCGTATCCTTTAGCACCCCTACGCTTGACTCCATCTGATTTTCTCTATGAGTAAACGCATCTGTCATTTGTGTGATCGTACGATTGATGTCATTCAGTAATTGCTGATTATTCGTCCCTAGTTGTTCATAGAAACGGGAGGCGTCGTTCAAGTATTTTTCATAGGCTCCGGAATTGGCTGAATGAACTTTTAAATGATTGTAAAATTCATGATTGAATTGCTTCAATTCGTCGAAACGGTTTGACAGCAGATTTTTATAGTCTCCTTGCGCTCGATTAATCATTTCTAACTCATCAGGTAGGCGCTCGATGGAGTGGCCAAGTTTATAAAAATCATTTCGTAAATCACTTAAATACGTATTAATGCCCGATAATTTAGAGCTTACATCGTCTCCAAATATCCGTTCAAACTGTTGATTGTTGTCCTTCATGGTTTTGACTAATTGATCACTCTGTGCGTTCATCCGATCAAAGGATCCATAAATCGATTCCTGTCTCCCCGCAATCGTCTGGAAGTAGTCTTTCAAATCGACAACCGACTGTTGGAACTGATTCATCGTTTCAATTTGTGAAGTGGATAATTCATCTATCTTTTTATACGTTTCCGTAAAGGCACTCGTCATCTTTTCATTTCTTTGATCCATTTTATAAAAGTAAGAGAATAATTGATCAAAATTCTTATTGAGCTTTTTAACTCCTTTATCAAAGCCTTCTGTCATTTCTTTGACACTATTAAAAATGATTGTGAAATCCTTGAGATTCGCAGAAAGCCCTTCGTTAAACTTCGCTAAATCCTTCGCAGATTGCTGCAACCCAACCGTATATTCTTGAAAGCCTTCAAACGATTGGACAATGCTCTGCAAGGATTCTTGATTGCTTTCCCGAAGCTGCACAATCGACGAATTAATCGTTTCTGATACGTCAATGAGACGAGCCATTGCATCTTGTTCGTTCTCTTCTAAATAAGATTCCGTTTTTAACATAATATCGGTTAATAGATATTCCGTATTCGCTACTCGAGTCACAACAGTCATGATCAACGACAATCCCATACCAGCAATACTCGTATAGAACGCCACATCAATCCCAGCAAGAACCAATGCCACATTATCTACAAGCTGATCCCCGGTTGCATCAATGCTACCAAGCGACATAGCAAGTCCAATGAAAGTCCCTAATACACCCACTAAGATAAAAATAGACACCGTCATCTGAATCATTTTAATGAGGCTGACAACCGGAACATGAAACACACGCCAAGCGGAAAACTTCTTTTGAATAAAGGTCTCTACTTTCACCGATTCCTGTTGATTTTTATATTCAAATTCCCCTTTAAACGTATTGATCGGGGCAATTTCTAATGAATTCGTCTCATTAATAAAATGACGAATTCTTCTTAGCTTGCTATACAAAAGAAAATGAACGAAAACGGCTACGACAAAGGTGACAAACAACACCATGAAGATCAATTCGATCATTGGATTAGATACAATCGTTTGGGCTTGCTGTTCACTCGTGAAAAATGTCAGAATCGCTTCAACCATTAAATAACCCCCCTGCCCATATTCGGTAACTTGTCACTTTCATCTTTGTTTATAGCTATTCAGAGGTGGGACAAATCATGCATGGAAGTGATGAGGAGTTTGCGAGGACGTTTTGAATTATTAACTGACAATAAATCAACTAGCTAAAGGTATTTACTATTGTTCACCACAAAAAAATCCTCCCACACCAATATCGTGCAGAAGGCTCTCCTTTAGTCATTCCTTACCAGGAACACTCATCTCTCTTGGTGACCACCAACATATAGCCCTGTAAGAATGTATGATCCTCTACAGAGCACTACCTTTCCTATTTTTTCACAGTCAGATATTGCTCCCGGATTTTAGGTATCTCTTCCATTTTTTCAAACGATTTCATAGCAAATCGAAAGGTAATCATTGAAACCGGGGCAATGATTACGAACACGGCCATTGGCATATAGTAAAGGGTTATGACTGCTCCAATCCACATAAGAATAATCGCAAAGCTTGTTTTCCCATCTACAAATGAATATGTAAATGCTTGTTTAATAAGCGAAAAACCTTTTGCTTTATAATGAACTAGTACAGGTATTAAGAAAGAACTTGTAAACATATAAAGGATGAAAACTAGCGCTATTATGACAATAAATACAACCTTTAAATTACTTGGGATTAGTAGAAAAAAGTAAACATCTAAAACTAAAATAGAACCTAAAATAAACCATGAAGTTCCGACCACAAATCCTTGTTTTAGAAATAACCGATATTCATTCATATAACACCTTATGACACTATGTTCCTTATACAAATGCCACTTTCTTATTACCCCATACATGGCAGCTGTGGAAGGTCCAATCGTAAATAGCGGCATCGAACAAATAACCCATAAAAAATTTAGAATAATGATATTTGTTACAGTTCTCAAAAATGATGCGGTTTTTCCATCCCAAGGATTCATGTTAATCGCCCTTTCTTACTTCCAAGTAGATTCAATATGATGTATGGAAACGTTTGATAAATGAACTTCCCCATCTGTTGCAGCCCACTCTAACGTGTACGTTTGTTCAGATGGATAAAATAATTCTGTCATAACACTACTTCCTTGATTGACGAACAGTTCAATTGAAGAAGTATCAACGATTAGTTTAAAATCCTTTAATTCTTCGAGCAGCATTTGATCCATACTAGCAAAATGCTCAGAAAAGGAAACATTGCCACTTTTGGTTCGATCCACTCTTATTTCTTGTTTGACCCGATCAAATACGACTTGAAGTTGCTCTCTTTCCCCTTTAAGCGTTAAAGTTAAAGAAGAAGAGTTATTCTCCTTCACTTTTGCCTCAACCATTACTTGAAGATCTTTTAATTCGATTTGTTTAGGCTCTAAAGGTAGCAGAGCTAGATTATCATTTAGTCGGATTGTCTCTTTATATAAGGAAGAAAGATCAATAGAGTTCTGAACTAGCTTTAATTCATTGTTTTGCCTACGTAATTTCAACTTTCTAGGAATAGACATCACACTTCTAAAAGGATTTGTTGGAACTTGGTTGGCGTATTGCCAATTGCTCATCCAGCCAATCCAGACAGGTTCAGACACATTGCTCCATGTGACTGCGGCATAAAAATCACGTCCGAAATCAGCCCATTTTACGGTATCCTTTTCATCATCGCACGTAAATGTTGTTCCATCAAAATCACCGATGAAATACTGTATGGCTGACCCTCCATTTGGTCCACCTGGGTTCATACTGACAATTAACACCCATTTTTTATCTTGCTCTCTTTCAACCTCTAGTTGAATCAAGTCTGGGCATTCCCACACACCACCATGTGCCCCGTATTCACTACCAAAAGTGGATAGAAACGTCCAGTCAATTAGGTTAGGAGATCGATAAAATTGAATTTGATCTCCGCATGCGAGAGACATAATCCATTTCTGTGATCGTTCATGCCAAAACACTTTTGGATCTCGGAAATCTTTGATCCCTGGATTCTCAATAACGGGATTACCCTGATATTTCGTCCATGTTCTTCCTCTATCATTTGAATAAGCAATACTCTGCTTTTCATTATCTTCTCCATGATGTGTATAGATGGCTACCATTACGTCCTCTTGATCGGATGTTCTTAAACCACTAGTGTTTTGCTTATCTATAACCGCGCTTCCTGAAAAAATTTGCCCTAATTCATCCGGGTAAAGAGCAATCGGTAATTCCTCCCAGTGTAAAAGATTTTTACTTATCGCATGTCCCCAGTGCATAGGTCCCCACACACTGCTGTGCGGATGATATTGATAGAATAAGTGATATTCTCCTTTGTAATACACCAAACCGTTCGGGTCATTCATCCAATTTTCTTTTGGACTAAAATGGAATTGTTGACGAAATTGTTCATTATACATCATTAACACCTCAATTCATTTATTTTCTTTCCAATTCTCCTAAATCTGCTACTATTCCATAACCTCCTTTTATTGTAGTTAAAATGGCAGCCACACGATTGGCAAAATGCAACATATCGACTAAATCCTTGTTTGTTAACTCCACTTTTTCAATAAGAATTTGATTATAAATGTGTGCGCACTTCACTATTTCTTTAAATAGGATCCAAATACATCACTACCTACTTGTGAATGGCCCCCCTTTTGCTTCACAAGAATACTGATCTAGTCATCGTGAGGACGTAAATCGATGACTAGTTTGCCTAATGAACCGTATCGTAAATGTTACTTTCTCCTTTTTATCCTTTTACCCCACTTGAGGTGATTCCTTGTACATAATAACGTTGGAAGAATATGAAAATTAAGATGACAGGAATCGTCGTTAACGTTAATGCAGCCATGATTTGACCGTATTGGATATTGTTATCTGTAAATAGATACTGGATTCCAATTTGAACCGTTTGAATAGATTGATCCGTCGCAACAATAAGTGGCCACATAAAATCACTCCAATGGGTTACAAATGTTAAGATGGCAGCTGTTGCAAACACTGGTTTTGAATTGGGAACCACAATCCGCATAAACGTTTGAAAAGGTGTAGCTCCGTCAATTTGAGCAGCCTCCTCCAATTCCTTAGGAAATCCCATGAAAAATTGTCTAAATAGAAATATATTAAAAGCAGAGGCAATAAACGGGACAATGAGTGCTGGATATTGATTGATCCATCCAAAATTATTAACGACAATATAAAGTGGAATTAATACACTTTCAAACGGAACCACATATAAAGCAATGATGACAATTAAAATAAGATCGCTGCCAGGAAATTTTAATTTTGCCAGAGCATATGCGCAAATAGAGTTCACAATTGTTCCAAGTATGACGATCATACCTACTGTAAAAATACTATTTTTCAGGTAATGAAAGAAATTGATATTATCTGAGAAAAGGATCTTTGAGTAGTGTGCAAATGTTACTTCTTTAGGAATAAATGCTTCGAATCCCATATCCTTAAAAATCATCGTTTCAGGTTTTATGGAGGCGACAATCATCCATAAAAGTGGGGCAATGAACAAGAATCCAAGCACGAGTATGGTAAGAGTGATACCCATTTTCCTTAATTTTTTTTTCGTACGCTGTGTCATCGTAAATCAACCCCTTTATTGTTTTAATACCTTTTTGAGAATTAAGGACGTGATTATAACCACAAGGAAAAACACTACAGCTATCGCCGACGAATACCCAACATCTCTAAATTGAAAGCCATTTTCGTAAAGCATGAAGACAAGTGTTTTCGTTGAATCACTTGGTCCACCATTTGTCATAACATATGGTTGTATAAATAGTCGAAAGGCTTGAATGGTCGTAATAATCAGGACGAAACCTGTAACATGTTGAATCGATGGAAGAGTGACGTTACGAAACTTTTGCCACGCATTCGCTCCATCAATATCCGCTGCTTCATATAATGTATCAGGTACATCTTTTAATCCCGCTAAGAAAATCATCATTTGAAACCCTGCAGCCTGCCAAACTGACATAAAGATAATCGAGTTCATCGCTTGATCGGGGCTTAATAAAAACGGTTGATTAGGGATTCCAAACATATTTAAGGCACTGTTGATCAGTCCATTATTTACGTTATACAGAAAGGTCCATAAAATGGCTACGACCACCATCGAAGTTACGACAGGACTAAAGAAAAACACACGTCCAACAGATGCCACCTTAACCTTTTTATTGACCAGTATCGCTAATATTAGCGCCACTGCACATTGAAGGGGAACAACTATAGCTGTGAAGTATAGGGTGTTTTTTAATGCTGTAAAAAAGATCGGATCTTGAAACAGTCTGATGTAATTATCCAAACCAGTAAAGGTCTTAGCGCTCGGGTTGAGCATATTGTAGTTCATCAAACTATAAATGAATGCTAAAATCACTGGTAATACCAAGAAAGTAAACATAAGGGCTAGGGCCGGAAGAGAAAACAACACTCCAAGTATTTTCTGTTGACGTTTATACGTCGTTGTACTTTGCCCTTTTCTTAATAAAGGAACTGCTTTACCTTCCACCTTGGAAGTCAACATGTTACCCACCACCTTGTTTTGTATGAAAAGAGGCAATCTCAACTGATTGCCTCTATGAATTTATCCTATTGACGTGAAATATCTGTATTAACTTCGTTTGCTACTTTATCTAATTCTTCCTGAACGTCTCCACCAAGGAAAATATTTTGAACAGCTTGCCCATATCGTGTTGACAATACAGGATATGAAGTCGTTGACGGTCTTGGGTGTGCCGTTTTGAGGACTTGATCTTTTAAAATGTTAAGAGGGGCTTCATTCCACTCTGCCATTTCATCAAATGAAGACATGCGTGCTGCCGGTTTATTCCCTGCTTCAGCCAATTTAATGATATTTTCATCGTTCATGATGTAGTTCAAAAGAATGGCTGCTTCTTCTTTGTGTTTCGTATCTGTTGAAATTCCCCAGTTCCAATCTCCTGACGGTGATACTTGTTCCCCATCGTTACTTCTTGGGTAATAGGTAATTCCCCATTCCGTATCAGGATAGTCCTGTAATTTGTTCCATTGCCATGAACCCATTAACATCATAGCTGCGTTTCCATCTTCAAATTCAGTAGGTGTCGGTTGTAAATTTACTAATCCCTCAGTGGTAAACTTCTGAAGGTATTCTAGTGCTTCCACCGTTTTAGGTCCATTCACGTAACCATCAACAGTTGAACCGTCTTCAGCAATAAAACTTCCCCCATTACTCCAAACAGTTGGTCCTGTGAAATAGATAATCCATTCACCATAGTCTAGTGTCCAGTTTACCCCATAGATGCCATTCTCTTTGTCTGTTAAAGTCTTAGCTGCTTCATAGAATTCATCCCATGTCCACGCTTCTTCCAATGTAGTAGGTGGTGTAATTCCTGCTTCTTCTAACATTTTGACATTATAAAACAATGCGACTGTTGATTCTGTTGGTCCAACCGTATATAGATTCCCATCAAATGTACCTTGTGTAATAATCGATTCGACAAAATCATCCTGATTTTCTACAAGTCCATCAATTGGTTGAATGATTCCAGCCTCTGCATAGTTTGCGACATTCGGGCCATCTAATGCGACTAGATCAGGTAATGTATTGCTTGTCGCACCTGCTGAAATTTTATCTTCATAGGCATATTTATTACCTCTTGGAATAAATGTAATTTCTGCCTGCATTTCACCTTCATACTCTTCGTTGAATTGTTCAATCACTTGTTTATACGTTTCTGACATATCTCCTTCTGGATGCCATAATGATAATGTAACTTCCCCACCATCTGATGGATTATTGCCACTTTCTGTACTAGCCGTATCATCACTAGAAGAACATCCAGTAGCAAATGCTGCAGCCGTTAATAATGTAAGGATACTTAAACCAAAACGTTTCATGTAACTTCCCCCTCTAATCTTTTTAATGTTTGCGTTTACAACATTGAATACAGTTTTGAATGATTGATTACTTTTGGCTTCCCCCCTTTTTTGTTTCAATTTCTTATAAGGTCATTGTATATGTATTTAAGCGCTTTCAAAACGAGGTATATCTTTGATTTTTGTTCAAATTCTTACTGTATGTGTCTTAATAAATCGTTACATCATGAGACACAAAACGCTCTTAGGACATAAGAAGTTTTCACCCTTAGCAGCTTCTTTATGTGGGATAACAAAAGTAACCCATCCTCAACTTTGGCACACCCTCTTGGATACCACCTTTTACACTTCCCCCTATTTACTCTTTGTCTTCATCACTAACCACTCCTGACTTTTAGAGTATCTTGCCTTGTTATATTAAGGCTGTTTTCGTATACTTTGTTGTTTTTATGGCTTACGGTCCTTCACATGTTCGTTCCATTGCGCTCCAGCCACTCGCTTTCTTGCTAAGGAGGTGCCGAGCCTCCTCGGCTGCGCCTGTGGGGTCTCGCCCCTACCTCTGCATCCCGCAGGAGTCGAGTGACTTCCGCTCCATTTCACTACGTGGAAAAACTATTTCATAGCAACAATCATTACGAAAACAGCCTATGTTAAAAATTAAAAAGAGCATTACCGATGTGGTAATGCTCCCTTTTGTTAGAGTTTAATTCAATCCATATATTCAATTTGAAATTCTGTAGAAATTAAAGTCATATCATCCAAATTCCAATCAAAGATTAATATAGCTGATTGATCTGATTTATGCGTAAGGAGTCGTTTACCATTTTTAATAACCAAGCTTTCAGCATTCCAAAAAGAAACAGACTTATCTTCACCAGTACGATTACACACAAATATAGGCAATCCAGTATCAAAGGATCTTTGTTCCCACTCACCGTTTGGTCCGTGTAAACCTGGCCCCCAAGAAGAGGGAGCAACTAGAATTTCTGCCCCTTTGTTCAATAATGAATCAGCGATGCTTTTTGGATAGGAATCTGCACAAATCAACACACCAACTTTTACATAGCCCAAATCTATTGATTCAATGAACTCACCTGATGTAGACCAATTATCTACCCTTGCCAGCTTTTTTTGTTTTCCTACCAATTCACCTTTCTGATTAATGACAAAAACGGAATTGTAGAGTTGATTATCTTGTTTTTCTGCACAACCAAGAAATACAGTCGCTTTTACCTGTTCCACCATATTAGAAAAATGAGTCATCCATTTATCGGGTTGTTCTTTGATCCAATCCGTTCCAATGATATGAGTAAACTGTAATCCGCTACTAGCTAATTCTGGTGTTATCATCCAATCTACTTCTTTTTTTTCAGCAGACTTTACGGCTCTTTCAATAAGATTTTGATTATATAAAACATCACCAGCAATCAGTTTTAAATGTAATAAGGCAATTCTTATTTTTCTCATTGGTTAACTCCTTTCGCACTATTTCAACATTTCTCCTACGATGATAGCGAGAAGGATGATTAATACTGCTGCTGCCTATAACTCTCAAACATTAGCTCTAACCTCTCAAGGTAAGCATCAACATCACGATCGAAAAAGAATCGCTGTGAAATTTTTCTGAAATCCTCCTCAGCTGCTGTTCCTCCAATCCAATAGTGGTTTGGCCAATTCACTGATTTTCCTTGGTTTATACGATCAGCCAACAAAATGACCCCCTCCGTGTTCATTTGGACGCCTTTAATGGCACTAATATTTCCCTCATAATCGGAGAACTTTTGCGCATTTTCCTTTTTAACAAGAAACTCCAAGAACTTTTTCGCTTCTTCCGGATATTTAGTATCTGCTGAAATGGCAAAACCACCATCTACTCCTCCAAGTACTTTGTTTCTTTCTGGATCAGCTGTTACCGGGAATGGAAAGATACCATAATTGAAATTCGCATCTAGCTTCTCAAGATTGGGTATCTCCCAAACTCCAATTATACTCATCGCTCCTTCTCCATTGATGAATGCTTGATTTAATTCAGCTCCCTCTGTACTAAATGAATTCTCTTGAGCGAAGTCTAAAATCTCTAACATTTGGTTAGAGATTTTAATCCATCTATCGTCTTCTGACAGGTCTAAATGATTCTTGTTTAGTGTCTCCCAATATTGACTGTCGAACGTGTTGGCTACTAATGATAGATTAAATACGCTTATTCTTTCTAAGTCTTTATTCGCCATTAAAATCGGTTGTTGGCCTGTTTCTCTTAATTTCTTTAAGGTTTCTAGAAACTGATCCCATGTTGTTGGAATATCAAGCTTCAATTGAGCAAAAAGATCTTTATTATAAATCACTCCAACTGCATTTTGTGATAAGGCGACTCCATACATCCTATCCCCAATTAAATAACGATTTTGAATAGTAGGATCGATTTCCGCAATAAAATCCTCATGTGTTAGATCTAATAGATACCCTTTTGTTGCACGTATGACATAATCTTGTTCGATTGGATACGTAATAAAAATATCAGGTATATCCCCACGAGCAAGCCGAGTCTTTAGCACTTCCATGCCACCTGGAACACTTACTTGCTTCACTTCTATATCAGGATACTCTGATTCAAATGCTTCAATCATCTCGTCAAAGAATTCAACCACGTTCATTTTCGTCTGAAAGAATTCAATTTGTTTCTTCTCTTTTTCCTGTTGAACATTCTCCTCCAACGAACATGCGCTCAAAAATAAACTAGTTATCACAATACAACTTAAAATGTGCCTTTTTTTCATTTTGAGCCCCCCTTAATAAGAAAAATTAATCCCCTCTTCGAAATTGACTCGGAGTGACAGACAGACGTTTTTTAAACACTTGACTAAAATATCGTTGATCACTGTAACCCACCATATGGGCAATTTCATAGTTTTTAAGATCTGTTGTTTTTAGCAGTACGCAAGCATGTTCAATCCGAAGATTTGTAAGATATTCTAGAAACGTTACTCCTGTTTTTTGCTTAAATAAAACGCTAAAATAACTTACACTAAAATCGACTTCTTCAGCGACCGATTCGATGCCAATTTCTTTTGTGAAGTTTTCCTGCATGTACAACTTCGCTTTTTGAATCGCTGCATCTTGGGAGTATTGGGAATGAAATTCATTTTTTATATCTCCTTCTGAAACCAATTTCATTTTTAAAAAGGAAGCAGATTCAAGCAATTTACAAGTCTGCTGATAAGACAGGTACAAGTTGTTTATTCCTTTGACCTCTTTCCCTATTGCTATTTTCACAAGTATACCTATCTGATCACTTAACTCCCGCATCGTTGACTTAACCTTATGATCCAATGTAACGTCCTCTTTATAATGCGTATATACGAGCACATAGCTTGTACGATCAAATTTATAGAAGAAAACGTCTGTGAACCTTTCTAATACTTCTTGGTCTACCCACTCCTTCAAATGTTGTTCATCACTGTCCGAAGGTTTATTAAACTCTATTTTAACAATGACATATGTCTGATCGTCCTTTGTTGTACTTCCTAGTGTTAGCGCTTCGTAAATGCCATGTTTGCGATATTCATACTTTTTATTTTGCTCGCCTTCATATTTTATAATAACTCTACGTAAACAATCTTCTAACTCTTCATGGTCTATCGGCTTTAAAATGTAATCGAAAGCGTTATGTTGTAACCCTTCTTTTGCATATTTAAAATCGTTGTATCCACTTAATAAAATCACTTCCGGTTTAGATGGAAAGGTTTGAACCCTTTTTAATAATTCAAGTCCATTCATTTCTGGCATACAAATATCGGTAATAACAATTTCGGGTTGAATATCCTTAATGAGAGAAACCGCATCCTGTCCATCATTTGCCGTTCCAGCAACCTCACAATTAATAGCTTGCCAATCAATGATTTTCTGTAAACTTTTGAGAATGAGCGATTCGTCGTCGACTAGTATCACTTTATATGTCATTTTGTTCACCCTCACTTAGCGGAAATGTAAGCTTAATCGTTGTTCCCTTCGTCTCCTCCGAACAGATCATCAAGCCGTAACGTTCTCCATAAAAAAGTTTAATCCGTTCTTGAACATTCATTACTCCACATCCGATGTTCTGATTCGAGATGTTATTCCCTTGATTACATTGATTAAAGGTGGCAAGGACATCCTTAGTAATCCCTACTCCATTATCTTTAATAAAGAAAAAGCCGCCACTGTTAGAGATGCCTCCTCGAATCGTAATAACCCCATCTGTCTTATTACGGTCAAACGCATGAATTAAAATATTCTCCACCAATGGCTGCAGTACGAGTTTTAACATATGATAGTGCTCTAGCTGTTTATCGATTTCAATTTCAAACGTAAACCGTTCATTAAATCTAACTTTTTGAATCTCCATATAACTTATGACATGACGCACTTCATTACCGATCGTCACTTTATCATCTGTATTAATACTAATTCGAAGTAGCTTTCCAAGATTGATCGTCATTTTACTGATGTCTCTACTTCCATGTAGCACCGCCATTGAATTGATTGACTCAAGCGTATTATATAAAAAGTGTGGGTTGATCTGATTTTGTAATACTTGAAACTCTGCTTTTCTTTTTCGTTCCTGTTCATTTTTCACCCGACTTAACAGGGTGGATATTTCCTCTACCATTCGATTAAAGCCCATCGCTAGTTGATTTAACTCTCTTACAGAAAACGCTTTCATCCTTGTGTTCAATTGTCCCTTTTCTATCTTTTTCATATTCGATTGAAATTCTGTAATAAAATGGATAACTTTATTTAAGAATATTTGTTTAAAGCAGATGACGAACACTGATACAAGAATCACTAAGAAAATGGTTACATGACGAATCACTCTTGTTTCATTCGTAATGAAACTCCAAGGTTTGATCGATATGAGAAAATAGTCGGAAGGAACGTTCTCATTAAATTGAATGGGAATGAACGAAATTAAACTTTTTTCATTATCCCAATCATCAATTAAGGTCCCAGATTGACTGACCTCCATTCCATTTGGAAGATCAACCGACTCACCAATCATTTGATGATGGACACTATAAACAATCTCTCCTTTAGGATTGACAATCATTTCCTGTGATCCTGGTTGTTGAAGAGCCTTAAACACTTCATCTAATCGATCCAGTTTCACATCAAGAATCAGATATCCGATGTCACTAAGGTTGTTTATATCTTTAATGACACGTCCTTGCGAGAAAATGAGATTCTCATTTTCAACAAACTTATCTCTATCAACAGTCGAGATCCACACAGGCCGTCCTTCTTCGCCTACCATCATCTTGTAAAACTCTGATTCCTGAAATTGTTCAAACGATGGGGTTAGCGTTCTCTTAAAACTATAAACTTGTCCGGAAGCACTATAAAGAACTAAATCATCAAGTTTTGACTGACCATATAGCAGTCCTGCAATTGCCTGGCCTTGATAATAAAAATCCAACAATGACTGCTCATCATTATGCTTAATAAAGTCTTGAACTTCTCTAGAAGAGGTAATGTAATCGGATAGCGTGTTCACCTCAGAAGTAATCATATTTAAATTAAGATCTAACGCATTTAAAGTTTGTAACGTCTCATCGCCCACCTTGTTTTTTAACGTTGAGGAGGTTACATGGTACGAAACAAAACCTAATATAAAAATAGGCATTAAAATAAAAAACAAAAATGCAATGAGAATTTTCTTTTGAAATTTCATAAAAACCCCTATTGTCCTAAATAAATTTGTGTTAGAGAAATACTATCATACGAATAGGATCAAGTATACAAGGTATTAATGGGATATGAACGACGAACTAAAAGACAGACAAACATCATTTATACAATATAACCATCATTCATTACCGCAGTGAATAAACATCCTATCCATTTTATCGTATTTGAAATAATGTGCTGTTCATACGAGGCATTCTTTTGATTTATGTTTAAATTATTATTATAAGAGATGTCAGACCTGCTAAATAGATTCAGAATAAAAGTGGACTCCTTTAAAAGTTGAAAAAGCGCGTCATCATTATCACTTACAATGATGATAGACTTTCCCTGCGATTATCAAATATACCAATCAAGATTCCAACAGATCCCCAAAAAAATGTAAGATAATCTAATATGAACTACTACGAAAAAACAACATTTTTTTTGTTAATAGTGCCAATTGTCTGTTTTTTAAATCACCTATAAACTAATAGAAACCATATAAAAGGAGTGGATGAAATGGCAGGAATTGTATTGCGTAATGTTTTTAAGACCTATGACAAAAATGTACATGCTATAACAGACTTTAATTTAGATGTTCAAGACAAAGAATTTATCGTTTTTGTAGGTCCTTCAGGATGTGGAAAATCAACTACCTGACGAATGATTGCTGGTTTGGAAAAAATCTCTCAGGGTAACTTATTTATCGATGATATTTATTCAAATGATTTAGCTCCAAAAGACCGTGACATTGCAATGTTTTTTCAAAATTACGCACTTTATCCACATAAAACCGTTTTTGAAAATATGGCTTTCAGCTTAAAAATCCGAAAGATGGATAAAGACGAAATTAATAGACGCGTTCACGAGGCCGCCAACATATTAGGTCTTCAGTCATTTCTTCATCGCAAACCAAAAGCTTTGTCAGGAGGACAACGTCAACGCGTTGCTTTAGGCCGTGCGATTGTTCGAAATCCAAAGGTATTCCTTATGGATGAACCATTATCAAACTTAGATGCAAAACTACGTGTTCAAATGAGAACGGAGATTTCTAAGTTACACCAAAAGCTCCAAACAACAACGATCTATGTAACACATGATCAAACTGAAGCCATGACCATGGCAACAAGGATTGTCATAATGAAAGACGGAGTGATTCAACAAATAGGAACACCTAAAGAAGTTTATGAGTCCCCTCGTAATCTTTTTGTCGCTGGCTTTATCGGCTCACCCGCTATGAATTTCTTTGATGCTAGCATTAGTGAAGATGGTTTTGTAACGATTGGAGATACAAGATTAAAAGTCCCAGCAGACAAAATGGTACTTCTAAGAAGCAAAGGATATGTTAATAAACAGTTAGTTTTAGGGATACGACCAGAAGACCTTCATGTTAAAAAGGATTTCATTGCAGCAAATCCACAAACAACAACCACTGTTACTGTCGATCTTGCAGAGTTATTAGGGGCTGAAACATATTTATATAGCAACCTTAACGAACATACATTTATAGCAAGAATTGGACCAGAAACTATAATAAAAAATGGAGAGCTGATTGAGCTAGGTTGGAATATGAACCATTGTCATTTCTTTGATAAGGATACAGATTTGAGAATATAATATAAAACATTAATTTTAAATTACATGTTACACCTCTAACTTGTATTATAACGTTATAATACGATATAATGAATGTATTAACATACGAGGAGGTGTACAATGAAATTAAATAGCTCTACCTCTCAACCCTTATATATTCAGTTAAAAGAAATTATTAAATCAGATATAAAGTCGGGTCAATACACATCAAATCAACAACTCCCAACAGAAACCGATCTTTGTGATCAATATTCTGTTAGCCGAATAACAGCTAGAAGGGCCATCACTGATTTAGTAGAAGAAGGTTTTCTAGAACGAAGACAAGGAAAAGGAACGTTTGTGAAAAGAAGATCTTATAAACGCGAGTTAATTTCTGTAAATGGGTTTTCGGAACATATGTTACAAGTAGGTAGAAAACCTCGCTCTCAAGTTTTGTCCTGCCTTATTATTTCTGCAAATGAAAAAACAGCTGATTCACTGTCTATATCAACGGGAGATCCGATTCTAGAATTGAAACGAATCAATTACATCGATTCCGAGCCATTCGGATTAGATACATCCTATTATTCTTTAACGCGGTTCCCTAGATTAGAACGATATATCACACAGTCAGATTCTACTTATCAAACACTTTCCACACATTACAACATTGAAATTGCTCATAATTCAAGAATCTTAAATGTTGTGTTTGCAAATCATAATCAGGCCGAACTCCTCAATTGTGATTTAGGTACTCCCTTATTCTATACAGAAAAGATTGCCTACGATAAAGATATGATTCCTATACATTCATCTTCACTTTATATCCAAGCAGACAAAGCCACATTTACGATCAACACTTCTAACCTTGGAAATAAATAAAGAAGTCATTGAGAATCATTTATAGGCATGGATCCGTATCTTAGACCGGATTCATGCCTTCTTTATGATGAATAGAACTGCCATTTTTAATTTTTAAAACAACAATACCTCCTAAATAGACACATAACGGCTTTATCATGGTGACAAGTCCGCTATTAATAGCGTCTACTTAAGAGGTAGAAGTTTGATAGATGTACTATTCTTTTGTAAAAGGTAACCCGTAGCCAAACGCTCCAAATATCGTACAAGTGTCAGCTGCTGCCTTCGCCGCTTCAGCTAACGACACTTCCATGTCCCCATGTTTGTGATGTTCTACTATGAATTTTGCTATAAAAGAATCTCCAGCACCCAATGTATCCACTACTTCGATAGGAACAATGGATTGACGATACCTTTTCCCTTTTTTGGAAAAAAGAGCCCCTTCACTTCCTCTAGTGACTCCGACAATCTCTACCCCATAGTCGTGAACAGTATCTATTAAAGCTTCGCACTCTTGAGGTTTTAAATCATTTCCTGAAAAAAAGGCTTGCTTAATAAAGGGACAGACAGTATCTAGATAGAGCTTCTCCCTTTGTGTGGAGAAGTCAAAAGAGACATCGATATAGTTACTGAGCTCTGGTAGCGTTTGTTCAAAATAACTATAGACACTTGTATGCACGAGATCATGCAACTTGATATACTCATAATCCTCTTCTGTTAAGCGTATGGTTAGATATTTTTGGATACCGCCTTTATTTCCTTTAAGAAATATACGATCTCCTTCTTCATCTAATGTAACAACAGCCATTCCGTTTTCTCCAAAAGCCTGTCTTAACTTAGATATGTCGATTTCTTCCTTCTCCAATGATTCCAACACATGACTTGCTGGTAAATCATTTCCTATGATACCCATGTACGAACTTATTTCTGCTCCATATCTTTTACTTAACACTGCGACATTTAATGCATTTCCACCTGGGTAAATCATGTCCTTGTCTTTATAGTAGTCTACTACATTATCACCAATAGCTAATAGTTTCATCTGTATCTACACCCTTCAAGAAGTTCTTATCCTTTAACACTTCCACTAGTTAACCCTCTAACAAAGTACTTCTGCATACACAAAAACAAAATGATAATTGGAGCCGCTGAGATCGTTAATCCAGCTAGTAACACGCCCCAGTTTGTTTCTAGTGCATCTCTAAATTGCATTAGCCCCGCAGGGATGGTTTTAAGACTTTCACTATCAATGAAAATAATGGCAAACATAAACTCATTCCATGAGAAGTAAGCTGTTAAAATCATCGCAGTTACTAATATAGGTACACTTAACGGAAGAAAAATTCTGAAAAATACACCTACATGAGTACAACCATCTAATACGGCTGATTCTTCTAATTCTTTAGGAATTGACAGAAAATAGGCACGTATTAATAAAATGGTAAATGGAATACGATAGGCAACGTATGGTAATATCAACGCTAAGTGAGTATTGTGAATCCCAAATGATTGAATCAAGTTATAAAGAGGAACCAAACTCACTTGAGGCGATAGCATCAAACCACCTAAACAAAAAATTAGCAAGAAAGTCTTCCCTTTAAATTGGAAACGAGATAAGCCGTATGCTCCTAAAGCACTTAGAAAAACGGTTAAAATACATGTGACAACTGTAACCATGACGCTATTTAAAAAGTAACTGGAAATCCCTCTGTTCCATGCTGTTACATAATTTTCAAATAACCAATTTGTCGGAAGAGCCCAACTATTCCCATAAATTTCACTTGTTTCTTTTAATGAATTAGTAATCATCCAGAATAATGGATAAGCAATGATAATAAAATAGACAATTAAAACTAAATAGACAGAGGTGACTCCTATAATCTTCCTTGGATGAAGCCTTTTTCTTTTAGGAGGAGCTATATTTGGCTGTTTTTCTACATTAACATTAACATTTGCACCCAAAGCTATTCCTCCTTCCCTGTCTTAAACAATTTTATTTGAACTAATGAGATTAGCATTGTAATGACTAATACAACAGTAGCAATTGCTGCAGCATAGCCCATCGCATCACGAGAAAATGCATTGTGATATAAGTAAGTTCCTAGGACTTGAGAGGAATTACCAGGCCCCCCTCCAGTTAAAATATATGGTTCATTAAATACGGTAAAAGCTTGTGTGACTGTTACTAAAGTTACGACGAAAGTCATTTCTTTTACTTGTGGAACTGTAACGGAGAAAAATTGTTGAATCTTTGAAGCACCATCTATGTCAGCTGCTTCATATAATTCAGTAGGTATTTTTTGCATGGCGACAATGTACAACATCATAATATACCCAATACTTTGCCATTGTGAGACAGCAATGACCGCATAAATGGCCGTTCCTGTTTCACCTAACCAAGCTCTAGTATAGTTTTCCAATCCGATTTCTATTAGAAACTTATTTAACAATCCTACCTGTGGGTTATAAAAGAAATCGAATAATAAAGCAATGACCGTGATAGAAATAATAACCGGTAAGAAGAACATCGTTCGAAAGAGTGGAGAGATACGTCTGACTAGCTTATCCTCTAACATAGCAGCTACGATTAAACCACCACCTACCTGAAAAATAACAGAGATAACTGCATAAAGTAAGTTATTCTTTAGCGCTGTATAGAACACAGCATCTTGGAATAGAGTGGTAAAGTTCTTAAATCCTACAAAGGTTTTTTCAGGGGAAAAGACACTCCACTCAAACAAACTATATTCAATATTTCGAATAATGGGAATATAAACAAAAACAAGTAACATCACAATACATGGTCCCAAATACAAATATGGGGTCAGTTTTTTATGATTGAGCATAAGCTCCCCCCTTTTTTTTATGGTGGAGTCGTATGACTCCACCCATATACGGTATATTGCTAGATTATTTAATCGACTTCGCTACTTGTTGTACGTCATTAATAATATCTTCTGGTGTTTTATCACCAGTAAGCATTAATTGTGCACCACTTAAATACGCATCGACAACTGAAATATTTATGTCCGTGTCAAGCCACAGCGCAATTCCTTCTGCATTAAGAATTACATCAACAGCTTCACGCTGTAATTCACTTGAATTACTTTCATTAACAGTTCCTTTTATTGCACTAAAGAGACCTACATCGGTTAATAATTTCTCACCCATCTCTTTCGATGTTAAAAACTTTAAAAACGCGACTGCTTCTTCTGGGTGTTCCGTCGTTGAAGAAACCATAAACCCTTCCGGCCCACCTGAAATATAGCCTTCTTTCCCCTTCTCATTATCAAGAGTTGGGAAATCAAAGAAACCTATCTCGAACCCTGCTCCAGGTTCTACTAGTCTTGTTTCTCCCATTTCTAAATATGCCATTGCAGCTTGACCATTCATAAACATTTCTCTAGCAAACTGGTGTTCAAGCGAGTTAGGACTTTCATTAAAATATGGAGACAATTGGTTTAACTTTTCCATTGCTTCTACATAGCCTGGGTCCGTAAATTCACCTGTAGACTGGTCATAATCTGTCATTCTTTGATCGTGATCTATTAACTTTTGGTTTAATGTCCCAATATAGTGAGAAACAGCCCACGGAGCTTTATTTCCAAATGCAATTGGCGTATAATCCGTTGTCGTTATTTTATCAAGGACAACGATGAACTCGTCCCAAGTATTAGGAACTTCAAGACCTAATTCAGCAAATATATCTTTGTTATAGAAGAACGCTTTTCCTCCCATTGCCCATGGAGCGCCGTATTGTTTTCCATTTAAACTAAACGGTTCCATCTGTGTTTCAACAAAGGAGTCCTTCCAATTTGTATCTTCCTCTAAATATGGAGTTAAATCAAGAGCTTTTTCTGCTCTTACAAAATTGTGGCCAAACTCGCCACTCCAAGAAAAATATACATCTGGGATATTTGTTGATGTCCCTAGTAAAACTCTCACTTTATCTTTGTAAGAATCATTTAATACAGCTTCTGTTTCAATTTTAATATGAGGGTTTTCCTTTTCAAATTCCTCTACTACATCTTTAAAATATTGATTATGAGGATCATTTGGCCAACGATGAAAGAAATTCAATGTAACCGTGTCTTTTGTCTCAGTGGCTGTTCCGGTATCTGGAGCAGGTGAAGAATTAGAATTACTCGCTGAATCTGAACATGCTGCTAATAGTAGAACACTAAATATCATCAAAAAAATAAATGTAAGCCTTTTCATTTTTATATCCCCCTTAAAATGAACGCCGTATTATGAAGATTCTGAATGCAAAGATGACATTCACCCTTGCATTCAGAACAAATTAAACTTAGTTAATTGGTAAGTGATAGTCTACTTTCCACATATATCTTCTTGTTGACAGTGGATGCTGTCGAGCATCCGCTAAAGCATTCGCATAGACCCGTAATACGTAATTTAATACAAGTGGTGCTATATAGCCTTCCATCTCTTCGTCAATTCCACTTAAGTCATACTCTTTAGCATCTAGTACAATTAATCGTTTACCATATCTTTTTGCGAATTCTAACGCACGTTCTTCTAAAGGACGAGTTTCATCAAGACCTAAAAGGTGAATAAAAGGTACCTTTTCATCCAAAATTTCAAATGGTCCGTGGAAATATTCACCCGCGTGAATCGCATGAGAATGAATCCATTGCATTTCCATTAAGATACAAATTGCAAATGAGTAGGCAACTCCATAGTTAGCACCACTACCGATGGTATAAATAACTTTTTCATCCTTATAGTCTTCTCCAAATTGCAGCGCATTTTCTTTAACAGCTACTTTTACTTTGTCGTAGACAGTTTGAAGGTTAGATAAACTTGTTACCATTTTCTCAAATTTCTCATTACCTTCAACAACATTTAATAGTCCCATTGTAAGTTGATACATAATACTATAGTTAGTATCAAACGCATTCGCTTGATCACCAAATTCAAACTTTACAACACAATCAACATTTTTAGCTAAATGCGAGCCTTCTTCATTCGTTAACCCTACTGTTAGCGCACCCTTTTCATTAGCAAATTGTGCTGCAAAAACGGTCTCAGGAGTGACACCCTCTAACGAACATAATATAACAAGTGAGTTCTTCCCTAATGTGTTAGGGTTTCTATGGATAAATTCATTGGAACTATATAAGTCTGAAACCATTTTTTTCGCTTCACGATCAAGAAGATATTTACTAGGATACATAAGTGCAGATGAACCACCACAAGCAACAAAAAATACATTTTCAATCGTACGCTCTTTAACAATATCTAAAACCTCTTGTACTTGACTTAATACTTTTACTTGTTCATTTGTGGGCATTTAAATGTCCTCCTAATTTTTTATATTGTTTAGTTGGTTAACTTTTAAACTGCTATCCTCCTTATTGATTTATCGCTATAACGTTTCGGTTTATGTTATAACGTTATATAACATTATAATAAATTAGAGTGTAACTCCTGTCAATTTATATTTATCAGAAAATTTAAAAACCTTTCGACAGAAAAAGTTGAAAATCGTCGAATGTTAAGACCTCTGTTTCAATCTAATAATACGTTCATATTTATTGGTATCAATAACCAGCTTTGTTGATTTAAAACTCTCAATTTCCTTTCATTACTCAGCCTTGAATAACTACTGAACGAAAATTATGTTTATTTTTCTTAAACGTTGAAAGAGGTAAATATTTTCTTAGCCCTCCATCAATCAGTTCAGCATTCTATTAGCCTTTGTTTGGAGCATACCTATCATGAGTTAGAGATAACTAGATCATAAAATTTTCTTATCTAACAAAAAAGACATTCCTTATTGGAATGCTTTACAATACAACTTCTTGAACTTCTAGAGCATGCACAAAAAATTGAGTTTTGGATTGTCTTCAATTTTAAGCAATTTGATATCATAATATAAACCCGTTGTTTCATCTAAGTATGTGAAATTGAAAACGCTAAACAAGTTTTAAGTTATAACAGCGTTTTAATGGATTCAATTAATAATCGAATCGTGATTTTAAACCCTATTTCATAGCTCCTTGGCGACTGAATTGGTAATAAACTTGAACATGACATATTAAGTTGTTATATTTTAAGTTATTCCGACATACACAACAATAAGATGTTATAATGGAGTTCCATTTAATAGTAAAAAAAGGATGCTAATACACTAGTAGGTAATTATTTAAAAACATTACATCACAATATAGCCAGAGGTGGGTCTAATGAAACTTAACCATTCAAGCTCAATACCTTTATATGCCCAATTAAAGGATATTATTAAAGCAGAAATAAGCAACGGTCATTATAAACATAACCAACAGCTACCAACCGAAGTTGAGCTCTGCGATATTTACGGGGTTAGTCGAATAACAGCTAGAAGAGCAATATCAGATTTAGTAGAAGAAGGTTACTTAACACGACAGCAAGGAAAAGGAACATTTGTGAAAGAAAAAATATTAAAAAGAGAGCTTATCTCTGTAAATGGTTTTTCTGAGCACATCATTCAATCTGGTGAAAAGCCTAACTCGCAAATTTTATCTTGTGATGTCGTAGAAGCTACCTCACAACTAACCGATCTGCTACATGTTAACGGAGACTCTCCCTTGCTTCAACTGAAACGTATCCTTTATATAGATGATGAGCCATTCGTTTTAGAAATTGCTCATTATCCTCTTGAGAGATTTCACAACTTGCAGGAATATATTACTCAATCTACATCAACCTATGAAATTCTCTCAAAAAAGTACAATGTTACGTTCTCTAGTAACACAAAAACGATAAATGTTATTCTGGCCGATTCTGACCAATCTAAATATTTAAAGTGCGATTTAGGCCAACCTTTATACTTTATTGAAAAGATAGCTTATGATATTAATCATGTTCCCGTTCATACTTCTTCTCTGTTTCTTCGAGCAGATCGTGCTAAATTTACAGTAAACTCCACAAACAAATAATAAGAAGGATCAGGCCTTATTTAGACCTGATCCTTCTTATTATTCTTCGCTTAAACATGATCGTTTCTCTTCTTATTTTGAATATTCACCTTATTGCCTTAGCAGCTTTTTGTACATCATTAATCACTTCTTGAGGTGTTTTATCACCAGTTAATAACAATTCAGTCCCAGTCAAATAAGCATCTACAACAGAAATATTCATATCTGTGTCAAGCCATAATGCGAACCCTTCTGCATTTAGGAGCATGTTTACAGCCTCTAATTGTAACGTTGTTGAATTTTCTTCAGTAATTGCCCCTTTTGTCGCACTATAAAACCCAACATCTGAGAGTAATTTCCCTCCCATTTTTGCTGATGTTAAGAACTTTAGAAACTCTATTGCTTCCTCTGGATGTTTCGTTGAGGCAGCAATGACAAATCCTTCTGGCCCACCTGAAATATAACCATTTCTCCCTTTCTCATCATCCAGTACCGGAAAGTCAAATAACCCTAGTTCGAACTCCGTCAAAGGTTCAACAAAACTTAATTCACTTAATTCTAAATAGGCCATGGCAGCCTGACCATTACTAAACATTTGCCTAGCAAATTGATGATCCAGCGAATTAGGACTATCTTTGAAGTATTTTGACAACACCTGAAGCTTCTCCAAACTCTTTATATATCCTTGATCTGTAAATTCACCCGTTTCCTGATTATAATCAGTCATTCTAGTATCATGATCAACTAGTTTCTGATTCAATGTGCCAATATAATGAGAAACAGCCCATGGTGCTCTATTCCCAAATGCAATCGGTGTATCCTTCTTTGTATAAAGCTTATCAAGCACAACTATCAATTCTTCCCAAGTTTTAGGTGGTTCAAGATTTAATTCTGCAAACATATCTTTATTATAAAAAAAAGCTTTTCCTCCCATTTTCCAAGGTACTCCGTATTGTTTTCCACCGAAGCTAAACGGTTCCATTTGCGTCTCAACAAATGAGTCGGTCCAATGTGGATCCTGTTCTAGATAGGAAGTTAAATCAAGAGCTTTATCGGCTCTAACGAAATTATAGACAAATTCACCACTCCATGAAAAAAATACATCAGGCGTATTAGAAGTCGTACCAAGAAGAACTCTCACTTTATCTTTATAAGCATCGTTTGCCACGGCTTCCATCTTAATCTTGATATGTGGATGTTCTTTTTCAAATGCAGCTACTACCTCTTTAAAATATTGATTATGAGGATCATTGGGCCATCTATGAAAGAAATTTAACGTAACCGTTCCTTCTTCTGAACTTGTAGTCTTAGTTGAGCATCCAAATAATGCTGAAATAATAATTACACTACAAAAAAAGACTAGTATTTTTTTCAACTTCATTAAGCTATCCCCTTTTTTCTAAATACCTACTATATTTAAACCAAAGCAAGTATAGTAGTTTAGTTGAGCTGTTTCAATATTGTGTTAGGGTAGTAATAGTAGATTTCCTAAATTTATTTTATTTCGCATTTACCTTTTTGTCTACAAATCCCTAGTATATTAAATTGTTCACTAAAAAGAAATATCAACCTAGAGTTGTTTACTAACCCAACATAAATAATAGATCCCAAAAAAGAGCTACCAGACTTCCGCATCAGCAGCAAATCTGTAGCTCTTCTAAGCAAGGACTAGACCCTACAACCCTAAGGAAATATATTTCACTTCCAAATAATCCTCAATTCCGTAATGACCGCCTTCGCGCCCAAGCCCACTTTGTTTAAAGCCACCAAATGGTGCTTGAGGAGTTGAGGGAAGACCGTCATTTAAGCCAATAATACCGTATTCAAGCGCTTCAGTGATTCGGATGCCTCGAGACAAATTTTCTGTAAAGACATACGCAGCTAAACCAAAGATTGAGTTATTTGCACGCTTAATCACCTCTTCTTCTGTTTGGAAAGGCGTGATAGGAGCTAACGGACCAAATGTTTCTTCAATCATACACGTCATGTCATCATGAACATTGGAGAGTACAGTTGGTTCCATGTATAGCCCTTCTTTCACTTCGCCCCCTGCTTCGATCTTTGCTCCCATTTGTACGGCATCATTAATTTGTTTCATTACTTTATCAACGGCTGCTTGATCGATAAGAGGACCAATTTCAACCCCATGATCAAGTCCATTACCTATTTTCAACTCATTGACTTTTGGAACAAGCTTCTCGATAAATGCTTCATAAATAGACTCATGGACGAAAATTCGATTCGAACAAATACATGTCTGACCAGCATTACGAAACTTAGAATGGATAACACCTTCGACCGCTTTATCTAGGTCTGCATCCTCCATTACGATCACAGGAGCATGACCTCCAAGCTCCATGGATACTTTTTTCACTGTACTTGCTGAGCCCTTGATTAATTCCTTCCCAACTTCTGTCGACCCTGTAAATGTCAGCTTACGAACACGATCATCCTCTAACCAAGCCTGTCCAATCTCTCTTGAATTACCAGTAACTAAGTTCACAACACCTTTTGGAATTCCAGCCTCAGAAGCAAGCTCCACCATTTTAATTGCTGTCAGTGGTGTCAGGTTCGCTGGTTTGATTACGACCGTGCATCCAGCAGCTAAAGCTGGTCCAACCTTACGAGTAATCATAGCTGCAGGGAAGTTCCATGGCGTGATTGCTGCAACGACACCAACCGGTTGCTTTTGGACAAACAGTCGCTTATTACGCTGCGTAGCTGGGATTGTTTCACCATAGATTCGCTTCGCTTCTTCTGCATACCAAGCAAAGAATCCATTAGCGTAATTCATCTCTCCAAGAGCTTCTTGTATTGGCTTTCCCTGCTCCATTGTCATGATTTGAGCGATTTCTTCTTTGTTTTCTTGAATCAAATCATGCCATTTACGAATTAATTCCGAACGCTCGTACGCTGAAAACTTGGACCACTCAGCAAATGCTACATGAGCTGCATCGACAGCTTGCGCTGCTTCCTTCGCTCCACCTTTAGAAATGGTCGCAATCACTTCATTTGTTGCAGGATTGGTCACCTCAATCGCATCAAAACCTTCTACCCATTCACCATTAATATAAATACCATAATGTTTCAACGTACATTTCCTCCTTTTAAGAAAGCTTGGCTTCTACAAAGCTTTCTTTTTCTCTTTTTTCCACTCCTGTTACTAATGGATGATCACCATCACCCAGCTTTTTTCTCACTATCGTTATTAAAAAGTCCCTCTTTATCATCATCACCTTTGAAGAAATTCTTACCGTAAATTAATAGGCAAAGTAGAATCCCCACTGCAAATGCCCACGTTGCCCCTTTTGTTGCTAGAACTGCTCCAATAATACCCGCAATTCCTAAGTCACGTTGACTTTTTGCTTGCATGATCCCTACGCGAACGCTTACATAACCTTGGATCATTAACGTTAGCGCCAAAGCGATTCCTAAGATTGGTTCTACTAAACTAACGATTGGCAACAATAGCACCCCTGTATTCGTTCCCCAACGGAAAGAACCAGAACCACCGAAAATCGAGTGCATCGCTTTTTTGCCTTCTTTGAATCGTTCAATGACGACAACTTGCATCGCTGCCCACATTGGTCCACACATAACGATATCGGGTCCAAAAATACCCATTGTAGCGTTTCTTCCACCGAAAATTAAATGTGCACGGTTTGCGTTGTAATCAATTTTTTCATCTTTTCTAAATTCATCTGCTTCACTTACTAACGCTTTACTTTGTAGGACGTCACCGAACAGTACGATGTAAGTAGCTAGTACTGTAGGGATTGACGCAATAAACATCATTAATGGAGGAAACCCTAATCCAAATACGGTGAACTCTGCAAATAATGTGGCAAAGTCAGGTTTGCTAAATCCCCATTCAATCGTTGGCCACGGAGCCTCTCCAAACAATGGAGCAATAACAACGGCTAAAAGAATAATTGGGAAAATCCCTAAATTAGAAAGAACTCTCCAAAATCCTCCTCTTTGCTTCAGTTTCGCAAAATGTTTAGAGAAAATTAGATAGAAAGCCACTGCGCAAGTGATACTGATCGTAATTGGGAACAACTCAAAGCGGCCACCAACATCAAAGATTGTAATAACCGCTGCAAAACCAGCCCCTAAAATAACCCCTGCCTTCATCGCACTTGGGACGAGGTTCACGACTTTAGACGCTAAGCCGGTAATCCCGAGGAAGATCGAAAAAATTCCTAAGGTGAGTTGGAAGGCAATGAGTGCGTATATCCTCTCGTCCCCTTCAGGGAACTGTGAAACAAATAAGATCATTAACGGGATCGCTGGTGTAATCCAACCAGGAACAACAGGATCTCCAAGCATATGATGAGTCAAATACAAAATTCCATTTAGAATCACGACAGCTAGGGCGACTTCAAACGGCATGCCAAGGTATTGAACCATTAACGGAATCGCAGCCAAATCAACTGCACACATTAACAATCCTTGAAAATAATCTGGAAACTCAAAACGGTAATGAATAAATGGCAACCTTAATTTAAATGGACCAAGCGGTGTAAATGGTGTTTCCTCACCATCTTTCCTTTGCTTCCACAGCATAATGACTCCCCCTTTGATAAGCAGATTGATAGATCTTTTCAATATCTTTGACACTTAAAGCTCTTGGGTTATTATCCATCAATCGCTTCGCTTTACTTGCATCGATCGCCATATCAGGAATGACCTCTTCAGGGATTCCAAAATCTTGAAGACTCTCTGGAATCTCAACATATCGCGATAACCTTCTCATTTCGTTAATTGCCCGGTCAGCCGCTTCATGAGTGGTTAAATTCTTCGTATCAATCCCTAACGCTTCGGCAAGATCTTTAAATTTCGTCAGACAGCTAATTTTATTCCATTCCATTACGTAAGGAAGCAACACTGCATTGCTTACTCCGTGAGCAATGTTAAAGCGTCCTCCAAGCGGATAAGCCAAAGCATGCACAGCGCCGACACCTGCATTTCCAAATGCCATTCCTGCCATTAAACTCCCCGTCACCATCGCTTCCCTAGCTTCAAGATCATATGGATTCGCATATGCTTTTGGTAAAAACTCTCCAATCATTTTGACCGCTTTAATAGCCAATGCATCGGTAATCGGTGATGCATTAACAGAAATATAAGCTTCAACCGCATGAACCAGTGCATCAATTCCACTTGCTGCTGTCACAGATTTCGGACACGTTAACGTCATCTCTGGAGAAACAATTGCTACCTTTGGCAACAAATGAGGGCTGACAATTCCCTTCTTCAGCTGCTCTTTCTTATCAGAAAGAATTGTGATATTCGTTACCTCTGATCCTGTACCTGCTGTAGTGGGGATCGCAATGAGTGGAAGACCCGCTTCTTTGACTAGGTCCACTCCAAACATTTCTTCAATCGGACTACTATTCGTATACACAACAGAGGCAGCTTTCGCGATATCAATTGCACTCCCTCCACCAACAGCAATCAATCCTTCGTAGTTTCCTTTTTTAATCTCGTTCACACAATCTTCTACCAGTCCAACTTCCGGTTCTGGTTTCACACGATTGTAAACGCATACATTAAACTCCAGTAATTCACGCTTGACCTTTTCTACGACACCTGCTTTTTCTAAAATTTCGTCCGTTATTATTAAAACGCTCTCAATTTTAAGATTTTTAACTTCCTTACTTAACTGTTTTAGTGAATCACTTCCAGTTAAAAGTTTATTTGCAATTTTGAATTCTGATATGAACATGTTTGACATTTCCCCTTTCTCACTTTCTTCATTGCAATAAGTGTGCCAACTTTTTAAAAAGTTTCTTCACAGACAAATCAAGGGGTTTCGACATTATTCCGTCTAAAAATTGTCATTTACCTGTCAAAAACTGATTAAAAATGTGATCAGTTGATTATATTTATAATCAATTTTGTTGCTTTTTCAGCTTCTGAACGATGCTCGCTTGACTAACTCCAAGTACTTCTGCCACTTTACGTGTCGTTTTATATTTTTTCATTGCGTCATGAATGATACTTAATTCGTATTGCTGAACACGTTCTTTGAGTGAAAAGTCACTTCCACCTTGTTCACGATGGTATGAATGCTTGTACTCCTCAGGTAAGTGTTTTAACGTAATCTCCTCGTCTAGCGTAGTTACAACTAAGCGCTCAACAATATTTAAAAGTTCCCTTATGTTTCCAGGCCATGAATACTCACTTAAACAATCCAAACAATCAATATTAATCGTCTTTTCCATTCCATACTTTTCATTAAACCTCATTAAAAACCGCCGAATTAACGGAATGATTTCTTGTTTTCTTTCATGGAGTGGCGGCACGATGATCGGAACAATGTTTAGTCGATAATAAAGATCGTCGCGAAATTTCCCTTCACTGACTTGTTTTTTTAAATCTTTATGCGTAGCTGAGATGATCCGTACATCCACCTCAAGAACTGTTGTCGATCCAATTCTCATGAAGCGGTTTTCCTCGACCACCTTTAATAATTTCACTTGTAAATCTAACGGCAAATCACCAATCTCATCCAAAAACAACGTCCCACCATTTACTTGTTCGAGCAATCCCTTCTTCCCTTTTATTAACGCACCGGTAAAGGACCCTGGCTCATAGCCAAATAGCTCGGCCTCAATTAAATTGACCGGAATGGCCCCACAGTTAATCTCTATAAACGGTTGGTCTGAACGCTTACTTTTTTTATGAATAAACCTTGCGATCAAACTTTTCCCAACACCAGTTTCTCCCTGCAGCAATACTTTCGCATCGGTCATTGCGACCATTTCAGCTAACTGGAAGAGCTCTTTCGTCTTCGGACTTGCAACATAGAGTTCTAAATCATGAAAGGCTTCATCCTTTAAAAAGTCTCCTTCATCCTCTTGATTCACCCAATATTGAAGGCCATCTAACTCATGCTTCAGCTTTAATAACTCGGTAATGTCACGAACACTACTAATAACTAAGTTAATTTCCCCTTGCTTAGAGAAGATTGGTGTCCCACTAACAATGATCGTCCGGTCACCCTTAATGGTTTGCATTCTCGTGACTGACTTTTTCTGCTTGATCACTTCTAGAGAAATAGACTGAGAGATATACCCTCTCTTGACGAGTTCATCCATATGCAGCCCGGCCACTTCACGTGCTTTTATCCCTGTAATACGTTCATACGCCAAGTTTACTAATAGCGTAATTCCCTCACCATCCGTAATATACACCCCATCATGGAGGGAGTTAATAATCGGAAGAAAAAAATTACTTGAAAGAATATCCTTATAGTTCTTTAAAAGACCGAGGGGTAAACCATCCTCTATTAAATGATCTTTGTATTCCACACTATTTGTTACGTAACTCTCTACTGTCTCAGACAATTCTCCCTTTTGAATAGCAGATTGCAAACTATCAACCGTAAAATAACCGATAAACGTTCCACGTTCATCCACCACTTCTAACACATCGGTCCTAGTTCTATTAAAAAACGGAATGACTTCTTCAATGGTAATATTTCTTTTTACATTCATCTATTTATTCCTTTCCTTATATCACTAGTAAAATTTTTAAACATTATAGCATAAAGGAGCAACAAGTTGATGATGCCGATGACTATCAAACGCTCTCATTGAAGTCAACCAATGTCAGAGACACTCCGCTAGGCAAAAGAAAAAGAACCAAAGCCCATTGGCTCTAGTTCCTCCGCTTACATTCATTTATCGTGTCTACTTTTAGAATCGCATCGCTCAGACACCTTAGTTACACTATTTATTCAATGACTGTGCAGAGATCCATTCCATAATGGTTGTTGTTTTTCCATTAATTGTTTCTGCAACCTCGTTGTTATAAACGTAGATCCATGACCAATGTCCATTGTATTCAAATGGTGTGCCATCGGCTTTGTTGTAAAGGCCTGTCGTATCATACACGCCATCAAATAAGCTTAATTGTACATTTTTTGCTCCAGCTTCAAGTAATCGATTATAAGTTGGAAGGGTGTGTAATTCTGGTCTTAATGTTGTATCATTTGCCGATGTAACGAACCAAATTGGCGTCTTTGTCAGATTTTCAATATCTTCATCTGTAATTAATGTAGTCCGAAGACCTTCACACACCGGAAATGCAGCTGCAAAGTACCCTGGATAATCGCGAATCATAAGCATCGTCATATATCCACCATTTGAAGCACCGCCAATGTAAATTCGGTTCGGATCAATATCAGGGTTATTGGCTACATAATCTTGTATTAATGCCATTAGTGCTTCTTGATAGATAGAAGTTCCATCAGCTCCTCCTGTAAAACCATCCATCCATCTAGTCGGTGCCTGAGGTACTAATACATATGCTCCATCAAAATAGGATTGAATTTCTTCAGTGGCGAAGTTAACAGCTTTATTAGCAGAAAGTGGAATGGACGTATCCGTTCCGCCTTCTCCTCCACCGTGTAGCCAGATAATTAATGGATTCTTAACTTTGTCTTTCGCTGGTACATAGTCTGCATATGTTAAAGTAACGTCATTGTACGTTTTTGATCCCGAAGAGAAATCATTTACCAGTTCTCTTATACCACCTGCAAATGTATCAGCAACCAATCCTGAAATGGTCCCTGAATTTCCTGAATGAATGGTAATATCTTCTACCTGAGTAATGGTATACTCCGTATGAATCCAAGCGTTCAAACCTGTAGTTGCCCAATCATAGTTGAGCGGGGAATCTAGCGAGCTATTTGGTCCAATTTCCATTTCTAATACTACATATTTCCCTCTTACAGCAGGTTTTCCATCTTTATCAGAAACATAAGCTTCTGTGACTGTACGGTACCCTTCTTCCAAGAAAGGATTTGCTAATCTATCGTCACTTCTTGCTACATGTACTTTAAACGTATCCTTTGTTACTGAATCCTTTGGTAATGGTGTACCTATTTCAACGATTACCTTTGAATCTGCTGCACCCCAGTCATGAATTTCTGTAACCGTACGGTAAGATGTTGGTTTTGTATTTCCTTCCTTAGCAAATACACCAGCACTGAAAGAAAGTGACATAATCATTGTTACGATCAATAACAGTCCAATTTTCACGTGTTTTTTGAGCATTACCTTCTACCTCCCTATTTGAATGGTATTTCAGCAACTTCATTTCCTAATTAAAATTAAAGACTGATGTCCCTAAACCGAAATTCTATCAACCTCCCCCTTGTAAACCCTTACATTTAAATCCTAGCACAATACATTCTCTTTTTTTAGCACTGCTTGTAGCACAAAATTGTGGTTATCTGTATTTATTTGTTACATTTACGAAAACAAAAAAAGTACACCTCTCTCAAAAAGAGGGCGTACTTTCTTATAAATAAATGGTACACAGATAAAACGGTGTTTCCCAACCTGTTATTATGCTATAGAGCTGATTAAGATTAATTCAGTTTAGAAAGTCTATCGATCTCGATTTGTGGCGCTAAAACATCATTGACCGTTTCAACTACCATATCTTTTTCGATTTTAAATGAAGCTGTCCCCCTGATATCTGTTGAAGAAGCACCTACAAGGACTTCATACGTTCCTTTTTCAACGATCCAGGCTGATTTCTCTTCATCAAAAGAAGCGATATCCTTTAAATCCAAATCAAATTTCAGATTCTCTTTTTTACCTGGTTCTAACTCTTTTGTCTTCGTAAATGCCTTCAATTCTAATTCTGGTTTTTCAAGCTTCCCATCTGGTGCTGAAACATATACTTGAACAGCTTCTCGACCAGCAACCTCTCCGGTATTTTCGACAGTTGCAAATACTGTAATCCTATCCTTGAATTGACCATTACGATTTACTCTAACTTTGTCGTAATCAAACGTGGTATAAGACAAGCCGTAACCAAATTCATAAGCTGGCTCCAAGCCAAAAGTTGTATTATAGCGATACCCGACATAAATATCTTCTTCATACGTAAATTCATTATTTACACCAGGATAACGGTCTGCATAAGGAAGCTCTGCATAATCAACTGGGAACGTTTGCGGAAGCTTCCCTGATGGGTTAACTTTACCCGTTAGGACGTCAGCTACTGCATTTCCTAATTCTTGACCCGGCTGCCATCCAAGAACAATTCCATCAACCTTATCTTCCCAGCTTGCTGTTTCAAGTGGTCCTTCGACATTAAGAATAGCAATAACAGGTTTTCCTTGTTCTCGATAAGCCGCTGATACATCCTCAATCATTTTTAGTTTAGATTCTGATAAGTAGAAATCATTCTTTGAACGGTCAGATCCATAAGTACCAAATTCTGTTGATAGAACGATAATCCCTACATCCGTGTTTTCAGCTGCTGCAACCGCCTCCTCCGTGACATCCATTTCAGGAAGTGTTGGGAAGGTTGAAACGAAGAAGTTACCAGGTGTTTGTTTGTATTCATCCGTGGCTCTTAGTTCTTCTACATACGTTTCGTATTTAGCTAACAACTCTTCATTAATCATTAAACCTGAATTTTGTAACCCTTCAGGAATGCCAATTTGATACGGTGCGTATACAAGGGCACTACCTCGTCCTCCCGTCATTGTTTCAATGTTTGGAGTGCCAAATAATGAAACGCTCATATCACCTTTTAATGGTAATGCCTTAGCTTCATTTTTGAGAAGGACCATACCATCAGCCGCTGCTTGACGTGCAAGTTTTGCACCTGCTTCTAAATCTGGTGAGTTCGTTGCTACATGTCCTTTGAATGTAGGAGTTTGCACAACGATGTTAAGAATTTCTTTGATATTGCGATCGAGATACTTTTCATTTAGATTTCCGTCTTTAACTGCATCCATTATCCGATTAACCTGATCCAAGTTACCTGGCATAAACAAATTTGTACCTGCCATAATCTGTTTTACAATGTCTCTATTGTTTCCATTTTCCCAATCCGTCATCGCAAACCCATTAAATCCCCAGTCTTCTCTTAACACGCTTGTTAACAGGTCTTTATTTTCCGTTGCATACGTACCATTAATCGCATTATAGGAATCCATAATCGCCCAAGGATCGGACTCTTTAACAGCTATCTCAAAGCCTTTTAAGTAGATTTCTCTCAAAGCCCTTTGACTAACATTCATATTTCCGTTATTTAATTCTCTTTGATTATAAGCTGCAAAATGCTTGATCGTTGTTCCAACTCCGTTGTCTTGAACACCGTTCACGAATTCAGCTGTCATAATTCCTGTTACTAGAGGATCTTCTGAAAAATATTCATAGTTTCTGCCATTCAATAAATAACTTTGAATATTCATTCCTGGAGCTAGAAGAAGGTCGATGCCGTATGCTTTTAGTTCATCTGCAGTGGCGACCCCTACATCATTTACTAACTCTGTATCCCACGTTGAAGCAAGTACATTTGGGGATGGGAATTTCGTAGCATGAAACGTTTGGTCAGTTCCTGGTCTTGTTGGATCAATTCGAACACCCATTGGTCCATCTGCTAACACAATGGCTGGAATACCTAGGCGCGGGATAGACTGTGTTTGCCCTGCAGCTCCAGGAACTTTTCTTGATTGCCCTCCAATAATTTCTCCATTAACGGGATCAATGGAAACCGTATTGGCTCCTACTACCATCGCAGCTTTTTCCTGTAGTGTCATTGCCGCAATAACCGCATCAATGGAGGCAGCATCTACTAATTGAGGCACTTGTTGTTGCTCTACTCCTTGCTGGGTAACGGTTGCAGGGCTATTCGAATTTGCATTGGAAGCAAGTGCCAAATCAATATTAACCCCACTTAACATTAACCCTGATGCTAACGCAATTGCCAGTAGTTTCCTTTTCTTTTTTTTCCACTTTTTCAACATAAACTCTACCCCTCTCAAATTTATTATTTCCTTTAAAATAACCAATGTAAGCGATAACAATTTAAGCATACTAGATTTTTCTCGAGTACACACTTTCAAAATATTCACTTTTTTGTGTTTTCTAGCATTTTATTGTTTTTCTTAAGAAACGTAAAAAAAACCCCGAAAACTTCGGAGTTCTTCTTCCAATACTATCCTTTCACAGAACCAGCTAATAGTCCTTTTACAAAATACTTCCCAAGAATAATATAAACTAATAAAGTTGGTAATGCCGCTAACAAAGCACCAGCCATCTGTACATTCCACTGAACAATTTGACTACCTGAAAGATTTTGCAAGGCAACCATAACAGGCTGCTGGCTTGTAGTTGTGATCGAAACCGCAAACAAGAATTCGTTCCAAATATTGGTGAACTGCCAAATTCCAACGACAACAAATCCAGTGATCGATAATGGAAATACGATATGTCGATAGAGACGAAGAAATCCAGCTCCATCTACCTTCCCTGACTCTAACATTTCATCCGGAATATTAGCGTAAAAGTTACGAAACATGAGTGTGGTAATTGGCAAACCATACACAACATGCACAAAAATCAGACCGGGAATGGTATTATACAAGTTTACTTCTCTTAAAAATTGAATAAGAGGGATTAAGATACTTTGATAGGGAATAAACATTCCAAACAAAATGGCTGTAAATATCCAATCTGAACCCTTAAACTTCCATTTTGAGAGGACATATCCGTTTAAAGACCCTAATAATGCCGATAATATCGTAGCTGGTATAACAAGATAAATCGTATTTAGTAGATTGGGAGATAACCTAGAAAACGCATGGACATAGCTACTCCAATCAATCGAACTCGGCAGTGCCCACATTTGCGCTAGAGTTACTTCATCAATTGGCTTAATGCTCGTAATAAACATGACGTACACCGGCATTAAAAAGAGCAAACTTAAAGCTATGAGAATCATATATAACATAGGGCGATATAAGGATTTAGCGACCATTACGATACACCCTTTCTACTCGAAATTAAATATGGCACAATGAAGATGGCTACAGAGACTAGCATGATAATCGCAATTGCCGCTCCGTTCCCATAATAATTAGCTCGGAATGTTGTTTCAAACATATACACCCCTGGTACATCAGTTACAAAGTTCGCCCCTGGACCAGTCATCGCATAAATTAAATCAAATATTTTCAACGAAATATGAGCCATAATAATAATGACACTCATGGTAATCGGTGTTAATAAAGGTAGGATAATTTTACGATAAATCTGAAATTCTGTAGCCCCGTCCATCCTCGCTGCCTCACGTACCTCATCTGGTATTGCCCTTAACCCAGCTAAATACATCGCAGTGGAAAAGCCTGACATCTGCCAGACAGCAGCAATGACAACTGCAATCATAGCCATCGGGAGTCCAAATTCAATCTTGCCCATATTCAAAGCTGGAACAATCGTTGTATCTGTATACCATTTTGAATCCATCCCAAATTTAGATAAAAATAGGTTTATACCCGTAGATGGGTGTAATAACCATTGCCAAACAACACCTGTTACGACAAACGACAAAGCCATTGGGAAGAAAAAGATGTTGCGGAACAGCGATTCTTGCTTCAACTTTTGATCAAGTAAAATAGCCAACGTTTGTCCTATTAAGATAACAGCACATATAAATAAGATCGTAAAGAATATCGTATTTCTGATGTCAGCTTGAAAACGAAAATCTTGAAAGATGAAGGCATAGTTTTTTAAACCAGCAAATGATAAATCAGGAACTAATGAATTCCAATTACTAAACGACACATATCCAGTCCAGCCGATAAAGCCGTAGACGAAAATGCCTATTAAAAGAATAGAGGGTGTGATAAACAGTAGGGCATATATTTGATCGATATTTAATTTCTTTTTCCTTTTAGGTTTTGGATCTGGCACTACCTTTGGATTTGGAACGACACTTGTTTGTTTCGTCTCAAACTGTTTCAATGGTTCCATTTTGATTTACCCCTTTTCTTATAAGAAAAGAGGAAGAGTGATCTCCTCCTCTTTTCTCCTTTTTAACTATCTCTCGATTGCCATTTTTACAGAATCAACAAATTGATTCACGTCTCTTTGTGTAACAAAAATATTAATAGCTTGGTTAAATTGTGTCACAACTCCCTCAGAGGCTGCCGAACCATGTGCTAAACTAGGTGCTAACTCACCATTGTTAAAATCTTCAATCGTTTCTTGACCATATACATCATATTTTGATAAATCAGCATCTACACGTGCTGGAATCGAACCTTTAAGTGGATTGAACGCATCTTGGCCATCAACAGATCCTAGAACCGCTAAGAATTGCTTGACTGTTTCTGGGTTACTTACACCTTTAGGTAAGCCAAATGTATCAGTTATAACCATAAATGAACCTTCTGTGCCTGGAGTTGGAACCCAGCCAAAATCTTCTTTTACTGTTAAATTTAAATCATTCACGAAATAACCTTTTGCCCAGTCCCCCATTACATTCATAGCAGCTTCACCATTAGCAACTAATTGCGCTGCATCCTGCCAGTTACGTGAACTATGATCTTCGTTAACATAGTTAAGCATTTCACCAAAGATCTCAACAGCCTCTACGACAGAAGGATCATCAAACGATCGTTCACCAGTCCATAATGCACTGTAATTATCTGCTCCTAAAACACCTAGCAAAACGTTCTCTAAAAGATGTGACGCGGTCCAAGGTTCACGGTCCCCAAGAGCAAGTGGAGTAACACCTTTGGACTGTAATTCTTCAGCTACTGCGAAGAATTCATCAAATGTAGTAGGTACTTCCAATCCATGCTCTTCAAAAATAGCCGTATTGTACCAAAGTACATTGGATCTATGGATATTTACTGGTACCGAATAAATATCTCCATCTTTACTTACAAGTTCAATTAAATCTTGAGGGAACTTATCCATCCAGCCTTCTTGCTCATAAAGATCATTGATAGGCTCCATTTGTCCTGCGGCTACCCACGAATCATTCAACTCTGCACCACCATGAACCTGGAATGTTCCTGGTGGATCATTTCCTTGGATACGACTAGTTAATACAGCTTTTGCATTTGTTCCTGCACCACCAGCAACAGCTGCATTTTCAACTGTTATATCAGGGTACTGTTCTTCAAATAAATCGATTAATGCAAGTAAACCATCTTCTTCTCCTGCACCAGTCCACCAACTAAAAATCTCAACAACTTCTCCATCTGATGATGCTTGAGGCGTTTGTTCTCCCTCTTGCTCTTTTGTTGGTTCAGAAGTACTTTCATCAGCACCACAAGCCGTAACGGTTAAAAGAGATAGTGCTAGAGCCGAAAAACGCAACAGCCATTTCTTTTTCATTGTCTTCTCCCCTTTTTTAGATATCTACCTTACAACTTAAATTTATCATGCGTTCCTCAGTTAGGTAACCGCTTTCATCTGTACTCTTTTGTCATCTTCTGCACTATTTTGTTTTCTTCATAAAAAAGGAACCTCAACTAATCAAATAGTTGAGGTTCCTTTTTTATGTAATATTAAATTGCTTTGCTCTGTAGGCGCTAGGACTTTCTCCTGTTGCTTTTTTATAAACACGACTGAAATAATTCGGATCTCTATACCCAATTTCTGCTGAAATTTCCTTTAGACTCATCGTTTGGTCATTTAATAACTCCACGGCTCTGTCCATTCTTAATTGTGTTAAGTAATCGATAAACGTCATTTGAAATCGGTCTTTAAACAACTTGCTAAAATAAAATGGACTTAGACCCACAAAATCGGCTGTATCATCAAGTGTTACGACCTTATTATAGTTTCTATCAATATATTCTTTTGCTTGTAACATAAGACCTTTTACATCATTCTGACGCCATTCTTTTATTTCTTTAATGAGTGAAACCAATTGGAGCTTAGCAAACTCCTTCACTTGATTCAACGTTGTAAAAGAATTAAATTCCTGTTGGACAGGTAAATGAATGCCTATTTCAATCATCATTCGTGAAATCACAATAAATAAATCCCTAACACTCACTTTGACCTTTCCTACATGAGCATAGGTCGCCTCAACGATCGTATAAAAGTATTGCTCAAACAAACGTAGAGCCTCATCTTTGTTGCCATTTTTGATAGCTTCTAGTAATTTCTTTTCTTGCTCGAACGGGATTAACTGCTCTCTATTTTTTTTGATCCGGTCATCATAGATCATGTAGTTTGCTGACTTCGTACTCAAAACAAATTCTAAAGCCAATAATGCCTCTTCGTAAGACTTCGAAAATTGATCTAGTTCTTTAACGATGGATCCTACTCCTGCTATTAGGCGGCACTTCTGCTTAAGGTATTTAAACTTATGAATGATGTTTAAAACGGTCCGGTCAATTTCTTTCGTATCGTCTGTTCTTTTATCTACTAACATAAAAACAGGGACATGCAGACCCATCATCGGCCCTACTAGACTATTGTTCATTTCTACTTGAATGATATTTTTAAGGTGATTGTACCATTCTAATTTCTGTGATTTACTCATTTCCCTTTCTCGATGTTCAAATGAGAACGTCAAAGCATATCCATCTTTCCCTTCAATATTTAGCCATTCACTCCATTCAGAAATACTAAATTCTTGAATATGGTCCATTAATAAATAAACAATGGACTCTGTTTGGACAAAAGAAGAGATTCGCTCCAATCGATTCGTCATCTTTAATTTTTCGTCTTCCTCTTGTTGTAGCTCCTCAATTTCTTTTACCATACGATCTAGAGCTGCTAAAATATCATTTTTTTTACTTGGTTTTAATAAGTATTCTTTTACGCCATATCGCATTACTTCCTGTGCATAATCAAACGTATTAAAGGCTGAAACCATAATAAATTTGATTAGAGGGTGTTCCGCTTGAATTCTTTTTACTGCCTCAACCCCGTCGATACCAGGCATTTTTATATCCATAAGTACGATGTCAGGCTTTAAACTAGTAGCAAGTTCAATCGCCTTTCTTCCATTTCCCGCCTCACCAACGATATGAATATTGGGTCTTTCTTTCCCTATAATGAACTTTAGACCTTCACGTTCGATTACTTCATCATCAACGATCAATACCTTTAGCATTGCTTCTCCCCCTTGAAATGAATTGGCAATTTCAACCTAATAACCGTACCTTCTCCTATGCCTGATCTAATATCCATTACATCGTTGTTCTGATAGAAAATTTCCAATCTTCTTCTTACATTTTTTAAGCCGATTCCAGTTGAATGTCCTGTCTTTTTTTCAATGGAAGGGCTTTCTTTATTCTCATCTGTTAATAAACTCTTTCTTGTCTTTTCGTCCATCCCTATACCGTTATCACAGATATCAACGATCAAATGTTCATCCTGCATATATATATTTAAAGAAATGTGAGCCCCTTCTTCCATTTCTTCTATCCCATGAACAAAAGCATTTTCAACGATAGGTTGAAGGGTTAAACAAGGTATTGGAAAATCCATATCTACATCCTGACAATTGACCTTAAAGGATACACGGTCACCAAATCGTGTCTTTTGAATGTAAAAGTATTCCTTAACAATCTTGACTTCCTCTTCTAACATCATCGTCTTATCTAAGTTCCCAAGATTATAGCGAAGTAACGTTGAGACAGAACTGATTAAATTTCCAGTTCGCTCAGCACCTTCTAAATAAGATGTTTTTAAAATGGCATTCAATGTATTAAATAAAAAATGAGGGTTAATCTGATTTTGGAGACTTCTCAATTCCATTTCCCTAAGGGCTTGATTTAATTTTGAATTCTCCTTAATTTCCTCCACTAACTGTCGGATGTTCCCTCTCATATCATTAAATGTTTTAGCTAGGAACCATAGCTCATCTTTAGAAGATACCTGAACCGCTTTTCCATTAAAATTCCCTCTCGAAATTTCATTAGCAGCTGTATTTAGTTTAGATATAGATTTCGTAATACCGGTTGAGAACCAAACGGCAAATAACGAGCTAACAATAAGACTTGCAATTAAGATGGCAACCCCCATATAGTTGGTCAAGCGCTGCTTTTCAACCATTTTCTCATAAAATTGGTGGTAGTCTGTTAACTCCTCATTGATTAGAGACAAAGTTGTCTCATGGATGTAAGTGGAGATTCTCTCCGTTTCAAATAAATTTACATAATAGAGTTCTACACTCCCTAATTCAAAGCTTAATAATGTTCGCTCAGATTGTTCCAACAAGCTCGTAAGCATATTCTCATAATTTTTAATTTGAATACTATTATTGGAGTCTTGTTTAAGAGGTTCGAGTTGGGCTTGTAGAGAATGCAACTTCTCGACATTTTTTTTGTAATCTAATAATAAGTCTGGTGAATCTTCAATGATATAAAGCGTTAATTTTTCATAGATAGCATTCGTTGTTTGAGTAATTTCATTTAACAGTAAGAATCGTCTAAAATTCTCATCATACGCATTTACTGTGTTTCTATTATTTTGATACAAAGAGAATGTAACCGTTATCGTAATGAATAATAAAGTAACAAAATAAATCAATAATTTCGTTCTAATCTTAATCATATGTATCACCAATCACTTGCATCTCTCGCTCGATATTGGTTAAATCTTTTTTACGAATAATGGTCGTATTGGTGTGATTCACAGTTGATTTAGGTTGAAAGTGGATCTCCTCCATTAAAATTTCAACACTTTTAAATCCCATTTCAAATGGTTCCTGGGCTACAATAGCCTGAATTTCATCCTTTTCCAGTAATTCAACTGTTTCTACGAGCGTATCAAACGCAATGACGTACAAATCATTTTTTTTCGTTTTATGAATGGCAGCCACAATCCCACTACCGTCTAAAGCGCTAGTACCATAAAAAGCGTTAATTTCCTCATGTTGTTTTAATAATTGATAGGCTTTTTGTTCAGCCTCTAGTCGTGAAATATTTGATTCTTCGATCGCTACTACATTAATCCTGTCTACATCTTTTATCATATCCATAAACCCTTGCACCCTTAGCTTTTGATGTTCTGAATCAAAGTTCCCTGTGATAATCCCAACATTTACTTTTCCTACAGTATCTTCAATGATTGTCTTACCAGCTAGAATGCCAGAATAATAGTTATCCGTCCCTATGTATGCAGCTCGGTCGCTTGTAGGAGCATCCGTGTCGATCGTTATAACGGGGATCCCTTTCTTTACAGCATCATTAATAATAGGAGAAAAATCTTCCTCACTTAAAGCCTGTGTAATAATCCCATCTACCTTTGAAGCAACAGCCATTTCCACAAGCTTAATATGTTCTTTCAAATTCGATCGTTTTGGACCTTTGTATTCAACATATACATCATAATATTTCTCTGCTTCCCTTGCCCCTTTTTCAACTAATCTCCAATAATCGTTATCTACCTCTTCACTTATTAATACAAAATGATAGCTAGGCAATTTTTCTTGTGTCTGCTGCATTAATTCATTGTCTATTGTAAATAATTTCGAAATAGACATACTTATAAAAATAAATAATGTGATCGTTGTAAGCACACCAACTATGAATAGATAGAGCTTTAAATGACGATACATTCAATTCTCCCCTTTTACCATTTTATGTATGAAGTTAGGAGGAACTCTTTTATGATACGATTTATAGTTCGATTTCTGTTATGAATGAAAGCAAGTAGGACGAACGGAAGTATTGATTGAATATTCAGTCCTCTTAGTATAGAGATCGACCTATTTTTACAACTCCATCAAAAAGAGACAAAACCATACTTGTAACAAGTAGTCAGTTTTGCCGATTTAACAGTAACAACCCGATATGTACACGCTTTCTTATATATTACTATACGATATATAGATAAGCAACTTTTTCCAAACATTAAAAAAACTTCTAAACTGACTTTTAAGTAAGAGTTTCAATCTTATAGATTAAAGGTGCAGACTTATATATCCTTAAACTCTAAGTCTTTCTCCTTAATAATGGTTATATCCGATATCGCTGTCATGGTTTATACTAGAATTAGTAGAGAAATCATTAATAATTTATATATCGTTTTTTAAAGGGGTAGAATCTATGACATTTCTAATCTTCTGTATGATTGCATATATGATCGGTTCTGTACCTACTGGAAAGATCGTCTCTCGATTGAAGGGGATAGATATTCAAGCGATTGGAACGAAAAATATAGGAGCAAGCAATGTTTATTTAAATTTAGGGAAAAAAATGGCGATCCTTGTCTTAATTGGAGACATGGGGAAAGCGTTCTTAATGGTAACGTATGCTTCACAATATTTCAGTGTGGGTCAAACCATGTTTATCGGCTTGTGTGTGATTATTGGGAACTTGAAGTCTATGTTCTTAAATTTCACCGGTGGAAAAGGGATTGCGACTAGTTTAGGGATTTTCCTAGCAACAGAGCCGATCGCTTTATTCGTTTTAGGTTTCTTATGGTTGCTAGCTTTACTATTTAAGAAATATAGCTTACTCGCGGGTATTGGCGCTATTCTATTAATTCCTTATCAATATGTTTGGTATGGCGAAATCATTGCTGTCCTATCGGTTTTTCTTATTATTTTATTTATGTTATTAAAACATCAGGAGAATTTTGTTTGGGCTCGAGTGAAGTAAGGATGTTTCATTAAATGATTTGTATAAAGACTTCCCCCCGTGCACGAATGCACGGGGGGAAGTTTTTCCTTATAGCTTCCAGAAACCTAGCAACTCCTTAAGAACCTTACTTAGGAATAGGTAGATACACGTCAATAATCGTTCCTTTATGTTCTTCACTTGATATTACAATCGAACCATTGTGATTTTCTATTATTTTTTTGCTTACCATGAATCCGAGACCTGTTCCTTTTTCTTTAGTTGTATAGAAAGGTTGTCCAAGCTTAGACAAGATAGATTTGGATATCCCTATTCCTTGATCAATAAAGCTAATGACAATCTCATCTTTCATGTTACTCTGAGCTTTTATTAGTAATTCTCCTCCACTCGGCATGGACTCAATCGCATTTTTAATCATATTGATGCACACCTGCTTAAATTGATTCTCTTCACACCTGACTAGGATCTCATTTGAATCAAATTGCGTGTTGATTTGTACATTGTTCAAATGAGCTTGCGCATCCAATAACGTAATGACATCCTTAATGACGATCAAAATATCCTTTGTCTCAAAATGAGTGACTTGTGGTTTGGAGAGCATTAAAAGTTCAGTCAAAATTAATTCAATCCGATCTATCTCTGATTTGATGATGTCGTAATACTTCTTTTTTTCTTCAAAATGATCAGAGTGTAAAAGTTGAAGAAACCCTTTAACCGAAGTGATCGGATTGCGTATTTCATGGGCAATACCCGCAGCCAATTCACCAGCAATCGATAGTTTCTCCGTCTTAATTAATAAGTCTTGAGCCTGTTTACTCTCCGTGATATCGCGAACGATAACCGCTCGTCCATTAAATTTGCCCTCTTTGTCCAACAATGAAAAGCTCGATAAGAGTACATGAAGGTTACGACCATCCTTGGTAATTCTAACCGTCTCATACCCATCGACATTTACACCTAATGCGCCTAAACTTCTATTACGATTCACTTCATACCTTTTCTCTTCTGGAATTGACGGTATGTCGTTGGCATTCAAACCTAATACTTCATTTTTGAACCAGCCAAAAACATCCTCAAACGCCTTGTTTACGGTAATTAACTTATCATCTCTATCAAAAATCAAAATAGGGTCTAAATTTTGTTGAATAAAGGATTGGAGTTGATGCTTAGTTGCTTTTAACTCCCCCTCCATTTTTTGATGTTCTTCCTTTCCATACTTGAACGGAGGGATGACCTCTCTTTTTTGATAGAGACTGGATTTGACCAATGAACCATCAGTCATAAAGTATTCATGATTCCCTAATAACCTATTTTGCAAGGAAGCTGAGATCTGATGGCCATTATAAGCACAAACAGATATTAGTTTAGCTTCACGCACGCAATGATCTGCCCTATTTTCAAATTCCTCGAGTTTGGAAATAATATCATCTTGTTCTTTCCATACAACATTTGACCAAGTTCGAATGGGAATTTCTTGATCTCGTAATGGTTCTAAAAGCATAGTGAAGTGCTTTACAATACTCTCACTTTGAAAATCTTCAAATAAACAATAGAATTCATAATTATCAACATATTGAATAAGATCTATTTCTCTAATCGATAATACTTCCTGAAGTCTCTGATAAATGAGTTTGTAATTTGCCTTATTATCAATGATTAAAAGATGGTGCCCCTGTTCCATACCCGTAACAATAAAAGAAACGGCATTCTCTATATAACTCTCAGCTTCATCGTAAACATATAAGATATGACCCTGATTTGAGACTTGTATCATTTTGGTTAGTTGTATGATGTTCTGTTTCATTTCATCCCATCCCTCTCATATGAATACTATAATGTTCATCTCCATAAAACCTATAATGCCTTTACCTTTTCAACTTTATTTGTGTATAAGATGGAGGGATGTGGAATGGTTTTATCTCAAAATTATTTTCTTCACGTCTACTCTTTACTCCATCCAATCGTAAATCACGGCTTAACTAAATCCTTCCTTTCATCATACCATGTCATTTCCTACATTTTCTTTTTTTTTCACTATGAATTCAATTATTCTTATCTACATCGCCCACTCTTTTCTCTCTATAAAAAACAACATCTTCCATGTACTAAATTTTTCTTTGTATGAAGGTTTGACTACCTTAAAATTCGGGTAAAAGTAAGAAAAAAGGTATAGTATAGCCATTTTAGGAGTGAAAGCGGTGTTTTTAAAAGACAATTGGAAAGTAGTTTGGCAAGGAATTGAATATCATGTAGGTATCATAGAGCGATTAGATGGCCTTCAAGTTTTAAAGAGAAACGATGATGATTTTTTTATTGCACTGGTTGAACATCCAATTTCCAAAGTGAAAGTAAAGGAACTAGGATTAAAATATAACCATATTTACTTTATCTACACATACCAAGAATATAAGCACGAGCCTTACCGTGTAGTATGCTATAGAAATAAAAAAATCATCACCTCAGATACTACGTGGTTAAGTCTTATGGATGTACTGAAATATTTATATGATGGCTTTGGGTTTGATTTAGAAGAGGAATACGAGTTAATAAGTGAGTAATGTAAAAAAGGTGTCTGACCCACTGAGTGCTTTAAAGCGGGTCAGACACCTCTTATGTGGTTTAATTATTTCTTCCCTCTAGAATCAGTTGTTTAATTTCTTGAATATCTCTCTTTAGTTCTTGATTTTCTTTGTGTAATCGATTCATCTGTTCCTTTTGAATCGCTTCGTCATCCTGGCCCAAATAGCTTAAAATGACGGCAACAACAAGGTTTAAAATAACCAATGCTCCGATGATGATAAAGGAGACAAAGTAGGCCCAAGCCCACGGTATCTCATGAATAACCGGTCTTGCTACTTGGCTAGCCCACGATTCAAACGTTACGACCTGCAGCAAAGTAAAGAGCGCAGTATGAAAACTCCCAAAGAACTCATACGGAAGAACCTCACTAAAAAAGGTTGTTCCTATAATCGCATAAATCGAGAAAATCAAAATCGATAGCCCTAGAATCCCCGTTAACGCTGGAATGGATTTCATCAATGAGTCTATAATTTTCCGTAATGCCGGAATCGCTGGAATCATCCTTATTAAACGCAATACCCTTATTAACCTCAACACGCTAACGAAAGGCGTTGAGTAAAATAATAAACTACCTATGACAATGCCAAAATCAAACATATTCCATCTATCAGAGAAATATCCTCTGAAACCGAGACCAATGACTTTAATAAGTAGCTCGATTACAAAAATCCAAACAATGATTTTATCTATGGCTAGCAGTAAACTATTACCAGTTACATACGTCTCGGATACGATAATAAGACCGTTGAATAGGATCATTCCTATCACAATCGGCTGAAAATATTTATGCTCCACTAACTGTCTAAACATCTCTCTTAAGGAGCTTTGATTATTCACTTCTTCTTTTCTATTTAATTCCATTGTCTCTCCCACTTTTCCCTTCTATCCATATGCTTACTCTATCTAGTATTATACCAGTTTACGATTAGAATCATGACTATAGCATACAAAATACTATATTCCAATTGATGACAATATTATGAACACCAAAAAGCAAACAATAGTAAGCTGTTCTCCCTAAGTTCTTGTCCACCGTTCCTTGTAAGTAAAGTATATGATATGGTACATGTATGGAGATTTGATTTTTTTGTTCCTTTTTATTGTCCATCATAATGCGTTCATAGCTTTAATGAATCCTCTAGAACTATAATACACTCTTATTACCTAAGGATAGATCAAAATCGCTAGAAATTTACACTTCAACTGTCTATACAAAAGGTTCCTGATTTTACTTTAAAGTCTACCTTTTCAAATGTCAGACATACTTTCCTAAACAAAATGCTATTAACACCCCACAATTGAACGTGCATATTAAATATATCTTTCCATGTCATATATTCGAAAAATCTAGGAAGGAACTTACTATTAATGTACCTTTTATTTCCAGGTTTCCAGGTTTCCAGTACCTGAACCCTAATAAATGTGCATGGGATCGGCATTATTTAAATAATATTCAGGTACGATATATGACCAAAAATCTTCATTTTTAAAGTTTATTTTTAATGTTAACATGTCTTCGGTTTCTGTTACCCGACAACCAGTGCATAAGTAAAACACTTTAAGAAAAAACTAATTCTGAATAACTTTAAAGGGGGGGATCGTATTGGCAACTGGAAAGAGCTTTAATCATAAGAAAAAAAGTCATCCCGGTGCATTTCCAAAAGGAAGCGAAATGAAAAAACCGAAAAATAATATAGAAGAAGATGGATATTTGGTGACAAAAGAGGCTTTTAGAAATCGTGTGACGGAAGAGTAAAAAAATAGTCATGGTAAGTCCCTAGGAATTAAGTGCCTCTTTCCAGTGTAGTAATGCTTTACTATACTGGAGTCAGGCACGTTTTTTATACTAACAAAGCCCATAGCTTCTGAATTGATCCGTTTCCTATCTCGTTTTATTATAAAACATTTACTTCGATCGAAACAAATGAACTGAGTGCCTTTATCATGTCATATGAACCTCGTAATTTTAAGGCGGATGAAATAATCATTTTTGTACACAAAAAAGTTCCCAGTGATTTATGCTTTGACCCTGATACTATAAACTACACTTATAGGCAGTATTTAAGCGTTCATTGGTCTAATAGTGAAATCTAGATCAATGACCATCTCCCACTTCAGTATCGACAAGCTCAAACGAGATTCGATATGGCTTAAAGTGAACATGTTTGTTAATTGCATAAAGGTCGTGAGGTGCACATAAGAAGAGTGCTAGCGATTCGTGGTACACATAGCGGTCAATTTCCTTCGCTTTATCGAGTAATTTCTGCATATTCGTTTGATTTGTCATGGAATGGAAATAATTCTTCAAATCGTGGTAGTTTAGGACCAGCCCGTAGTGAACCATCTGAGCCCAATAATTCCCGATGAAAAAAGGCTGGTGTGCCTTCATAAAATAACGTATAAGGAGCTGGATCCGCAATACTCTTCCACTAGGCCAATTGGCGTCTTGAAAAAGTTGATGTGCATGACTAGGATTAAACTCGACTGGAGATAAATCGTCCGGAAAATCAAACGCTCACGGTGGCGTTAATGCCGGAATAGGTTCTGCATAACCGTAAAAGGCGTTACGTATGATTTCTTCACGATTTACTGCAAGATTTAAAGCGAAACGAAGCTTACGCTCATTAAAATTCACATCATGTTGAAAACGATTAAATAATCCTGCTACTACCCGATTTCCACCAACAGTGACGAGCTTTGCATATGGAGATACGCTTACTTGGCTTGCTTTTTCCGGTAAGACATTTGAGACAATGTCAACCTCACCCTCCATATTCATACTTAAATGTAAGGCTTGCTCTTTTGTAAGATCGTTTCGAAAGACAACTCGCTTTAATGTGATTTCACAAAATAAAAAAACAAAAAAAGTGTCCCAACTCCTCACTTCTGTGAGCTTGGAGACACCCTTTTTCACCTTATTGATTAACGATAATTCGGTAGCCAATCTCCATGCGCCTCGATTAGTTCATCACACATAGCAATGATGTCATCCATCGACAACTCTGCATTCGTGTGTGGATCTAAAAGAGCTGCTTGGTAAATATGTTCCTTTTTCAATGTCAGAGCCGCTTCAATCGTTAGTAGTTGCGTATTAATATTTGTACGGTTCAACCCAGCTAATTGTTCAGGAAGATCACCAATGTAGCAAGGAATGATTCCGTTCCGGTCTACTACGCAAGGCACTTCAACACATGCATTTTTCGGTAAATTTGAGATCAATCCACCTGTATTTAACACATTACCTCCAAATTTAAATGGTATATTCGTTTCCATTGCTTCAATGATGTATGAACCATATTCATGTGATCGCGCGTGTGTTAATTGTGTATTACTAACCATCTCCTCGCGCATGTCTTCCCAGTTTTTGATTTGATTCACACAACGATGAGGATATTCATCTAAAGGAATATTGAAACGGTCGATCAACTCTGGGTAGCGGTCTTTAATGAAATATGGATGGTATTCAGCATTATGCTCGGATGATTCCGTCACATAGTAACCAAATTTATCCATTAACTCAAAGCGCACCATATCATCATGCTTTATTTTTTGTTTTTCTTTAGCTCGTTTTTTAATCTCTGGATAAAGGTCTTTTCCATCCTTTTTCACTTCTAAGAGCCAAGCCATATGGTTGATCCCAGCAATTTTTTCTTCTACACCCGTTGAATCCATATCGAGTGATTGGAATAAGTGGTCTGTACAAACTTGGACGCTGTGACATAATCCAATTGTCTTGATATTAGTGAAGCGTAGCATCGCCCCTGTTAGCGAAGCCATTGGATTCGTGTAATTTAAAAACCACGCATCCGGGCAAACTTCTTCCATATCTTTTGCAAAATCAAGCAAGACAGGAATCGTGCGTAAGCTGCGGAATAGACCTCCGATTCCAATTGTATCTGCGATCGTTTGGCGTAAGCCATATTTTTTAGGAATTTCAAAATCGATCACGGTACTCGGCTCATACCCTCCGATTTGAACGGCATTGATGACATACTTTGCATTTGTTAACGCTTCTTTGCGATTTAAGTAAGACTTCACCTTAATAGATGGATTGTATTTACGAGCTAAGTTCAGTAACATTTGTTCGGAATCTTTTAATCTCGTTTCGTCAATATCGTGTAAAGCAAATTCAAATCCGTTTAAAGCAGGAACAAACATGCAATCTCCTAATACATTTTTAGCAAATACCGTACTTCCAGCTCCAATGAACGTAATTTTAGACATTTAAAGTCCTCCTCTAGGTAATCTTAGAATTTGTTATAAGGTAATACTCAAAAACTAGCCTTTTACTGAACCTGATGACAATCCTGCAATAAAGTATTTCTGTAAAATGAGAAACAACACAATCATTGGTAACGAGGCCATGAGTGCAGCAGCCGCTACTAAGTTTAGATTGTTTTGATTTTCACCAAAGAAGCTAGCTAATGTTACCGTTAATGTGTGTACACTTTTATCTTGTAAGAAGAAAATAGCAAACTGGTAATCGTTCCAAATGAATACACATGAAATAATTAAGACCGTTGCGGTTACTGGCTTTAATAACGGAAAGATAATATTAAAAAAGATTCTAATGGTGCTCGCTCCATCAATTTTCGCAGCCTCTTCTAATTCTTTTGGAATGGTTGAGCGAATAAAACCCGCATATAAAAAGATCGTTAACGGTAGATAAGCTGCGACGTTATTAAAAATCGCGATCTCATGAGTGTTGACCATCCCCATATTAACGACCAATTGATACAACGGCACTAATGCCGTTAAAGGAGGAATCACCATAATGGAAATAAAAATGTAATACACCACTTTATTCAATTTCGTCTTCACTCGAGCTAACGGATAGGCCGCCATTGACCCTACAAGAATAAGGAGAATAGCCGCTCCTGCCGTAATGATCATCGAGTTCATAAAAGCATTTGCTAAATTGGCACGTTCCCAGGCACGAGCGAAGTTCTCTAATGTAAAATAGTCTGGAAACACCCACCTCGAGCTAAAATCATTACTAACTTTTAATGAGGTTGTGGCGAGAATGTAGAAAGGGATGATATGAATCAGACAAATGAGAAAGGCTACAATCGTTAAGATCATCTTTTGGGATTGCTTCAGTTGATTCATTTATGCCTCTACCTCCTTACGTTTGAAGTATACAAGCGCCAACAAGCTAATAATTAAAATGATCGTCGCCATTAACACCCCTTGGGTTGCTGCATATCCAGCATCTTGCCTTCTAAAGTAAAGGGAATACATAAAAGTAGACATCGATTGGGACGCATTTCCTGGTCCCCCACCCGTCAATGAAATAATCACATCAAACAATTTCAGGCCGCCTATTACATTTAAAACGACATTTATTGTAATAGCCGGTGCCAATAAAGGCAGAGTTATATTTTTAAACTGAGCAAACGGTGACGCCCCATCAATCGTAGCGGCTTCATAATAATCTTTAGATATACTTTGTAGGCCTGCTAAGTAAATGATCATCGCAATTCCTACAAATTGATACGTGTTCACTAATACGATAATCCATGGATTGAAGGATGCATTCCCTAAAGCGTTAATACGGTCAAACCCAAGAAACATTAAAAGGTCATTTAATGCTCCCCCTTGATAAGCGAAGAAAAAGTACCAAATATACCCCATAATTAAAGGACTTATAATAACAGGCAAATAAACAATGGTTCTAGTAAATGCTTTCATTTTAATGCTTTGATTTAACAACAAAGCATACAATAGTCCAATGACAGTCTGAAAAACGGTACTACCAATTCCATAAAGCAACGTATTTTTGACGACAAGCCATGTTGTAGGGTCTGAGAACATCCTTGCATATTGCTCGAGACCGACCCAATTATAATTTTGCGAAAAGCCATTCCAATCCGTAAACGTAATTTTGATTCCATTTAAAAATGGATAAATGATAAACAAGCTCACGAAACATAAGGCTGGGATATACATCCACATAAGAGACGATTCTTTCTTTTGTTTTATTTTTGGTGCTTTATTGGTGACCACGACTTTGCTCCCCGCTACAGTTTGACTCATGTTCTCAACTCCTTTAAGTAGAGTCCCCCATCCAAGAGTTCTTTTTGAAAAAGGGGACAGACTTTAGTCTCCTGCCCCATTTTCATGATCGTCTTGAACAAAGCTAGACTTATTGATTTCTTAAGCGAAGATATTCCGATTGCATCTCCTCTGATACCTGCTCGGCTGTTTTTGTACCAGAAAGCAACTCTTGACCAGTTATAGCATACACATCCCACATTCCACTTGGTAAGTAAACACGGTCAAAGTAAGGTTGAATCTCGACATGAGCCCATTTATCATAAAACTCAGAGTAATAGTTTTCAGTTTCAACACTCGTTACTCCTGCTGGTAATGACGTTGCTTCTGCTAATTTTTTAGCATTTTTGGGCTGAGCAAGGAATTCGATAAATTGTTTCGCTTCTTCTACATTCTTTGAGTCTTTAAAAACAGCAAACGTGTTCCGTTCTCCTCCGATCCAACTTGGCTCATCCCCTTCCCAAAAGGCAGGTACTGGAACAGCTCCAACTTGAATGTCAGGGTTAAGCTCCGTTACCGCTGGTCCGAAAGCTCCACCTGCAAAAGTAAAAGCTATTTTGTTTTGAGCCATTAATTCAATTCTCTGAGCTTCACTAGCAGTTAATACATCGGTATTTAGTAACTCTTTTTCTTGCAATTCTTTTAAGAATTCAGGAAGAGCCGTGTATGTAGACCAATCAACTGAGCCATCTAGCAACTCTGATTCATAGTTATGACTGTCAGCCGTTACTAATAAAGGAGTCGATAATTGATCAAGGATTTGTGCGATCGTATACTGATTACTACCAGGAATCCAAAGTGGAGTCACTTCTCCATTCCCTTTTTCTTTGACCGTTTCCATTGCATCGACCCATTCGTCGACCGTCGTAGGAAGTTCGATCCCGTACTCCTCTAATAAAGTGGCATTATACATAATTCCATCCTTTGCTTGGTTGATTGGAAAGGCGTATACTTTGCCATCTTCATCTTTTAGTATCGGGGCCATGGCTGGATCAAAATGCTCAACCCAATCCATATTACTTAGATCGGCTACATACTCACCGTAACGATTGATCGCCCAGCCATGTGTATCAAATAAATCTGGAAGATCATTTGATGCCATTCTTACTCGCATTTGATCCTCATAACCCGTTCCTGGAAAGTTAATATCAATTGAAATTCCTGTCTCGTCTTCAAAAGCTTGAGCTACTTCTTCAATGGCCTCTTTTTCAGCATCCTCTGACACTCCGGAGTAAAGTGTTAACGCATTACTAGAATCACCTGATCCAGCAGTAGAATCCCCACCACAAGCAGTTAAAATCATTGCACTCATTAAAATACTAGTGAATGTACCCATTCTTTTTTTCATTCATATCCCCCTAGATTTTTTTAGATTTTTACCCTTTTCCTGTGCAATACAACTACGTGTTCACTCTCCTTTTGCCCCCTATCAGTTAAGCGCTTTCAACAGATGCGAAAAATATAAAATGATTATAGTCATTCGCGCCGTGTAATTTATTTACTAAATTTATTAACTTTATTAAGTAAAATAATAACTTATATAGATTTTAATTTCAATGCCTTTTTTGGAATTATTTAAATATTTTATAAAAAAAAAGAGCCTTTTACAAAAAGACTCTTTGACTAAACTTCAATCGTCAAATTCCTCATCTTAACTGTCGTTAGATAACCGTACACTACTTTCACGGACAACTAGCTTAGTTGGAACCTCAATCTTAAAGGGGATTTCTCTTCCTTCCAATCGCTCCAATAGGAGTTTCACCGCCGCTTTCCCCATTTCCTCTGTGTAAACTTTCACCGTCGTTAATGCAGGCTGAGTAAAGCTCGCCATCTCAACATCATTAAAACTCACAATACTCATATCGACGGGGATTTTTATCCCCAATTCATGGGAAGCTCTTATGGCACCGATCGCCATGGCATCACTAGCTATAAAAAATGCGCTCGGAAGGTCCTTACTTCCCCCCGCCTTTATCATAGAATGATACCCATCACTAATCAAAAATTGTTTAGATATATAAACATAATCCGGATGATAGAGGCCTCTCTTTTTCATTGTTTCTTCATACGCTTTTTGACGAGGGTCCTCGATTTTGGATCCATCCTGCGCTTTTTCTTGCCCGCCAATAAAACCAATCTTTGTATGACCTAAAGAAAACAAGTGTTCCAGGGCGATTCGAGTGGCTTTTGCGTGATCAATAACAACGGTATCATTCCACTCATTTTTAGGAGTGTGGTTGATAAAAACAAGATTGTGGTTAACCTTTTGACTTAACCTCTCTTCATCCTCTTCACTTACCATACCAACCACAATGACACCATCAAGGTTATTCATTTGAATTTCCGTCATGCCACCTGAATAATGACTGATTTTCTTAACTAACAACCCTCTTTCTGCGCATTCACTTTCTATCCCTTTACGTATTGATAAAAAATACGTATCCTCCCACTCATATTCAGGGGAGCACCACATAACGATGCCAATTTCTTTTTCTCCTATAATGGAAGAACTCTTGCTATCTGGATAACGCTTTCGAACAGGTACATAATTCAACTCTTTAGCTATATCCATAATTCGGTCTCTTGTTTCTAGAGCGACCGATAGATTTTTATCGTTATTTAACACTCTCGACACTGTCGCCGTCGAAACATTCGCACGTTCAGCGATATCTTTGATCGTTGCCATTTTCGTCACCCTTCTCATTTAAGTAAATTAATAAGTAAATAATTTAGTTAATGTTTTATTGAATTGTAGCATGTATGACCATTTAATACAATGAGCATATTCTTTAGAAAAAATTGGATATTATGCTACTCTTATTAAAAAGAAAGAAAAGGAGATCTATCATGTCCCTAAAAAGTTGGTTTTCTAAAGGAATATCTTACACGGAATATGTGGAGAACATGCAAGTGAATCGCGCTGAATTAGAGGGGGTTTACTAGCAAGTCAAGTTGAATGCCAATGAGATTAAGTATTTTTCACACTTGAAGGAGAAGAACCTTCGTATGGTGTCGCTAACTGCGGATTGGTGTGGGGATGCAGCGTTATGTGTACCTATTATGCAACGGATTGCAGAACTCGCTTCAATCGAAACAAGATTTCTCATCCGTGATGAGAATTTAGAGCTCATGGATCAATATTTAACTAACGGTACAGCCCGTTCGATTCCGATTTTTATTTTAACAAATGAACTTGGGGACGAACTAGCTGTATGGGGGCCACGTTCACCAGAAGTACAACAATGGGTGACAGAACATAAAACGAAGCTACCCGAACAAGGCGCTCCTGATTTTGCAGAAAAGCAAAAGGAAATGTTTGCAGCATTTAAGAAAACAATCACAACGGATCCTGCTGTTTGGACATCCGTGATTCGAGATATCCGAAATCGATTTGAGACTCATTTAAGTTAGAATACGGCGCAGATAGAAAAATGCCTGTCACTTGTCGAATCCGACAAGTGACAGGCATTCATTTTAGCTCTTTCTTACTAGCAGGTTGATGAAATTAGGAGAGAAAATCCTACCCTTTTCTTTTCTGGTCTCCCATCAAGGCCGAGATAAAACAGCTTTGTTACGTCCTTCTTTTTTAGCTTCATATAGAGCATGATCTACACGCCTAAAAAAGGAACTGATGTCTTCGTTATCATCATAGGTACCTACTCCTAACGAAAATGTGATTGATCGACCCGTTGGACTAATGGTATGACTAATCGTTTCACGCATTCTCTCAGCAATCTTCATTGCTTCAACCGCGTTGGTCTCCGATAGTAATACAACAAATTCCTCACCACCAAACCTTGCACAAACATCATCAGCTCGTATAAATTCTCTCATCTTAGTAGATAAAAAAATTAAGACTTCATCTCCTATTTGATGCCCAAATTCGTCATTTACCTTTTTAAAATAATCGATATCAATGACAATGAGGGAGAAATGTCCTTTTTCACTTTTCCATTTCTCTAATGTCTCTTCTAAATGCCTTCGGTTTGCTAAACCTGTAAGTGGATCGGTCAAAGACTTCATTTTATAATTGTGAATACTCTTTTCTTGCTTTTTTGCAAAGCTTTCTAACGTTTTGTTTAATTGCTCTGCTTCAAAATACCATGTAGCAATCGGTGGCTTTACCTGCCCCTCACTGTCTGAAGAATAATTAAGGGCAAATAAAGCTAATTTACGAAGCGGTGCTGCCAATTTCCTTGTTAAAAAGATCGTAATCATAATGAAGAAAAGAACAAATGGGATCGAGTACATAAATATTTTTTTTACCATGTCCCCTACTGGAGCAACGGCAACTTCATAAGGGGTTTGAGATACAACTCCCCACTGACTTGAGGGGATGTAGGTATATCCCGCCAGAAAATCAATCCCCTTTGAATTCGTAACAAATTGAGCCCCACTTTGACCATTCATTAATTGTTCAATCACTTCATTATCTTCAACCTTTTCACCAATTCGATTGACATCTGGGTGATAGATTAATGTACCACTTTTATCTACAACATAGACATACGAACCATCCTTTGCATAATGTTCACCCAGGATCGTCTTTATTATATTTTCCTCTTGTAAATAAATCGTTCCCGCTAGAAATCCCAAGTATTCCCTGTCACTTCCCCATAAAGGGGTAGAAACCATTAGAATTAGTCGATTGGTGATGGCGGTATAAGGAGCTGTAATGAGCGTCGTCTTTTGCTTTAACGATTCTACTGCCCCTAAAGACGTTAGTGTTTCACCCTCAAACCCTACATATGGAGTGGCACTTAGAATAACACCTTCACGATTAACCACCGCGAGTGAATTAAAATTCTGACTACTCTTCAAAAATCGTTCTAATTTTCCATCTATGATTTCAGGCTTATCGATATCATGGACGACATCAAATTCTCTTTGTTCTAGAATTTGTTTCATGGAAGTAAATACTTCATCCGTTACTTGTGCAAGCTTTTCAGAATACACTCTGTTAATCTCTAGTGAATGATTGACTAAGTTTTCTCTTGTTACAAGATAGGCGGAAAATAAAGTACTACATAAAATGCCTACAATAACAAAAGCTGTGAGTAAAAAAATCCAGAAACTTAACGTTTTTTTCATAAGTCTCCCTCTAACCATTACTATTTTACAACAGAATCCATTGTATCATTAAAAGGGTATTTTATCTTTTAAAATTCTCCTTCCCTTGATAATTAAAAAAAGCCCCTGACTTATCAAATTCGACAAGTCGCAGGCACCAACTTTTTATAGATTACTTTTTTCACTTGCAAAGCATAAACCTTTGGCTTCAAGAGCTAGTATTCTCTTATAGCCTTAGGCCCTACACCATGTAGTTTTGAAACCTCTTTCTCACTAAGGCTGGTGCAGAGTTCGAGCCTTAATATCCAGCCCCTTTAAGTGCTCGTAATGCAGGTTTACTTCATTTAGCAGGAAGTTCAAATTTTTCGTCACGTTTATTTAATGTCAAGGGTATTCACCTTTAATAGAAGATTTACACCTAAGACGGTATTCTCTTATTACTTCGGATCTGACTCAATCCCTTTTATTTCAGCTTCACCTTCATTTTCAACCACATGTTTCAGGATGGACAATTTGTTATTCCAAAATTGTTCATAATAAGAAAGCCATTGCTTTAATTCTGCTAAAGGTTCTGGGTGCAAGCGATAGATTCTTTCTCTACCAACTTTTTCCCCACTGACTAATTTCGCTTCTGAAAGAATGCGCAAATGTTTTGCAACGGCTGTACGACTGATCGGAAAGTGAGAGGTTATTTCTGATATCGGTAATTCCTGATCAGCTAGTAATCGAATAACCTCTCGTCTAGTTGGATCAGCAATTGCTTGGAATACATCATGCTGTGCTTGAGACACTTACCCCTCAACAGCCTTTCGAAGTCCTTCATTGACAATACCAACCCAACCATTGTCCATTCTTTCACGAATAACCGAACTTTTCTCGTTCGCTTTCGGGTTAATCTCATCACTTGATTTCCAACCGCTATGAATCAGGGTAAACTCTGTCTTCTCACCCAGCTCTTTTAAAAGAAACGAAACGACCCAACCATCTGTATCCCATGAAAAGGAAATCTTATCTGGTTCCTTCACTTCTAACACTTTGCAAGGCGATGGACCGAACGGAGATTGAATGTAAAAATCATGCCCTTCTATAGGTTCAAAATCATTTGGCATAAACCAAGATTCAATCCCTTTCGCTGTTGATACAGTATCCCATACTTTTTTGATCGGGGCTTCAAAAATGACGGTTTGCTTAATATCTTGTAAAGTTTCCATATGATTTTCTCCTTCTTTCTATGTATCATAAATAAAACCATTTGGTTTCACTTTATATAATACAACACCTTTTGGTTTCATGTATATGATTTGTTATAAACTAAAGAAGTAGGGTTGTTTCCTACGATACAGCCAATTTAATCGAATGCCTTGTCCGTTTTAATTAAAAGTCCACTCATTATCTATAGGGTTTCATCCAAAATAAGTCAAAATCAATGAAGTTAATAATCCTAATGCTGATATGTATCCCACAATAGGCCCCCCTTCTTCAAAAGCTTCAGGCAACATGGTCGAAGAGACCATTGCAAAAATCCCTCCAGCCGCAAAAGCTCCAATAGAGGTGATTAATATCGTGGAGGAAGCATCAATTAAAACAAATCCTAAAAGCGAACTTATCGACGATAAAACCAAAACAACGAACCAAAGAAACAATATTTTCCCTTTGTGATATCCATCCTTTTTCAAACCGATGCTACTAGACATCGCTTCCGGAAAGTTACTAATAAAAATCGCAATCACAATAACCCAGCTGATCGTATGATTCTCAAGAAGGCTCACGCCAATAATGACGGATTCAGGAATCGCATCGATCACACTACCTACGAAAATAGCCATACCCGAGTGACCTTTTGGATTCCCTTTTGAACGTTTTCGTTCTTGGCCCCCTTTTTTACTAATCATCATTTCTACTAAAATAAATAAGGTCGATCCAACTAAAAAACCGATAGACGGATACAGAATCCCTCCGTCTTTAATCGCATCTGATAACAACTCAAAGGTGGCTGCTCCGATTAATACACCTGTTCCAAATGCCATAACAAAGGCAGAAATCTTATTAGGAATTTCTTTGTATATTCCTAATAAAGCACCTAACACAAGCGAGGAACCTGCTACCCCTCCCCACATGGCTGCTGTTAAAGCTGATGACATGACTTCTCTCCTATCTAGATCGTATAGACAATAAATCCGTCCTTGATATGGGATTCCAGGAGATCCTCAAAGTGATTCACATTTTTAGAACGGAGTCACTTAAACTTAGGAACCCGAGAAATGTTTGACCGATACATTTATGGTGTTCTTTCCATAGACTTATTAGTCACGATTGATTTATTTTTGCGAAGGTCCTTAGCTCAGGCTTAGTCGTTTCTGCTGCTACTCTATTTCAGAGTGGTATGATTGTTTTATAAGGAATGAGGTGCATTTCCAATTTTAAAAATGGATTTATAACCTTTTTTGATAAAACATATTAGTAAGTAAACTCGTTTTTTTCACAGAAAGGAGCAGGTAGATGAATTTCAATTTTAAAGAAGGGATTGAAGTGCTTGAGCGTACCCCACAAACTTTGGAGATCTTTTTAGCTGGCTTATCTGATGGATGGTTGCAACGAAATGAAGGTGAAGGAACCTGGAATGTCACTGAAGTGATCGAGCATCTTATTGAGGGCGAGAAACATAATTGGATACCAAGGTTAGAATTCATGCTTCAGGAAGGTGACAGCAAACCATCCCCCCATTTGACCGTTATTCACATTTAAATGAAAGTACCGAAAGATCGTTGGAAGAAAAATGGATAGAATTTAAAACGATTAGAATCCAAAATATAGCCAGATTAAAAGGTCTGCTTAACTCTGAATCACTTCTTGAATTGAAAGGCTCCCATCCGGCATTTGGTGTAGTGAAGGTTAGAGAATTGCTTTCGGCTTGGGTTGTTCATGATTTAACACACATCGCTCAAATGACTCGAGTCATGGCTGATCGATACTGGACAGACATTGGACCTTGGTGTGCATATTTAGGGATATTGAAATAGGGAAACTGATTGGATTTTTCGATCTCTACATAATGAATGGTCTTAGAGCCCAGGTCCCCCATACAAAAACTGCACCTCCAATTGTTAGAGTCTAACAATTAAGGTGCAGTTCACATTAGAGTTTAGTGCTTTTTTATATGGGGTTTCTTATGTTTAAAATTCTTCATAGACAGCAGGATCTTGATGATTAATTCTGCCATCATCTCGAGTTAATTCCGAAATAAGTCTCATTTCTGCTTCATCAAGAGAAAAATCAAAAATTGATATATTTTCAAGCTGTCGTGCAAAAGAAGCAGATTTAGGAATGCTAATCGCGCTTAGTTGATAATGCCACCTTAAAATGACTTGTGAAATGGACTTATGGTGACCTTCGGCAGTCTGTTGAAGTACGTTATTTTGTAAGACTTCATTCGCACGAGCTAACGGACTCCACGATTGTGTCTTAATGTTATTCTTTTCATGCCACTCTCTCTGTTGCGTTTGATTTTGAACTACCCGCCACTTCCCCCTTACGGGTTGCTTGAAGAGGGAGTTTTCTCACCTATTTTACATAAAATCGATGTAGTTCAATTTGATTTATGCTCGGCTTAACCCCCGTTTCCTTTTCTAAACGATCGATATGTTCAGGTAAGAAGTTACAGACCCCAATCGAACGAATAAGCCCCTGCTTTTTAGCCGTTCATTCCATGTTTAATGACCGGAATGACTCGCTTTACGTATTGTTCATGTGTTGTTATTGGGTTGTGCTGCATCCAATGCATTGCTGCTCCGTAAAGGGACCAGTTAACATAACCGCAAAAAATTCTAGGTCATTTTCATATTGGATTGCTTCTGTACTCTTACTTAATGGCTTTTGGGTACCAAGCATGGTCCTAGCTTGAGCACTATTACTTGGGATTACAGGAATAAGTGGGATCCTGACCCATATACGAATGAAGGACTCCTTCAAAGATACGTCGATGATTTTATCCTTACACTCTTATCCTTTGTTTTGTTTTTCCTGCTATAAAAGAGACTAATTCCTCTTTTGAGTGATGAAATTTTGATTCAGATAGCTAGTAAGTCAGATCAACCAAACTGTAAAAACCAAGTAAAAGATTACTGGGTTTTTACAATTTGAATTTCTCTTTAAGGTAATGGTACACTCCGTCTTCATCACAGGTGAATTCCGTTACGTCATCAGTGATTTCTTTAATGTGGTCTGGTGCATTTTTCATAGCCACGGAATGACGAACAAATTCCAACATGGGCAAATCATTGTCACTATCCCCTATCGCCATAATCTCAGCTTCTGACAAATCAAATCGTTTTAACATTTGCTTAATGCCTGATGCTTTACTCACGTTCGCAACCATCACTTCGACATTGTGTTTAGAAGAGGTAGAGGTCGTAAAATCTATTTTTCGCTTTAATTGATCAAGCTCATCTTTCCATTCATTTATATGGTCTTCCGTTCTTGCAAAGAAATAAAATTTGGAGAATTTATCGCCCTCTATGTTTTCCTCCCAAGCAACTTCTTCTTTGATCGCTTGTTTTCGTGAAAGCCACTCGTTAATTCCAACATCGTCTGGCTTCGGATCTCTAATTTCATCTTCCACATAAGATTGATCTTGTTTTAACGTAATACGAGATCTTCCATATGGGAAAAGCTCATAATATACCTTGTTTTTTCTAGCCTTTTCAATAATTGCTTCCACCAACTCAAGCGTAAGTGAATGTTCAAATACAGCTTCTTTCCCGATATAACCAGCCATACCATTCGAAGTAACGAACCCATCCACTTGAAATCCTTCAGGGACAACTCCCTCTATTTCATCAAACGATCGACCTGTAGCAATGAAAACGAATATACCTTGACGTCGTAACTCATCAATGATTTCTTTTGTAAGAATACTTACCTTGTTATGATGATTGAGAATAGTACCATCCATGTCTAAAAAGATTGCCTTTGGTTTAAATGCCACTCCTATTTCCCCCAATTTATAAAAGGTTATTAGGTAAGTATACACTTTGATATTTTTAGACTCAATGGAAGACTTTTTAAGTCGGGGTAGAATGAAGCTTGAAGGCAGCGACTTGATAGTTAAAGGATAGAAAAAGGCCAGCAATGTTCCCGATTCGTCATAAAAAACCTCCAAAGTGGAGGTTTTATTCCATTCATTTTTTGTCCTAGTAGTTATGTACTGATCATAGAACCTACTTTTGTATGATTTTCTCTCCCCCCCAAAATTACTTTCGAATTTATGCGTCAACGCCTTCTTTATACGCGACCTCCTGCCAATAAAAATAAGACCTGTCACTATTCGTTCTAATCAGTGACAGGTCCTATTTTAAAACATGCGGCAAGAACAACAAAAGAGAGCAAAGGTCCACCTCTCTTTAGAAGACTGTTCTAAAGAAGCTTCTTCCCTAACAACGAACTAATTAATGCCGTGGCTACTTCGGCGGTTTGATTCTTATTGTCTAAGATCGGATTAATTTCTACACAATCAGCAGATGTAATGATATTCGCTTCGGCCAACATTTCTAGGGCGAGATGGGTTTCTCGGTAAGTGATTCCCCCCATAACCGGTGTCCCGACTCCTGGTGCGTATATGGGATCGACTCCGTCTAAATCTAAGCTTAAGTGAACGCCATCTGTTTTTTCAGCTAGATACTCGACCGTTTCTTCCATAACGGTTGTCATTCCTAAACGGTCAATTTCATGCATGGTGTAGACTTTTATTCCCTTTTCAAGGATGAGCTCGCGTTCGCCTTCATCAATCGATCTAGCACCAATGATCACTAGATTTTCAGGTTTAATTTTTGGTGCATACCCACCAATATTAACTAAAGAAGGGTGTCCAATGCCAAGGTTCACGGCTAAGGGCATGCCATGGATGTTTCCGGATGGAGAGGTTTCAATTGTGTTTAAATCAGGATGTGCATCGTACCAGATGACCCCTAAATTGTTATAATGCTTAGCAATCCCCGCAATTGAACCAATACTCACGCTATGGTCTCCTCCTAATATAAGAGGAAATACTCCGTCTTCATGGATTCGATCGACTTTTTCTTGCAACTCACTATTCACACTGACTACCTCATTTAAGTTTACTAGTCTTCCCTTTTCTGAAGGGTTTGTAGCCTCTCTCTCAATGACTAAATCACCGGCATCCTTTACTTGATAACCTAATCTTACAATCTCTTCAATTAAACCTGCATACCTTAATGCACTAGGGCCCATATCAACCCCGCGTCGCAATTGTCCTAAATCCATTGGGACACCAACAATGGAAACCTGTTTGATTTTATTCATCTAAAACGAACCTCCACTATGATCTAATTATGTAAAATGACTACTCTATAAGCATATGTCTAAATAGAATGAAAAACTACTATTCTTAGCAACTTTTATTCTAGAAGTAGCCAAACGTATAAACGATGGCTACCCCTTTTCTATCTGTTCCTTTGCCTTCTAGGTCAACCTATTCAATTATCAACTCTAATGATCTATTGTTCTACTCGTCTCTGATAATGATTAATCGCCGTATCTAGCATGTTCAAGCCGGTATCAATTTGTTCTTTCGTCACTGTCAATGGAGGAATCATCCGGATGACCTCTCCTTCATTTCCACAAAGGTAGAATAGAACTCCTTCCTTAAGTGCAAGGTCTAATATTTCCAAAACAGCCTGCCCATCTGGTCTATTTGTCGTTGGGTCAATGATCTCGATCCCAATCATTAATCCTACCTGGCGAATGCTCCCTATCACATCATGTTTCTCTTTTAACTTTTCAAGCTTCTCCCCTGCGTAGGCTCCCGTTTCTCTCGCATTCTGCAAAAGGTTTTCCTCTTGCATGACCTCTAACGTGGCTAAAGCGGCCGAGCAGGCAAGCGGATTTCCACCAAACGTAGTCCCGTGACTACCTAGAGGCCATTGTTGCATTAATTTATGATTCGCCACGGTTGCACTAAGCGGGAGGCCAGAAGCAATTCCTTTTGCAATCGCCATAATATCTGGAGTTACATTGAACGTCTGTGCCGCAAACCACTCCCCGGTTCTCCCAAAACCTGTTTGCACTTCATCAAAAATAAGCAGCATATTGTGCTGATCACAGATGGCTCTTACTTTTTTCAACCAGTACTGCGGCGGAATCACATACCCTCCTTCTCCGAGTACCGGTTCTAAAATGACACAGGCTACTTCCTCTGGCGAGACATGATGCTTAAATAATCGCTGAAAGTCGTTCTCTAATTTACGAATCACTAATTCTTCCATCACAATTCCAGGTTCATCCATTACAGTCGTATCGTTAGGATCAAAATAAGGAATTTGGTAGGTAAGTCCATTTGGCTGTAAGAACTTACGGTACTTGCTCTTAGATGTGCTAACAGCAAGAGCACCCTGAGTTCTCCCATGAAAGCAACCAGTAAATGAAATAACGTATGGTCGTTTTGTTACATACTTAGCTAACTTAAGAGCTCCTTCAATGGCTTCTGTCCCACTGTTTGCAAAAAAGAAACAATCCAATTCACCTGGTAAAATCTCTGCTAGTTCATCAGCCAGACGTAAAATAGATTCATATTGGATCACTCCAATAGGACCATGAACAAGGTGATCTACTGCACTCTTAATCGCTTGCACAACTTTAGGATGGCGATGTCCGACATTGGTTACAGCAATCCCAGAGGTAAAATCTAAATATTTCCTTCCATCTACTCCAAAATAATAGCAACCCTCTTCTTTTACGACAGGTAAATTCGGGTGGTCTTTAGCCATACTTGGAGCTAAACGTGTTGATAATTTTTTTGTTAGGTGACTCCAGTCTTGAGACATTCTTCTTCACTCCCCATAAATTCTCTATTTAAAAGAAAAAGACTTGTGCCATCAATGCGATAATTGGTAGCGTAATAATGGTACGTTGGATAAAAACAATGACTAAATCTAATAAACTCAAAGGAATTTTAGAACGTAATAAAAGAATTCCAATTTCAGACATGTAAATAAGTTGAGTTAGAGATAGTGCTGCAATGACAAAACGCGTTAATTCACTTTCTATGCCACTTCCCACTACGGCAGGTAAAAACATATCCGCAAAGCCGACGATCATGGCTGGAGCCGCCGAAGCTGCTTCAGGAATACGCATTAGCTCGAGGATCGGTACAATTGGATACGACATATAAACGAAAAGTTGTGTATACTCAGCAACTACTAAGGCAATCGTTCCAAGTGCCATGACTAGTGGAATTAACCCAAACCAAATATCAAGAACATTTTGAAGCCCTTTTTTAGCCACATAGCCGACACTTTTAATTTCAGATGCTTTTGAAACCGCCAACTCCACAGCCCATTGACTCCGAGACATTCCCTCAGGTACATCCTCTGAAATTTGTTTTCCTACCGGCTCATAGTACGTATCTGTTTTTCTCGATAAGGGTGGAATTCGCGGACAGATGATCGCCGCAATAAGCCCCGCTATCACAACCGTTGTATAGAATGGAACAAACATATGATCCAAACCGATAAAGCTGATGACAACTAAACTAAATGCAATCGATGCAACGGAAAAGTTAGTGGCAATGACGGCTGCTTCACGCTTTGTATAATACCCTTCTTCATACTGTTTCGTTGTGATTAAGACACCTACTGTACCGCTCCCCATCCAGGAGGCTACTGCATCAATTGCCGATCGACCTGGCAGCTTAAACAACGGTCTCATAACCTTTCGAACGATCGTACCAATAAAATCCATAAGTCCAAATTCTAAAAGTAACGGCATTAATAAACCTGCAAAAAGGAACCAGGTTGTTAATACGGGGACTAGTTCATATAAAACCGTTCCCCCGGTATACGCATCCCAAATGAAGCTCGGCCCAAACTGGAATACGACCATCAATGCAAAAGTCGCCCCAAGAATACGCATTGATAGCCAGAAACCACTAACATAAAACAAACCTTTCAAAAATTCTGAATTGACTAACCAAGCTGGTTTGGCCACTCTAGCAACAAGTGTTAATAGAACAGATATCACCAAAACAACGACCATAAACTGCGGCAAGTAATCTGAAAACACATTTTGAAAAAATTCTGCTAGAATTCCGACACCTATTGTCCATCTCCCATCATATGGAACAGGAATTAAAAAGAGAAATAACCCCAGCAATGAAGGAATAAGGAATTTCAGCTTATCAGTGGTCGTCATAACCGCCTTTTCTTTCGAAACCTCATACTCCAACCTTTTCTCCTGACCTTCCATTGAAACACCTCACCTTTTCCATTTTTTCCTTTAGCATTCAGAAAGCAACATGTATTTCTACTTTTTGTACATGCAATTCACATGCCAACTTTTTATTTAATTCCGTGTTTTTTCATTTTTCTGACGACTGAAGGCTGACTAATTCCTAACACTTTTGCCATTTCTACAGTCGTCTTTTGTTGCTTTCTTGCTTGTGTTAACACCTTTTTCTCCACCTCCTCCATAATTTCTGGCAAGCTCCGTTTGCTTGTTTCAATATCAGGAGCTGAGGCTTGTTGATAGGATTCAGGTAGGTCCGTTATAGTGATCGTAGGAGAAGGTGAAACCACTACAAGGCGCTCAATTAAATTAATCAACTCTCTCACATTTCCTTTCCACGGATGAACATATAGCCGCTGTAATACCGCATCATCTAATACTCGTTCTCGCTTATATTTTGTTGAAAATACTTGTACAAAATGTTCGATAAGCGGGACTATATCTGACGTTCTTTCACGTAAAGGAGGAATATGTATCGGAACTACATTTAATCGAAAATAAAGATCTTCACGAAATTTCTTAGCGGCAACTAACTTCTCCAATGGCTGATTTGTCGCAGTAATTAAGCGGAAATCCACTTTCTTTTCTTTTGTTCCACCCACTCGGTAAAACTGTTTTTCTTGGATAAACTTCAATACCTTTACCTGAAGGGCTAAAGGCAACTCACCAATTTCGTCTAAAAATAAGGTACCACCTTCTGCTAATTCAGCTAAACCAGGCTTCCCTTTTTTATTTGCACTTGTAAAGGAACCAGCTTCATAGCCAAAAAATTCAGCCTCAAATAAGGATTCTGGAATCGCTCCACAGTTCACTTCAATAAAGGGCTTGTCCTTTCGCGGGCTTTCTTTATGGATCATCTTAGCAAAATACGTTTTTCCGACGCCTGATTCTCCGAGTAGTAACACATTTACATCAACCTCAGAAACTTGCTTTGCGATCGCGATGCATTTTCTCATTTTATCGGAATGAACCACAAATCCATCATCTTTCATTTGCTGATTTCTTAACACTTCAAGCTCATTTTTTACGCGCTCCATTTCATCTTGCATGTCATGTAAGTAATTTTTTATATTAACCATTTCCGTTATGTCATGTGAGTAAGAAGCAATTCTCCAAACATTCCCTTCATCATCAAAAACAGGTACTCCCGTTATTAATAGCTTTTTTCCTTCGGTTGTCGTTTGAATGACATTGACCCTGCTCTTCTTTTCAATTACTAAGGGAGTCACAATTGGCGTAAACACCCCCTGTTTCTCTAACTCATAGACAGATAAACCAAGAATAACCTTATCCTCTATTCCATATAAAGCTTTAGTTGCATCACTAATCATGACAACTTTACCTGTGCTATCCGTTACCAAAAGATCATCTTTTAGCGCTCTAAGGATCGCTTCACTTTCACAAAAATGATTTTCGCTCATGCTATCACCCTCTGAATTATTCATTTTTGAATAATTTTAACAAAAAACATCTGATTTTACTTACTTTATTGAAAAATAAAAAATTATTCAATAATAAATAAGTTATTCGTTTTTGAATAATCAAATAATCGGCATTGCAAGCAGCCTACGTTTGTGGGTCTTATCGTCTTATTACTCCGGCTTTTATCAGCTCCTTTATGATTTTTAAACTCCGGTCATGTTACTCCACTAAAGGGCCAGATTGTGGAATAAAACTTAGTTAGGAAATTGGATATTTATGTTAAAGTATATAGAGAAGATTGTGAAGAAATGTACTTAAGCTAACGGAGCAGGATAGTGTAAGTAGAAAGATTAGTTTATAATCAAGAATATGGTAATTAAAGGGAGTGAATATATGTTTAAACGCGTTTTATTTATCAGTGGCATACTTGTTTTAGGTATGGTTATTGGGAACTTTTTCCTCAGTAATAGTTTAGCCGACAACATAGACGATAACTCCAAACATGAAATCGAAATCGCTTATCCTCAAAATGAAAAAGGGCAGACATATGGTTCAGCATTGGATGCACCTTCTTATGAAGGTGAACCTGATTTAATTAAAGCTTACGGAATAGATGGTACAATAGGGTATGTAAAAAAAGAAGATTTGGATGGTCCAATGCCTAAAACACCTGAAGAAGCAGTTAGACTTTCAAAGGAAGCTAAACCAAGAGAAATTCCGCTATATGATGTTGATGGAGAGACTATTATTGGTAAGTTTATTGTAGGTGAGTAGATACTGTTCAATAATGGAATAGCGTCTTTTTTAAAGTAATAAGACAGTGTTATTCAAGTAACGGGAGCGATTACGAAATAAGCGTAGTCGTTTTACTTACTATTGGAGCAGGTAAAATTGAAAAGATGTATGAATATTTCTCTATTGTTTATTCTAAAAAATATAGCTGAAAAATAGGAGAAATTCTTTATGAAGACGAAATTAAATTTATTCTTTGTAGTTATATTGGTTTTATTTTTAGGTGCTACAAATATAAGTGCGGATGAAACAAATTTGTTTGGACGACAAAAATCAATAAGTTTTAAAGGAGAAAATCAAAATTGGCTTGTTGTACACCAAATGTATTTAGTTGGAACAGAAATAGAATACGACACAAAAATTAGGTATAAGGGCAACAATGTTAAATTAAAAAATCTCTCTTCTTTACACTACTCAATCGGTGATAAAGATGGTTACTTAGGTGGAACATTTTCATTAAAAAATTCAAATGTATTTCATAGTGGAAGAATGGAGTGCTACGGATGTAAATATTTAGATAAGAAAGAAGAAATAACATTCATTATTGGTGAATGGGAAGACTATGAAGAGAGTCTAACTCTAAAAAGAGAATAAGTTCCTCAATTAATAATTTTTTTAAGCTAATTGGAAGCATTCCTTCAACAAGGGATGCTTTTCTCTATGCCAATTGTATGGGAATTAATGTTAAACTAAAGAGCAGGTTAGTGAAACAGGAGAGGTGTTTTAAAGTTCCTTGCATTATTGTTGTAATAGAGAAGGTTAATATTGGGGGGAGTTAATGAAAAAGTATTTATTCCGTTCTATTCTTGCTTTACTAATCGTAATTGGACTCATATTTATATTTGTAGAGTTAAATAAGGAAGAAACATTTACAATTGTAGGAAATGAAGTAGAAACATCAGTTTGGATTGAAAGCAATAAGTTATTAAATCCGAGCTATAAACGAGCAACATTAGGTTTGATGAATGTACAGATAGTAAACACATCAGGTGACGAAATAGATTTTAGTGAGTTAGAAATAGGAGATAAAATAAAAGCTGATTTTAAACCATTAGCATTTCTTTCTGACCCTCCTGGTTTAAGTGCATGGAAAGTAACTTTATTGGAATAACGGGTGCATTAGTTGAGGAGCTGCTGATGTAGCAGTTCCTCTTGTTATGGAAGTAAACGAGTAGTAGAACTATCCGATGAACATCTTGATGAGAGGATATATTAAATGAAAATACGATGGTTTATTTATTTACTTATTGGGGTTGTATTTGGAATATTAAATTTTTATTACGAGAGTTATCTTTCTAATACACTTGGTTTTGGTGGACTTCGAACACTATTAACCTGGGGTATTTGGTTGGTGCTAATTATGCCTATCGCCATATATGAAGTACGGACTTCTAAATCAAAAATACGTTCAGCCTTAGCATGTAGTTTAACTTGGATTTTTTCAATCATTTCTTACTACTTATATATGGCTGTATACAATGCTTTTTTTAGATAAGCTTCACATATGCACACTTCTAATTTAGGTAGCGACCCTTACTTCTGGGAAAATTGGAAGAGTTTTCTTTGGAATAGCATTTTTATACGTGGCATTGTTGAGTGGAGTGGTTATGCTATAATAGGTGGATTTATTATAGGATTTTTTATTAGCTTCATTTATCTTCACCTTGAAATTATTCATAAGGCAAGGAGTTCAAGAAGCCAAAATTTTTGAAAAAAATTTCTTGTTAAACGAAACCAGCTAATAGTTTGTCAATATTTTTCAATAAAAATTTAAAATCTTTCATGATATACTAAAAATGGCATGCCAAATAACCTTCCACTCCTAATAATTGGAAGGTTTTGTCTTGTTTAGTTAGAATTTTTAATTAAGCTATATCTTGGAAAGTTGTTCTGTTTTTTAAAAGGGCATAGATCCAGTGTAAAAGCTTATTTACGCAAGCAATGACGGCTACCTTATATAATTTACCTTCATTTCGTTTTTTGTCGTAAAACTCCCTTAATTTCTTGTTTCTAGGGATGATCTCATCAGTGGTTTTCTGTTTACGGCAATCACGAATACCAGAACGAACAGCCATATATAGGGCGTGCCGCAACCTACTCGATCCTCGTTTTGTAATGCGAACGAGAGTGGCTTTGAATTTTCCTGACTCAAATACCTCTGGATCAACTCC
>NZ_JAQQWT010000017.1:0-54383 GCF_028610705.1 Halalkalibacter alkalisediminis
GCTCGACTTGCATGTATTAGGCACGCCGCCAGCGTTCGTCCTGAGCCAGGATCAAACTCTCCATAAAAGTGTTTAATTTGTGCTCAAACTGTATCGCTAACGATACTTCATTGTGATTTTACAAAATCACTTAAAATTGACGAGAAAATCATGTTTTCTCTTTTCGCTTGGCTTTTGTTCAGTTTTCAAAGAACTACGTATCGCTCATTGGCGACTTTCATAATATAACACACCAACAATTCATTGTCAACAACCCGTTAACATCAATTGTTTTGGCGACAAAAAGTAATATACCATATATTAAAATATAAAGTCAACACTTTAATCAAAATTAAAAGCAACACACACTCATTGTGTGTTGCGCTTGTTTAAAACATACTTCATCGTTTCTTTAGGTGGGACAAAACGTTTATAGATTTTAAAGACAATTTGATATTTCTCTTCCATTGCCCGTTTTACAACTTCATCAATACGGGGATCAGACATATCTAAAAGTAATTCTTCCATTTCTCTTTTTAACATATACTCTATTTCCTGAACTTCCTTTTCATTTAAAATAACCCCTAACACGACTACCACCTCGACTATATGACTAAACAACTAAGCAATTAAACTTCACTCGGCCAACAGCTACCATCCAAACTAAAATTAACCTTAAGTTCTTTAAATTATTTTCTATTTGTCCCAATTTTATTCATAACTTTATCCTTTTCACCATAGATTGGTCATAACAATGGACAAGGAGGGTAAGAAATGAATATCTTTTGGATTTTTCACGCTAAGCGCATTAAGCAATTATCACTTATAATCATCGCTGCGTTCTTTACAGCTGGTTTACTTTATGTAGAACGGTCACAAATAGCCGTTTTCTCTACTTCTGATGGACCGCAAGCTTTCTACAAAGCTGAAACCGATGATAAACAAATAGCCTTAACTTTTAACATTAGTTGGGGTGAAAATCGTATTGGACCGATTTTAGACATTCTAGACCAAAAAGAAGTAGATCATGCAAACTTTTTTATTTCTGCCTCGTGGGCGGAACGTTATCCAGATCTAGTTCAAGAAATAAAAGATAGAGGTCACACCATTGGTAGCCACGGTTATCAATACAAAGATTATACGAGTTGGGATACGGAGAAGATCAGAAGAGATATTAATCAAAGCAGTCAAGTCTTAGCTGAGTTGACTGGAGAACGCCCTACTCTATTAAGACCTCCAAACGGTTCTTTTGATAAAAATGTTTTGCAAGTAGCCGATTCGCAAGGCTTCTCTATTATCCATTGGAGCATTAATTCAAAAGACTATCAAAATCCGGGAGTAGATGCCATTGTTGAAGAGGTAGTCCCTTCAACGAATTCTGGTGATATCATTTTATTCCATGCGTCAGATTCTGTTAAACAGACTCATAAGGCACTTCCTATTATCATTGATCAACTACGTGGGAAAGGGTTTAATTTTACAACCGTTGAAGATTTAATGGCTAGTACGAAGGCTGAAAACGAAGAAATTAAGTAAAAGAAGTCCCTTTTATCATAAATAGTCGAAACCCCCCGCCATATTTTGCGGAGGGTTCTTTTTATTTAGATGGTTTAGTTAATCGATGCAAGAGCAAAATCTGCCAAGTATTCGCTGTAATTAAAGGGGTGAAGTAGAGCCATAGCCACTTCGGATCATTAACGGTCAGTGCCGGTACCCACTCAATAGCTGTTATAACTACGATGAAGAACAAAGCCGGAATAAATGCACCTTGGTTTGTATCTTTTGCCTTTAGGTAAGCCACTAAAAGACCAAAAATCAAGAGTAAGATCGGCATGACCATGTAATGAAGAATGGTTTCATGCGGTTCTGCAAAAGCTATAAACCGAAAGTAGATTAAATCAAAAACAACGAACGCAATAATAATAATCTGTACATAATTCCACAATTTTTGCGATTTAAATAAGCCTAAACCAAACCGATGTACCGTTAAGTACGCAAAGAAACCCATCTGACTAACTAAACTAAAAGCAGCACAAATCCCTAAGAGCCAGATTAACCCAAAAAACATATTAAGAAACGTACCTTCAGTATAAACTTGGTAATCTAAAATAAATCCAACAATCGCACCACTAATGCTTCCGACTAAAAGCGTGGTAAAAAACAGATAAACGACTTTTCGACTGTTCACAGGTCAATCCTCCAATATCCAATTCTGCTTTCATGATTGTATCAATGTCCAGTAAAAATTGCTAGCCTTCTCCCGGTCGTCATGTATAAAACGTCGCGAAATATCTCAAATTAATGACAAAATGACTGAAAGGAGCTCATACAGCATGAAAAAGATCACTTATGTATTTATTTTCACTATGCTCCTAACTATTCTCGCTAGTTGTGCTCAGGCTGAAAGTGGTGGAGCCAGTCCCGATTACGAAAGCACCAAGAAGATGATGGTCGATATGCTCAAGACAGATGAAGGAAAACAAGCGATTAAAGAAATCATGGGTGATGAGGAACTCCAGCAAGAGATTGTCATGGATAATGCTTTTGTTAAACTAACGATTCAGCAAACACTTACATCAGAAGAAGGGCGAAAGTTCTGGCAAGATGTCATGCAAGATCCGGAATTCGCTCAAAAGTTTGCAGAGAGCATGCAAACGGAAAATGAAAAAATATTAAAAGGGTTAATGAAAGATCCTGAATACCAAGCCATGATGATTACTGTTCTTCAGGATCCTGAGATGGAAGCAGCTATTCTCGAAACGATGAAATCAAAGGAATATCGTCAGCAAGTTATGACAATTATGTCCGAAGCTTTTGAAAGTCCATTCTTCACAGCGAAAGTAAATGAGATTTTAACAAAAGTTGCCCAACAGCAATTAGAAAAACAAGACCAACAATCAGGTGGTGGCAAAGAAGAGGGCGGAGAAGAGAAATCTTCTTAAAACGTCGTTTTAGACCACCGACAACAAGAAAAGGATGACAACAAAGGTCAAGCTTGACCGGAGCTGTCATCCTCTTCTTTCTATTAACTTGTTTTATCAATGACTCGTTTCGCTATTTGAGCGTAGATGTCTCCAATAGGATGATCGGCCGCGTAAATAGAAGGGGCAAAGTCATCTTTATTTAAATCAGGTTGTCCAAGCGGAATTTGACCTAATAATTCTGTTTTTAACTCTTCCGTCAAGCGTTCTCCACCACCTGAACCAAAGACGTATTCTTTCTCTCCTGTTACACGACTTTCAAAATAGGCCATATTTTCTACTACACCTAGAATTTCATGGTGGGTTTTAATCGCCATTGTCCCTGCACGTGCCGCTACAAATGCTGCGGTTGCGTGTGGTGTCGTAACAAGAATTTCTTTAGAATGAGGCAGCATTGTATGCAGATCTAATGCTACATCCCCTGTACCAGGAGGTAAATCTAATACTAAATAGTCTAGATCTCCCCATTCTACTTCTGTGAAAAATTGGTTTAACATTTTTCCAAGCATTGGTCCTCTCCAAATAACAGGGGCATTGTCTTCTACGAAAAACCCCATCGAGATCACTTTTACACCAAACCGCTCCACTGGGTAAATACGATCCGCTATTACTTTTGGTCTTTCTTCGATTCCCATCATATCAGGAACGCTAAATCCATAAATATCAGCATCAATAATACCAACATTCTTTCCTAATCTAGCAAGGGTTGTCGCTAAATTGACTGAAACGGTTGATTTTCCGACCCCACCTTTTCCACTTGTTACAGCAACGAACGTTGTTTTGCTATTAGGAGCTAAGATCGATGGTCCTTCAAATGCTGGCTCATTCACGCCACCAAGATTTGAAATTTCATCTGAGCTTAATTCTTCGAAACGAAGGCCGACAGAATTCGCTCCTTCCCCTTTTACAACATTAACGATTTCTTGCTGCACTTCCATTTGTTCTGGAGTCCCGGTTTTAGCTAAGGCAATCTTCAAACTCACATTGCCATCTTTTACTTTAACTTCCCGGACTCCCCCTGTTTCAATAAGACTTTTATTTAAGTCTCGATCCTTTACACGTTTTAAGGCTTCGAGTACTACAGATTCAGTTACCAATGCAGACACACCTTCCTTTATTCCAGTTATATGCCTAGTATAGCATAGGAACTTGGTGGAGCGTGAATCCGTTTGCACTTATTATTCAGGTACCTTTTCATCTGTGTAGTAACGCAAAATTCCTTGATACACAGCCGCTGCTACTTTTTGTTGATATTCTTCCGTTTGTAGCAATTCTGCTTCAGTCGGATTCGACAAAAAGCCTGCTTCGATTAAAACACCTGGAATATTAGCGTTTTTCAACAAGTACACATTATGAATAGGCTTTGCTTGTCGATTTGTATTTTCAAGATTACGCCTTACTTCGTCTTGAACAAATCTTGCCAATTCTTCATTTTCCGGCATTGCTCGATTGTAAAACGTTTGGGCGCCACTCCACTTAGGAGAAGGAATTGCATTGAGATGAAGACTTACGAATAAATCCGCATCGGAATCATTAACAATATCTACACGTCGCCTTAAATCTTCATTTTTGCGTTGGCGAACTTTTCTTGTATCCGCATTAGCCAAATCATGGTCGTCTTCTCTAGTCATTAGAACGAGAGCACCCGCCTCTTGTAGATAGTCCCTCAGTTGTTCACTAATTAGTAGAGTAACTTCTTTTTCAAGGATTCCACTTTTGGATACAGCTCCACCATCAATTCCTCCATGACCTGGGTCCACTACTATCACTTTACCTGATAAAGGAAGATTCCATGTCGTCCATGAATCATTGCTTACAAATTGATATTGGATGATAAATAACAAACCAACGACACCTAATGCAAATGCCCCACCCTTTATCCATTTTACTAAGTTCACTACCATCCCTCCTCGTCCACTCTTCTATATATATTGGGACAAGGGAAAGATTATGAAGTGAATTTACATAGTTATTCAAAAAAGATGACTTTTCTTTAAATTGCTTGAGAGCAAGCAATAACAAACTTTAATGTAATCTTAAACGATATCGCTTCTCTCCTTCTCTAAAGCCCTTCGCCCACCATTGTTCAACAAAGGCTTCGGTCGCAATTTGGAGAGAATCCAGTAAGTAGTCAGAATCAAGGAGCCAGCCTTGAAGCAGGTTAAAGATACAATGAGAAATTTCTGTTAAATCATCGTCGCATCTTTCCTTTACTTGTTTTTCAGACTCACCTAAATATCCGAATTTTCCGTACTCTGCTCCTAAGAGAAAAGCATCAATCGCCATATCCATACATGGATCTAATAAAAAAGGATGGGAAAGAAAATGAAACGGAACGACTGGTTTGAAATGCTGTTCAACATCCGCTTTAAGGTCTTTTAACGATAAATTCTTCAATACGCTACGTTCAAATTTCCATTGCTTCTCTCTGCGTTTGTCTGATAGCACGGTTACATTCATTAACTTCCTCTCCTTTCATTTATTATCTTTTATTTATAGTATGACGAACTCCAATTGCAACATGCAGTGGAAAAGCTGTCGATATTGTCCAACTAGCTGAAAAGATTGGCATAAATAGAAAACCCTCTCTGATTAACGAACTTACTGAGAAAGGCCATTAGCCTTACAGAAAGCTTCGATAAAACCAAAGAGGGTTTTTCATCACTTATTTCATTTTATAATCCAAATAAGTTAGGTAAAAATAAGCTGATCTGTGGAATGAAAGCGACAAACAGTAAGACAATAATGACTGCTGCAAAATAGGGTAACAAGGTCTTTATGACGTTTTCGATTCTTACTTCTGCTACACTACACCCGACAAATAAGGCACTTCCGACCGGTGGCGTCATATTTCCAATACATAGCGCAAAACAGACGACCATTCCAAAATGAACTGGATCCATCCCGAACGTTTGGGCAACGGGTAAGAAGATTGGTGTGAAAATTAACACAGCTGGTGTAATATCCATAAATGTACCAATCATAAGAAGAATAGCAATCATAATCAGGATAATCCCGATTTGATTTTCCGTAATAGATAATAAAGCCCTACTTAACGCTTCTGGTAGACCAATATAAGACATAACGAGCGAGAACAACGCAGATGCTGTAATAAGGAATAAAATCATCCCTGTGATTTCAATTGTCTCTTTCAAAATGGCTGGGATATCTCTTACCTTCAAGCTTTTATAAATAAGAGAAAGTAACGTTGCATAAAGCACGGCAACTGCTGCACCTTCAGTCGCTGTAAAGATTCCTGCAACAATTCCCCCAATAACAATGACGATTAAAAATAAACTTGGGATTGCACTACCGACAATATACACTTTATCTTTTGTATTTGGCGTTTCAGAAATCGAGTAACCCTCTTTTTTTGCCATGAAGTAGGCCACAACCATAACCGCTAATCCCCATAGAATCCCGGGAATATAACCTGCCATAAATAAAGCGGCAACCGATGTACCTCCACTAACCAAGGAATAAACAATCAAAACTGAACTAGGTGGGATGATCAGCCCAGTTGGAGCAGATGCAATGTTAACTGCTGCAGAATACGTTTTTTTGTATCCTTGATTGGTTTGCATGGGTGTCATAATTCGTCCCATCGCTGCAGCAGAGGCTACACTTGATCCTGAGATTGAGCCGAATAACATATTCCCGACAACATTTGTGTGGGCAAGTGATCCAGGTAAACGACCGACTAGCACTTTTGCAAAATTCACGAGTCTAAACGCAATCCCACCATTATTCATAATAATTCCCGAAAGGACAAACAAAGGAATCGCCAACATTGTAAAGTTATCAATCCCCGTAACCATTCTTTGTGCGGAAGTCAGTATAGCGACATCAAATGGTACGATCAGTAAAAAAGTTGCAACCGAACTTAAGATAATAGCTAGGGCAATAGGCGCCCCAAATAATAATAGTAAGAAGAAGCTAACAAATAAAACGATCCCTGCGATCATTGTCATTATACTCCCACCTCTTCTTTCTCACTTAGTTTATTCGTCATCATGCTATAAATCGTATAAATGATGATGAAGACCCCACTAGTAGGTAACGCCGCATATACAACCCCAAGCGAGATACCCGTAGCTGCAGCTGTTTGTCCTGACGTCAGCATGACGATCTTTATACCTCCATAGATCATTAAGATCGCGGCAAATAAAAGGATGAACACATCTGTTGTTCTCTCAAATAGGAATTGAGTTTTCACATTGAATTTCTCTCTAAAGAATAGGATGGCAATATGTTTCTTTGCACCGAATACGTAAGCCGCCGAGAGTAACCCAAACCAAATGAGTAAATATCTAATCGATTCTTCCGTTCCTGGAGAAGAAATGTTCAACACATACCTTGCAATCACTTGCCAAATTGAGAAGATGACCATCACGATTAATAAAAGGGATGAACTCGTAATAAGTGTTTTATCTAGGATTCCTTTAAGTTTATTCACCGGTCGTTCCTCCTTTTATTAATTGATAGATTTCCTTTGTTTTATCGCTTGCAGCATATTCTTTATGAAGCGGTTGGACGGCATCAATAAAGATGGACTTGTCCACTTCAATGAATTGTACGCCCATTTTATCTATCGCTGTTTCCGTCATTTCTTCAATCGTTTCTGACCAAATTTCTTCGTGATAAAGTGTTGATTCTGTCGCAGCTTCTTCTATGATTAACTTTTCTGCTTCCGTAAACCTGTTGAAGCGTTCAGCATTCATAATTAACATATCAGGTACAATTTGATGGCCTGTATACATATAATATTTAGCGACTTCACCATGGTTGTTTCCAACTAGAGCGGTTTCATTATTTTCAGCTGCATCAATGACACCAGACTGCAAAGCTGTGTAAACCTCACCATATGCCATTGCTGTAGGAATACCACCTAAAGCATCGATCATTTTTACACTTGTTTGACTCGGTTGAACCCTTGTCTTTAACCCTCTCATATCAGCTAAGCTAGTGACGGCTTTATCTTTCGTGTACAGGTTACGAGTACCCGCATTATAGTAAGTTAGCCCAATGAAACCGATATCTTCTGTTTCAAAATATAGTTGATCGGTAATAGCATCATTGTTCATTACACTTTCAAACTCAGTGTAATCTTCAAAAACGTAAGGCAAACTAAAGATTGAGTAATCCGAATCAAACCCTTCTAGTGCACTAGCACTTACTTTTGCAACATCAACAGCACCGGTTTGAGTTAATTCAATCACTTCACGCTCACTACCCAATTGTCCATTAGCAAAAATAGTAACCGTTATGTCTTTGTTTGATTTTTCCTCAACTAATCTGCCAAATTCAACTAAAGACAAATGGATTGGATGATCAAGCGTTTGATTGTGTGCCAGCTTTAATTCCTTTTCTGATTGGTTTAAACAGCCTGCAAGTATCATTACAGCCAAAAGGCCAACAGTAACTTAAGTTGTCTTTTCACGATTTACTCCTCCTTAAAGCATAAAATTTAATCGCTCTTATTTTTTAATGTAACCATTTAAACAAGTCCCTGACCTTTTTCGGTCTAAACATTTAATAAAAAAGCTTTATCTATATTGATATGTCCATCACATTTTTATCAATTTGAATATCATTTACTTATCAGATAGATGATCTTGACCTTTTAATATGAAACTCCCTTTTAAGAACCATTTGCATAGTGCGAACCAATTTCTGATTACTATTTGATTGCCTTCCCAACTTTCTCTTGTTGGAAAAGTATATTACTCTACCTGTTTCGGGGTTACTCCTCTTCACAAATGTTACGAAGCGCTTACATTTGTGCCCCTCATGACGAGATGAACAAGATAGACAATAAAAAGCTCTATTACGTTCACGATTAATAACGCGAAATAACCTTCACCTCAAATCCCCTTATTTAATTTGTTTACTAAACAAATTATTATTAAAATCATCATAACGAGATTTTTGCCATTTTGCAACATATTTCGACTAATAATTGTGATAGAGTATTGAACGGATATTACCTTTTTTAGAACATGTTTACTTCTCTATCATAATTGGCCAAAAGGTGATGGTTTTGAAGGATGAGTTGATTGTCTCCTACTCGTTTAGAAGCTCTTCAATAAATGGTGGCTTTATGAACGGACATAGGTTCCGTTATTTGTTCAAAATCAGGAGAAATTGTCTATCAAATAATAATATAACGGAACGTATGTCCGCAAACCTCTTAAAAAGGAGCTTCTGGTCCCTAATAACGGAACACATGTCCACTCAATCAAGGCTCGCAACCTCTACTACGAGGACTCTCACTTCAACGATTGCCAAACTATAAAAAAGACCCCCAAACCAAAAGGTTTGAGAGCCTTGAAACGTAGATATATTAACGTTTTGAGAACTGAGGTGCACGACGTGCTGCTTTAAGACCGTATTTCTTACGCTCTTTCATACGAGCATCACGAGTCAAGAAGCCAGCAGTTTTAAGTGCAGGACGGTTGTCAGGATCTACTTTAAGTAGAGCACGAGCAACACCATGACGGATAGCGCCCGCTTGTCCTGTGTAACCACCACCATCAACATTTACGTGAACGTCATATTGACCTTCAACACCTGTTTCCACTAGTGGTTGTTTAACGATAAGCTTTAAAGTTTCTAGACCAAAATATTCATCTAATTCGCGACCGTTGATAACGATACGGCCGTCACCCGGCAATAGGCGTACGCGAGCAGTAGAATGCTTACGACGACCTGTACCATAATATTGTACTTGTGCCAAAATAATACCCTCCTATCGATTAACCGCGAAGTGTGTAAACTTCTGGTTTTTGAGCTTGATGTTTGTGTTCAGGACCTGCATATACATGAAGTTTCATACCTTGAGCGCGTCCAAGAGTGTTCTTTGGAAGCATTCCTTTGATAGCAAGCTCTAGCATACGCTCAGGCTTGTTAGCACGCATGTCAGCAGCTTTAGTCATTTTCAAACCACCTGGGTGATTTGTGTGACGGTAGTAGATCTTGTCATTTAATTTGTTACCAGTTAGTTCAATTTTCTCAGCATTGATGATGATAACGAAATCACCAGTGTCAATGTGAGGAGTAAAAGTTGGCTTGTGCTTACCACGTAGGATTGAAGCCACTTCTGAAGCTAAACGACCAAGCGTTTGACCTTCAGCGTCGACTACAAACCACTTACGCTCAACTTCGTTAGGCTTTGCCATATATGTTGTACGCATGAATTTCCCTCCGTATTATAGAAAATCTATCAATTTTTTTAAAACCAGTGTCTATTGTAACATTCCGAACCCGGGGCTAGTGGGTTTTGGAATTACCATCTAACATCATATAATATTGAAAACCCAATGTCAACAACTTGTTACACTAGGATTCGTTGTCATATGCATTATTTTTATATTTTATTAATATTCCTCACTAAAAATAGGTGTTTCATACGTGACTTTCCAGAGGAATAATCCGTTTCCTGGTGCTGTTTTGCCTGCTAGTGTACGATCTTGGGCTTGAAGAATTGTCGATAATTCAGAAGGCTCCCCTTTCCCGCCTCCAATATCTAGCAATGTTCCGACGATGATCCGAACCATGTTATACAAAAAACCGTTCCCTACTAATCGAAATACAAGCTCATCTTGTTCAAGCTCAACCGAAATTTCATATAAAGTTCTTACTTTGTCTTTCACGGCTGTATTCGACGCACAAAATGAGCTGAAGTCGTGAGTCCCTATTAATAAGGGTACCGCTTCCTTCATCCTTTCAAGATCAAATGAATACGGGTAGTGGAACGTTGTATTTCTTCTCCACACATCTGGTTGTTTACTTAGTAAAACGCGGTAATGGTATTCTTTCTTTACTGCGTGATACCTCGAATGAAAATCATCTGACACATGAGTCGCTTCCATAATACGCACATCGTCAGGCAAACAGGCATTCATTGCTTTTGGCCATTTATCAAGTGGGATTTGTAGAGGTGTGTCAAAATGTAGAACTTGTCCTCTTGCATGAACATGAGTATCCGTTCTTCCAGATGAATGAACACGAATCGATTCCCCTTTATGTAGGGTGGCTAATGCAGCCTCGATCTCTCGTTGTACCGTTCGTTTACCCGGTTGAACTTGGTAACCAGAAAATTGAGTCCCTTCATACATCACCCATAACGCCACACGTTTCAACTTTACCACTCCTAGATCCAAATATATCGTATTGCTACAATCATCGCTCCAAACGCTATACAGACGATTATAGCAATGGTATCCTGTCCTCCCCAAGCCAACAGGCGGTATTTCGTACGTCCCACGCCACCTCGGTAGCCTCTTGCCTCCATTGCCAGCGCCAAATCTTCCGCTCTTTTAAACGCGCTAATAAATAACGGAATGAGTAACGGGAGTAACGCTTTAATCCTTTTTCCCCATGGTCCTGATGTAAAGTCAACCCCACGAGCCATTTGTGCTTTCATGATCTTTTCCGTTTCCTGCATAAGAGTAGGAATAAAACGTAAAGCGATCGACATCATTAAAGCTAACTCGTGAGCGGGTAATCCGACTTTTTTTAAAGGGCTGAACAAATCTTCAAGTCCATCGGTTAAGTCAATTGGTTTTGTCGTCAATGTCACAAGTGATGTCAGCATCACAATCGTAATAAAGCGAATCGAGATGAAAAGACCTTGTTTTAATCCTTCTTCATAGACCGTTAAGAACCCAAGACTAAAAATGACTTCTCCTTCTCTTGTCATAAATAAGTGCAGAATCAATGTAAAGAGAACAAGCCATAGGATGGGCTTTATTCCTTTATAGATAAATGATAGAGGAACCCTTGAAAGAATCACCATCAAAATAGTAAACAAAATGACAACGCCATTTGCATACCAGTTATTTGCTAAAAAAATAACGAGCACGAGGAGAAAGACACTGATCAGCTTAGAACGAGGATCTAACCGGTGCAAGTAGGAAGCCCCCGTAACATATTGTCCAATAATGACATTTTGTAACATAGGCCTATTCCTCCTTTGCACGCAAAAGATCTGCGATAAATGCTGAGGTTCCTTCAACATCAAACTGGTTCGGTACCGAAGTTAGACGAAACTTCTCTTTTAGTTCTTGTAAGAAGCGAACCGTATTAGGAAGACCTAAGCCGAGCTCCTCAAGCTTTTTCGCTTCTTCGAAAATCAACTCTCTACCCCCACACATTTTGATCTTTCCATTGTGCATGACAATGATTTGATCGGCATATTTAGCCGCATCCTCCATATGGTGAGTGACTAAGATCGTCGTAGTGTTATGGTCTTTATGATACGTAGAAAACAACTCCATCATCTGATCTCTTCCTTCAGGATCAAGACCAGCAGCAGGTTCATCCAGCACGAGTACAGACGGTCGACTTGCCAACACACCCGCAATCGCTACTCTCCTCATCTGTCCACCACTTAAGTGAAAAGGAGACTTGTCTAAAAAGCTAGCATCTAGACCCACTACCTTTATAAGCTCTTTCGCTCGTTTCGTCGCATGTTCTTTTGAAAGTCCAAAATTAACAGGACCAAAGCAAATATCTTTTTCAACCGTTTCTTCAAATAGTTGGTGTTCTGGATATTGAAAGACATGTCCTACTTTTTTACGCAAATGAAGAAGATCTATTTTCTTTTGGCCTGCTTTCATCGTAAAAGAGCCGACTTGCACAGTGCCAGAGGTCGGCTTAAGCAAGCCATTGATATGTTGAACTAACGTAGACTTCCCTGACCCCGTATGTCCGATAATCGCTGTAAAGGAGCCTGAAGGAATCGTAAGGCTAATATCTTTAAGGGCCATTTTTTCAAAGGGGGTCTTTGGCATATAACAATGATCTACTTCGCTAAATACAATGTCCATAATTCTGAGATCAACTCCCTTTCCGATAAACATACTTTCTTAAACGTCATTCCCTTACGGCGAAGTTCATTTTGCAATTGAACGGGGAATGGAAGGGTTAATCCCATTTGTGTTAGTAGATCAGGAGAAGAAAATACATCCATTGGTGAAGCATCCTCTACAATACGTCCCTTATTAAAGATGAGAATTCTGTCGGCACGAACAGCCTCATCCATATCATGAGTAATTGAAATGATTGTCATCCCGCGCTGGTGTAGCATCTGTAACGTATCTAGGACTTCCTTACGTCCGACTGGGTCTAACATAGACGTCGATTCATCAAAGATCAAAACGTCCGGTTCCATCGCCATTACCCCGGCAATAGCAACTCTTTGTTTTTGCCCCCCAGATAAACGATAAGGCTCTGCGTCTAGTAGATGAGAAATGCCAATTAAATCAGCATAGTGATCAATTCTCTCTTGCATCACCTGACGCGCAAGTCCTAAATTTTCTAAACCAAAAGCAAGGTCATCTCGGACGGTTGTCGCAACAAACTGATGATCTGGATTTTGAAAGACCATTCCAACGCTTTGGCGAATTGTCCAAATGTCCTTCTCATCCGCTGTTGATAATCCATTAATCAGAACTGTCCCACTTGATGGAATTAGTAGTCCATTAAGAAGACGCCCAAATGTAGATTTTCCTGAACCATTTCTACCTAGTACAGCAATCCATTCTTTTGCTGAAATTGCAAGACTTACATGATCTATAGCCAACTTGCTCTCTTGCTCATATTGAAACGTAATATTCTTAAGCTGAATCAAAGAAGACACACAATCCCTCCCTTAAACAAACATGTGTTTATGTAGACTCTGACACTCGAAAAGTATGCCCTATGTAATCGATCAGGTGTAGATGCTAAATTTTCACTCTACTCCCCTTTTTCAGAAAAAAGAAAAGACAATGATCTACTCCATACAAAGTGAAACACGGTGATAATCAAATCTAATTTTTACATAGGAAGTCTCACTAGATTGTGAACCTTATTTTGATACCGCAAACCCACATCATTTTCGCCTGCTATTAGATAAACATAAATCAAACACTAATCCAAATGATTAAAACCAATATACCTAAAAAAGGGCAAACAAAAAAGGGCCCAGAAACAGAGCATACGTGCTCAGATCTGATTTGCCCTTTGTCGCCTCATCTATTCACTAAGACCAATTTGATTATACAAGCTCAATGATAACCATTGGAGCACCGTCACCACGACGAGGTCCAATTTTAAGAATACGAGTATAACCACCTTGACGCTCTTCATAACGAGATGCAATATCAGAGAATAATTTTTGGATAGCGTCTTGACCAGACTCCGTATCAGCAACTTCTCTACGAATGAAAGAAGCAGCTTGACGACGTGCATGTAAATCTCCACGCTTACCAAGAGTAATCATTTTCTCAACGATTGAGCGAAGCTCTTTCGCTTTTGCTTCAGTCGTTTCGATGCGCTCGTTGATAATAAGATCAGTAGCTAAATCACGGAATAAAGCTTTACGACCAGAGCTATCACGACCTAATTTTGCGTATGCCATGTTGTTTTCCCTCCTTTGTTACCTGCTCAATTAAAACGAGCAAAGACTATTATAAACGATGGAAGTTAGATTGCCTACCTATTCTTCTTTACGAAGACCTAGACCAAGCTCTCCAAGCTTCTCTTGAACTTCTTCAAGTGACTTACGACCAAGGTTACGAACTTTCATCATGTCTTCTTCAGACTTATGAGTAAGTTCTTGAACCGTATTGATTCCAGCACGCTTTAAGCAGTTGTAAGAGCGTACAGATAGATCAAGTTCTTCAATTGTCATTTCTAGAACTTTTTCTTTCTGATCTTCCTCTTTTTCAACCATGATCTCAGCGTTTTGTGCTTGATCGGTCATACCAACAAAGATATTTAAATGCTCAGTTAAGATTTTAGCACCTAAAGAAACAGCTTCTTCAGGACGTATGCTTCCGTCAGTCCAGACATCAAGAGTTAGTTTGTCATAGTTAGTTACTTGACCGACGCGTGTATTCTCAACTTGATAATTTACTCGTGAAACCGGTGTGTAAATAGAATCGATAGGAATAACCCCAATTGGTTGTTCATCGTTCTTATTACCCTCAGCAAGGATATAACCACGACCACGTTTTGCAATTAGACGCATATGTAAATGCGCACCAGCCGCAAGTGTCGCAATGTGAAGATCTGGATTTAAGACTTCAACATCACTATCATGAGTTAAATCATTTGCTGTTACAACTCCTTCACCTTGAATATCAATTTCAAGGGTCTTCTCTTCATCTGAATAGATTTTAAGAGCCAGCTTTTTTAAGTTCAAAATAATGGTTGTTACATCTTCAACTACGCCTTCGATAGTTGAGAACTCATGTAAAACTGAATCAATTTGAACAGAAGTTACAGCAGCGCCAGGCAAAGAGGAAAGAAGAATACGACGTAGGGAATTTCCTAAAGTTGTACCATATCCACGTTCTAATGGCTCAACGATAAATTTTCCATACTTTGCGTCTTCACTTACTTCAACCGCTTCAATATTTGGCTTCTCAATTTCAATCATTAAACAAACCCTCCTTCAAAACGTCGAACTCCGGTAGACTGCAAGGATTGCCTAACCGGATAACCAGTAGGCAATTCCTAAGCTTTACACCACTTTTGCCAACAGGACTGTTATCGCTCTATCCATTATTGACAATTTAGGGAAATCTATACAATGATTGATTCCGTTATACTCTACGACGTTTTGGCGGGCGACAACCGTTGTGAGGAACTGGAGTAACATCTTTAATCATGTTCACTTCAAGACCAACAGCTTGTAAAGAACGGATTGCCGCTTCACGACCTGCTCCAGGTCCTTTAACTGAAACCTCAACAGTTTTCATACCATGTTCCATTGCTGTTTTACCCGCTTGCTCTGCAGCCATTTGAGCAGCAAATGGAGTTGACTTACGAGAACCCTTGAAACCTAATCCACCAGCACTTGCCCAAGAAATTGTATTACCATGTGTATCTGTAATTGTCACAATCGTATTGTTGAATGTAGAACGAATGTGAGCAATCCCAGCTTCAACATTTTTACGTTGGCGACGCTTTGGACGAGTATTCGTTTTTTTAGCCATTTTTTATGCGACCTCCTTTACTACTTTTTCTTATTTGCTACAGTACGACGAGGACCTTTACGCGTACGTGCATTGTTTTTAGAATTTTGTCCACGAACAGGTAAACCACGACGGTGGCGAACACCACGATATGAACCAATTTCAATTAGACGCTTAATGTTAAGTGAAACTTCACGACGAAGGTCACCTTCTACTCTGTACCCTTCAACCGCTTCACGGATACGTCCTAATTCTTCTTCAGTAAGATCACGAACACGTGTATCTTCAGATACACCTGCTTTCGCTAGAATTTCAGACGATTTAGCTTTGCCGATTCCAAAGACATACGTTAGTGAAATAACTACGCGTTTATCACGTGGAATATCGACGCCTGCGATACGTGCCATGTGCAGCACCTCCTTATATATTAACCTTGTTTTTGCTTGTGTTTAGGATTTTCACAAATAACCATTACAGTACCCTTACGACGGATAACTTTACACTTTTCACAAATAGGCTTGACTGATGGTCTTACCTTCATTTTTTTTACCTCCTATATGGTACGGAGTGCACTGATTAGAGATCTAATCAGATTAAAGCAAAACAATGATTGATTATTTTGCTAGTCGCTCTCGCAACGTATTATTTGTATCGATATGTGATTCGTCCACGTGTTAGATCATAAGGTGAAAGTTCTACTGTCACCTTATCACCAGGGAGAATTCGAATGAAATGCATACGAATCTTTCCAGAAACGTGGGCAAGAATCTTATGACCATTTTCTAGTTCAACGCGAAACATTGCATTAGGAAGCGGCTCAATAACCGTACCTTCCACCTCAATTACATCTTCTTTAGCCACAGGTTCACTCTCCTTCCTTCAGTAAATCAGACTGTTTCTCTAGAAAATTCGTTAGCGCGTAACGTAATTTCCCGTTAGTAACACGTCCTGTTTCTATAAAGCTGCCCTTAACTTCATCAGCAATGTAATCAATTAATTCCAGGTGATTAATGTTCTTTTTCTTAGCGCGGTCAATTTTACGCTTATCGCCATCAGCGATTCTTACAAAACGTTCATCAATCAAGTCAACAATCACTCCAAATTGACCATAATCTCGTCCTTTTGTAACCATCACGATTTGACCTATCTCCGGAGATTGACCAGAGTCTTGCATCGTCATCATCACCTACAATTAAGCTTTTGTTAAGATTTCATAACCTGATTCCGTAATAGCAATCGTATGCTCAAAATGCGCGCAATTCTTTCCGTCCACTGTGACAACTGTCCAGTCATCAGAAAGAGTACGTACATAGCGTGTACCAGCATTAATCATTGGTTCAATCGCAAGAACCATTCCTGGTTTAAGTCTAGGACCTTTTCCTGGGGGACCATAATGAGGAATTTGAGGGTCCTCATGCAAGTCTTGCCCAACTCCGTGCCCGACATACTCTCTCACGATCGAATAGCCAAATGGTTCTGCATAAGATTGAATAGCATGCGAGATATCTGATAAGCGATTACCAGGTTTAGCAAACTCCAACCCTTTAAAAAGAGAGGCTTCTGTCACATCAAGTAACTCCTGATCCTTCTCAGAAATGTTGCCAACTGCATATGTCCATGCTGAATCTCCATGATAGCCATTGTAATAAGCACCAATATCAACGCTAATGACATCACCGTCTTTAAGCACTCGCTTCCCAGGAATTCCGTGCACTAATTCCTCATTTACCGAAGCACAGATGCTACCTGTAAACCCATTATAACCTTTGAAAGATGGCGTTGCATCGTATGAGCGAATCAACTTTTCTGCAATCGCATCTAATTCTTTTGTCGATATGCCAGGTTGAATATGTTCCTTTAGCGCTTGATGCGTTAAAGCAACAATCCTTCCAGCTTCTCGCATGATGTCTAGTTCTCGATCTGTCTTACAAATGATCATGCACGAAGTCCTTTCAGGAGCTGGTCAATATCTTCGAAAACTTTATTAATATCTTGGTCACCATTGATTTCACGCAAATAACCTTTTTCTGTGTAGAAATCTACAAGAGGTTGCGCTTGTGCTTGGTTAACTTCAAGACGTTTTTTAACCGTTTCAGGCTTGTCATCATCACGTTGGATTAACTCACTTCCATCAACGTCACAAACACCTTCTGTTTTAGGAGGGTTAAAAATGACATGATACGTTCTTCCAGATGTAGGTGAAACCCTGCGTCCTGTCAGTCGATCTAATAGAAGCTTTTCAGGAACTTCAACATTCAGAACATAATCAATCTTACGCTCCATCGATGTTAGTAACTCCTCTAACGCTTCAGCTTGAGCAACTGTACGAGGGAATCCATCTAGTAAAAACCCGCTCTGACAATCCTCTTTTGTTAATCGTTCACGAACAATACCAATCGTCACTTCATCAGGAACTAGTTCGCCTGCATCCATGAAAGACTTTGCCTTTAAACCAAGCTCCGTTTCTCCTTTGATTGCAGCACGAAACATATCACCAGTTGAAATATGAGGAATGTTATACTCTTCAACGATTCTTTCTGCTTGTGTACCTTTACCAGCACCAGGTAAACCCATTAAAATTAAATTCATTCCAATCTCCCTCCATCGCTCCGATTTAACAACAGAAGGCGAACGGGAAAGATAGCCTTTCCCAGATCCCCTTAATTACTTAATAAAGCCTTTATAAGAACGTTTAATTAGTTGACTTTCGATTTGTTTCATCGTGTCTAATGCTACACCAACGACGATTAATAATCCAGTACCACCAATTTGTACTGCAGGAGGTAAATCCATAAGACGTGTGAAGAATACTGGAATAATAGAAATCGTAGCTAGGAAGAGTGCACCAACAAACGTTAATCGATATAAAATCCGTGTTAAGTAAGTCTGTGTTGTCTTACCGGGCCGAATGCCTGGAATGTAACCACCTTGTTTTTTAAGGTTGTCAGCCATTTTTTCCGGATTAACTTGGATAAACGTATAAAAGTACGTAAATCCAATAATTAATAATGCGTAGACAATCATACCGATTGGTTGAGTATAATCAAATACTCTTGTCACCCATGCAGCAATCTCATTTCCTGTCCCAAAAAAGCCAGCAACTACTGGTGGAAACATAAATAAAGAAAGTGCAAAAATGACGGGGATAACACCAGCAGCATTAACTTTTAAAGGTAAATGCGTAGACTGTCCACCAACTGGACTACGTCCGACTAAACGCTTCGCATATTGTACAGGTACTTTTCTTAATGCTTGTTGAACAAAAATGACAACGACTACTATAGCTAAAACAGCAAGTGCCATAAGAAGAACTGTTACGATACTAAGGAACAGTTGATCACCAGCACCTTCAATCTGCTGTACATAGATTTGGTTAATTCCATTTGGAATACCAGCAGCGATACCAGCGAAGATAATAATAGAAATACCATTACCGACGCCTTTTGCTGTAATTTGCTCACCTAACCACATAAGAAATGCAGTACCGGCTGTTAATACTAAAGCTATAAACAAATAAGTTGGAACACTTGGATTAGGAATCAATCCAGGAAATAGAGAGTTAAATCCAATGGACATCCCTAAAGCTTGAACAAAACCTAATACAATCGTTCCGTAACGGGTAAACTGAGCTAATTTACGTCGACCAGCTTCCCCTTCTTTTGCCCATTCAGCGAATTTAGGTACAACATCCATTTGTAACAACTGCACCACGATGGACGCAGTGATATATGGCATAATACCCATGGCAAAAATCGAAAAGTTCCCTAATGCTCCACCACCAAACGTATTTAAAAACCCAAATGCATTCGCTTGATCGTGAAAATTAAGAACATCCTTGTTCGCTCCTGGAACAGGAATAAAACTTCCGATACGAAAGACAATGAGCATAAGCAGGGTGAAAACAACCTTTTGGCGTAAATCACCCACTCGAATAATGTTGGAGATCGTCCGGAACATTAAATCACCTCAGTTTTTCCGCCAGCAGCTTCGATAGCTTCTACTGCAGATGCTGAGAACTTATGTGCTTTAACAGTTAATTTATTTTCAAGTTTACCGTTACCAAGGATCTTAATTCCGTATTTTACGTTTTTTACAGTTCCTGTTTCGATAAGAAGTTCTGGAGTAACCTCAGTACCCGCTTCAAAGCGGTTTAACGTATCAAGGTTAACTACTGTAAACTCCTTACGAGTAGGATTTGTAAATCCGCGTTTCGGAAGACGACGGTATAATGGGTTTTGACCACCCTCAAAACCAGGGCGAACACCTCCGCCAGAACGTGCGTTTTGACCTTTGTGTCCTTTTCCTGATGTTTTACCGTTACCAGAACCGATACCACGACCTACACGGTTACGTACTTTACGTGATCCTTCTGCAGGCTTCAACTCATGAAGTTTCATGTTGACACCTCCTCGTAATTATGAATAAGCTATTAAGCTTCGATTTCTTTAACAGTTAAAAGGTGAGATACCTTATTTACCATACCGCGAATCGCAGCATTATCTTGTTGAACGACTGTTTGGTGCATTTTACGTAAACCAAGAGTGTTCACAGTAACGCGTTGGTCTTCCGGGCGTCCGATAAGACTACGAGTGAGGGTAATTTCTAATTTCTTAGCCATTTATTTTCCCTCCTTAACCTAACAGTTCTTCCACGGATTTGCCGCGAAGTTTAGCAACCTCTTCAGCACGTTTTAAACCTTTAAGTCCTTGCATTGTTGCACGAACCATGTTGATAGGGTTATTTGAACCAAGAGATTTTGAAAGAATATCACCGATACCAGCTAGCTCAAGTACAGCACGTACTGGGCCACCTGCGATAATTCCAGTACCTTCTGAAGCGTTCTTTAAAAGTACCCGTCCAGCACCAAAGTGTCCAACGATCTCATGAGGGATAGTTGTTCCAACAACTGGTACTTCAATAAGGTTTTTCTTTGCATCTTCTACAGCCTTACGGATCGCTTCAGGTACTTCTTGAGCTTTACCCATACCGAATCCAACGTGACCATTTTTATCGCCGACAACAACTAATGCAGCAAAGCGGAATCGACGTCCACCTTTTACTACTTTAGCAACACGATTGACAGCTACTACTTTTTCTTCAAGTTCCAACGTATTAGGGTCAATACGACGCATTCGTTTTCCCTCCTTTTTTCTTTAGAATTGCAATCCAGCCTCGCGGGCTGCATCTGCAAGTGTTGCTACACGGCCGTGATACACATAACCACCACGGTCAAATACAACTACTTTATGTCCATTCTCAATCGCACGTTTTGCTACGAGTTCACCTACAAGTTTAGCCGCATCTTTTTTCGTTACATCAGCAGCTACTTCAGAATCTAGAGTAGAAGCAGATGCTAATGTTACACCATTTACATCATCAATTAATTGAGCGTAAATATGTTTAGATGAACGGAAAACATTTAGACGAGGACGTTCAGGTGTTCCTGTAATCGCACGACGAACATGCAAATGTCTCTTCTTACGAGCTACGTTTTTATTACGTTTCGTAATCATTGAACGTCATTCCTTTCCGTGAGTTAGTGATTATTTACCTGTTTTACCTTCTTTACGACGAACATATTCGCCTTCATAACGAATTCCTTTACCTTTATAAGGCTCCGGTAAACGTACAGAACGAATGTTAGATGCTACAGCACCAACGCGCTCTTTATCAATACCCTTTACAATAACCTTCGTGTTAGAAGGAACATCGATCTCAATTCCTTGTTCAGGAGTGATTTCAACTGGATGAGAGTAACCAACGTTAAGAACAAGTTTAGAACCTGATTTAGTAGCACGGTAACCGACACCGATTAGCTCAAGTCCACGCTCATATCCTTTCGTTACACCTTCAACCATGTTGTTGATCAAACTACGCGTTGTACCGTGAAGCGCACGGTGCAACTTGTTGTCAGAAGGACGTTCAACTGTAACTAGGTTTTCTTCGATAACAACTTTCATATCCTCATGAAGGTTACGCTTAAGCTCACCTTTAGGACCTTTAACAGTCATTAAAGTGCCATCTAGAGTAATCGTTACTCCACTTGGTACTTCAACTGGTTTTTTACCAATACGAGACATTCTTGTACACCTCCGTTCATTTCAAGGATTATATTACCAAACGTATGCTAATACTTCGCCACCAACTTGTTGTTGACGTGCATCCTTGTCTGTCATTAAACCATTTGATGTTGAAACTAAAGCGATTCCTAGTCCACCTAGTACACGAGGAAGTTCGCCAGCTTTTGCATAAACGCGTAAACCAGGCTTACTGATACGCTTAAGACCAGTAATTACACGCTCATTTGTTGAACCGTACTTTAAGAAGATGCGAATTACACCTTGCTTGTTATCTTCAATGTATTCGAAATCGCGAATGAAACCTTCACGCTTAAGAATTTCAGCAATTTCCTTCTTCACTTTTGAAGCAGGTAATTCTAATTTCTCGTGGCGTACTGTGTTTGCATTACGAATGCGAGTAAGCATATCTGCAATTGGATCTGTCATGACCATAATTATTTACCTCCTTCCCGTTCTTGGGATTACCAACTAGCTTTTTTCACACCAGGAATTTGACCCTTATGAGCAAGTTCTCTGAAGCAAATTCTGCAAAGTTTAAACTTACGCAAAACTGAATGAGGACGACCGCAACGTTCACAACGAGTATATTCTTGTACTTTATACTTTTGTGTGCGTTTTTGCTTTGCAATCATTGATTTTTTCGCCAACGTTTTCCCTCCTCTTCGAAACGACTTATATTATTTTTGAAATGGCATTCCCATTTGAGTTAAAAGTTCACGAGCTTCTTCATCCGTGTTAGCAGTTGTTACTAGAACAATATCCATGCCACGAACTTTGTCGACTTTATCATAATCAATCTCAGGGAAGATTAATTGTTCTTTCACACCTAAAGTGTAGTTTCCGCGACCGTCAAAAGCTTTCTTTGAGATCCCACGGAAGTCACGTACACGTGGAAGTGAAACAGTAATTAATTTATCAAGAAATTGATACATGCGCTCGCCACGAAGTGTTACCTTCGCACCGATTGGCATACCTTCACGCAATTTGAAACCAGCGATTGATTTCTTTGCTTTCGTTACCAATGGTTTTTGACCAGTGATTTCAGCTAACTCTTCAACAGCTTTATCAAGTGCTTTAGCGTTAGAAACAGCATCACCAACACCCATGTTTACAACAATCTTTTCAAGTTTAGGCACAGCCATAACAGATGAATAGTTGAATTTCTCTACTAGACTAGGCACGATTTCACTTGAATACTTTTCTTTTAAACGACTCATACGATTGACCTCCTTTCACACACTGACTACTTATCTAAAGATTCGCCAGACTTCTTAGCAATACGTACCTTTTTACCGTTCTCTACTTTATAACCTACACGAGTAGGTTCGCCAGACTTAGGGTCGATAGGCATAACGTTGGAAGAATGAATAGGTGCTTCTAGATTCAAGATTCCACCTTGTGGGTTATCTTGAGAAGGTTTAGCATGCTTCTTAACGATGTTCACACCTTCAACAAGTACACGATTCTTCTTCGGGAACGCCTCAAGGATTACACCTTGTTTCCCTTTGTCTTTTCCAGAGATGACCTTTACTGTGTCACCTTTTTTGACATGCATATTTGCCATGTTCGCACCTCCTTGACAGGGCCTTTCAATTATCTTCTATTAAAGAACTTCCGGAGCAAGAGACACAATCTTCATGAATTGATTTTCACGAAGTTCACGAGCTACTGGTCCAAAAATACGAGTTCCACGTGGGCTCTTGTCATCACGAATGATAACTGCAGCATTCTCATCAAACTTGATGTATGAACCATCATTACGACGAGCACCGCTCTTAGTACGTACGATAACAGCTCTAACAACGTCACCTTTCTTGACAACGCCGCCTGGTGTTGCTTGTTTTACCGAGCAAACAATTACATCACCAATGTTAGCCGTCTTACGACCAGATCCACCTAATACTTTAATACATAGTACTTCACGAGCACCAGAATTATCAGCAACTTTTAAACGGGATTCTTGTTGAATCATACAAACTTACCTCCCTTCAAACCAAGGATTCTATTAGATAATAACCGATTCTTCAATGATTTCAACTAAGCGGAAACGTTTATCCTTAGAAAGAGGACGAGTTTCCATAACTTTAACGATATCGCCAATTTTAGCGCTATTGTTTTCATCATGTGCTTTGTACTTTTTAGAGTACTTAACGCGCTTACCGTATAGACGATCTTTTTTATATGTTTCAACAAGTACAGAAATTGTTTTATCCATTTTGTCAGAAACTACACGTCCTGTGTAAACCTTACGTTGGTTGCGTTCCATTTTCGCAAACCTCCTTTTTAGCCGTTGTTAATTCCAAGCTCACGTTCACGCAAAACTGTTTTCGCACGAGCAATTGCTTTACGAACTTCACGAATACGGGCTGGATTATCCAATTGACCAGTCGCTAGTTGAAAGCGAAGGTTAAACAATTCTTCTTTAAGTGATTTCGTCTTTTGCTCAATTTCAGCAGTGGTTAGAGTACGAATATCATTAGCTTTCATTTGCGTCACCACCCACTTCATTACGTTTTACGAACTTACATTTAACTGGTAATTTATGAGAAGCTAAACGTAAAGCTTCACGAGCAACTTCTTCTGAAACACCAGCGATTTCAAACATAATCTTTCCAGGTTTGACAACAGCAACCCAACCTTCAGGCGCCCCTTTACCAGAACCCATTCGAACTTCTAATGGCTTAGCAGTGTATGGCTTAGATGGGAAGATCTTGATCCATACTTTACCACCACGCTTCATGTAACGAGTCATTGCAATACGAGCAGATTCGATTTGACGGTTTGTGATCCAAGAAGCTTCTAAAGCTTGAAGACCGAACTCACCGAAATGAACCTCTGTACCGCCTTTTGCACGTCCACGCATGTTTCCACGATGTTCGCGACGATATTTAACACGTTTTGGCATTAACATAATTAGTTGCCTCCTTCCTCTTTTTTCGTTCCTTTCGTTGGAAGGACTTCACCACGATAAATCCAAATTTTTATACCTAATTTACCGTAAGTTGTGTCAGCTTCAGCTGTACCGTAATCAATATCAGCACGAAGTGTGTGAAGTGGAACAGTTCCTTCATTATAATGTTCAGCACGAGCGATATCAGCTCCACCAAGACGACCAGATACTTGAGTTTTAATACCCTTAGCACCCGCACGCATTGTACGTTGGATAGCTTGCTTCATAGCACGACGGAACGAAATACGATTTTCTAATTGACGAGCGATATTTTCAGCTACAAGTTTTGCATCCATGTCTGCTTGCTTGATTTCGAAAATATTAATGTGAACACGTTTGCCAGTCAATTCATTTAACGCTTTACGTAGCGCTTCAACTTCTGAACCGCCTTTTCCGATCACCATTCCTGGCTTAGCAGTAGAAATTGTGACATTAACACGATTAGCAGCACGTTCGATTTCAATTTTAGAAACAGAAGCGTCCTTTAAGCGTTTTTCAATATACTCACGAATTTTAATGTCTTCGTGTAATAATACAGCATAATCTTTATCAGCGTACCATTTTGACTCCCAGTCTTTAATAACGCCAACTCGAAGTCCAGTAGGATTAATCTTTTGACCCACGTCTTATCCCTCCTTCTTTTCAGTTACAACTAATGTAATATGGCTAGTACGTTTGTTGATACGACTCGCACGTCCCATTGCACGTGGACGGAAACGTTTCAAAGTAACGCCTTCGTCTACAAACGCTTCACTAATTACAAGGTTGTTTGGCTCCATCTCATAGTTATGTTCAGCGTTCGCGATTGCAGAATTTAAAAGCTTTTCTACAACTGGAGAAGCAGCTTTAGGTGTGTGGCGTAGGATTGCTACTGCCTCACCAACTTGCTTACCACGAATCAAATCAATAACCAAGCGAACTTTACGAGGAGCAATACGAACTTGTTTTGCTACTGCTTTAGCTTGCATAGGATTGACCTCCTCTCTTACTTACATATTAACGTCTTGTTTTCTTATCATCAGCGGCATGACCTTTATACGTACGAGTTGGTGCAAATTCACCAAGCTTGTGACCAACCATGTCCTCAGAAACGTATACAGGCACGTGCTTACGGCCATCATACACTGCGATAGTGTGACCGATGAACTCAGGAAAAATCGTTGAACGACGTGACCAAGTCTTGATAACTCTCTTATCTTCAGTTTCATTCATTGATTCAACTTTCTTCATAAGATGATCATCGACAAAAGGTCCCTTTTTCAAACTACGACCCATGAGAAAACCTCCCTTCGTGATTGTGCTACGGTTCTAAAAAGAGAACCGCAGAGCAACCCCGTTATTTTTTACGACGACGTACAATGTACTTATCTGATGCTTTGTTTTTCTTGCGAGTTTTGTAACCAAGAGTTGGTTTACCCCATGGTGACATTGGTGATTTACGTCCGATTGGCGAACGACCTTCACCACCACCGTGTGGGTGATCATTCGGGTTCATTACTGATCCACGAACAGTTGGACGCTTGCCTAACCAACGTGAACGACCAGCTTTACCGATATTCACTAACTCATGCTCAAGATTACCAACTTGACCGATTGTAGCGCGGCAAGTAGCTAGGATGTAGCGAGTCTCACCAGAGTTCAAACGAACAAGTACGTAATCTCCCTCTTTACCTAGTAATTGAGCTTCTGTTCCAGCAGAACGGACTAATTGTCCACCTTTTCCAGGCTTAAGTTCGATATTGTGAATCACAGTACCCACAGGAATATTAATAAGTGGTAACGCGTTACCTACTTTAATATCCGCTTGTGCACCAGACTCGATCATCATATCAACTTTAAGTCCTTTTGGAGCAAGAATGTAACGTTTTTCACCATCAACATAGTTGATTAGTGCGATGTTGGCAGAACGGTTTGGATCATATTCGATCGTAGCAACGCGGCCTGGAATACCATCTTTGTTACGTTTGAAATCAATCACACGATATTGACGCTTATGTCCACCACCTTGGTGACGTACAGTTAATTTACCTTGGTTGTTACGTCCGCCTTTTTTGTGTAAAGGTGCAAGTAACGATTTTTCCGGCTTATCAGTAGTGATTTCCGCGAAATCTAATACGGACATACCACGACGGCCGGCACTGGTTGGTTTATACTTCTTAATCGCCATTTTCAGTTCCCTCCTTCTTGATTATTTTTTATACACCTTCAAAGAACTCTAATTCTTTGCTCTCAGGTGATAATGTAACGATCGCTTTTTTACGACGAGCTGTGTAACCCGTGTAACGACCAAAACGCTTTGATTTACCTTTATAATTCATTGTGTTTACTTTATCAACTTTCACTTCAAAGATCTCTTCAATAGCATCTTTGATTTGAGTTTTATTAGCACGTACATCAACTTCGAATGTATATCTTTTATCACTCATTAGATCAGTTGAACGTTCAGTAATCACAGGGCGCTTAATGATATCACGAGCGTTTGACATTACGCAAGCACCTCCTCTACCTTTTGAACGGCGTCTTTCGTAATTACAAGCTTATCATGCTTAAGCACATCAAGAACGCTAACTCCATCAGCTGTAACAAATGTTACACCAGGTAAGTTGCGCGCAGAAAGAGCAACCGCATCGTTATAGTCAGCAGTTACTACTAACGCCTTACGATCAACAGAAAGACCAGAAAGAACTGCAGCCATTTCTTTTGTCTTAGGTGTCTCGAATGATAAGTTGTCTAATACTACAATCTCTTCAGCTAAAACTTTGCTAGAAAGTGCAGATTTGATTGCTAAGCGACGAACTTTCTTAGGTAACTTGTAGCTGTAGCTACGAGGTGTAGGTCCGAATACAACTCCACCACCAACCCATTGTGGCGAGCGGATAGATCCTTGACGTGCACGACCAGTTCCCTTTTGACGCCATGGTTTACGACCACCACCACGTACTTCAGAACGTCCTTTTGTTTTGTGTGTACCTTGACGAAGAGATGCTTGTTGCATTACTACAGCGTCATGAAGCACACTTTTATTTGGCTCAATACCAAAGATCGAATCAGCTAATTCGATATCTCCAACTTGTGAACCAGTTTGGTTAAATAAAGCTACTTTCGGCATGATGTGTCCTCCTTTCTACTATTTCTTATTTTACTTTAACCGCACTTTGGATCTCTACATAGCTCTTTTTAGCTCCAGGTACATTACCTTTAACTAATAGTAAGTTACGCTCAGTATCCACTTTTACGATTTCAAGATTTTGAACAGTGATTGTTTCTCCACCCATACGACCAGGAAGTAATTTCCCTTTGAATACACGGTTTGGAGCTACAGGTCCCATTGAACCCGGGCGACGGTGATAGCGAGAACCATGAGACATTGGTCCACGAGATTGGTTATGACGCTTGATAGCACCTTGGAAACCTTTCCCTTTAGACGTTCCTGTCACATCAACTACATCACCTTCAGCGAATGTATCTACCTTAACTTCTTGACCTACTTCATACTCGTCAAGATTTACGTTACGGATTTCCTTGATGAAGCGCTTAGGAGCCGTGTTTGCTTTCGCAGCGTGGCCTTCAGCTGGCTTGTTAGCATTTGCTTTCTTTTGGTCTGCAAATCCAACTTGGATTGCTTCGTATCCGTCAGAATCAACAGTCTTCTTTTGAAGAACTACATTGGGTTCTGCTTCAATTACTGTTACTGGGATTACTTCACCGTTTTCAGCAAAAATTTGAGTCATGCCAATTTTTCTACCTAAGATTCCTTTGGTCATCCGTTACACCTCCTATAAAAAATCATATTTTATTTGCCATTTTCATATCATAATAATGAACAATCATTATTTAAGTTATATACAAGATTAAAGTTTGATTTCGATATCAACGCCAGATGGTAAATCCAAACGCATAAGCGCGTCCACAGTTTGTGGCGTAGGATTCACGATGTCAATAAGACGTTTGTGAGTACGCATTTCGAACTGCTCACGAGAATCTTTGTACTTATGAACCGCACGAAGAATTGTGTAAACAGATTTTTCAGTAGGTAGTGGAATCGGACCCGATACACTTGCACCTGAACGTTTTGCTGTTTCTACAATCTTTTCTGCAGATTGATCAAGGACTCTGTGATCATATGCTTTTAAACGAATGCGAATCTTTTGCTTTGCCATTATAGCCCCTCCTTTATCGTCCATTTTTATAAACAGACATACTCCGCGAAAATTTCCTACACCCTGCCATGGCAATGGGGCCGGGTGTGTCAGCAACCTTCCGCATCATCGCTGTCAATGATCAACATTCCACATTATACACAAAAATAAAAACCAGTGCAAGTGGAATTACTTACGCTGATCACACTTTTACTATTATATAGTGCCTAGAACAAAAAAGCAATCTCTTTTGCTATTAATTATTCATTTATTGTATTAGTAAATGCTGTAAGTCGAAACATCTGCTACAATTTATGTACAAGCATTAGAATGCGGAGGAGAAAAATGCAAAATTCAAAACGATTGCTCTGGTTTCTATCAATCGCTCAATTCTTTGTTATGCAAGTGTGGTTTAATTACTCTTCTATTATACCTGTCATCGAAGAAGAGTGGAATCTTACTTCTAGCGAATCAGGTTTTATCCTAGCGTTCTTTCATATAGGGTATGTATTGGCTGTTATCTTCTATAGTTTTTTAATTTCTACATATAACCCAAAATATTCATTTATCTTTGGTGCTTTTCTTGCGGGCGTTTCTGGGTTAGCATTTGCCTTTTGGGCTGATGGATTTTGGTCGGCGATTATGTTTCGTACACTATCAGGGATAGGGGTAGCTGGTATCTATGTTCCGGGTATGAAAATGGTGGCTGAACTATTCCCTCCAGAAAAAAGAGGACGCGCTCTTGGTATTTATGTCGGATCATTAGTTGTTGGTTCTGGTAGTTCGCTTCTCATTTCTGCATTATTAATTGATGCAGTAGGATGGCAAGGGGTCATTCTGATTACGTCCTTTTTGAGTATCACTGCAGCATTATTAATTCTACCTTTACAGATTCCTTCTTCTATTAAGCTAAGAGGTCAAACGTTAACGGTTGATAAAATTAAAGGAGTTTTTAAAAAGAATAACCTATTAATCAATGCAGGATACACCGGTCACTGCTGGGAACTATATGCCATGTGGTCTTGGATTGGACCCTTTTTGGTTTTCTATTTTATCAATAAAGGATATGACCAACAAGTTGCCTTCCAGTTAGGAAATACGACTGGGGCCTTGATTATAATTATCGGTGGGATGGCTACTTATATAGGAGGGAGATTATCTGATCAGTTTGGACGAGGCAAAACGGCAAGTCTTTTTCTTCTTATTAGTATTGCTTGTACACTATCAATTGGTTGGTTAACCTTTGTACCTATATTCGTTATGATTATCATTGCTGTCATTTATGGGTTTACAATAGTAGCGGATTCTCCTATCTATAACACAGCAATAACAGAAGTAACCGACCCTGAATTACTCGGCATTGCATTAGGCATTCAATCTGTAATTGGATTTAGTGCAACGATATTTGCACCTTTATTTTTTGGAATTCTTTTAGATCAGTTTAATTGGGGCATAGCTTTTACAGTAATAGGGATATTAACTCTTTTTGCTCCATTCTGTATGTTCGTTTTATCAAAACACCAGCAAAACAGTAAAGAAACCCACCTTATATAAGGTGGGTTTCTTTATAAATTAATTATTTTTGGATTGATGCAACAACGCCGGCACCAACAGTACGTCCACCCTCACGGATAGAGAACTTAGTACCTTCTTCGATAGCGATTGGAGCGATAAGCTCAACAGTCATCTCGATGTTGTCACCAGGCATTACCATCTCAACGCCTTCTGGAAGGTTACAAATTCCAGTTACGTCAGTTGTACGGAAGTAGAACTGAGGACGGTAGTTAGTGAAGAATGGAGTGTGACGTCCACCCTCTTCTTTTGAAAGAACATAAACTTCAGCTTTGAAGTTTGTGTGTGGAGTGATTGTACCTGGCTTAGCAAGTACTTGACCACGTTGTACTTCATCACGAGCAACCCCACGAAGAAGTGCTCCAATGTTGTCACCAGCTTCAGCATAATCAAGAAGCTTACGGAACATTTCAACACCAGTACAAGTAGTTGATTTAGGCTCTTCAGTAATACCGATGATGTCGATAGTGTCACCAACATTAAGTTGACCACGCTCTACACGACCAGTTGCAACTGTACCACGACCAGTGATAGAGAATACATCCTCAACAGGCATCATGAAAGGCTTTTCTTTGTCACGCTCAGGAGTTGGGATATAGCTATCAACAGCTTCCATAAGCTCGATGATTTTAGCTTCCCATGCTTCGTCTCCTTCTAAAGCTTTAAGAGCAGAACCTTGGATAACAGGAATGTCATCACCAGGGAAATCGTACTCAGAAAGAAGGTCACGAACTTCCATTTCTACTAATTCAAGTAGCTCTTCATCGTCAACCATGTCACACTTGTTCATAAATACAACAAGGTAAGGTACACCTACTTGACGAGATAAAAGGATGTGCTCACGAGTTTGTGGCATAGGGCCGTCAGCAGCAGAAACTACTAAGATTCCTCCGTCCATTTGTGCAGCACCAGTGATCATGTTTTTAACATAGTCAGCGTGTCCTGGGCAATCTACGTGTGCATAGTGACGGTTATCAGTTTCATACTCAACGTGTGCAGTTGAGATTGTGATACCACGCTCGCGCTCTTCTGGAGCACCATCGATAGCGTCATACGCCATTGCAACACCTTTACCAGATTTCTTAGCTAAAACTGTTGTGATTGCAGCAGTTAGAGTTGTTTTACCGTGGTCAACGTGTCCAATTGTACCAATATTGGCATGTGTCTTGGAACGATCGAATTTTTCTTTAGCCATGATTCATTTCCTCCCTTAATTGAACATAAGTATAAGTAAGTATTTTTATGGATAAGAAAGGTGATATATCCATACTTGAATAACACCTTTCTTAGCTTACAACAAAATATTATCGGAAACAATTATTAAGTCAAAAATATTATTGACCAGTTTGTTTCTTGATAATTTCTTCACCAATGCTCTTTGGTACTTCTTCATAATGATCAAATACCATTGAGTACGTTCCGCGTCCTTGTGTACGTGAACGAAGTGAAGTTGCATATCCGAACATTTCAGCAAGTGGTACAAATGCTTTTACAATTTGAGCATTTCCACGTGCTTCCATTCCTTCAACGCGTCCACGGCGAGCTGTAACGTCACCCATTACATCTCCCATGTACTCTTCAGGAATAACAACTTCAACCTTCATTAAAGGCTCAAGTAATACAGCACCACATTTTGATTTTGCATTTTTAAGTGCCATAGATGCAGCGATCTTAAACGCCATTTCACTCGAGTCAACATCATGGTAAGAACCATCAAAAAGCTTAGCTTTGATATCGATGATTGGGTAACCAGCCACCATACCATTAACAAGCGATTCTTTGATTCCTTGTTCAACAGAACCGATGTATTCACGAGGAACAGATCCACCTACTACAGCATTTTCAAATTCAAAACCTGCACCCTCTTCATTTGGAGAGAACTCAATCCAAACGTGTCCAAATTGTCCACGTCCACCAGATTGACGAACGAACTTACCTTCAACTTGTGCCGTTTGGCGGATCGTCTCACGGTAAGAAACTTGAGGCGCACCAACATTTGCCTCTACTTTAAACTCACGTCTCATACGGTCAACAATGATATCAAGGTGAAGTTCACCCATACCAGAAATAATGGTTTGACCTGTTTCTTCGTTTGTTTCAGTACGGAAAGTTGGATCTTCTTCAGCAAGCTTCGCAAGAGCCATACCCATTTTATCTTGATCAGCCTTAGATTTAGGCTCAACAGATAAAGAGATTACTGGCTCTGGGAAATCCATAGATTCAAGAATTACAAGATTCTTTTCATCACATAGAGTATCACCAGTAGTTGTATCTTTCAAACCTACTGCAGCAGCAATATCTCCAGCGTATACTGTCGAAATCTCTTCACGAGAGTTTGCATGCATTTGTAGGATACGTCCAACACGCTCACGCTTACCTTTTGTAGAGTTCTTAACATATGAACCTGAATCTAGTGTACCTGAGTATACACGGAAGAATGTAAGCTTACCAACGTAAGGGTCAGTCATAACCTTAAACGCTAGAGCTGAGAATGGCGCTTCATCAGAAGATTCACGCGTCACTTCTTCTTCAGTATCAGGAATAATACCTTTGATTGCTGGTACATCTACAGGTGATGGTAGGTAGTCAAGAACAGCGTCAAGCATAAGCTGAACACCTTTGTTCTTAAATGCCGAACCACAAATTACTGGGTAAAACTCAACGTTACAAGTTCCTTTACGGATTGCAGCCTTAAGTTCTTCCTTCGTAATTTCTTCACCTTCAAGATATTTCATAGTTAACTCTTCATCAAGTTCAGCCGCAGCTTCTACAAGTTGTTCGTGTAACTCTTGAGCTTTATCCTTGTATTCAGCAGGGATTTCTTTCGCTTCAGTACGAGTTCCAAGATCATCTTCGTAGAAATAAGCAACCATGTCGATTAAATCAATAATACCTTCGAAATCATCTTCAGCACCAATTGGTAATTGGATAGCATGTGCATTTGCTTGAAGACGATCACGTAAAGTACCTAAAGAGTAAAGGAAATCTGCACCCGTTTTGTCCATTTTGTTAACGAAAACGACACGTGGTACACCATATGTTGTTGCTTGACGCCAAACTGTTTCTGTTTGAGGCTCAACACCAGATTGAGCATCAAGTACTGCTACAGCTCCGTCCAATACACGTAATGAACGTTCTACTTCAACTGTGAAGTCTACGTGTCCAGGTGTATCGATGATGTTAATGCGGTGATCTTTCCATGCAGCTGTTGTAGCAGCAGAAGTGATCGTGATACCACGCTCTTGCTCCTGTGCCATCCAGTCCATTTGAGATGCACCTTCATGAGTTTCACCAATTTTGTGGATACGTCCAGTGTAGAAAAGTACACGTTCAGTTGTTGTTGTTTTACCAGCATCAATGTGAGCCATGATCCCGATATTACGTGTATCTTTCAAGGAGAACTCTCTTGCCATAGGGTATTTCTCCTTCCTGTTTCAATCAATTTTATTTGAAAGTTATAGATTTTACCAACGGTAGTGAGCAAACGCTTTGTTCGCTTCAGCCATTTTGTGTGTATCTTCACGCTTCTTAACCGCAGCACCTGCGTTGTTAGCAGCATCTAGAATTTCATTAGCTAGACGCTCTTCCATCGTTTTCTCTCCACGTTGACGTGAATAGTTCACTAACCAACGAAGACCTAGTGTAGTACGACGTTCTGGTTTAACTTCGATCGGCACTTGGTAGTTAGCTCCACCAACACGACGAGCTTTAACTTCAAGAACAGGCATAATGTTCTTTAGAGCTTGATCGAATACTTCCATTGGGTCATTTCCACTACGTTCTTTAACAAGATCAAACGCATTATAAAGAATCGTTTGGGCTTTTCCACGTTTTCCATCCTCCATGATACGGTTGATTAAACGTGTAACAAGCTTTGATTTGTAAATCGGATCTGGTAAAACATCGCGACGAGCGACTGGTCCTTTACGAGGCATATAATTCCCTCCTTTCAACTATTAGTAGATTACTTTTTCTCTTTTGGACGCTTAGTTCCATATTTAGAACGACCTTGCATACGGTTTTGAACACCAGCCGTATCAAGAGCTCCACGTACGATATGGTAACGTACCCCCGGTAAATCCTTTACACGTCCACCACGGATAAGAACAACACTGTGCTCTTGTAAGTTGTGACCGATACCTGGGATGTAAGCTGTAACTTCAATTTGGTTCGTTAAACGTACACGAGCATATTTACGAAGAGCCGAGTTCGGTTTCTTCGGTGTCATTGTACCAACACGAGTACAAACTCCACGCTTTTGTGGTGAAGAAAGGTTTGTTTGAGACTTCTTGAAGCTGTTGAAACCTTTGTTAAGAGCAGGTGAATCTGACTTCTTAACTTTTGCAACGCGTCCTTTACGAATTAACTGATTAATTGTAGGCATTTTATTTCCTCCTCTCATTAAGTGAATTAAGACCACTGGTCCTGGTGGTTCATCTTTAGGCAAAAGGAAAGTTTTTGCCAAACGGATGACACCGAGTGGCAAAAACATCTATTTACTTCCTTAGAGCAACAGTGGCAGCGCCAACTTCAATCCCACAAGCTTTTCCAAGCTTCTTCATTGAGTCGACATATACTAGTGGTAGATCTTTGGCTTTTGCTAATGCTTCAACTTTGTAAATAACTCGGTACTCCGCATCTTTTGCAATAAATACCTCAGAAACAATACCTTCATCAAGCGCCTTAAGCGTTTGTTTCGTACCTATTATTAGGTCATTTGCCTGTAAAACTTTTTCATAAGACATGAATCATCCTCCAAAGCAACAGGATTTCTCTCAGGCACACTAGGATATATTATCACTCTCGTAACACACTGTCAACTGTTGTTTTAATTTATTTATTTGGAGCTAGCACTTCTTCTACAACTGGTTGATCAACTGATTCATTTTCAGCTTGATCATATTCAGATGTAATATTTAAATGGCGGTAACGTGGCATCCCCGTTCCTGCAGGTACAAGCTTACCAATGATAACATTTTCTTTAAGACCAAGTAATTCGTCTCGCTTACCTTTAATAGCAGCATCAGTTAAGACACGTGTCGTTTCTTGGAATGATGCAGCTGATAAGAATGAATCTGTTTCAAGAGATGCTTTTGTAATACCTAGCAATACTGGTTTACCTGTTGCAGGGCGTTGTTGTTCAAGAAGAACTTTTTTGTTCTCATCGTTAAACTGTTGGATCTCAATAAGAGAACCTGGTAATACATTTGTTTCACCAGCATCAACGACACGTACTTTACGAAGCATTTGACGAACCATTACTTCAACGTGCTTATCGCCAATTTCTACCCCTTGCATACGGTAAACTTTTTGTACTTCACGAAGTAAGTATTCTTGAACGCCGCTCATACCTTTAACTTTTAATAATTCCTTAGGATCAATCGAACCTTCTGTGATTGGTTCACCGAATTTAACAACGTCACCAACAGAAACTTTAATACGAGCTCCGTATGGAATCGCATAGTTCTTCGTTTCCATTTCACTTCGGATTGTGATTTCACGCTTATCTCCTTCTTTGAAATCGATCACTTCTCCATCGATTTCAGAGATAACCGCTTGACCTTTAGGGTTACGAGCTTCAAATATTTCTTGGATACGCGGAAGACCTTGAGTAATATCGTCTCCAGCTACCCCACCTGTATGGAATGTACGCATTGTAAGCTGTGTTCCTGGCTCACCGATTGATTGGGCCGCAATAATACCAACCGCTTCCCCAACCTCAACGTCGCTACCAGTTGCAAGGTTACGACCGTAACACTTCTTACAAACACCGTGACGAGTATCGCAAGTGAATACGGAGCGAATGGTTACTTCCTCTACACCAGCTTCAATAATTGTTCTAGCGATGTCTTCATCAATAAGTTCATTCTTCTTGACTAACACTTCGCCAGTCTCTGGATGCTTAAGTGTTTTAAATACCACACGACCTACAAGACGATCGTATAAGTTTTCAATTACTTCGTTGCCTTCTTTGATCGCACGAACAGCTAAGCCACGGTCTGTACCACAATCATCTGAACGAACAATAACATCTTGGGCAACGTCAACAAGACGACGAGTTAGGTAACCTGAGTCAGCTGTTTTAAGGGCTGTATCGGCAAGACCTTTACGCGCACCATGAGTAGAGATAAAGTACTCGAGTACAGTTAATCCCTCACGGAAACTTGATTTGATCGGAAGTTCAATGATACGACCAGATGGATTGGCCATTAAACCACGCATACCCGCAAGTTGTGTAAAGTTAGATGCGTTACCACGGGCACCAGAGTCACTCATCATAAAGATCGGGTTACTTCGGTCAAGCGTACCCATTAATTTATTTTGAATAACATCCTTCGCTTCACTCCATACAGAAATGACTCGATCATAACGCTCTTCCTCCGTAATTAAACCACGGCGGAACTGCTTAAGAATTTTCTCAACCTTTAGCTCAGCTTTTCCAATGATTTCTTTCTTTTCAGCTAATACCACGATGTCCGCAACACCAACGGTAATACCAGCTCTTGTCGAATGTTTAAATCCAAGCTCTTTCATTCGGTCAAGCATTTTTGATGTTTCAGCAATGGCAAATTTCTTGAACACTTCCGCAATAACGTTTCCTAAGAAACCTTTCTTGAACGGTAAGACAAGTTCATTTTCAGCAAAATACTTCTTCACATCTGTTGTTGTTGGAACAATATATTTCTCAGGTGTTTCCACTTCTAAGTTAAACTGAGTTGGTTCGTTAATATACGGGAATGTTTCCGGTAAGATCTCGTTAAAGATCAACTTCCCAACTGTCGTTAGTAACAATTTATCATGTTGATCCTCACGGAATGTCGGCTTGTTAAGAGACGAAACCGGAATGGCTACACGACTGTGTAAATGGACATAACCGTTTTGATAAGCAATTAATGCTTCATTCGTATCTTTGAAGATTGATCCTTCGCCTTTAGCCGTATCGCGTTCCATCGTTAGATAATAGTTACCAAGAACCATATCCTGTGATGGTGTAACAACAGGTTTTCCGTCTTTAGGATTCAAGATATTTTGAGCAGCAAGCATTAAAATACGCGCTTCCGCTTGAGCTTCAGCAGATAACGGTACGTGAACAGCCATTTGGTCTCCATCAAAGTCAGCGTTGTAAGCTGTACAAACAAGTGGATGAAGTTTAATTGCACGACCTTCAACTAGAGTTGGTTCAAATGCTTGGATACCAAGACGGTGAAGCGTTGGTGCACGGTTTAGTAAAACCGGATGCTCACGAATCACTTCTTCTAGCACATCCCAAACTTCAGGTTGAACACGTTCTACCTTACGCTTTGCACTCTTAATGTTATGAGCAAGACCTTTACTTACAAGTTCCTTCATCACAAATGGCTTGAATAATTCAAGTGCCATTTCTTTTGGAAGTCCACATTGGTACATTTTCAAGTTAGGACCTACTACGATAACGGAACGACCAGAATAGTCAACACGTTTACCTAGTAAGTTCTGACGGAAACGACCTTGTTTCCCTTTTAACATATGAGAAAGAGATTTAAGTGGACGATTACCTGGTCCTGTTACAGGACGACCACGACGTCCATTATCAATCAACGCATCAACAGCTTCTTGAAGCATACGCTTCTCATTTTGAACGATGATATTTGGAGCCCCTAAATCAAGAAGACGCTTCAAACGGTTATTCCGGTTGATCACTCGACGGTATAAATCATTTAAGTCAGATGTTGCAAAACGACCACCATCTAACTGAACCATCGGGCGAAGTTCTGGAGGAATAACAGGAAGGACATCAAGGATCATCCATGAAGGCTCATTGCCTGAATGACGGAATGCCTCTAACACTTCAAGACGTTTAATCGCACGAGTACGACGTTGACCTTGAGCTGTTACAAGTTCCTCTTTTAATAAACCTACTTCTTTTTCTAAGTCAATATCGGCTAGTAACTTACGAATCGCTTCAGCACCCATTTGAGCATTGAATGAACGACCGTATTTATCACGGTATGTACGATATTCTTTTTCTGAAAGAAGTTGTTTCTTTTCAAGTGGTGTATCACCTGGATCTGTTACAACATACGAAGCAAAGTAGATCACTTCTTCTAATGAACGTGGAGACATGTCAAGGACTAGACCCATTCGACTCGGGATTCCTTTGAAATACCAAATATGAGATACCGGCGCAGCAAGTTCAATGTGCCCCATGCGTTCACGACGAACTTTTGCACGAGTTACCTCTACTCCACAACGGTCACATACAACACCTTTGTAACGAACGCGTTTATATTTCCCACAATGACATTCCCAGTCTTTTGTCGGTCCAAAAATACGCTCACAGAAAAGACCATCCTTTTCCGGCTTTAGTGTACGATAATTAATGGTTTCAGGCTTCTTAACTTCCCCTCTTGACCAAGAGCGGATTTTGTTTGGTGAAGCAAGACCAATTTTCATATATTCGAAATTATTTACATCTATCAAGGGGCTAACCTCCCTTTTCGTTTCCATGTCTAATTGAGCTCGTAAATAAAAAGTGCCTGATACGCCATCATCTAACTATACAGATAGACAACTTGAGGGAACTAGCTTTTACTAGCTCCCAAAGCTGTTTTATACGTTTGACTCACTTGATTCGAAGTTGAGATTAAGTTTCTCACTTGTCTGATCGTCTTCATCATCAAGTTCTCTCATCTCAATCTCTTCTTCATTACTAGAGAGCATCTTAACATCCATCCCTAGAGATTGAAGCTCTTTAATTAATACCTTGAATGATTCTGGTACACCTGGTTCTGGAACATTCTCACCTTTAACAATCGCTTCATAGGTCTTAACACGTCCAACCACATCATCGGACTTAACCGTTAAGATCTCTTGAAGTGTATAAGCCGCACCATAAGCCTCAAGTGCCCAAACCTCCATCTCACCGAAACGCTGTCCACCAAACTGAGCTTTACCGCCAAGTGGTTGTTGCGTAACTAGAGAGTATGGTCCAGTTGAACGAGCATGTAACTTATCATCAACCATGTGCGCAAGTTTGATCATATACATGATCCCTACTGATACACGGTTATCAAATGGTTCACCTGTACGTCCATCATAAAGAATGGTTTTTCCGTCACGTGCCATACCAGCTTCTTCAATCGTACCCCACACATCTTCTTCATTCGCACCATCAAATACTGGTGATGCTACATGAATTCCAAGCTTACGTGCAGCCATACCAAGATGCAATTCAAGTACCTGACCGATATTCATACGAGAAGGTACCCCTAGTGGGTTTAACATGATGTCAATTGGAGTTCCATCCGGTAAGTAAGGCATGTCTTCTTCAGGAAGAATACGAGAAATAACACCCTTGTTACCATGACGTCCCGCCATTTTATCACCTTCGTGAATTTTACGCTTTTGTACGATGTAGACACGAACTAATTGGTTCACACCAGGTGGTAATTCGTCTCCATCTTCACGGTTGAAGATTTTAACATCAAGTACAATTCCATCTCCACCATGCGGTGCACGTAGCGATGTATCACGGACTTCACGAGCTTTTTCACCGAAAATGGCATGTAAAAGACGTTCTTCGGCTGTTAGTTCCGTTACCCCTTTAGGAGTTACTTTTCCAACAAGAATGTCGCCATCTTTTACTTCAGCACCTGTACGAATAATTCCACGCTCATCAAGATTCTTTAATGCATCTTCCCCAACGTTCGGGATATCGCGTGTAATTTCTTCAGGTCCAAGCTTTGTATCACGAGCTTCTGATTCATACTCTTCTATATGAACAGACGTGTACACATCATCTTTTACAAGGCGCTCACTTAAAATGATTGCATCCTCATAGTTGTAACCGTCCCAAGTCATAAATCCAACCATTACGTTACGGCCAAGTGCCATTTCGCCTAGCTCCATTGACGGACCATCAGCTAAGATTTCGCGTTTTTCAACGACGTTCCCTTCTGCGACAATCGGACGTTGGTTGTAACTTGTTCCTTGGTTCGAACGGATATATTTTTGTAATTTATACTTATCAAGGTCGCCTTTTACTTCCTTACCGTCCACTTCTTCTAGACGGCGCACCCAGATTTCTTTCGCTGTTACACGTTCAACGATTCCTTTTGACTTAGAAACAATCGCAGCACCTGAGTCTCTTGCAGACACATGCTCCATTCCAGTACCGACAATCGGTGCCTCAGGAACAAGTAAAGGTACAGCTTGACGTTGCATGTTCGCTCCCATTAGGGCACGGTTCGAGTCATCATTTTCTAAGAAAGGAATACAAGATGTCGCAGCAGATACAACCTGCTTCGGCGATACATCCATATAATCTAAACGTTCACGAGGGACAACGGTGTTTTCCCCACGGAAACGAGCAATGATATTATCATCTACAAACGAACCGTCATCTGATAAACGAGCATTCGCCTGAGCGACAACGTAGTTATCTTCTTCATCAGCTGTTAAGTAATCGATTTGCGAAGTCACTTTTCCAGTTTCAGGATCTACACGACGATACGGTGTCTCCATGAAACCAAATTCATTCACTTTCGCGTAAGAAGATAATGAGTTAATCAACCCAATGTTCGGTCCCTCTGGCGTTTCAATCGGACACATACGACCATAGTGGGAGTAGTGAACGTCACGAACTTCAAATCCGGCGCGTTCACGAGTTAAACCACCCGGTCCTAGTGCAGATAGACGCCGCTTATGAGTTAACTCAGCTAATGGATTCGTTTGATCCATGAACTGTGAAAGCTGTGAACTACCAAAGAACTCTTTAATCGACGCAATAACAGGACGAATGTTGATTAGTGCCTGTGGCGTGATCATATTTGGATCTTGAATGGACATACGCTCACGAACAACACGTTCCATACGAGATAAACCGATACGGAATTGGTTTTGCAACAGTTCACCTACGGAACGAAGACGACGATTTCCTAAATGGTCAATATCATCTGTATCTCCAACACCATGTAACAAGTTGAAGAAATAATTAATAGACGCAATAATATCAGAAGGTGTAACGTGCTTCACCGAACGGTCAACCATTGCATTTCCGATTACACGGATCGTTCTTTCTCCATCTTGATCATTTGGAGCATAGATCTTAATAGATTGTAGTTCAATATCCTCATCACCAACAACACCACCAGATGCGTTTACATGACGGAATCCTACATTGTTCTCAATATAAGGTAGGATTTTATCAAGTGTACGGCGATCTAGTAATGTTCCTTCTTCAGCGATCACTTCACCCGTTTCAGGATCAACTAGTGTTTCTGCTAAACGCTGGTTGAATAAACGATTTTTAATATGAAGCTTCTTATTAATCTTATAACGACCAACATTCGCTAAATCATAACGTTTCGGATCAAAGAAACGTGAATCTAATAAGCTTTTTGCATTTTCAACTGTCGGTGGTTCACCTGGACGAAGACGCTCATAAATTTCTAGTAACGCTTTCTCGGTTCCATCCGTGTTGTCTTTTTCTAACGAATTGCGAAGGTACTCATCTTCACCTAATAAATCAATGATCTCTTGATCAGATCCAAAACCTAACGCACGCAAAAGAACCGTCACTGGTATTTTTCTTGTGCGGTCGATCCGAACGTAAACGATATCTTTAGCATCTGTTTCAAGTTCCAACCACGCACCACGGTTCGGAATAACAGTTGCCGTAAACCCTTTTTTACCGTTTTTATCGGTTTTTTGACTGTAGTATACACTAGGAGATCGAACAAGCTGAGAAACAATGACACGTTCGGCACCATTAATGACAAACGTTCCCGTCTCAGTCATGAGTGGGAAGTCTCCCATAAATACTTCTTGCTCTTTCACTTCTCCAGTTTCTTTGTTAATTAAGCGAACCTTAACACGTAATGGTGCAGCATAAGTCACATCACGTTCTTTCGATTCATCCACTGGATATTTTGGTTCTCCAAGACTATAATCAATAAATTCTAGAACTAAGTTTCCTGTAAAGTCTTGAATCGGAGAAATATCTTGGAACATTTCTCTTAGGCCCTCATCAAGAAACCACTGATAGGACGCTGTTTGAATTTCAATTAAATTCGGCAGCTCCAACACTTCGTTAATCCTTGCATAGCTTCTTCGCTGGCGGTGGCGTCCATACTGAACTAGTTGACCTGTCAACTGATTCACCCCTCAAATCTCGCGTTATAGTATCTAAAAACATTTTGTCTACCTGATGAGCCATATTCACCAAACTAGATTTCAACATTTTTATAGATTAAATAAAACTCGCACACTAAGTATGTACGTACATTAAAAGAAAGCTCGATTTCTTTCTTTTAACAGGAAAATAAATAGTGACCTATTTTCACAAACTTCAATCGATTATTCCAGTATAACCACTACTTCACATCTTTATTCAAAAATTGCCACTTGACTTTTAACGAAAATACGATCTAAAAATAGGTAGTTATACGCATTAAATAACAATATCACAAAAGACAAGCTAGGTCAAACCTTTTTTGCTTTAATAATGAAGTAACCTTTTTTCTTTTCGACAACTTCTACTTCATTAAATAGACTTTCTAATTTCTCAACCGAAGATGGCGCCCCTTGTTTCTTTTGAATGACCACCCATAACTCTCCCTGATTCACTAAATGCTGATAGGCTTGCTCAAAAATCGAGTGTACGATTTGTTTCCCTGCGCGTATAGGCGGATTCGTTACAACTGCCGCAAAATCCGTTTTCGTTACACTTACTAGTCGATCACTTTTGTAGATTTCGACATTTTTAATTTGATTTCTTTCTGCATTCCGTTCTGATAACTGTAACGCACGTTCATTTACATCAATCATATGAACCACTCTAGTAGAATCAGATTTGGCTATCGACAGGCCTATCGGTCCATAGCCACAACCAACATCTAAAATATCTCCGGTTACAGCAGGAAAAGAAAAAACATCCGTTAATAACTTACTCCCAAAGTCGACTTCTTTCTTTGAAAAAACACCACGGTCTGAGAAAAAGGAAAAGGTTACGCCTCTTAAGTCAAACTTCCAATCTCTCTCCTGACTATCAACCCCTGGTTTTTCTGTATAATAATGGTCCGACATAACATCGCTCCTTAAAAAATCATTCCATTCCATTATAGACCAATTACTCATCAAATAAAAAAGGACTCGCCAGAAGCGAATCCCCTTTATAAAACTCTATTACTTAACTTCTACAGAAGCACCTGCATCTTCTAACTTGCCTTTAGCTTCTTCAGCTTCTTCTTTAGAAGCACCTTCTTTGATTGGAGCTGGAGCACCATCAACAAGAGCTTTTGCTTCTTTAAGACCAAGACCTGTGATTTCACGAACAACTTTGATAACGTTGATTTTAGAACCACCAGCAGATGTAAGGATTACATCAAACTCAGTTTGTTCTGCAGCACCAGCGTCTCCACCAGCAGCAGCTACAGCTACAGGAGCAGCAGCAGTTACACCAAATTCTTCTTCGATAGCTTTTACAAGGTCGTTAAGTTCTAAAACAGTCATTTCTTTAACCGCTTCAATGATTTGTTCTTTAGTCATTTTTAAATCCTCCTATTATTGTTTTCATTATTTTTTTACGCACTAAGTAGAACCAAGTACGCTCTATTACAATTGGACAGCTTGTAATCTAGCTTTAAAAGCTTGATTATTATGCGCCTTGTTCTTCTTTTTGTTCTGCAACAGCTTTTGTAACCAACGCAAGTCCACGAACTGGAGCTTGAAGTACGTTCGCAAGCATTGAAAGAAGACCTTCGCGTGATGGAAGTTCAGCAAGAGCTTTTACTTCAGCAACAGTAGCTACTTGACCTTCGATTACACCAGCTTTGATTTCAAGCGCTTCATGCTTTTTAGCGAATTCGTTAATCACTTTAGCAGGAGCAATGACATCTTCAGTACTGAATGCAATAGCAGTAGGTCCTACTAGTTGCTCATCAAGAGCAGTAAGTTCTGCTTCTGCAGTTGCACGGCGAGCAAGTGTGTTTTTGTATACTTTGAATTCAACGCCAGCTTCACGAAGCTGTTTACGAAGTTCAGTTACTTCAGCAACGTTAAGTCCACGGTAATCAACAACAACTGTTGCTTTACTATCACGTAGTTTCGCAGCAATGTCAGAAACGACTTGCTTTTTTTGTTCTAATACGCTCATTCTTACACCTCCTATGGTTTTCGTACCATACCGTCAAAAGAAGCATATAAAAAGCCCCCATGTAGACATGAGGGCATACAAACACAGTGAAAATCCTGTATCTATCGCTTACCTCGGTAGGAAATTAAGTGTGTATTACACACCTACTGTCTACGGTATGACATTCAATTTTAATGCGTCTTGTGTAAGACACTCTTAAGAGTATACACACACAAGACATCTATGTCAATCATTAATTATCTAGTAAGAGCAGTAGCGTTTACGCGTACTCCAGGTCCCATTGTAGAAGCAACAGCAACGTTCTTCATGTAAGTTCCCTTTGCAGCAGCAGGTTTTGCTTTTACAAGAGTTTCAATGATCGTTTTGAAGTTTTCAGTTAGTTTTTCAGTTTCAAAAGAAACTTTTCCGATAGGAACGTGGATGTTACCAGCTTTATCAACGCGGTATTCAACTTTACCAGCTTTGATTTCATTAACAGCTTTCGTTACATCAAATGTTACCGTACCAGTTTTAGGGTTTGGCATTAAGCCTTTCGGTCCAAGAACGCGACCAAGCTTACCAACTTGAGCCATCATGTCAGGTGTAGCTACGATTACATCAAACTCAAACCACCCTTGAGTAATCTTGTTGATGAAATCCTCATCACCTACATAGTCAGCACCAGCAGCTTCAGCTTCTTTTGCTTTTTCACCTTTTGCGAATACAAGCACACGTTGTGTTTTACCTGTACCGTTTGGAAGAACAACAGCACCACGAATTTGTTGGTCTGCTTTCTTAGGATCAACACCAAGGCGTACAGCTACTTCAACTGTTTCGTCAAATTTCGCTGTTGCCGTCTTTTTAACTAACTCAATTGCTTCTTCTACTTGATACGCTGTATCGCGATCAACAAGTTTAAGAGCATCTACATATTTTTTACTTTTCTTAGCCATGCTATTTCCTCCTCGAATGTGGTTTTAGCGGTAATACCTCCCACTATTAAAGGTTGCGAACCTAATAAATTAGGTAAAGAGGGTATCTCCTCATCGCAACCTCCAGAAACTTACCAATTAGTCTTCAATCACAATACCCATGCTGCGAGCAGTACCTTCAACCATACGCATAGCAGATTCTACACTAGCTGCGTTTAGATCTGGCATTTTTGTCTCAGCAATCTCGCGTACTTTATCACGCTTTACTGTAGCAACCTTTTTTGTATTAGGCTCTCCAGAACCAGACTCAATCCCAGCAACCTTCTTAAGAAGAACAGCTGCAGGTGGAGTTTTCGTGATGAATGTAAACGAACGATCTTCAAATACCGTGATTTCAACTGGAATAATAAGACCAGCTTGGTCTGAAGTACGAGCGTTAAATTCTTTACAGAATCCCATGATATTAACACCTGCTTGACCTAATGCAGGACCAACTGGTGGCGCTGGATTAGCTTTCCCAGCAGGGATTTGCAATTTTACCATTTTAATAACCTTTTTAGCCACGTGACACACCTCCCTTAAAGTCCGTGATGTGGTATCCGGGTGTTTAAATTTGCACCCTCCCACTCAAAAAACGGATGCACACATGCACCCGATGGCTCATTTAATGAAACCATTTGTCAACCATGAAGATTCTATCACTTCTATCACAAGATAGCAAGTTTTTTTCGAATTAAATCTTTTCCACTTGGTTAAAGTCCAGTTCGACCGGCGTTTCACGACCAAACATATTTACGTGTACTTTTACTTTTTGTTTATCCATTTGAATTTCTTCAATGGATCCAACAAAGTTAGCAAAAGGACCTTCTTTAACTTTTACAGATTCTTTAATTTCGAAGTCGATTTCCGCTTTTGGTTGCTCTACACCCATTTGTTTCAAGATTGCTTCCGCTTCTTCTGGAAGAAGCGCAGTTGGTTTTGAACCAGCACCCGCAGATCCAACAAACCCTGTTACTCCTGGTGTATTTCGAACAACATACCACGAGTCATCTGTCATAATCATTTCAACAATAACATAACCAGGGAATACTTTTTTTGATACAGTCTTACTCTTCCCGTTTTTCACTTCTGTTTCTTCTTCTACAGGTACGAGTACACGGAAGATTTTATCTGTCATGTCCATTGATTCTAGACGTTTTTCCAGATTCGTCTTTACCTTATTTTCATAACCTGAATACGTATGAAGCACATACCAATTTTTTTCCATTTTTCAATAGGACGATTTTGTCCTTCCCTCCTTCGCTAAGCGCTTTAATGATCTATCCAATATAATTAGTTTAAGAAACGAAGAAGTGTTGAAATCCCGTAATCTACGATAAAAAAGAATACAGAAATAAAAGCTACTGTACCAATAACAACCCACGTATAACGTGTTAACTCTTTACGAGATGGCCACGATACGCGCTTCATTTCTTTTACGACGTCTCGAAAGAAACTTCCAATGTTTTTCACTCCGCCAGCCACGACAGACACCCCCAGCATCAATCAATATAGACAAAATTGCCCTTATCTATTCGAATATCATTAATAGTTAAATAAAATGGACGAAGCTTGTCCGATAAAAATTTAGATTCAACGAATAAACACTACTTCGTTTCACGATGAAGAGTATGTTCTTGACAAGCTTTACAGAACTTCTTCATTTCAATCCGCTCACTTGTATTTTGTTTATTCTTTTGAGTTGAATAGTTTCTTGACCGGCAAATTTCACATGCTAGTACAACATTCGTTCGCACTTCGCACCTCCAGCATTTCAAGTACATACTAATTCAATCTATCATACACGGTATAACGTGTCAATTATTAGAAGAATAGAAAGAGTCAGTCATTCTTGTTCCAGTAGCTATTCATCGTTCATTATACTTCACTTGTTTCACTCTAAAATCTTCTCTTTGTTGTTAAATCTTTTAATCTACCGGTTTTCTCTTTTTCATAGACTTGGAGTTCATAAGGATAACCCCTGCATTCGATCTAACATTATTCATGACCAAATATCAGGGGTTATCCTTAGAGATATTAAGTTAGTGATACACCTTTCAACTCAACATAACGCTCAAGTTTTCTTTTGACACGTTGCAGAGCATTATCAATTGACTTAACGTGACGATTTAAATCAACTGATATCTCTTGATACGATCTCCCATCAAGATAGAGCATTAAAACTTGACGTTCTAAATCGCTTAGTAGTTCTCCCATTTTCAATTCAATATCAGCAAACTCTTCCGCATTAATGAGTAATTCCTCAGGATCGGTTACACGTGTCCCGCAAATAACATCGAGTAACGTTCGATCTGATTCCTCATCATACAAAGGCTTGTCCAATGAAACATATGAATTTAACGGGATGTGCTTTTGTCTTGTTGCTGTTTTAATGGCCGTAATAATTTGTCTTGTAATACATAATTCAGCAAAAGCTTTGAAGGATGATAGCTTGTCCCCATTAAAATCGCGAACCGCTTTATAAAGTCCGATCATTCCTTCTTGAACAATATCTTCGTGATCTGCACCAATCAAAAAATAAGACCTTGCTTTTGCGCGAACAAAATTCTTATATTTGTTGATCAAAAATTCCAGTGCGCCACTGTCACCATTTCGTACAAAAATGACTAAATCGTCATCGTCCACTGTGTCATAAATCGGTTTTAATTTCGTTTCTTGAAGGTCCATGCTCACGACAATCCCTCCGACCTTGGCTGTTGACTAAGTTATAACGTCATTATATAGCACAGTTTTCCAGCTGGTCAACCACACATCAACGCTGTCGACGCCATTTTTCAAAAATTTCAGCAATTTCATCACTAAGCGGAATTTTTGTCGAATTTTTCTTTTTTTGCGTTTTTTGTACTTCTTTGTCGATGCCCTTTCCGGTCATTTCCGTCTCTATGAGAAGTTCTCTCGCCGACTTTCTTAAAGCACCACTTCCAAAGGTAAGTGATTGTTCGGTGAAATCCGAGGTTGCAACATGAATTCGGGTATCGATTCTCTTTAACTGATGGACTAATTTCTCAATGCGTTCATCCGCCGTTTCATTCTTCTTCGTATAAATGACATCGACACGATGATTATGATAGTTCTTTCCGATCCCCTCAACCATATGTGCATCAAAGATTACGTTCACTTTATACCCCGTGTATGCCTGATATTCTGCCATGATTTCAACTAAACGATCCCGCGCTAAACCGAGATCTTTATCTTTCATTTGACGAAGCTCAGGCCAGGCGCCAATCATATTATAGCCGTCCACGAGCAAGATATCTTTCATCCTTATTCACTGCCTACTTTTGTTCGTCTCCGGTAGACTTCATACATCAACAAACTTGCAGCAACTGAAGCATTTAAAGACGTGACATGCCCGACCATCGGAATTCGTACAAGAAAATCACATTTCTCTTTTACAAGACGACTGATCCCTTTTCCTTCACTTCCGATCACTAACCCAATTGGCATATCAAATGAAGCTTGTCGATAATCATCCGTTCCCTTAGCATCGGTTCCAGCAAACCATATGCCTCTTTTCTTTAGATCGTCCATCGTTCGGGCTAAGTTCGTAACTCGCACTACTGGTACATATTCAATCGCTCCAGTAGAAGATTTAGCAACTGTTTGCGTTAGCCCAACTGCTCTTCTTTTTGGAATAATGACCCCATGTGCACCAACTGCATCCGCTGTCCGTAAGATCGATCCGAGGTTATGGGGATCTTCTACTTCATCTAATAAAAGAAAGAATGGTTCTTCCCCTTTCTTCTCTGCTGCTTGGAACAGGTCGTCCATCTCTGCATACTCATAGGCCGCAATCGAAGCCACAACCCCTTGATGATTGTCACTATCGGCAAGCTGCTCTAGTTTCTTCTTTGGCACATGTTGAACGAGTACACCATTCTCCTTCGCCAATTGAACGACCTTTGTCATCTGCCCTTTTTGAGACCCCTCCGCAATCCAAATCTTATTAATTGAGTGACCGGATTTTAACGCTTCAATAATGGGATTTTTCCCAACAATAAATTCTTCCTGACTCATCTTTATTTCCTCCTTTCTTCTACTATCCAAACGGCTCTTTTCATAATCTCATCAAGACGCTCTTGTGCTCCTTGAAAATAATGATAACCTAACATGGCTTCAAATCCAGTTGAATAGCGATAGGTGTTCAGATCTGTGTTCTTCGGAATGGAACCAGACTTCGCATTTCGACCACGTTTGAAAACCGCAATCTCGTCATCTGTTAAAAATTCTTCCTCTAACATCTTCCCAATAATAAACGCTTGTGCTTTCGCTGAGACATATTTGGTTGCCTCAACATGGAGACGGTGTGGTCTTACATTCCCTTTTGCGATTAAATAGTAGCGAACATACATGTCTAACACCGAATCCCCCATGTAGGCAAGAGCTAATGCGTTTAATTGTTTCAAATCAATTGAGGCATCAATCAGTTTCATCTTATCCTCGCTTCCAGCGTACACCTTGTGCCGTATCTTCCAACATAATTCCTTGCTCTTTTAATTCATCACGGATTTGATCGGCTAGAGCAAAGTCTTTATCTTTTCTAGCTTGGTTTCGTTTTTCAATCAATTGCTCAATCTCCTCATCAAGAAGCTCCTTCTGAGTTTGAAGATTGATGCCTAATACATTTGATAAATCATTAAATTGTGATAGAAAAACTTCCAATACTTCTTTAGAGGTATTCGATTCACGTAAATAACGATTTGCTTCTTTGGCTAAATCAAATAAGACAGCAATTCCATTCGCACTATTAAAATCATCATCCATTTCTTTAATAAAGCGGTCTTTTAGTGCCGTGATTTTCTCTAGCCAATCACCGGTTTCACCTAACCCAGCTGATTCATTAAGTCTGTATTCCAAACTTGAAACGGCTGTTTTTAATCGTTCAAGTCCACTCTTTGCCCCTTCTAATAATTCATCACTGAAGTTTATAGGACTACGATAATGAGCAGTCAACATGAAAAAGCGAACGACCTCTGCCGAATGTTGTCGAATGATCTCATTAGCCAAAACAAAATTTCCGAGTGATTTCGACATTTTTTCGTTATCAATGTTAATAAATCCATTGTGAAGCCAATAATTAGCCATCGGTTTTCCAGTTAAAGCTTCTGATTGGGCAATTTCATTTTCATGATGAGGGAACGTTAAATCTTGACCACCGGCATGAATATCAATCGTGTCACCTAAATATTTTTTGACCATTGCTGAACATTCAATATGCCAACCTGGGCGACCTTCTCCCCAAGGGCTGTTCCAAGAAATTTCATTTTCTTTCGCTGCTTTCCAAAGAACAAAGTCTAAAGCATCTTCTTTACGTTCATCTATTTCAATTCTTGCCCCAGAACGTAAGTCTTCAATCGATTGCGAAGAAAGTTTTCCGTATCCTTCAAACTTTCTCGTTCTAAAATACACATCTCCTTTTGACTCATAAGCATAGCCTTTTTCAATAAGAGCTTGAACAAACGAAATAATTTCTGGTATCGTCTCTGTGACACGTGGGTGAATATCTGCTTCTTTAACACCAAGGGCACAGGTATCTTGATGATAGGCTTCAATAAAGCGATTAGCCACTTCGAAAACCTCTTCACCTAATTCATTTGCAGCACGGATGATTTTATCATCAACATCTGTAAAGTTAGAGATAAAGGTTACATCATAGCCTCTATATTCTAAATACCTGCGAACCATATCGTAAACAATCGGCGGTCTAGCATTTCCAATATGAATGTAGTTGTAAACGGTAGGTCCGCATACATACATTTTCACCTTTCCTTCTTCTAACGGAACGAAAAGCTCTTTTTTCTTTGATAAACTGTTATAAACCTGAATAGACATTTGCACGACTCCTTCTTACAAATCTTCTCTATACCGTATGCAGGAAGTTACTTTCTTGAGTAAGCTTTCTGTATTTTTTCTCTTTCTGCTTTCAATGCTTTTATTTCTTCTTCGAGTTCTTTTAATTTATCAGCAATCGGATCCGGCATGAGATGATGATTCAACCCATGTTCAACTTTGATCCCATCTTGAATTACAATTCTACCTGGAATCCCTACAACTGTTGAGTTCGGTGGTACTTCTTTTAAGACTACAGATCCTGCCCCTATACGTGCATTCTCCCCAATTTTGAACGAACCTAATATTTTTGCTCCTGAGGCAATCAATACATTGTCTTCAACCGTTGGATGCCGTTTCCCCTTTTCTTTCCCTGTTCCCCCAAGTGTAACACCTTGATAAATAGTGACATTATCGCCAATTTCACAGGTTTCCCCAATGACAACACCCATACCGTGATCAATAAACAACCGTTGACCAATAACTGCACCAGGATGAATCTCAATCCCTGTAAAAAATCGACTCACTTGAGAAATACTTCGAGCAATAAAAAACAAGCGCTTCTTCCAAAACCAATGGGCCAATCTATGTGCCCAAATCGCATGAACTCCGGAATAGGTGAAGATGACTTCTAAACGACTCCGGGCAGCCGGGTCTTGCTCAAATACAACATCCACATCATTTAATAATGTACGAATTCTTTTTCCCATCTTCTCCAATCCCCCTTCTTCTTGTCTATCTAAATAAAAAAGCGCCTCTGTGCATATAGGATGCACAGAGGCGCGGGTGCGCGGTTCCACTCTGTTAAATAGTAGGTTCACTACTAACTCTATAGCCTTTAACGGAGCTAACCGCTTTTTCCTACTAAAAGTTTCAGAAAAAGGCTCAAGGGTGCATGTTCAAAGTGAGTGACCTAAACCATTCTCAGCCATGATGGTTCTCTCTGAAAGGCTTACTCCTTTTACTTTTCCCTCTCAACGCTTTTTTAGATCTTTATGATTTATTTAATAATTGTTGCAAACGAGCTGAAACAACGGACTTGCCTAAAAGCTCAATCGAATCGTTAAGATCTCGACCGTGCAACTGTCCGGTTGTCGCAACACGGATTGGCATAAATAATTTCTTTCCTTTTTGACCAGTTGCTTTTTGTGTAGCCTTCATCGCTGCTTTAATTGAAGCTGCATTCCATTCTTCTACAGCTTCAAGCTCTTGAAGAAAATGAGCGAGCACTCCAGGAACTTGCTCTTCATTTAAAACGGTTTCTGCTTCCTCATTATACTCAATTTCTGTCTTAAAGAAAAGTTCTGTTAACTCAACAATTTCTGCGCCGTACTGCAATTGCTCTTGGTACAAGCCAATAAGCTTCCTAGCCCAAGCTTGCTTTTCTTCTGTCATGTCTTCTGGAAGTCTTCCGGCTTTCACAAGATGCGGCAAGGCAAGGTCAACGACTGTATCAAGTTCTGCTTTTTGCACATACTGGTTATTCATCCAAGCGAGCTTATCGGTATCGAATACAGCCGGAGCTTTAGATACACGCTCTAATGTAAACTGCTCACCTAATTCCTTCATAGAGAAAATTTCTTCTTCGCCAACCGGTGACCAACCAAGTAGGGCAAGGAAGTTCACTAATGTCTCTGGAAGATAACCTAACTCTTTATATTGCTCAACGAATTGGATAATGGACTCATCACGCTTACTCATCTTTTGGCGGTCTGGATTTAAAATAAGAGATGCATGAGCAAAACGAGGTACATCCCAACCAAACGCTTGATACAGCATTACTTGTCTAGGAGTATTCGATAAATGTTCTTCACCTCGAATGACATGAGAGATTTTCATTAAATGATCATCAATGACAACAGCAAAGTTATACATTGGAATCCCATCTTTACGAGCAATGACAAAGTCACCAATGCCATCAGATTCAAAGGTTACTTCACCACGAACTGCATCATCAATTTTAATAACTTCTCCTTTAGGTACTCGAAAACGAACAACTGGCTTAAGGCCTTTTGCTTCATAAACGTTGCGCTGCTCCTCCGTTAAATCGCGATCACGTCCACTATACTGAGGCATTTCACCGCGAGCTTTCTGTTCTTCACGCTCAGCCTCAAGCTCCTCTTCAGTCATGTAGCAATAGTAAGCTTTCCCTGACTCAAGCAATTGCTTAATATATTCCTCATAGAGACCCACACGCTCCATACAGCTATATGGACCATACTCGCCACCAATATCAATACTTTCATCCCATTCCATACCAAGCCATTTCAAACTATCTAATAGTTTCTCTTGCGCTTGTTCCACATTACGAGCCTGATCGGTATCTTCAATGCGTAGAATGAATTTACCCCCTTGGCTCTTTGCAAACAAATAATTAAATAGTGCTGAACGAGCACCACCGATATGTAAATGTCCTGTTGGACTAGGTGCGAACCTAACGCGAACATCACTTCCCATATGTAACACCTTCCGTTTCTAGCATGATTTATGCTTTTTTTCACTTAATCTATTTTAGCATTAAGACTTTTTTGGTCAAGTTTTGGTTGATTGTGGAATCATTCTATTATGAGCTACTTTCTTACTTTGTCTTTCCTCTGGCCGTGGCAATGGCTTCGCTTAGCTAGCGCGCCTTTTAAGAGAAACCCGCTCAGAAAGGCTTAAAACATTGGCAGCGGCTACTTTTCCTTGGTTCCGTTTTTTTTAGTAAGCTACTTTCTTACTTTGTCTTTCCTCTGGCCGTGGCAATGGCTTCGCTTAGCTAGCGCGCCTTTTAAGAGAAACCC